>NZ_JBDLNV010000009.1:0-247274 GCF_046042785.1 Rhodococcus parequi | reverse complement strand
GAACCCGGAAGCTAAGCCCTCCAGCGCCGATGGTACTGCACTCGACAGGGTGTGGGAGAGTAGGACACCGCCGAACATCCGTTACCGAAAGGGGACCCAACACACTGGGTCCCCTTTCGTGTTTTGTATGAAAGGAATGGCTGTGTCGGAAAGCAGTGGTGATCGTCGGAACTTCCGCGGAGACGGCCCCCACCGTTCCGAAGGACAACGCGACGGTCGACCGTCGGATCGACGTGGTGGTCGCGACGACCGCCGTCAGTCTCCGACCGGTGGACAGGATCGCGCCGGCCGTCCGGGTCGTGGTTCAGGTCAGTGGAGCGATCGCGACGATCGTCGCGGTGAACGCTCCGACGATCGCCGCGGATATCAGGGCCGCGATGATCGTGGTGGATCCCAGGGCCGCGACGACCGTGGCGGGTATCGGGGTCGCGACGACCGTGGCGGTGAACGCAGGTCCGATGATCGTCGCCCCTTCCAGGGACGTGGCGACGATCGCCGAACGGGCGGGGGACCGCATCGTCGTGGTGGCGAGGGTGGTTTCGGGCCGGGGCGCGGTCGCGAAGCAGTGGGACAGCAGCGTCGCGACGCGCGTCCCGACGAGCCGGACATCCCGGACGAGGTGGAGCCGTCGGAGCTCGATCCGGCCGTGCGCCGCGATCTGCTGAGCCTCGACAAGAACAACGCGAACACCGTCGCCCGTCACCTCGTGATGGCGAGCCGGTTGATCGAGGACGATCCGCGTCTCGCCCTCGCGCATGCGCGCGCGGCACGTCAGCGGGCCGGCCGTATCGCCGTGGTTCGTGAGACGGCGGGCATCACCGCATATCACGCCGGCGAGTGGGCCGAAGCGTTGTCCGAGCTGCGAGCTGCCCGCCGCATGTCCGGTGGTCCCGGCTTCCTCGCCGTCATGGCGGACTGCGAGCGCGGTCTCGGCCGTCCGGAGCGGGCGATCGAACTGGGTCGCAGCGACGAGGCGCGTGCACTCACCGGTGAGGACGCGAGCGAACTTCGCATGGTCGTCGCCGGTGCGCGTATGGACCTCGGTCAGTACGACCAGGCCGTCGTGACCCTGCAGACGCCGGATCTCGACGCATCGCGTTCCGGCTCCGCCGCAGCTCGCCTGTTCTACGCGTACGCCGACGCGCTCGTCGCCGCCGGACGTATCCCCGACGGCCTGAAGTGGTTCCTCAATGCCGCGGCGGCCGACCTCGACGGCGAAACCGATGCGGAGGAGCGTGTGGCCGAACTGACCGGAGAAGGTCAGTGACGTCGACCTCAGGGGCGTCGACCGAGCCCGCGACGGGCCTGCCGTCGTTGCGCGCCGGCCACGACGTCCTCCTGCTCGACCTCGACGGCACCGTGTACCAGGGTCCCGACGTGATCCCGGGTGCGCGAGAAGCACTCGAGGCCGGGGACGAGCGTCAGCTGTACGTGACGAACAACGCGAGCCGCAGCCCCGCCGAGGTGGCGGAACATCTCCGTGACCTCGGGTTCGATGCGGCGGATGACGACGTCGTCACCAGTTCCCAGTCCGCCGCACGACTGCTGTCGGAGAGCGTGGACGCGGGATCTGTGGTGCTGGTCGTCGGCACGGAGGCGCTCTGCGCAGAGGTCGAGAACGTCGGACTGCGCGCCGTCCGCCGTTTCGCCGACGGCCCGGTCGCCGTGGTGCAAGGGCATTCGCCGGCGACCGACTGGACGATCCTCGCGGAAGCGACGCTCGCCATCCGGGCCGGTGCGTTGTGGATTGCGGCGAACGTCGACTCGACGCTGCCGACCGAGCGTGGCCTCGTCCTCGGCAACGGTTCGATGGTGGCCGCACTCCGCACGGCGACGGACCGCGAGCCCGTCGTCGCGGGTAAGCCGGCTGCTCCGCTCATGCACGACGCCCTCGCGCGCGCCCGTGCGTCCAAGCCGTTGGTCGTGGGCGATCGGCTCGACACCGACATCGCCGGCGCCAACGCCGTCGGTGTGGAATCGCTGCTCGTCCTGACCGGGGTCAGCACCACCGCGGATCTTCTGCGCGCCGACGTCGGCCATCGTCCGACCTACGTCGCGGCGTCGCTCGAGGCGCTCAACCGCCCGGCCGAGGAGTCGGCGGTGACCGGACACCCCGGCTGGCTCGTGGACTTCCGCGCGGGGGATCTCGTCGTTCGGACGGTCGACTCCGGTGCGTCCGGGCGCACGACGGCGGGGGCATTCCTCACGGTGCTCGCGGCCGCGTGGGCACATCCGGAGTTCGTTCGAATCAGGGCTGTCGACGCCGAGGCGCGTGCCGCGGTGTCCGCCCTGATCGGCGGAATGTGACGGACAGCAGGCCGGGATCGCAGGTGGTCGGTTGTCGTGCCCATGGGCTAGGTTTGCTTCGATGAGCACGCCAGTACCACTTCCAGGCCAGCACCTCGCGGGTGCGGGTAGCGGCGTCGACCCGGCGACTATCGGTTTGCAGGTGGACGAGTTGCTCGTGCGGTTGGACGATGCCGACACCGACGCCGACACGGCGGGTGGGCTCGCGCGGCAGGCACAGATTCTCGAACGGGCTCACGATGTACTCGTCGAGTCCCTGGCAGCAGTGGACAAGGTCTGAGGTGGCACGTCGAGCAAGGGTCGATGCGGAGCTGGTGCGGCGCGGTCTCGCACGTTCCCGTGAGCACGCGGTGGAGTTGATCTCCGCAGGCCGTGTTCTCATCTCCGGGACTGTGGCGACCAAGCCGGCCACGGCCATCGAAGCGGGTACTCCGCTCCTGGTGACCGAGGTGGCCGAAGAGGTTTCCTGGGCGTCGCGCGGTGCCCACAAGCTGATCGGGGCGCTCGAGGCGTTCGCGCCGCGCGGTCTCACCGTCGAGGGACGCCGGTGCCTCGACGCCGGTGCATCCACCGGCGGGTTCACCGATGTACTGCTGCACAACGGTGCCCGAGAGGTCGTGGCCGTCGATGTCGGTTACGGGCAACTCGTCTGGAAGCTCCAGACAGACGATCGCGTGCACGTCCTCGACCGCACCAACGTTCGGTCGATCGACGCCGACACGATCGGTGGTCCCGTGGACCTCGTCGTCTCGGACCTTTCCTTCATCTCGCTCAAGCTGGTGCTTCCTGCGCTCGTCGCCTGTGTTGCCGATGGCGCCGATCTCGTCCCGATGGTCAAGCCGCAGTTCGAGGTGGGCAAGGACCGGGTCGGCACGGGCGGCGTGGTGCGGGATCCGGAACTCCGTGCGAGCGCGGTCCGCGAGGTCGCCGAGGCCGCGTCCGCGCTAGGCCTGCGGACACTCGGCGCGGTGGCGAGCCCGCTACCGGGGCCGTCCGGCAACGTCGAGTACTTCCTGTGGCTGCGCAAGGGCGTTGCGCCCTCCGACACCGAGCCGTCCGACGACGCCGTCGAGCTCCTGGACGTCGAGCAACTGATCCGGCGCGCGGTCGAGGAAGGTCCGCAGTGACGCACGCGGCCGCGGACACCGTGTCGCGCGGAGGGACGGGGCGCCAGATCCTGCTGGTGGCCCACTCGGGCCGGGCCGACATCTCGGACACCGCGCGACGGGTCGCTGCGATCTGCGCGCATGCCGGGATCGGGCTGCGACTGCTCGAGAACGAGGTCGATCTCTCGTGGATGGAGCGCGGCGTCGACGATCCCGACGTCCCGGTCGTCACCGTCGTACCCGAGGGGCCCGGTGCCGCGTCGGACTGCGAGATGGTCATCGTGCTCGGCGGTGACGGCAGCTTCCTGCGCGCCGCGGAACTGGCACAGTCGGCGGACGTACCCGTCCTCGGTATCAACCTCGGTCGGATCGGCTTTCTCGCCGAGGCGGAGGCCGAGCACCTCGAGACCGCGATGGCACAGGTCGTCCGCCGCGAGTACCGGATCGAGCATCGGATGACGCTCGACGTCCTGGTTCGCATCGAGGACCGGATCGTGCAGCGCGGGTGGGCACTGAACGAGGCGAGTATCGAGAACCGTTCGCGGCTGGGTGTTCTCGAAGTGGTGCTCGAGGTCGACGGTCGCCCGGTCTCGGCGTTCGGTTGCGACGGTGTGCTGATCGCGACCCCCACCGGTTCCACCGCGTACGCCTTCTCGGCGGGCGGGCCCATCGTGTGGCCCGAACTCGAAGCGCTGCTGGTCATTCCGAGCAACGCCCACGCATTGTTCGCGCGTCCCCTCGTGACGAGTCCCGAATCGATCGTGGCTGTCGAGACGGTTGCGGACAGCCACGACGGGTTGGTGTTCTGCGACGGACGGCGGACGCTGGAGCTACCCGCGGGCGCACGAGTCGAGGTGGTGCGGGGCAAGGACCCGATTCGTTGGGTGCGGCTCGATTCGGCGCCGTTCGCGGACAGGATGGTGCGGAAGTTCGAACTACCGGTGACGGGGTGGCGAGGGAGGAAACGGTAGCTGTGCTCTCGGAGATTCGGATCGACAACCTCGGGGCCATCTCCTCGGCCTCGGCCCAGTTCCACGAGGGCTTGACCGTCCTCACCGGCGAGACCGGTGCCGGCAAGACGATGGTGGTCACCAGCCTCCATCTGCTCAGCGGTGCCCGTGCGGACGCCGGTCGAGTGCGCGTCGGCGCGGCGCGCGCGGTGGTCGAAGGCAGGTTCAGCGTCGACGGCAGCGCGGCGCCGATCGATCGTGAGGTCACCCGGCTCCTCGAATCGTGTGGCGCCGAGCGAGACGAGGACGGCAGCATCATCGCGGTCCGCACGGTCGGCGGCGACGGCCGCTCGCGCGCCCATCTCGGTGGACGGAGCATTCCCGCGGGCGTGCTGTCGGAATTCACCGATCCGCTTCTCACCGTGCACGGCCAGAACGACCAGCTGCGCCTGCTCCGCCCGGATCAGCAACTCGCGGCTCTCGACCGGTTCGCGGACAAGACCGTGGGCACGCTGCTCGTCCGGTACGGCAAGCTGCGCGCCGAGTGGATCGAGGCTCGTACGGAGCTGATCGAGCGAACCAGTCGCACCCGCGAACTCGCGCAGGAGGCGGACCAGCTCACCTTCGCCCTCGAGGAGATCGATCGCATCGCGCCGACCCCGGGCGAGGACCGCGAGATCGTCGACGAGGTCCGTCGGCTCGGAGATCTCGACTCGCTGCGCTCGGCCGCGGAGGGGGCACAGGCGGCGCTCTCCGGTGTCGAGGACGCCGTCGAGGGGGGTGCCGGCGCGCTCGACCTCCTGGGGGAGGCTCGGGCCCGGATCGAGGCGTCCGACGATCCCGCGCTCGCCGGGCTCGGGCCGCGACTGGGTGAGGCGATGGCCGTCGTCGCCGACGTCGCGGGCGAGCTGTCCGGTTACCTGTCGGGTCTGCCGAGCGATCCCGGCGCGCTCGACACGTTGCTGACGCGTCAGGCGGAACTCAAGACACTCACCCGGAAGTACGCCGCCGACATCGACGGCGTACTCGACTGGGCCGAGACCGCGCGGGATCGCCTGGCCCGAATCGATGTGTCGGCCGATGCGTTGGCCGAGCTGTCGGAGCGGGTGGACAAGGCGGCCGCCGCGACCGCGGAGGCTGCGAGCAAGCTCACCGCCGCCCGCACCAAGGCGGCGGTCAAACTCTCGAAGGCCGTCAGCGACGAGCTGGCCGGTTTGGCGATGGGACGGGCCGCCCTCGAGGTGTCGGTGCGGGCGCGGGAGGCGGGGCCGACGGACTCGGCTCCTCTCGTGATCGGCGGCCGTGAACTGCATGCGGGGGTGTCCGGCGTCGACGAAGTGGAGTTCCGTCTCGCGGCGCACAGCGGCGCTCAGTCCCTGCCGATCAGCAAGAGCGCATCCGGCGGCGAGTTGTCGCGCGTGATGCTGGCGCTCGAGGTGGTGCTGGCGGGTTCGGACCGCGGCGCCACCATGGTGTTCGACGAGGTCGATGCCGGCGTGGGTGGCCGCGCAGCGGTCGAGATCGGCCGTCGGCTCGCCCGTCTGGCACGGACCCATCAGGTCATCGTGGTGACCCACCTGCCACAGGTCGCGGCGTTCGCCGACACTCATCTCGTGGTCGACAAGACCGACGACGTCCGCAGCGGCGTCGACAGCGGCGTGCGCACGCTGACCGAGGACGAGCGTGTGGTGGAGTTGGCTCGGATGCTGGCCGGGCTCGACGACACGGAGACCGGCCGGGCCCACGCGGAGGAGCTGTTGACTCTCGCCGGGCAGGAGCGCAGCGCCGCCCTCGCCTGAGGCGAAACAGACTTTTCAGTTGGCATTGTGTGACTGGTGTGGTATTTGATACGGCGCGCCTCCCGTGCGATGGCTGTGTGACGGGTGATGATCGACGGCATGAAGATGCCGGCGCTGCTCTCCCGTAAGACCGAAACGCTGCCCGGAATCAGTGGCATCGCCCGGGTCGATCGCGACACCGGCAAGCTGCTGCGTCGCGTCGGGCACGGTGACGTCGTCGTGCTCGACGAGATCGATCTCGATCGCGTCACCGCGGACGCCCTCGCGGCGGCCGGTGTCCTGGCCGTCGTCAACGGCTCGATGTCCATCTCCGGTCGCTATCCCAACCTGGGGCCCGAGGTCCTGGTCGCGAGCGGCATCACGCTGATCGACGCGCCGGGCACCGACCTGATGAAGGTCGTCAAGGACGGCTCCAAGATTCGGCTCCACGAGGGCGCCGTCTACGCCGGCGACCGCCTACTGGTGCAGGGTGAGGAGCAACTCGAGGCCGAGATCTCCGATCGGATGATCGAGGCGAAGACCGGCCTCGTCGACCACCTCGAGGCCTTCTCCGGAAACACGATCGAGTTCATCCGTTCCGAGAGCCCGCTGCTGATCGACGGCGTCGGCGTCCCGGACATCGACGTGGAGCTGAAGGACCGGCACGTGGTGGTGGTCGCGGACGGTCCGGACCATCTCGCGGATCTCAAGAGCCTCAAGCCGTTCATCAAGGAGTACTCGCCGATCCTGATCGGCGTCGGCGCTGGAGCCGATTCCCTGGCCAAGGCCGGATACCGTCCGGACTTGATCGTCGGAGACCCCGACGACATCACCGCCGAGACGCTCAAGTGCGGTGCCGAGGTCGTGCTCCCCGCCGACCCGGACGGTCACGCCCAGGGACTCTCGCGCATCCAGGATCTCGGCATCGGCGCGATGACCTTCCCGGCGTCGGCGTCACCGTCGGACCTGGCGCTGCTGCTCGCGGATCATCACGGCGCATCACTCATCGTCACGGTCGGCACCACGGTGTCGCTCGACGAGTTCTTCGACCGCGGGCGCCGGGACACGAACCCGGCAGCCTTCATGACTCGGCTGAAGGTCGGGCCGAAACTCGTCGACGCCAAGGCGGTATCGACGCTGTACAGCAGCAGGGTTTCCGGCGCGGCCGTGGCACTGCTCGTTCTCGCAGCGCTCACCGCGGTGATCGTTGCATTGGTGGTGTCCAATATCGGCGGTGACGCCGTGGATTGGGCAATCGACACGTGGAACAGCTTCGCGCTGTGGGTTCAGGGGCTCTTCAAGTGATTTCGATGCGTCAACATGCCATTTCCATAGCGGCGATCTTCCTGGCACTGGCCATCGGTGTGGTGCTGGGATCCGGGTTGCTGTCGAACGGCATGCTCTCGGGTCTGCGTGACGACAAGGCGGACCTGCAGGGTCAGATCGAGGATCTGAACACGACGAACAACCAGTTGAACGAACAACTGACCGCCGCCGACGGGTTCGACTCCGTCATGTCGGACCGGATGGTGCGGGACGCGCTCGCACAGCGCTCCGTCGTCGTCGTCACCACCCCGGACGCCGATCCGGGCGATCTCGAGGGCATCAACCGGTTGGTCGGACAGGCCGGCGGGAACGTGACGGGCCGGGTCGCACTCACCAAGTCGTTCGTCGACTCCGTGAACGGCGATCAGTTGCGCACCACTGTGACCAACATCATCCCGGCCGGAATCCAGCTTCGGACCGGTGCCGTCGACCAGGGCAGCCTCGCCGGCGACCTGCTGGGGTCGGTGCTGCTGCTCGATCCGCAGACCGCGCAGCCGCAGACCACCCCGGAGGAGCGGGCCCTGGCGCTCGACGCGCTGCGGGGCGGAGGCTTCGTCGATTTCGACGGCAATGTCGCGCCCGCACAGTTCGCGATCGTCCTCACGGGCGCCGGCGACGCCGGTAACACCAGCGGCAACCGCGGAGCCGTGATCGCGCGCTTCGCGGCGGCGATGGACGGCCGCGGCGCCGGCGCCGTGCTGGTCGGACCCCCGGCGGCAGCGGAGGGCAGCGGCCCGATCGCCGTCGCACGCGCCGACGCGGGCGTGTCGGCGACGCTCTCCACCGTCGACAACGTCGACCGGGAGTCGGGTCGGATCACCACGGTTCTGGCACTGCAGGAGCAGCTCGCCGGCGGCGCCGGCCGGTACGGCACCGGGCCGGGTGCGGCCGCGGTGACGGTGGGCGCGCCGGCGCAGTAAGGGCGCTGTGACGCGCGTCGCCCCCTATCGGGTGCGCCGCGCGCGGCGGCGGGACGAGAAGGTGTTACCGTGAAGTCCCGTGGGTCGGCAGGCCCCAGCAGCTCAACTCAGACCAAGTCCTGCACAGTCGTCACGGGAGCCCCTTTGCCACAGTCACGCATTCAATCGCGTAGCGCCACCAAGCACATCTTCGTGAGCGGGGGTGTCGCCTCCTCCCTCGGTAAGGGATTGACCGCTTCCAGCCTCGGTGAGTTGCTCACCGCGCGCGGACTGCGCGTGACCATGCAGAAGCTGGACCCCTACCTCAACGTCGATCCCGGAACGATGAACCCGTTCCAGCACGGCGAGGTCTTCGTGACCGAGGACGGCGCCGAGACCGACCTCGACGTCGGACACTACGAGCGTTTCCTCGACCGCGATCTCAACGCCTTCGCGAACGTCACGACCGGCCAGGTGTACTCGGCGGTCATCGCCAAGGAGCGCCGCGGCGAGTACCTGGGCGACACCGTCCAGGTGATTCCGCACATCACCGACGAGATCAAGAGCCGCATCCTGGCGATGGCCGGCCCGGACGCGCAGGGCCACGTCCCGGACGTCGTGATCACCGAGATCGGCGGCACGGTCGGCGACATCGAGTCGCAGCCGTTCCTCGAGGCCGCCCGCCAGGTCCGCCACGACGTGGGCCGCGAGAACGTCTTCTTCCTGCACGTGTCGCTCGTGCCGTACCTCGGCCCGTCCGGTGAGCTCAAGACCAAGCCGACGCAGCACTCGGTGGCGGCGCTGCGCAACATCGGTATCCAGCCCGACGCGCTGATCCTGCGCTGCGATCGTGAGGTGCCGCAGGCGCTGAAGGCGAAGATCGCGCTGATGTGCGACGTCGACGTCGACGCCTGCATCTCCACCCCCGACGCGCCGTCGATCTACGACATCCCGAAGGTGCTGCACCGCGAGGGCCTCGACGCCTACGTGGTCCGTCAGCTGGGGCTGCCCTTCCGGGACGTGGACTGGACCGTGTGGGGCGATCTGCTCGACCGCGTGCACAACCCGCGCGAGACCGTCAAGGTCGCGCTGGTCGGCAAGTACGTCGACCTGCCCGACGCCTACCTGTCGGTGACCGAGGCGCTGCGGGCCGGCGGCTTCGCGCACCGGTCGAAGGTCGAGATCTCGTGGGTGCCATCCGACGAGTGCGAGACCGAGGAAGGCGCGCGGGCCGCGATCGGCGGCGTCGACGCCGTCCTGATCCCGGGTGGTTTCGGTATCCGCGGCATCGAGGGCAAGCTCGGCGCGATCCGCTTCGCGCGCACCCACAAGATTCCGCTGCTCGGCCTGTGCCTGGGTCTGCAGGCGGTCGTCATCGAGGCGGCGCGCTCGGTGGGTCTGAAGGATGCGAACTCGGAGGAGTTCGATCCCGAGACCACGCACCCGGTCATCTCGACCATGGCCGATCAGGAGCAGATCGTCGCCGGTGAAGCCGATCTCGGTGGCACCATGCGTCTGGGCGCGTACCCGGCCGTGCTGGACAAGGGTTCGGTCGTGGCCGCGGCGTACGGCAGTGAGAACGTCTCCGAGCGTCACCGTCACCGCTACGAGGTCAACAACGCGTACCGGGATCGGATCGCCAAGAGCGGTCTCGTGTTCTCGGGCACCTCGCCCGACGGCCACCTCGTCGAGTTCGTCGAGCTGCCCGCGGACAAGCATCCGTTCTTCGTTGCGACGCAGGCACATCCGGAGCTCAAGAGCCGTCCGACGCGCCCGCACCCGCTTTTCTCGGCGTTCGTCGGCGCGGCCCTCGACTACAAGGCTGCCGAGCAGCTCCCCGTCGAGGTCACCGACGTGACGGCGTCGTCTCCGGCGGATGCTGCCGAGGCGGCCACCGCGGACAGCGTCGGATAGTCGCCCGATGAGCCTGCCGGGGGAGCACGAGTTCGACACCGTCGCCTCGCGCGACGTGTACAGCGGGGCGATCGTCGCCCTGCGTGTGGACCGGGTTGCGATGCCCGGCGGGCGAGAAGCCGATCGGGAGGTCGTCGAGCACCATGGGGCTGTTGCCGTGGCGGTGCTCGACGACCTCGACCGGCTGGTGATGATCCGGCAGTACCGGCATCCGCTCGGTCGGCGACTGTGGGAGTTGCCGGCCGGGCTGCTGGACGAGCCCGGCGAGGCGCCGCTCGAGGCGGCGCGGCGTGAGCTGGTCGAGGAGACCGGACTGGCCGCCGACGACTGGTCGATCCTCGTCGACGTCGCCCTCTCGCCCGGCTTCACCGACGAATCCGTTCGCGTGTTCCTGGCGACCGGACTGCACGACGTGGGCCGGCCGGACGCACACGACGAGGAAGCGGACCTGGAGATCGCGCGGGTGCCGCTCGACGACGCGGTCGGCATGGCGCTGCGGGGCGAGATCGTGAACGCGACCGCCGTGTCGGGCATTCTGGCGCTCGCCGCCGCCCGGGCTCGGGGCGACCGCCTGCGCCCCGCGGACGCCGCCTGGGTCGACCGGCCCGATGCGTTCACCCGGCGCAAGCACGGTCGGGCCGCGCCCGGATCCGCATGACGCAGCTGGGCGGTCTGATCGACTCGTATCTGGACCACCTGGCCGTCGAGCGCGGTTCCGCACGCAACACCCTCACGTCGTATCGCCGAGACCTCGGCCGGTACGCGCGGTTTCTCGACACGCGGGGAATCGACGACATCAGATCGGTCACCGAGACCGACGTCAGCGAGTTCGTCGTCGCGCTCCGCAAGGGCGACCCGGCTGGCGGGGTGGTCGCGCTGGCACCGAGTTCGGCGGCGCGGGCGCTGATCGCAGTCCGCGGGTTGCACCGGTTCGCGGCCGCCGAGGGCGTCACGACCGGGGATGTCGCGCGCGCGGTGAAGCCCCCGACGCCCGGTCGGCGGCTTCCCAAGTCGCTCCCACTCGACGACGTGCTCGCGATCCTCGACGCCTCCGGCGGCGACGGGGCGGCGGACAACCCGCGCACGCTGCGGGACCGGGCGCTGCTCGAACTCCTCTACTCGACCGGCGCCCGTATCTCCGAGGCGGTCGGACTCGACGTCGACGACCTCGACACCGAGTCACGCTCGGTGCTGCTGCGCGGCAAGGGCGGCAAGGAACGTGTGGTTCCGGTGGGCCGGCCGGCGATCGCCGCGATCGACAACTACCTGGTTCGCGGGCGGCCCGCGCTGTCGGTGCGGGGCGGTCCGGCGTTGTTCCTCAACGTCCGGGGCGGCCGCCTGTCCCGGCAGAGCGCCTGGCAGGTCCTGCACACCGCCGCGGAGAAGGCCGGCATCGCGGTCGCGGTGTCACCGCACACGCTGCGGCACTCGTTCGCGACCCACCTGCTCGACGGCGGCGCCGATGTGCGCGTCGTCCAGGAACTCCTCGGCCACGCCTCGGTGACGACGACCCAGATCTACACGCTGGTCACGGTGGGTGCGTTGCGTGAGGTGTGGGCGCAGGCGCATCCGCGGGCCCGCTGACGTGGTTGCGTGTTGGCCGTCCTTCGAGATCACGAAGCGGTAGCGTTACGGCATCAGTCAGCGACAGGATGGGACCTACAGGACAGGGGAGCATCGGACCGTGGTGACACCGCAGCCGCCGCAGGCGGAGCAAGCGCACCCGTATTCCAGGGGCGCGCTGTCGTACGCAGAGAACGTCGAACCCGTGCAGGACGCGCCGCTCGGCCCGACCGGCCGTCCGCTGCGGGAGGTCCCGGAGCCGGGGCCCGTCTCCGCGCACGGACCCGCTCGGATCATCGCGATGTGCAACCAGAAAGGTGGCGTCGGGAAGACGACGTCGACCATCAATCTCGGCGCGTCGCTCGCGCAGTACGGGCGCCGGGTGCTGCTCGTCGACCTCGATCCGCAGGGCGCGCTGTCCGCGGGCCTGGGTGTCGCTCACCACGATCTCGACCTGACGGTCCACAATCTGCTGGTGGAGCGGACGTCGATCGACGACGTGCTGATGCGCACCCGGATCGAGGGTCTGGACCTGCTGCCGAGCAACATCGACCTGTCGGCCGCCGAGATCCAGTTGGTGACCGAGGTGGGACGCGAGCAGACCCTGGGGCGTGTGCTGCATCCGGTGCTCGACCGCTACGACTACGTGTTGATCGACTGCCAGCCGTCGCTGGGGCTGCTCACCGTCAACGCCCTGGCATGCGCCGACAGCGTGATCATCCCGATGGAGTGCGAGTACTTCTCGCTGCGCGGACTGGCGCTGCTCAACGACACCGTCGACAAGGTGCGTGATCGGCTCAACCCCCGACTGTCGCTCGAAGGCATCGTCGTGACGATGTTCGACGCCCGCACCCTGCACGCCCGTGAGGTGATGTCGAGGGTCGTCGAGGTGTTCGGTGACCTCGTGTACGACACAGTGATCAATCGCACCGTGCGCTTCCCGGAGACGAGCGTGGCGGGGGAGCCGATCATCACGTGGGCCCCCAAGTCCGGCGGCGCCGAGGCCTATCGGGCGCTGGCCCGTGAGGTGATCCACCGCAGCGGTCGGTAGCCGGCGTGACCATCGACGTCGTCACGGCGACCCCGCTCGACACGACCCCGTCCGACACCGCCGCGTCCGCACCGTCCGGGTTCCGGCTGCGGCTGCGCAACTTCGAGGGTCCCTTCGATCTGCTGCTGACACTGATCAGCCAGCACCAACTCGACGTCACCGAGGTGGCGCTCGCCGAGGTCACCGACGAATTCATCTCGTACACACGAGGTCTCGGCAGTGAACTGGGCCTGGACCAGACGACGGAATTCCTCGTGGTGGCCGCGACACTCCTCGATCTGAAGGCGGCACGGCTGCTACCCGCGGGCGAGGTGGACGACGACGAGGATCTGGCGCTGCTCGAGGCTCGGGACCTGCTGTTCGCCCGCCTGCTGCAGTACCGGGCCTACAAGCAGGTGGCTCAGCTGTTCGGCGAACTCGAGTCGGCCGCTCTGCGCCGGTATCCGAGATCGGTGTCGGTGGAGGACCGCTATGTCGGACTCCTGCCGGAGGTTCTCCTCGGGGTCGATCCGCTGCAGTTCGCGGAGATCGCGGCGACGGCCTTCCGTCCCCGCCCGGTGCCTACCGTGGGGCTCGATCATCTGCACGCGCCGACGGTGTCGGTGCCGGAGCAGGCCGCCCGGGTCCTGGAGCTGCTGCAGGAACGCGGTGCCGGGGTGTGGACGCCGTTCGGCGCACTGATCGCGGAGTGTGACGTGCAGGTGCAGGTCGTGGCACGCTTCCTGGCGTTGCTCGAGCTGTATCGGGAGCGGGCCGTGCTGTTCGAGCAGCCCGAGCCACTGGGCGAGCTGATGGTGAGCTGGACCGGTGAGGACCGATCCGCGCCCGCGAGCGAGGAGGACTACGGATGACGGCTGTCGACAGCGACGACGTGGGCACGGACGGGGGACGGTTCGAGGACGAGGTCACGGAACTGCCCGACGACAGGCTCGCCGCGGCGCTCGAGTCGATGCTCCTCGTGGTCGACACTCCGGCCTCGTCGGCGATGCTCGCCGACGTCGTCGGCGTTCCCGAGGCCCGGGTCGAGACGATGCTGCGGACGATGTCGGCGGATCTCACCGAGCGGGCAAGCGGTATCGACCTGCGGTACGCGGGCGACGGGTGGCGTTTCTACACGCGCACCGAGTTCGCGCCCTACGTCGAGCGGCTGCTTCTCGACGGCGCCCGGTCGAAGCTGACCCGCGCCGCCCTCGAGACCCTCGCGGTCATCGCCTACCGACAGCCGCTGACCCGCGCGCGGATCAGCGCGGTCCGCGGCGTCAACGTCGACGGAGTGATTCGCTCGCTCCTGGCCCGAGGCCTGATCACCGAGGCCGGGGTCGACGCCGACTCCGGCGCGACGACGTACGCGACGACCGAGCTGTTCCTCGAGCGCCTCGGGCTGGCCTCTCTGAGTGACTTGCCGCCCCTCGCACCGCTGCTTCCCGACGTCGATGTGATCGATGACATCACCGAGAGTCTGGAAGCCGATCCGCGATTTGCGAGAATGGATAGGTCTACGTCGTCATCGGGGTCGACGGCGAACCTGCCGGACCCCGGGATCGACATCGAAAACTGACAGGGATCGAAAAGTGAACAAGCCCGCTCGCCGTGATGGCACACCGGACCGCAACAAGAGGCAGCCCGCCAAGGGCGCCGCCCGCTCGACCACTGCGAACAAGCAGCAGTTGAACAAGCGGGGCAAGCCGAAGTCGGCCAAGCCCCAGCGCGCCCAGACCCAGGCGCACAGTCCCACGATCAGCAACGCGAAGCCCGCGAAGCACCAGTACGCCGACGTCGACCGCGACCTCGCGCCGATGAAGGGCGACGGCGTGCGCCTGCAGAAGGTGCTCGCGCAGGCCGGCGTCGCTTCCCGGCGCGCCGCGGAAGAACTCATCGACCAGGGTCGCGTCGAGGTCGACGGCCGCATCGTCCGCGAGCAGGGCCTGCGGGTCGATCCCGAGAACGCGATCGTCCGCGTCGACGGCATCCGCGTCGTCGTGAAGAAGGACCTGGTCCACATCGCACTGAACAAGCCCCGCGGCTGGCAGTCGACCATGTCCGACGACCTGGGCCGGCCGTGCATCGGTGACATCGTCTCCGAACGCGTCTCCGCCGGTCAGCGCCTCTTCCACGTCGGTCGTCTCGACGCCGACACCGAGGGCCTGATCCTGCTGACCAACGACGGCGACCTCGCGCACCGCCTGATGCACCCGTCGTTCGAGGTGCCCAAGACGTACCTGGCGACCGTGCAGGGCGTCGTCGACCGCGGCGTCGGCAAGACCCTCAAGACCGGCGTCGAACTCGAGGACGGTCCCGCGAACGTCGATGCGTTCACGGTCCTCGACATCAACGGTGGCAAGTCGCTGGTCAAGGTCGTCCTGCACGAGGGTCGTAAGCACATCGTGCGCCGCCTGCTCGAAGCCGTCGGCCACCCGGTGGTGCGGCTGGTCCGCACCGACATCGGCAACGTCGCGCTCGGCGACGGCCGTCCCGGCACCCTTCGTGTCCTCGGCCGCGGCGAGGTCGGCGGCCTCTACGGGGCGGTGGGCCTGTGACGGACGGGACCGCGCTGGTCGTCGCGATCGACGGCCCGTCGGGCACCGGTAAGTCCAGCGTGTCGCGCCGGGTCGCGACGGCGCTGGGCGCCCGCTACCTCGACACCGGTGCGATGTACCGGATCGCGACGCTGCACGTGCTGCGCCGCGGCGTCGACATCGGTGACCCCGTCGCCGTCGCGGAGGCGACGTCGTCGCTGCCGCTGTCGATCGGGACCGATCCCGAGGCGGACGGCGTGCAGCTGGCCGGCGAGGATGTCACCGACGAGATCCGCGGTGCGGCCGTCACGCAGGCGGTGTCCGCGGTCTCCGCGGTGCCCGAGGTGCGGACGTTCCTGGTGGACCTGCAGCGACGCATCGTGGAGCAGGCCGGGCGGATCGTCGTCGAGGGGCGCGACATCGGCACCGTGGTGCTGCCGGACGCGGACGTGAAGATCTTCCTCACGGCCTCCGCGGAGGCCCGGGCCCTGCGACGCAACGCCCAGAACATCGCCGAAGGACGCGGAGACGACTTCGCCGCCGTCCTCGCCGACGTGCAGCGTCGCGACCACCTCGACTCCACCCGGGCGGTATCTCCGTTGCGTCCGGCGGAGGATTCGGTGACGGTGGATACGAGTGAACTGGGTATCGAAGACGTGATCGGCAGGTTGCTGCTGGTGGTAGGCGACAGAACTGGAGCAGTGCAGTGACCGACGGTTATGCAGGAGATTCGACGGCGACCGAGTACGCCGGCGACGGAATCTGGAGTGAGGAGTCCGACTGGGATCTCGCCGAATTCCTCGACGGTGAGGACGCCGAGGAGCACGTCGCGGTCCCGACGCTTGCAGTGGTCGGACGTCCCAACGTCGGCAAGTCCACGCTCGTCAACCGCATCATCGGCCGCCGTGAGGCGGTCGTCGAGGACATCCCCGGCGTGACGCGGGACCGGGTCTCGTACGAGGCCAACTGGGCCGGACGCCGATTCATGGTGCAGGACACCGGCGGCTGGGAGCCCGACGCCAAGGGGCTGCAGCAGTCGGTGGCCCGTCAGGCCGAGTTGGCGATGAACACCGCCGACGCGATCCTGCTCGTGGTCGACGCCGTCGTCGGTGCGACCGGGACGGACGAGGCGGCCGTGCGCGTGCTGCGCCGGTCGAAGACGCCGGTGATCCTGGTCGCGAACAAGGTCGACGACGCCCGCACCGAGGCGGAGGCTGCGGCCCTGTGGTCACTCGGCCTGGGCGAGCCGCACATGGTGAGTGCGACGCACGGTCGCGGTACCGGTGATCTGCTCGACGAGGTGCTCCGGGTGCTGCCCGAGACCCCGCGCGAGGGAACCGGCGGCACCGGGCCTCGCCGTGTGGCGTTGGTCGGCAAGCCCAACGTCGGCAAGTCGAGTCTGCTCAACAAGCTGTCCGGTGACGAGCGCTCGGTGGTGCACGACGTCGCCGGCACCACCGTCGACCCCGTCGACTCCCTCGTCGAGCTGGGCGGCAAGGTGTGGAAGTTCGTCGACACCGCCGGTCTGCGCAAGAAGGTCAGCCACGCCAGCGGTCACGAGTTCTACGCGTCGCTGCGCACCAAGGGCGCGATCGAGGCCGCCGAGGTCGCGATTTTGCTGATCGACGCGTCCAAGCCGATCACCGAGCAGGACCTGCGCGTCCTGAGCATGGTGGCGGAGACGGGCCGGGCGCTGGTGCTCGCCTTCAACAAGTGGGACCTGGTCGACGAGGACCGACGTCTGATGCTCGAGAAGGAGATCGACCGCGAGTTGGTCCGTGTCCCGTGGGCGCAGCGGGTCAATATCTCCGCGCACACCGGGCGCGCCGTCCAGAAGCTCGTTCCGGCGCTCGAGACGGCGTTGGAGTCGTGGGACAAGCGGATCCCCACCGGACGCCTCAACAACTGGCTCAAGGAGGTCGTGGCGGCCACACCGCCGCCGATGCGTGGTGGACGCCTGCCCCGCATCATGTTCGCGACCCAGGCCGGCACCCGACCGCCGACGTTCGTCCTGTTCACGACGGGCTTCCTCGAGGCGGGCTACCGCCGCTTCCTCGAGCGTCGTCTGCGTGAGGAGTTCGGCTTCGACGGCAGCCCCGTCCGCATCTCGGTGCGCGTGCGGGAGAAGCGGGACCGCGGCAACAAGAGGCGCTGATCGTCCGACGTCGCACGGGTTTCGGTGTCGAACCGGCACCGAACCCGGGCGGCGCGGGCAGTAGCAGCCCGAAAATTGCCGCTGACCTGGCGATTAGCTTTCCGGAGCGACACTGTTGTAATCTTCTGTGGCGCCCGAACGAGGGCGTGGACGGGCTGTGGCGCAGCTTGGTAGCGCACTTGACTGGGGGTCAAGTGGTCGCAGGTTCAAATCCTGTCAGCCCGACCGAGAAAGTCCCAGGTGATTGTTCACCTGGGACTTTTTTCGTTCCGTCGAGTGGCTGCCGCGTCGGCGAGGCCCGCGGAGGCGCTCGATGTGGGCCGCTAGCTGTCGTCCGAACGGGTGCACGCATCGCTGATCGCGCCGGACCAGTCGTCGTGCGCCGCGGCCAGCTCGGCGGCGCCGCCAGTCCGCTTCCAGACACCCCAGCGTCCGGCGAGGGCACCGGCAGCTATCTTGCGGACCGCCCACGGCGCGGCAATCCGACTGCGCCGGACGGGAAGGGGAAGACCGAGAATGCGGCGCATCTCGTCATAGGGGATCGGTTCGGTCACCGGGAACTCAGGCGAACTCGGGGCAGTACGAGACCGTCGCGGCCCCCAGGACATTCGTGACCTCGGCCGCCGTGTAGCGGCCGTCGCCCTGGTAGTCGGTGGTCACGTCGGGCTTGCTCTGGCCGCGGTAGAGCGCATTGCACATCGACAGACCGAGACGGATCTGGTCGCTCTCCGACTTCTCCATCAACGTGAACTCGGTGATGTAGGACAGGAACAGCAGATCCTCGGCGCTCAGCTCAGTGGCCGGTTCGAGCGTGTGGGGCGGCGCCGAATCGGCTTCGGGCACAGGAGACCACGAGGTCGTGCCGGGCGCCGGGGACGAGGTTTCGGACGAGGTCGGCAGAACCCTGGGCGGGGCGCTGACGGGTGTCGTCGCCGCGGCCGGCTGCGGCGCTGCGCGTGAGATGACGACCGGTTCGCCGTCGGTCGGCGTGCTGCTGCACCCCGCGAGGAACAAGACCGAGGTGGAGAGGGCGGAGAAGAGGCCGAGCCGAGCCGAGCGAATCACGATGCGCGATTGTTCCCTACGTCCCCGACAGACGCGATGCCGGGGGCGGAACCGTCAGTTCAGCCGGACGTCGGGGCGGGTGACGGGCATGACGATCTCGGTGCGCGGCTCCGGTACGTTCGGATCGTCGAGATAGCACTCCCACGCCTCGCCGACGGTGCCGTAGCCGTGTTCGGTGACCCACGACGTCAACGCGATGTACGCGGGTTCGACGGTGTCGTAGCTGCCCACGTGGACGGTGGCCACGACCGGACCCGCCGGCAACGACGTGGGCTCCACCCGGCCGGCCGGAGCGATCGCCCGGGCGAGCGGGAAGCCCGCCTCGACATTCCACGCGCCACCCGGAAGCGGGCGGTACCGCGCGAACGGCGGGCCCGCCAGGTCGATACCCGCACGTCGAGCAGCCGTGGCGACCTCGCGCAAGGCGGTCCCGACGAAGCCTGCGATGTCGTCGACCGAGACGTCACCGCCCATGACGGCCGCGGGCCGCGCGACCCGGTCCTCGAGTCGGATGTCGTAGCTCATGATTCGCCTCCGCGCAGACAGCCGGCGTAGCCGTCGGCGGCAAGAACGCTCGTCGAGCAGTCGGCGGCGGTGGGGTAGTAGGCCCCCATCGACGTCTCAGGATCGAGGTTCGCGGGAGGATCCCACGTCGGGGCCTTGTCGCGCACCACGACGACTCGGCCCGGCTGGTAGGTGAACTGGGCCCCGCCGCACAGGCAATGGCGGGACAGAGATCGCGACGACTCGTTCATCCGAACCCCAATCGCTGTCCCTCACGATAACGAGGGGCAGACCGGGATGGGGCATGATCGGGCGAACAGCGGTGCGGTGTGCGGGAGGCGAAGATGGCGGAGGCAGCGCGGTTGTCGAGGCACGAGATCCGGGCGGCCCTCGAGGCCTTCGACGCGGTGACCGTGCCGCTGGGCGACCGGCGTGCCGCGGCGGTCGTGATCGCGGTGATGCAGGGCGCGGACGGCGTGCCGATGTTCCCCCTGACATTGCGTCCGGCGAAGATGCGTGCCCACGCGGGGCAGTTCGCGCTGCCCGGCGGGCGCCTCGATCCCGGAGAGACCGCGCGTGACGCGGCGTTGCGCGAACTGGGCGAGGAACTCGGCGTCGAGGTCGGACCGGAGGACGTGCTCGGCCGGCTCGACGACTACGTCACGCGGTCGGGGTACGTCATGACCCCGTTCGTCGTGTGGTCGGAGAGGTCCGTGGACTCGGTGGTGCCCAGTCCGGACGAGGTGGCGCACGTGTTCTCCGTCCCGCTCGACGAACTCGACGTTCCGACGCAGTTCACCGAGATTCCCGGGTCGCCCGATCCGGTCGCGTGCTGGCCGTTCCGGGGCGAACACATCCACGCTCCGACCGGGGCGGTGATCCACCAGTTCTGCGAAGTGGTGCTGCACGGCAGGCCCACCCGGGTGTCCGCGTTCGCGCAGCCGAGCTTCGCGTGGCGCTGAAACCGGCGTGAGCGACGGCCCGTCGGACTAGCGTCGGCGCGGTGACCCTCCTGCGATCGGCCCTGCGCGCACTCGACCGCACCGGCATCGAACCGGTGGCGTGGCATCCGCCGGCCCCACCCGCTCTCACCGGCGTGCTCGCGCCCGGACGTCAACTGGACGGGGCCGAGCAGTGGAAACTTCCTACCGGCCGGGGCCCCGAGGACGTCGCGGTCGACGGTGACGGACGGGTGATCACCGGCGGCGACGACGGGCGGTTGTGGCGCTTCGACGCTGCCGGGCGTCCCACCGAACTTGCCCGCACCGGCGGGCGTCCGCTCGGGGTCGAGATCCTCGACGACGGCCGATACCTGGTGTGCGACAGCGAACGTGGACTACTGCGCGTCGACGAGACCGGTCGCGTGGAGGTGCTCGCGGACGCCGCGCTCGGCACCCCGCTGCTCGCGTGCAACAACTCCGCCGTCGCGCGGGACGGCGTCGTCTACTTCACGGACTCGTCGTCGCGGTTCACGGTGCCGGACCACCGATTGGACCTGTTCGAGCACTCGGGCACCGGCCGTCTCCTGCGGTTCGATCCGAGCACCGGCGAGATCGACCTGCTGGCCAGTGGTCTGCAGTTCGCCAACGGGGTGGGGCTCGCGCGCGACGAGTCGTTCGTGGTCGTCGCCGAAACCGGCTCCTATCGGATCCGACGCGTCGAGTTGACCGGGCCGCAGACGGGAAACATCTCCGTGTGGGCGGACAATCTTCCGGGCATCCCCGACAACGTCACGTCGCAGACCGCCGACGGCATCTTCTGGGTGGCGCTCTACAGTCCCCGGATGCGGCTGCTCGACACGGTGGCGCCCTATCCCACCCTGCGCATCCTCACCGCCAACCTGCCGGGATTCGTCCAGCCCGACCCGGAACACCGCGCTTGGGTCCTGGGTCTCGACGCCGAGGGGCACATCGTTCACAGCCTCCAGGGCGGCAAGGGCAGTTACTCGCCGGTGACCGGTGTCCGCGAAACCCCGGACTGGTTCTATCTCGGCAGCCTCACCGCCGGGTCGGTGGCCCGCATACCGCGCAGCGTCGTCGCCCTCTGAGTCGCGGGGCCCCGACCGGTCGGTCGCTGAAATGCGACACCGGATGTGGAAGGCTGGCGTACCGACAAGGCAGGGGACCGGAGAGGAATGTCGGTGGACGCGGTAGGACAGCAGGACGTGAGCGCCGACCGCATCGTCACGATCCCCAACCTCCTGAGCCTGATCCGACTGGCCGGCGTGCCGCTGTTCCTGTACCTGTTGCTGGGTCCGCAGGCCGACGGGTGGGCGCTGGCCGTTCTCATGCTCAGCGGCTTCACCGACTGGGCGGACGGCAAGCTCGCGCGCCTGCTGAACCAGATGTCGCGCCTCGGAGCGCTGCTCGATCCGTTCGTGGATCGGCTGTACGTGATCTCGACGCTCGTCGCGTTCGTCGTTCGCGACATCATCCCGTGGTGGCTGGCGGCGATCCTCATCGGACGTGACCTGATCCTCGCGCTCACCCTGCCCGTCTACCGGCGTCGGGGACTGCCGCCTCCGGAGGTCGTCTACCTCGGCAAGGCCGCGACGTTCGCATTGATGTTCGCGCTGCCGATCGTGCTGGCCGCCCAGAGCGACTGGGCGGGAGCGTCGATCGCGAACGCCTGGGGATACGCGCTGCTCGTGTGGGGAACGGGGCTCTACGTCTGGACTGCGGGCATCTACATCGCGAAGGCTGTCGCAGTGGCGCGCGCGGTGCCCCGGAGCGGTCCGTGAGCGATGCGCCCCGGTCGGTGCGACGGAACCCGGTCCCGTCGCTGCTGAAGTCCCTCATGAACGATCACCTCGACCCTGGGTATGCCGGGGCGGCCGCGGATCGCGAACAGGGGCACTCGAAGCCTCCGCGGATCGCGGCCGGCGCGTGGATCGCGCTCGGGACACTCCTGGTGGGACTCGTGTTCGGGATCGCGTACGCGCAGGAGTCGTCGTCGGCGTCCGACGCGGACGTGACCCGCACCGAGATGCTGACGAAGGTGCGCGATGCCGAGGATCGCAGTCGCAGCCTCGCCGGCACCCGGGACGATCTGACGGTGCGCGTCGACGATCTGCGCGCCAAGGTGCTGGCCGGTGACGCCGAGGGCGCGCAGGTCCTCGAGCAGTTGCGGACCCTCGAGTCCGCCGCGGCCGCGGAACCGGCGCACGGCCCCGGGATGGTCGTGACGTTGACGGACCCGTCGGCACGCCCGGATCTGTCCGATTCGTCGCAGCGGGTACCGGGCTCACCGCAATCCGGGGTCCTCGACCGCGATCTGCAGTCCGTGGTCAACGCGCTGTGGGCCAGCGGCGCGGAAGCGGTCGCCATCGGCGACGTCCGGATCGGTCCCGGTGTCACGATCCGGCAGGCGGGCGGTGCGATGCTCGTCGACAATCAGCCCGTGCCGTCGCCCTACCGGGTCTCGGCCATCGGTTCGCCCGCCAAACTGCAGACCAGCTTCGTCGTCAGCGACGCCTACCTGCGGATGGCGGCTGTTCGGGATTTCTACGGCGTGGGATTCACCATCGCCGAGTCAGGCGACCTGCAGCTACCCGCTGCCGCGGGTCGTGAAGTGAGGTACGCAAAGGAAACGGGGGCACCGTGAAAGGTGGATACGCGCTCTACGGAGTGATCGCGCTGGTCGTCGGCATCGTCGTCGGGGTCGTGTTCAGCCCGCAGGTGCCCGACGCCGTCCAGCCCTATCTGCCGATCGCCGTCGTCGCGGCACTCGACGCGGTCTTCGGCGGCCTACGCGCGTACCTCGACGAGATCTTCGACTCGAAGGTGTTCGTCGTGTCCTTCGTGTTCAACGTTCTCGTCGCCGCGCTGATCGTCTGGCTCGGCGACCAGCTCGGCGTGGGCACCCAGCTGTCGACCGCGATCATCGTCGTCCTCGGCATCCGTATCTTCGGAAACGCGGCCGCGCTGCGGCGTCGGCTGTTCGGAGCGTGATCGGTATGCAGGACAACGGAACTCCCACCGGACCGCGCACCGACGGGCGGCACGAGATGCCGGCGAAAGGGCCGGCCCGGTCCCGGGCACGGTTCGGTTTCGGTCTGCTGGCCGTCCTGCTCATGGCGGCGCTGGGCGTGGCGATCGCGACCCAGGTGAGCAGCACCGGCTCGGGCGACAACCTCGATTCCGCCCGGCCCGCCGACCTGCTCGTGGTGCTCGGCAACCTGAACCAGCGGGAGGCGGCGCTCCGGCAGGAGATCGCCGGCCTCGAACAGACGCTGACGAAACTCGAGGCCGGCGGGGGCGGATCCGGCGCCGCGCTCGACGAGGCGAAGGCCCGCCTGTCCGCACTGTCGATCCAGGTCGGGACGGTCGCCGCGACCGGCCCCGGGGTGGTCCTCACCGTGCAGGATCCCGGCAAGTCGGTCGGGTCCGAGGTCATCCTCGACCTACTGCAGGAACTACGGGCCGCCGGGGCCGAGGCGATCGAGGTTCAGGGCGCGGACACGGATCCGCTCCGGATCGGTGTCGATTCCTGGGTCAGTGGCGGCGGGGGCAACGTCACGATCGACGGACGCAAGGTGTCCGCGCCGTTCCGTGTCGTCGCGATCGGCGACCCCCCGACGCTGGCCGCGGCCCTGAACATTCCCGGCGGCGTGGTCGACACCGTCGCACGCAGCGGCGGGCAGTTGCGTATCGAGCAATCGCCGCAGGTCACCGTGGCCGCCTTGCGGGAAATCTCACCGCGCCAATACGCTCGTCCCGGAAACTGATCTTCTTCGGTCCGCTCGGCGGACCTCCTCGAAAGGAAGCCACCGTGAGTGAGCTCTCTACCCCCGCCGATCTGCGCTACACAGCAGAGCACGAATGGGTGCGGCGGACGGGGCCGACGACGGTGCGCGTGGGCATCACCGACTTCGCGCAGTCGCAGCTCGGCGACGTCGTGTTCGTCCAGCTGCCCGCGGTCGGCGAGGACGTGACCTCCGGCGACTCGTTCGGCGAGGTGGAGTCGACGAAGAGTGTCTCCGACATCTACGCACCGTTGACGGCGAAAGTGGTTGCCGTCAACGAGGATCTGGACGCCAGCCCCGAGCTGGTCAACTCCGAGCCGTACGGCAACGGCTGGCTGGTCGACCTCGAGGTCGCGGACGAGGCGAGCCTGGACGCGGTGCTCGCGGGAACCCTGGACGCCGAGGCGTACCTGGCCCTGTCCGGTAGCTGATTTCACGCGTCACCACCCGGCCTGTCCACCTACACGCACCGGCACTCTCAGGGTACGGTCGAGGTGAGCGCAAGGCCGTTGCGGTGCGCATATCCGCGTCGGAAGTGATCGTGGCCGAGGCATCGTCGACAGACGGTGCCGAGGCCGAGTTGTACCGCGTGAATCCGGGAGCGCCGCGGGCGCTCCCGGTTCGACGGATTGAGGAGGAGAAACGGTGAGCGAGAACGGCAACGATGCGGTTTACGGAGAGACGCCGGCCGAGACCACATCGGTTTTCCGTGCGGATTTTCTCAACGAGATGGACACCCAGTCGTCGCAGACTGCCGAGGCTCCGGTCTCCGGCGTCGAGGGTCTGCCTGCCGGGTCCGCGCTGCTCGTCGTGAAGAGGGGCCCCAACGCAGGATCGCGATTCCTGCTCGATCAGCCGACCACGTCGGCCGGCCGTCACCCCGACAGCGACATCTTCCTCGACGATGTGACCGTCAGTCGTCGGCACGCCGAGTTCCGGCAGGACGACGACGAGTTCCAGGTGGTCGATGTGGGCAGCCTGAACGGGACGTACGTCAACCGCGAGCCCGTCGATTCGGCGGTGCTGGCGAACGGTGACGAGGTCCAAATCGGCAAGTTCCGACTGGTCTTCCTCACCGGACCGCGCGGCAACAGCGGCGGCCCGCAGATCGGCGAATCCGCGGCGGGTGCAGGTAGCTGATGACCGCCGTTCGGCAGGACGCCGCCACGGGCATGTCGATCGGCACAGTGCTCGATCGCCTGCGTCCGGATTTCCCGGACGTCACGATCTCCAAGATTCGTTTCCTGGAGGCGGAGGGGCTCATCAGCCCCGAGCGGACACCGTCGGGTTATCGGCGGTTCTCGATTGCGGACTGTGAGCGCCTACGATTCGTGCTCACGGCGCAGCGGGACCAGTACCTGCCGCTCAAGGTCATCAAGGAACAGCTCGAAGCGATCGACAAGGGCGCCGCGACGGTGGGCGCCGTGGACTCGGCTCCACGGCGCCCCCGCACGCTTGCGGTGGCGCCCGGTGAGGTGTCGCCGGAGGAGTTCCGGTCGGATCGCGAGGTCCGGATCAGCAGGGACGACCTGATCGAACGTGCGGGTATCGACGGAAAGTTCCTGAGCGAACTGCTGCGCAGCGGTCTGGTCGCGCCCGGTGCCGCAGGCTTCTTCGACGAGGATGCGGTCATCCTCGCCCGCACCGCGAAGTCGATGTCGGAGTTCGGTCTGGAGGTGCGGCACCTGCGGGCGTTCAAGCTCGCTGCCGACCGTGAGGCGGGCCTGGTCGCGCAGATCGCCGGCCCGGTTGCGAAGGGCCGTGACGCCGGTGCACGCGATCGCGCGGAGGAGATGGTCCGCGAACTCGCGGCACTGTCGCTGACCCTGCACACGTGTCTGGTCAAGGCTGCCGTCCGTGGGGCTCTCGATCGCTGACGGCTACAGCAGGTTCGAATAGAATCGGAGCAGTACGTCAAGCGGGGCTCGTCCGCCGTCCGCGGTGGATCCGGTCACCGGTACGAGGTGGAGGACGCGATGAGTGAGATGCGTGTGATCGGGATCCGTGTCGAGCAGCCGCAGAACCAGCCGGTGCTGTTGCTGCGTGAGAGCGACGGTGATCGCTATCTGCCGATCTGGATCGGTCAGACGGAGGCGACGGCGATCGCGCTGGAGCAGCAGGGGGTCGAGCCTGCACGGCCGCTCACGCACGACCTCATCAAAGACCTGCTCGAGGCGTTCGGGCACGCGCTGCGCGAGGTCCGGATCGTGGATCTGCAGGCCGGCACGTTCTATGCGGATCTCGTGTTCGACGACGACGTGCGTGTCTCGGCGCGGCCGTCGGACTCCGTGGCCATCGCGCTGCGGATCGGTGTGCCGATCTTCGTCGAGGAGGCGGTTCTCACCGAGGCCGGGCTGGTGATGCCGGACGAACGCGAGGACGAGGTCGAGAAGTTCAAGGAGTTTCTCGAGTCGGTGTCGCCGGACGATTTCAAGGCCACCGACGGCTGATTTTCTCAACCTCAAGTTAAGGTTGAGACTCTTGGGCGCGTCGCGTTGACCCGGCCCGCGTGGATCCCTAGCGTCTTGCATGCGAACGCGCGCCACGCTGTGATTCCGGGGCGTACGCTGAGTGGATCCACAGTTCGGGTTTACTCGATGTCACGAGTGTGTGATCGACGGGTTGCGAAAATTCGGCAACGACCGTTACCGCCACTGAACACGCGAGAGGGAGTAGTCCGTGGGAGATCGGCCGCAGGAGCAGCAGTTGGACCTCGCTGACGAGGCAACTGGCCAGGCATCGATCGAGATGTCGGCCGTCGACGACGTGCAGCCCGGACTCTTTCCCGACGACACCGTTCCCGACGAACTCGTCGGCTACCGGGTGCCCACCGCCTGTCAGATCGCCGGCATCACCTACCGCCAGCTCGACTACTGGGCCCGCACCAACCTCGTGGTCCCGTCGATTCGCGGGGCCGCGGGCTCCGGAAGCCAGCGGCTGTATTCCTTCAAGGACATTCTCGTCCTGAAGATCGTCAAGCGACTGCTCGACACCGGTATCTCGTTGCAGAACATCCGGGTCGCAGTGGATCACCTGCGGCAGCGCGGCGTCGGCGATCTCGCACGCATCACGTTGTTCTCCGACGGCACCACTGTCTACGAGTGCACGTCGCCCGAGGAGGTCGTCGACCTGCTTCAGGGCGGGCAGGGTGTGTTCGGCATCGCGGTCAGTGGTGCGATGCGGGAACTCACCGGAACGATCGCCGATTTCCCGGCCGAGCGTGCCGACGGCGGCGAGGCCACCCAGAGCCCCGAGGACGAGTTGGCGTCGCGCCGCAAGAACCGCGGAGCTCGCAAGACCGGTTAGACGGTTACGGTCGTTCGGCCTGTTCGGCGGGCGTGCGGTCGTGGCATAGACTGACGGTGCGTCGCCGTCGCGCGGGAGAGTTCCGGACAGAGTTGTATGTGCTGCCCGGGCGCCGAAGGAGCAGCACCTCCCCGTCAATCTCTCAGGCACCCAGGACCGTGCGGGCTCCGACGCCTCTGGAAAGCGGTGGGAGTACCCACCCGCCCACGGGGAAAGGCGTACGCCGACCGAGCCTGAGGCCGGATGGTGTGGCAGCCGAATCTCTCAGGCGCTCGGAAGATCGAGCAGGCGACAGAGGGGGAGGACCGTTCCACTCGTGGAACGCATCCTGTACCCGTCGAACCGCCTGGGAGTTCACTTGATCGACGCTCGTAGCCATTCGTTCGCCGACCGTCACGTCGGTCCCGATTCGGCCGAACTGGCACGCATCCTCGACGTCGTCGGCGTCGACACTCTCGACGAACTCGCAGCGCGGGCCGTTCCGGACAGCATTCTCGATCCGGCACCCGGCGGTGTCGCGGCGGGTCTGGGCGCACTCGACGCGCCGCTCTCCGAGCACGAGGCGCTCGCGGCCCTCGCCGAGCAGGCGTCCCGCAACACGGTGGCCACCTCGATGATCGGTCTCGGCTACTACGACACCCTCACCCCGCCCGTGCTGGTGCGGAACATCCTCGAGAACCCCGCCTGGTACACGGCGTACACCCCGTACCAGCCCGAGATCAGCCAGGGCCGGCTCGAGGCACTCCTGAACTTCCAGACGATGGTCGGCGACCTGACGGGTATGGAGATCGCGAACTCGTCGATGCTCGACGAGGGCACCGCCGCCGCGGAGGCCATGACGCTGCTGCGACGGGCGTCGCGCAGCAAGTCGCCGAGGTTCGTCCTCGACACCGATCTGTTCCCGCAGACCCGCGCCGTGGTGATCACCCGCGCGGAGCCGCTCGGTATCGAGATCGTCGAGGCGGACCTGACGCAGGGGCTGCCGGAAGGCGAGTTCTTCGGTGTCCTCGCCCAGCTTCCGGGCGCGTCGGGCCGGGTCGTGGACCATGCTGCGATGATCGCGGAAGCCCACGAGCGCGGAGCCCTGGTGGCGGTCGGTGCGGATCTGCTTGCGATGACGCTGCTGACCCCTCCCGGTGAGCAGGGTGCCGATGCGTGCTTCGGCACCACCCAGCGCTTCGGCGTGCCGATGGGCTTCGGCGGTCCGCACGCCGGCTACCTCGCGGTTCACAGCAAGCACGCCCGCCAGCTTCCGGGACGTCTGGTCGGCATCTCGGTGGACGCCGACGGCAACAAGGCATACCGACTTGCGCTGCAGACGCGTGAGCAGCACATCCGCCGGGAGAAGGCGACCAGTAACATCTGCACCGCGCAGGTGCTGCTCGCGATCATTGCGGCGATGTACGCCAGCTATCACGGTGCGGAGGGCCTCAAGGCAATCGCGCAGCGGGTCCATCAGCGCGCCGAGTTCCTCGCCGCGGGCCTGCAGACCGGCGGTGTCGAGGTGGTCCACGAGCGGTTCTTCGACACCGTCCTCGCCCGCGTTCCGGGCCGCGCCGACGAGATCGTCGCGAACGCCAAGGCATGGGGCGTGAACCTGCGCCTGGTCGACGCCGACCACGTGGGCATCGCGTGCGACGAGGCGACCACCGAGGCGCACGTCCAGTCCGTGCTCGCAGCGTTCGGCATGCCCGCCGACACCGAGATCGGGTACGCCCCGGCTCCGTTCGGCGACCGTGCGTCCGTGTACCTGCAGCACGAGTCGTTCACGAAGTACCGCACCGAGACCGCGATGCTGCGCTACCTGCGGGCACTGTCGGACAAGGACATCGCGCTCGATCGGAGCATGATTCCGCTCGGCTCGTGCACCATGAAGCTCAATGCGACCGCCGAGATGGAGCCCATCACGTGGCCCGGGTTCTCGAAGCTGCACCCGTTCGCGGCCGAGGACGCACCCGGGATGCTGAAGGTCATCGAGGACTTGCAGGACTGGCTGGTCGCGATCACCGGCTACGACGCGGTGAGCCTGCAACCGAATGCCGGTAGCCAGGGCGAGTACGCGGGCCTGCTCGCGATCCGCAACTACCACCTCAGCCGCGGAGACGATCACCGCGACACGTGCTTGACCCCGTCGAGTGCGCACGGCACCAATGCGGCGTCCGCCGTCATGGTCGGCATGCGGGTCGAGGTCGTGGCATGCCGCGAGAACGGAGACGTCGACCTCGACGACCTGCGGGCGAAGATCGCCGACCATGCGGAGCGTCTTGCCGCCATCATGATCACCTACCCGTCGACGCACGGTGTCTACGAGGAAGAGATCGGTGAGATCTGCGCGGCCGTCCACGACGCCGGCGGCCAGGTGTACGTCGACGGTGCGAACCTGAACGCCCTGGTCGGGCTGGCGCGTCCGGGCAGGTTCGGCGGCGACGTCAGCCACCTGAACCTGCACAAGACGTTCTGCATCCCGCACGGCGGCGGCGGCCCGGGCGTGGGGCCGATCGGCGTCCGTTCGCACCTCGCCCCGTTCCTGCCCGGACACCCGATGGCTCCCGAACTGGGGGAGTGCGGTCCGGTGTCGGCGGCGCCGTACGGCAGCGCGTCGATCCTGCCGATCACCTGGACCTACATCAAGATGATGGGGGCACAGGGTCTGCGCCGGGCCTCGCTCACCGCGATCGCGTCGGCCAACTACATCGCCCGTCGCCTCGACGAGTACTTCCCGGTCCTCTACACGGGCGAGAACGGCATGGTGGCGCACGAGTGCATCCTCGACCTGCGCCCGCTCACCAAGGAGACCGGTGTGACGGTCGACGACGTCGCAAAGCGTCTGGCCGACTACGGCTTCCACGCGCCGACGATGAGCTTCCCGGTGGCCGGCACGCTCATGGTGGAGCCGACGGAGAGCGAGAACCTGGCCGAGATCGACGAGTTCTGCGACGCGATGATCTCGATCCGCGGCGAGATCGACCGGGTCGGGGCGGGGGAGTGGCCGGTCGACGACAACCCGCTGCGCGGCGCGCCCCACACTGCGGAATGCCTTGTTTCCGAATGGAATCACCCGTACTCGCGAGAGATCGCGGTCTACCCGCGGGGGACGGCGCGGCCGAAGGTGTGGCCGGCGGTGCGGCGGATCGACGGCGCGCACGGCGACCGCAATCTCGTGTGCTCGTGCCCGCCGATCGAGGCGTACTCCGACTGACGTCCGCGTGAGGGGCAGGGTCGCCGCGCCCTGCCCCTTTCAGCTTTCCGGGCCGCCCCGCCCCGAGCCGAAATCCGCATCGGACGGAAGGACTGGAAATACCGAAGTTCGACTGGGTTTGTCCCGACCGTCCCGTTTCGCGGTGGTCCGGACCCGCACGCCTCGACGGGCTGGCCGGCCGATACCGAAACGTCGTTGACCTCAAGGGGCGGCGGGCACATGATCGAGAGATGGTCGAGGTGCCGGACGAGGTGCATACTGCGCGAGTCGCGGATCTGTTCGACCTGGTCGCGGACAGCTACGACAACCTGGGCGTGCCGTTCTTCGGTCCCATAGCCGAGCGTCTCGTGGACGCGGTGGAGCCGCAGCCCGGCGCCCGAGCGCTCGACATCGGCTGCGGCCGGGGAGCGGTGCTGTTCCGCCTGGCGGAGGCTGTCGGCTCGTCCGGCGAGGTCACCGGAATCGATCTCGCGCCGCGGATGGTGGCCGTCACCGCCCACGAGGCGCGCGCCCGAGGCCTGACCAACGTCCATCTACAGGTGATGGACGCGATGCGGCCGTCGCTTCCCTGCGGCCACTACGACGTCGTCACTGCGTCGTTCATGCTCTTCTTCCTGCCGGATCCGGCGGCGGCGCTGACCGCGTGGCGGTCGCTGCTCGTTCCGCACGGAACGGTGGGCGTTTCGACGTTCGGGGGGTGGGACCCGCGCTGGGAAGAGTTGGATGATCTGTTCGCGCCGTATCGCGATGCACGCTTCTTCCCGGTCGACCCGCGTGACCCGGACGGACCGTTCGGGACCGATGCCGCGGTCGAGTCGCTGATGCGGACAGCGGGTCTCGTTCACGAGCGCACGACAGCGTTCGATCTCGATCTGGCCTTCGACGATCCGGGTCAGTGGTATTCGTGGACCCGCTCCCACGGGCAGCGCATGCTCTGGGATTCGATCCCGGAGGCGGAACGCGACCAGGTCCGGGATGCGGCACTCGAACGGGTGGAGGGTTGGCGGGAGGGGAGCGGACGGGTGGTCACGCGACACAAGATCAGGTTGACGCTCGCGGAACGTCCCTGACGCCCGGTCGTCGTGGACCGAGGAGAGGGGGAGAGGGTGTCGAGAGTGGTCGTAGCCGTGCTCGTCGTCGCGGCGCTGCTCGGTACGGGTTTCGCGTTCTATCACGCGTTGTCGGGAGTCACGCAGACGTCGACAGACCGCCCGCTCGCCAACGACGTCGTGACGGTCCGCGGACGGACGGTGACCTGCGCCGAGCTGCTGCCGGACGGCTGTTCGTTCGACCTGCAGTTCGCATTCGATCGGTGGGGCGACCAGCTGAACGCCTACGTCGCGTCCGATCTGGGTCCGTGGGGTAGGGGGTTGCCCGTGGAGCCGGCCGCAAAGCTGGGGTTGCAGGCGTGCAACCTGTCCTCGATGCCGGGGCAGACGTATCTCGAGTTCGAGCGGGTAGCGCGGGCCGACCACCCCGACGCGAGCACGGCGCAGCTGTTTCCGTTCTGGGATCAGGCGCGGCGGGTTCTCTGCCCGGCCGGTTAGATTTTCGGTATTCGCACCGGCGTCCGCCGTGTAGGCGACGCTCATCAGAACTCTGTGCATGACGGAAGTGTCAGGAAAACCGAATTCCCGGGGGCCTAGTCCGTCACTCCTGCAGCGTTCTCGAGAAGCATCGAAGACCGGAGCGACGGTGTGCAGTCAGGGCTTCAGGAATCCGAAGGTCCGGGCACGGTCGATCGCCTCGGTGCGCGTGTGCGCGGACAGTTTTCGGTAGAGGGTGCGCTTGTGTGTCTTGATGGTCGACGTCGACAGAAACATCAGTGCCGCGATCTGTCCGACGGTCAGACCTCGAGCCACGCCGTCGAGCACCGTCCTCTCGCGATCGGTGAGCTGGGGGAAGGCGAGGGTCGCGGGGTAATGCTCGGGCGACGGCGTCGCCAGGAACTGGGAGACGGATGGTGACGGGCGAGTTGCACGTTCGACGAGGGCGACGACAGCGGGGCGCTCGACGGACGCGAATGCGCTCCGGATGCCGGTGCGGTCGGCGATGGAGCACGCATGGGACCAGGCGCGGTCGGCGTCCTCGTCCCGGCCCAGACGGCGGGTCGCGACGGCCTCGATGACGAGCGCTTCGAGATGCGCGCGTGCGTAGGGAGTCCCCAGCCAGTCGTACCGGCGGCACGTGGTGACCGCGGACTGGTGGTCGCCGGTGAGGAGGCGAGTCCGTGCGACGGCGACGACGCCCCACGGTGTGTCGGACGGCAGCGAATCCGCGAGCGCCTTCGCCGGGGCGACATCGCCGAGCGCGAGGCGCACCTCGATCTCGGTGGCGTCGAGGAGTGACTGGACGAAAAGCCCGTTCGCGCGTGTCCGTGCCTCCGCGTACTCGGTGAGCGCCGCGAGGCCGAGAGACGGGTCGCCGGTCGCGACGGCGTATCGGCAACGCGCGAAGGTGACGAACGGCCACAGCTCCGCCACGTCCGGTAGCTCCCTCAGACCGGCGACGGCGTGGCCGGCGGTGTCGAGGTCCAGCTCGTCGACGGAGGTGAGTACTCGGGCCACCGCACCGCCGATTCGCACCAGGGCTTCGATCCATTCGTCCGCGGGTGCGATCTGGTTCTCGACTGCCAGCCACTCGTGCGCACGCTGAAGTTCGCCTGCGAAGGCCCAGTTGAGGGCCGAGTTTCCGGCGGCGTTGCGCGAGATGTAGTCCATGCGCCGCGCGGCCCCGAGCCGATGCGCGAGGCGCAGTTCGACGGTGGACTCCGCGAAGTCACCCGACAACTGATAGGTGAGACCGCTCTGCATCCGCAGGAAAGGAAGGAAATCGGTGATCGCATCGGGCTCGGCGTCGAGCAGTCTTCGAACCGAGACGTGGAGCCGCCGCGTCTGGTCGGCGGCGGTCTCGTAGTCGCCGCCGAGTCGCTGCAGGAGAATCCGATTACCCACGACGGTCAGCGACTCGCGGGGGTCCTCGACCACGGTGAGGTCGAGGAGCCCTGCTGTGTCGTAGGGGGAGACGTCGCCCGAAGGATCGCCCGACAGTTGCCGCACCAGTTCGCGCAGGGCGGTGATGCCGGGATGGGCGTCCACCTCGGCCTCGGGAATGGCCAGGAGCACGTCGCGGAGAACTTCCACGTGAGAGTTCACCAGCGCTGCCGCATGCTGGTCCAGTATCTCGACGGCGAGATCCCAGTCCTCGGCGTCGGCGGCACACCGCAGTGCGGCGGCATGATCGCCCCGCTCGCGATGGTGAAGCGCCAGCAGTGTCGATCGCGCGGCCGGGTCGAGACCCTCGGCGCGTTGCACGGCGATCAGCTCGGTCCGCACCGCCGGCGGCAACCGCCAGGCGTCGCCGTCGACGGTGTCCAGATGGGCCAGGAGTCCCGCCGCCTCGAGGTCGAGCAGGTGCCGGGCGGAGTCGAGGCCGCCCCCGAGATACTGCGCGAGATCGACCGTGAGTGCGTGTGCCGTCGCGGTGCGGACGAGAAAGCGACGGAGTTCGGCGTCGACCGCCGCGAGGACGTCGTCGCGCACGTACCGCGGGACGGCGTCGGAGAAGGCCTGTTCGAGGGTCTCGGGCGTCAAGGGGCGCAGCGGTTTCGCCGCCGTGAGCACTGCCCTGCAGAGTGCGGGCAGTCCTCCGGTCCGGCGATGGAGATCGCTGAGGTCGGCGTCGGCCGGGTCGAGACCCGCGGACCGGAACAACGCCTGCACGTCGTCGACCGTGTAGAGCAGGTCGTCGGCCCGGACGGTGTCGAGGCTCGGGGCGAAGGACAGCGGATCCTCGAACAGCGACCGGCCGACCACCGTCGCCACGACGTTCACCTCGGGCCGGGCGTCGACCAGCTCGAAGATCCGTTCCTCGACGGTCCGATCGCGGAGTAGGTCGACGCGTTCGAGGGCGATGTCGGTCGCAGTGCCGACGTCCGTCAGACCAGCTGTGACGCGAATCCAATAGTCGTCCGCGGTGAGCGTCGGCTCGGGGGGAGGGATGTGGACCGTGAGGTGGTCGGCGTCGCGGGACGCCGCCAGCCAGGCCGACACCAGGCTCGACTTGCCGAATCCACGGGGCGCCTGCAGGACGGTGAGGCCCGAGTTCCGTCGCAGCAGGTGCACCGATCTGGTCGGTGCCCAGCAGGCGGCGTTGTCGCTCGTGTCGATGCGCTGCTGGGTCATGGACGTCCTTCGGGATCGGCACGGCGACCGATGGCGTCCGCGGTGTGGGTGGACTTCTCTGCGATCGACAGAACCTCCATCAACGCACAAACCCGGGCCGAGCAACCAGAGGTTGTCGAATTTGTCACCCGCAACTTCATCCGTGCGGGTCGGGCCGGCTCGCCAGTTCGAGGATGGTGATCTCGGGTGGTGCGCCCACCCGGACAGGTGGCCCCCAGGCGCCCGCGCCACGCGACGTGTACAGCACGGTGTCGCCCACCCGGTCGAGCCCCGTCACCGACGGCTGCTGCAGGGGGACGAGGTAGCCCAACGGCCACATCTGGCCGCCGTGCGTGTGACCCGACAGTTGCAGGTCCACGCCGAGCTCCGACGCCTCGAGCGCCTGCTTCGGCTGATGCGCGAGGAGCAGCACGAAACGGTCGGGATCCCGTCCGGCGAGCGCGGCCGGAAGATCCGGCTCGAACGGCGCGGGGGAGGTGCGGTCGTGGATGCCGGCCAGGTCGATGACCCCGCCCCCGCGGTGGATCTCGACGCGTTCGTTGCGCAGCGTGCGGATGCCGAGCGTGTCCCACAGGTCAAGCCAGCGGCCGCCGTCACCCGCATAGAACTCGTGGTTGCCGCTCACCCCGAACACGCCGAGCGGGGCGCGCAGATCCCGCAACGGCTCCAGGTCGCGGCCGACCTTCGCGACGGTGCCGTCGACCAGATCACCGCCCAGCAGAACGAGTTCGGGCTTCTGCGCATTGACGAGGTCGACGACTTTGCGGGTGAAGCCGATTCCGCGGGACGGGCCGACGTGGAGATCGGTCACGAGCGCGATTCGCATGCCGGCGAACTGGCTCGGCAGGCGCCGCAACGGCACCCGGACCCGCTGGATTCGGGGAGTGTGTGCCTCGACGACGCCGTAGCCCGCGGCTCCGACCGCGGCGACCGTCACCGCGGCCGTCGCGCCGCGCAGCACCCGGCGACGGGACGGGTCGGTGGGCTGCGGGCGTCCGGCGATGCGGGCGATGCCCGAACCGGCGGCGACCAGTACCAGCCCGAGCACGAGGTAGAGGAGGGCTGCCAGCCACACCCAGCCGACGAATCCGGGAATCCGCGCCCATGCCGGGTCGAACACCTCACCACTGCCGATGCCGACCAGTGCCAGGAGCCACAGGACGACGAGAGCGATGTCGACCGCGTGGGCCGGTCGCCCCGTCAGCCCGGTCGCGCGGACCAGGCGGCGGTGCACCCAGTAGCTGACCAGCGCGAGGAAGGCGCCGAAGATCGCGATGCGGATCACGGCTACGACAGCGTCTTCGCGAACGCGTCCCCGAGGGCGGGGCCCTGCGTGGACGGCACGGCGATCAGTGTGCCGCCGGTGCGGTCCGCCATCGACCGCAACGTGTCCTGGTCAGTGTTCTCGCCGATCGAGATCACATCGATCCGCACGGGATGCGCGGCGCCGGTGAGGGCCTGCGTGAGTTTCTGCGTCCCGGTCGACGTGTCGTCGTTGGGGCCGTCGGTGACCAGCAGCACCGAGTTGGGTCGACCGTCGACGAAACCGTCCACGGCGCTGGCGTGGGCGGCGATCACCGACGCGTACGTCGACGTCGCGGTGGCCGGGCGCAGCGAGCGCAGCGCAGTCTCGATGCGCTGCTTGCGGTCGCCGTCCGACAGCGGCCCGGTCGGCACCTTCACCAGGTACGGCTTGCTGCCGTCGAGACCGCGGCTGTACACCCACAGGCCGACGTCCGAGGACGCGGGCAGCGCCGCGATCCGGGCGCTCAGCGCGTCGACGGTGTTGCTCAGCCGCGTCCCGTCGCCGTCGGTGTACCCCATGGATCCGGAGACGTCGAGCAGGATCGTCGTCGCTTGCGGGACGGTCGGGTTCGCGAACGTCTGCGCGAGTCGCGCCGCGGCGGGGCCGGTCGGGGGGGCGAGCACCTGGCCCAGCGGGGGCATCGGGGTGCGGTCGGTGGCCGCGGGTGTGCGGTCCCCGACCCGGAAACCCGCGTCCACGAAATGTTGCGCCTGTTCCGGTCGACGCAGGAAGTCGACGAACTGCGCGGCCGCGCGCCCGAGGGTCTCGTCGACCCACGGCGCGGCGAGGATCGCGGCAGGGTGATCGAGGACCGGGGTGGCGCCGGCCGGTGCGACGGCGACGAGGCCGCGCGCGTCGTCGCCGGCGGCGTACAGCTGCTGTTCGGTGACGGGCACCGCGTGGACGGCGGCCGACGCCGGAGCGGACTGGCCGGCGAGGAGCGAAACGGCGTCCGTGGTGCTCGCGGGGGCGTCGTGGATGGCCGTGCTGCCGTTCGCGAGTGCACCGATCGCGGTGCTCACCTGCGGGGACCCGGCCTGCGACTCGTCGAGGGGGCCCGCGCCGACGTTCGCCGTCGCGGCGGCCACGGCGTCGAGCGCGGCGGCGGAAGCCGGTCCCGCAGGCAGAGCGAGCTTCAGGCTGCCCCAGCCGCGGAGGCCGATCCGGTCGAGCGAGTCGTTGCCGGTCTGCAGCCCCGGCAGGTTCTGCCACCCGGTGCCGGCCGCCGTCAGGGCGAGTGCGAGTTCCTCGGGGGCGGCGACGACCACCGGACTCGACGCGAGCGGTTTGGGGGTGCCGTCCACCACGCCGGACCCTGCGAGGCGGTCGATCGCGGTGGCGCTCGCCGGAATCCACAGCGCGGGCGCGGGGCCGATCTCGTCGTTCCAGGGTCCGTCGGGTGCCGCGGCGAGCGCCTCGGTGACCGCAGTTGTCGTGGCGTCGTGCACCTGCACCGACACGCAGTGGTCGCGGACCACCGGAAGGGTGTCGGTGTACCGGGCGGCGAGGTCGCGAACCGGCCCGGCGATATCCGGATCGGCCGCGACGTCGAGCCGGATATCGCCCTCGACACACGCACCGGCCGCCGCCGTGCCCTGACTGCTCGCGCGGTCCCTGAGCTGGAACCAGCCGACGACGCCGAACACGAGCACGATCACCGACACCAACGCGATGACCGGTCCCTTGCTGACGCCGCGGGTGCGCCGATCACTGCGATGCTGCCCCACGTGGAAAACCGCCTTGCTCTCTACCGCGTCGGGCCGGCGCCCGACCGGCCCTGACCATGGCAGTCTAGTGAGCAATACGGACAGCCCGAACGCGCCGCGGCCCCGACACCTGTGACGGTGTCGGGGCCGCGGCGCAGCGCGAGGATCAGGCGTTGGCGGCCTTGTACTCGCGGCGACGCCGGTGCAGGATCGGCTCGGTGTAGCCGCTGGGCTGCTTGCCGCCCTCGAGGATCAGCTCCTTGGCCGCCTGGAAGGCGATGTTGGAGTCGAAGTTCGGGGCCATCGGCCGGTACGACGCGTCACCCTCGTTCTGGCGGTCGACGACCGGCGCCATCCGCTCGAGGCTCGCCACGACGTCGGCCTCGGTGACGATGCCGTGCCGCAGCCAGTTGGCCAGCAGCTGGCTCGAGATGCGCAGCGTCGCCCGGTCCTCCATGAGTGCGACGTCGTGGATGTCGGGCACCTTGGAGCAACCGACGCCCGCGTCGATCCAGCGCACCACGTAGCCGAGGATCGACTGGCAGTTGTTGTCGAGCTCCTGCTGCTTTTCGGCGTCCGACCAGTCGGTGGACGGGGCGAGCGGGATCGTGAGGATCTCGTCGACCGTCGCGCGCGGCTTGCCCTTCAGCTGGTCCTGGACCGCGAACACGTCCACCTGGTGGTAGTGCGTCGCATGCAGGGTCGCGCCCGTCGGCGACGGCACCCACGCGGTGTTGGCACCCGACCTGGGGTGGCCGATCTTCTGCTCGAGCATGTCGGCCATCAGATCGGTCATGGCCCACATGCCCTTACCGATCTGAGCCTTGCTCTGCAGACCCGTCGCGAGACCGGTGTCGACGTTCCAGTCCTCGTACGCGGTGATCCACGTCTGCTTCTTCATGTCGGCCTTGCGCACCATCGCGCCGGCCTCCATCGAGGTGTGGATCTCGTCGCCGGTGCGGTCGAGGAAGCCGGTGTTGATGAACACCACCCGCTGGTCCGCTTCCTTGATGCAGGCCGCGAGGTTGACCGTGGTGCGCCGCTCCTCGTCCATGATGCCGACCTTGAGGGTGTTCTCCGGTAGACCGAGGATCTCCTCGACCCGGCCGAACAGCTCGGTCGTGAACGCGACTTCCTCGGGGCCGTGCTGCTTGGGCTTGACGATGTAGATCGAGCCGGTGCGCGAGTTGTTGAGCGGGCCGTGGTCGTCGTCGATGCTCAGGCCGTGGACCGCGCATGCGCCGGTGATCAGCGCGTCGAGGATTCCCTCGGGCAGCTCGTTGCCGTCGGCGTCGAGGATCGCCGGGTTCGTCATCAGGTGACCGACGTTGCGCACGAACAGCAGCGAGCGGCCGTGCAGGGTCAACTCCTCGCCGTCCGGCGTGGTGTAGGTGCGGTCGCCGTTGAGCGTGCGGGTGACGGTCTTGCCGCCCTTGTCGAACGACTCCGACAGGTCGCCGCGGTTGAGCCCCAGCCAGTTCCGGTACCCGACGACCTTGTCGTCGGCGTCGACCGCGGCCACCGAATCCTCGAAGTCCATGATCGTGGTGATCGCCGACTCGAGCACGACGTCCTTGACGCCGGCGCCGTCGGTCTTACCGATCGGGGAGGTCGGGTCGATCTCGATCTCGACGTGCAGGCCGTTGTTGCGCAGCAGCACCGACGTGGGGTGATCGCCGTCGCCGAGGTAGCCGACGAACTTCTCCGGCTCGGCCAGCGTCGTCACGACCTCGCCGCCCAGTTCGACGGCCAGCTTGCCGTCGACCACGAAGTAGCGGGTGGCCTCGGTGTGCGAGCCCTTCGCCAGGGGCGCGGCGGTGTCCAGGAAGTTCCGGGCCCACGCGATGACCTTGTCGCCGCGAACCTTGTTGTAGCCCTGACCCTTCTCCGCGCCACCGTCCTCGGGGATCGCGTCGGTGCCGTAGAGCGCGTCGTACAGCGAACCCCAGCGGGCGTTGGACGCGTTCAGCGCGAAGCGGGCATTGAGGACCGGGACGACCAGCTGCGGGCCGGCGGTGGTGGCGATCTCGGCGTCGACGTTCTCGGTCGCGACCTGGAACGGCTCGGGCTCGGGCAGCAGGTAGCCGATCTCCTGCAGGAACGCCTTGTACTCGGCGCCATCGAGCGGCTTACCCGCCCGCTCGCGGTGCCACGCGTCGATCTGCGCCTGCAGGTCGTCGCGCTTGGCGAGCAGGGCCTTGTTCTTGGGGGCCAGGTCGGCGAACATCTTGCCCGCACCCTCCCAGAACGCCTCGGCGGAAACGCCGGTGCCCGGAAGAGCCTCATCGTTCACGAAGTCGTAGAGAACCTTGGCGACCTGAAGACCACCGACCTGCACGCGTTCAGTCATGGAACTGCCTCACTTTTCCGGTACCAGCAGCGTCCGGAGCCGCAGCCACGGTCAGGGCTGCTGCGGGGACGCCGAACGGGACGACAACAATGTTACCCGGCGGTAGCTTCCGGAGTAGATCAGTCCGGTGCGGCGGCCAGGGCATCGACGAATACAGCTGAAGAGCTGAGGCGCGTGAGGTGGGCGCCGACTGCGGTCGGACGAACGGTTCGCGTCCGGATGCAGACTCGATCAAGAACGGCGAGTTGGCCGGTCGAGCACAGATGATACTGGCCGGTCACGTTCGTCGCGCGACGGGGCGTGGCCGGGGGAGCGAGGCGCGACGAGCGGTCTGCGCTGCGCGGTGAGCGGACGCCGGCGCCGGATCGTGCACGCGGATCCGCAGCGCCCCTCGCTGCGACACGCTGCGCGGGCGGTTACGAAAGCCCCGTTGCGGAAGGGCCCCAGGTCCCGTCTGTGCAGCGGCTCCGGCGGGTCGGGGCGTGCGGGGCCCGGCTGTGGGTGACGATCATCGGGCACGCACGCCGCGGTGTCCGTTCGTCGCACGCACGCCCCGCGCAGCCGAGTTCGATCAGATACGGAGGTACATGTGAGCGATTACGACGCCAAGATGATCATGCTGTCGGTGGAGAACCTGGACGAGGCTCTCGAGTTCTACACCGGGACCCTCGGGATGACTCTCAAGTTCCGGGACGGCGCGCACTTCGCGGCCCTCGACGGGGGATCGGTGACGATCGCGCTCGCGACCGCCGTCGATCATCCGATTCCGGGGAAGGTCGTCGTCGGCATCAAGACCGCCGATGTCGATGCCGCGGCGAAGGCCGTCGAGGACGGTGGCGGGGCCATCGTGAAAGGCCCGTACGACGACGCCCACGAGCGTCGCGCGGTGGTCTACGACAACAGCGGCAACGGCCTGGTGTTCTACAGCCCGCTCGCGCGCAAGTGACTGGCGGACGGCCCGCCGCGCGTGTCGCGGCGGGCCGTCGCCGTGTCAGCCCTGCGACCCGGCAGCGGCGGCCGCCAGCTTCTCGGCCGCGTCCGACAGATCGATCCCGTCCTCCTCGAGCGCCGGCACCAGCAGGTCCATGCACTTGCCCAGCATCACCACGAGCAGCACACGCAGGGCACTGATGTCGGCGGCGACACGGACCCGGTCGGTGCTCACGCACGACAGCCGTGAGTACGCCTGTTCCACCGTCTGCCATTCGCCCAGCAGACCCTCGACCAACAACTGCGCTCGGACGACGGACGCGGCCGCCGGGTACAGCGACCCTTCGGCGGCCCGATGCCACGGGCGCAGCGTGAACTCGGCGAAGTCGACGACAGCCTTGTGCGCGGCCTCGAATTCGGGGCCGCCCTGGCCGACGGTGCGGAACACGTCCCGCTCGAGCCCCGCGATGCGTCCGAGCAGATCGAACATCGTCGCCTGCACCTCGACGGCCGCCTCCTGCTTCGTGATGTCGGTCATCGCAATCCTCTCGTCCCGTGGGCGCGGCGCCTGCGCCGTCGCTCACACAGTAGGTGTCGCCGGTTCCCGCGCCACCGCCCTGTCGCACTCACCGATACGCTTCTTTCCGTGCGTGGTGAATACAAGGTTCCCGGTGGCAAGCTCGTGATCGTCGACGTCGATGTGGAGGACGGGCAGCTGTCCCGGGTTGCGCTGTCCGGCGACTTCTTTCTCGAGCCGGACGACGCACTCGAGGACATCGTCGCCGCGGTGACCGGGCTGCCGACCACCGCCGACGCCACCCGAATCGGTCAGGCGATCGCCGGGAAGATCGGCGACGACGTGGCCCTGATCGGATTCACTCCCGAATCGGTCGGCATCGCGATCCGCCGTGCGCTCGGCCACGCGACCAGCTGGCACGACCACACCTTCGACGTCATCGAACCGGTGGTGCTCGACCCGGCGATGCACGTCGCGCTCGACGAGGTGATCACCCGCGAGGTGGCGTCCGGCGAGCGTCGTCCGACGCTGCGGTTCTGGGACTGGGATTCGCCGCTGGTGGTGCTGGGGTCGTTCCAGTCGGTCCGCAACGAGGTCGACGAGGAGGCCGCGGCCCGGCACGGCATCGGCATCGTGCGACGCATCTCGGGTGGCGGCGCGATGTTCATGGAGCCCGGCAACTGCATCACCTACTCGCTGTCGGTTCCCACATCGCTGGTCGACGGGCTGAGCTTCGAGCGGTCCTACGAGTTCCTCGACCAGTGGGTGATGGGGGCTCTCGGCGACGTCGGCATCAAGGCGCGGTACGTGCCGCTCAACGACATCGCGTCCGAGCAGGGCAAGATCGGCGGCGCCGCGCAGAAGCGGTTCGCGGCCGGCGCGGTCGTCCACCACGTGACGATGGCCTACGACATCGACGCCGACAAGATGACCGACGTCCTGCGCATCGGGCGGGAGAAGATCTCCGACAAGGGCATCACCAGCTCCGGCAAGCGGGTCGACCCGATGCGCTCGCAGACCGGCATGGCCCGCGACGCGATCATCGCCGCCTTCCTGGCGCACTTCCGCGCCCGCTACGACACCCGCACCAGCGCGTACACCGACGCCGAGTTGGACGCCGCGCGCGAGCTGGTGCAGACGAAGTTCGCGACCCCGGAGTGGACGTATCGCGTGCCGTGACGGTGGCGTCAGTCCGCATGGGCGGACTCGGCGATCCAGGTGGCGACCTGGACGCGTGAGGTGAAGCCGAGTTTCGTCAGGATGTGGTCGACGTGGCCGTCGACGGTGCGTCGGGAGATCGTCAACCGGGTCGCGATCTCCTTGTTGGTCAGGCCCACCGCGACGAGTTCGGCGACCTCGTGCTCCCGTTTGGTCAGCACGGTCCGGTCCTGGCCGGGAGCCGTCGGCTTCGCCTCTCGGCCCTGTTCACCGAGCGTGTAGGCGATCGCCTCCGCGGTGGTCATCGACGCCCCCTCGCGGTGGGCGGCGCCCTGCGTCGCGTCGTCCAGCGCCGCCCGGACCGTCTTCTCGAAGTCGAGTTGGTGGACGAGCAGGTTGGGGAAGAAGACCGGGTTGCTTCCGACCAGCCGCCGGTGGGCGTCGGCGGCGCCCATGATGACCGCGGCGCGTCGCACCTGTGCGGTCTCCGCGGTGAGCCAGGCCAACGCCTGCAGACACGTGAAGACCATCAGCGGATCGTCGGTCTGCCGGGTCAGTCGCAGCCCCGCCTCGAGCAGTTCGGTGGCGTGTGCGCGATCCCCGGATCGCCAGGTGTCGACACCGTTGGCCCACAGGGAATACCCACGGTGAACGAACTCGCCGTGCTCCTGTGCAATGGCGAGCGCACGCCCCTGGAAGGTGAGCGCGCGTGCGGTGTTGTCGCCCACGTGCGCCCAGCCGAGCAGGCTCAGCGCCTCGAGCTGAAGCTGCGGATGGTCGGCGACCCCGGGAGTGTCCACGGCGAACCGCAGCCGCACCCGCGCGCGGTCCAGGTCACCGCTGCAGAACGCCGTGATGCCGTCCGCCATCGCGACGTAGGCCCGTGTGATCGGATCGGCCGTCGGCGAATCGAGCTCGGAGGCTTCCTCGGCGCGGGCACCCGCAGCCGTGAGGTCTCCCTGGAACGCCGCCAGGATCGCGGCCGCGAACAGCGCCTTGGCGCGGAGGATCGCCGGCTGCGGGTGGGGCTGGTCGAGTGCGCGGTCGAGCCACCGGCGACCCTCGGCGAAAAGGCCCCGTGCGATCCAGACGGGGTAGAGCGACGCCGCGAGTTGCAGTGCGCTGCCGTCGGCCTCGTCGAGCGCGAACTCGAAGCCCTCCCGCAGGTTCGGCAGTTCCGCGCGCAGCCGGTCGCTCCACTCGAGTTGCCGGGGACTGATCCAGTCGGCCTCGGCGTCGAGCGCCATCCGGGTGTACCAGTCGCGGAAGCGCAACCGCAGATCCGCGTCCGACGAGCTGTCGTCCAGCTGCTCGCGGCCGTAGCCGCGGACCGTGTCGAGCATCCGGTACCGGGCCCGATCGGGGGCGTCGTCGCGCACGATGATCGACTTGTCCACCAGTGAGGCGAGGATGTCGAGCAGATCGCCGCCGCAGTCGTCGCCGCACACGTGCTCGGCGTCGTCGATGTCGAAGCTCCCGGTGAACAGCGACAGCCGTCGCCACAGTTTCTGTTCCTCGGGAGTGCACAGGTCGTAGCTCCACCCGATACTCCACCGCAGCGTCTGCTGCCGGGGCGGCACCCCGCGACTGCTCCACGTCAGCACGCCGCGGCGATCGGTCAGGCGTTGCAGGATCTGCTCGGGCGACAGCGCTCGGGTGCGCGCCGCCGCCAATTCGATGGCGAGCGGCAGCCCGTCGAGGCGAGCGCAGATCTTCGCGATGGTGGCGGTGTTGTCGTCGGTCAGCGCGAACCCCGGTACCGCGGAGGCGGCGCGTTCGGCGAACAGCGCGACCGCGTCGAACCGGGACACCTTGATGACCGGCTGGGACCGGCCGCGGCTCGGCGTGGTCAGTGGCGACACCGCAATGACGGCTTCGCAGCCGAGTCCGAGGCGCTCCCGGCTGGTGGTCAGGACATGCAGCCCGGGACACCGCTCCAACAACGCCTGGACCAGCTCGGCCACCGCATCGATCACCTGCTCGCAGTTGTCGAGAACGAGTAGCCGCGACCCCTGCGCCAGTGCCTCGACGAGCGCCTCCCGCGGTGGCCGTCCGGTGTAGTCGCGCACACCCAGCGTGGTGGCGACGACATCGACGACGAACGCCGGATCGTGGACGTCGGCGAGCTCGATCAGCCACACGCCGTCGGGGAAGTTCCGCCGGATCGAGGTCGCGACGCGCAGCGCGAGCCGGGTCTTGCCGACCCCGCCGATGCCGGTCAACGTCACGAGACGGCCTTCTCCGAGCGCGTTGCGTACGGCGGTCAGTTCGTGGCGCCGACCGACGAAACTGGTGAGATCCGCCGGCAGTCGGCCGTCACCGGCAGACGGACCGGAGCCTCGGTGCGGTCCGCGCGTGTCGACGTCGACCATTCCGCCACCCATGTTTCGCGAGATCAACACCTCCGAGGCTACTCGCCGCGCGCGGGTGCAGGCGCCGCGTACGAATTGACCTCCCGCACGCGCGATCGAGCGTGCGGGAGGTCAATTCGGTAGCGGGAGCGCTGCAGCGAGTCGGTGAAGCGCCGAAACCGCGCAGCTAATCGGGAGTGTCGGTGAGCAGTGCTCGACAGCGGTCGACCAGGTGCGCCCGCAGTTGCGCGGCCCGCTCCGACAACGCCACCTGCTCGCGGACGTAGTCGGCGCGGCCCTGCGGGGTCTCGATGCGGACCGGCTCGTAGCCGTACTCCGTCAGGTCGTACGGGCTGGCCTTCATGTCCAGCTCCCGCGCATCCGTTGCCAGGCGGAAACAGTCGATGACGACTTCGGATTCGATCAGCGGTCCGAGTTTGGACGCCCACTTGTACAGGTCCATGCCGGCGTGCAGGCATCCCGGCTGCTCGCGGGCGACCTGCGCATCGCGCGAGAGGGAGATCTCGTTGCGGGGGACGGCGTCAGGGGTGAAGAACCGGAACGCGTCGAAGTGGGTGCAGCGCAACTGCATCGATTCGACCACCTCGTCGGTGCCGGTGTGTCCCAGGCGCAGCGGGACCTGCGAGTGCCGCACGGCCTCCTCGCCGCCCCGGTACACCATCGCCCACTCGTGCAGGCCGAAGCAGCTCAGCTGCGGGCGCCGGGCGGCGGTGGCGGACAGCAGTGCGGCGACGAACTCGACGGTCTCGCGGCGCCGCGCCAGAACGTCGGGGGAGAGCGAGACCAGGTCGTCGGAGGCCTCGTAACCGGAGTAGATGAGGTAGTCGCGCGCCGAGCGGCCCGCGAGCGCGTACCCGAAACCCGGGTGCCAGCGGCGCAGCTGATTCGGCTTGACGCTGTAGTACGTGAACAGGAAGTCGTGCACCGGGTGCTTGACGCCTGCGGCCTTACGTTGCAGGTGCGGCCCGACGAGATCCGCCACCACCTCGCGGTGGCGGTCCCGTCGGGCAGCCCACACCTGTTCCGGCAGAACTGCCGAACTCACTACTCTCAGACCGCCTTCTGACCGGGTACGACGTCGACGATCCGGTGGGTGCCGTCACGCACGGTGCCGACGAACTCCTCGACGAGATCCTCGAGCGCGACGATACCGATCACCGCGCCCGACGCGTCGACCACTGCACCGAGGTGCGAGTTGGTGCGGCGCAGGCGGGCGAGAGCGTCGTCGAGGGGCAACGACACCGAGATCAGCGGCAGCCGGCGGATGTCGGTCCGCGGGATCACCGTCTCGGGTCCGGCGGCCTCGTCGGCGATCCGGTCCAGCACGTCCTTGAGGTGGAGGTAGCCGATCAGCGCACCGTCGACCCCACGCACCGGGTAACGCGAGTAGCCGGTCTGGACGACCGCTTCCTCCACCGCCCCCAGTGTGGTGCCGCCGTTCGCGAACGGGACGGTGCGCATCTTCGCCGACGGGATCATGACGTCGGCAACGGTGCGGCCCTCGGTCTCGAGTGCCTGAGTGAGCCGTCGGTGCTCCTCCTCGTCGATCAGGCCCTCCGTGTGGGATTCGCCGATCATCTCGGACAACTCCAGTGCCGACACCGTCGCGTCGAGTTCGTCCTTCGGTTCGACGCGCAGCATCCGCAGGATGCCGTTGGCGCTGATGTTGTAGAACGCGATCAGCGGCCTGGCGAGTTTGATGAACGCCAGGTGTGCCGGCACGAGCAGCATCGCGGTCTTCTCCGGTCCGGCGATCGCGATGTTCTTCGGAACCATCTCGCCGAGCAGGATGTGCAGCACCACGACCAGGCCCAACGCGATCGTGAAGGCGATCGGGTGGAGCAGGCCGTCCGGTACGCCGAGCGCATCCATCGGCGCCTCGATGAGATGCGCGATGGCCGGCTCGCCGACCTTACCGAGCAGGATCGAGCAGATCGTGATGCCCAACTGGGCGCCGGCGAGCATCAGCGACAGGTTCTCGCCCGCCCGGATCACCGTGGCCGCGCGCTTCTTGCCCTGCGCGTGCAGCGCCTCGAGCCGGTCGCGACGGGCGGTGATCAGCGCGAACTCCGCGCCCACGAAGAACGCGTTGCCGGCCAGCAGCACGACGGTGAGCAGAACACCGAACAGATCACCCATGGTGCGCCACCTCCCGGCTCGTCTCGATCGCCGGCACCGGGGTCAACAACACCCGGTCGATGCGCCGCCCGTCCATCGTGAGGACCCGCGCGATCCAGCCGCGGCCGTCGGGCCCGATCGGTAGACCGTTCGCGTCGGGCAGCGCCACCTCGTCGCCCTCCGCCGGGATCCGGCCGAGGGAGGTGAGCACCAGACCGCCGAGTGTGTCGTACTCGCCCTCGGGCGCGATGTAGCCGGTGGCGCGGCCGACCTCGTCGGTGCGCAACAGACCCGAGCAGGCCCAGCTGTGACCCACCCGTTGGACATCGATCTCCGGTTCGTCGTGCTCGTCGCGGACGTCGCCGAGGATTTCCTCGATCAGGTCCTCCATCGTCACCACGCCGGCGGTGCCGCCGTACTCGTCGACGACGAGGGCGACCTGCATGCCGTCGGCGCGGACCTGTTCCATCACCGCGTCACCGTCGAGGGTCGACGGCACCACCGGCACGGCCTGAGCGAGCGAGTCGAGCCGGGTGGTGGAGCGGCGCGCCGCGGGCACGGCGAAGGCGTGCTTGATGTGTACCACGCCGACCGTGTTGTCCAGGTCGCCGTCGACGATCGGGAACCGGGAGAACCCGGTGCGCGACGCCGCCTCCAGCAGATCGGTGACGGTGGCGTCGGTGTCGAGTGTCTCGATCTTCACGCGCGGGGTCATCAGTTCCTCGGCGCTGAGATCGCCGAAGCGCAGCGACCGGTTGACCAGCAGCGCGGTGCCGGCGTCGAGGGATCCGCGCTCGGCGGAGGTTCGGACGAGCGAGCCGAGTTCCTGCGGGGACCGGGCCGACCGCAGTTCCTCGGCGGGCTCGATGCCGAGGCGGCGGACCACCCAGTTGGCAGTGCCGTTGAGGCCGTTGATGGCCCACCTGAAGATCAGCGAGAAGCCTGCCTGCAGGCCCGCGGTGGCGCGGGCGGTCGGCAGCGGCTTCGAGATCGCCAGGTTCTTGGGGACCAGCTCGCCGAAGATCATCGAGAACGACGTCGCGATGATCAGCGCGAGCGCGAGCGAGATGCCGCTCGCCGCCGAATCGGAGACCCCGATGGCGGACAGCAGCGGGGTGATGAAGCGGGCGAGCACGGGCTCGGCCAGATAGCCGGTGATCAGCGTGGTGATCGTGATGCCGAGCTGGGCGCCGGAGAGCTGGAAGGACAGCGTGCGATGTGCGTGCTGGACCTGGCGCGACCGACGATCGCCGCCGCGCGCGTGGGCGTCGACGGTGCTGCGCTCGAGCGCGGTCAGGGAGAATTCGGCTGCCACGAAGAGGGCGGTGCCGGCGGTCAGGGCGATGAAGCCGACCAGGCTGAGGACGGTCAGTGCGACGTTCACGTCAGCACCACCCGCCCGGGAGAGTGGGAGTAACGGGGTCCGCCGGGTTTGTCACCCGGCTCGGTAGAGGAGCCCTCGGACTCCGCGTCCGGGACCGATGCGGTCGCGACGGGCTGAGCGTCGGGGGGCGTGTGTATGGGTGCCTCGGGCACCTGCGTCCTCTCTGTCGGGCGGCGCATATCGTCGGTTCCAACCGAAGTCGCGCCGACGATATTTCCGGAAACGAAGCCACCACTATATCGGGCGCGGTGCCGTGCGCCATGTGAACGGGATGAAACGGACACGCGATCGTGCGTCGTCACCACCCGGACGGCAGCGGGCGTCCCTCCGCGAAACCGGCCGCCGACTGCACCCCGACGACTGCCTTGTCGTGCAGCTCGGCGAGCGTGCGGGCGCCCGCGTACGTGCACGTGCTCCGCACACCCGAACAGATGTGGTCGAGCAGATCCTCGACGCCGGGACGGTGCGGGTCCAGGCGCATCCGGGAACTCGAGATGCCCTCCTCGAACAGGCCCTTGCGGGCGCGGTCGAACGCCGTGTCGTCGACGGTCCGGGCCGCCACCGCCCGCTTCGACGCCATGCCGAAGCTCTCCTTGTACCGGTTTCCGTCCCGGTCGATGCGGAGCTCGCCCGGCGACTCGTACGTGCCGGCGAACCACGACCCGACCATGACGTTGGAGGCACCCGCCGCGAGCGCGAGTGCGACGTCGCGTGGATGCCGGACCCCGCCGTCCGCCCAGACGTGCGCGCCGAGCTCGCGTGCCGCGGCCGCGCACTCCGCGACTGCCGAGAACTGGGGACGGCCCACCCCGGTCATCATCCGGGTGGTGCACATCGCGCCCGGTCCGACCCCGACCTTGACGATGTTCGCGCCGGCGTCGATCAGGTCGCGGGTGCCCTGCGCGGAGACCACGTTGCCGGCCGCGAGCGGCACGCCGAGGCCCAGGGCGGCGACCGCACGCAGGGCGTCGAGCATGCGCTGCTGGTGGCCGTGCGCGGTGTCGAGCACCAGCAGATCGGCGCCGGCATCGGCGAGGGCCTTCGCCTTGGCGGCCACGTCGCCGTTGACCCCGACGGCCGCCGCGATCCGCAACCGGCCGTGCGCGTCGACGGCGGGCGTGTAGATCCCGGCCCGGATCGCGCCGGTACGGGTGAGGACACCGGTGAGCAGGCCGTCGTCGTCGACGATCACCGCCAGCGGATCGTGCCGCGACTCGAGCAGCCCGAACACCTCACGCGGGGTCGCGGTGGCCGGGGCCGTCGCGAAGTCGCGCACCGCGACCGCGCCGACGCGGGTGAACCGGTCGACGTCCGCGCACGACGACTCGGTGAGCACCCCGATCGGCTTGCCGCCGTCGACGACGACCGCCGCGCGGTGCGCCCGCTTGTGCAGCAGCGTCAACGCGTCGGAGACCGCGTCCTCGGGGTCCAGCGTGATCGGGGTGTCAGCGACCAGATGTCGGCTCTTGACGAATTCGACGGTCTCGGCGACCGCGGACGACGGCACGTCCTGCGGGATGACGACGAGACCGCCGCGCCGGGCGACGGTCTCGGCCATCCGCCGTCCCGCGACCGCGGTCATGTTGGCGACGACGATCGGGATGGTGGTGCCCGATCCGTCCGACGTCGCGAGGTTCACGTCGAAGCGTGACGCCACGTCGGTCCGGTTCGGGACCAGGAACACGTCGTCGTAGGTGAGGTCGTACGGCGGGCGCTGCCCTTCGAGGAACTGCACAGTCGCCGAGCGTACTGCGCAGACCGGGAGTGCGCCTGCTATCGGTCGAGTGTCGGCTCCGGCCGCTCGACCCGTCCGTCGCCGTAGCGGGCGAAGCGTCCGGCGTCCCGGTCGTGGACCGGCGCCTCGGTGGGCCACGGCCAGCCGCCGAAGCCGGTCCGGCGGTAGTCGTCGTACGCCTCGAGAATTTCGCGTTCGGTGTTCATGACGAACGGACCGCGGGCCGCGACCGGTTCCCCGATCGGGACGCCCTGCAACACCAGCACCGTCGCGGCCGTCTCGGCGCGCACGGTCGACGCGGCGCCGTCGCCGGGGGCGTAGCCCCAGCCGGATTCGACCGCGGTGCCGTCGATGTCGACGCGCGCGCCCTCGCCGTGGACATAGAGCACCCGGCGGGCGTCCGGGGACGCCGCCGCGGGGAGGTCGATCACCGCGCCCGGTTCGAGGTCCACCAGCCACAGCGCGACATCCGAATCCGCTTCGGCCGCCCACGAATTGGTGGGCGGTGCCGGTGGTTCGTGGTCGCCGAAGCGGCCGGCGATCACCCGGACACGCGCGCCGTCGAGCGTGATGTCGGGGATGTCCTCGTTCCACAGCATCGTGAACTGGGCGGGGGCGGACTTGCCGCGCGCGGGCAGGTTCAGCCAGATCTGGTAGAGCTCGAAGTCGTTGTCGCCGTCCTGGTTCAGCAGCGGGAACATCTCGGAGTGGCTGACTCCGCCGCCGGCGGTGACCCACTGGACGTCGCCGCCGCCGTACCGTGCGGACGCGCCGGTGGAGTCGGCGTGGTCGACGACACCGCGCCGGACGACGGTGATGGTCTCGAAACCCCGGTGCGGGTGCGCGGGGAATCCGGGCACCGTGGTGCCGTGGTACATGTTCCATCCCGACGGGTTCCCGAAGTCCTGGCCGAGCGGGCGGTCGGAGACGTCGACGGCGGGCGTGAGGTCCGCGGTGCCCTGTGGGTAGTGGTCGACGTGGTGCACGGCGAACAGGAACGGGTCGAGCGCGGGCCACGGGGTGCCGAGACGGAAGACCTGTGCCGTGCGGGCGGACGTGCTCACGATGCCTCCAGAGAACAAGTAGTTGAAAAGTGTACTTCTGTCTCCGGTCAACACCGCCGAGCCCGCCGGACATTCCCGTCTAGCTCGCGACGGACTCCGCATCGGGCTGCAGCGTGGCCTGCTCGCGGGAGAGAGCCACCGTGGTCGCCAGCATCACGACGATCGCGGCGACGACGACGGCCAGACCGATCCCGGAGACCTGCAGGCGTTCGTCCAGCACGGCCATGCCGAGGAAGATCGCCACCACCGGTTCCCCGATCGTCATGGCGGGCAGCGATGCCGACAGCGGCCCCACCTGGAACGCGCGCTGCTGTAGGTAGACCCCGATGACCCCGGCCGCGAGGAGGGCGTAGGTCTGCCACGCGCCGAGGAGGTGTCCCACCCCGTGCTCGAGGAGGTCGGTGACGTACTTGGTGAACGCGACCGCCACGCCGTACAGCGCGCCGCTCGCCGTGCCGAGCAGCAGCGCCCGCCACCCCGGATCCATCCGCGGCGACAAACCGAACGCGGTCGCGCCGGCGACGAGCACCACCACCGTGATCAGCGGCACCGACCACTGGGCCCACGGCGCGTCGGTGCCGCCCTCGGTGGGATTTCCGACGACGAGGAACACCGCCAGCGCGGCCGTCAGTGCGATCGCCAGCGCCCACGAGTGGCGGGTGAGCCGGTGCCCCGAGAACCGCGCGGACAAGGGCAGCGCGAACAGCAGCATCGACACCAGCAGCGGCTGCACCACCAGCACCGAGCCGAGTGCGAGCGCGATCACCTGGAACAGGTAGCCGCCGCCGTCCCCGACGATGCCCGCCCACCAGCGTGGGCTGCGCATCAGGGCCGCGATGAGCGATCGGTCCTCCGGAACCTGCGCCGCCGCGGTCTGCTGGGCCACCGACGCACACGCGAACAGGAACGCGGCAATCAGCGCGCACACGATCGAGGCGACGGGCAGCCCGGACATGGGTCAGCTTCCTCCGCGCCGACGGCGGCTCTGCCCGGAGGCGGGGCGGCCGGTCCCGTCGCGGCGTGGTCCGCCGCGTCCACGGAACCCGCGCTGCGGCCCCGGGCTCCGCCGGTCCGCGGGGGTCTCCTTCTTCGGCGGCGCGGGCGCGGTCTCCGGCTCGGGCACCGGGGTGCCGCTGGGCTCGCGGGCGCCGGTCACCGCCTCCCATCGGCGGTCACGGCCGCCGACGGTGAGCGGGTCGACGTCCACCCCGGCGGCACGCATCACCTTCGCGGCGGGACCGCGCTCGTCCTCGGTCACCACCGTCACCACGACACCCGACTCCCCGGCGCGGGCGGTGCGTCCTGCGCGGTGCAGGTACGCCTTGGATTCGGTCGGCGGATCGACGTGCACGACGAGCGAGATGCCGTCGACGTGGATCCCGCGCGCCGCGACATCGGTCGCGACCAGCACCGGCAGGGTCCCGTCGGTGAACTCGGCGAGCACCCGGGTGCGGTGGCCCTGCGGCTTGTCGCCGTGCAGCCCGCCCGCCGCGATCCCGACGGCGCGCAACTCGTCGGTGAGCCGATCGACGCCGGCCTTGGTGCGGACGAACAGCAGTGTCCGGCCCGTCCGGGCCGCGATACGGGCGACGGTGGGGTACTTGATCTCTCGCGGCACGTGCAGCACGTGATGCTCCATCGAGTCGACGGCGGCGACGGCCTCCGCGGTCGCATGGGTGACCGGGTCGTGCAGGTAGCGCGCGACGAGCGTGTCCACCTCGCCGTCCAGGGTCGCGGAGAACAGCAGCCGCTGCGCCGCCTCGGGGGTGCGGTCCAGGATCTCGATGACCTGCGGCAGGAATCCCAGTTCCGCCATGTGGTCGGCCTCGTCGACGGTGGTGACGCGGACGTCGTCGAGAGTGATCGTGCCCTGCGCCAGATGGTCGGCCAGCCGGCCCGGCGTCGCTATCACGACGTCGACGGTGCGCGAGAGCTTGACGGCCTGCCCCTTGAACGGGACACCACCGACGATCGTGGCCGTCCGCAGACCCAGCGCGAGGGCCGGTTCGTCGAGGGCCTTCTCGATCTGGGCGGCCAGCTCACGGGTGGGGGCCAGCACCACCGCGCGCGGACGCGACGGCCGGCTCGCGCCGCCCTTGAGGCGCACCAGCAGGGGGAGACCGAACGCCAGCGTCTTGCCCGACCCGGTGGGGCCGCGGCCGAGGACGTCGCGTCCGGCGAGGATGTCCGGAATGGTCGCTGCCTGGATCGGGAAGGGCGCCGAGATGCCCGCGCGGCCGAGGGCGTGCACCAGCGTGGTGGGCAGACCGAGCTGCGCGAACGTGGGGAGGGAACGGTCGGACATGGGTGGCGCGGGCCTTCCGGTCGTGAAGTCACAGGCTACCGCGGGGTGGGACAATCGCGGTTCCGTGTGAATGAGGAGGTAACTGTGTCCGAATCGGGGCATTCCGAACTGGTCACCGAGGTCGAATTCCGGCACCTGCAGCGCTGCGTCGAGCTCGCCGCCGAGGCCCTGCTGGCGGGCGACGAACCGTTCGGGTCCGTGCTGGCCACGGCAGACGGGACCGCGGTCGCGGAGGACCGTAACCGGATCGCGGACGGAGACAGCACGCGCCATCCCGAGTTCGAACTGGCCCGGTGGGCCGCCGAGAACCTGACCGTCGACGAGCGTGCCGGCGCGACGGTGTTCACGTCGGGGGAGCACTGCCCGATGTGTGCGGCCGCGCACGCATGGGTGGGTCTGGGGCGCATCGTCTACGTCGCCTCCACCGCCCAGCTGGTGTCGTGGCTGGACGAGATGGGGGTGCCGCCGGCGCCCGTTCGCCCGCTGCCGGTCCAGGAGGTGGCACCCTGGGTGACCGTCGTGGGGCCGATCCCGGAACTCGCCCCGGACGTGCACCTGCTGCACCGCCGCCTGCACGAGGCCTGACCGGCACACGCGAATCGGGGCGGACGCCGACAGCGTCCGCCCCGATCCGTGTCGTCGGACGGGGAGGCTCAGGCCTCGATCTCGGAGCGGTCGCCGCTCCAGAGGGTGTGGAACTTGCCCGGCATGTCGACGCGCTCGTAGGTGTGGGCGCCGAAGAAGTCGCGCTGGCCCTGGGTCAGCGCGGCCGGCAGACGCTCGGCGCGCAGACCGTCGTAGTACGACAGCGACGACGCGAACGCCGGCACCGGGATGCCGAGGGTGGTCGCCGTGACGACGACGCGACGCCAGCTGTCGATCGCGTTCTCGATCGCTTCCCGGAAGTACGGCTCGACGATCAGCGACGTCAGATCCGGGTTGGTGTCGTACGCCTCCTTGATCCGGTTGAGGAAGCGGGCGCGGATGATGCAGCCGCCGCGCCAGATCGTGGCCATGTCGCCGGGGGTCAGATCCCAGCCGTACTCGTCGCTGCCCGCGCGGATCTGGTCGAAGCCCTGCGCGTACGCGACGATCTTCGACGCGTAGAGCGCGCGGCGGATGTCCTCGGTGAACTGCGCGACATCGGTCGGCTTGGCCCCCAGCGCACCGGACGCGAGACCCTGCGCCGCCTTGCGCTGCTCGCGCGAACCGGACAGCGCGCGAGCGAACACGGCCTCGGCGATGCCGGTGACCGGCACACCCAGATCGAGCGCGGACTTGACGGTCCAGCGGCCGGTGCCCTTCTGCTCGGCGGCGTCGACGACGACGTCGACGAGCGCCTTGCCCGTCTTGGCGTCCTTCTGGCGCAGCACCTCGGCGGTGATCTCCACCAGGTAGCTCTCGAGCTCCCCGCCGTTCCACTCGGTGAACACGTCGGCGACCTGATCAGCGTCGAAGCCCAGAGCGTCCCGGAACAGGTTGTACGCCTCGCCGATGAGCTGCATGTCGGCGTACTCGATGCCGTTGTGCACCATCTTCACGAAGTGGCCGGAGCCGTCCGGGCCGATGTGCGTGCAGCACGGGGTGCCGTCGACGTGCGCCGAGATCGACTCGAGCAGCGGACCGAGCGCCGCGTACGACTCCTTGGGTCCACCCGGCATGATCGACGGGCCGTTGAGGGCGCCCTCCTCGCCGCCGGAGATGCCGGCGCCGACGAAGTGCAGGCCGCGCTCACGCAGCGCAGCCTCGCGGCGGATGGTGTCGGTGTACAGCGCGTTGCCGCCGTCGATGATGATGTCGCCGGGCTCCATCGCGTCGGCGAGTTCCTCGATGACCGCGTCGGTCGCGTCGCCGGCCTTGACCATGATGAGCACGCGTCGCGGCTTCTGCAGCGCGCCGACGAACTCCTCGATGGTCTCGGTGCGGACGAAGTCGCCATCGTCGCCATGTGCGGCCAGAAGCGCGTCGGTCTTCGCGATGCTGCGGTTGTGCAGGGCCACCGTGTGTCCGTGGCGGGCGAAGTTGCGGGCGATGTTGGAGCCCATGACGGCGAGCCCGGTGACGCCGATCTGGGCGCGGGCAGCCTCGGTGCTGGCAGAAGTCTCGGAGGTCATGGTTACAGCTTCCCCCGAGACCCCACCGTGACGCGAACCGGCCCCGCTGTTGGAGTCGTGACGCCGGACACGCATTCGGCCCCGGACGCCCTGACGAGGGCGGCCGGGGCCGAATGTGGTTCACGGACGGTCGATCACGTCGACCCGTGGACTATGCGTTGCGGTTGCGGTGCGGACCGTCGAAGCCGTCGTAGCTGCGACGCTCCGTGCGGCTGCGGAAACCGTTGCTGCGCTGCTCGGACGAACCCGAGGAGTTGCGACGGTCACCGAACGACCGGTTGTCCCGATCGCCGAAGTCCCGGCGCGGGCCGCGGTCGTCACGGTTGCCGCGGAAACCGCCACCGTCACCGTCGCGGCGGGGGCCACGGTTGTCGAAGTCCCGCCGGGGGCCGCGGTCGTCACGGTTCCCGAAGGAACGGTTGTCCCGGTTGCCGAAGGAACGGTTGTCGCGGTCGCCGCGGAACCCGTTGCTGCGCGAATCGCCTCCACGGGAATCGTTTCCGCGGAAGCCGCCCTCGCTGCGACGGTCGCCGAAGTCGCGACGGGGGCCGCGGTCGTCACGATTGCCGCGGAATCCGCCACTCTCGCCGTCGCGGCGCGGTGCGCGGTTGTCCCGGTTGTCGAAGTCCCGCCGGGGACCGCGGTCGTCGCGGTTCCCGAACGAACGGTTGTCGCGGTCGCCGAAGTCCCGGCGGGGTCCGCGGTCGTCACGGTTGCCGCGGAATCCGCCACCGTCGCCGTCGCGGCGGGGAGCGCGGTTGTCGCGGTCGCCGAAGTCGCGGCGCGGGCCGCGGTCGCCGAAGCTGCGCTCACCCTGGTTGCGGTCGCCGAAGTCCCGGCGGGGTCCGCGGTCGTCACGGTTGCCGCGGAATCCGCCACTCTCGCCGTCGCGGCGCGGTGCGCGGTTGTCCCGGTCACCGAAGTCGCGGCGCGGACCGCGATCGTCACGGTTGCCGAAGGAGCGGTTGTCGCGGTCGCCGAAGCTACGCGCACCCTGGTTGCGGTCGCCGAAGTCCCGGCGCGGGCCACGGTCGTCACGGTTGCCGCGGAAACCGCCCCCGTCACCCTCGCGACGCGGGCCACGGTCACCGAAGTCGCGACGCGGGCCGCGATCGTCACGGTTGCCGCGGAAGCCGCCCTCGCGGCGCGGACCACGATCACCGAACGAACGCTCACGCCGATCGCCGCGCTCGTTGCCGAAGTAGCTGTCGCGCACCGGTTCGCCGCTCGGCGCCTGCGCGCCCGTGATGGTCGCGAGTTCCTCCGAACCGGGGAACACCGGGACGGCGGTCGCGTTCACGCCGGCCATGCCCGTCAGGCGACGGAACATGCGCCGCTGGTTCGGGAGCACGATCGCCGCGACGACGCCCGCCTCACCAGCGCGGGCGGTGCGGCCGGCACGGTGCAGGTAGTCCTTGTGATCCTGCGGCGGATCGACGTGCACGACCAGGTCGATGCCGTCGACATGGATGCCGCGCGCGGCGACATCGGTGGCCACCAGCACCGGGGTGCGGCCGGTCTTGAAGCGCTCGAGCACCCGGGTGCGCTGGTTCTGAGCCTTGCCGCCGTGCAGGGCCTCGGCCGCGACGCCCTTCTCGCGTAGGCGCTCGGTGATGCCCTCGGCGCCCAGCTTGGTGCGCGCGAACATGATCGTGCGTCCGCCCTTGCGGGAGGCGATCTCTGCGAGGACCGCGTCCTTGTCGCCGCGGTCGACGAGCAGCACGTAGTGGTCCATCGTGGTGACCGACGCGCGGCCGTCCTGCGTGGAGTGCAGTTCGTGCTCGGGCAGGAACTCGCGCACGAGCGTCTTCACGTCGTTGTCGAGCGTCGCCGAGAACAGCAGGCGCTGGCTGTCGTTCGGGGTGTCCGCGAGCAGCGTGCGGACCTCGGGCAGGAAGCCCATGTCGGCCATCTGGTCGGCCTCGTCGAGCGCGGTCATCTCGATCTCGCCGAGGACACACGTGTTCTGCCGCAGGTGGTCGCCGAGACGACCGGGGGTGGCGACGAGGATGTCGACGCCCCGGCGCAACTGGTCGACCTGCTTGGTGAACGGGGTGCCACCGACGGCGGCGCGCACGTTGAGGCCGAGCGAGCCGGCGTACGGGGTGAGCGAATCGACGACCTGGAACGCAAGTTCACGGGTGGGGACGAGGACCAGAGCGCGCGGACGCTTGGGCGCCGGACGGTCCTCGTGACGGGCCAGGCGCGCCAGCATCGGCAGACCGAACGCGAGCGTCTTGCCGGAACCGGTCTGCGCGCGACCGAGGATGTTCTTGCCGGCGATCGCGTCCGGAATGGCCATCGCCTGGATCGGGGACGGCACGGTGATCGAGTTGCGGGCCAGCGCGGCGACGACGGGTTCGGGCAGACCGATCTCGGCGAACGTCATCTCGGGCTCGCCGGCGTCTTCGGCGTCGGCCGACTCGGTGTCGGTGGCCTCGAGAACCTCGGTGGCGTCAGTGTTTTCGGGAGTCTGGGTGGACTCGGGGACCTCGACTTCGGCGGGTGCCGGGACGACGATGTCGTCCTGGCTCTCCTGTACCGACGGATCTTGGGCAGCAGTAGTCACGCGGAATTACCTCTCCGGACGTAGGGCGCGTCGCGGAGCGGGCTGTCATGCAGCCGCACGAAGAGACGAGCCAGGGCACATATCACCTGGCCATCCGTGCGCTTCTTGCGGGAGAGATGGGGCTGTGTGCCGCACATTGATTGATCGGGCCGCAGTGGCGACCGCAATCGAGTGTACGCGATGGGGTCGAGGGTCGACGACGTACGGCATCAGGTGTGACCAGCGCTACGTCGCGGCGTCAGGCCTGGGCGGGCGAGAACAGGCGGCTCAGCTCCACCAGCCACGGCACCGCGACGGCGATGGTCGGCACCACGAGGATCGCGGCGGCGCCGACGTAGGCGGCCGCGGCGATCCGGATGTCACCGACGGAATCGGTGAGTCGCTGGACCCGCACGAGGGTGCTGGGGCCGCCGGCTGCCATCGCGCCCCGTGGCGCGGTGGAACCGGCGCACGTGACCAGTGCGCGGGCGAGTGGGCCGGGGCCGGTGACCTTCACGGCCGAGTCGTCGGCGAGGAGTTCGACGAGCAACTGCACCGAGCCGAGCGCGGACTTCGATCGCACCACCCGCGGGAAGGCGTGGTGGACGGCGGTGAACGCCTCGAGCACCAGGTCGTGCCGGGCCCGCAGGTGGGACCGCTCGTGCGTGAGGATGGCGGTGATCTCGGCGTCGTTGAGCGAGTTCAGGGTGCCCTCGCTGAGCACCACCCGCTGGCGGAGACCGGGAAGGCAGTACGCGATGGGCTCCGCGGCGTCGAGCACCCGGACGCCCGGGAACGTGCCCAGCGCCGTCGAGATGTCGTCCCGGTCGAGGAGATCGACGAGCATCCGGTGGCGGGCACGCCGACGGCGGGTGTGCACCCCCACCCGCACCATCGAGAAGATCAGTTTGGCGCCGATCAGCAGGGTGAGGCCGAACACGACGACGTACAGGATCCACAACGGGAGCCCGAGCGCGTCGATCTCGGCGGTCGGCTCGGTGGTCGGACGCCCGTCGGGCCCGGGGACCAGCAACTGGCTGGCGATCGCAAGGCCCGAACTGAACGCGGACAGCACTGCGGCGAGAGCGATGGCCTGCCACAGCACCAGGGCGGCGCGGGGAGACCGGAACGGCCACCGGGCACGGCTGAGAAGCGCCGGCACGGGGCCGGTCAGCGCGAGCGCGAGCAGCCCGAAGGCCAGCGCCGTGGGGGCGTTCATCGTTTACAGGTCATGGCAGCGGGGCCTCAGCTCGCTCGTCCGGTGCCGGGACGCAGTCCGGTCGGGCGAACGGGATCCCCGACCGGCGTCACCGACTCGGACTTCGCGGCTTCGGCGGCCTCGAGTGCGGCGAGCGCTTCGCGCAGCGCGGCAGCCTCGTCGGCGCCGACCTGGCCCACGAAGTGCACCAGTGCCGCGGCACGCTCACCGGACGCGTCGGCCTGCTGCAGCGCGTCGACCATGAGGCTCGCGACCAGCTCGTCGCGTCCGTGCATCGGCAGGTAGCGGTGCGCGCGGTCGTCGCGCTGCTGGATCACGAGGTGCTTCTTCGCAAGTCGCTGGAGCACCGTCATCACCGTGGTGTACGCGAGTTCGCGCCGGGTAGCGAGAGCCTCGTGCACCTGTCGCACGGTCTGAGGCTCCGTCACCGACCACAGATGATCCATCACCGCACGTTCGAGCTCGCCGAGTCCAGCCATGCTCCGAGTCTACGGACCGCCCTCCCGGAATGGTTACTACTGCCAGTAGTAACTTCGGCGGGTCGGTGTGGTATCGGTCTCACCGGCGCGCCGGGCGGTATACCGGTGGGGGAAACGTCAGCGCGGAGGTCCGATGTTCGGGTGGCTCGATCGACTCTCGCTGGTCTCGGGGCCATTGCCCGTCGTCGTCGCGGTCTGCGGAATCGCCGGTGCGGGCTGGTTGCTCGCAGGCCGGCGTCGGTGGTTCCTGCGCTGGGCGCTGCCCGGGTCGATCGTCGGCGCGGTTGTCGCGACGCTGATCCTGTGGGTGGTCGTGGAGAAGGCGTGGAAGCCGTTCCCGGACCCGATCGAGACGGCGGTGTACGTGTGGATCGGCGTCGGGCTGTGGGCGGTACTGCTCGTGGTCCCGCGGGCGTTCACCGCGCGAAAGCGGACCGTGCCGGTCACGGTTGTCGCGGCGCTGGCCGTCGTGCTCGCGGTCGCCGTGCAGATCAATCTGGTGTTCTACGCCTATCCGACGGTGGGAACCGCGCTCGGACTGCCGGATCCGGATCGGATCGATTTCGCCGAGGTGCCGCCGCCGACGGATCCCGTCGTCACCGGTAATCCGCTCGAGGACGCGTGGGCGCCGCAGGCCCCGCCCGATCTCCCGGCGAGCGGCCGGTACACGACGGCCCCCGTGCCCGGTCCCGCATCGGGATTCGCGGCGCGCGACGCCGTCGTCTACCTGCCGCCCGCCTACTTCGCGGATCCGCGGCCGCTGCTGCCGGTGCTCGTGATGCTCGCCGGCCAGCCCGGGTCGCCGGAGGACTGGCTCAACGGCGGCAAGCTCGCGATGACGATGGACGCGTTCGCGCGCGAGCACCACGGCCTCGCCCCGATCGTCGTCGTGCCCGACGGCACCGGTTCGCAGTTGGCCAATCCGCTGTGCCTGGACTCGAAACTCGGGAAGGTCGCCACCTATCTCGCGGTCGACGTGCCCGCGTGGATCAGGACGCACCTACAGGTGGACCCGGATCCGCGGGCGTGGGCGGTCGGCGGACTGTCCTACGGCGGAACGTGTTCGCTGCAGCTGGCGACCAACCATCCGGAGGTGTATCCGACGTTCCTCGACCTGTCCGGTCAGGAGGAGCCCACGCTCGGCGATCGGCAACGGACGGTCGATCAGGCGTTCGGCGGTGACGAGGCGGCGTTCGTCGCGGTCAATCCGCTGGATCTGATGAAGTCGCGACGCTATCCGGACACCGCGGGGATCATCGTCGTGGGAACCCGCGACGACGCCTACCGCGGCGGCGCGCAGAAGGTCTTCGCGGCGGCGCGCGACGCGGGCATGGACGTGCAGTACGTGGAGGTGCCGGGCAGCCACAGTTTCGCGGTGTGGTCGGCGGGCCTGCGGGACGAGATGGATTGGCTGGCCGAGAGAATGGGACTGATCTCGTGACAACGCTCCGCCGGTATGGACGCCGGGTGGTCGAACTGCTCCGCTACGGGGCGGCCGGCGCGCCGGTCAGCATCACCCTGCTCGCCGTCGTCTGGGTACTCGGCTTCGCGACCGACTCGATCGTCCACGGGCCCGGACAGTTCGTCGACCGACATCTCGCCGTCGGGATCGGCCCCTTCGAACACTGGCGGTTGTGGACCAGCCTCAGTGCGGGACTGTGGGCGCCCGGGCTCGCCGGCTACCTCGGCGCGACCGTGCTGGTCTTCCTCGTCGCCGCACCGCTCGAAAGGCGGATGGGCTCCGGTCGATTCGCGCTCTCGGCACTGATCACCCAGGTGGCGGGCGCGTTGGCGGGCCTGGCGGTGGCTTCGGTGGTGAAACTGCTCGACGCCGACTGGGGATTCCGCCTGCACATCGGGACAGCGGTGGGTCCGACGACGTGGATCGCCGGTGTGGCGATGGTGGCGAGCGCATCGATGGACACGCTGTGGCGCAGACGGATCCGGGTGGGTCTGCTTGCGCTCACGATCACCCTGGTGTTGTTCGCCGGACAGTTGCAGGACGTCGTCCGGCTCGGCGCCGTCGTGGTGGGGTTGTGTGTGGGCCCGTGGATCGTCGGGCGGTCCGCGCGCGGTCCGCGGATCTCCGGGACCCGGCGCGAGGGCCGGGTGCTGGTCGCGATCGTCGTGGCCGCCACCTCGGTCGGGACGATGCTGGCGGCGCTGTCTCCGCACGCCGTCGGACCGCTGTCGGTGCTGCGCGACCTGTTCCGCGGGGTGCCGTGGACCACCGCCGAGGTCCGCGAGATCTGCGCGGAGTCCGCGTCCTCCCTCGACTGCCGGCGCGGCGAACTCGACCTGCGCCTGTCCGGGTTGGGGCCGACCCTGTTGAGTCTGATGCCATCGGTGTTCCTGCTGGTGCTGTGCGACGGTCTGCGCCGTGGTCGCCGGTTCGCGTGGGTGGCGTCGCTCGTCGCCCAGGCGCTGCTGCTGGTGCTGTCGCTGCTGAACTTCGTGGTCCGCTACATCGACGTCGCCGACGAGGAGTCACTGTTCTACGGGCTCGACGCCCCCAACGTGTACCGCACGCTCACGCCGTTCCTGACGCCGCTCGCACTGGTGGTGCTGCTGCTGGCGACGCGGAAACTGTTCGACGTCGCGGCGCCCCCGCGCACCTACACCCGTCTCGCGACCCGCGTCGTGGTGCTCACGGCGGGGCTCGGCGTGCTGTACGTGCTCGGCGGGCTGTGGGCGCGCAACGGGTTCGACCGGCGTCCCACCGTCTGGACGCTGATCGCGGACTTCCCGGAACGCCTGGTGCCGCCGGTGTACCTGCAGATGCTCGACCCGCGCCTGCTGCCGGACGACTGGGCATCGACGCTGCTCTACGAGTGGACCGGCGTCGTGTTCTGGGTCGTGGTGTGTGTGCTGGTGGCGGCCACGTTCCTGCGGCCCGCGCAGGGTGCGGACACCGGTGCCGCCGAACGGGCCCGGGAGATCCTCGTGCACGGGACGGGCAGCGCGCTGGCCTGGATGACGACGTGGCGCGGCAACTCGTACTGGTTCGGCCCCGCCGGTGACAGCTACGTCGCCTACCGGGTCGTCGGCGGTGTCGCGCTGACGACCGGGGGGCCGGTGGGCCGACCCGACCGGGTGCGCGACGACGTCGTCGGGTTCGCGGAGTTCGCGGCGTCGAACGGGTGGGTGCCGTGCTTCTACTCGGTGACCGGGGACGTGCGCGATGCGGCCGAGGCGCAGGGCTGGGTGGGTGTGCAGGTGGCCGAGGAGACGGTGCTCGACCTCGGCTCGATCGCCTTCACCGGCAAGAAGTTCCAGGACGTGCGCTCGGCGTTGAACAAGGCGGCGAAGTCGGGGATCACGGCCGAGTGGGTCAGTTTCCCGACCGCGCCGCTGGCGATCACCGATCAGATCACCGCGATCTCCGAGGAGTGGGTGGCCGACAAGGGCATGCCCGAGATGGGGTTCACGCTCGGCGGTCTGCAGGAGATGGACGACCCGGAGGTGCGGTGCCTCATCGCGGTCGACGAACAGCGCACCGTGCACGGGGTGACGTCGTGGCTGCCGGTGTACCGCGACGGCCGGGTGGTCGGATGGACACTGGACTTCATGCGCCGGCGCGCCGACGGTGCCGGACACGGCTTCCGCCCGGCGATGGAGTTCCTGATCGCGTCGGCGGCGTTGCTGATCGAACAGGAGGGCGCCGAGTTCGTGAGCCTGTCCGGGGCGCCGCTGGCGACCGTGCAGGACGGTGAACAGGCGGACGTGCCGAGCGACGTGCGCCCCGGACTGTCGGAGGCGATGGACTCGCTGCTCGACGTCCTGGGGCAGACCCTCGAACCGGTGTACGGGTTCCGGTCGCTGCTGGCGTTCAAGTCGAAGTTCCAGCCCCGGTACGAGCCGATGTACATGTGTTTCCCCGATCCGGTCGCGCTGCCGAGCATCGGCAATGCGATCGGCCGCGCCTACCTTCCCGACGTCTCGCTCGGGCAGAGTGTGCGCCTGGTGCGGACGCTGATCCGGCGCTGACGCGCGACCGTTCCGGGGTTGACGTGGTTGACTGACTGGTGGCAGGGTTGGTTGACACGGTTGACGCGTGAGAGGACGGGGTCATGACCACACGGGCATCGCTGGTCGAGCGGGAGAACGAGCTGATGGCGTTGCTGAAGCGGCGGGTGCACGACACCTTCGCAGCGGCCGCCGAGGCCGGCGTGCCCGCCGAGACGTTCGCCGACGTCGAGGCCATCGCCGACGCCATGTCGGCGGCGTTGCCCACCAGTCACGTGTACGACCAGATGGTCGGGCCGTTCTACGACACCGCGGGCCTTACCCGGTGGTGGCGGGTGAGCCGGCAGGCCGTCAGCAAGAAGGTCGCCACCAACGCGGTCATCGCGTGCCGACTCGACGACGGCCAGTGGGTGTACCCGACATGGCAGTTCACCGACGGCGGCGCCGTGCATCCGGCGCTCGTCGAGGTGTGGCGGATCCTGCGCGCCGCCGCGGATCCGTGGACCGCCGCGCTGTGGCTGTGCACCCCCCAGGAGGGATTGGGCGGCCGGACCGCCGCGGACTGGCTCACCGGCGGCGGGACGATCGACCCGGTCCGCACCGCCGCCCGCGCCGACGCGCAGCGGTGGGCTGCATGACCCGAGAGGTCGTCGCGCTCGGCTCGCCCGACAATCGTTCCCTCGCCGGCTTCCCCACCTGGTCGTTGACCACCCGCCGGCAGCTGTGGCGCGGGCACAGGGCAGGCAACGGGCCGTGGTGGTTCGCCTCGTCCGGGCGGGGCCGCTTCGATCTCAGCGAACCGCGCGGCACCTGCTACGTCGCGTTCGACGAGCGCACCGCGATTCGGGAGACGGTGGGGGAGGTGCTCGCCGGATCCGGGGTGATCTCCCACGACTTCGCCGACGAGCGCGTGCTGTCCCGCCTGCGGATTCCCGCTCGCCGCACGCTGGCCGACACGTGCACGGAGGAGGCCGCGAACTACGGACTCACCCGTGAGCTGTGCACCGTCACCCCGTACGACATCCCGCAGCAGTGGGCGAGCGCGCTCGCCGGGTCGTGCGACGGCCTGCGCTACCAGTCCCGGTTCACCACCGGTACGACGGCGAACGCGGCCGCGCTGTTCGACGCCGCCGGCGTCCGGGAGGACTGGGCCGTCGACGAGGCCCCGGAGCCGTTCGCCGCCGCCGCGCGCCGTTGTGGCTTCACCGTCGGCTCGGTGCCGCGGACCGTGCGGATCGTCCAGCCACCGAGCTGAGCGGTGGTCGAGCCCGCATGACGGCCACGGGGCTCCCGAAATTCCGTCCGACGACGTCGATCGTTTCATGCACCGTGGCCGTTCACGGATCGTGCTGTCGCCGGTGGGGCGCCGATCTCGTCGATGCGGTGGCCGCTGCACGGCATTCGTGTTGCGCTGGCGTGCTCGATCCGGGACACGAGAAACCACCGCATATCACTGCGCAATCGGCACCACCCGATCAGATACCAGAGCCCGTTCCTGGAGGCGAACACCACCGGTTCGACGTCCCGGGTCGTCGTGTCGCCGTCGCCCGAGGTGTAGCGGATACGCACCACCCGCTGCTCGGACATCGCTTCCTCCAACGCTGACTTGATCGTGCGCGGAGTGGGAGACGCGTCGACCCAGACGCGACCGGCCAGCTCGTCGGCCTTCGTTCGGGTCTGCGGATCGAGTACGTCCATGATCTTCCGAACGCCCGCCAACGCGAGATCGGCGTAGGGCGCGTCGGGTGCGGCAGAGACGGCCGTCAGTAGCGCCACTGCCTGCGCAGGGGTGAGGCTGACCGGTGGCAGAGTGCTTCGGGCGACCAGGCCGTAGCCACCGCCCGGGCCCGGGCGCGACCAGATCGGCGCGCCGCTGTTCTCGAGTGCGGTGAGGTCTCTCTTGACCGTCCGAACGGACACACCGAACTCTGTTGCCAGTCGCTCGGCAGTGCATCCACGCGGTCCGCTGCGCCGCAGCATCTCGGACAGCGCGTGTAGCCGCTCCGCCCTCTTCATGAGCCACCCCGCCGAAAATTCATGCCAGAAATGGTGACATACCGTTGTCCTGGAGGCGCGAGAGCATCGTGGTGTGACGAACAATGCGAGTAGCCCGACCATCATCCTGATCGCCGGCCATTGGCTGGGGGCCTGGGCATGGGACGAGGTGCTGGAACACCTGACCGCCGACGGACGGCGAACCATCCCGATGACGCTTCCCGGTCTCGACGAGCGAGATCCCGAGCGTGCATCCCGGACGCTCGACGACCAGGCGGCGGCGATCGAGCAGACCATGGCCCAGGCCGCGGCCTCCGAGGCGCGGCCGGTGGTCATCGTGGCGCACAGCGGAGCCAACGCTCCGGTGAGTGTCGTCCTCGATCGGCATCCTGAGCTCGTTCGACGCGTGGTGTGGGTCGACAGCGGCCCCGTCGCCGATGGCACTGTCTTCGCCCCGGACACGCCCGAAGACCTGGAGGAGTTCCCACTGCCGCCGTTCGACGAGCTCGGCCGGCAGGCCAGCCTCGACGGCCTGAGCACAGAGGCACTCGAGCGCTTTCGCGCGAGGGCCGTCCCGGAACCCGGTCCCGTGCTTCGTCAACAAGCGAAGCTCACCAACGATGCGCGTCTCGCGGTCCCGACCACCCTGGTGTGCTGCTCGATTCCGAGCGCGCAGGTGATGGAGTGGGCCGACGCGGGCCACCCCATGTTCGCCGAGGTGTCGAGACTCGACCACGTCGATCTCGTCGACCTTCCGACCGGGCATTGGCCCATGTGGAGCCGGCCCGGCGACCTCGCCCGCATCCTCGCCGCGGCAGCGACGTCACCGGTCGACTGAACGCAGACAGACCATCCCGGGGGCGGCACGTCCCGCATCGATCGCCGACAGTCGGGTGCCGCCCCCGCGGCGGTCAGCGTCGCGGGGACGGCCACCCCAGCCTCCACCGCTACGCTCGGCCCCATGCTGGTGTGGATCAACGGAGCATTCGGCGCGGGTAAGACGCAGACCGCGTTCGAGTTGCATCGTCGGATCCGGTCGTCACACGTGGCCGATCCCGAACTCATCGGATTCGCGATCCACAAGATGTTGCCTGCGGCCGCGCGCAACGACTTCCAGGACCGCGCCCAGTGGCGGTCGGCCGTCGTTGCCACTCTCGCTGACGCTGTGGCTGCTCACGACGGTCCGGTGATCGTCCCGATGACGTTGGTCGACGCCGACTACTTCGACGAGATCATGAACGGTCTCGCCGCCGAAGGGGTGGATGTCAGACACTTCGCGCTGGTCGCGTCACCCGACACGCTGCGGCGTCGGCTTCGGGCCCGCACCGGGTACTGGCTGGGTCGCGCCGTCGGGAGAGACGAAACCTGGGCCATGCAACAGATCGACCGGTGTGTGTCCGCACTCGCCGCCGATCGATTCGCAGAACACGTCGACACCGACACCCGAACCGTCGACGACATCGTCGAGTACCTGGCGGAGCGGCTGGATCTGCCCCTCGAGCATCGGCGTTTGCATCCCGTCCGCTATCGAATGCGACGGGCTGCGGTCGGGATCCGGCACATCAGGATCTGAGGCGGACGGCGGCAGTCATAGCTGGATTCTGCCGACCGGCAGCACGTGTCGCCCGCACGCGCCCGAACTCCCCGTTCACCCGCGCCGGGTGAGGCGTCCGCCCCGCGCCAGATGCCACGCTGCGACTGCGTCCAGGGACAGCAGTATGCGGCGAGAGGGAATCCATGACCGATCAGTCACAGGCCACGGCCACGGTGCAGGCCCGGCACGCGGAGGCCCTGGAGGTGCTCCCGTTCGACGAGGACCAGGACTTCGCCGACGCGCGACGCGGCTTCGTCGCCGCGCTGGAACCGGGCGTCGTGAAGAACGGCGACGGCGACATCGTGTGGGACAGCGGATCGTTCGCGTTCCTCGACGAGGACTGCCCGGAGACGGTCCATCCGAGCCTGTGGCGCCAATCGCGGCTCTGCGCCATGCAGGGCCTGTACGAGGTCGCCGACGGGATCTATCAGATCCGGGGCCTCGATCTGTCGAACATGACGCTGGTCGAAGGCGACACCGGGGTGATCGTGATCGATCCGCTGATCTCCGCGGAGACGGCGGCCGCCGGTCTGGCGCTGTACCGCGAGCACCGCGGGAACCGTCCGGTGGCCGGTGTGATCTTCTCGCACTCCCACATCGACCACTTCGGTGGTGTCAAGGGCATCACCACTGCCGAGGACGTCGCGGCGGGGCGGTGTCCGATCCTGGCGCCGGTCGGGTTCGTCGAGCACGCGGTGGCCGAGAACGTGTACGCGGGCACGGCGATGGGGCGACGGGCGGCGTACATGTACGGGGCGGCGTTGCCGCGCGGGCCGCTGGGCGCGGTCGGCGCGGGTCTCGGCCCGACCACCTCGACCGGGACGCCCACGCTCATCAACCCGACCGTGGACGTCGACCATACCGGGCAGACCGAGACGATCGACGGCGTCCGCATCGAGTTCCAGATGACGCCCGGGACCGAGGCGCCGTCGGAGATGAACTTCTACTTCCCCGACCGTCGGGCACTGTGCATGGCGGAGAACGCGACCCACACGCTGCACAACCTGCTCACGTTGCGCGGCGCGCTGGTGCGTGACCCGCACGTGTGGTCCAAGTACCTCACCGAGTCGATCAACCGGTACGCCGCGCGCTCGGACGTGCTGTTCGCGTCGCACCACTGGCCGACGTGGGGCACCGAACGGCTGACCGAGTTCCTGTCGCTGCAGCGCGACCTGTACGGGTACCTGCACGACCAGACGCTGCGGGCCCTCAACCAGGGCACGACCGGCATCGAGATCGCCGAGAACCTGGAGCTTCCACCGGCGGTGGCTCGGGCGTGGCACACGCACGGCTACTACGGATCGGTCAGCCACAACGTCAAGGCCATCTACCAGCGCTACATGGGCTGGTTCGACGGCAACCCGGCCACGCTGTGGGAGCACCCTCCGGTCGACGCCGCGAAACGTCACGTCGAGTTCATGGGCGGGGCCGACGAGGTCGTGGCGAAGGCGCGGAAGTCGTACGCGGAGGGGGACTTCCGCTGGGTCGCGCAGGTACTCAACTACGTGATCTTCGCCGAACCCGACAATGTCGAGGCGCGAACGCTGCAGGCGGACACGCTGGAACAATTGGGCTTCGGCTCGGAGAACGGGACGTGGCGGAACTTCTTCCTCATGGGCGCCTACGAACTCAGGAACGGGCCGGTGGGCACACCGACCCAGACGGACGCGCCGGACATCGCCGCGGCGCTGTCGGTGGAGCAGGTGTTCGACGCGATCGCGCTCCGCATCGACGGGCCCCGCGCATGGGACGCCGACATCACGATCGACTGGCGCATCACCGACGAGGGTATCGACCACCGCACCCACCTGAGGAACGGACTGCTCGTGCACTTCGATCTCGATGGCGAGGCGTCCGAGCCCGACGTGCGGCTGACGCTGTCCCGCCAGGACCTCATCGCGGCCGTCGTCGGTGGCGGCGACGTGCCGGGCATGGTCGGCGCCGGCCGGATCGGGGTCGACGGCGACGCCGCCAAGGTGACCGAACTGATCGGCTACCTGGACTCCCCGGACCCGGACTTCGCGATCGTCACGCCGTAGCGGGGCTCACCGACCGCGCGTCGGCCCGCCCACCGCTCCGTACACGTGGCGGGTGCCGATGGGGACGATCAGCGGACGGTCCGAGACCGGGTCGTCGATGACGGTCGCCTCGAGCCCGAAGACGTCCGCGAGGAGCTCGGCGGAGATGACGTCCTGCGGCTTGCCGGACGCGACGATCCGTCCCTCCGACATGACGATCAGGTGGTCGCTGTAGCGGACGGCGAGGTTGAGGTCGTGCAGCACCATGATCACGGTGCGGCCCATCTCCTCGTGCATCCGGTCGACGAGGTCGAGCACCTCCACCGAGTGCGACAGGTCCAGGTAGGTGGTGGGCTCGTCGAGCAGCAGGATGTCGGTGCCCTGCGCGAGTGCCATCGAGATCCAGGCGCGCTGCCGCTGACCGCCGGACAGCTGGTCGACGGGACGGTCCGCGAGATCCGCGACGCCGGTGAGCGCGAGCGCGTGCGCCACCTCGGTCTCGTCGTCGGACGACCACTGGCGGATCCACGACTGGTGCGGGTGCCGTCCGCGCGCGACGAGGTCGGCGACGGTGAGCCCCTCCGGGGCGACGGGGGCCTGCGGCAGCATGCCGAGGGTGCGGGCGACGTCCTTGGTGCGCATCGTGGTGATCGCCTTGCCGTCGAGCAGGACCGTGCCTGCGCGCGGCTTGAGGAGACGGCCGAGCGCCCGCAGCATCGTCGACTTGCCACAGCCGTTGGGGCCGATGACGGTGGTGATGACGCCGGTGGGGATCTCGACGTCGAGTCCCTCGACGATCACGCGGTCGCCGTAGCCGAGCGTGAGGTTCTCGGCGACGAGGCGCGGCGCGGGCGCGGAGTGAGCCGTGGTGGTCATGCCGAGACCTTCCGGTTGTTGCGGACGAGCAGGTACAGGAGGAACGGGCCGCCGAGCGCGGAGGTGACGATGCCGACGGGCAGTTCGACGGGGAGGATCGTGCGGGCGATGATGTCGCTGCCGACGACCAGCACGGCACCGGTGAGGGCCGACGCGATGATCGGCGGGCCGGGGGACCGGACGAGGCGCATCGCGACCTGCGGGGCGGCGAGCGCGACGAAGCCGACCGGGCCGGCCGCGGCGGTGGCGACGGCGGCGAGGATCACCGACGCGAGCAGCAGCTTGGCCTGCTCGGACTGCTGCCGCACACCGAGGGAGCGGGCGTTGTCGTCGCCCAGGCGCAGCGCACCGAGCGTGAACGTCGCGATGATCGCCCAGCCGCCGATGAGCACGAGCGCGATCGCGACCGGCCACACCTGGCCCCACCCGGCGCCGTTGATGGAGCCGTTGAGCCACACCTTGGCGCGGGAGACGTCGTTGATGTCGGCGGAGATGAGCAGCCACCCGGTGACGGCGATGAGCATCGCGTTGATACCGATGCCGATGAGGATCAGCCGGTAGCCCTCGACACCGTTCCGCCACGCCAGGAGATAGATCACCGCGGCCGTGAGGAGACCGCCGGCCAGCGCCGCCAGCGGAATGCCGAGCGTCGCGAGCAGGCCCACGAACGAGCCGCCGCCGCCGAGCACGATGAGCGCGACCGCCGCCGCGCTGGCGCCCGAGGTGATACCGAGGATGTCGGGGCTGGCGAGTGCGTTGCGGGCGATCGACTGCGTGATGGCACCGGAGATGCCGAGTGCGATGCCGATCAGGATCGCGACCAGGGCGCGGGGGAGCCTCAGGTCCATGACGATGAACCGCTGCACCTTGGAGCCACCGCCGAACAGGACGTTGGTGACCTCCGCGATCGACAGCGGGAAGTCGCCGCGGCCGATCCCGACGCACACGAGCAGGAAGAGCAGGGCGAGCAGTGCCACGTTCACGACGATCATGAACGGCCGCAGCACCAGCGACACCGGTCCGATCCGCAGCGCCGGGCGGGACGGCACCTTCGCCACGTCGTCGGGCGCGGAGTCGGGCAGGGAGTTGAGGACGCTCACAGGCTGGCCAGCTTCCTGCGCCGCACCAACGCGATGAAGAACGGGGCACCGACCACGGCCAGCACGATGCCGACCTGTAGTTCGCCCGGACGGACGACGACACGGCCGATCACGTCGGACATCACCAGCATCAGGCCGCCCAGCAGCCCCGCGTACGGGACGAGCCAGCGGTAGTCGGGGCCGGTGATGGCGCGGGCCACGTGCGGGACGACCAGGCCGACGAACGCGATGGGGCCGCATGCGGCGGTCGCGGCGCCGGTCAGCAGGGTGATCGCGACGATGCCGATCGTGCGGGACATCGCGATGTTGGTGCCCAGCGATCGGGCTACGTCCTCGCCGAGGCTGATCACGTTGAGGCTGGGCGTGCTGGCGATCGCGATGACGAGACCGACGACCAGGAACGGCAGCACCTGCCAGAAGATGTCGAAGCCGCGTCCGGCGACCGACCCGACCACCCAGAACCGGTAGCCGTCGAGGGTGGTCTGGTCGAGGATGACCACCGCGTTCGTCATGGCCTGCAGGAAGAACGCGACGGCGGCGCCGGCGAGCGCGAGGCTGAGCGGGCTGGCCTTGCCGTTGCCGATCGACGACAGTCCGAACACGGTGATCGACGCGAGCGCCGATCCTGCGAACGCGAACCACAGGTACTGGCTCGGCGCGGTCAGGCCCAGCGCGTAGATCGCGATGACCACGAGGAAGGCCGCGCCGGCGTTGAGGCCGAGCAGTCCGGCGTCCGCGAGCGGGTTGCGGGTGTGTCCCTGGATGAGGGCGCCGGCGACGCCGAGCGCGATACCGACGACGAGCCCGAGCAGGGTCCGCGGAATGCGCAGAGTGTGCACGATGATGTCGGTCTCGCTGCCCGTCGACGAGAACAACGCGTGGAACACCTCGGCGAACGACAGGGGACGGGCTCCGATGGCGACGCTCGCGAACAGCACGAGCACGAGCAGGGCCGCGAGCACCGCCAGACCGAGGAGTCGGCGACGGCGGACCGCGGCGAGTGAGGAGTCGGGCACGATCGGGGTGAAGCCGTCGGCCCGCGCGGTTGCCTCGTGGACCACCTCGACGCCCGACGGGCGCCACGGCACCCGGCGTAGCGCGCGCCGCACACCGATCGGCGCGCCGGTGCTCGCGTCGCGGGTGACCAGACCGCACCAGCCCTTGCCGACGGTGGTGCCGGCGTTGCCTTCGCGGAATCCGCGATTCCACACGAGCAGGGCCACGGCGATCAGCAGCGCGGCGCCGCCGAACACGACGCGGTCGGCCTGCCCGCCGCCCTTGGCGTCGGCCAGGGAATCGACGAGGTACCAGCCGATGACGACGGGGATCGCGACGATGCCGAGGTCGAGCAGCTCGGCCAGCGCCCGTCGGGGTCGGGGCGCGGGGCCTTCCGGAATCACTTCCTTGCCGTATGCGCTCGGCACACGGGGCTTCGACGCATCCGGAATCACTTCCTTGCCGTATGCGCTCGGCACACGGGGCTTCGACGCATCCGGAGTCACATCCGGGAGGCGGGTCGTCGACACGTGGAGGGTGCTCCTATGAGAGGTAACGCTATCGAGCGTCAGGTTACGGAAGCCTAACCGAACGCGCGAGGGCGGTATCCGCTCAACGGCACGCGGGGACCCTCGGTCGCATTCGAAGTAAGGGTAGCCTACGCTTCTGCTGATCTACCCGAACTCTCGATGGAGGCACGATGGCCGCGACTGCGCATATCCAGTTCAGTTCCGAGACGACAGCTCTCGACGCCTCCTGTTGTCGCTTGCGGGAGATCTCCCCGGACTACCCCCGCGTCTACGCGGTCGCGACGATGGCGCATCAGGGTAAGCGGCGGTGGTGGCCGGTCGCGGCGTGCGCCGCGGATTCCGACGAGATGCCCGCGGACCGGGTGGATCGGATGTACGCGCGAGTGCTCGAGGATCTGCACTCGCCGAACGCTGCCGTCATGCAGGTGGCCGCCGCGCTCGTGCACGCGATCGTGGGCCGGGTCGCCGCCCTGGTCGTCACGGAGGCGAGAGCCTGGGATCCCGGCGTGGACAACCTCTGGATCCACATGGACAGCGACAACGGCATCGACTGGGCGGGAGTCGTCGACACGACGCTGCGCGTTCTGCCCGAGGACGAACTCGCCTACGGGCGAGGGGTCGTGACACTCCCGTGCGAGCGCGCCCTGCACGTGTGGACCGCCCACCGGTGTGTCACCTCGCTGGGCGCGGTACGTCGCGCGCTCGACCTGTGCGCCCCGGTCGACCCGGCGCGGTTCGCGATGCTGGTCGCCGACGCCGTGCTGAGCGCGGTGACGCGCATCCCGTTGTCGACCGGGATGTCGGCGGGGGTGGCCGCGCGCCGCGGTCAGGGTCTGCTCGACGCCTTCGAGACCGTCGGTGTTCCGGTCCGCACGCGAACGGCGCTGGCACTGGCGTGCTGAAGGGGTTGCCAAATTAGGGCAGCCTTTCCTATAGTTATCTCATCCAAACGCTGGGCCGTGCCGGAGTCCTGAGGGCTGCAGTGACTCCCGGTCCCTTCCACGGCGGGTTCCGCGCAGATGCGCGGAACCCGCCGGTTCTTTTTCTCGGACGCCCGTTCGCCACGCGGGATTCCCTGGTGTCGGTGGGTCGAGCGTGCGCCGCGGGAAGGCGTGGATCACTATGACGAGGTACATATTCGGTCGGAGGCCGACATCCACACCCGGTGTCGGACGTCCGAGAGAAGCGATGGAGCAGGTCATGGCGAGCGATGCAGAGCGGGCACTGACACTGGAAGACGGGGCGGACCCCGCCGAGGTCAACGCCTTCCTCAACAAGGGGTTCGGTGAGGCCCTCGGGCTCGAGTTCACCGAACTGACCGCGGACTGGGTCCGCGCCCAGTGGAAGGTGACCCCGGCGTTGTACCAGCCGTGGGGGATCATGCACGGCGGTGTGCACTGCGCGGTCATCGAATCCGTCGCCAGCATCGCCGCGAGCCTCTGGCTCGGCGATCGGGGGCACGTGGTCGGCGTGAACAACAACACCGACTTCCTGCGCGCCTCGCGCGAGGGCGTCCTTCACGCCGAGGCCACGCCGATTCACCGCGGCCGCACTCAGCAACTGTGGGTGGTCACCATCACCGACGATCAGGACCGGCTCACCGCGCGCGGACAGGTCCGTCTGCAGAACATCACCGAGACGTCGGCGCTCGGCAACAAGTGACGGGGGGTGGGCTCAGCCCACGTCGCGTGAATCGGCCGCGTGGCGCGATCGGCTCTGCTCCTGCAGGACGTCGATCGCGTTGCGCGCGAACACCTGCTGCTCCGTCGAGGCCATCTGGGCTCGGCCACGGCCGAGGAAGCTGACCGTCCACGAGATCACTGTCGACAACCGGCTGCGGAACCCGATCAGGTACATCAGATGGATCACCAGCCACATGATCCAGCCGATGAAGCCGCTGATTTCGAGTTTGCCCACCTTGGCGACGGCGCTGTGTCGGGAGATCGTCGCCATCGAGCCCTTGTCGAAGTACTTGAACGGCTGACGATCTTCCGGCTGCGCGCCGTCGAGGCCCGCGCGGATCTCCTTCGCCGCGTACTTCCCGCCCTGCATCGCGACCTGCGCGAGCCCCGGCAGTTTGTCGAGCGACATCATGTCGCCGATCACGAACACGTTCGGATAGCCCGGCAACGTCAGGTCCGGATTGACGTGTACGCGACCGGCCCGGTCGACCTCCGCGCCCGTCTGCTCACCCAACTGCCGGCCCAGAGGGCTCGCCTGCACACCGGCAGACCACACCTTGCACTGTGCATCGATCCGCGTCTGGCTACCGTCCTGGGTCTTGACGACCAACCCGTTCACGTCGACGTTGGTCACCATCGCATTCAGCTGGATCTCCACTCCGAGCTTCTCGAGTCGCTCGGCGGCCTTGCGGCTGAGCTTGCCGCCGTACACCGGCAGCACCGCGGGCGCGCCGTCGACCAGGATCACTCGGGCATCGCGAGGGTCGATCCGCCGGAACGCGCCGGCCAGGGTGCGGTGCGCGAGTTCGGCGATCTGGCCGGCCATTTCGACGCCGGTCGGTCCGGCCCCCACCACGACGAACGTCAGCAGGCGCCGACGTTCCTCGGGATCGTCCGACAACTCGGCCTGTTCGAAAGCGCCGAGGATGCGTCCGCGCAACTCCAGGGCGTCGTCGATGGTTTTCATGCCGGGTGCGAACTCGGCGAAATGATCGTTGCCGAAGTACGACTGCCCGGCCCCCGCCGCGACGATGAGCGAATCGAACTCGGTCACCGTCTCGCGCTCGAGCAGCCGGGACGTGACCTTGCCCGCCGCCAGGTCGATCGATTCCACGTCGCCCAGCAGCACCTCGACGTTCTTCTGCTTCCGCAACACCATTCGCGTCGCCGGGGCGATGTCGCCGACCGACAGGATCCCCGTCGCCACCTGGTACAGCAGCGGCTGGAAGAGGTGATGGGTGGTGCGCGCGACGAGGGTGATGTCCACGTCCGCGCGTTTGAGCGCCTGCGTGGCGAACAGTCCGCCGAAACCGGATCCGATGACGACGACGCGGTGTCGTGCGGGTCGTGCCGAGGGGTTGCTCATCCTGCGCTCCTCGAAGCTCGTCGAAACGTGCTGTCCCTTGTCACCGTAGCCGCCGCCCGGCGCATCGTCCTGCCAACGCCGTCGACCTCCGGACACGACGATGGGCGGTGGGAGAAAACCCACCGCCCATCAGGGGAACGTCAGCGAAAGTGCGTCACGCGTCCTTGAAGACGCTGCCGCGGCGGATCAGCAACGTGAATCCGAACGTCACCAAGCCCAGGACGACCATCATCGTCGCGACCGTGTTCAGGCCACCCACCGTCGGGGCGGCACTGCCGGCGGACACGGCCGACGATGCCAACAGCATCGTCGCGATCGACGTACCGATGCCCTGGCCACCGGTGCGCAGCACCGAGTTGGTTCCGGTCGCCTCACTGGTGTTGCTCTCGGGCACGGCCTCCACGATGAGGTTCGGCAGCGCCGTGTAGGCGAACGCCGTGGCGATCGAGACCGTGATGATCATCGCCACCATGCCGGCCACCGAGTCGTGGAACACGATCAGCATCGCGCTGCCGATCGTGAACAGCGCCGTGCCGAGCAGCATCGACGTCCGCGAGCCGACGGCCCGCGAGATACGACCACTGAGCGGGGTGCACACGAAGCCGAACATCGAGCCGATGAACGACAGCCATCCGGCGTTGGTCGCGGAGATGCCGAGACCGAACGGCGCGGTCGTGGGGGACTGCAGGATCATCGGGATGATCATGGTGCTGATACCCATCGGGCCCACGGCGATCGCCAGAGTCGCGACCATCGTCAACGCCACCTTGCGGTCGGTGAACAGACGCACGTTGACGATCGGGTCGGTCACCCGCAGCTCCCACAGCACCCACAGTGCCAGGACGACGAGACCACCGATGATCAGGCCCAGTGTCTTGACGTCGGTCCAGCCCCAGGCGCCGGACTTGTTGATGCCCAGCAGCACCGCCGCGATGGCGGGCGCGAAGGCGATCGTGCCGAGGTAGTCGACCCGCTGCGTCGTGCCCGTCGGCGGGCGCCACGGCAACACGAACAGCACCAGCAGGAGCGCGAGCACCGCGTACACCGCAGCGACGACGAAGATCATGTGCCAGCTCGCGTGGTCGAGCATGACACCCGCCACCAGCAGCGACGCCGATCCGGCAGCCACCGCGGAACCCGAGATGATCGCGATCGCGACGGGAACCTTCTTCGCCGGCAGATGCTCGCGTGCCAGGCCGATGCACAGCGGCAGGATCGCACCGGCGACACCCTGGATGGCGCGGCCGACGATGATGCTGCCGATGCTGTCGCCGATGGCGCTGATGAACGAACCGACGGCGGCGGCGCCGAGGAGGACGACCAGGACGCGTTCACGTCCGTACATGTCGCCCAGGCGGCCACAGACCGCGGCGGACGCGGCGGCGACGAGGAGGAAGGCGGTGACCGCCCAGCCGACCGTGGCGGCGTCGCTGTGGAACTCCCTGATGAACGTCGGGATGGCGGCGTACACCATCGACGTTTCGAAGGCGCTGATGATCTCGACCAGCACGAGGACGGTGATGATCGCCCAAGCCGGTCGCTGCCGGTTGTACCGTCCGCGGCCCGTGGAGGCGGGGGCCGCGGACGGGCCGTGGGTATCTGCAGTTGCTGTCACTGAAGTAGTTGTCCAGACTCTTGACTCACCCGCGGGCGGGCAGTGCTGCGTGAATTCGAAGATCCGCGAGATCGTCGCGTTTACACGGATTCCGGCGGCCGTGGGTGGGCTGGTCCTGTTCCGTTGGTCACAGAGTGTGGCGCGTCACTGTCACCCCATCGGAGTGATGTGCACTGAGTGGGACTGCCGCGCGACCCGGCTGCCGGTCACGACCTGGGACTATGGGAGAAGGCGCAGGTGGAGGCCGTTCCGGCGGGCAGCCCACGCAGCGTCGATGCTCCCGCTGGCCGGGATCTCGCTGCCGGACAGGCGCTGCGCATGCCTGCAGGCCCGGCGTTACGGTGTCGGTCGCACGAGTGTGTCAGGCAGACGACACCCGTGTGGGCGAAACGGATGAAATCGGCCGCGAACGACCAGCGAGCGGACGGCGCCGGAACCTGCGAGACCGGCGACGTCCCGGGGCTGCGGCCCGCCGAGGCGCCGATCGGACGTCCCGGGTTGTCAGTTCCCGTCGAGGAAGCGGTAGAGCGGGTTGCGCGCGGCGGCCTCCCGCACCCCCGTGCCCGCGCCCTCGGTGTAGACCTGCGTGGTGTTCATCGACTCGTGTCCGAGCATTCGCATCAGGGTGAAGATGCTGACGTTCTCGTCGGCCATGTTGGTGGCGAACGTGTGCCGGAACTGATGCGTCAGCGCACCCTTGGCGCGTTCGCCGTTGATCCCGGCCCGACGGTAGGCCCGCAGCACCCGATACTGCAGCGTGCCGCGGGTGATCCGCGTGCCGTCTGCACCCACGAACAACGCATCGGTGCTGCGGAAGTGCTGCCATGGCGTCGCGTCCTCCGGCACACGGCGCTTCGTGGTCCCCGGAAACCGCTCGATGCGCGACTCGAGGTAGCCGGTCAACGCGGCCACCAGCGCGGGTTCCGCGGTCGCGACCCGCTCCTTGCTGCCTTTGCCGCGGACCAGGATCACGCGTCCGGATCCACCGCCCGGCTCGGTGGTGCCCCGAACGTCACCGAGGTTCACGGCGATCAACTCCGACGAACGCATGCCCGTCAGCAGCGCGGTGAGGATGATCGCGAAATCCCGCTCACCCCACGGCCGGACGCCGTCGGTGTCGTCGTCCTGCAACGTGCGGATGAGCCGGGTGACCGCGTCGGCCGGAAGCGCCTTGGGAATTCGCTTGGGCGCCTTGGGGCGAAGGACCGCCGACATGGGGTTGGCCACGATGGCGTCGATGGAGAACAGGTAGTCGCACAGCGTGTTCCAGGTGGACCAGCACCGGCGGATGGAGGCGACCTCGTGCGTGGCGGCGAACGCCGCGAACGCCTGCTGCATCGAGAGCTTCGAGATCACCTCCACGGGCAATTCCGTCACCGGGGTTCCCGTCTGCTCGGACAGGAATCCCGCGACGGCCGTGAAGTCCTGGCGGTACGCCTTGAGGGTGTGGGGAGACGGCTTCGCTGTGCTGCGGTGCAGCAGGAACTCGCCGAACCAGGCCTCGAGTAGTTGTCGATCGTCACTCACGTGGGCCTGCTCCAATGTCCTTCCGCGTCTGCGTCGAGCGCGATGCCCGATTCGGGTTCGCGTCCGGGCAAGCTTATCGGCCGGCTCCGACAAGGATCATCGCCGTCGGTCGACATCGGCACATGCGTTCGATCGCGACCGGGACGGGAATGTGGGGTGACGGAGCGATCCGATTCACCGGACAAAGCCGAGAAACGGTGTAACTTCGCTTGCCGGCGAACATTTCGTGCACGACGGATACATGTCTCGGCGGCGGCTTCACCCTCGATTTCACCCCAAACCGGCTTTTCCTGACCACACGGTATGGATAGTTTGAAGGAGGTCAGGCGCACCCCCCGACGTGTGCCTGACCATCTACTTCACGGAACCCCCGTCGCGCACCGTTCGCGGCGGGGGTTCCGTCGTTTTCCCGCGATCGTCGGATGCATGGCTCGCCTCGGTTCGGGGTAGTCCGACAGCGCAGCAGGGCCTACCGATGGCACGGTGCGGTCGGGTGTGGCCCGGGCGGGAGGCGTGTGATGGCGACGTGCGATACGTGCGGGAACGAGTACGACAAGGCATTCACGGTGGTCATGGGGGACCGGCGTGGGACGTTCGACAGCTTCGAGTGCGCGGCCCACGCCATGGCGCCGGTGTGTGGTCACTGCGGCTGCCGGATCCTCGGACACGGCGTCGAGGACGAGAGCCGCATCTTCTGCTGCGCGAACTGCGCGCGAAAGGCCGGCCACGAGCAACTCGTCGACCGAGCCTGACGGACGAAGTCAGCTCCGCGGTGGTTCTCACAGCGTTGTGAGCGAGCGGGACTGAGGCCGGGGCCGGCCTCGTGGCGGACCACGGCGACGGGGGCCAGTTCAGGGGATCGGGTCGCTCCGATATCTGCGTACGTGCGCTCGCACTGGCCACCGCCCGATCGACAGCGGACACGGTTCACCACGGACGCTTGGCGGTTGGGGAGGGGAGTGTCCGGGGCTTCGCGGGTGCACATCCGTGGCAGTCAGTGGTTGCGTCGCAGCGTTTGTGCAGGTACTTGCTGTTGCCGCGGCGGGTGGTGGTGCGGGGCAGCCGCTGTGCCGGGCGTCCGAACTCGGATCGGATGCCGTTTCGCCGTGTACAGGTCGCAATCATGAAACACTCACGCGGACATGGATATTCGGCATTATCCATGACGGTGGTGGAGGTGTCCGCCGGAACCGGCGGGGCAGCGTGGTCGGATCTTGAGACACCGTACAGCGACCAGTGCGGGCCCGCCGCGTGGATTGCGTTCGATGTCGTGCTTGTGGCGGGCGCGTTCTCGCCGGTGTCGTCGCGGAGCGCACGCATCTGCGCGACGCCCGTCGACTCGGATGCAGGATATCGGGCCATTAGGCGTCGGTGGCCGTCCGGCGTCGCGTCGGCCGTGAGCGGCACCGAACGACGGTGGGTGGGCCCGCCGCGCGCAGATCGGCGTCCTGCCCGCGCAATCATGCGCGCTGGAGGCCAGGATCCGCGCGGGGTCCGTCGTCGGGTCGTGTGGGTCTGCCGGCGTTGCGCGCGTGGACCGGACGTCGATCAGGAACCGCCCGGCTCCCGCGGGGAACCCCCAGATCTCGATTACTTGACATAATGTGGATTATCGGCGAAACGGCGAACTGCGATAACGCCGTTGAATGAGCCCGACGGCATCTCGTGGCGCGTCCCTGCATGTCGGCCCATGATGCGCGGATCGGCCACCTGTCGCCACCGTGTGCATCCCGCCGACTGCCGCACTTCGAACGGCGAACTGGCGAGTTGGCGGCACCGGGTTGATCGCATCGGTCCGTGGTCGTCGGCTCGCTACGCTCGGCGCCGCCGATCCGGGTTCCCGCCACGGGCCGTCGAACTCTCGATCCCTGACTGCCCGTGGACCCGTGGGCCTAGGTTCCGGCCGGATCGGCCTTGCCGGCGCTCTCCTGCTGTCCGGCGGTCCACCGCCAATACGTCACAGTGACATATTGAGTACGAGGCTTCCTCGGGTTGCTGGTCGCGCCTGCGACGTCGGGATCCGGTGGCTCGGTGGATGGCCCGATGAGAACCGTGCGGTCGGCGGGCGGCTGCGGGCCATCGGACGGCATGATGTTTTCCATGAGCGCACAAGTGGGACTGCTCCTGGCGATCGCAATTCCCGTGGGTGGCCTGGTCTTGTTCGCGCTTGCCTTCTTCTTGATCGGACGCAGGATGCGGAGGCTGCGTCGTGAAGGTCGCGTCACATACTCCGCGAAGACCACATCCGGCAGCAACGACTTCTCCAGTTCGGGCATGTGAACTCCCGACCCTGCGGATGGTCCGAGCCCGCGACGTCCTCCCCCGAGCGACTCGGCGTTCGCAGCTGCCGAGGCCGCACGCCCCCACCCACTACTACGTCACTGTGACGTATTAGTGGGTGGGGGTTCTATGAGTCACCCGCCGACATACTCCGCGAGATGCTTACCGGTGAGCGTCGAACGGTCCGCGATGAGATCCGCGGGCGTGCCCTCGAAGACGACGCGGCCGCCGTCGTGGCCGGCGCCCGGGCCGAGGTCGATAATCCAGTCGGCGTGCGCCATCACGGCCTGATGGTGCTCGATCACGATCACCGACTTGCCGGAGTCGACGAGGCGGTCGAGCAGGCCGAGCAGGTTCTCGACGTCGGCGAGATGGAGACCGGTGGTGGGCTCGTCGAGGATGTAGACGTCGCCCTTCTCCCCCATGTGCGTCGCGAGCTTGAGGCGCTGACGTTCACCGCCGGAGAGCGTGGTGAGCGGCTGACCGATCTTGATGTAGCCGAGTCCGACGTCGACGAGACGGGCCAGGACCTTGTGCGCAGCAGGCAGTTTCGCGTCACCCGAGCCGAAGAACTCCTCAGCCTGCGCGACGGACATCGTGAGGACTTCGCTGATGTCCTTGCCGCCGAACTTGTAGTCGAGTACCTCGGCCTGGAACCGCTTGCCCTCGCACACCTCGCACGGCGTGGACACGCCCGCCATCATCGCCAGGTCGGAGTACACGACACCGGCTCCGTTGCAGTTGGGGCAGGCGCCCTCGGAGTTGGCGCTGAACAGGCCCGGCTTGACGCCGTTGGTCTTGGCGAACGCCTTACGGATCGGTTCGAGCAGTCCCGTGTAGGTGGCGGGGTTGCTGCGCCGCGAGCCCTTGATCGCGCCTTGGTCGATGGACACCACGCCGTCCCGGCCCACCACCGAGCCGCCGATGAGCGAACTCTTGCCGGAGCCGGCGACACCGGTCACCACGGTGAGCACGCCGAGCGGGATGTCGACGTCGACGTCGCGGAGGTTGTGGGTGCCGGCGCCGCGCACCTCGAGGACGCCGGACGCCGACCGCACCGACGGTTTGACCGAGGCACGATCGTCGAGGTGTTTGCCGGTGAGGGTGCCGCTGGTGCGGAGTTCGTCGACGGTGCCCTCGAACACGATCTCGCCGCCGTCCGTGCCGGCGTGTGGGCCGAGGTCGACGATGTGATCGGCGATCGCGATGGCCTCGGGTTTGTGTTCGACGACCAGGACGGTGTTGCCCTTGTCCCGTAGTTGCAGCAGCAGGTCGTTCATCCGCGCGATGTCGTGCGGGTGCAGACCGATGGTGGGTTCGTCGAACACGTAGGTGACGTCGGTGAGCGACGACCCGAGGTGGCGGATGAGCTTGGTGCGCTGTGCCTCGCCGCCGGAGAGCGTGCCGGCGGGACGGTCCAGGCTGAGGTAGCCGAGGCCGATCTCGACGAAGGAGTCGAGCGTCTCCCCCAGCGACTTCAGCAGCGGCGCCATCGACGGCTCGTCGAGTCCCCGCACCCATTCGGCGAGATCGCTGATCTGCATGGCACACACGTCGGCGATGCTGAGGCCCTCGATCTTCGACGAGCGTGCCTCCTCGCTCAGCCGGGTGCCCCCGCAGTCGGGGCAGGTCTGGAAGGTGATCGCACGGTCGACGAACGCCCGGATGTGCGGCTGCATCGCCTCCCGGTCCTTGGCCAGGAACGACTTCTGGATCTTCGGGATCAGGCCCTCGTACGTGACGTTGACGCCGTCGACCTTGACCTTGGTGGGCTCCTTGTAGAGGAGGTCGTTCAGCTGCTTCTTGGTGAACTTGGCGATCGGCTTGTCGGGGTCGAAGAATCCGCAGCCGCGGAAGATCCGGCCGTACCAGCCGTCCATGCTGTAGCCGGGAATCGTCAGCGCGCCCTCCTCGAGGGACTTGCTGTCGTCGTACAGCGCGGTCAGGTCGAAGTCGGAGACCTTGCCCATGCCCTCGCAGCGTGGGCACATGCCGCCGGTGATGGAGAAGCTGCGCCGCTCCTTGACGGTGCGCCCGGCCTTCTCCACGGTGACCGCCCCGGCGCCGCTGATCGACGCCACGTTGAAGGAGAACGCCTGCTGCGAACCGATGTGCGGCTTCCCCATCCGGCTGAACAGGATTCGCAGCATCGCGTTGGCGTCGGTGGCCGTGCCCACGGTGGAGCGTGGGTTGGCGCCCATCCGTTCCTGGTCGACGATGATCGCGGTCGTCAGCCCCTCGAGGACGTCGACGTCCGGTCGCGCGAGGGTGGGCATGAACCCCTGCACGAACGCGCTGTACGTCTCGTTGATCATGCGCTGCGATTCGGCGGCGATGGTGGCGAACACCAGAGAGCTCTTACCCGAGCCGGAGACGCCGGTGAACACGGTCAGGCGTCGTTTCGGCAGGTCGACGCTGACGTTCTTGAGGTTGTTCTCCCGCGCACCGTGCACGCGGATCAGGTCGTGGCTGTCCGCGGTGTGCGTCGCCGGTGCCGGCGTCCCTGTCCTCGGGGTCATGCTGGTCCTGCCTCCCTGTGTGGTGTGCGGCCTCCATGTCTACCGGACTGCACTGTCATCGCGCGGTGCTCTGCCACGTGAATCCGTCCGGGTCGGTGAATCCCGGGACGTCGCTGCCGATGACGATCCCGTGGGCGCCGGTCCCGTCCGCGGGGACGCCGGCGTCCTTCGCGAGGGCGCGGCGTCCGTAGAGCGCCAGCTTGATCCGGGAGTCGGGTGCGGCGAACTCGACGTACTTGCGGCCGAAGCTCTTCGCGACCTCGAACCCGCGGTCGACGTAGAACTGCTTGCTCGCCTTGACGTCCTCGACGCCGAGCAGCAGGACGATGTCGTCGAACCGGCGTTCGGCGGGCCCGGTGTTCTTCTTCGACGACGTGGCGACCTTCCAGATGGCGCCGTCGGGGGCCTGCACGACGCCGCCGTACCCCCACAGGCTCTTCTTCACCGGCTTCAGAACGGTGGCGCCGGCGCCGAGTGCGGCCTCGATGAACGCGTCGACGATGTTCGGCTGCGACACCACGAGAGACAGTGTGTAGCCGCGGAATCCGGTGTCCGGTGTCGCTGCCTCGGCGACGGCCACGTGCGCGTCGACCCCGAGTTCGGTGTAGAAGGCCTTCGCGGCGGAGGTGTCCGGGACGTCGAGGACGAGGGTGTCGATGGTCGTCATGTCAGCGCACCTCGTTGATACGGAGGAGGTTGCCTGCGGGGTCACGGACGGCGAAGTCGCGGATGCCGTAGGGCTGCTCGATCGGTTCCTGGACGATCTCGGCGCCGCCCGCCTCGAGCTTTTCGAAGGTCCCGTCGAGGTCGGGGGTGGCGAGGGTGAGGATCGCGTATGTCCCCTTGGCCATCATCTCGGTGATGGTGCGGCGCTCGTCGTCGGTGATGCCGGGGTCGGCGGCCGGCGGGTGCAGGACCAGTGAGGTGTCGGGCTGGTCGGGGTGACCGACGGTGATCCAGTACATGTCGTTGTAGCCCACCTCCTTGCGGACCTCGAAGCCGAGGAGATCGCGGTAGAAGCCGAGGGTGGCGTCGCGGTCGGTGTGCGGAAGGAAGGCGGAGTGAATGGTGATGTTCATGACGATCACGCTAGGCGGGGCGTGACGGCTGCGCTTCTCGATTTCTGATCGGTCTCGTGACGTGTTTGGCGACGCATGACGGGATCTCGGCGTCCGGGCGTACTTGGTCCCGATACACGCTGGGCGGGACGCCGACGAGTTCGGTGAAGCGGGTGCTGAAGGTGCCGAGGGAGGAGCAGCCGACCTCGAAACACACCTCGGTGACGCTCAGGTCGCCGCGCCGCAGGAGGGCCATCGCGCGTTCGATCCGTCGGGTCATCAGGTAGGCGTACGGCGGCTCGCCGTACGCGCGCTTGAACTGTCGGCTGAGGTGCCCGGCCGACATGTTCACCCCGCGCGCGAGTGCTTCCACGTCCAACGGTTGCGCATACTCCCGGTCGATCCGGTCCCGGACACGACGCAGCTGCGTGAGGTCGCGGAGCTGCTGGTCTGCGACGGGTCTACTGGCCACCTCGTGATGCTGCCATGCCGTGCCGGGGCATGCCCAGCGCCGCGCGGATCCGCTCGGGATTCGGGGATGCATGGGACAATGGCGCCGTGTCCGCCATCGGTGCACGACCCGATTCCGGGTGCGAACTGTGCGCGCTCACGGCGGCGGACGGTGACAGCGGGGCGTGGCTGCTCACGTATCTCGGCTTCGATCCGGCCACCGAGGGTCAACGCGAATCCTTGCTCACCCTCGGCAACGGATATCAGGGTGTGCGGGGGGCGCTGTCGGAGTCCCGCGCCGACGGGGTGCACTACCCCGGCGCGTACGTCGCCGGCTGTTACAACCGTCTCGACTCGCTCATCGACGACGTTCGGCACGAGGACGAGAGCATCGTGAATTTGCCGAACTGGGTGGGGACGACCTTCCGCGTCGACGACGGACCGTGGTTCTCCCTCGACGGAGACGGCACGGTCCTCCACCATCACGTCGGTCTGGATGTCCGGGGCGGTCTGTGGCTGCGGGAGACGCTGCTGGTCGACCCGGACGGTCGGCGGACCCGGCTGCGGCAGCGGCGCCTGGTGTCGATGGCGGACCCGCATCTCGGGGTCGTCGACACGCTGTTGAGGCCGGAGAACTGGTCGGGCCGGCTCACGATCCGGTCGGCGCTCGACGGGACGGTGCGGAACACGAACGTCCCGGATCTGGCCCGTTTCGCGGATCGGCATCTGACCGAGGTGACGGCGGGGCCGTCGGGCAGCGACGTGGTGTGGCTGCATGCCGAGACCAGTCAGTCGCGGCTGCGGGTGGCGCAGGCGGCGCGCACACGGGTACGGGTGGACGGGATGTTCGTGGAGGCCGACCGGCGCCGGTCCTTGGAGGCGGATGCGGTGGCCGACGAGATCTCACTCGACGTCGAGGCGGGACGGAGCGTCGAGGTCGAGAAGACGGTCGCGATGTACACCTCGCACGATCGGGCGATCTCCGAGCCGGGGCTCGCGGCGCGGGAGGCCGCGCACGGTGCCTGTGCGTTCGAGCGCATCCTGGCCGATCACGTGGAGGCGTGGGCGTCGCTGTGGCGGCGGTTCGAGGTGGTCGTCGATGCGGATGTGCGCACCCGGCTGGCGGCGAACGTGCAGATCTTCCATGTGCTGCAGACGCTCTCCCCGCACACCGCGGACCTGGACGCCGGCGTGCCGGCGCGGGGACTGCACGGCGAGGGCTACCGGGGCCACATCTTCTGGGACGAGATGTTCGTGTTCGGGTTCCTCAATCTGCGGCTGCCGGAGCTGACCAGGGCGTTGCTGCTGTACCGGTTTCGGCGGCTGCCGCAGGCCCGGCGCCTGGCGCAGGCACAGGGTCTGCGCGGGGCGCTGTTCCCGTGGCAGAGCGGCAGCGACGGCCGGGAGGAGACGCCCCGGCTGTTCTTCAACCCGCGCTCGGGTCGATGGATGGCGGACCATTCGCGCCGTCAGTTCCATGTCGGGCTCGCGGTCGCCTACAACGTGTGGCACTACTGGGAGACGTCCGCGGATCTCGGGTTCCTGGCCAGTTTCGGGGCCGAGATGCTGGTGGAGAACGCGCGGCTGTGGGCCAGCCTGGCGGTGTACGACCCGGTGGACGACCGGTTCGACATCCGCGGTGTCATGGGTCCCGACGAGTTCCACGACGGGTACCCGGATCGGCCCGGCGGCGGCATCGACAACAGCGCGTATGTGAACGTGATGACGTCGTGGGCGCTGGCCCGGGCGCTCGACGCCTACCGGATCCTGGGTGAGAACGAGGCGGCCGGGGTGTGGGAACGGCTGCGGGTGACGGCCGAGGAGATCGAACACTGGGACTACCTTCGGCAGCGCATCCGGTTGTGCTTCCTGCCGAACGGGTTGATCGGCCAGTTCGAGGGCTACGAGGCGCTGCGGGAACTGGACTGGACGGGCTACCGCACGCGGTACGGCAACATCGGACGCCTGGACCTGATCCTCGAGGCCGAGGGCGACAGTTGTCGGCGGTACCGCGCGTCGAAGCAGGCGGACGTGCTGATGCTGCTGTACCTGTTCTCTGCCGAGGAGTTGACTGCCCTCGTGCACGGCATGGGCTATCCGTTCGATCCGGCGTCGATACCCGCCACCGTCGAGTTCTATCTGGCGCGGACGTCGCACGGGTCGACACTCAGCCGGGTGACGCATGCGTGGGTGCTGGTGCGTGGTGATCGGCGCGGGTCGTGGCGGATGCTGGGTGAGGCGCTCGAATCGGATCTGTCCGACACCCAGGGCGGCACCACCCGAGAGGGGATCCATCTGGGTGCGATGGCGGGCAGCATCGACATTCTGCAGCGCTGCTATTCGGGGTTCGAGATCCGCGGCGGAGTGCTGCGGCTGCATCCGCAGTTGCCCGACGAGTTGCGGTCCCTGGAGTTCGACGTGCGCTACCGCGGCCACTGGATCCGGGTGCGGTGCGACCATGCGACGGTGACGGTGTCGACGCGCCGTAGTCAGGCCCCACCGATCCGGGTGGACATCGACGGCTCGGAGCACATGCTCGCGTCGGGCACGCGGGTGACGGTGCCGCGCGGACCGGCCGACGGGTCCCGCACCGACAGTGTCGTCGATGGCAGGCTGGAGACCGCACCCGACGTGTGAGGGAGATTCGCCGTGGAGACCGACCCGGATACGGACTTCGCCGAGGGCTCGGTGGTGGTCGGCGTCGACGGGTCGCCGTCGTCGGTCGACGCCCTGAGGTGGGCGGCGCAACTGGCTCGCCGCCGGTCGGCTCCCCTGCACATCGTGCACGTGCTGCCGAGTCCGGGGGTGTATCTGAGCGAGGCCGCGGTGCTGATCCAGGCGCAGTTCACCGAGAAGCTCGAGTCGGATTCCGAAAGGATGTTGCGGCGCGCCCGTGAGCTGGTGAGTGCGGAGTTCGCCGACGTCGAGTCGACGTCGGCGCAGTATCCGGGTCCCCCGGCCGCCGCGCTCCTGGATCTGAGTGCGCGAGCCGGGTTGCTGGTGCTGGGGGCGACCGGTGCCGGGACGGTGGGCGCGATGCTCGTGGGCTCGACCGGACAGCGGGTCGCGAACCACGCGCGGTGCCCGGTGCTGGTGTGCCGGGGCGGTGTGCCGCCGGCAGCGGACGATCGGCCGATCGTGGTCGGCGTGGACGGTAGCGAGCTGAGCCTTCACGCGGTGGGCGTCGCCTACGAGTACGCGGCGGTGTTGGGGGCGCGGCTGGTGGCGGTGCACGCGTGGGGCCCGGCGCAAACGGTGCAGCGGTACGGGGCATTCCGGCTCGTCGACTGGTCGGCGGTGGAGGCCGAGGAGCGTGCGCTCGTGGCGGAGAGCATCGCCGGTCACTCGGCCGCGTGGCCGGACGTGCACGTCGAGATGGTCCTGGAACAGAACAGTGCGGGACGGACGCTGCTCGAGTACGCGGGGCAGGCGCGGTTCGTGGTGGTGGGTAGCCGGGGACGGAGCCGGATCACCGGGGCGCTGTTGGGGTCGACCAGCCAGAACCTGCTGCACCACGCGCCGTGCCCGGTGATGATCTGTCGTGGCCGTGGCGCCGGCCCCGACAGTGGGCTCGATGGTGACGTGTGGACCGACGACTCAGTGTGAGCGCACCACCATCAGCGGGATCGTGACGGTCCGCAGCAGCGCCGCGCTGGTCGATCCGAGCGTCATCCCGTGGAACCCGCCGCGGCCGCGACTGCCGACGACGATCAGTCGGGCGCCCGCGCCGCGCATCAGGAGATTCCGGGCCGGCCTGTCCTGCACGATCACCTGTTTGACGCGCACCTCCGGGTGCTTGTCGCGCCACGGGGCCAGCCGTTCGGAGAGCCTGTCCTGTTCGGCGTCGGCGATGTCTGCCCACTCGGCGCCGAGTGGCCCGTTCGGCAGGGCCCGGTCGGACCACGCGTGCAGTGCGACCAGGTCGGACCCGTGCAGGGCGGCCTCCGTGAAGGCGGCGGCGACGGCGGGATCGCTGGTCGGGGTGCCGTCCACACCGACCACCACGGGGCCGTCGAAGTCGGGCTCGCCCGGTCGCGGCCAGCCGGCCACGACCACGACGGGGCAGGCAGCGTGGTGGACGATCGCCGAGGTCACCGACCCGACGAGCCCTCCGGTGAACTCCCCCAGGCCGCGGGTGCCGAGGACGATCATCCGGGCGGTGCCCTCGTGGTTCATCAGCGCGTGGACCGGCGTGAGCGTCACCATCTCCGTCGACGTGGGCGCAGGACCGACGGCAGCAGCGAGGCCGACCGCCTCCTCCAGTGCGTGTTCGCCGCGGATGCGCAGATCATCGGTGAACGGCGAGGACATTCCGATTCCCCCGGTGGTGACGCTCGTGACGAGCAGTACCGGGTCGCCGCGCACGGTCGCCTCGCGCGCGGCCCAGCGCACGGCGTCGCGGGAACTCGGAGATCCGTCGACGCCGACGACGATCGGTGCACTGCCCATGCGGACCCCCTCGACGACGGCTCCCGAGTCGACTCGTTCCAGGAAACACCCGGCACCCCCGTCGACGCAGCGGTTTCCGGGAGCGTCGTCGCGTTTCACGACCATTTGCGCCTGATTCGCCCGGTAGTTCCTTTCTCGAATCCGCCACCCGCCGTGCTGGACGGCGGCCATTTCCGTCCGCTCCCCTGACAGGCCGCCACGCTGCGCGGTTCTTGCCGCGACACGCCGGTGGGACCACACTCGATGCATGGGCACCCGAACGGCTCCCGAGCCGATCCGGGCGGCGGTTTCCGTCGCCTGTCGGGCTCCCTCGGTGCACAACAGCCAGCCGTGGTCGTGGGTGTTCAGTTGCGGGAGCCTGGAATTGCACGCCGACCGGATGCGGGCGCTGCCCGCGGTCGATCCGTCGGCTCGCCAGATGGTGATCAGTTGCGGCACCGCCCTCCACCATCTCGAGGTCGCGGTCGCCGGGCACGGTCTCGGCGTGGTCGTCGACCGGTTACCCGATCCGGGCAATCCCCTGTTGTTGGCGTCGGTGGCGTTCGTCGCCGCCGACGACTCCGATCGCACCCGGTCGCTGCGGGAGGCGATCGCCGGCCGCTGGACCGACCGCCGGGCGTTCGGTGCCCCACCCCCGGACACTCTCGCCGGTCTCGGGGACATTCTGGGAAGGCACGACGTCGCGATCACCTTCCTCGGTGAGGACGGCGCGACTCGCCTCGCCGAGGCCACCCGGAGCGGCGCCGATCTGCGCCGGCACGACGCGGCCTACCGGGCCGAGTTGTTCTGGTGGACCGGGCATTCCGGTGCCGAGGAAGGTTTCCCCCCGGTCGTGCTGCCGGACGGCGGCACGGTCGCGGAAAGGCGGGAGTGTCCACACGCCCTCGAACCGCCGGGAATCACCGACCGCGCGGCGTTGGCCGTGCTCACCACCGACACCGACACGAGGCTCGATTGGCTGCGGTGCGGGGAGGCGCTGTCCGAGTTGCTGCTCGAGGCCACCGCCCGCGGTCTCGGGACGTGCCCGCTCACCCATGTGACGGAGATTGCGGCCAGCCGGGAGATGGTGCGGCAGGCCGCAGTGGCCTCTGGGGCACACCGCCGGTTCCCGCAGGTCGTGGTGCGGTTGGGGACGCCGTCCGCCGACGAGTACGGGGTTCCGCGCACGGGGCGGCGCCGCGTCGACGACGTGTGGCGGGACGCCGGAATCTAGTCCGGGTTCCGAGACCACTCGGCGGTCGCGGCGGCGATCGAGATGTCGAGCGGCCCGGAGGTGTCGATGCCGGCGGCGGCGGGCCATGGATCGGCATCGTGGGCCATCGCGACGGCGACCGCGGGTGTGGCCTCGGAGTCGTGATCCCGGCGCGAGGCGGCGCGCTCCCGCAGCCGGTGCTCGGCCAGCTCGGCGGGGGCCGTGCACTGGAGTTGCACCAGGTCGGCGCACACCGCTACGGCCGTCTCGGCGGCGCGCAGTCGGTGTTCCCTATGGGTCCAGGACGCGTCGAGGACCACGGAGCGGCCCCCGGCGAGCAACTCTCGGGCCCGGTCGAGCATCGAGTCGTAGACGCGGCCGGTGGAGTCGGACGAGTACCGGCCGCTGCGGTAGCCGGGATCCGGCGTCGCGGTGCGGTCGGCGGCGAACATGGCGCGCCGGACGGGGTCGCTCGCGATCAACTCGGCGCCCACGGCCTCCGCGAGGCGGGCGGCGAGCGTCGACTTCCCGGTGGCCGGCAGTCCACCGACGAGGACCAGACGGCACCGGGCCCGATCGAGGTGCCGCTCGGCGAGTGTGGTGTGGCGCACCGCGTCGTCCGCCGACGCGGCACGGCCCTGCAGATGCCGGACACAGTCGACCTTGGCGCGCATGAACGCGCGGTAGGCGATGTAGTGGTCGACGAGCGAGTCGGGGGCCGTCTCGGCGAGGGCGTCGCGGTACCCCGCCAGGAGTCGCTCGGCGAGGTCCGGTCTCCCCTGGAACTCGAGGTCCATCGCCAGGCACGCGATGTCGTCGATGCGGTCCAGGTAGCGGAGTCGGTCGTCGAACTCGAGGCAGTCGAGGATGCGGGGGCCGTCCTCGAGACAGAAGATGTCGTCGCTGAGCAGGTCGGCGTGCCCGTCGACGACGCAGCCGTCGGTGATCCGCCGCGCGAACAGGGGCCCGCGCCCGTCCAGGTAGCGGTCGACGGCCCGCGAGATCGCGTCGAGGCGGTCCTCGCCGATGACGGACTGACGCAGTTCCCGCGTCTCGCGGATGTTGTCGTGCCAGCGCCCACGGACGGCCTGGGCGGTCCCCTCCCGGTCGATCCCGGGTCCGCGGGCAGCGTCGCGGTGGAAGTCGGCGACGATCCGGGCGACCGCATCCACCGCGTCCGGGCAGGTGGTCGACGCCGCGCGTGCCAGGGTCGAGAGCCGTGCCTGTTCGGGCATCCGTCGCATCACGACCATCGGCTCGCCGGCGGTGCCGTCCGGGTTCCCGAGTTCGGCGATGCCGAGGTACACGTCGGGTGCCAGCCGCCGGTTCAGTTCCACCTCGTGCTCGCACGCCGCCAGGCGCGCCGCGCGGGTACGGAAGTCGAGGAAGTCGGTGCGGATCGGTTTCTTGGTCTTGTAGACGCGATCACCGAGGAGGATGACCACTCCGGAGTGCGTCTCGTGCAGCCCGGCGAAGGGCTGTTCCGGCTGTGTCGCCAACGAGGCCCCCGCTCCGCGAGCTCAGTCGGCTTCGCCGTGCTCGTCGTAGTGGCCCTCGTGCTCGGCATGACGGTGCCCGTCGTGGAGATAGTCGACATGGTCGCCGTGCTGGACGGTCTCGTGCCCGCAGTCCTTGCCGTGGACGTGCGGGTGGTCGGCCGGATCGTGCGGATGGTGTTCGGGTGTCGTCACGGTTCTGCCCTTCCGGTCTGTTCCACGCTGACCTCTCCCACGGTAGTGGGGTTCGGGAAGCGCGGACAGGTTTCCGGGACCCCGCCGGGACTCGATGGGTCAGCGGAACCGTTCGGCGTCGCGGGCCATGACGACCAGTCGCTCGGTGAGATCGGACAGTTCGCGGCCCGCGGCGCCCTCGGCGACGGCGGTGGCGACGTCCTCGGCCGCGCACCGCAGTTCGAACAGTCGGTCGGAGAGGGCGGAGGCCTCCTCCACGCTGAGGACGACGGCGTCGGCGGGAATCGACGTGCCCTTCACCGCGTTGCGCTGCTCGTAGGCGCGCTGGCGGCACGATTGCCGGCAGTAGCGGCGGCGGCGGCCGATCCCGGCCGGGGCGACCTCGCGCCCGCACCACACACACGATTCGGGTCTCCGGGACGCTGCGGCCATGAACGCACACCTTACTGCGGGCCTCGGGGCGGCTGCCCGGTAAGATGGTGCGGCCGCATCCAACGGGAGTGTCGGGAACGATTCGAGATTCCGGGACGTTGTAGATGGTTGTGAACGCTCGGTGCGCCCCCCGGCGAACTGGCGCGGTGACGAACGAAGAGAGGACACACCATGGCAGATCGCGTACTTCGAGGTAGCCGACTCGGAGCGGTGAGCTACGAGACCGATCGTGACCACGACCTGGCCCCCCGCCGCATCGCGCGCTACCGGTGCGACAACGGCGAGGAGTTCGACGTCCCCTTCGCCGACGAGGCCGAGATCCCCGGCGTCTGGCTGTGCAAGAACGGTCTCGAAGGCACGCTGGTCGAGGGCGCTGCGCCCGAGGTCAAGAAGGTCAAGCCTCCGCGTACGCACTGGGACATGCTGCTCGAGCGTCGTTCGGTCGAGGAGCTCGAGGACCTGCTCAAGGAGCGCCTGGACCTGCTCAAGGCCAAGCGCCGCGGAGCATAGTCGGTACGCCGCCGCACAATCGTCTCGGCGCCGCCACGACCTGTCGTGGCGGCGCCGACGTGTATCAGCCGACGTGTATCAGCCGACGTGTATCAGCAGTTGCTCGGTGCCGGCTCGCCGCGGAAGCGGGCGTCGAGGTAGTCCAGCGCCCGCGGTGCCCCGAGGACCGCGGTGGTGAGGTGGTCCGGGCTGGGGAACAGTTCCGACTCGACCTTGGCACCGGCCCGGCAGTACCGCTGCAGCGTCGCGTCGATGGAGTCGACCGGGATGAGCACGTCCGTGGGGCTGTGCCACTCGAACAGGGGCGCGGTGGGAACCCCCGGGTAGTCCTCGATGCTGTTGTCGGACAGGACATCCTGCGCCGACGGGCTGGAGAGGAGATCGGTCGTCGTGGCGATCTCCGAGGCGCTGTGCCCGGCGCCGGCGATGAGGATGCCGTTGGTGCAGGCGTCGGTGACCGCGTCTCGCATGGCGAGCCCCTGTGCGTTCAACTGATCGCTCACCGGCAGTCGGTCCGGGTATTCGCGCTCGAGGCCGAGGGCCGCGGCGAGCGCCAGCCCGAACGCGGGATGCGGCGCCGTTCCGAGGCCGCGCGCCATCTTGCCGAGATTCATCGGCACGCCGCCCGCCGCGGCCCCGACGATGTTCAGTTCCGGGGCGTACGACGGAGCCAGCGCCGCCGCGAACGCGGTCGCCATCCCACCGCCGGAGTACCCGGCCATTCCGACCGGGCCGGCCGCCAGCCCCAGTTCCGGCACGCGCTGCGCCGCCCGGATTCCGTCGAGGGTGATCTGTCCGCCGAGCCTGGCGGCACCGTACGCGCTTTCCGGGCCGAGATGATCCGGCAGGGCGACGGTCCATCCGCGGCTGAGCGCGACGTTGAGTGCCGGTGCCTCCCGGATCGCCAGGTCGGGGTCGTTCGTGTACAGCGTCCGTGACGGGGCGCATCGGGGGCCGAGCGCATTGATGATGTGCTGGTAGGACAGCAGGGGCCCGGAGGGTGGGCGGACGTCCGGCACGAGGATGGTGCTGACGGCCGCGATCGGGCGGCCCTCGGAGCCTGTCGAGCGGAAGTGGATCTGCCAGACCGTGGTGCCCGGGAACTGCGGCAGCGGCGGCATGCGCCGGGCGGCCAGCACGTCGCCGGGCGCGCGCTCCCCGAGGTCGGCCGGCTGCCCGTAGAAGGGGTCGGGATCGGCCGAAACGGGCGCCGGCGCGGCCGTCGCGGTCACGGGCGCCGCGACGAGCAACCCGAGGGCGACCACGACCGCCCGTGCGAGGCGACCGGCGGACCGCGCCCGCAGCGGCGGTGGCATCTGAACAGAAGACATCGGTAGATCCCCCTCGAAAAGCGCGGCACCACAAACGGTTCATGTTCGCCGAAACCACGCTTTTCGGATCGCCCCGAGAATCCGATGACGGGTGCGAGTCGGCCGAACGGCGCCCCAGCATATGCGACGCCGGCGCGGGACCAGGGCCGTTCGGGCGAACCATGCTGCGGCACCCGAGGTTTCGTCCTTGAATACCGTGCGATCGTCAGCGCTGCAATCGAATCCGCACACATCACGGGGTTCGTGACCGCATCGAAACCGAACCGTTCGACGTGTCCGTGCGGGGCCGCCGGAATATCGCCGAAGATTCGCCACGCCCCAGCCCCCGTGCCATCATGAAAGGAACGCACGCAGCTAGCGGATCCGGCTGACGCGATGGCTCGCAGAACTACCGCGCAGGTCCAGTAGACGTAAGGCGAGGTGGCGCATGGACGACACCAGTGGCCCGGTTACGGCCGACACCTCAGAACGATCGACGGGAACGTTTCCGGTGGACGAGCCGAGTCTCGTCCGCCTGCGAGCCGAACTCGACGAGATCGATCGCCGCTTCCTCGAGGACATCCGTGCACGGATCGACGTGTGTGTACGGATCGCCGAGGTCAAGCGACATCAAAGCATTCCGATGATGCAGCCCCAACGCGTGAACCTGGTGCAGGACCGGGCCGAGGAGTTCGCGCGCTCCCACGGGCTGTCGCCGGAGTTCCTGCGCAGGCTGTACGAAGTGATGATCGGCGAGACCTGCCGGGTCGAGGATCTGGTCATCGGGGCGGACGGCGACGCGAATCGTGCGACGGGCTGATGGCGCCATGGCGACCCGCACGCTCCTGATCGACAACTACGACTCGTTCACCTACAACCTCTACAGCCTGCTGTCGGAGGTCAACGGTGAGCCACCCGTCGTGGTGCACAACGACGCCGACTGGGCGTCGGTGCCGCTCGTCGACTTCGACAACATCGTCATCTCCCCCGGACCGGGCCGCCCGGACCGCAAACGGGACTTCGGGATCAGCGCACGGGCCATCGCGAACCGGGAGGTCCCCGTGCTCGGCGTGTGCCTGGGGCACCAGGGACTGTGTCACCTGTTCGGCGGCAGCGTCGGACTGGCGCCGGTGCCCATGCACGGGCGGATCTCGTCGATCCGGCACACCGAGTCCGACCTCTTCGCGGGGATACCGTCGACGTTCCAGGCGGTGCGCTACCACTCCCTCATCGTCGACTCCATGCCCCCGGAGTTGGACGAGCTGGCGTGGACCGAGGACGGTCTCATCATGGCCGCCAGGCATCGCGCGCACCCGCTGTGGGGTGTGCAGTTCCATCCGGAATCGATCTGCACGCAGTACGGACGCGAACTGCTCGGCAACTTCCGGGACCTGACCCCGACGCGGTCGTCGGGCAGCCGGACGAGCCGCCCGGTTGCCCCCGCGGCGCCGGCGGCGGCGCCGCGCTCCGGGGAACGACCCGCCCGCTACCACGTGTCGAGCACCCGCGTGGACCGTGCGGTCGATCCGCAGGCGGTGTACGGCAGCCTGTTCGCGGACGGCCCCAACAGCTTCTGGCTGGACGGCACTGCGGCCCTCGAGCCCGAGTCGCAGTTCTCGGTGATGGGCGACTGTTCCGGCCCGCTCGCCGAGTACATCACCTATCGGGTCGCCGAGACCACCGTGTGCGTGCAGCGGCAGGGCCGGCCGGACGAACATGTGCACCAACGGTTCTTCGACTACATCGACGAGCAGCTCCGTATCCGCGCGGTGCCGCCGATACCGGAGTTGCCGTTCGCGTTCGGGCTCGGCTACGTCGGCTACCTCGGCTACGAACTCAAGGCCGACGCCGGCAGCCAGCTCGTCCACACCTCCCCCACCGCCGACGCCGCGTTCGTGTTCGCGGACCGCGCGGTGGTGATCGATCATCTGGGCGGCTGCTGCCACCTGCTCGCTTTGAGCGAGGAGCCCGACGATCCCGGGGTCGCGAAGTGGTTCGCGGACACCGAGTCCCGTATCCGGAAGCTGGACGAGGCGGTCGAGGCGCCGCCTCCGCACCCGCTGGTGAAACTGGAAGACGACACGAAACCTCGTCTGCGGCACGGCCGGGAGGAGTACCTGGCGCTGGTGGGACAGTGCCTGGACGAGATCCGCTCCGGTGAGTCGTACGAGGTGTGCCTGACGAACGCCGCCACCGTAGATCGGGTGATCGATCCGCTGCAGAGCTACGAGACGCTCCGGGAGATCAGCCCCACCCCGTACAGTGCGCTGCTGCAGTTCTCGGGCGTGGCGGTACTCAGCGCCTCCCCGGAGCGGTTCCTGCGGATCGGCGCGGACCGGGTGGTCGACTCGAAGCCGATCAAGGGAACCCGTCCGCGGCACGCGGCATCGGACCAGGACGCCGCTCTCCGCCAGGATCTGCTCGACAGCGAGAAGGACCGTGCCGAGAACCTGATGATCGTGGACCTGGTCCGCAACGACCTGTCGCGCGTGTGTGTCCCCGGTTCGGTGCACGTCCCGAAGCTGTTCGACGTCGAGACGTACGCGCCCGTGCACCAGTTGGTGTCGACGGTGCGCGGCACACTTCGGGACGACGTGTCGTCCGTCGACTGTGTGCGGGCGGCGTTCCCCGGCGGGTCGATGACAGGGGCACCGAAGCTGCGGACGATGGAGATCATCGACAAACTCGAGGAGGGGCCGCGCGGCGTCTACTCGGGGGCGATCGGCTACTTCTCGATCAACGGCACCGCCGACTTCTCCATCGTGATCCGCACGATGGTGGCCACCGCGGATCAGGTGACGTTCGGTGTCGGAGGGGCGATCGTGGCGCTGTCGGATCCCGAGGAGGAACTCGAGGAGACGATGGTCAAGGCGGTCACCATGCGACGGTGCCTGTCGGTGACCTCGACGGACGACGACCCGCAGGAGGATTCGGGCGAGCAGGTGGGTGATCCGTGACGACGCCCGCCGACACGACGACGTGCGCGCTGGTGATCGTCGGCGGGGCCGGGGCGGTCGGTGGAATGCTCGCGGGATCGGCCCGTGCCCAGGGTGATTCGGTGACGGTGGTCGATTCGGCCCCGCACACGCAGGAATCCGGTGGGCTTTCCGGGGACGTCACTTCCCCCGGCCCGGCGATGCGAGCCGCGCTCGCCGGCGCGGACACGGTGATTCTGGCGGTTCCCGAGTCGGTCGCGGTGGACGCGGCTCCCGTCGTCGACCGGTGCATGCGGCCCGGTGCGGTGCTGGTGGAGACCCTGTCGGTCAAGTCGCGTATCCATCGCGTGCTGGCGGAGTCCGCGCCGACGCGTCCGGCGGTCGGAATCAACCCGCTGTTCGCGCCCGGCCTGGGGTTGTCCGGTCGGCCCGTCGCCGCCGTGGTCCACCACCACTCGCCTGCCGTCGACCGCTTCCTCGGAGCCGTGACGGGTTGGGGCGCACGGGTGGTGGTGATGGACGCGGACGAGCACGACCGCATCGCCGCCGCGACGCAGGCGCTCACCCACGCCGCGGTCCTCGCCTTCGGGTTGGCGCTCGGCGATCTCGACGTCGACGCGGACACGCTGGTGGGGGCCGCGACCCCACCGCACGCGGCGCTGCTCGCGCTGCTCGCGCGGGTCGGGTCGGGGGCGCCCGAGGTCTACCACGACATCCAGTCCGGCAACCCGCACGCGACCTCGGCCCGCACGGCGTTGGCCGCGGCGCTCCGCAGACTGTCGGACGTCGTGGCCGAGGGTGACGAGCGCGAGTTCGGCGATCTGATGGCGGCGGCGCTCGCCCCGCTCGGCGACCACGTCGACGACTACCGGGCATTGTGCGCGGACGTGTTCGGCGGTCCGCTCGCGCCGCGGGAACGATCGGAGGGAGGAACACGATGACCGATCACGCAGTCGGGAACGAGGCCGCCGAGCACGAGGAGCTGTTGCGGTTGCCGTCGCTGCCCCCGTTCGATCCGGCCGATCCGGTGGAGAGCGCGATCATCAGCAGCCTCGCCGGGAGTTGGCCGCGCCGGGCCGTCGTCAAACGGCCCGAACCCGACCTGGACGAGCTGTTCGATCCGGAGAAGGCCGACTATCCCGCGGCGCTGATTCCGTTCCACGACCACGACCTGTTCGCCGAGCTCGACGATCCGGTGCGGCGCCGAATCCTGGCGTGGGCCTGGATCGCCTACAACAAGAACGTGATGGACGTCGAACAGTACGTGGTCAACCCGGGTTTCCGGCTGCTGTCGCAGGACGCGTTCGGCACCGGGCTGGGTGACACGCTCACCGTCGCGACGATGCAGGCGATGGTCGACGAGCAGTACCACACACTCATGCACCTGAACGCGAGTGCGCTGACCCGGAGGCGTCGGGCGTGGGATCTGCCCGAGCGTCGACTTCCGTACGGGCCCACGGTCCGTCGGCACCATGCGGCCGTCGACGCCGCCGGGACACCACGGGAGGCGGCGCTGGTGTCGCTGGCGTTCACGACCGTCGCCGAGACGTCGATCAGCTCGTACCTGGGCCTGATGGCCGAGGACGAGGACGTGCAACCGGTGAACCGGGCCACCGTCGTTCTGCACCGCCGCGACGAGTACTGCCACTCGTCCATCGCCGGCGAACTGCTCAAGCTCGTGTTCGAGCGGCTGGACGGCGACGACCGGCGGGTGCTGCTGACCGGGCTCGCCGACGGGCTCGAGGCGTTCCGGTCCAACGACTTCGCGACCTGGGCGGCGGTACTCGACCACGAGAACGTGCCCGGGGCCGACACGATCGTGGCGGACGCCGCGCACGACGCGGGGCGGCAACGCCTGGTGCAGGACTGCAGTGCGATCCGGCGGCTGTGCGACGACCTCGGGGTCACCGACGAGGTCCCCTACGAGTGGTCGTGACGACCACCCGCAGGGGACCGGCCCGGCTCACGGTGTGGCGTTGAGCCATTCGTAGAACGCCGGCTGGACGTTCGGGTTGGCGCCGGTGATGCCGTTGTACGCGCCGATCCCGGCGCCGATGCCCGTGCCGAGGATGCAGCCGGCGATGAAGTTCGGGAAGATCGACACGCAGCCGATCGCGAGTCCGACGCCGGCCCCGGTCCCCATGCCCGCCAGACCTCCCCGTTCCCATCCGATGCCGATCTCGCGCATGAGATTGTCCTGCGCCGTCTGTTTGTCGACGACGGGTTGCACGAGCGGCACGGAGACGTCTCCCGGCGTGGGTGCTGCATAGGCGGTGCCGGCTCCCGCACCGAGCGCTGCAACGGCGGCAACGGACGCGGCAGCGGCCTTCGAAGCCTTCGATAGGTTCATGACGCTCTCCAAACTGTGTGGAAGATCGCAGGCCAGTCGTTCCGACGCTAGTCGGAGTTCCCCTCCTCCGCACAGAATCTGCGGTGTCCGTGCTCTATGCGAAGTTTGTTGTCGCAAAACCGATTTCAGTGCGATAGCAGGTATTCCTCGAGTACCGGACCGATCGCGGACAGTGCTTCCGGCTCGATCATCTGGTTGTGCTCGCAGTCGATCGTGAACTCGCGGATGCGTCCGGTGATCGCCGGCTGCCACACCTGCGGTGAATGCTGCGACGTCGAGTCGGTGTTGCCGTCGCCGCGGCCGGCGGTGAAGAACAGCAGGTCGCCGTCGAACACGTCCGGGGCGTAGCGATTCATGATGCGGGCCGACGTCGTGAACCCCTCGTTGATCCGTTCGAGGTGCGCCGGCGTGAGACCGGTGTCCTGGCCGAGGGATTCGTTCAGCAGGTCGACGGCCTGCGCGTACGTCAGGTCCTGCACGTCGCCGTACGGGGCGAGGTCCAGTCCGAGGCCCTCGAGCAGCTCGATCACCGTGAGGTGCCCGGGCTCCTCCTCCCCCTCCGTGAGGTAGCTGTCCATGATCGCGAGCGTCGCGACGTCCTCGCCGGCGTTGCGGAGCTCGACGGCCATCGCGTGCGCGATCACACCGCCGAGCGACCAGCCGAGCAGGTGGTACGGCCCGTGTGGCTGCACCGTGCGGATCTCCTCGACGTACCGGTGCGCGAGCTGCTGTACCGACGCGAAGTCCGGCCCGCCGCTGAGCAGCGGCAGCTGCAGACCGTAGGCCGGGCGGTCCTTCGACAGGTGCTGCACCAGGCCCGCGTAGCCCCACGACAGGCCGATTCCGGGATGGACGCAGAACAGCGGCGGCCGTTCGCCGTTGGGCCGCAGCGGGATCACCACGCCGAGGGCGTCGTCCACGGGCGAATCACTGCGTCCGAGGTAGCCGACCGGCAGGTCGATCCGCTTCGCCAGGCCCGACGGGGTCGGGTCGAGGAACATCGTCTGCAGCGGCAGTTGCCGACCGAGACGCGCCTGCAGTTCCGACATGATCCGGGTCGCGATGATCGAGTTGCCGCCGAGGTCGAAGAAACTGTCGTCGATCCCGACGTGGTCGACGCCGAGGACGTCGGCGAACACCTCGGTCACCGCGCGTTCGGTGGCCGTGGTCGGTGGCCGGAACTCGGTGGTGAGGGACGTGAATTCCGGTGTGGGCAGGGCCCGGCGGTCGAGTTTGCCGACCGGGGTCAGCGGGATCTCGTCGAGCACCACCACCGCGGACGGCACCATGTGGGCCGGCAGTTGGGCGGCGACGTGCGCCCGCAGCTCCCGGGATTCGACCGAGTGCCCCTCGACGGGCCGCACGTACGAGGCGAGGAGCGTGTCCCCCGACGGGCCGGTGTGCCCGAGGGTGGCCGCGAACGTGACGGCGGGGTGCCGGGTGAGGACGGCGTCGATCTCGCCGAGTTCGATGCGGAAGCCGCGGACCTTCACCTGGAAGTCGGAGCGGCCGATGTACTCGATCGTGTTGTCGTGCCGCCAGCGCACCACGTCACCGGTGCGGTACATGCGGGATCCGGGCGGCCCGTACGGGCTTGCGACGAACCGTTCGGCGGTCAGTCCCGGGCGGTTGTGGTAACCGCGGGCCAGGCCCGGCCCGGAGATGTACAGCTCGCCGGGCACGCCCACCGGGACCGGGCGCAGTCGGCCGTCGAGAACGGCCTCCTCGAAGCCGATCGCCGGGCCGCCGATGTTGACGGTCTCACCCGGTTGCATCGGCGCGCTGACGCTGGCCTGGATGGTGGTCTCGGTGGGCCCGTAGCCGTTGAACATTCGCCGTCCCGGCGCCCACTTGGCGACCAGTTCGGGTGGGCACGCCTCACCGGCGACCGCGAGGACACGGAGCGCCTCGAGGCCCTCGTCCTCGATCGAGGCGAGTGCCGTCGGCGTGATGAAGCCGTGCGTGACGCCTTCCCGGGAGAGGAGGTCGGTCAGTTCGGCGCCGCCGTAGACGGTGGGCGGGACGATCACCAGGCGGGCTCCGGCGCTGAACGCCATCATCATCTCGAACACGGAGGCGTCGAAGCTGGGCGAGGCGAGATGCGAGACCCGCGCGTCCGGGGAGACGATGAACCGGCGGCGTTCCTCCTCGGTGAGGTTCGCGATGCCGACGTGGGTGACGATGACGCCCTTGGGCCGTCCGGTCGATCCCGACGTGTAGATCAGGTACGCCGGATGTTCCAGGTGCAGTGGCATCGTCCGGTCGGCGTCGGTGACCGGGGCCGGTGCCGCCTCCGCCAGACGCGCGGTGAGCGCATCGTCGTCGAGGACCAGCCACGGCACCGTGTCGGGAAGTCGTTCGCGCAGTGCCGACATCGTGAGGCCGACGCGGGTTCCCGAGTCGGTGAGCATGTGCGCGATGCGTTCGGCCGGATAGTTGGGGTCGACGGGGACGAACGCCGCGCCCGCCTTCGCGACCGCCCAGATGGAGACGATCTCGTCGATCGAGCGGGGCATGCCGAGGGCGACGAAGGTTTCCGGGCCGACGCCGCGGCCGGCGAGGACACGGGCGAGGCGGTTGGAACGTTCGTCGAGTTCCCGGTAGGTGACGGTCCGACCCAGGTAGGACAGAGCCACCGCGTCCGGGTCGACGGCCGCCGCCGACGCGAGCAGTTCGGGCCACACGTGTGGCGAGACGTCGACGTCGCCGTGTGCGGGTGCCAGGGCCGCCAACTCGTCCCGGTCGAGGATCTCGATGTCGCCGACCGCCCGCCCGGGATCGGTCGTGACCGCCTCGAGCACCCGGACGAACCGGTCGGCGATGCGGCGCACGGTGGACTCGTCGAACAGGTCGGTGGCGAAGTCCAGCGACGCGACGATCCCGGCGGGCCCGCCGTCGTCGGTGAACTCCTCGGCGAGCACCAGTTCCAGGTCCTCCTTGGCGACCTGCGCGTCGATGCCGACGCCCTCGACCACCAGGCCGGGCAGTTCGAGTCGGGGTCGTTCGTTGTTCTGGAACTCGATCGACACCTGGAACAGCGGTGAATAGGACGTCGACCGGGGTGGATTGAGTTCCTCGACGAGACGCTCGAACGGGACCTCCGCGTGCCCGAACGCGGCCAGGTCCGACTCGCGCACCTGGCGCAGCAGGGTGTCGAAGGAGGCGGCGTGATCGATCCGGGTCCGCAGCACCAGGGTGTTGACGAACATCCCCACGAGCTCGTCGAGGGCGATCTCGCCGCGGCCGGCGATCGGGGTGCCGATCGCGATGTCGTCGGTGTCCGCCAGCCGGGCCAGCACGGTCGCGAGGGCCGCATGCATCGCCATGAACATGCTCGCCCCGTGCCGGTGCGCGAGTTCGGTGACGCGCGTGTGCAGTTCGACGGGGACGCGGAACTCGACCCGACCCCCGCGGAACGTCTGTTGCACGGGGCGGGGCCGGTCGGTCGGCAACTGGATGACGTCGGGGACGCCCGCGAGTTCCTCGGTCCAGAACTGCAGTTGCCGCGAGATGAGCGACTCGGGGTCGGTGTCGGAGCCGAGCATCTCGTGCTGCCACAGCGAGAAGTCGGCGTACTGCACGGGCAGCGGCGCCCACTGCGGGGACGCGCCCGCCGCGCGGGCGGTGTAGGCGGCCATGAGGTCCCGGCCCAGGGGCGCCATCGAGTAGCCGTCGGCACAGATGTGGTGCACCACGATCACCAGCACGTGGTGCTCGGCGTCGATCTCGAGGATCTCGGCGCGCACCGGCGGTGCGGCGGTGACGTCGAACCCGTGCGAGGCGAACGTCGTGATCCGCTTGCGCAGTTCGGTCTCGTCGTCGACCGCGACCGCTTCCAGGTCGGTGAGGACCTCGCTCACCGGCCACACCTCCTGCGACGGTTCCTGGTCGACGATCGGGTAGGCGGTGCGCAGCGACTCGTGCCGTTCGAGTACGTCGCCGACGGCGTCACGCAGGGCGGTCACATCGAGCACGCCGGTGAGGTTCACCGCCATCGGGATGTTGTAGGCGGCGGACGCGGTGTCGAACTGGTTGATGAACCACATCCGCTGCTGGGCCAGCGAGAGCGGGATGCGTGCCGGACGTTCACGCCGATCGAGTTCGGGTCGGGCGTGACCGCTGCCGGCACCGGCGACGCGTTCACGGCCGATCCACTGCGCGAGGGCGTGGATCGTCGGCGCCTCGAACAGCGCCCGGACGGGGATGTCGGCGTCGAGGAGACCGCTCAGCCGGGCGGTGACGCGGGTCGCGATCAGCGAGTTGCCGCCGAGGTCGAAGAAGCTGTCGTCGATGCCGATCCGCTCCACGCCGAGGACCTCGGTGAAGACGTCCGACAGCGTGTACTCGAGCGGGTTGGTCGGTGCCCGGAATTCGCCGGTCGTGAACGTGAATTCGGGCTCGGGCAGCGCGGCGCGGTCGAGTTTGCCGACGGGGGTGAGCGGAATCTCGTCGAGCACCGTGACAGCGGCGGGCACCATGTGGGCCGGCAGCCGCGACGACAGCCGGTCGAGCAGCGCACCCGTATCGACGACGGACCCCGTCGTGGGCACCACGTACGACGCGAGGACGGTGTCCCCGGCGGGGCCGGGCACGCCGAGCGTGACGGCGAAGCCGACCGTGGGATCGGCGGCCAGGGCGGCGTCGATCTCGCCGAGTTCGATGCGGAAGCCACGGACCTTCACCTGGAAGTCCGAGCGGCCCACGTATTCGATCGTCAGGTCGGGGCGCCACCGCACGATGTCGCCGGTGCGGTACATCCGCTCCCCCGGCTTGCCGAACGGGTTGGCCACGAACCGTTCCGCGGAGAGCTCCGGGCGGCGGTGGTAGCCGCGGGCGAGGCCCGGTCCGGCGATGTAGAGCTCACCGGGCACCCCGACCGGCACGGGCTGCAGGCGGCCGTCGAGGACGACCTCGCGGACACCGCGGATCGGGCCGCCGATCGTGATCGCGTCCCCGACGGTCATCGGGTCGCTGATGTTCGACATGATCGTCGTCTCGGTGGGCCCGTACGCGTTGTGCAGTTCCCGGCCGGGCGCCCAGCGTGCGACCAGCTCCGGCGGGCACGCCTCGCCGCCGACCGCGACGTGGGTGAACTCGTCGAGGCCGGTCGGGTCGACCGTCGCGAGGGCGGCGGTGGTGACGAACGCGTGGGTGACGTGGCCCTCGGCGATCACGCGGGCGAGGTCGGCCCCGCCGAACACCGTGGGCTCGGCGATCACCATCGTCGCGCCCACCCCGAACGCCTGCAGGTATTCGAACACCGCGCCGTCGAAGCTGGGAGTCGCGAAGTGCAGGGTCCGGGATGCGGCGGTGGCGCCGAACCGCTCCTGCTGGTCGAGGGCGAAGTTGTCGAGCCCGCGGTGCGCGACGACGACGCCCTTGGGCCGGCCCGTCGACCCGGAGGTGTACACGACGTACGCGGCGTGTTCGAGGCCGAGCGGTGCGGTGCGGTCGGTGTCGGTGACGGGGGCGTCGGAGCGGGCCGCGCAGGCCGCCGCGAAGTCGGGGTCCTCGAGGGTGAGCCAGGTGGCGGTGTCGGGCAGCCGGTGTCGATGGTCGGCGACGGTCAGTCCGAGACCGGCGCCGGAGTCGGCGAGCATGTGCTCGATCCGTTCGATCGGATAGTTGGGGTCGATCGGCACGAACGCGGCACCGGTCTTGGCCACCGCCCACACCGCGAGGACCGACTCGACGGACCGTGGGATACCGAGCGCGACGTACGATTCCGGACCCACGCCCTGGTCGATGAGGACGCGGGCGATCCGCGACGACCGGGTGTCGAGTTCCCGATAGGTGACCTCGCGGCCGGACAGCGACAGCGCGATCGCGTCGGGGTCCAGGGCGGCGGCGTCGGCGAAGATGTCGGGCAGCGTGCGCACGGATCCGCCGACGGCCCCGACCACGGGCGCGAGGTCGTGGCGCTCGGCCTCGGTGAGCAGGTCGAGGCGCGCCAGCGGACGGTCCGGGTCGGTGGCGATGTTCTCGAGGACGACGGCGACCCGGGTCGCGATCGACTCGACCACGGCCGGATCGAAGAACTCGGGGAAGTACTCGAACTTCAGATTGAGGCCGCCGTTCACGGACGCGACCAGCGACAGCGGGTAGTGGGCGGCGTCGCGGCCGTCGATCCCGGTGACCTTGAGGCCGGCGATGTCGGTGTCGGCGGTGAGGGCATCGCGGTCCACCGGGTACGACTCGAACACCGTCAGGGTGTCGAACGTCGCGGCGGGCCCGGTGGCGCGCTGGATGTCGGCGAGGCCGAGATAGTGGTGGTCGAGCAGCGCGGCCTGTTCGTGCTGGACCCGGTCGAGGAGTTCGCCGAGGCTCTCGCCGGCGTCGAGCGTGACGCGCACCGGCAGCGTGTTGATGAACAGCCCGACCATCGACTCGATCCCGGGAATCTGTGGGGGCCGGCCGGAGACGGTGCCGCCGAACAGCACGTCGGTGCGGGCGGTCAGCGCGCCGAGGACGATGCCCCACGCCGCCTGGACGACGGTGTTGAGGGTCAGTCCGCGCTCGCGCACGAGCGAGCGCAGCGTGTCGGTGTGCTCGTCCGACAGCGTCACCTCGAGTTCCTCGGTGCCGCCGCCGACGGTGCGCCGGGCGGGGGCCAGCAGTGTCGGTTCCTCGAGCCCGGCCAGCGCCTTGCGCCACGCCGCGGTGGACTCGGCGGGGTCCTGCGCCGCCATCCACGCCAGGTAGTCCCGGTAGGGGTGTACCCGCGGCAGTAGCGACGCGTCGCCGTCGGTCGCGTACAGCGTGAGCAGGTCGCGGATCACGAGGGGCGTCGACCAACCGTCGAGCAGGATGTGGTGGTTGGTGACCACGAGGCGGTAGTCGCCGCCGCCGAGATCGACGAGCGTCATCCGGATCGCCGGGGCCGTGGTCAGGTCGAAGCGGGTGCCCCGGTCGGCGACCATCAGTTCGTCGTAGCGGCGGGCGCGGGCCGCCGGATCGAGGCGCGAGAGGTCCACCTCGGTCCACGGCAGTTCCACCCGACCCGGGATCACCTGCACCGCACCACTGTCCGAGGCGCCGTTGTCGGGCCGGGCGAACGCCGCCCGCAGGTTCGGGTGCCGGTCCAGCAGCGCCTGCCCGGCCCGCCACAGCCGATCGGTGTCGACGGTGCCGCCCAGCGACAGCGTCAACTGCACCAGGTAGGCGTCCACCGATTCGTCGGCGAGCATCGCGTGGAAGTGCAGGCCCGCCTGCAGCGGCGACAGCGACCACACGTCGTCCAGGCCCGGGTAGGTGTGCTCGAGCGTCTCGATGGACGCCTGGTCGAGATCGACCAGGTCCAGGTCCGACGGGGTGAGCCCGCCCGCGCCCGGGTGCGCGGCGTGCCGTGCGAGTGCCGACAGCGCCCGCACCCACAGGTCGGCGAGTTCGCCGACATCGACCGTGGCGAGGACACCACGCGGGAAGGCCCACGTCGCGCGCAGCCGCGGCCCGTCCGGGGTGCTGCCGACGACCGCGTTGACGTCGAGGGCGTTCGCGACGGGCATCGTGGGGCTCGGGGCGTCGTCGAGTTCGGTGTCGCCCACCGGCACCCACGGGACGTCCTCGGTGGCCGTGCCGCCGAGACGGCCCAGGTAGTTGAAGCTCACCTGCGGCACCGGCAGCGCCGCGAGGACCGGGGCGGTGCGCGGGTCGAGGTACCGGAGCATGCCGAACCCGATGCCGTGATCGGGGATCGCCAGCAGCTGTTCCTTGACGGCCTTGAGGGCGGCACCCGCGGCCGGTCCCGCGGCGAACGCGTCGTCCACGTCGATCCCGGTCAGATCCAGCCGGACCGGGAAGATCGTCGTGAACCAGCCGACGGTCCGACCCAGGTCGGCCCCGGGCAGCACCTGGTCCTCGCGGCCGTGTCCCTCGAGATTGACCAGCGCGGCGTCGGTCTCGGCCCCGCGCGTGCGCCGCCACCGTGTCAGCGCCATCGCCAGGGCGGTGAGCAGGGCGTCGTTGACGTTGCCGCGGAACGCTTCCGGCACCGTCGTGAGCAGGGCCTCGGTGACCGCGGACGGCAGTTCCACGGACACCTTGTCGCCGGTGCCGTACACGTCCACCGCGGGGTCGAGCGGCCGCGACCCGATGACCGGGTCGACGGTGCCGAGCGCGGCCTGCCACAGGCCCAGTTCACGGTCCCGCCCGGTGGCGTCGGCCAGTCCGTGCGCCCACCGGCGCATCGAGGTGCCGGGGGGTTCGAGGTCGGGCAGTTCCCCGGCCGCGATACGGGTCCACGCGGCCGCCAGGTCCGGAACCAGGATGCGCCAGGAGACACCGTCCACGGCGAGGTGGTGGATCACCAGCAGCAGCCGTCCACCGGCCTCCCCGGCGTCGAACCACACCGCCTGCAGCAGGTCTCCCGTACCGGGGTCGAGCCGGCCCGCGGCGTCCTCGAGCGCTGCGCCCGCCGTCGCGGTGAAGGCGGGGCCCGACAGCGCGTCGACCGGGATCCGGGTGATCGACCGGGCGGCATCGACCGCGCCGACCGGCCGCACCAGCATCTGCGGGTCCGGGCCGGCCCGCAGCTCGCCGCGCAGCATGTCGTGCCGGTCGACGACCGCCTGCAGCGTGCGCGTGAGTCCGTCCAGGTCGATGTCGCGCGGCAGCGCCAGCAGTGCGGTCTGCGTGTACCGGCGCACGTCGTCGCTGCGGTCGAGGAGCCAGCGCATGATCGGCGTGAGCGGGAATTCGCCGATCCCGCCGCCGGGAAGTTCCTTGAGGTGGACCGGCGCGTCCCCCGTCTCCGCCGCGGCGACGGCCGCGAGTCCCGCCACACTGCGATGTTCGAAGACGTCGCGCGGGGTGAAGCGCAGCCCCGCGGCCTTCGCCCGGGAGACCAGCTGGATCGACATGATCGAATCGCCGCCGAGCCCGAAGAAGGAATCGTCCGCGCCCACCGAGTCGAGACCGAGGACCTCGGCGAACAGCCCGGCGAGGGTGCGTTCGGCCTCGGTCTCCGCCGCCCGCCCACCGGCGATCCGGACGCCGAACTCCGGTTGCGGCAACGCCTTGCGATCCAGCTTGCCGTTCGCGGTGAGCGGGAGTTCGTCGAGCACCATCAGCGTCGCCGGGACCATGTACGACGTCAGTTCCCGGCCCACGTGGTCGAGTACGTCCTGCGGATCGAACTCGGCCGCCTGCTCGGGGACGGTGTACGCGACCAGGCGGGCGGGTCCGGAGCCGTCCCGGTGCACCGCGACCACCGCCTGCGCGACTCCCGGGAACCGCAGCAGGGAGGCCTCGATTTCGCCGAGCTCGATGCGGAAGCCGCGGATCTTCACCTGGAAGTCGGAGCGGCCCAGATACTCGAGTCGGCCGTCGCGGTTCCAGCGGGCGAGGTCCCCGGTCCGGTACATCCGGGTGCCCGGTGCGCCGAACGGGTCGGCCACGAACCGGCCGGACGTGAGCGCGCCTCGGCCCAGGTAGCCGCGGGTCAACTGCTCACCGGCGACGTACATCTCGCCGGTGACACCCGGCGGGACCGGGTGCAGGCGCTCGTCGAGGACGACGACGCGCAGGCCGGGGATCGCGCGGCCGATGACGCTGGCGTCGGCGGCCTCGGCGAACGCGCGGTCGAGTTCGAGGTGCGTCACGTGCACGGTGGTCTCGGTGATGCCGTACATGTTCACCAGTCGCGGCGCGGTGTCCGGGTGGCGGGTGTACCACCGGCCCAGCTGTCCGAGGTCGAGGGCCTCGCCGCCGAACACGACGTAGCGCAGGGCCAGATCCGGTGCGGACGAACCGTGTTCGCTAGCGAGCCGGTCCGCCTCGGCCAGCTGGTAGAACGCGGTCGGGGTCTGATTGAGCACCGTCACCTGCTCGGTGCGCAGCAGATCGAGGAACATCTCCGGTGACCGCGCGGTGTAGAAGTCGACGACGACGAGCCGTCCGCCGTGCAGCAGCGGGCCCCACAGCTCCCACACCGAGAAGTCGAACGCGTACGAGTGGAACATCGTCCACACGTCGTGCTGGTCGAAGCCGAACGCGGTCGCGGTGTTCGCGAACAGCGTCAACACGTTCCGGTGGGTGACCTGCACCCCCTTGGGGCGTCCGGTGGACCCGGAGGTGTAGATGACGTACGCGACGTCGTCGGGGCGCAGCGGCGCGAGCCGGTCGGCGTCGGTGACGGCGCGGTCCGGCAGCGCGGACAGCGCGGCGACGGTCTCGTCGGCGTCGAGGCGGATCAGCGGGGCGTCCGTCTCCGGAAGGGCGTCGGCGTCGGAACCGGTGGTCAGCACGCAGACCGGGGCGGCGTCGGTGAGCATGTAGGAGAGCCGCTCGGCCGGGTAGCCGACGTCGAGCGGGAGATACCCGGCGCCGGACTTGACGACGGCGAGCAGCGCGACCACGAGGTCGGTCGAGCGGGGCAGCGCCACCGCGACGAGGGTCTCCGGTCCCACCCCGAGGGTGACGAGGTGCCGGGCGAGCCGGTTGGCGCGCGCCTCGAGGTCGGCGTACCCGATCGTCGACCCGTCGTAGGTGAGGGCCGCACGGTCGGCGAACCGGACCGCGGCCTGCGCGAAGCGGTCGGCCAGGGTCTCGTCGCCGACGTGGACGCCCGCGGCGTTCCACTCGTGGAGCAGCGCGTCGCGCTCGGCCGCGGTGGTGATCTCGATGTCGCCGGTCGGCCGCGCCGGGTCCACCACGAGGGCGTCGAGCAGTCGGGTGAAGCGCTCCCCCAGTTCGCGGACCGTGTCCGGCTCGAACAGGTCGGTCGCGTACGTGAGGACCGCCGCGATGCCGGCGGGGACGCCGGCCTGGTCGTGCCGCTCGGCGAGCGTGAGCTGCAGGTCGAACTTCGCGACCGCCAGATCGGCCGCGACCGGGTCCGCCACCAGCCCCGGCAGCTCGAGGCTGGGCAGCTCGTTGTTCTGGAACTCGAGCATCACCTGGAACAGCGGCGAGTGGGCGGTCGACCGTTCGGGGGCCAGCACGTCCACGAGCCGCTCGAACGGCAGGTCCGCGTGCCCGAACGCCGCGAGATCGAACTCGCGGGTGCGGGCGAGCAGGTCCCCGAAGCCTGCGTCCGGGTCGACGCGCGACCGCAGCACCAGGGTGTTGACGAACATGCCGACGAGGTCGTCGAGTTCGGCCTCGCCACGGCCGGCGATCGGGGTGCCGATCGCGATGTCGTCGGTGCCGCTGAGCTTGGCCAGCAGCACCGCCAGCGCCGCGTGTGCCGCCATGAACATCGTCGCGCTGTGCCGGCGTGCGGATTCGGCGAGTGCGCGGTGGACCTCGGCGGGGATCTCGAACTCCACCCGGGCGCCGTCGAAGCTCTGCCGGCTGGGTCGTGGCCGGTCCGTCGGCAGGGTGATCGCCTCGGGCAGCCCGTCGAGGGCCTCGGTCCAGAACTCCAGTTGGCGGCGCACCAGCGACTCGGGGTCGTCCTCGGCGCCGAGGACCTCGTGCTGCCACAGCGCGAAGTCGGCGTACTGCACGGGCAGCGGAGCCCACTGCGGTACGTGTCCGCCCGTGCGGGCCACGTACGCGGCCATCACGTCCCGCGCGAGCGGCGCCATCGAGAAGCCGTCGGCGCAGATGTGGTGCACCACGATCGTGAGGACGTGCTCGCGCGGGCCCAACCGCAGCAGTTCGGCGCGCACCGGCACCGCCGTGGTGACGTCGAAGCCGCGCGAGATCAGGGCCGCGATCCGCTCCGGGACGCGATCCGGTGCGACATCGACGACGGTGAGGCGGGGTGCCGCCTCGGCGGCCGGCACCACCAGTTGCACCGGTTCCCCGTCGCGGGTCGGGAAGAACGTGCGCAGCGTCTCGTGCCGATCCTGGACGTCGATCACCGCCGCCGCGAGGGCCGCGGCGTCGAGATCGCCGGTCAACCGCACCGCCAGCGGAATGTTGTAGGCCGCCGACTCGGTGTCGAACTGGTTGATGAACCACATCCGCTTCTGGGCCAGCGACAGCGGGACCGGATCGGGCCGCTGCTGCGGGACCAGCGGGGGCCGCGACGCGGTGTCGAGGTGCTCGCGCGAGACCCAGCGGGCCAAACGGTGCGCGGTCGGCGCCTCGAACAGTGCCCGCACCCCGAGGTCGACGCCGAGGGCGCCGCCGAGTCGGGCGATCACCCGGGTCGCGATCAGTGAGTTACCGCCGAGGTCGAAGAAGCTGTCGTCGACGCCGATGCGTTCGAGTCCGAGGACCGCGGTGAAGGTGTCGACGATGGTCTGCTCGGTGGGGTTGGTCGGCGCCCGGAACGTGGTGGCGGCCGGCAGGAACTCCGGGGCCGGGAGCGCGGCCCGGTCCAGCTTGCCGATCGGGGTCAGCGGGATCTCGTCCAGGATCATGATGCTCGACGGCACCATCTGTGCGGGTAGGTGTTCGGCGACGTACTCGCGCAGCGCGCCCGGTTCGGGCTGGGCGCCGGCAACGGGCAGCACGTATGTGACCAGGGCCGTCTCCCCGGTCGGGCCGGGCCGGCCCAGCGTGACGGCGAACCGGATGTCGGGGTGGTCGCCGAACGCGTTGTCGATGTCGCCGAGCTCGATGCGGAAGCCGCGGATCTTCACCTGGAAGTCGGACCGCCCGACGTATTCGATGGTGCGGTCGCCCAGCACCCGCACCACGTCGCCGGTGCGGTACATCCGCTCGCCGGGGACCCCGTGCGGGTTCGCGACGAATCGTTCCGCGGTCAGGCCGGGTCGCCGGTGGTAACCGCGGGCCAGGTTCGGCCCGGCGATGTAGAGCTCGCCGGGCACGCCGGCGGGTACCGGGCGCAGCTTCGTGTCGAGGACCAGCTCGGACACGCCGCGCAGCGGCGCGCCGATCGTGACGGTCTCCCCGGTGACCAGCGGCGCACTGACGTTCGCCATGACGGTCGCCTCGGTGGGTCCGTAACCGTTGTAGAAACGCCGCTCGTGCGCCCACCGGGCCACCAGCTCGGGTGGGACCGCCTCGCCGCCGACCATCACCTCGGTGAACTCGTCGAGCCCGGCCGGGTCGACCGTCGCGGCCGCCGCGGTCGTGATGAAGGCGTGCGTGACGTGCGTGTCACGGATCAGGTCCGCGAGTTCGCGGCCGCCGTACACGGTCGTCGGCGCGATCACCATCGTCGCGCCCGCACCGAACGCCAGCAGGTAGTCGAGCACCGCGGCGTCGAAGCTCGGTGTGGAGAAGTGCAGGGTTCGTGACGAGCGCTGCGTCGCGAACCGGGTGCGGTACTCCTCGGACAGATTGTCGAGGCCCTCGTGCGTGACGACCACGCCCTTCGGGGTGCCGGTGGTGCCCGACGTGTAGATCACGTACGCGGGATGCGTCAGCCGCAGTGGCACCGACAGCTCGTCGGCGCCGAGCGCGGCCGCGGACCGTGCCGCGCACCGGGTCTCGAACGCGGGGTCGTCGAGGACCGTCCACGGCACGGCGGCGGGCAGCCGGTCGCGGGCCCCGGCCACCGTCAGGCCCACCGTGGCGCCGGAATCCTCGAGCATGAACGCGATCCGTTCCGCCGGGTAGTTCGGATCGACCGGCAGGAACGCGGCACCGGCCTTGGCGACCGCCCACACCGCGACGATCGACTCGACGGACCGCGGGATGCCCAGCGCCACGAACGATTCGGGCCCCACGCCGTCGTCGATCAGTACTCGGGCCAGCCGGTTGGAGCGTTCGTCGAGTTCCCGGTAGGTGACGTCGACATCGCCGGAGATCAGGGCGACGGCATCCGGATCGATGGCGGCCGCATCCGCGAACAGCTGCGGCAGGGTCCGCAGCGACCGAGCGGGCCGGCCGCGCAGCGGCACCAGCTCGTCCCATTCGGAGTCGGACAGCAGGCGCAGCCGCGCCAGCGGGCACTGGGGATCCTCGGAGAGGGCGACGAGAACGCGCTGTACCCGTTCGGCCAGCGACCGCGCCTGGCCACGGTCGAACAGATCCGGGAGGAACTTCAGCTTCATCCGCAGTCGGTCGTCGGCGTTGGCGACGAGGGTGAGCGGGTAGTGCGCGGCGTCGGATCCCTCGTGCAGGCGGACCAGGCGTAGCCCGGAGATGTCGGCGTCGGTGACCGCCGACCGGTCCACCGGGTAGGACTCGAACACCGTGAGCGTGTCGAAGGCCAGCATCGGCCCGACGGCATCCTGGATGTCGGTCAGGCTCACGTGGTGGTGGTCGAGCAGCCCGGCCTGCTCGGACTGCAGTCGGCGGAGCAACTCCCCCACCGATTCGCGGGCGTCGAGTCGCACGCGGATCGGCAGCGTGTTGATGAACAGGCCGATCATGGACTCGATGCCGGGAATGTGCGGCGGGCGACCCGACACGGTGCCGCCGAACACGACGTCGTCCCGGCCGGTCGTCGCGCCCAGCACGATCGCCCACGCCGCCTGCACCATCGTGTTGAGCGTGACGCCCCACTGCCGGCCGATCGCCTGCAGCCGGGCGGTGCGCGCGGCGTCGAGCGAGAGGTCGACCTCGTCGGGCACGGTGGCCTGTTCGCGGCCGCGGTCGAGCGGCGCCAGCAGGGTCGGCTCGTCGAGGCCCGCGAGGGACTCGGCCCACGCCCGCACCCCGGCGTCGGGGTCCTGGGCGCCGATCCACGCCAGGTAGTCGCGGTACGCGTGCACCCGCGGCAGGACTGCGGTGTTCCCGTCCGTCGCGTAGAGCGTGAGCAGTTCCTGCATCATCAGCGGCGTCGACCAGCCGTCGAGCAGGATGTGGTGGTTGGTGAGGATCAGTCGGTGCTCGTCCGGTCCGGTGCGGACCAGCAGGAACCGGATCAGTGGCGCCTCGGCCATGTCGAAGCGTCGGGCACGGTCGTCGGCGATCAGCCGCGCGAGTTCCGCCTCGCGCACCGGCTCGTCGGACTCCGACAGGTCGATCTCGTTCCACGGCAGCGGGACCCGCTCCTGGATCACCTGCACGGGAGCGCCGTCCTCGCCGTGTACGAACGCCGAGCGCAGGTTCGGATGCCGATCGAGCATCGCCTGCCCGGCGCGCCGCAGCCGCCCCGCGTCGGCGCCGCGCACGTCGAGCATCATCTGCACGAGGTAGGCGTCCACGGATCGGTCGGCCAACTGCGCGTGGAACAGCAGACCCGACTGCAGCGGCGACAGCGACCACACGTCGGTCACATTCGGGAACCGCTGCTCGAGTGTCTCGATCTCCGGCTGCGAGAGGGCGACCAGATCGAGATCCGACGGGGTCAGTCCACCCGCGCCCGGTCGGGAGACGTGCCGGGCGAGCGCGACCAGCGCGTCGGTCCACAGCTGCGCGAGCGCCGTCACGTCGGCCTCCGACAGCACACCCTCCGGGAACCCCCACGTAGCACGGATCCTGGACCCGTCCGGGCCGTCGCTCGTCACGGCATTGATGTCGAGGACCGACGCGACCGGCAGGTCGGGGTCCTGCAGGATGCCCAGGTCGGCGTCGTCGGTCGGCACCCACCCGGCGGCGCGCTGGTCCTCCGGCACCGCGGCCGTCAACCGGCCCAGGTAGTTGAAACTCACCTGTGCCGACGGCAGATCCCGCAGCGCCCGCTCGCCCTCGTCGTCGAGGTAGCGCAGCATGCCGAACCCGATGCCGTGATCGGGCACCGCCAGCAGCTGCTCCTTGACGGCCTTGACCGCGGCACCCGCGCCGCGGCCACCGGTGAACGCGTCGTCCACGTCGATCCCGGTGAGGTCCAGCCGGATCGGGAACAGCGTGGTGAACCAGCCGACGGTGCGCGCGAGGTCCGCGCCGGGCAGCACGTGGTCCTCGCGGCCGTGGCCCTCGAGCGTGACCAGTGCGGTGTCGGCACTGACGCCCCGATCCCGGCGCCAGCGGACCAGTGCGAGGGCCAGTGCGGTGAGCAGTCCGTCGTTGACGCTGCCACGGAACGCGTCCGGCACCGTCGTCAACAGCGCCTCCGTCACGTCGGGCGACACCTCGACCGTGACCGTCCCGACAGTCGCGGCCACGTCCACGGCCGGGTCGAGCGGGCGCGCGCCGAGCAGGGGGTCGTCGCCGCCCGCGAGGATGGCGCGCCACCGGTCCAGTTCGTCGCGACGGTCCGCGGCGGCATCGACCAGCCCGTGCGCCCAGCGCCGCATCGACGTGCCGACCGGAGCCAGGTCGGGTCGCTCACCGGCTACGATCTGCGCCCACGCGGTCGCGAGGTCCGGCACCAGAATGCGCCACGAGACGCCGTCGACCACCAGGTGATGCACCACGACCAGCAGCCGGCCGCCGTCGGCCCGGGAATCGAGCCACACCACCTGCACCATCTCGCCGGCGGCCGGGTCGAGGCGGTCCTCGGCGGCGTCCAGCTCGGCACGCACGACGTCCGCGAACGCGTCGGTGCCCGGCACCGCGTCGACCTCGACGCGCCGGATCAGCCACTCGGCGTACACCGAGCCGGGTGGCGGCACCGTCATGCGGTGCGCGCCCGGCTGGATCCGGGCCCGCAGCATGTCGTGCCGGTCCAGGACGGCCTGCAGCGCACCGGCGAGCGCGGGCTCGCCCAGCCCCTCGGGGGCGGTGAGCAGCGCGGCCTGGGAGAACCGGTCGTGGTGTCCGCCGCGGCCGAGGAGCCAGTGTGCGACCGGCAGCAGCGGGACGTCGCCGACGCCGCCGCCGTCGAGTTCGGCGAGCACGATTGCGTCCGCGCCGGCCTGTGCGACACGAGCGAGCGCCTCGACGGTCTTGTGCTCGAACACGTCCCGCGGTGTGAAGTGCAGACCGGCGGTCTTCGCGCGCGACACCAGCTGGATCGACATGATCGAATCGCCGCCCAGCCCGAAGAACGAGTCGTCGACGCCCACCGAGTCGAGGCCCAGCACCTCGGCAAACAGGTCGGCCAGCTGCCGTTCGCGCTCGGACCGTGGGGCGCGGCCGGCCGTGGCGCGGGCCCCGAAGTCCGGTGCCGGCAGTGCTCGCCGGTCCAGCTTGCCCGCGGGCCCCAGCGGCAGCGCGTCGAGCACCATCACCGCGGACGGCACCATGTACGACGCGAGGAACGTGCCGACGAAGTCGGTGACGTCGGCCGGGTCGAGCGCCGCACCCGGTTCGGGCACGACGTACCCGACGAGTCGGCTCGTGGGCCCGGACCCGTCGACGGTGACGACGGCGCGCGCGACACCCGGGGACCGGCGCAGCGCCGACTCGATCTCGCCGAGCTCGATGCGGAACCCGCGGATCTTCACCTGGAAGTCGGTGCGGCCCAGGTACTCCAGCTGGCCGGAGCCGTTCCAGCGAACGAGGTCGCCGGTGCGGTACATGCGGCTGCCCGGGTCGCCGAACGGGTTGGCCACGAACCGCTCCCCGGTGGTGCCGGGGCGGGCGTGATAGCCGCGGGCGAGTCCGCCGCCGAGAACGTACAGCTCGCCAGGCACCCCGCCTGGGACCGGATGCAGGCGCGCATCGAGGACCACCAGCGAGGTACCCATCGGCGGGCGGCCGATGGTGACGGGCACCCCTACCGCGAGGGGCTCGCTGATGCTGGCGACGACGGTGGCCTCGGTGGGCCCGTACGCGTTGAACATCCGCCGGCCGGGCGCCCACTGCGCCACCAGTTCGGGCGGGCAGGCCTCGCCGCCGGTCGCGACACACTCGAGGGCCGTCAGCCCCGCCGGATCCACCGACGCGAGCGCGGCCGGTGTCACGAACGCGTGCGTGACCCTGTTCTCGCGCAGCAGATCCCGCAGCTCGTCGCCACCGAGGACGGTGGGCGGCGCGACGACCATCGTGGCGCCCGACCCGACCGCGAGCAGCAGCTCGAGAATGGAGGCGTCGAAGCTGGGCGACGAGAAGTGCAGGGTCCGCGACCGCGGCGTGATACCGAACCGGGTCCGTTCCTCGGCGGCGAAGTTCGCCAGGCCGCGGTGCGACACCACGACGCCCTTCGGGACGCCGGTGGAGCCGGACGTGTAGATCAGGTACGCGGGATCGTCGAGCCGCACCGGGCGCACCCGATCGGCGTCGGTGACCGGGCCGCCGGGCAGGTGCCGCAGCTCGTCGCTCACCGCGGGGTCGTCGAGCACCATCCAGTCGGTGCCGGGCGGCAGCGCGTCGCGGTGTGCGCGAACGGTCAGTCCGACGACGGCACCGGAGTCGGTGAGCATGTGCTCGATGCGGTCCGGCGGGTAGTTCGGGTCCACGGGCACGAAGGCGGCCCCGGTCTTGGCGACCGCCCAGGTCGCGGTCACCGATTCGATCGACCGGGCCAGCGCCAGCGCGACCACCGACTCGGGACCGACGCCGCGGGTGACGAGCAGCCGCGCGAGCCGATCCGAGTCCGCATCCAGGTCCCGGTAGCTGACCTCGCGCCCCTCGAACACCACCGCGGTGGCAGCCGGATCGACGACGCTCGCGGTCGCCAGCAACTCGGGCAGCGTACGGGCCGGCACGCCGGCGCCGCCGCTCACCGGGGCGATCGCGGTCCGCTCGGTCACCGTCAGCAGGTCGACGTCGCCCACCCGCACCGCCGGGTCGTCGGTGACGGCGCGCAGCACCGCACCGAACCGTTCGGCGAGGCGGGTGACCGTCGCGGGGTCGAACAGGTCGGTCGCATACGTGAATCCGGCGGCGACACCGGCAGGTTCACCCGCGTCGGTGAACTCCTCGGTGAGGGTGAGCTGCAGGTCGAAGTTGGTGGTGTCGGTGCCGGTGTCGACGACCGTGACGGTCAGGCCGGGCAGCTCGAGCCGCGGCTGCTCGTTGTTGCGGAACTCGAGCATCACCTGGAACAGCGGCGAGTGCGCGGTGGATCGTTCCGGGGCCAGTGCGTCCACGAGCCGCTCGAACGGCAGGTCGGCGTGCCCGAACGCGTCGAGGTCGCCGTCGCGGACGGCGCTGAGCAACTCCGAGTAGGTGGCGGCGGGATCGAACCGGCTGCGCAGCACGAGTGTGTTGACGAACATGCCGACCATGTCGTCGAGCGCGGCGGCGCCGCGACCGGCGATCGGGGTGCCGATCGCGACGTCGTCGGTGTCGCCGAGCCGGGCGAGCAACGCCGCCAGGGTGGCGTGCACCGCCATGAACACGGTCGAGTTGTGACCCCGGGCGACGGCGGTGAGGCGCCGGTGCACATCGGGACCGATCCGGAACCGGTGGACGGCGCCGTGCAGCGAACGCTGCGCCGGGCGCGGCCGGTCGGTGGGCAGGTCGAGGACCTCCGGCAGCCCGTCGAGGGTGCGGGCCCAGTGCTCGAGCTGGCCGGACAGCACGCTGTCCGGGTCGTCGGTACCGCCCAGCACCTCCTGCTGCCACAGCGCGTAGTCCGCGTACTGCACCGCGAGCGGCGCCCAGTGCGGGGCCCGGTCCTCGGTCCGGGCGACATACGCGCTCATCACGTCTCGCGCGAGCGGTGCCAGGGAGAACCCGTCGGCGCAGATGTGGTGCACGACGATGACGAGCACGTGCTGCTGCGGGCCCACGCGCAGCAGCAGCGACCGCACGGGCGGCGCCGTGGTGACGTCGAAGCCCTGCGCCGCGAACTCGGCGACCCGCTCGCGGACGTCCTGCTCGGTGGTGGGCACCGGTTCCAGGTCGGGGGCGACGGCCGCGGTCGGCACGATCAGCTGGGTCGGTTCCCCGTCGACCATCGGGAACCGGGTGCGCAGCGACTCGTGCCGCTCGAGGACGTCGGCGACGGCCGCACGCAGCGCGCTGCGGTCGAGGTCGCCGTCGAGACGGACGGGCAGCACCACGTTGTAGGCGGCGGAGGACGTGTCGAACTGGTTGATGAACCACATCCGCTTCTGCGCCAGCGACACCGGGACGGTCGCGGGGCGCGCCGCGGCCGACAGCGGCGGCCGCGCGGCACCGCGCATACCCCCGGACTCGATCCGCAGCGCGAGCGCGGCGACGGTCGGGGCGTCGAAGACGTCGCGGACCCCGACGTGCGCGTCGAGGGCGTCGTTGACGCGGGCCACCAGCCGGGTCGCGGTCAGCGAGTTCCCGCCGAGGTCGAAGAAGCTGTCGTACACGCCCACTCGGGCCGTGCCGACCAGTTCGCCGAAGATCAGCGCGAGGATCTCCTCGACGGGGTTCCGCGGCGCCACGAACTCGGTCTCCACGGATCCGAACTCGGGGGCGGGCAGCGCACGGCGGTCCAGCTTGCCGGTGGATCCGAGGGGGAACCCGTCGAGCACGAGGATCTGCGACGGCACCATGTACGCGGGCAGCGACGCGGTGAGGGACTCGCGGAGCGCGGCCGGATCGACGTCGGCACCCGGATCGGCGACGACGTAACCGACGAGGGCCTCCCCGACGAGGTCGTCGTGGCGCACCACGACCACCGCCTGTGCCACGCCCGGCCGGGTGAGAAGCGTCGCCTCCACCTCGCCGAGCTCGATGCGCAGGCCACGCAGCTTCACCTGGAAGTCGGTGCGGCCCAGGTAGTCGAGCGAGTAGTCGAAGCTTCCCGTCTTCCGCCAGCGCACCAGGTCGCCGGTGCGGTACAGCCGCGCACCGGGCGGGCCGAACGGGTCGGCGACGAACCGTTCCGCCGTGAGATCGGGACGTCCGACGTATCCGCGGGCCAGCTGGACGCCGGCCAGGTAGAGCTCGCCGGGCACCCCCACCGCGGCCGGGTGCAGCCGCGCATCGAGCACGTACACCTGGGTGTTCCACACCGGGGCGCCGATCGGGACCGACACCGTGTCGGCGGCGGTGTACTGCCGGTAGGTGACGTCGACGGCGGCCTCGGTGGGGCCGTACAGGTTGTGCAGTTCGGCACCGCCCGCGCCGACGAAGTCCGCGAAGGCCTCCGCGGTGGCGGGAGGCAACGCCTCGCCACTGCAGAAAACGGTGCGCAGCGACCGGCACTGCGCCGGATCGGCGCCGACCACGAAGGCGGCGAGCATCGACGGCACGAAGTGCGCGACGGTGACGCCCCGGTCGTGGACGAGCTGCGACAGGTAGGCGGGGTCGCGATGCCCCTCGGGCAGCGCGATCGCCAGACTCGCGCCGGTCTGCAACGGCCAGAAGAACTCCCACACCGAGACGTCGAACGTGGCGGGTGTCTTCTGCACGACGACGTCGGCGCCGGTGAGCCGGTACCGGTCCTGCATCCAGGCCAGACGGTTGACGATCGCGCGATGGCTGACGGCCACACCCTTGGGCCGGCCTGTCGAACCCGACGTGTAGATCACGTACGCGACGTCGTCGGGCCGGAGGGTGCCGCGGCGTTCCTCGGGACGGATCGGGCCGTCGTCGCGGCCGGCGAGGTCGAGCCGGTCGATCTCGACGACCTCGACCGCGTTGCCGAGGCCGGCGTGGTCCCGGCTGGTCGTCAGCACACACACCGGCTCGGCACTCGCGAGCACGTAGTCGGTGCGTTCCTGCGGATGGTCCGGGTCGAGCGGTACGTACGCGCCGCCGGCCTCGGTCACCGCGTACATGCCGATCAGCAGGTCGAACGAGCGGCGCATCGCCAGCGCGACCCGGCTCTCCGGCCCCACGCCGCGGGCGATCAACTCGCGGGCGAGGCGTCGGGAGCGGGATGCGAACTCCGCGTACGTGAGCTGCTCGTCACCGAAGGTCAGGGCCACCGCGTGCGGGGTGCGCCGAGCCTGCGCGTCGAACAGGTCGGCCAGCGTTGCATCCGGCACCGGGTGCGCGGTGGCGTTCCACTCGTCGAGGAGGAGTTCGCGTTCGCCGTCGACGAGGATGTCGATGTCGCCGACCCGGACCACCGGGTCGACGGTGACGGCCTCGAGGATCCGCAGGAACCGCTCCGCGAACACCATGACGGTGCCGGGATCGAACAGGTCTGCCGCGTAGGACAACCTCGCGTCGATCGGACCGGGGCGGCCCTCCACATCCGGCTGCTCGGTCAGGATCACCTGGAGATCGAACTTGGCTGTGCCGGTGTCGATCTCGTCGACCTCGACGGTGAGTTCGGGAAGCTCGAGCCGATGGCGGTCCGACCCCTGCAGGACCAGCATCACCTGGAACAGCGGCGAGTAGGCCTCCGAGCGGGGCGGGTCGAGGACCTCGACGAGCCGCTCGAACGGCACGTCGGTGTTGCCCAGGGCTGCCAGATCGGTGGTCCGGGTGTGCGCCAGCAGGTCGCTGAACGTCCCGCCGTGGTCCACCCGGCTGCGCAACACCAGCGTGTTGACGAACATGCCGACCAGATCGTCGAGTTCGGCCTCGCCGCGTCCGGACACCGGCGACCCGATCGAGACGTCGCTCGCGCCGCTGGTCCGGGCCAGCAGCACGGCCAGGGCCGCGTGCAGCACCATGAACAGGCTCGCCTCGTACTCGCCGGCCAGTTCGAGCAGTCGTCGGTGCAGGTGCGGCGCGATCGTGACGTCCACCGTGGCGCCGCGCATCGACTGCTGCGGCGGCCGGGGCCGGTCGGTGGGCAACTCGAGCAGGTCGGGCGCACCGGTCAGTTCGTCCCGCCAGAACGCGATCTGACGTGCGGCGAGGCTCCGTGGGTCGTCCTCCGAGCCCAGCAGTTCCCGCTGCCATATCGCGTAGTCGGTGTACTGCACCGCGAGCGGTGTCCAGGCCGGGTCCGTTCCTGCCGCGCGAGCCCCGTACGCGACCATCACGTCCCGAGCGAGCGGCGCCATCGACAAGCCGTCCGCCGCCACGTGGTGCACGACGAGTGAGAGCACGTGCTCGGTGGTGTCGAGCCGCCACAGGTGCGCACGCACCGGGGCCTGGACCGAGACGTCGAAGCTCGCGGTCGCGGCGGCCGAGAGCCGCTGCGGCAGTTGTGCTTCGGTGACCTCCTCGGGTTCGAGGTCGAGTGGTGTCTCGGTGGCCGAGCGCACCAGCTGCACCGGGCCGTCGGGAGTGTTCGGAAAGACCGTGCGCAGCGTCTGGTGGCGTCCGACGACGTCGGCGAGCGCCGCCCGGAGCGCGGGCACGTCCAGCGGTCCGCTCAGCCGAACCGCGATCGGGATGTTGTACGCGGCCGACGACGGGTCGAGCTGGTTGACGAACCACATCCGCTGCTGGGCGAGCGAGACCGGCACCGGGCCGACGTGGTCCCGCGGCACCAGCGGCGGGCGGGCGCCATGGCCCGGGCCGGCGGCCTCGACGCGGGCGGCGAGCGCTCCCACGGTCGGTGCCTCGAACAGGTCGAGGACGGTGAGGTCGGTGCCGAGAGTCGCGTTGATGCGGGCCACGATCCGGGTCGCGGTGAGCGAGTTGCCGCCGAGGTCGAAGAAGCTGTCGGTGGTGCTGATCCGCTCCACCCCGAGCAGCTCCGAGAACACGCCGGCGATCTTCTTCTCGTCCAGCGTGGCCGGCGCGTGGAACTCACCGGCGCCGGTGTCGAAACGGGGTTCGGGCAGGGCGCGGCGGTCGAGCTTGCCGGCCGGGGTCAGTGGAAGCGAATCGAGCACCACGACGCGCGCGGGCACCATGTGCGGCGGCAGCACGTCCGCGGCGTGCGCGGTGACCTCGGACGCCAGGTGCTCACCCGCGACCGTCTCCCGGTTGCCCTCCGGTTGCACGTACGCCACGAGCAGCGTGTCACCCGACGGCCCGACGAACCCGGTGGCGAGCGCGAACCCGACCTCGGGATGGGAGCGCAGTGCGGCCTCCACCTCGCCGAGCTCGATGCGGTAGCCGCGGATCTTGATCTGGAAGTCGGTGCGCCCGACGTACTCGAGCGCGTGCCGGCGCCCGACCCGCCGCCAGCGCACCAGGTCGCCCGTGCGGTACATCCGGCTGCCGTCGAACGGGTTGGCCACGAACCGTTCCGCGGTGGTCGCCGCCCGCGCGTGATAGCCACGCGCCAGGCCGTCGCCGTACACGTACAGCTCACCGGCGACGCCGGGCGGGACCGGCCGCAGACGCGCGTCGAGCACGAGAGCGCCGGTGCCGATCGGCGGGCTGCCGATCGTGACGTCCCGCCCCACCACCAGCGGCTCGGACACGCTCGACACCACCGTCGCCTCGGTGGGCCCGTACGCGTTGAACATCCGGTGCCGCGGCGCCCACTGCTCCACCAGATACGGCGGGCACGCCTCGCCGCCGGTCACGACGCACTCCAGGTCGGTGAGTGCGTCCGCATCGACGGAGCCCAGCGCCGCCGGCGTGACGAAGGCGTGGGTGACGTGCTCGTCGCGCAGCAGCGCGGTCAGCTCGGCGCCGCCGTAGATCGTCGGAGGGGCGATCACCATGGTGGCGCCCGCACCGAACGCGAGCATCAGCTCGAGCACCGACGCGTCGAAGCTCGGCGACGAGAAGTGCAGCGTCCGCGACGTCGGGCGCACCCGGTAGCGGCGGCGTTCGTCCTCGGCGAAATTCGCCAGCCCGCGATGGGTGACGGTGACCCCCTTCGGGGTGCCGGTCGAGCCGGAGGTGTAGATGAGATAGGCCGGGTGGTCGATGCGGACCGGGGCAAGTCGGTCGGCGTCGGTGACGGCGTCGGCCGACCACTGCCGCACCTGCTCGTCGAACCCTAGGTCGTCGAGGACCAGGGCCGGCACGAGATCCGCGACCGCGGCCGCGTGGGCCGCGACGGTCAGTGCCAGCATCGACCCCGAATCGGTGAGCATGTGCTCGATGCGGTCGGTCGGATAGTTGGGGTCCACCGGGACGAACGCCGCACCGGTCTTGGCGACCGCCCACACCGACGACACCGACTCGATCGAGCGCGGCATCGACAGCGCCACCACCGATTCCGGTCCGACTCCCCGCGCGATGAGCAGTCGCGCCAGCCGGTTCGAGTCCTCGTCGAGTGCGCAGTAACTCAGCGTCCGCCCCTCGTAGGTCAGCGCCGCGCGGTCCGGGCCGGCGAGCGCAGCCGCGCCGAGTATGTCGGCGAGGGTCCGCGGCTCGACACCGTCGCCACCCCATACCCCGGAGAGCTGTCGTCGCTCGTCCTCGGCCAGCAGATCGATGTCGGCGACGGTCACGGCCGGGTCGACGAGCACCGCGTCGAGCACCCGCAGGAACCGCCCCGACAGTGTCTCGATCGTCTCCGCGTCGAACATGTCGGTCGCGAACGCGAACGATGCGCTCACCCCGTTCGGTGTGCGGCTCCCGTCACCGTTGCTCGCAAAGCGTTCCTCGACGGTGAGCCGCAGATCGAGCGCGGAGATGTCGGGGCCGGTGTCGACACCCCGCACCACCAGGCCGTCCTCGTCGAGATGCGGCGTGCGGCCGTCGAGGAACTCGAGCATCACCTGGAACAGCGGCGAGTGCGCGTTCTCGCGGGTGCGGTCGAGCGACTCGACCAGCTGCGCGAACGGGGTCTCGGCGTGCCGGAACGCGTCCGTGTCGGCGCGGCACACGTCGGTGAGCAGCTGGTCGAACGTGATGCCCGGAGACACCCGGGTCCGCAGGGTCAACGTGTTGACGAACTCCCCTGCCGGGCTCTGCCCGGTCACGGGTGTGCCGATCGCGACGTCGTCGACGTCGGCCAGGCGCGCCAGGAGCACCACCAGTGCCGCGTGGACGGCGGCGAACACGGTGCAGCCGCGGGCTTCGGACTGCGCGACGACCGCACGATGCACCGCCGCGGGGATTTCGAAGTCCACCCGGTCGCTGGTGAGGGCGCGCCGCGCCGGGCGGGGGCGGTCCGACGGCAGCGACAGGATGTCGGGCAGGCCGGCAAGCTCACCGGACCAGAATTCGAGTTGCGCGGCAGTGCGCAACAACTGGGCGCCCACCGCCGAACTCTCTGTGTGGATGTCGGCGACGCGGGAGTCGGGGGACGCCAGCACGAACTCTTCGACGAGTTCGAGGAACCGCTGATGGTGGGCGCGCAGCGCGTCCTGCGAGTACCGCCCGGGGTTTGCCCGGAACTCGACGAACGTCCTTGTCGGACTGCCGCTCTGGAAGAAGTTGACCAGCAGGTCCTCGACCGGGCCGGACGTGACGATGTGGTACTCGCCCTCGATCTCGCCCAGCGTCATCTTCTGGTGGAAGAGCATGACGTTGACCATCGGGCCGGCCAGCCCGCGCGCGGTGCCGGTGAGACCGGCGTCGCGGCGGATGTCCTCGATGCTGCAACGCTGATGGCGCAGGGCGCCCATCAGTTCCAGCTGGATCCGGCCCACGAGGTCGGCGACCGTGTCGTTCGGCAGTACCGTCGCCCGTAGCGGCGCAACGTTGACGAGCATGCCGCCGGACCGCTGCAGCGGCGCGGTGGTGCGGGCCGAGACGGGCATGTTGACCAGGACGTCGGTGCGGCCGGTCATGCGAGCGAGATAGCACGCGAACGCCGCGATCAGCACCGCGGCGGGGGTGGCTTCGAGCGTGCGGTCGGTGGAATCGAGTGCCGCGATCACCGCGTCGGGCATCGGTCCGCTCTCGAGCCTGCTCACGGCGGCGACCGGCGCCTCGGTCTCGGCCAGCGTCGAGCCGGCCTCGATCCCTGCGATGTGGTCGGCCCAGTACTCGCGATCGGCCTGGAAGCGGCTCGACGCACGATACTTCTGGTCGATCGCGAGCAACTCCCGGAGATCGAGCGCCCGGTTCGGTGGCGGCTCCTGGCCCTCGACCGCGGCGGTGTAGAGGGCGGCGATCCGGTTCGCCATCGTCATGCCGCTGTACCCGTCGAGCGCGACATGGTGAATTCTGGTGTACCACAAATACTCTCGGTCACCCACCTGCAGGATCGTCATGTCGATGAGGCGATCGCGGGTGAGGTCGATCGGCGTCGAGTAGTCGCGTTCCATCCAGGCATGGGCAGCGGCCGTCGGATCCGGATGATCGCGCAGATCCACCCGACCGATCGAGGTGTCGGTGCCGGGATCGATCAGCTGGTACGGCTCGCCGTCGACGTCGAGCAGGTGCAGGAACGGCGACTGGAACTCCTCCGCCGCGACCACCGCGCAGCGGCTGAGCAGGTCGACGTCCAGGTCGCCCTGGAGCGTGACGTACTGCGCGATGAAGACGGGCACCGCCGGCGTGAGCTGCTGGGCGAACCACATGCTTCGTTGCACCGCGGAGAGTGGAAACGCTTCCGCGGGGAGAGCTGGTGTACCGGAACCGTGATCACCCGGTTCCCGAGATCCTGACATCGTCATTTACACGCCCCCTGAGAGCAGAATGCCCTGGTTGCATCGGGACCACACCATATCAAGATCCATTACGCGCACGGACGGTTTCCGGGCCCGTGAAAACGGCTCGAATGGCCTGGTAGATAGCGGTATTTGACCCTTCGGTCCGGTTGGTCCCGGCACGCTGTCCGGGGTCGGCTCGAAGGGGTTGTCGGCGCTTCTTCCGCGCCTAGCCGAGCGACGAATCATGCTCCGGTGCGATCATCGCGGCCGACGGACGCAGATCGGTCCAGTGCGCATCGATGTAGTCGACGCAGGCGCGACGTGTGTCCCGGCCGTGCACCACCGCCCAGCCGACGGGAACGTCGGCGAAAGCGGGCCACAGCGAATGCTGGTTCTCCTCGTTGACCAGCACCAGGTATTCGGCATCGGCGTCGTCGAACGGATTGGTCACCGTCTCACCTCTCGATCGTTGTCGACGAAATGTGATGCACACCATTCTTTAGTTCGACCGCCGGACGCTGGCTGTTACACCATGTTAGGCGCGAAAACGCCCCCGCACCGCTACCGAGAGCGGTACGGGGGCGTTTTCGGTGATTCGCCGGGCGGGTGGAGTCAGAGCGCCGAACGATCCCCCGCATCCGAGGGGAGGGGTACTGCCGATTCGGACCCGTGCCTCCGGCTGCGGACCGCGGCCAGCCCGAGTGCGACGGCCGCACCCAGGCACAGCAGATACTCCGGGGTCGGGCCGAGCCGCGTGGCCGGCGTCGTCCCGGTGCGTAGTGAGACCTCCGATACCAGGGCGGCCGGTTCGAAAAGCGGGGACTGCTGCGTCACGGCGCCGTCGGCGTCGATGATGGCACTGACCCCGCTGGTGGCCGCCACGACGACGTCGCGTCGGTGCTCGACGGCGCGCACCCGCGACATCGCCAGCTGCTGGTACGTCATCTCGGTGTCGCCGAAGGTGGCGTTGTTGGTGGGCACGGCGATCAGTTCCGCGCCGCCGCGCACCGATTCGGTGAGCGCGCGGTCGAAGGCGACCTCGTAGCACGTCGCGACGCCCACGGGAATCCCGGCGGCGCGGACGACCCCGTTGCCGTCGCCGGGCACGAAGTTGCCCGCCTGATCCGCGTACGAGGAGAACAACCGGAAGAAGTCGCGGTACGGCAGGTATTCGCCGAACGGCTGGATGATCCGCTTGTCGTGCCGCTCGCCCGGGCCGGTGGTTCCGTCCCACACGATCACCGAGTTGGTGGTGGTGCCATCGGAGTTCACCAGCACCGCGCCGACGAGGATCGGGGCGCCCACGGCCTGCGAGGCGGCGGTGATCTCCTCGGCCGCGTCGGCGTTGCGGAACGGATCGATGTCCGACGCGTTCTCCGGCCACACCACCAGATCGGGCTGCGCCGCGCGGCCGGCGGCCACGTCGTCGGCCAGCTCGAAGGTGCGCCGCACGTGGTTGTCGAGGACGGCGCGCCGCTGTGAGTTGAAGTCGAGACCGAGTCGGGGGACGCTGCCCTGGATCGCGGCGACGGTGACGGTCCGGTCGCCGTCCGCATCGGCGTGCACGTACGGCAGGGTGGCGACCGCGACGACGGACGCGCCGCACGCGACCAGAACCGGGCCGGCGAGCGTGCGCCACGGCCGGCGCCGCACCGCGGTCAGGGCGACCGCCGCGAGACCGGTGCCGGTGAGGGCTACCCCGAAGCTGAGCAGCGGCGCGCCGCCGAGCGCGGCGAGTGGGAGCAGCCAGCCCTCGGGTTGGCCGAAAGCGAGGCGACCCCACGGGAATCCGCCGAACGGCACCGACGAGCGCAGCCACTCGGTGAGACTCCACACCGCCGCGAGCGCGACGGCGAGCACCCAGATGGGGGCCCGCAGCCGCGCGACGAGGACCGCGCCGAGGCCGAACAGTCCGACGAAGACCGACTCGGCCGCCGCCAGCGCGAGCCACGGCAGCGGGCCGACGTACACGCCGATCCACGGCAGCAGCGGGACGAGGAAGCCCAGTCCCGCGAGATACCCGTAGCCGAAGCCGGCGCGCAGTTTCCGTCCGCCGCGGCCGTAGCCGGTGAGCACCGCGGTCAACAGCGCGATGCCGATCGGCGCGAGGAACCACAGCGGTCGCGGCGGGAAGCTCGCGAACAGCAGCAGACCCGACGCGATCGCCAGAACCGCGTCGCGTGCGGTCGCCGTCAGCGCGGTCCGGTCAGGCCTCATGGACGGTGACCCCGCGGTGCACCGAGCGCCGGCACACCGGCGCCGGGGCGTCGTCCTCGAGGCGCGGCAGCGCCGGCACCCGCGAGCGGGGGTCGGTCGACCAACGCTGGACGGAGTCCTTGGGGGCGGCGACCACCAGCTCGTCGGCGTCCCACACGACGTAGGACGCGGGTGCGCCCGGGGTCAGGGTGCCCGCCATGCCGTCGCGGACGCCGCCCGCGCGCCATGCGCCCCGGGTCGCCGCCGAGAACGCGGCCCGCGGGGACACGCCACTGCCCGGCGTGTGATGGTTCACCGCCGCGCGGAGCATCGCCCACGGGTCGACGGCCGTGACCGGCGCGTCGGACCCGAACGCCAGCGACATTCCGGTCGAAGCGATCGGGGCGAACGCGTTCATGCGCAGGGCCCGCTCGGCGCCGAGGCGCTGCGCGTACATTCCGTCGGTACCGCCCCACAGGGCGTCGAACACCGGCTGCATGCTGGCGATCACGCCCCAGCTGCCCAGCAGTGCCGCCTGCTCCGGGGTGACCATCTCGAGGTGCTCGAGCCGATGCCCGCGCGCCGCGACGGCGGGGCCGCCGAGTTCGGCGGCGACCGACTCGAACGCGGCGACGGCGGTACGGATCGCGTCGTCGCCGATCACGTGGAATCCGGCCTGGATGCCGGCGATCGTGCACGCGCGCACGTGCGCGGCGACGGCGGCGGTGTCGAGGTAGCGGTTGCCGTGATGACCGGCGCAGTCGTGGTACGGCGCGACCAGCGCGGCGGTCCGGGAACCGAGTGCGCCGTCGACGAACAGGTCACCGCCGAGCGCATGGGCGCCGGTGCGGGCCAGTAGGTCGGCCGCCTCCTCGGGTGTGGTGACGGCCTCGCCCCAGTAGCCGCGGACCTCGACACCGTGGGACAGCGCGAGCAATTCGCGGAAGTCGGTCAGTCCCCCGATCGCGGGGCCGCCGCACTCGTGGACGGCGACGATGCCCTGCGCCGCGCAGTGGTCGAGTGCCGCGCTACGGGCCTGTGCGCGCTGGGCCTCGGTCAACAGCGACCGCGCCTGGTCGCGCACCAGGTGATGGGCGTCGGCGGAGAGGGCGCCGTCGGGCGTGAATCCGGTGGCAGCGTTCAGGTCCGGTGTGGCCGCGCGAAGTGGCGTCGAGCACAGCGCGGAGTGCGCGTCGATGCGGCTGAGGTACACCGCCCGACCGGGGGCCGCGGCATCGAGGTCCGCGGTGCTCGGGGCGGTGTCGGGCCACGTGCTGTCGTCCCAGCCCTGCCCCCAGACGACGGCGTCGTCGTGCTCGCTCGCGAATCGGCGCAGCAACTCGAGGCATTCGTTTCGGTTGCGGGCACCCGAGAGGTCGGGGCCCGTCAACTGCAGGCCGAGCGCGGTGACGTGGACGTGGGTGTCGACGAATCCGGGGGTGACGAACGCGCCGTCGAGTTCGATCACCTCGGCGTCCGGGTGCAGCGCACGGCCCGGCCGATCCTCGCCGATCCACACGACGGTGCCGTCGGTGACCGCCATCGCGGTGGCGTCGGGGGCACTTGGACTGTAGATGCGGCCGTCGACCAGCAGTTGGGTACTCACGGGCAGCCAGTCTGCCCGTTACGGCAGCGCGCGTGGTCCCTGGGGCGGGGTGTCCGACCCGAAGTCCGGGTAGACGTCCACCACTTCCCCGTCGATGACGGTCCCCCGTTGCGTGCGGGCGCGGCGAGACGCGAACTCGACGCCCGCGAGAGTCACGTTGGCGCGCTTGCCGGCGAGCAGGACTGCGACGGGACGCAGCGCCCACCGCGTGGGCGGCAACAGCATCAGCAAGCCCAGCACGGAAGTGACCAGGCCCGGCACGAACATCAGTACGGAGCCGGCCGCGACCATTGCGCCGTCGGCGACCGCACCGGTCGGCGACGCCTCTCCGCGGGTGGCCCGTCGGAAGCCGTCCATGACGGCCCGCCACTGCGACTTCACCAGCACCATGCCCACCGCGGAGCCCGCGATGAGCAGCAGGATGGTCCACAGGACGCCGATCGTGCTGCCCACCCAGATCAGCACACCGACCTCCACGACGACGTAGAGAACGAACAGTGCGGCGATCATCGGGTGATCCTTTCGGTGGCGCGGACCGCCGGGTGCGGCGGAATGCTCTGTCTGCTCAACGATCGGGAACGCGAAAATGCTCCCACGTTCGTCGCCGGACCTCGGAGTCGATGCGGTAACGGTCTAACCCTAAAGTTGACGTAGAGACTTCCCGCATGGTGCAGTACCAGGACAGATCGGCTGGGAGGGCCGGTCACTCAGGGAGGAGTTCACATGTCACGACGCTTCGGGCGCGGCGCCGCACGCCGACTGGCCGTCCGTCTCACCGCCACCGTCGCGGCCGCTGCCGCGGGAGCCGTCGTGTTCTCGGGGACGGCGAGCGCCGCTCCCGCGCCGGCCGCGCCGCCGTCGCTGCAGACTCTGCTCGGCGACCTGACCAGGACCGTGCCGCTCGCGCAGGATCTGTTCGGCGGAATACTCGCCACGCCCGGCGTCACCGAGGTCATCGAAGGCGTCACCGGCCAAGAGGTGGGCACCACGACCGCGCAGGACTTCCTGTTCCCGGCCCCGACGTTCGGCTGCGGTGTGGCGGGCAATCCGATGACGGTCACCGTCGCGAGCGCGCAGTCCGGACCGAACTTCCCCATCCCGCCGTGGATCGAGCGGGGGCACCTGCGCTTCCAGGCGGTCCCGGCGCACCTCGAGATCCCGAAGCAGTCCGATCTGCAGGTCGCGTGGTTCAACGTCAACACCTTGAAGAGTGGCGTGGTCCCACTGGACGACACGATCCTGAACGTGCCGACGCTGTCGAAGACGGTCGACACCGGTGAGGGCATCGTGCTCGCCGCGCTGTTCGGCGGGGTGAACTACGAGTCCGGCGCCACCTGCACCGCACTCGGCACCGTGGGGCAGTTCACCGCGTAGCACCTCCGAGCCGGAAGTCCCCGCCGAGTCGACGATTCGGCGGGGACTTCCGGTTTCGCCGGCGCCTCGGCTCAGCGGCCCGACGTCACTTCGACGATCTCGCCGCAGTGGATCGTTCCTGCGGCCGCCGTCCAGCGAGGCTCCCGGTCGATGCTGGTCGCCAGGCTGTTGATCATGAAGGTGAGTGCGGTGTGGTCGGCGCTGACCGAGACGGACAGGCCGTCCTCCCGCGTGCCACCGAGGCGGTGGTGACTGCCGCCCGGGCCGGAGAACACGATGTCGACCGCGTCCGTCCGATCCTCCGTCTCGGATCGGATGCCCAGGGCCGCGCGCACCGCGAAGTCCCGTCCCGGTAACTCTCCCCCGCCGTCGTAGTCGGCGAAGTCGCTCGTCGCCACCTCGTACTCCCAGTACTCGCCGCTCCCCCGCGGATACGTGACATGCCGACACGTCGTGGTGCCCTCGGCGGGCAACACCGCCTCGCCCGCCCACGAGATCCCGAGTTCGAGTCGGCTGTCGGTGACCGTGTCCGGGTCCGGCAGTGTCAGCGCCCTGCCGCCTTCCTGTCGGGTGAATCCCGCTTCCGGGAATCCGATCTCGTCGTCGCCACCGCTCCCACATCCCGTCACGAGGATCGCCACTGCCGCGGCGAGCATCCACCCTGTGTGTTTCGGTCTCCCCACCATGACGCCCAACGTAACCGAACGAATCGGACACACGCGGGTATCCCTCTCAGTGGGAGCGTCACTGGGAACTAGGACCTCGTTGAGACAAAGTGACTTAACCGACGACGCCTCGAACACCATCGATCTCGACGCGGGCCGCGATCGGGATGGACGCGCTGACCATCGGACTCGCGGCCCGCCCCTGCGCGCGCTGGTCCGCAATCCCGAATCACCCGGCGGCACTTCGTGCCGACCATCGACTAAGTCACTACGTCTTACCAGGAAGGGCATCGTATGAACATTCGTCCGCGGTCTCGCGCCACGGTCCTTGCCGCCGCAGCCGCCGCCGCATCGGCGTTGCTGCTGCTCACCGCCTGCAGCGGAACGTCCGCCGCTCGATCGAGCGAGCGGGCCCTCGTCGATCCGGCGCTGTCCACCGCACAGATCGCCGACCTGTCGGAGGAGGCCTTCTACTGGGGCCTGAACATCGCCGGCTACTACGAATTGCGGCACATGTTCACCGGACTCGAGGGGCAGCCCGCCTACCGGGGGATCAATCGCGTCCAGCCGCAGCTGAATCTGTTCGACGCGAAGACCCGGTACGCGACCACGGTGAACGCGTCGACGCTGTACTCCGGTGGCGCCTTCGACGTCTCCGCCGACCCGATCGTGGTGGAGACGCCGGCCGTCACCGACGGCCGGTACTGGAGTGTGCAGGCCACCGACCAGAACGTCGAGTGTTTCTTCAAGGCGGGCTCACAGTTCACCGGCAACGCGCCGCAGCGGTATCTCATCGTCGGACCCGAGTGGAAGGGCAAGCTGCCCGGTGGTTTCCGCGGCACCGAGATCATCCGCGCGTCGTCCAACTCGTTCACGCTCGCGGTGCGCGTGGCGGTGACGACCCGCGACGAGCAGGACATGGCCGGGGCCCGGCAGACCGTCACCGGGGTGCTGGCCGCGCCCCTCGCCCAGTGGGAGGCGAACGGTGGCAGGGTTCCGCCGCTCGAACAGCAGCCGATCGTCAAGGGCGACTACCGGACGTTCCCGCGAATGGACCAGATCGCCGACATCGGCAAGTCGATGACGCCGATCGACTATCTGCAGCTGCTCAGCCTGTCGATCAACGATCCGTCGCTGACCCGGCGGACGGACTCGGTCAAGGAGACCGAGACACTGAACCGACTGTCCAAGCTGGGCTTGCGGGAGGGCACCATCTTCGAACCCGGCGAGGTCTCGGCCGAGCAGAAGGCCGCGATCGAGGACGGCTTCGCCCGTGCGCGGCGCGAGGCCAAGCAGGCGTTCGAGTCCTCCCAGGTCGACATGAACGGCTGGCGCCTGCAGTCGAGCCTGTTCTTCGACGACCTGGACTACGTCGCCAAGGCCGGTGCCGACGACGTCGCGTGGGGCACCCCCGTCCCCTACGAATCGCACACCATCGCGTACGTCTTCGACGACAGCGAGGGACGCCCGCTCGACGGCCGGTACGACTACACGCTGACCTTCGACATGGACGATCTGCCGCCGACCACCGAGTTCTGGGAGCTGCCGGTGTACGACTCGGCGGGCTACTTCATCGACAACCCGGTAGACCGGTACAGCGCAACGAGCGAACTGCTGAAGGCGGGCGACTACGCCGTGGTCGACGGCAAACTCACCTTCTACCTGCAGCCCGAGCGTCCGACCGATCCGGAGCAGGCGCGCAACTGGCTGCCGACCTCACCGTCGGACGGATTCCGGTTGGCGGCCCGGTTCTACGGTCCCACCGCGGGACTCATCGACGGCGGGTACGCGATGCCGCGCATCGTCCGATCCGGGGAATAGTCAGCGCAGGCGCGGCGACGGCGGCGGGTCGACCGTCGCCGCGCTGCCGCGCTCTAGACTGGGCCGGTGATCGTGACGTATGGCGGCGCCCACCCCACGGACCGCGCCCCGCACGGGGTCGACGACCAGTTCACCACCCTCCCCCTCCGCGCCCTCGCGGACGCGGCCCTGTCGGTGGCCCGCGCGTCGGGTGCCGAACACGCGGACCTGCGGGTGCACCGAACGGTCACCCAGTCGCTTCGCCTGCGCGACGGCCGGGTGCAGGCGGTCGAGGACGGGACCGAGACCGGATTCTCGGTCCGGGTGATCGTGGACGGCACCTGGGGCTTCGCGTCCCACGCCCAGCTGACAGCGGACACCGCCGCCACCGTGGCGGCGGAAGCGGTTCGCGTGGCTCGCGCGTTGCGAACCCTCAATCGTGACCGCGTCGTGCTCGCACCGGAACCCGTCTACCCGGATGCCACCTGGGTGTCCGACTACGTGACCGATCCGTTCGCCGTCCCGACCGCGGACAAGGTGGCGCTGCTCGGTGACTGGTCGCGGCGTCTGCTGGACTCCCCGGGGGTCCACCACGTGACGGCGAACTGTCTGCAGGTCAAGGAGCAGACGTTCTATGCCGACCTCGCCGGGTCGGCGATCACGCAGCAACGCGTCCGGTTGCATCCGGAACTGGAGGCCACCTCGGTGGACGAGGCCGCCGGAACTTTCGAGACGATGCGCACGCTCGCCCCGCCCGTCGGCCGCGGCTGGGAGTACCTGACCGGCAGCAGCTGGGAGTGGGACGCCGAACTCGACGAGATCCCGAGCCTGCTGGCGGAGAAGATCGCGGCGCCCAGTGTCGAGGCCGGCCCCACCGATCTCGTGATCGACCCCACGAACCTGTGGCTGACGATCCACGAGTCCATCGGTCACGCAACCGAATACGACCGCGCGATCGGTTACGAGGCCGCGTACGCCGGCACCTCGTTCGCGACCCCGGACCTACTGGGCACCCTGCAGTACGGCACCCCGCTGATGCACGTGACCGCGGACCGCACCGAGCGGCACGGTCTGGCGAGCGTCGGATACGACGACGATGCGGTCGCCGCGCAGCGCTGGGACCTGGTGCGCGACGGCGTCCTCGTCGGCTACCAGCTGGACCGGGTGTTCGCGCCGCGGCTCGGGTTGGACCGCTCCAACGGCTGCTCGTACGCCGATTCCGCCCACCATGTGCCGATCCAGCGGATGGCGAACGTGTCGCTGCAGCCGGACCCGGCGTCCGACCCCGGTACCGCCGACCTGATCTCCCGCGTCGAGCACGGCATCTACGTCGTCGGCGACAAGAGCTGGTCGATCGACATGCAGCGCTACAACTTCCAGTTCACCGGTCAGCGGTTCTTCCGGATCCGCAACGGCCGGCTCGACGGCCAACTCCGGGACGTCGCCTATCAGGCCACCACCACCGATTTCTGGGGGTCGATGGAGGCGGTCGGCGGTCCGTCGACGTGGCGGCTCGGCGGCGCGTTCAACTGCGGCAAGGCGCAGCCCGGGCAGGTCGCGGCGGTGAGCCACGGCTGCCCGTCGGCGCTGTTCCGCGGCGTCAACGTGCTCAACACGCGAACGGAGAGCGGCCGATGATCGCGGCGCAGGAACTGGTCGAGCGTGCCCTCGCACTGTCGACGGTCGACGAGGCGATGGTGCTGGTCACCGACGCCGGTGAGGCGTCGCTGCGCTGGGCCGGCAATTCGATGACCACCAACGGTGTCTCGACGTCGCGGTCGTGGACCGTGCTGTCCGTCGTCCGCTCCGCCGACGGTTCCGCCCGGGTCGGCGCGGTGACGTCGTCCACGGTCGATGCCGACGCGATCGCCGACGTCGTGCGGGCCAGCGAGGCGGCCGCGCGCTCGGCGCAGCCCGCCGAGGACGCGATGGATCTGCCGACCGGGGACGGGGTCGGCGGCGGGGGCTGGGCCGACGGGCCGGCGACCACGGGTGTCGAGGTGTTCGAAGGACTCGTGCCCGGTCTCGCCGACGGCTTCGCGGGCGCCGACCGGCTGTACGGCTTCGCGCACCACCAGGTCCACTCCACGTGGCTCGGCACGTCGGCGGGCGTCCGCCGCCGGTTCACGCAGCCCACCGGATCGATCGAGATCAACGGCAAGCGCGGCGACGCCAGCGCCTGGGTCGGCTCGGCGAGCCTCGATTTCACCGATGTGTCCGTCCCGCATCTGCTGGCCGATCTCGGCACCAGGCTGGACTGGTCGGCCCGCACGGTGGCGCTGCCGGCCGGACGCTACGAGACGGTGCTGCCGCCGTCGGCGGTGTCGGACCTGATGATCCCGCTGATGTGGGCGATGGAGGGCCGGGGCGCGCAGGAGGGGCACACGGCGCTCTCCCGCAAGGGCGGCACCCGGGTCGGCGAGCGACTCACCGACATTCCGCTGACGCTGTACTCGGACCCGCACGCCGACCGACTGGGCTACGCCCCGTTCGTCGCGACCGCCGCGTCGTCCGACACGCTGTCGGTGTTCGACAACGGGATGGACGCCGGACGCGTCGACTGGATCCGGGACGGCGTGATCAACGCGCTCGCCTACCCGCGCGCCGCGGCCGCCGAGTTCGATGCGCCCGTTGCCGTGCCGGGCGACAACCTGCTGCTCACCGGCGGTTCGGCGGCCACGCTCGACGACCTGGTGGCGCGCACCGAACGCGGCCTGCTGCTCACCACGCTGTGGTACCTCCGAGAGGTCGACCCGGCCACCGCGCTGCTCACCGGTCTCACCCGCGACGGCGTGTACCTCGTCGAGGACGGCGCGGTCACCGCCGCGGTCAACAACTTCCGGTTCAACGACAGCCCACTGGATCTGCTGCGCCGGGCCACCGAGGTGGGCGCCACCGAGCCGACGCTGCCGCGGGAGTGGAAGGACTGGTTCACCCGAACCGCGATGCCGCCGATGCGAATTCCCGACTTCCACATGTCCTCCGTCAGCCAGGCACAGTGAGGGTCCCGATGGCCACGATTGCGAACGACGACCGCTGCCCCTGCCTGTCCGGCGAGCAGTACGGCCAGTGCTGCGGCCGCTTCCATTCCGGTGCTGCCGAGGCGCCCACCGCCGAGCAGTTGATGCGGTCGCGTTACGCGGCGTTCGCCGTCGGCGACGAGGCGTACCTGCTGCGCACATGGCATCCGAGTACCCGACCGAAACGGCTGGACATCGACCCCGAGCAGGTGTGGCGCCGCCTCGACGTGCTGGCCACGTCGGCCGGCGGTCTCCTCGACTCCACCGGCGCCGTCGAGTTCGTGGCACATTACGTCGACCACGGCGAGCGCGGCTCGATGCGCGAACACAGCACGTTCGTCTGTGAGAACGGAAGATGGCTGTACGTCGACGCCGTGCAGTAGTACACCACCTCTCGAGAACAGGACCCCACCATGCGTTTCGGATTCTTCGTGCCCCAGGGTTGGCGACTGGACCTGGTCGGGATCGATCCCGCCGACCAGTGGCAGGTGATGCGTGACCTCGCGGTGCGCGCCGACAACGGCCCGTGGGACTCGATCTGGGTCTACGACCACTTCCACACCGTTCCCGAACCCACCGACGAGGCGACGCACGAGGCCTGGTCGTTGATGGCGGCGTTCGCGGCCGTCACCGATCGGGTGCGCCTGGGCCAGATGTGCACCGCGATGAGCTATCGCAACCCCGCGTATCTCGCGAAGGTCGCGGCCACCACCGACCTCATCTCCGGCGGACGAGTCGAGATGGGTATCGGTGGCGGTTGGTACGAGCACGAATGGCGCGCCTACGGCTACGGGTTCCCGTCGGCCGGCGAGCGACTCGGTCGACTCGACGAGGGTGTCCAGATCTTCAAGCAGGCGTGGACCACGGGCAGCGCCACCCTCGACGGGAAGCACTACCAGGTGGACGGCGCGATCGTCCGCCCCCTACCGCTGCAGGACGGTGGCATCCCGCTGTGGATCGCCGGTGGTGGCGAGAAGGTGACGCTGAAGATCGCGGCCAAGTACGCGCAGTACACCAACTTCGACGGCACCCCCGAGGTGTTCGCGCACAAGTCCGAGGTCCTGCGCCGGCACTGTGCGGAGTTGGGCACCGACTTCGACGCGATCACCCGGTCGGCGAACTACAACGTGGCGATCGGCCGGACCGAGGCCGAGGTGCAGGACCGGCTCGACGCTCTGCGGTCCCGGCTCGAACCGGTCGTCGGCGCCGAGAAGGCCGAGGCGTCGCTGAGCGCGTTCCGCGGTCTGCCGGCGGTCGGCACCCCGGAGCAGATCGTCGAGAATCTGACCGCGCTGAAGAAGCAGGGCCTCGAGTACGCGATCTTCTATGTCCCGGAGGCCGCATACGACACGTCCGGTCTCGAGTTGCTCGAGAAGGAAGTGCTGCCGCACCTGATGTGAGCGCTTGACGGGAGCGAGTAGCGTCCACGGCAGAGGAGCCTGCTGTGGTGTGGTTCGACGCGGACGGTTACTGGCTGTCGCGGCTGCTCTTCAAGGAGGGGCTCGCCGCCATCTACTTCGCTGCCTTCCTGGTGGCGGTCAATCAGTTCAGACCTCTCATCGGGGACGGCGGGCTGCTGCCGATCCGGCGCTACCTGGCAGGGAGCCGTTGGCAGCGCTCGCCGAGCATCTTCCACCTGCACTACTCCGACCGGTTCTACGCGATCGTGGCGTGGTCCGGGGTGGTGCTGTCGGGTCTCGCGCTGCTCGGCCTGGTGGACCGGCTTCCGCTGCCGCTGTCGATGCTGGGCTGGCTGCTGCTGTGGGGGCTGTACCTGTCGATCGTCAACGTCGGGCAACTCTGGTACGGGTTCGGCTGGGAATCGCTGCTGCTCGAGGTGGGATTACTCGCGGTGTTCGTCGGGAACTGGGACACCGCCCCGCCGCTGCTGACGCTGCTGTTGCTGCGGTGGCTGCTGTTCCGGCTCGAGTTCGGCGCCGGCCTGATCAAGATCCGCGGTGACCCGTGCTGGCGGGATCTGACCTGTCTGAACTACCACCACGAGACCCAGCCGATGCCCGGGCCGCTCAGCTGGTACTTCCACCACCTGCCGCGGCCGCTGCACAAGATCGAGGTGGCCGGCAACCACTTCACGCAGCTGATCGTGCCGTTCTTCCTGTTCGCGCCGCAGCCCGTCGCGGGCGGCGCGGCCGCGATCATGGTGGTCACCCAGTTGTGGTTGGTGGCGAGCGGGAACTTCGCGTGGCTCAACTGGCTCGCGATCGTGCTCGGACTGTCGGTGCTGCCGGACGGGTTCTGGGAGTTCGTGCTCCCGGTGTCGTCGCCGTCGGAGATCGCGTCGTCGCCGCTGTGGTTCGTCGGTGTCGTGGTGGCGTTCGCCGCCGTGATCCTCGGGTTGAGCTACCGGCCGGCCCGCAACCTGTTCTCGCGCCATCAGATGATGAACGCGTCGTTCGATCCGTGGCACCTGGTGAACACCTACGGAGCGTTCGGCCACATCACCCGCGTTCGACGCGAAATCGTGGTCGAGGGCACCTCCGACGAACACATCACTCCCGACACCGAGTGGCGCGAGTACAAGTTCAAGGGCAAGCCGGGCGATCTGCGACGCCGTCCACGCCAGTTCGCGCCCTACCACCTGCGGCTGGACTGGCTGATGTGGTTCGCCGCGATCTCCCCCGGCTACGCCGCCTCCTGGTTCGGCGCCTTCGTCACCCGCTTGTTGGAGGGCGACCGCGCCATCCTGAAACTACTGCACCGCAATCCCTTTCCGGACGCTCCCCCGGCGGTGATCCGGGCGCGGATCTACCGCTACCGGTACACCACGCCGGCCGAACGTCGGGAGTCCGGTGCCTGGTGGCACCGGACCCTCGAGGGCGAGTTCATGCCGCCGGTGTCGCGGCGGGGCGCGCATTGAGGAGCGGTTCACCGGACCCCAGGAATCCAACTCACGCTAATGACAGTTAGCGCCATCACTGTGTCGGCGGAGTCGGACGGTCAGTACCGCCACGTCGCCGCGTCGACGGCCCCACACGGGCTTCCGGGGAGTCCACGCAATTCCGTCACTGTGACACTCCGGGGCGTCACATCCGGGCATACAGAACTGTCGGTCCCACTCGGTAGGCTCGCTCGATGACACGAGAGGAGCGCGGGTGTGAGTGAAGAGGTCGACACGGTCCGTGTCGTGCCCGCTCTGCCCGCGGTCCCCGAACGCCCGACGGCATCGACCGAGCCCGGACCGGAACCTGCCGTCCCGGTGCTGTCCGTGTCCGCCGAGGCTCGGATCGTCGCCGCCCTCGAGCAGCGGCACTCCCCGTCGACCGCCCGGAACTATCGCACGGACTGGGACAAGTTCCGCAGCTGGTGTGCGGAGCGCGGGCACGTGCCGATGCCGGCGCACCCGCACACCGTCGCCGACTATCTCACCGAGCACGCCGAGTTGCGCGCCGGCACCGGGGAACGCCGGTACGCGACGAACACGCTCACCCGATGGGTGGCGTCGATCAACTACTGGCACCGCGCGTGCGCCCGCCCTGCCCCCGGGCAAGCCCAGATCGTCAAGGACACGTTGGCCGGCCTTCGTCGTACCTATGCCGCGGCCGGGGAACGCCCGACCAAACGCGTCGCACCTCTATTGGGGGACGAGATCGGCTACATCCTCGCCACGATGCGGCAGAACGCCGCCACGTGGCAGGAGCGACTGCGCGAACGCCGCGACTCGGCGGTCATCCTGATCGGCTTCCTCGGTGCGTTCCGCCGCGCCGAGCTGTCCGGCCTGCAACTGCGCGACATCACCCTGCACCCCCAGGACGGGCTGCACATCCTGGTACGGCGATCGAAGACCGACCAGGTCGGCGACGGCATGGTCAAGGCCACCCCGTTCGCGGTCGGGCACCGCGCGTGCCCGCCGTGCGTGTACCGACGGTGGCTCGACGTCGTACTTGCCCACCACCGAGGTGGCCGCGACGCCGTCGCCGAATTGCTCGGCGCGCCAGACACGTTCGGCGCGCACATCTGCCACGTCGCCTACCCCGACCTCTACCCCGACGTCGCCACCTCGCCGGTGTTCCGTCCGCTGCGCGTGAACGGCAACATCGGTGACAGCGCCCTCACCGGGCAGGGCATCCACGGGGTGATCCGGCGGGCGGCCGCCGACGCGGGACTCTCCCCCGCCAAGATCGTGAAACTCGGCGGGCACTCCCTGCGTGCCGGATTCGTCACCCAGGCGTTCCGCAACGGCGCGCAGGCCCACGAAGTGATGCGGCAGACCGGGCACAAGAATCCTGCCACCCTGGAAATCTATGCCCGCGAGCACAATCCGCTCACCGGAAACGCGGTCGCCGGCTTCGAGCTCTGAGGATCGCGAGATTCGTCAGCTACCGCTACCGAACACGGGAGGCAGGTCGACCGGGTAAGCCGCGACGTCCATGATGACCGAGCCTGCGCACGGGCCGCTCGCGATGTCGGTGCGCCACGAGCCGATCAGCGTGCCGTCGGGCTGTGGGGTGTAGTAGGCCTCCGAGTGCGCCGGCGCCCACACCTTCGGATTGCCCTCCCCCATCCAGCAGTCCCACTCCCAGTCGTACGGATGGACCCAGCTGGTCCCGTCCCACGTGTATTGCGCCGGTTGCGGCAGGGTCGGATTGGCCGGGGCGGGCCCGCCGACCACGGTGGCCACGCACTCGCCATCCGTGCACGTCGTCTCGAACGTGTAGATGTCGGCGAAATCGGGTTCCCACTGACTTGCCGCCAGACTCGTGCCGGTCTTGGTCGCGGCGAAGCGCTTCACCGAATAGTCGCCGGACCACGACGGCTGAGCCGCCCCTGCGGGCAGGGCTCCCGCGATGGACCAGGTCGCGACCAAGACAACTGCCAGCAGCGCTTTTCGCATGGGCGAATTGAAGCACCGGACGGCGCGCCCCGTCGACGAATTCCCTAATGACCGTTTCGTTCCCGACCAGGTCAGGACGGGGCCGTCACCGCCAATCCCACCGTGCCCTTGCGTCCCCGCCGTAGGATGCTGCCTTTGACGGCGATCCATCCGATCACGCCGTACTTGCGGGCGATCGCGTCGCGCGTCTCCTCGGTGCCGGCGTCGTCGAGCACCACAGCGGTGGCGTCGATCTGGGGACCCTTGGGGTTGCCCCGCGCGTCGCACACCCCGACCGTGACACGAGAGCGGTTCCGGATGCGCTTGACCTTCCACGACTTCGTCTCGGTCCACATCAGCATCCGGTCGCCGTCCATCGCCGCCCACAGCGGGGTGGGTACGCCGGAGCCGTCCTTCTTGAAGGTCGTCAACAGAACGTATTTCGCGGCACCGATCTCGCTCAGCGTGGCAGTCATGACGGCCAGAGTACGTGCGACCCGACGGTGAACGTGTCGTGAATACCTCCTCCGATATCGCAGTTTCGGGCGTTCGGCTGCCGCCGGTGGGGTTTGCTGGGACCGACATCCCGACAACCTGGACAACGCCGAGGATCCTTGTGACCGAGTTCAACCCGATCGACCGCCGCCGCTTCCTCGCCGGAGTCGGCGCCACCGGCGCGGCCGTCTCGCTGGCGACGCTGGCACCGACCGCCTCCGCTGCCGCTACACCCGCGGACGGCAAGCTCCCCTTCCCGACCGGGTCGAGCGTGCGGGTGCTCGTGACCGGCGACGCCGGCACCGGCACGCAGCCGCAGTGGGCGGTGGCCGACGCCGCCCGCAAACTGCACGAGGCCGAGCCGTTCGGGATGGCATTGGGGCTCGGCGACAACATCTACGAGGCCGGACCCAACGGCGACCGAGACGTCCAGTTCGCCACCAAGTTCGAAGACCCCAACCACGGGCTGGACTTCCCCTGGGTGATGGCGCTGGGGAACCACGACAACAGCGCGGTGTTCCCCGGGGACGGGGGCTGGCTGCTGCGCGGCAACGACGAGGTCGAGTACCACGCCACCTCGCGCAAATGGTGGATGCCGTACCGCTACTACTCGGTGCGAGTGCCCGAGGAGAACCCGGTCGTGGAGTTCTTCGTGCTGGACCTCAATCCCCTCGCCGCCTATCTGCCTCCGCTGTTCGTGCAGTACTGGGCAGTGGACGGCCAGTTCATGAACGAGCAACGGGCCTGGCTCGACGCCGCGATCGCGGCCTCACCGGCCAAGTGGAAGATCGCGTGTACCCACCACCCGTACCTGAACAACGGCTCGCACGGCGATGCCGGTGCCTACGACGGCATCCCGATCGAACCCATGAACGGGATCCACGCCAAGCGATTCTTCGAGGACCACGTGGTCGGGCGGTGCCAGTTCATCCTCTCCGGCCACGATCATTCGCTGCAGATCCTCGAGCCGACGGTCGAGTCCAAGGGCACCCGGCAGATCGTCTCGGGCGCCGCCGCGAAGAACAACCACGGCAAGTCGACCCGTCCGGATCGGGCGAACCTCTACCAGAACTTCGACGACGTCGGATTCATGGTCATGGACCTGTCACCGGAGTCGGTGCGCCTGCGGGCGTACACCGTCGACATCCCCACCGCCGAGCCGACACTCGCCTTCGACCGCCGACTCTAGGCGCTGACCTCTACCGGCTGCGCAGCCGCAGCCGGCTGTAGGTGACGACGGCAAGCACGCAACCGATGAGCACCAGCATGGCGATGCTGAGCAGCCACCACGATCCGGTGTGCTGCCACAGCGTGTCCGGTTCGGTGCCGGTGGAATTGGTGACCAGGTCCACCGTCGAGGCGGCGCCCGCGAACCCCCAGCGTGACGGAAACAGCCACGCGACCTGTTCGAGCACGGCGCGGCCGGTGATCGTGATCAATCCTCCGCACATCACCAGCTGCGCCATGATCGTGACCACCAGCATCGGCAGCACCTGCTCGCTCGAGCGCGCCACCGACGACAACGCCAATCCGAGCACGACACAGCAGCAGGTGGTGGCGGCGATGTCCACGATCAGTTCGATCGACCCCGAGGGGAGCACACTGCCGTGGGCCGGGAAACCCTTGCCCAGGTAGACGATCAGCACCATGATCACCGACTGCACGATGCCGGCGGCGCAGAACACGGCGATCTTCGCCGCCAGGTAGGCGGACGGCAACAGCCCTGCGGCACGTTCGCGTTGATAGACCATGCGCTCTCCGACCAGGTCGCGGATGGTCAGTGAACAACCCATGAAGGCGGCACCGAGAATGAGGACCACCAGAATCTGGGTGAGTTCGCCGGACACGTCGGCACCGGACGGCCCGAACCCGGTGTCGCCCGGCACGAGCAGGGCCAGACCGCCGAGTACGAAGGGCAGAAGCGACAGGAAGATCAGGTAGCCCCGGTCGGCGCGGATCAGCCGGACCTGGCGGCGGGCGACGGTGCTCAGCTGCTTACGTCTCGAGGTGTGCGCGGGAGAGCCGAGTGGCCCGGGCAGTGCCGGTGGCACCTCCGCCGCCGTGCGGGTGGCGCGGTACTCGGCGAACACCCCGTCCGGATCGGAGGCGACGCGGGCGAAGATGTCGGCCCAGTCGGTACTGCCGAGCGCGCTCCCGACCCGGTCGGGTGGTCCCACGTACGCGGTCTTGCCCCCGGGTGCGAGCAGGAGGACCCGGTCGCACATTTCGAGGTAGGACAGCGAATGCGTGACGATGACGACGACGCGGCCCGAATCGGCGAGGCGGCGCAGCGTCGCCATGATCTGTCGGTCGAGCGCGGGGTCGAGACCCGACGTCGGTTCGTCGAGGATGAGCAGGGAGGGGCCCGTGAGCAACTCCAGCGCGACCGATGCGCGCTTGCGTTGCCCTCCGGACAGCCGATCGACGCGGGTGTCGGCGTGCTCGGTCAGTTGCAGTTCGTCGAGTACCCCCGCGATCACCTGTTCACGGTCGGCACGCGTGGTGTCCGGCGGCAGTCGCAGCTCCGCGGCGTAGCCGAGGGCGCGCCGGATGGTCAGCTGCCGATGGACGACGTCGTCCTGAGGGACCATGCCGATACGGGAACGCAGTACCGAATACTCGGTGTGCACGCTGCGTCCGTCGAATTCGACCACGCCTTCCGTGGGGCGTTCCGAACCGGAGATGATCTTGGCGATGGTGGTCTTTCCCGCGCCGGAGGGGCCGATCACCGCGGTGAGACTGCCGGGTCCCGCCGTGAAGGTGACGTCCTCGAGGAGTCGACGCCCGCCTTCGATGGTGAGCCCGACGCCGTCCACACGCAGACCGCCGGCGGTCGCGGCCGTCGGCTGCCGTGGAACGAGACGGCCTTCCTGGACGCCGAAGTCGGTGTTGCCGATGGTGACGACGTCGCCGTCGGTCAGCCGTGCGCGCGACACTCGGGCACCGCCGACGAACGTTCCGTTGACGCTCCCCAGGTCGTCGAGTTCGAGCCCGGACGGCGTGTGGTGGACGATCGCGTGCCGGCGTGAGGCCAGCACGTCGGGGACGACGATGTCGTTGTCGGGGGCCCGTCCGATCGTGAGGGCTCCCGCGGGAAGGGTCTGGTGGGGTGCCGGGGCCGGGGCGATCGAGGCCCCGGCCTCGATCGTCGACTCGTCCCAGCGAGTGCCCACGTCCCGTCGCGTCGCGTCGGGGTCCTCGATCGAGAGCCGGACGGCGGGACCGTCGACCGCGTCGCCCAGGCGGACGAGGACGGTGTCCGTGACGGGCACCTCGTCCCGGCGCTTGCCGTCGACGTAGATCCCGTTCCTGCTGCCGGAGTCGACCAGCTGCCATCCCTCGTCCCACCTGAGGCACGCGTGCTCGCGCGAGACCACGGGATCGACGATCGTGATCTCCGACTGCGGGTCCCGGCCGATGCGTACCGCGGTGCCCGCCCTGTAGCTGGCGCGGCCGTGTTCGGTCTCGACCACGACCCGCGGGTACTCGCTTCCCGTCCAGTCGTCCATCGCCACGGCCTCCGGTCCGCATCAGGCGTAGAGCGTCGACTTCACCATGGTCGCACGCACCCGTGACCCGACGACAGAACGGTCAGTCTCGTATTCTCGCAGCCAGGACGTCGTGATGAGTTTTGTCGGTACGACGAGTCTGTCTTCTCGTAACACCACCTTCGAGAACGGAGCGTCACGTGAGTCAACTTCTGAAGGTTCAGAACTTCAACGTCTCGAGCGACGGCGTCGCATGCGGCGAGAACCAGACCTTCGAGAACCCGTTCGGCCTCGACCCCGGCGAGATGCTCGCGTGGGCGGGCGCCACTGCGAGTTGGCCCATGCGCACCGACGGCGGCGGCAGTCGCGGCCTCGACGACTACTTCACCCGCGACTTCTCCCACAACATCGGTGCCGAGATCATGGGGCGCAACAAGTTCGGGCCGCAGCGCGGGCCGTGGGAGAACCTGGAGTGGGAGGGCTGGTGGGGTGAGGAGCCGCCGTTCCACACGCCGGTATTCGTCGCCACCCACCACCTGCGACCGTCGATCACGCGTGGCGAGACCACGTTCCACTTCGTCGACGGCGAGCCGGCCACGATCCTCGAGCAGGCCAAGGAGGCGGCGCAGGGCAAGGACGTCCGACTCGGCGGCGGGGTCACCACCATTCGCGAGTTCCTCGACGCCGATCTGGTCGACACCCTGCATGTGGCCGTCTCCCCGATCACGTTCGGAACCGGACTGCGGCTGTGGGACACCCCGGACGACCTGCGCGACCGATTCAACTTGGAAACAGTGCCCAGTCCGAGCGGGGTGACCCACCACCTGTTCTGGCGGAAGTAGCCGGTCGGCTACTCCCCCTCGAGTTCGCCCTCGGTCTCGAGGTACACCTGGCGCAGCCCGTCGAGCACCTCGGGCGACGGTTCCTCCCACATCTTCCGCTCGACGGCCTCGAGCAGTCGCTCGGAGATGCCGTGCAGGGCCCACGGGTTCGACTCGGACATGAACTTGCGGTTCTGCTCGTCCAGCACGTACGTCTCGGCGAGTTTCTCGTACATCCAGTCCGCGACGACGTTGGTGGTCGCGTCGTAGCCGAACAGGTAGTCGACGGTCGCGGCCATCTCGAAGGCTCCCTTGTAGCCGTGCCGGCGCATCGCGTCGAGCCACCGCGGGTTGACGACGCGGGCGCGGAAGACGCGGGCGGTCTCCTCCGACAGCGTGCGGGTGCGGACGGCGTCGGGACGGGTGCTGTCGCCGATGTACGCCTCCGGCGCGGTACCGGTGAGCGCGCGAACGGTCGCGACCATGCCGCCGTGGTACTGGAAGTAGTCGTCCGAGTCGGCGATGTCGTGCTCGCGGGTGTCGGTGTTCTTGGCGGCCACCGCGATCCGCTTGTACGCGCTGCGCATGTCGTCCGATGCCGGGGCGCCGTCGAGCCCGCGGCCGTACGCGTAGCCGCCCCACGTGGTGTACACCTGCGCGAGGTCGGCGTCGTCGCGCCAGTTCTTCGAGTCGATCAACTGCAGCAGGCCGGCGCCGTATGTGCCGGGCTTGGAGCCGAAGATGCGCGTGGTGGCGCGGCGGTCGTCGCCGTGTTCGGCGAGGTCGGCCTGCGCGTGGGCGCGGACGTAGTTGTCCTCGGGCGACTCGTCGAGACCGGCGACCAGGCGGACGGCGTCGTCGAGCAGCGTCAGCACGTGCGGGAACGCGTCCCGGAAGAACCCGCTGATCCGGACGGTGACGTCGATGCGCGGGCGACCGAGTTCGGCGAGATCGATCACCTCGAGGCTGGTGACGCGGCGCGACGCCTCGTCCCACACCGGGCGGACGCCGAGCAGCGCGAACACCTCGGCGATGTCGTCGCCGGAGGTGCGCATCGCGGACGTGCCCCACACCGACAGGCCCACCGACTTGGGCCACTCGCCGTGGTCGGCGCGGTAGCGGGCGGCGAGCGATTCGGCCATCGCCTGACCGGTCTCCCACGCCAGCCGCGACGGCACCGCCTTGGGGTCGACGGAGTAGAAGTTGCGGCCGGTGGGCAGCACGTTGATCAGCCCGCGCAGCGGCGACCCGGACGGGCCGGCCGCGATGAAACCGCCGTCGAGCGCGTGCAGCACCTGGTCGATCTCGCCGGACGTCTGCCGCAGCCGGGGCACCACCTCGGTCGCGGCGAAGCGCAGGATCTGCCGGACGGTGTCGTCGTCGGACAGTCGGTCGGCGGCCGCGGGATCCCAGTCGGTCTCGGCCAGCGCGGAGAGCAGCGCGTGGGCCTGCGCCTCGATCTGATCCACGCGGCCACGGTCCTCGTCACCCGCCTCGCTGAGCCCCAACGCTTCCCGCAGTCCCGGGACCGTCTGCTCACCGCCCCACATCTGCCGGGCGCGCAGCATCGCGAGCACGAGCTCCACCTCGGCATCGCCCTGCGGCGCCGTGCCGAGGGTGTGCAGTCCGTCGCGGATCTGGACGTCCTTGATCTCGCACAGCCAGCCGTCGACGTGCATGAGCATGTCGTCGAACACGTCCTCCTCGGGACGCTCGGTCAGGCCCAGATCGTGGTCCATCTTCGCGGCCCGCATCAGCGTCCAGATCTGCTGGCGGATCGCCGGCAGCTTCGCCGGGTCGAGCGCCGAGATATTCGAGTGCTCGTCGAGGAGTTGCTCGAGACGCGAGATGTCGCCGTAGGACTCGGCGCGCGCCATCGGCGGGATGAGATGGTCGACCAGGGTGGCGTGCGCGCGGCGCTTGGCCTGCGTGCCCTCGCCCGGGTCGTTGACCAGGAACGGGTAGATCATCGGCAGGTCGCCGAGCGCGGCGTCGGTGCCGCACGACGCCGACATGCCGAGGGTCTTGCCGGGCAGCCACTCCAGGTTGCCGTGCTTGCCCAGGTGCACGATCGCGTCGGCCGCAAAGCCGCCGGCATCCACTTCCGCCGCGACCCACCGGTACGCCGCCAGGTAGTGGTGGCTCGGCGGCAGGTCCGGGTCGTGGTAGATCGCGACCGGGTTCTCGCCGAACCCGCGGGGCGGCTGCACCATCAGCACGACGTTGCCGGCGCGGATGGCGGCGATGACGATTTCGCCGTCCGGATCGGAGGAGCGGTCCACGTACAGCTCACCGGGCGCGGCGCCCCAGTGCTCCTCGACGCCGTCGCGGAAGTCCTGCGGCAGCGTCGCGAACCACTCGCGGTAGCGGGCGGCGGAGATGCGGATCGGGTTGCCCTCGAGCTGGTCGGCGGTGAGCCAGTCCGGATCCTGCCCGCCCGCGGCGATGAGCGCGTGGATCAGCGCGTCGCCGTCCTGGGCGGCGAGGCCGGGCAGCGCGTCGTCGCCGTCGGCCGGGCCGAGGTCGTAGCCGTGCTCGCGCATCGCCGTGAGCAGGTCGATCGCACTGGCCGGGGTGTCCAGGCCGACGGCGTTGCCGATGCGCGCGTGCTTGGTCGGATACGCCGACAGCATCAGCGCGATCTTCTTGTCCGGGTTCGGGATCCGGCGCAGTCGCGCGTGGCGGACGGCGATCCCGGCGACGCGGGCGGCGCGCTCGGCATCCGGCACGTACGCGGTGAGCCCGTCGGCGTCGATCTCCTTGAACGAGAACGGCACCGTGATGAGGCGACCGTCGAACTCGGGGACCGCGACCTGGGTGGCGACGTCGAGCGGGGACATCCCGTCGTCGTTGGCCTCCCACGCCTCGCGGCTGCTGGTCAGGCACAGGCCCTGCAGAATCGGCACGTCGAGCGCCGCGAGTTCCGCGACGTCCCACGCCTCGTCGTCGCCGCCGGCCTGCGCGTTCGCCGGCTTGGTGCCGCCGGCTGCGAGGACCGTCACGACCAACGCGTCGGCGCGGCCCAGCGTCTCGAGCAGATCGGCGGGCGCGGTGCGCAGCGAGGCGCAAAAGATCGGCAGCGGGTTCGCGCCGGCTTCCTCGATCGCCCGGCACAGCGCCTCGATGTACGCGGTGTTCCCGGCCAGGTGCTGGGCGCGGTAGTAGAGCACCGCGACGGTCGGAGAATCGACTCCCGCACCGGCGACACCGTCGCTCCGCAGGCTCCGCTCCAAGATCCCCCAGTTCGGCAGGTGCACCGCGGGCTCGAAGCCGTGGCCGGTGAGCAGCACCGTGTCGGACAGGAAGTTGTGCAGCTGACGCAGGTTCGCGGCCCCGCCCTCGGCGAGATACGTGTGCGCCTCGGCCGCGATGCCGGCGGGAACCGTCGAGCATTCCATCAGCTCGGCGTCCGGGGCCTGCTCGCCTCCGAGGACCACCGTCGGCAGCCCGGACGCGAGCACCGCGTCGATGCCGTCCTCCCACGCCCGGCGGCCACCGAGGATGCGGACCACCACGAGGTCGACACCGCCCAGCAGTTCCGGCAGGTCCTCGCCAACGAGCAGGCGGGCCGGGTTGGCCCAACGGTAGTCGGCGCCGCTCGCGCGGGCGCTGAGCAGGTCGGTGTCGGACGTCGACAGCAGCAGGATCACTGGTGCAGCCTTTCCGGGGTTTCGCGCCCCACGGCAGGGTTCCGGCGAGACACGTCTCGGGAACGGGTTCGGGCGGCGGAAGAGGGTCTGACTTTCACAGTGGCGCGACCGCCCGGAATCTCACCGGCTTCCTCTTCTGCCGCGGTCGCCGGTGATCCTACCGGTCAGGCGTGTGCGTACCGGCCGCCGGACTTCTCTAGCCTGGAGACGTGCCATCTCCACGTTCCGGCCCGGACAAGTGCCCGGGGGCTCTGCAGGTCCACCAGGCCGCCGACGGCCCGCTCGCCCGCGTCCGGTTGCCCGGCGGTGTCGTCGCATCGCCGCAGCTGCAGGCCCTGGCGACGGCTGCGCAGGAGCTCGGCAACGGCGAGATCGAGCTGACCTCGCGCGGCAACGTCCAGCTCCGCGCGGTCTCCGATCCCGAGGAGTTTGCCAGCCGGATCGCCGACGTCGGGCTGTTGCCGTCCACCACGCACGAGCGGGTGCGCAACATCCTCGCGTCGCCGCTGTCGGGGCGGATCGGCGGATTCGCCGACGTGCGGGCGCTGGTCACCGACCTCGACCACGGCCTGTGCGCCGATCCGGCACTGGCCGACCTGCCCGGACGCACTCTGTTCACGCTCGACGACGGCACCGGCGACATCTCGGGACTACGCGGCGACTTCGGTGTGCACGCGCTCGAGGACGGCCGGTTCGCGCTGGTCCTCGCCGGTACGGACACCGGCGCCCGGCTCGCGGAGACGGACGCGGTCGAGGTGCTGCTGGCGTCGGCGGGCACGTTCGCCGAGATCCGCCACGACGCGTGGCGGCTCGACGAAGTGCCCGGCGGTACAGAACGCGTGTTGGCCCGGCTCGGGCTCGAGTATGGCGACCCGGTGGAACTGCCCGGGGCGGTCGAGCGGGGCCCGATCGGGTGGCTGGACCAGCCCGACGGGCACGTCACCCTCGCCGCCGGACTCGCGTTCGGCACCCTCCCGGCGCGGCTCGCGGAGTTCCTCGCGGCCGTCGAGAAGCCGATCGTCGTCACTCCGTGGCGTTCGATCCTGCTGCCCGACCTCGAGGAGTGGGCCGCCGAGCAGGTCGTGCGGGTGCTCGCGCCGATGGGGCTGATCTTCGACGAGAACTCCCCGTATCTGCAGGTCAGTGCGTGTGCAGGGCAGCCGGGTTGCGCCAAGTCGCACACCGATGTGCGGGCCGACGCCCGGGAGGCGATCGAGAACGAGGACCTGCCCGCCGACGGCCGCCAGCACTGGTCCGGATGCGATCGCAAGTGCGGTCGGCCGCGAGGCGAGGTAACAGACGTGGTCGCCGACCCCGACGGTTACCGGGTGGAGAACCCGCCCGCATGATGCCTCTATCGTGTGGCGCATGATCGACTACATCCGCGACGGCGCGGAGATTTATCGCCAGTCCTTCGCGACCATCCGGGCCGAGTCGGACCTCGCCCGCTTCCCCGCCGACGTCTCGCAGGCGGTCGTCCGGATGATCCACGCGAGCGGTCAGGTCGATCTGGTCGACGACATCGCATTCACCCCGAACGTCGTCGCCGACGCCCGTGAGGCGCTGCGCCGCGGTGCCCCGATCCTGTGTGACGCGAAGATGGTCGCCGCCGGCGTCACCCGCAAGCGTCTCCCGCGGGACAACGACGTGCTGTGCATGCTCGACGACCCGCGAGTTCCCGTGCTGGCCAAGGCGATCGACAACACCCGCTCGGCGGCGGCGCTCGAGTTGTGGGGCGACAAGCTCGACGGCGCGGTCGTCGCGATCGGCAACGCCCCCACCGCGCTGTTCCACCTCCTCAACCTCATCGAGGCCGGCGCGCCGCGGCCCGCCGCGATCGTCGGCGGACCGGTCGGGTTCATCGGGGCGGCCGAGTCGAAGGAAGCGCTGATCGAGGACCCGTCCGGTCTCGAGTACCTGGTGGTGCGCGGACGCCGCGGCGGCAGCGCCATCACGGCGGCCGCCCTCAATGCGATTGCGAGCGAAGTCGAATGAGTGGTGCAGGCAAGCTCTGGGGTGTCGGCATCGGGCCCGGCGACCCGGAGCTGATGACCGTCAAGGCCGCCCGCGTGATCGGCGAGGCCGACGTCGTCGCCTTCCACAGCGCCCGGCACGGCCGCAGCATCTCCCGCGGCGTCGCCGCCCCGTACATGCGGGACGGGCAGATCGAGGAACACCTGGTCTACCCGGTGACGACGGAAACGATCGATCACCCCGGCGGCTACCAGGGCGCGATGGACGAGTTCTACGAGCAGGCCGCCGAGCGCCTGGCCGCGCACCTTGCGGCCGGCCGCAGCGTCGCGCTGCTCGCGGCGGGCGACCCGCTGTTCTACAGCTCGTACATGCACATGCACAAGCGTCTGGCCGACCGGTTCGAGGCCGAGGTCATCCCCGGTGTCACGGCCGTCAGCGCCGCATCGGCCGCGTTGGCCGAGCCGCTCGTCGAGGGCGACGAGGTGCTCACGGTCCTACCCGGCACCCTGCCGCAGGAGGAGCTGACCCGGCGGCTGCGCGAGACCGACGCCGCCGCGATCATGAAGCTCGGCCGCACGTATCCCGCTGTGCGCCAGGCGTTGAAGGACGCCGGCCGGATCGACGAGGCGTACTACGTCGAGCGCGCCAGCACCGCCCGGCAGCGCGTCGCGGCCGCCGACGAGGTCGACGACGCCGACGTCCCGTACTTCTCGATCGCGATCGTCCCGAGTCCGCTGAACAACCGCACCGAAGCCGAACCTGCGCGTGGTGAGGTGGTCGTTGTGGGCCTCGGACCCGGCGACCAGGCCTGGACCACACCGGAGGTCCGACGCGAGCTCGCGCTGGCCACCGATCTCGTCGGCTACACCACCTACATCGACCGGGTACCGGTCCGGCCGGGGCAGCGCCGGCACGCCAGCGACAACCGCGTCGAAGCCGAACGGGCCGCAATGGCCCTGGACATGGCCAAGCGCGGCGCGCGCGTTGCGGTGGTCTCGTCCGGTGATCCGGGCGTGTTCGCGATGGCCGCAGCCGTGCTCGAGGTGGCGGCCGAGGAGCAGTGGCGGGGCGTCCCGGTCCGAATCCTGCCCGGCATGACCGCCGCCAACGCCGTCGCGAGCCGGGTCGGCGCCCCGCTGGGCCACGACTACGCGATGCTGTCGCTGTCGGATCGGCTCAAGCCGTGGGACATCGTCGCCAAGCGCGTCTCCGCGGTGGCGAGCGCCGACATGGCGTTCGCGGTCTACAACCCGGCGTCGAAGTCCCGCACGTGGCAGGTCGCCGCGATGCGTGACCTCGTCCTCGAGCACCGCTCCCCCGACACCCCGGTCATCATCGGCCGCGACATCGCCGGCCCGCAGGAGTCGATCAAGATCGTCCGCCTGGCCGATCTCGACCCCGCCGACGTCGACATGCGGTGCCTACTGATCGTCGGGTCGTCGCAGACGACGGTGGTCGAGACCGATTCGGGAACAAAGGTCTTCACACCGCGGCACTACCCCGCCTGACATCGCGTCGCGGATCAGTCCGGCGGCAGCGGATTGACGGTGTCGCTGTCCCAGGTCAGCCTCTGGTCGGCACGCGCCGGTAGTGCCTCGAGCCCGCCCCCGGCCAGCACTGCAGCGACGCACTCGGTGGACGCCCCGAGGTACGTGGACCTCAGGTCGATGTCTGTTGCCACGCACCAGGCATGGTCGTCGGGCCACCACAGGTGTGCGCTCATCCCGACGGGAAACCGCCGCGTCGCACCGAACTGGGTGTCCGCCATGTCCAGGGGACCGGCGAAGAGGATCATGTCCCGCGCCGGCATGGAAAGGCGTCGATAGTCGGAAGGTGCACAGATGTGCCCGGAGCCCTCCCAGTGCGCGAACCAACACCTGTCGGGTGTGCCGGTGAAACGCCCGAGGACCGCGGCCAGGGCTCGAGTCGTCGTCGGCGGCAGTGACCCCTGCTCCGGATCGTCCTCCCACACACCGGGTTGGCCCGATGTGTCCCAGGCGCCGACGATCGAACCCCACTCCATCACCGGATGCGCCGTCGTACCGTTGGCGGCCGCGACCTCCGCCCAGCGCACGGGCATACCGTCGGCCGCCGTGGCCGGGTGGAAGATGCGGGCGTACGCGGGGAAGCTTGGCGGAAGCAACGATGCGACCGTGTGATCGAATCGGTGCACCTGATCTACGATCCACTGCCCGGCATCGACGTCGCGAACCATGCGCAGGCCGCGCTCGTCCCAGTCGAGGCCGCCGATCGCTGAATGATCCATGCCATGCATCACACCGCGTCCGGAGCCGGCGCGCAGCGGCTTCCACGTTCGTCGCGGTCGTCGACGGTTCCCTGCAGGTCGACGTCGCCGCGGACGGCGCCTCGATTCGCTCGTCGTTCGGCGGCCGAGGTGGCACGGTCCAGTACCTCGACCAGCAGACGTCGTTCACGGCTGCCCCGTGGTCAGCGAACTGGACCCCGCGACCGATTCCGGATGTCCGCGACTGACGCGGGCGCAGCGGTGCGGCTGAACCGACACCACCTCCTGGTGGGCTCTGTCCGTCGTGCCGCACCGGGCGCTCATGTTTTGATCACCGGGTGATCGTCGTCCGAATCGAGTGGTTGATACTCGTTGCCCTCACCATCGCGCTGGCGGTTGCCACCGCGATCGAGCCCATGTGGTGGACGAGTGAATGCCAGTTGGGCCTGCTGCCGACAGAGTTGATTTCCGACTGGGACGACTGCACGACGTCGACGTACGACTTCTACGGTGTCGGTCTACTGGTTCCACTCGCACTGCCCGTGCTGGTCTGTTCGCTTCCGGTACTCGCGCCACGGCGGGCCGTCGTGTGGAGTGCCACGTGCGGCATGTCGGCACTCATCGCCACCTCGATCCTGGTCGAGCACCGGCCACTTTCGGGCGACTCTCTGCCCCTCGCGGTTCTCGGCTACTGCCTGCCCAGTGCCTTCGTCGCGGTCCTGCTCGCGACCTTTCACCGACGTCTCGCCGATACTGGTCTGACCACTTGTCCACCCGGCCTGCCGAGCCTAGCGTTGTGACATGGATCTCACCCCGGTGCAGCGACGCTCGATTCCCGACGATGTGTTCGAGCAACTGCTCGGGGGCTTGGTCGACGGAGGCGTGGCACCGGGCGAGACGCTGCTGAGCGAGCGGCGGATGGCGGAGGCTCTCGGCGTGTCACGTCCGGCGGTGCGCGAGGCACTGGGCCGGATCGCGGCGATGGGTCTGGTCGACATCCGGCAGGGAGGCGCGACGGTTGTGAACGACCTGCGCCGGCACGGCGGTCTCGACCTACTCCCCCGCCTGCTCGTCCGGAGCGGCGAGATCGATCCGGCGGTGGCACACAGCATTCTCGAGGCCCGGCTCTGGAACGGGCCGAAGGTCGCGGAACTCGCGGCGCAGCGCGCACCGGAGAGCACGGCGGACGCCCTGGACTCCACCGTCGATGCGCTCGCCGTCGCCGACGACCCCGTCGCCCGGCAACGGATCGCCCTCGACTTCTGGGATCTGGTCGTCGACGGCGCCGACTCGATCACGTTCCGGCTCATGTTCAACACGCTGCGCACCGCGTACGAACCGATGCTCGACGCGTTGGCGGTGGTGATGGCGGCCGAGGTGAACGAGAGTGACCGCTACCGCGCAATCGTCGAGGCTGTTCGTCGGCGAGAACCCGACGGCGCGTACGCAGCTGCGCACGCCCTGCTGGAACCGGCGACCACGCTCCTGGGCGAGGCACTCGCCGCCGCACGCGACGCATCCGTGGAGGAGTTATGACCGGCATGACCGGCACCCGTCAGGCCTCATCGGCATTCGGCCGCGACGTCACGCTGGGCGGTGCCGTCCGGGAGTTCGGCCGGCACCCGAGTCCGTGGATCATCGGAACGTTGTTCCTCGGTGCAGTGGCCGCGCGGGTCGTCGTCGGCGGTTGGACCTGGGCCGACGCAGTGGTGCCATTGGTGATGCTCGCACTGTTCCCGGTGCTGGAGTGGATCATCCACGTGTTCATCCTGCACTGGCGCCCGAAGCGGGTCGTTGGGATGACGATCGATCCACTGCTCGCCCGCAAACACCGCGCACACCACGGAGATCCGCGGAACATTCCCCTGGACTTCATCCCCGCGCCGGTCTTCGCGTGGCTGGTCCCGCTGCTGTTGGCCGTCGCCCTGATCGCGGTACCGCGCCTCGAACTCGGCCTGACGTTCCTGATCGTCATCACCGCACTCGGACTCGGCTACGAGTGGACGCACTTCCTCATCCACACCGATTACAAGCCGAAGACCGCGCTGTACAAGGCGACGTGGCGCCACCACCGCAACCACCACTACCGCAACGAGCACTACTGGTTCACCGTCACCACGTCCGGCACCGCCGACCGCATGTTCGGCACCGAGCCCGACCCGGACACCGTCGGGAAATCTCCCACCGCGAAGCGCTTGCACGGACTCGACGTCGCCGGCACCTGAATTCGGTGCCCGGCGGATCAGCCCGCCGCGTCCTCCTTCAATGTGTGCGCGACGAGGGCGTTGGCGTGGCCGTGCCCGAGACCGTGCTCGGTCTTGAGCCACGCGACCAGCTCCATGTGCTTGGTGAGATCCGTGGAGCGAATCAGGCTCTGCCACTCACTGATCGGCTTGCCGTACTTCTTCTCGATCGACGGAAAGTAGGACGCGGGACCCTTCACCGGTTCGGTCATGTCGGGGACGCTACCTGTGCGCTCCGACACGTTCGCGTAGCCCGCGCAGCCAGTCTGCCGGATCCCACACTCCGGGGCGCGACCGCGTGAGCGGGTAGCACGCGAAGCCGATGAGCACCGCGGTGAAGTGGCCGATGTCGGTGAAGGTGAGTCCACCGAACAGGGGCAGGCCGTAGACCAGCAGCACCCCGAGCACGTACAGATAGCGCCACGGCGGCGCGATCCGGTACGCCAGCACGGCCGTCACCCCCGCGAGCGCGTAGCTGACCCCGACATCGAGGGTGTTCACTGCCGATTCCGGGGCGCGGTGGTGCTCGATCGCCAGGTACAGCACACCCTCGCTGATGTACGTCGCGCCGACGTGAGCGATCGCGGCGACCGTCAGCCACCGCCAGGTTCCGAGCCACCGCTCCACCGGCACGTGGAACAGATTGAAGAGCACGAAATAGCCGATCCAGGTGCCGCCCGCGATCCAGAACGCACTGGTGATCAGGACCCTGACGGGATCCTCACGGAGGTGGTGCAGATTGGTCGACCGATTGCCGAGGACGTCGTTCAGCACCTGCGGTGACAGATGATGCATGACGACCGTCGTAACGAACAGGATCGCCAGCCACACGAACGTGCCCGGCGCGCGGCGGACGTACGTCCACGCCGCGGACGCAATGTCCGACGCCCGGAACCGCCTCTCGGCCTCCACCCGACCAGTATGGCGCTGCCGGACCGCGGCGGACTACCGGACGACGGCCTCGATGCCATGCCGGGCCCGATATCGCCGCAGGTCGCCGCGCGCGAGTCGGGCCGTGCACTGCAGGATCCGCAACGTCGGACCGGGCACGAGCATCCGCCCCCGGCCGATCGCGGCACGTTCGTCTCGACCCGGGGCCCGTCGACGAGACCCAGCACCCGCGCGGCCACCGCCTCCGGCGAGATGGGGTGCATAGGAAGTTGAGCGGCGGATTCACGAACACTCTCCCCTTGGTCCTGGGACGTTCGACCCCGGCTGTCCAGGCGGTGACGGGGATGCTGGAGAGGTGAGCCCGATGACGATGCTGTGGAGTGCGTGAGTGGGCGGCAGGAAATTCGGAAATCTCTCCGGTTCCGTCAGGTACGAAGTTCTGCGCGGAACTGTCCCGCTCCCGAAATGACCCGCCGCCCGCGCAATCGCGGCCGCGGGAGGTCAGTTCGGGAGCGGGAGCTCCCCTTCAGCTGCCCACACGACCGCGGCGTCGAGGTCGGAGGTTGACGCGATCCCCTCCGGAATCGGCGTGCGCGCCACCATCACCACCGGCACCCCCACTTCGCGCGCCGCCGCGAGTTTCGCCGACGTGAGCGCTCCCCCGCTGTTCTTGGTGACGACGACGTCGATGCGGTGGTCCTTCAGCAGCGTCACCTCGTCGTCGACCGTGAAAGGTCCACGTGCGAGGAGCAGTTGGGCCCGCTCCGGCATCCGCACGTCGGGGGGATCGATCGCCCGGATGAGGAACCAGCCGGCGCCGTCGGCGAATGCGTCGACGCCCTGTCTCCCGATGGTCAGGAACACCCGCTCCCCCAGCCCCGCAACCGCCTGGGCGGCCGCGGCTAGATCCGGAACGACATGCCAGTCGTCCCCCGGCTCGGGGGCCCACGCGGGACGGCGCGACACCAGCAGAGGGACGCCCACGCGTGCGGTGGCCGCGGCGGCATTCGCCGTGATGCGTGCGGCGAACGGGTGGGTGGCGTCGACGACCGCGTCGATCTCGTTGTCCCGTAACCACTGCGCCAGCCCGTCGACACCGCCGAAGCCACCGACGCGGACCTGCCCAACCGGGAGCACCGGTTCACGGACCCGACCGGCCAGCGACGAGATCGCCTTCACCGACGGATTCCCGTCGAGTCGCGCCGCGAGCCTGCGCGCCTCACCGGTGCCGCCGAGAACGAGGACCCTGCGTACTGCCGACATCAATGGGTGGTGCGGGACCGCGTCGCCGAGTACAGGTAGCTGTCGGGGAACCCCTCCGCGGCGAGGACGCGGCCGACGATCACCACTGCGGTCTTCGTGATCCCAGCCGCGTGCACCTGGTCGACGAGCGTCGCCAGCGTGCCGCGCAGCACCACCTCGTCGGGCCGGCTGGCGAACGCGACGACGGCCGCGGGACAGTCGGATCCGTAGTTCTCGGACAGTTCGTCGACGATCTGCTCGATCCGGTGCGCCCCGAGGTGCACCACCATCGTGGCGCCGCTGCGACCGAGCGAGCGCAGGTCCTCCCCCGGCGGCATCGCCGTCGACAGCGTCGACACGCGGGTCAGCACGATCGACTGGGACACCCCGGGCACCGTCAGTTCACGGCCGAGTGCGGCCGCGGCCGCGGTGAATGCCGGGACACCGGGCACGATGTCGTACGCGACGCCGGCTGCATCGAGCCGCCGAACCTGCTCGGCCACTGCCGAATAGATCGACGGATCTCCCGAGTGCAGCCGCGCGACGTCGAGGCCGGCCGCGTCGAACGCGATGATCTGCTCGATGATCTCGTCGAGGCTCAGACGGGCGGTGTCGATCACCTCGGCGTCGTCGGGGCAGAGCGTCAGCAGTTCGGCCGGGACCAGGCTGCCCGCGTACAGGCACGCCGGGCTTTCGGCGATGATGCGCGAGGCCCGCAACGTGATCAGATCCGCGGCGCCCGGTCCGGCTCCGATGAAATGGACTGTCATTGCTCTTCCCTTTCGGTGCTGTGCGGCTTGACGACCGACCACTGCGCCACCGGCAGGTGCGGTCGCCACGCCGTGAATCCGCCGAGCGGTTCGCCGCGGTAGATCTGGAACTTGCGCAGCTCGCCACCGAGCCGCGCATGCCACTGCAGCACGAGCGACTCCGATTCCGCGGTGACCGCGTTGACGACCATCCGGCCGCCCCGACGCAGGCGCATCCAGCACGCGTCGAGCAGTCCGTCCTGCGTCACCCCGCCGCCGACGAAGATCGCGTCCGGCACCGTCGTCTCGGCGGGGAACGCGTCAGGCGCGGAGCCCCGCACCCGCAGCGTCGGCACCCCGAGCCGAGAAGCGTTGTCGACGATCTGCGCGACGCGGGCATTCTCGCGTTCGAACGCGACGGCGCGGCAGCGCGGATCGCTCCGCATCCACTCGATGCCGATGGTCCCGGAGCCGCCGCCGACGTCCCACAGCAGCTCGCCCGGCGCCGGGGCCAGCGCGGACAGCGTCAGCGCCCGCACCTCGTGCTTGGTCATCTGGCCGTCGCCGCGGTAGGCGTCGTCCGCCAGTCCGGGTGTCCGGGTCAGACGGAGCGCGGTGTCCGACGCCCGGAGCTCGAGTGCGATCACGTTGAGCGGGTCTCCGGGTTCCCGATCCCAGGTTCCCGCGACGCCGTCAACCACGTGCTCGGCGGGACCACCCAACTGTTCGAGCACCACCACGGCGCTGTCGCCGAACCCGTGCTCGCGCAGCAGCTTCGCCACCGCCCCGGGGGTGTGCTCGTCGTTGCTGAGCACCAGCAGTCGCGCACCGTCGACCAGGCTCGCGGCCAGCGTCGCGACGTCACGATTCACCAGGCTGACGGTCGTCGTCTCGTGCAGCGGCCAGCCGAGGCGGGCGCACGCGAGCGACACCGAGGACGGGTGCGCGAGCACCTGCAAGCGTTCGGGACCGAGTATCCGGCCGAGTGTGACCCCGATGCCGTGGAACATCGGGTCCCCGCTCGCCAGCACGCACACCCGCCGGCCCCGGTGCTCGTCGAACAGCGCGGGCAGTGCGGCCAGCATCGGCGACGGCCAGGGCACGCGCTTCGCCCCGGACTCGGGGATGAGCGCGAGTTGCCGGGTCGAGCCCATGAGCACCTCGGCGTCGCGGACAGCGGTCTGCGCGCGCGGCGCGAGGCCGTCCCAGCCGTCGGCGCCGATGCCGACGACGACGATCGGGTCGATCGCAGGAGGCGTCACCGGGGCAGTCGCCGCCAGATGAACTGCGGCAACAACCGCATCCCGAAGATCACCGGACGAAGCAGACCCGGCACCCAGACCCGCTCGGAGCCCTTCCGGAGCCCGTGCGCGACGGCGTCGGCCACCTGTTGCGGGGTGCTCGAGAACGGCGCTGCCTTCATGCCCGCGGTCATGCGGCCGATGACGAATCCCGGCCGGACCAGGAGCAGGCGGACTCCGCTGCCGTGCAGTGCGTCGGTCAGGCCGCTCGCGAATCCGTCGAGGCCGGCCTTGGCCGAGCCGTACACGTAGTTGGCGCGACGCACGCGAGCGCCCGCGACCGAGGAGAACACCACGATCTGCCCCGAGCCGTGCGCCCGCATCAGATTCGCGAGGTGTGTGAGCACACTGATCTGCGCGACGTAGTCGGTGTGGACGACGGCGAGCGCATGGCCGGCGTCCTGCTCCGCGCGCGCCTGGTCGCCGAGTACCCCGAACGCGAGCACCGCGACGCCGATGGGTCCGTGCTGCTCGGTGATGGCGGAGAGCACCGCCGGATGGTCGGCGACCCGGTCGGCATCGAACTCGACGCAGTGCACCGCCGTCGCGCCGGCGTCGAGCACGACGCGTGTCTCCTGTTCGAGGTCGTCGCTGCGCCGCGCGGCCAGCACGACCACGCGGCCGGGCGCCAGTCGACGCGCAACCTCCACCCCGATCTCGCTGCGACCGCCCAGCAGCACCACCGAGCCGGGCGCATAGTCCGTGTCACTCATGACTCCAGTGTCCTGGATCGGCGGCGCTCGAGTACCGTCGGGGCATGGCCCGAAATCCCGCCGATCCGTCCCATCTCACCGCCGAGGCCGCCGCGTTCCTGACCGAGCGGCATCTCGCGACCTTGACGACGTTGCGTAAGGACGGCACCCCGCACGTCGTGGCGGTGGGGTTCACGTGGGATCCGGAGAGCCGAATCGCCCGGATCATCACGAACGACGCCTCGCAGAAGGCGCGCAACGCCGATCGCGGCGGATACGCCGCGGTGAGTCAGGTGGACGGCGGTCGCTGGCTCACGCTCGAGGGCCCCGCGCGCGTCATGTCCGATCCCGCATCGGTCGCCGAGGGTGTCGAACGCTACGCGGCGCGCTACCGGACCCCGCGAGAGAATCCGACCCGCGTCGTCATCGAGATAGCGGTCGAGCGCATCATGGGGTCCGCGATTCTGGTCGATCGGTGAAATAGCCTGATTTGCACCGGTATTCGTTGACCCCAAGCGGAGTTGCCGAACGAGTCACGGCGGTACCGTGGGAGGACGTCACCCAGCACACCCGAACGGGGATGGCCATGACAACTCGACGGACAGCTCGACGCAAACCATCGCCGGCGCATCGCCGGATCCTCCGGTCGGCGGCTGTCACGGCCGCCGCCCTGGCCACCGTCGCGGTGCCGGCGACAGCCGCCGCACTGCCGCCGCACCCGTTCGGGCCCCCGGCCCTGACCATCGGGTGCGCCAACCAGGGCAGTCTGATGTCGCTGACCGGTGCCACCGGACAGTCCGGGCCCGAACAGGACCCGCCGATCGGCCCCGGCGAGATCCGCTTCGAGACGTTCCCCGCCGCACCCCCGATCCCCGCCGCGGGACAGGTCACGGTCGCGTGGGTCAACCTCGACACGGGGGCGAGCGGGATGGCGGCCCTCGAGGGTGCCTATCCCTACTACTCGAAGACCGTCTACACCGGCAACGGCAACATCCGGGCCACCGTGTTCGGCACGATCGACCTGTGGAGCCTGCCGCTCTGTCAGTCGAACCCGACGTTCGGGAACTTCATCGTCTGACCGGCCGCCGCCTCAGCCGGGGAGGACCGTCAATCCGTGCGGGCGCTTGTTCACCGACTCGCAGCCGTCCGCGGTGACGACGACGATGTCCTCGATCCGGGCACCCCAACGGCCCCGGAAGTAAATGCCCGGTTCGACGCTGAAGGCCATCCCCGGCGTGAGCACCACCGTGTTGCCGGCGACGATGTACGGCTCCTCGTGTACCGACAGCCCGATGCCGTGCCCGGTCCGATGCACGAACACGTCGGCAAGACCGGCATCGGCGAGGACGTCACGGGCAGCGGCGTCGACCGACTCCGCGGTCACCCCGGGCCGCACCGCGTCGACCGCGGCGCGCTGCGCCGCCTCCAGGACCGCGACCTGATCGGCCACCTGCGGATCCGGCTCGCCCAGGACGTAGGTGCGGGTGGAATCCGAGTTGTAGCCCGGCTCCACCGGTCCCCCGATATCGATCACGACGATATCGCCGGATTCGATCACCCGGTCCGAAACTTCGTGGTGCGGATCGGCGCCGTGCGGGCCCGATCCGACGATCACGAATGCGGCCTCGGTATGCCCCTCGGCCAGGATCGCGGCCGTGATGTCGGCGGCGACATCCGCCTCGGTGCGGCCCGGGCGCAGCCACTCACCCATACGGGCGTGGACCCGGTCGATCGCGGCACCGGCACGACGGAGCGCCTCGATCTCCGCGTCGTCCTTGATCATTCGCAGCTCGCGCAGCACATCGGTAGCCAGCGCCGGGACCGCGCCGAAACGCCGGGCCAGCGGGACCAGATGGAGCGCGGGCATCGCGTCGGTGACGGCGACCCGCGGTGTCTCCGGTAGCAGCGACGACACCAGCTCGTACGGGTCGACGCCGTCGACCCAATCGTGCACCGGCAGATTCAGTTCGCCGACGGCCGAATCACTCAGCGACGCAAGCTCGAGCCGCGGCAGCACCACCGACGGCGGATTTCCGTCCGCCGGCACGACCAGGCACGTCAGCCGCTCGAAGGAATCCGCGCGGGAGCCGACCAGATAACGCAGGTCGGGACCGGGTGTGACCAGCAGGCCGTCCAGGCCCGACCGCTGGGCGATCTGCGCGGCGCGGGCCAGTCGATCGGCGTAGACCGAAGTCGGGAACCGTGAGGCTTCGGAGCCGGCGGAAACGGCACTGTGGGAACTCATGGATTCAGGCTAGTGCCGTTTGGCAGGATGGGGCGCATGAGTGGGCCTTTGCTGCTGTTGGACGGTGCGAGTCTGTGGTTCCGGGCGTTCTACGCCCTGCCGGAGTCGATGACCGCGCCGGACGGACGTCCCGTCAATGCCGTCCGCGGTTTCACCGACATGGTGGCCGCCCTGATCACCCGAACGCAGCCGTCCCGCCTGGCCGTGTGCCTCGATCTGGACTGGCGTCCGCAGTTCCGCGTCGCGGCGGTGCCCTCCTACAAGGCCCACCGGGTGGCCGAGGACTCCGACGGCTCCGCCGAGGAGGTGCCGGACACGCTCACGCCGCAGGTCGACATGATCATGGACGTCCTCGACGCCGCCGGTATCGCCACCGCCGGGGCAGCAGGACTCGAGGCCGACGACGTACTGGGAACCCTTGCCGCACAGGAAAAGGCCGACCCGGTCGTCGTGGTGAGCGGGGACCGCGACCTACTCCAGGTCGTTTCCGACGACCCGGTTGCCGTCCGGGTGCTGTACGTGGGTCGAGGTCTGGCGAAGGCCGAACTGTTCGGTCCCGAGGAGGTCGCCGCGAAGTACGGGGTGCCGGCCGGACGCGCCGGAGCCGCGTACGCCGAACTCGCTCTGCTGCGCGGTGATTCGTCGGACGGCCTGCCCGGGGTGAAGGGGGTGGGAGAGAAGACCGCGTCCACGCTGCTGCTGCAACACGGCTCGCTCGAGAACCTGCGCGCTGCCGCGGACGACCCGGCGAGCGACGTCGCGAAGGGAGTGCGAGCCAAGCTGTCCGTGGCAAGCGACTACCTCGACGCTGCGCTGCCGGTGGTCCGGGTCGTCACCGATGCCGAGGTCCAGCTGTCGCGCCCGGACATCCTGCCGAACACGGCGGCCGATCCCGCGCGACTCGAGAACGTCTCGGCAGAACTGGGAATCGAGCGTTCGGTCGCGCGCCTGCTCGCGGCAATGGCGACCGAACGCTCCTGAGTCCGGAGGTTCTCGGTCAGCTGGGTCGGCTGACCTCGTAGGTGCCCTCGTCGTCGGTGAAGGTGACCTTGACCGACTTCGGCGAGCCGTCGACCGTGAGGGTGCACTCGAACGACGCACCCTTCTCGACCTCCTGGCCGGACGGGCAGCTGACGCCGGTCACCGAACGGGCGCCGTACGACTCGGTCACGATCTGCTCGACACCGCGCTGCGCCGCTTGCTGGTCGAGGGTCTTTCCGCCGAGCGTCCACGACAGCAGCGCGACGATCAGCCCGACGACGACCACTACCGCGACGGCGATCCCGACCCACAGGCCCGTCTTCCTGCCGCCCTGGCCGGGTGTCGGCTGACCGGGCTGCGGCGGTGCCCACTGGTTTCCGGGCTGCCCGAATTGCTGGGGCTGCTGCGGATATCCCGGGGCCATGCCCTGGCCCCCGGGATTCCACTGCTGCTGCCCGGGTGCGCCCCACTGCTGCCCCGGATACGGCTGACCGGGATTGTGCTGCGGCCACCCCTGCGGCGCCGGCCCCCACTGCTGCCCCGGAGCGGGGCCCGGGGTACCGGGGTGCTGCCCCCAGGACTGGCCCTGCTGCCACTGCCCCTGATCGGGGCCGCGGTACGCGCCCGCGCCGTGCACGTCCGCCGGGTAGGCGTGCTGGGGGAACTGCTCGGTGGGACCCGGCCCGACGGAACCCTCGGCACTGCCGCCGTCAGGCGTCCGACGGGCGGTCGATTCGTTCGGTCCGTGCGGCCCGCTCATGTCGTCTCCTCGTGTCCGGTCCGCGGCCATCTGCGCCGCAACGAAGTGCCTCGCCGCACCGGAACCCGTTCCTCGATCCCCCGATCGACTCCCTCCCCGGGCGCGAGACGACTGCCACACTACGCAGTACAGGGGACGACGCGGAACATTGCCCCACGCCGTCCGTGTCGACCTGTCGAGCCGATCAGATCCGGTTCACTGCGTCAGGTGGGCCTTCGAGTGGGTCACCGCCTCGATGTCACCGACTGTCGCATCGATCAGTTGGTGCGCGAGATCGGCGAGGGCGCGCGCAGTCGCCAACTCGTCCCCGATCGACGGAACGTTTCGATCGACCGGATTCCGCCGCGCCAAACCGACTCCTACGATCGTGGACTCCACCATGTGCAGGCGAGCCGTCGACCGAGTCTGCGCCTCGTGTTCGTCGATGGAGATGTCCACCGACCAGTTCTTCCCGTCCATAGTCGTTCTCCTCTCGCCGCCGGCGCCACGCACGCGCGTGCGAGACGCGCCCCTACGAACCAGTCAACGACGGACGTCCGAAAAACACCAGGGCCCTACGAGCGCCGACGGGGTCAGGCCGCGGAGATCGCGACGACCCCCCGGCGGATCGACCCGATCGCGCGTGCGGCGGCTTTGGCGACCGCGGGATCGGGTGCGGTCGCGTGTACCTGGTCGAGGAGATCGATCACCTGACGGCACCACCGCACGAAGTCCCCGGCCGCCAGTTCCTTGCCGCCCGAACCGGCGGCCACGAGCACGTCGACCAGCGGTTCGTCGTTGGCCCAGCTGTAGATGGCGGTGACGAACCCCGAATCGGGTTCCCGGGTCACCGGAAGCTTGTGGCGGATCTCGTCGGCCTGGAGAGAACCCCATACCCGCATCGTCTCGGCGAGGGCCTGGCGCAGCGGCGCGGTGGGACCACGATCGGGAGCGTCCGCATCCTGCCGGGATTCGTACACCACGGAGGACACCACGCCGGCCAGTTCGGCGGGCGTGAGTCCGTTCCACGCGCCGCGCCGCAGGCACTCCGCCACCAGCAGATCGCTCTCACTGTAGATCCGAGCGAGCCGCTGACCCTCCTCCGTCGCCTTCGGGTCGCGGCCGTCGGCGATGAATCCCCGCTCGGTGAGCAAGGCCACGATCCGATCGAAGGTGCGGGCCAGCGAGTTCGTCGTCGCCGCTGCCTTCTGGCGCAGCGACTCCGTTTCGCGGGCGAGGCGGTTGTACCGCTCACCGGTGCGGCTCAGTTGCTCGCGGTCCGGCCTCGAATGGCACGGATGCTCCCGCAGGGCCTTCCGGAGTGCGACGACGTCGCTGTCCTCACGACCGCCCTTGGCGCGTGTGGGTTTGCGCGGCGGGACGATTCCGGTGGATCTGAGCGCCGACGCCAGGTCGCGGCGCACCCGCGCCGTCCGGTGATCGACGTGCCTGGGCAGACGCATCTTCCCGAGGGACCGTGCCGGGACGGGGAAGTCGGCTGCGCTGACCCGCCCGGCCCACTTGTCCTCCGTCAGCACCAACGGTCGCGGATCGTTCGGGTTCTGATCGGGTTCGAGGACGACCGCCAGCCCCGAACGCTTGCCGACGGGGATCGCAACGACGTCTCCTCGGCGCAGGTCTACCAGCGACGACACCGACGCACCCCGGCGGTCGGCCCGGCCCTGACGTTCGAGCATGCGCTCACGGCTGCGCAGCTGCTCCCGGATCCGGAAGTACTCGAAGTACTCGCCGTCCGCGCCGCCGAGCTTGTCCCGAAGCTCCGTGAGCGCCGCCTCGTTGCGTTCGATGGACCGGATGAGCCCCACGACGGACCGATCGGCCTGGAACTGGGCGAAGGACCGCTCGAGCAGTGCGCGGGACTCCACGGCGCCCATCCGGTCGACCAGGTTGATCGACATGTTGTAGCCCGGCCGGAACGAACTGCGCAGCGGGAAGGTACGGGTCGACGCGAGCCCTGCGACGTCGGTGGGTTCGATGCCGGGCTGCCACAGCACGACGGCATGGCCCTCGACGTCGATGCCTCGTCTGCCGGCCCGACCGGTGAGCTGGGTGTATTCGCCGGGTGTGAGCTCTGCGTGAGTGTCGCCGTTGTACTTGACGAGTCGTTCGAGCACGACCGACCGCGCGGGCATGTTGATGCCCAGGGCCAGCGTCTCGGTGGCGAACACCGCGCGCACCAGGCCGTTGACGAAGAGTTCCTCGACGGTCTCCTTGAACGCGGGCAGCATGCCTGCGTGATGGGCGGCGAACCCCCGCTCGAGCGCTTCCCGCCAGCTCCAGTAGCCGAGCACCTCGAGATCCGGACGCGGCAGGTGCCGTGTGTGCTCGTCGATGATCTCGCGGATCCGCGCGGTCTGCTCCGGTGTGGTGAGGCGCAGCTTCGACCGGACGCACTGCGCCAGGGCGGCCTCGCATCCGGCGCGACTGAAGATGAAGGTGATGGCGGGCAGGAGGCCTTCCTCGTCCAGGCGGGCTATCACCTCGGGACGCGGCAGTGGCCGGAAGTCGTTGGAGCGGTAGCCACCACGGCCGCGCGGTTCCCACGAATTCATCCGGTCGAGCGCGAGCCGCTGCTTGACGTGCCGGACCAGGTCGGGGTCGACCACCACCTGGTGCTGTGCGCCCGCGGCCGCCTTCGCGTCGAAGAGATCGAACAGGCGCCGGCCCACGAGAATGTGCTGCGACAGGGGAATCGGCCGGGTCTCGTCCACGACGATGGTCGTGTCGCCGCGGACGGTTTCCATCCACGCACCGAACTCCTCGGCGTTGCTCACCGTGGCCGACAGACTGACCAGCCGCACGTCCTCGGGCAGGTGCAGGATCACTTCCTCCCACACCGCCCCGCGGAACCGGTCGGCGAGGTAGTGGACCTCGTCCATCACCACGTGCGACAGACCGCGCAGCGTCGGGGAATCGGCGTAGAGCATGTTCCGCAGCACCTCGGTGGTCATGACCACGACCGGGGCGTCGGAGTTGATGCTGGTGTCACCGGTCAGCAGACCCACCGCGTCGCTGCCGTAGCGCGCGGAAAGTTCGTTGAACTTCTGGTTGCTCAGCGCCTTGATCGGCGTCGTGTAGAAGCACTTGCGCCCCGCTTCGAGGGCCAGGTGCACGGCGAACTCGCCGACGACAGTCTTCCCGGCGCCGGTCGGCGCGCAGACGAGCACACCGTGCCCGGCCTCGAGCGCCGCGCACGCCTCGATCTGGAACGGATCGAGCGGGAAGCTCAGCTGGGCGGTGAAGGCGGCGAGTTGGTTAACCGAGGTCACAGCGTGTCCGAGTAGTCCTGGGCACCGGCCTTCGGAACGGAGGACGACTGGACCGGGGCGGTGTCCTGGATCGGTGAGGGGGCGGAGATCGAGGATGCGTCCTCGTCGTCGAGATCACCCCAGTTCTCGGTCTCGCGACGCGCCTTGCGCTTGTCGTTGAGCCGCGCGATCTGCACCGCCATCTCGAACAGGATCGTGAGAGCCAGAGCGAGTGCGAGCATCGAGAACGGATCCTGGCCCGGCGTCGCCACCGCGGCGAACACGAACAACGCCATGATGAGACCGCGACGCCATGCCTTGAGCTTGGCGTACGGCAGTACACCGACGACGTTGAGCGCGACGATGAGCAACGGAATCTCGAAGCTGACGCCGAAGATGATCAGCAGATTGATCACGAATCCGAAGTACTGGTTGCCGCTGAGGGCCGTGATCTGGACGTTGTCGCCGATCGTCATCAGGAAGTGCAGGGCCTTCGCGACGATCACGTAGGCGAGGACAGCGCCGGCCATGAACAGCACTGACGCTCCGAAGACGAAACTGATCGCGTACTTGCGTTCCTTGGAATACAGGCCGGGAGTGACGAAGCGCCAAATCTGATACAGCCAGACCGGACACGCAAGGACGATTCCGGCGGTCAAGGCGACCTTGAAGCGGAGCATGAACTGGTCGAACGGCCCGGTTGCGAGCAGCCGACACGCGCCGTCGGCACTGAGATCTGCACGACTGGACGAGGGCAGCGAACAGTACGGGCCGCGCAGGAGCTCTCCGAGGCTCTCGATCCCGAGAATTCGGGTCGAGTACCAGACGAATCCGATGAGCGTCGTCACGATCACCGCGGCCACGGAAATCAGAAGTCGAGTCCGCAGCTCGTAGAGATGGTCGACGAGCGACATCGTGCCGTCTGGATTTGTCCTGCGCCTGCTGCGACGCGGGTCGAACGGAATTCGCACAGTGGGCCCTAGCCTTGATCAGCCGGACACCGGGGTGAGCTGCTCACCCCGGTGTGTGTGGAACGTGAACTAGGCCGACTTCGGCTCGGTGTGCGACTGCGGCGTGTCCACGACCGTCGCGTCGACCGGTGCCGACGGAAGCTGGCCGGTGGGCGCGGCAGGCGTCTGAGGTGCGGCGTTCGGAGTGGGGTTGCCCTCGTTCTGCATCTCCTTGACCTCGCTCTTGAAGATCCGCAGCGAGCGTCCGAGTCCGCGAGCCGCATCGGGCAGCTTCTTCGAGCCGAACAGGATGACGACGACCAGCGCCACAATGGCCCAGTGCCAGGGGCTCATGGCTCCCATAATTACCTCCAGGTATCAGATGCCAACGATGCTACCGGACGTGTGTGCGTCGATCTTGCGGTAAATGTCCAGTTCACCGTGACGTAACAACCAACCGGAGCCACCGCTACGGAAACGGCAGAGCCGTTAACGAAGCAGCAACCCGAAATTACACTTTCCGACACTCTCGCGGTGGCCGATCGACCCGATCCGCGTCACGCTTCCAGGGCGTCGTACGCGTCGAGGGCGGCCCGCGCGCGCTCGCGCACCGCCTCCACCAGCTCTGGGGGCCCCAGGACGCGCGCACCGGGACCGAAACCCAGGACCAGGCGCGCCATCCATTCCTGCGAGCCGTATCGCATGGTCGCCTCGACCGACCGATCCGGCAGGGTGCGCACGGGATCGAGCGGGTAGTTCTCGAGGATCCAGCCGTGGTCGGCCGAGATCTGCAGGACCGCCTGAGGCAGATCTCCGTCCGGACTGAACAACTCGAGATGTTCGTCCGTGCCGAGCGCCTGCGCGGGCGGCCGCGACGGTTCGTCCAACTCGACGGCGGCCTCGATGCGGTCGAACCGGAACAGGCGCACGCCCTCGGCCTGCCGACACCACGCCTGCAGGTACGTGTGGTCGTCCAGAAGCAACGAGCGGATGGGATCGACCACGCGTTCGGTCAGTGCGTCGCGTGACGCGGAGTAGTACGTGAGACGCACCGCCCGGTCGTGCTGCAGTGCGTCGCGGACCGCCGCGGCAACCGGATTCTCCCGTGCCCCGCGGTCGCCGTCGTCCGCCGCGTCGCCCTCGTCCGCCACGTCTTCGTCGGCTGCGGCCACCGCTCGTCGCGCCGCGCTGCCCGCAGCCGATTCGATCTTCGCGATTGCGCTCTGCGCGGCCGACGGGTCGACCATGCCCGGCATCTCGGCCAGCGACCGCAGCGCGATCAGCAGCACGGTCGCCTCGGTCGACGTCAGCCGCAGCGGACGGTCGATGCCGGCGGAGAAGATCACCGACACCGTCTCGCCTTCGAAGGAAAGGTCGATCAGATCACCCGGGCCGTATCCCGGCAGCCCGCACACGAACAGCTGCTGCAGGTCCTTCGTCAGGTTCGGCACGCTCAGACCGAGGTCTCTCGCTGCCGCCTCCTTGCTGATCCCCGGATTCGCGATGAAGTACGGAACCATGTTCAGCAGTCGCGCCAGTCGCGACAGTCCGGCCGTCATCGAACCTCTCCCCCTTCGTCGGTCGCAGCCGACTCGCCCGCCGCGAACCGCAACTTCTCCTTCACGTCCGCGCGCAGCGATTCCGGGGCCAGTACCAGCGCATCCAGACCGTGCCCGGCGATGAGCCGGGCCGTCCAGCCCCACGACCGAACCGGAATGTCGAGGACCACTCCGGCGCGACCACCGAGTTCCCGCTCTTCGCGGACGGTGCCGAGCCGGCGCAGTTCGTACGCGCGGCCCGCGGCCACCCATACCGTCGCGGTACCGGCCACCGAACCGGCACCGGTGACGGCGTCGACGATGGCCCGCAAATCCACATCCGCCGGCTTGTGCACCGAGTTCTCCGGGCCCACGGCGACCACCGGTTCACTGATCCGGGACAGCCGGAACGTGCGGGTCGCATCACGATCGACGTCGTGCCCCACCAGGTACCACCGGCCGTGCAGCGTCACGACGCCCCACGGCTCGACCGTCCGGTCGATGTACGGGTCGGTGGGCGCACTCCGATGCCGGAAGGTGACCGCCCGGCCGGCGTCGATGGCGGCGAGCAACTGTCGCAGCGCCGATTCCGAACCACGCGTGCGGGCGGGAACCGCGGCGACGGGCACCGAATCCACGTCCGCGTCCACCTGCACGCCCGCCGCCCGCAGCTTCATCAGCGCGCTCTGCGACGTCGACATCAGCTCGGGAGATCCCCACAGCCGGGCGGCGACCGCGACGGCCGCGGCCTCACCGCTGTCCAGATCCACGTCGGGCAGCTCGTACGCCGTCCGGTTGATCCGATACCCCTCGACAGTGGAGAACCGGTTCGCCGGCCCCGTCTCGAGCGGAATGCCGAGGTCACGGAGCTCACTCTTGTCCCGTTCGAACATCCGGTTGAACGCCTCGTCGCTCGGCGAATCGTGGTAGCCCACGACGCTTTCGCGAATCTTCTCGGCGGTCAGGAACTGTCGCGTCGACAACAGGCAGATGACGAGATTCATCAGCCGCTCGACTTTGGTGGTCGCCACTCGGAGAAGAGTAGCGCCCCCGAAGCCGACCGGGCGGTAGCAAAACGGTCGTTTCGCCCGGATGCGGCTCCGAGCGGAACGACCGCTTCGCTCACATCGACGCGATGAGGCGCTCGACCCGCTCGTCGACCGACCTGAACGGGTCCTTGCAGAGCACGGTCCGCTGCGCCTGATCGTTCAGCTTGAGATGCACCCAGTCGACGGTGAAATCACGACCCGCGTCCTGGGCAGCGGCGATGAACTCGCCGCGCAGCTTCGCGCGGGTCGTCTGAGGCGGCGTCTGCACTGCCGCCTCGATCGTCTCGTCCTCGGTGACCCGCTTGGCCAGGCCCTTTCGCTGCAGCAGGTCGAACACGCCGCGACCACGCTTGATGTCGTGGTACGCCAGATCGAGCTGGGCGATCTTGGGATCGGCGAGGTCCATCCCGTACTTGTCCTGGTAGCGCTGGAACAGCTTGCGCTTGATCACCCAGTCGATCTCGGTGTCGACCTTCGCGAAATCCTGGTTCTCGACGGCGTCGAGCGTGCGGCCCCACAAATCGACCACCTGGTCGACCTGCGGATCCCGCTCCCGCGTGCGCAGATGGTCGACCGCCCGCGAGTAATACTCCCGCTGGATGTCGAGCGCACTCGCCTGTCGACCGCCCGCAAGCCGAACGGGCCGGCGACCGGTCATGTCGTGGCTCACCTCGCGGATCGCCCGAATGGGGTTGTCGAGTGCGAAGTCACGGAACGGGACCCCCGCCTCGATCATTTCGAGGACCAGGGCCGCGGTGCCGACCTTGAGCATCGTGGTGGTCTCGGACATGTTCGAGTCGCCCACGATGACGTGGAGACGCCGGTACTTCTCGGCGTCCGCGTGCGGCTCGTCGCGCGTGTTGATGATCGGCCTCGAGCGGGTGGTCGCGGACGACACGCCCTCCCAGATGTGTTCGGCGCGCTGCGACAGACAGAACGTCGCCGCCTTCGGCGTCTGCAGAATCTTGCCCGCGCCGCAGATCAACTGCCGGGTGACGAGGAACGGCAGCAACACGTCGGAGATCCTGGAGAACTCGCCCGCCCGGACCACGAGGAAGTTCTCGTGGCATCCGTACGAGTTCCCGGCCGAGTCGGTGTTGTTCTTGAACAGATAGATGTCGCCGCCGATGCCTTCCTCGGCCAACCGCTGCTCGGCGTCCACGAGGAGATCCTCGAGCACGCGTTCGCCCGCCCGATCGTGGTTCACGAGTTGGAGGAGGCTGTCGCATTCCGCGGTCGCGTACTCGGGATGGGAACCCACATCGAGATACAGGCGCGCGCCGTTGCGGAGGAAGACATTGGAACTGCGGCCCCACGAGACCACCCGCCGGAAGAGGTAACGGGCAACCTCGTCCGGGCTCAGCCGTCGATGACCGTGAAAGGTGCAGGTGACACCGAACTCGGTCTCAATTCCCATGATTCGTCGCTGCACACTTCGACAGTACAGCGCCGAGCCAGTTTGCCTTGCCGTTCGCGAACAGCCTCGCGGCCCTAGGGTGGGAACGTGGCCGAAGTGAGATGTTTCCCCGAACGTACCGACCGGATACTCATGCGCCTGAGTACCGAGCTGCCGCCCTCGCGACTCGATGGTGGTCTGCGCGCGCTGAGCAACGCCGCGAACCACAGCGTCCTCTGGATGGGTGTCGCGGCGGGCATGGGTCTGGCCGGCGGCCGCGCCCGACGCGCCGCGGTTCGCGGCGTCCTGGCGGTGGCCGGTGCGAGCGCGTTGTCGAACGCGGCCCTCAAACCGGTCTTCCCACGCCGGAGGCCGCCCGCCGGAACGCCGGAGTTCTCCCTGCGACGTGGGCTGCCCGCGCCACGCTCGTCGTCGTTCCCGTCCGGGCATTCCGCGTCCGCCGCGGCGTTCGCCACCGGAGTGGCGCTGGAGTACCCCGCTGCCGGCGTCGCCCTCGTGCCCCTCGCCGCCGCGGTCGCGTACTCGCGGGTGCACACAGGTGTGCACTGGCCGTCCGACATCGCAGTGGGCGTGGGCGTCGGTGCTGCCGTCGCCGTCGCGACGCGGCGATGGTGGGCGGTGCGGAACGAGGAACCCGCGACGCTGGGCCCCGATCGCACGACCCAGGCGCTCGTCGAGGGCGACGGGATGATCGTGTTCGTCAATCCCGGTTCGGGCAGCGACGACGACGCCGTCCGCACCGAGGTCGAGGACAATCTCCCCAAGGCGCGGATCGTCGAGTTCGACGGCGACCGGGACTTCGGCGCCCAGATCGACGAGATCGTGGCCGCGCAGTCACCCAAGGCGCTCGGCGTGTGCGGAGGCGACGGCACGGTCGTGACCGTCGCGGACGCCGCCGTCCGGCACGACCTTCCGCTCGCGGTCTTCCCCGGTGGCACGCTCAACCACTTCGCGCGTGACGCCGGCGTAGGCGACGTCGCATCAACCGCCTCGGCGATCGCGGACGGCAGCGCCGAATTGGTCGATCTCGGACGCATCCGAGTCGACGGCGGTGAGGAGGCGACCTTCGTGAACACCGCGAGCCTGGGCGGCTATCCCGACTCCGTGCGCCTGCGCGAACGCTGGCAGCCCCGGCTCGGGAAATGGCCCGCGGCGGCCCTCGCGATGGCGCGGGTGCTGAAGTCCGCACAGCCGCTGAAGGTCACGATCGACGGAGCCGAGCACGCCATCTGGATGCTGTTCGTCGGAAATGGCCGCTACTCCCCGTCCGACCAGGTACCGATGTCGCGACCGGAAATCCACCGCGGCACCCTCGATGTGCGGTATCTGCTCGCCGACCACCGGTTCTCCCGGCTACGGCTGGTGGGGGCGGCCCTCACCGGAACCCTCGGAACCTCACCGACCTACGTGCACAGCAATGCCTCGTCGGTGGCGGTCGAGATCGACGGCCCCCCAGTCGCGTTGGCGACCGACGGCGAGGTTGTCGCCGACGGCCGCCGTTTCGAGTTCCGCAGTGAACCCCAGCGCGTGGTGCTCTACCGGCAGCTCTAGTCGGATCCGGCGGTGTCCCCGGTCTCGGGGGTGCCGCCGGCCTCGCCGCCGTCCTTCACGTCGGGCTTGGGAGTGCTCGGCGCCGGCAGCAACGGCTCGAGTGCCGCACCGGCGATCCGTCGGAAGGCACGCCGCGGCCGGGACTGATCGAGCACCGCCACCTCGAGGCCCGACACTCCGAGAGCGGGCCGTTCGGAATCACCGTTCCCCGACGGGGTTCCGTCGCGGAGCGCGGTCACCGCGACGGCCACCGCCTCGGTGAGGTCCATGCCCGGACGGTACGACTCGCGCAGCGCCGTCGCGATCGGCTCGGTGGTGCCGCCCATCACGACGAACTGCTGCTCGTCGACGATGGAACCGTCGTACGTGATCCGGTACAGCTGCGCCTGGGGCGGCGCGCCGTGGGGACCCACCTCCGCGACGCAGATCTCCACCTCGTATGGCTTGGGCTGCTCCGTGAAGATGGTCCCCAGCGTCTGGGCGTAGCCGTTGGCGAGGGAACGGCCGGTGACGTCGCGGCGGTCGTACGAGTAGCCGCGCATGTCCGCGTGCACGATGCCCGCGCGGCGCAGGTTCTCGAACTCGTTGTACTTGCCGACCGCGGCGAACCCCAGGCGGTCATACAGCTCGCTCACCTTGTGCAGCGCCGTGGACGGATTCTCCGCCACGAACAGGACACCGTCGGCGAACGTGAGCACGATGACGCTGCGGCCGCGCGCGATTCCCTTGCGCGCCAGCTCCGAGCGATCGCGCATGATCTGCTCGGCGGAGGCGTAATACGGCAGTGTCATCGCGGGGTGCGTCCTTCCTCTGTGCGGTCGGCGACGACCGCGCGAGCCAGCTCGGCGGTCCGATCCGCCGGTACGCTCACCGCGCCCGCCGACGTGATCGACACCGCCGTCGGGTAGATCGACCGCACGAGGTCCGGTCCGCCGGTGGCGGAGTCGTCGTCGGCCGCGTCGTACAGCGCCTCGATCGCCATCCGCAACGCCGAGTCCTCGTCGACGCCTTCGCGATACAGCTTCTTGAGCGAGGACTTCGCGAACAGCGATCCGGACCCGACCGCGTGGTAGCCGGCCCGCTCCTCGTACCGTCCACCGACGACGTCGTACGACACGATGCGGCCCGCGCGTTCGGGATCGGCCGCGTCCAGATCGAAGCCGACGAGCAGCGGCACGACCGCGAGTCCCTGCATCGCGGCACCGAGATTGCCTCGCACCATGGAAGACAACCTGTTGGCCTTGCCGTCGAACGTGAGCTGGACGCCCTCGATCTTCTCGTAGTGCTCGAGCTCGACGGCGAACAGCCGCACCAGTTCGATCGCCACACCGGCGGTGCCGGCGATTCCCGCCGCCGAATAGTCGTCGGTGACGAACACCTTCTCGACGTCACGGCTGGCGATCAGGTTGCCCATCGTCGCGCGCCGGTCGCCGGCGATGACCACACCGCCGGCGAACGTCAACGCGACGATGGTGGTGCCGTGCGGCGCCACATCGCCTTCCGCACCGTTGCGACTCATGTCGATTCGATTACCGGGCAGCATCTCGGGCGCGTGGAGGCGCAGATGCTCGGTGAAGGAGGACAGGTTCGAGGCGAGCCCCGCTCCGAGTCCTGCACCGAGGCCGCCTGCAGTCGACGACGCCCCTGCACGACCGCTCGTCACTGGCCGCCCTTCTGGACGTATGCACGCACGAAGTCCTCGGCGTTCTCCTCGAGGACGTCGTCGATCTCGTCGAGCAGATCGTCGGTGTCCTCCGCGAGCTTCTCGCGCCGTTCCTGCCCGGCTGCGCCCTCGCCGATCGGGGCATCGTCGTCGTCGCCGCCACCGGCGCGTTTGGTCTGCTCCTGGGCCATAGCCACCGACCTCCTCTTCACCGCGGCGCCGCCGGAGCAATCCTCCGGCGAGCCGTCCTGCTCGGACCCTAACCCTACCGACCGACAGTGACCGCGGGGCCGCAAGCGCGCGGCGCGATTTGCCGGTGTGATCAGTTCGTAAGCTGCTCCACCAGCTCAGCGGCCGAATCCACCGAGTCGAGCAGCTTCCCGACGTGTGCGCGGCTGCCCCGGAGCGGCTCGAGCGTCGGGATCCGAACGAGCGACTCGCCGCCGAGATCGAAGATCACCGAGTCCCAGCTGGCGGCGGCGATGTCGGCGCCGAAACGCCGCAGGCACTCGCCCCGGAAGAACGCCCGGGTATCGGTCGGCGGATTGTGGACGGCGTCGAGCACCTGCTGTTCCGAGACCAGCCGCTTCATGGATCCCCGTGCGACGAGCCGGTTGTACAGGCCCTTGTCGAGCCTCACGTCGGAGTACTGCAAATCGATCATGTGCAGTCGCGGAGCAGACCACGCGAGCCCCTCGCGATGCCGGAAGCCCTCGAGCAGACGCAGTTTCGCAGGCCAGTCCAGCAGGTGCGCACACTCCATCGGGTCACGTTCGAGCAGGTCCAGCACCATCGCCCACTTGTCGATGATGTCGGCCACCCGCAGATCGTCGTTGCCCTCGCGCTCGACGAACTTGGCGACGCGATCGAGGTAGATGCGCTGCAGCGCAAGACCGGTCAGCTCGCGTCCGTCCGCGAGCGCGACGGTGGCCCGCAATGTCGGGTCGTGGCTGATGTGGTGGACCGCGGTGACCGGACGCGCGAGCTGCAGATCGGTCAGGTCGACTCCGGCCTCGATGAGGTCGAGGACCAGCGCCGTCGTACCGACCTTGAGGTACGTCGACATCTCCGCCAGATTGGCGTCGCCGATGATGACGTGCAGCCGGCGATACTTGTCGGCGTCCGCGTGCGGCTCGTCGCGGGTGTTGATGATGCCCCGCTTGAGCGTCGTCTCGAGCCCGACCTCCACCTCGATGTAGTCGGCGCGCTGCGACAGCTGGAATCCGGCCTCGTCCCCGGACTGGCCGATGCCGACGCGGCCCGAGCCGCAGATCACCTGCCGGGACGCGAAGAACGGGGAAAGTCCCGTGATCACCGCGGAGAACGGTGTCTCGCGGGACATCAGGTAGTTCTCGTGCGTGCCGTACGACGCACCCTTGCCGTCGACGTTGTTCTTGTACAGCTGCAGGCGCGGCGCCCCGGGGACGCTGGAGGCGTGCCGGGCGGCAGCCTCCATCACCCGCTCCCCCGCCTTGTCCCAGATGACCGCGTCGAGCGGATCGGTGACCTCCGGCGCCGAGTACTCGGGGTGCGCGTGATCGACGTACAGACGCGCACCGTTGGTGAGGATCATGTTGGCAGCACCGACCTCGTCCGCGTCGATCACCGGCGCCGGCCCGTTGAGCCGACCGAGGTCGAATCCACGCGCGTCCCGCAGCGGCGACTCGACCTCGTAGTCCCATCGGGTGCGCTTGGCGCGCGGTACCCCTGCGGCCGCCGCGTAGGCCAGGACCGCCTGGGTGGAGGTCAGAATCGGGTTCGCCGAAGGCTCGCTGGGCGAGGAGATGCCGTACTCGACCTCGATGCCGATGATCCGCTGCATGGCACGAGCCTAGATCGTTCCGCGCGCCCACATCGGAACGACGGCGGTGAAGGTTCTCAACGAGGTTCGTCGATCCGGCACTGCAGGTACGTGTCCGCACCGATTCTGCGCAACACCGCTCCCACCGGTCCGGGCGCCCACCGGGCGGATCGATCGTGCTCGAGGCGCGGTTCGACCAGGTGCACGGTTCGACCACGAACGGTGACGTCACACTCCCTCGCCGCGAGGACGTTGCGCGCCCAGTCGCTGCCGGTGCCGTAGGTCAGGGCGAAGCGGTAGCCGTTTCCGATCCGAAACGCGTTGACCGGAGTCGTGTACTGCCGACCGGAGCGTCGACCGCGGTGGTGCACGAGCGCGAATCCGGGAAGATGTCCGGCGACGCGCACGACGACCCGGTTGAGTCCCACCCGATTGGCCCGCGCGAGTGAACGTGGAAGGGGCACAGCGTCACCACCTCTCGTTCAGCACATCGTATCCGCCTCCCTGCAGCACCTCCCGGACTTCGCCACTTGACCCTGACACAGTGACAAGGGCTCGAATGGTCGACGAAGGAGGTGGTTGTCGTGAACACCACGAACCACGGTGGGCCCCTTGCCCGCCTCGTCGCCGCCCTGGCCGCCCCCGAACCGTCGGACCGGCTGCGGGCGGCGCTCGCCATCGGCACCGACGGCGACCCGAGCACCGCGGAGTCCCTGATCTCGCGATGTGCCGTCGAGCCGGATTTCTTCGTCCGCGACATGCTGACCTGGGCCTTGTGCCGTCTCCCGGCCGACGCGACGGTGCCGCTGCTGGTCGACGAGCTCGACGCCGCCGCTGCGCAGGCGCGCAGTCAGGCGCTGCACACACTGTCGAAGATCGGAGACCGGCGTGCGTGGCCCGCAGTGCGGGACCTCCTGCACGACGGGCACGACGACGTGGCGCGCAGCGCGTGGCGGGCCGCGGTCGCGGTGGTGCCGCCCGGCGGCGAGCCCGATCTCGCCGCGGATCTCGCGATCGAGCTCGGGCGTGGTGACCGGGACCGGCAGCTCAGTCTGAGCCGCGCGCTCGTCGCGCTCGGTGACGACGCCCTGCCCGCGCTCGACGTCGCGGCCGGCGACCCGGATCCGTACGTTCGGGCGCATGCCGAGGCCACGCAGCGCCTCCACCTCGATCCGGACAGCGGCTTCGCGGTCTCGGTCGAGTTGGCCAGGCGTGTCGCGGCAACCGGTTCGGATACCTAGAGAGGCAGGACGGACATGTTGATCGGTGAGGTCTCCGAGCGTTCGGGTGTCAGTGCCCGCATGCTGCGCCACTACGACGCGTTGGGGCTCGTGACACCCACCGGGCGGACGTCCGGTGGGTACCGGGAGTACTCGCCGGACGATATCCGACGGCTCTTCCACGTCGAGAGCCTGAGGACCCTGGGACTCTCGCTGGAGGACACGAAGCGGGCGCTGGACGATCCCGGTTTCGCGCCCACCGATCTAGTGGGAGACCTCATCGGGCACACCCGCCGACGGATTACCGCCGAAGAGGAGTTGCTCGCCAGGCTCGAGCGCGTCGACGCCGCCGCACCGGCACAGTGGGACGACGTACTGCGGATCGTCGGCCTGCTGCACGCCCTCGAATCCGAGTCTGCGGGCCGCCGTCAACAAGCAGTCCTGGCACACGACGACGACACCCCGTTGCCCGTCGAAGCACTGGTGGCGGCAGTCCTGACGGAGGACGACCTCAACGTGGCGGGCGCGCTGCAGTGGTCCCTGGCGCGGGCAGCGGGGCGCGCATTGGCCGGTCTGGCCGGCGGCCTGGATTCGGATGTCGCCGATATCCGGCGCCGCGCGGTGTCGGCAATCGCTGCGGTCCCCGACGCGGAGGCGACAGTCCTGTTGCGACGAGCCCTCGCCGACTCCGACGACACTGTCCGTGACCGTGCTGCCCTCGCACTCGGATCCCGCGGAAGCGCCGACCCGATGCCCGTCCTCCTCGACATGATCGTCGAGGGGCGACGCGACGTCGAGGCCGCGGAGGTCCTGGGTCTGCTGGCCGAGGCGTCGACCCCGACCGAGGCGGTCGTCGCGGCCGTTCAGGATCGGCTCGACGACGCGACCGACACGGCCTCACGGTTGCGGATCACGCAGGCGCTGGCCGAGATTCCCGGCTCGGAGGCACGGGACGCCCTGGCCCGGCTGGCCCACGACGGCGACCGCACGATCGCGGCGACCGCAGCCGCGATCATCGACCTCCAGGATCGCGGGCGGATCCGACGCAGACAGTCACCGACTCGGGCGACGTGATGGTCGCGGTCTACGACGCGCAGGGTGAACCGATCGGTACGGCACCCCGGTCACGGGTGTACGCGGAGGGGCTGTGGCATGCCAGCGCGGGTGTGCTGCTGCGCTCGCTCGACGGCACCCGCATCTACGTCCACCGCCGGACGCCTCAGAAGGCGGTGTTCGGCGGCATGCACGACTGCCTCGCGGGCGGAGTCGTGGATCCGGGCGAGACGCCGGAGCAGACCGCGCGCCGCGAACTGGCGGAGGAACTGGGTGTCACCGGTGTCGACCTGACCCCGATCTCGCGGATCTCGTGGGACGGCACCTGGCACGGCGAGCCGCTGCGCTGCCACCTGTACGCATTCGAGGCCCACTACGACGGGCCGATCCACCACCAGCCCAGCGAGATCACCGACGGCTGGTGGTGGACCGAAGACGAACTCCGAACACACCTGCAGGACCCGGGGTGGCCGTTCGTTCCGGACACCCGGGTCCTGCTGGCGGACTACTTCGACTGACGCTTCCCTTACAGGTACTGGCCGGTGTTCGACTCGGTGTCGATCGCGCGGCTCGCACTCGCGTTCTTCCCGGTGACCAGCGTGCGGATGTAGACGATCCGCTCGCCCTTCTTGCCCGAGATCCGGGCCCAGTCGTCCGGGTTGGTGGTGTTGGGCAGGTCCTCGTTCTCTGAGAATTCGTCGACGATCGAATCGAAGACGTGCTGCACCCGCAGGCCCGGCGACCCGGTCTCGAGGACGGCCTTGATGGCGTACTTCTTGGACCGGTCCACGATGTTCTGGATCATGGCGCCGGAGTTGAAGTCCTTGAAGAACAGGACCTCCTTGTCACCGTTGGCGTAGGTGACCTCCAGGAACCGGTTGTCGTCGCTCTCGGCGTACATCCGGTCCACGACTCGCTCGATCATCGCCTTGACGCACGCCGCCCGGTCGCCGTTGAACTCGGCCAGGTCGTCGGCGTGCAGGGGCAACGTCTCGGTGAGGTACTTCGAGAAGATGTCCTGCGCGGACTCCGCGTCCGGGCGTTCGATCTTGATCTTCACGTCGAGACGCCCGGGACGCAGGATCGCCGGGTCGATCATGTCCTCACGGTTGGACGCGCCGATCACGATGACGTTCTCGAGTCCCTCGACGCCGTCGATCTCACTGAGCAGCTGCGGGACCACGGTCGTCTCGACGTCGGACGAGACACCCGACCCGCGAGTACGGAAGATCGAGTCCATCTCGTCGAAGAACACGATCACCGGGGTGCCCTCGGACGCCTTCTCCCTGGCCCGCTGGAAGATCATCCGGATGTGCCGCTCGGTCTCGCCGACGAACTTGTTGAGCAGCTCGGGGCCCTTGATGTTGAGGAAGTAGGACTTGGCCTCCTTGCTGTCCTCTCCACGAGCCTCCGCGATCTTCTTGGCCAGCGAGTTCGCGACCGCCTTGGCGATGAGGGTCTTGCCACAGCCCGGCGGACCGTAGAGCAGCACGCCCTTGGGCGGGCGCAGCGCGTACTCGTGGAACAGATCCTTGTGAAGGAACGGCAACTCGACCGCGTCGCGGATCTGTTCGATCTGCCGGCCGAGGCCACCGATGTCGTGGTACCCGACGTCCGGGACCTCCTCGAGCACCAGGTCCTCGACCTCGGCCTTCGGGATGCGCTCGAACGCGTAGCCGGCCTTCGTGTCGACCAGGAGCGAATCGCCGGGCCGCAGCCGACGCGACGGGGAGTCCGGATCCTTGACGTCGTCCTCCTCGGCGATCGCCGCGAGCGGGGAAGCGAGCCACACGACCCGTTCCTCGTCGGCATGCCCCACCACGAGAGCCCGCTGCCCGTCGTCGAGAACCTCACGGAGAGCGCAGATCTCACCGACGCCCTCGAATCTCGTCGCCTCGACGATCGTGAGCGCCTCGTTGAGGCGGACCGTCTGCCCCATCAGAAGCGTGTCGGTCTCCACGTTGGGCGAGCACGTCAGGCGCATCTTGCGTCCCGACGTGAACACGTCGACGGTCTGGTCCTCGTGGACGCCGAGCAGGACGCCGTACCCACTGGGCGGCTGGCCGAGGCGGTCGACCTCCTCCCGGAGGGCGATGAGCTGCTGCCGGGCCTCTTTGAGGGTGTCCATCAATTTGCCGTTGCGGACGGTGAGCGAGTCCACTCGGGATTCGAATTCGCGCAACTGCTCGGGGGATTCCGCGAGTTGCCTACGGAGCGCCGCTGTCTCTGCCCGCAGCGCGTCGAGTTCACGCGCGGCGGCAACCGGGTCCGGATTCTCTGTCGGGTTCATGTGCAGCTCCTCCCAGTCCGATCCATCAACGCTACCGGCAGCGAGGGCAAAGCGGGGTGTGACACGGGCTCGAACTGATCCGAGACCCAGACGCCGACGAACCGTGACGCCCGCTTCCACCCGGACGACAGATGTTAGCCTTACCTTTCTACCGGCCGGTCGTTCCCGATCGGGCCTCCCGAACCGAAAGGCCTCTCACCGTGTTCATCCGCAAATCCCTCGTCGCCGCCGGCGTGCTGGTTGCCGCCCTCGGAATGACTGCCTGCAGCTCGGACGATTCGTCGGACACGGCAGCGAGCTCCACGACATCGGCCGTCTCGGCCACGACGAGTGCGGCTTCGGAGACCGGCGCGGCGGCGCCCGAGGCGGCGGTTCTGCAGGGTCAGCTGGCCATCTTCTTCGATCCGGCCACCACCACGGAGCAGAAGGCTGCCGTCATCGAGAACGGCACCGCCCGCACGGCCACACTCGAGCAGTTCAACGGTGTCCTCGCCGGCTACCCGCTGACGGCGACGGTCGACGAGGTCGCCGTCGAGGGCGACAACGTCGTCGCGACCACGCAGATCGCCGGCCCGCACGGCGGCGCGCCGGTCCCCGTCACTTTCGTCCAGAAGGACGGCGAGTGGGTGGTCTCCGACGCGAGCACGTGCGAGATCTTCGGCATGGGCCGGCTGAGCTGCTCCTGACCCACGGAACACGAAGGGCCTGTCGCGCTGATTCGCGCGACAGGCCCTTTCCGTCGGTGGAGCGAGCGATCAGCCCTTGCTGGGACGTCGCTGCGGCTTGGGGGTCACGGTGCCCTCGGCGAGGCGTCGGGCGGTGACGAGGAACGCCGTGTGTCCCTGCATTCGGTGTTCCGGACGCACCGCCAGCCCCACGACGTGCCACCCGCGCACCATCGACTCCCAGGACCGGGGCTCGGTCCAGCACTCCTGTTCGCGCATCGCCTCGACGACCTTGGACAGCTGCGTCGTGGTCGCGACGTAGACGACCAGGACGCCGCCGGGGACCAACGCCTTCGACACCGCCGGCAGCACGTCCCACGGCGCCAGCATGTCCAGCACGACGCGGTCGACCTTGCCGTGGACGTCGGCGTCGTACTCGGCGAGGTCGGCGATCGTCAGATCCCAGTTGTCGGGCCGTCCACCGAAGAACGTCTCGACGTTGCGGACCGCGTGCTCGGCATGGTCCTCACGCACCTCGTAGGACGTGACCCGGCCGGTCGGTCCGACGGCGCGCAGCAGCGAGCAGGTCAGCGCGCCCGAGCCGGCGCCGGCCTCGAGCACCCGCGCTCCGGGGAAGACGTCGCCCTCGTGGACGATCTGCGCAGCGTCCTTGGGGTAGATCACCTGCGCGCCGCGCGGCATCGAGAGCACGTAGTCGGTGAGCAGCGGCCGCAGCGCGAGGTACGGAGTCCCGTTGGTGGAGGTGACGACGCTGCCCTCGTCGGTGCCGATCAGGGCGTCGTGCAGGATTCCGCCGCGGTGCGTGTGGAACTCCTTGCCCGGTTCCAGGACCACCGTGTACTTGCGCCCCTTGGCATCGGTGAGTTGGACGCGGTCACCGACCTGAAACGGTCCGCTACGTCCCATTCCGCCTGATGCCATCTCGTGCCCACTCCTGTCGTCGACCGTGCCCGACACCGTGTCGGACCCAGCGCATAGCCTGCCAGGTGTGACGATGACCGTTCCGATGCCCCCTGCCGCCGAGGGCGAAGGCGCCGACCAGGGGCACACGCGCGGACGTGGACGCCGGCTCGCGCTGTCCCCCTCGCGGGCGGGCGATTTCAAGCAGTGCCCGTTGCTGTACCGCTTCCGCGCTATCGATCGACTCCCGGAGAAGTCGTCGAAGGCGCAGCTCAAGGGTACCGTCGTGCATGCGGCACTCGAGGCGCTGTTCGCGTTGCCCGCCGACCACCGGGTGTCCGAGCGGGCCGAGGAACTCGTCGAACCGGCCTGGGATCGGGTGCTGGCCGACTCGCCCGAGCTCGCCGACGTGATCGGCCCCGGCGACCGCGGGCAGTTCCTGGCCGACGCGCGGCGATTGGTCTCGAACTACTACCGACTCGAGGATCCGACGCGCTTCGAACCGGAGTCGTGCGAGATGCGAGTGGAGACCGAACTCGACGACGGGGTGCTGCTGCGCGGCTTCGTCGACCGCATCGACGTCTCCCCCACCGGACTGATCCGTGTCGTCGACTACAAGACGGGCCGGGCCCCGTGGGCGATCAGCGAGTCCAAGGCGCTGTTCCAGATGAAGTTCTACGCTCTCGTCCTGTTCCGCACACGCGGGGTGGTGCCGGCGCGGCTGCAGTTGCTCTACCTCGGGGACGGCCAGATTCTCACCTATGAACCGGACGAGGACGAGCTGGTGCGGTTCGGGCGCACGCTGTCGGCGATCTGGCAGGCGATCACGGAGTCGGGCGCCACGGGTGACTTTCGCCCCAACCCGGGGCGCCTGTGTGACTGGTGCGACCATAAGACGCGTTGCCCGGCCTTCGGTGGAACACCGCCCCCGTATCCCGGCTGGCCGGACGTCCCCTCGGAGGAGAGTTCGGAGTTCGAGGAGATAGTCGAGTGAGCGATCTGGCCTACTACGTACCGCTCGGAAGCGCGGAGGACGGTGTCGAGAGGTTCGCATCCACACCGCTGACCGCCAGTACCTGGGCCGACACGATGCAGCACGGGGCCCCGCCGTCGGCGCTGCTGGTGCGTGCGCTCGAGCGCTGCACCGCCCGGCCCGACACGCGCCTGACCCGCGTCGTCATCGAGATCCTCGGCCCCATCCCGATCAGCGACATCGAGGTGCGCTCGTGGGTCGAGCGCCCGGGCCGGCGCGTCGAGCTGGTGGTTGCCGAGCTGTGGGCCGCGGGCCCCGACGGCACGGCCCGCGCCGTCGCGCGGGGCACCGGGTGGCGCATGGAGACCGTCGACACCGCGGCCGTCGCGCACACCGCCGACGCACCGCTGCGTCCGGTGTCCGAGGGCCACGAGCTCCCGATGGACGGACCGTTCTGGGGTTCCGGCTTCGTCACGAGCCTGGACTGGCGCTGGCTGAAGGAGATCGGCTGCGAAGGTCCCGGCCAGGTGTGGGCCCGCCCCGATCCCGTTCTCGTCGAGGGTGAGTCGCTGAGCCCGGTCCAACGGCTCTTCACGGTCGTCGACGTCTCCAACGGCGTCGGAGCCAAGATCCATCCGAGCGAGTGGACCTTCCTCAACACCGATCTGACGGTGCACCTGTTCCGGGTGCCCGACGGTGAGTGGATCGGACTGTCGTCCGAGACGTCGTACGGCCCGGACGGGGTCGGTATGTGCGCCGGCGTCATCTACGACGAGACCGGCGCCGTGGGCAGGATCAACCAGACGGTCCAGGTTCGGGCCCGCTAGCCCCCGAAGACATCGGCGGCGGTGACTCCCCGAGGGGAATCACCGCCGCCGAAAGCGTTGAGAAGCGTCGTCAGAACGCGCGACAGGACCGGATGTCGGAGGCGAGGATCGCCTTCGCGCCCAGGTCGGCCAGCCGATCCATGACGGCGTTGTGGCCCTTGCGCGGCACCATCGCCCGCACCGCGACCCAGCTCTCGTCGGCGAGCGGCGAGAGGGTGGGCGACTCGAGACCCGGCGTGACCTTGACGGCCTCGTCGAGCGCCGTCTTGGGGCAGTCGTAGTCGAGCATCAGGTACTGCTGCGCGAACACGACACCCTGCACGCGGGCGATCAGCTGATTGCGGGCCTTGTCGGAGCGGTCCGAGCCCTGGCGCTCGATCAGCACGCCCTCCGAGTCGCACAGGGACTCGCCGAACGCGACGAGGTTGTGCTGGCGCAGCGTCCGCCCGGAGCCGACCACGTCGGCGATGGCGTCGGCGACGCCCAACTGGATCGAGATCTCGACGGCGCCGTCGAGACGGATGACGGTGGCCTCGAGGCCGCGGGCGGCGAGGTCCGCACGCACGAGGTTCGGGTACGACGTCGCGATGCGCAGACCGCCGAGGTCCTCGACGTTCCAGTCCTTGCCCGCCGGCGCGGCGTACCGGAACGTGGAACCGCCGAAGCCGAGCGCGAGACGCTCGTCGACGGGTGCGCCGGAGTCGAGCGACAGGTCGCGGCCGGTGATGCCGAGATCCAGCTCGCCGGAGCCGACGTAGATCGCAATGTCCTTGGGGCGCAAGAAGAAGAACTCGACGTTGTTGGTCGGGTCGAGGACGGTCAGGTCACGTGAGTCGGTCCGGCGACGGTAGCCGGCCTCGGTGAGGATCTGACTCGCGGACTCGGAGAGCGATCCCTTGTTGGGTACTGCGACGCGCAGCATGTGGGGTGGTCCTTCCGGGGATGGGTATCAGGAACCCAGGGGTGTCAGTGGCTCGGTGCGGCGATCACAGATGTCGGTACACGTCTTCGAGCTCGAGCCCCTTGCCCACCATCAGAACCTGGACCCAGTACAGAAGCTGAGAGATTTCCTCGGCGAGTGCCTCGTCGGTCTCGTGTTCGGCGGCGATCCAAACCTCGCCGGCCTCCTCGAGCACCTTCTTGCCCTGCGCATGGACACCTGCGTCCAGCGCGGCAACGGTGCCGGATCCCTCGGGGCGGGAGGCGGCGCGCTCGGTCAGCTCGGCGAACAGGGATTCGAAGGTCTTCACGGGTATCGATTGTCTCACGAGGCGACGAGCCGCCCGCACTCAGTACTCCAGGACCCGTCGACTCTCGAACCGCCTGGTCTCGCCGGTGACCGGATCGTCGAATTCGAGGCTCCGCGCGAGTAGCCGCAGCGGGTCGGTGAAGTCGTCGCGATCGCGGCGCCGGAACTGCGGGTAGAAGTTGTCGCCGACGATCGGCGCGCCGAGCGAGTTCAGGTGCAGCCGCAACTGGTGGGTCCGGCCGGTCCTCGGATGCAGCCGGTACCGGGCGAGCTCGCCCCGTCGCTCGACCAACTCGATCCGCGTCTCCGAGTTCGGTTCTCCCGCTTCCTCGTACGCGGTGAGCTCGCCGTGAACCTTCCGGATCCGACTTCGCACGGTCCGTGGGAACTCGACGTCCTCGAGGTACGGCGCGATCGCCTCGTACACCTTGCGCACCCTCCGGCGTTCGAACATCTCCTGATACGACCGGCGCAGGCCGGGGTCGGCCGTGCACAGCAGCACCCCCGCCGTCATCCGGTCCAGGCGGTGCACCGGCACCAGGTCGGGCAGTGCCAGGTCCCGCCGCAGGCGCACGACGACCGTCTCGCGGATGTGCGCCCCGCGCGGAATCGTCGACAGGAAGTGTGGCTTGTCGACGACGACCAGGCCGTCCGCGTGGTGCAGGACGTCGATGGCGAACGGGACCGGAACCTCCGGCGCCGGCTCCCGGTAGAAGTACACGAACCGGGTCAGCTGGTACCGGGTGCCATGGTCGACGATCCGGCCGTGCTCGTCGACCACCTCGCGCGCGGCGATCCGTCCCGCCCAGTCCTCCCCGGGATGGTGCGTCGTCAGGAACTCGACGACGGTCGGTGCCGCCGGTTCGGCGGGCATCCGGATCCGGTCCGGACCGAGTCCGTCCCGAACCGGGAGAGGGGCGCGCGCCATCGTCGGCCGCTCAGGCGTCGGGCACGCAGGACTCGCACACGAGCACCAACTCGCGGCCGCCCGCGTCCGGATAGTTGCGGTACCGCGACGTCCGCGCCTGGCACAGCGTGCACGCGCCGAGGGTCACGGCATTGTCGGTGAACTGCACGTTCATTCGCTTGTCGAACACGTACAGCGCACCGTCCCACAGGCCCTCGTCCCCGTAGGCCTCGCCGTAGCGGACGATGCCGCCGTCGATCTGGTAGACCTCCTCGAACCCGCGGTTGCGCATCAAGACGGACAGCACCTCGCACCGGACACCGCCCGTGCAGTAGGTGACGACGGGCTTGGACTTGAGGTGGTCGTACCGGCCGCTGTCGAGCTCGGACAGGAAGTCCCGGGTCGTGGCGACGTCGGGGACGACCGCATTGCGGAAGCGCCCGATCTCGGCCTCGAACCTGTTTCGACCGTCGAAGAACACGACGTCGTCGCCGCGCCGGTCGACGAGTTCGTGGAGTTCGCCGGGCGACAAGTGGACGCCGCCGGCGATCACACCGTCGGCGTCGACCTTCAGCTCGTCCGGGGCACCGAACGTGACGATCTCCGGACGGACCTTCACCGACAGCCGCGGGAAGTCGTCCCCGGTGCCGTCGGACCACTTGATGTCGGCGTCCTTGAACGGTGCGTACGAACGGGTTCCGCGCACATACCGCTTGACGTCGGCGATATCACCGCCGACGGTGGCGTTGATGCCGTGCTCGGAGATCAGGATCCGGCCGGTGAGGTTGTTCGACGCCGCGAGCGTCTGCTGCCACAGTCGGATCGCCTCGGGGTCGGCGAGCGGCGTGAACCGGTAGAACAGAACGATTTTCGGGGTCGCCACGGTCAGGCAACCTCCTGCCGATGCAGCGCGAACAGGTCCGGCGCGGTCAGGCCCTCGAGCGTGGTGCGGAAGATCCGCCGCGGCGACTCGGGCACCGTGGTGATCGACGGGATCACCAGGACGGTGCAGCCGGCTGCCTCCGCCGCGGCCGCGCCCGTGGGCGAGTCCTCCACGGCGAGACAGTCGACGGGATCGACACCGAGCAGGTGTGCAGCACGCAGGTACGGCGCCGGATCGGGCTTGCCCTCCGGGACCTCGTCACCGCACACCGAGTGGTCGAAGTGCTCACGGCCCAGCGTGTCGAGCGCGAACTCGCACAGCTCGCGGTCGGTGTTGGTCACCAACGCCGACCCCAACTCCGCCGCACGGACGGTGCGCAGCGCCTGCTGCGCACCGGGCCGCCAGGGCAGACCGGCCTCGAACAGCTTCCCCATCCGCGTGTACAGCCAGTGCTTGGCATCCGCGAGCGCGTCCGGATGCGGATCGAGATCGAGGGCTGCGAACACCGTGATCAGCGCGTTGTAACTGGACGCCCCGATGGTCGCCTGCCGGGTTTCCTCCGACATCGGACCACCGAGGTGCAGCGACAGCTCGCGGACCCCGATGTCCCACAGGTTCTCGGACTCGAGCAGCGTGCCGTCCATGTCCCACAGAACGGCCCGCAGGGTGCCGGTCGGACGGCCCGACACTGCCGATGTTCGATCAAACATTGAAGTACTTGGCCTCCGGGTGATGCAGGACGAACGCGTCGGTCGACTGCTCGGGATGCAGCTGGACTTCCTCGGACAGCTCGACGCCGATCCGGTCCGGCTCGAGCAGCGCGACGAGCTTGCGTCGATCCTCGAGATCGGGGCACGCGCCGTATCCGAACGAGTAACGCGCACCACGGTATTCGAGCTTGAAGAAGTCCTCGACGTTCGACGGGTCCTGCTCGGCCAGGTTGTGGCCGCTCGGCAGCACCAGTTCCTCGCGGACCCGGCGGTGCCAGTACTCGGCCAGCGCCTCGGTGAGCTGGACGCCGATGCCGTGCACCTCGAGGTAGTCGCGGTAGGAGTTCGCGGCGAACAGCTCGTTCGCGAAGTCCGCGATGGGCTGCCCCATCGTCACGAGGTTCATCGGCAGAACGTCGACCTGGCCGTCCTTGCGGGCATCCTCGCGGGACCGCACGAAGTCCGCGATGCACAGGAACCGGTCGCGCTGCTGACGCGGGAACGTGAACCGGAACCGCTCGGGCGCATCCGGCTCGGGCGACTCGAGCACGATCACGTCGTCGCCGTCGGACACTGCCGGGAAGTACCCGTACACGACGGCGGCATGCTGCAGCACACCCTCGGTGCTCAGCCGGTCCAGCCAGTACCGCAGGCGCGGACGTCCCTCGGTCTCGACCAGCTCCTCGTACGTCGGGCCGTCGCCGGCCCGCTGTCCGCGCAGGCCCCACTGCCCGAGGAACAGAGCACGCTCGTCGAGCAGGCCCGAGTACTCGGCCAGCGCGATGCCCTTCACGATCCGGGTACCCCAGAACGGCGGGGTCGGCACGACGATGTCGGCGGCGACGTCGGACCGCTCCGGTACCTCGACCGGCGCCGACTCGGCCTTGCGCTTCTCCGCGATCCGCTTCGAGCGCTCGTGCCGGGCCTTGCGCTCGGCTGCCTTCTCTGCGGCGGCGATCGCTTCCGGGCTGTCCGGAGCCGGTCCCTCCCCGCGCTTGACTGCCATGATCGTGTCCATCAGGTGCAGTCCCTCGAATGCGTCCCGCGCATACGACACCTCGCCCTGGTAGACGTCGGACAGGTCGTTCTCGACGTACGAACGGGTGAGCGCCGCACCACCGAGGAGGACCGGGAACTGCTCCGCGACACCCTTCGCGTTGAGTTCCTCGAGGTTCTCCTTCATCACGACCGTCGACTTCACGAGCAGGCCCGACATGCCGATGACGTCGGCCTTCTTGTCGAGCGCGACGTCGAGGATCGTCGCGATCGGCTGCTTGATGCCGATGTTGACCACCTCGTACCCGTTGTTCGACAGGATGATGTCGACCAGGTTCTTGCCGATGTCGTGCACGTCGCCCTTGACCGTCGCGAGCACGATGCGGCCCTTGCCGTCGTCGCCGGTCGACTCCATGTGCGGCTCGAGATGCGCGACCGCCGCCTTCATGACCTCGGCGGACTGCAACACGAACGGCAGCTGCATCTGGCCCGACCCGAACAGCTCGCCGACGGTCTTCATGCCCGACAGCAGCGTCTCGTTGATGATCTCGAGCGGCGGGCGCTCGAGCATCGCGGCATCGAGATCGGCCTCGAGACCGTTCCGTTCACCGTCGACGATGCGCCGCTCGAGCCGCTCGAACAGCGGCAGCGCCGCCAGTTCCTCGGCCCGCGACTCGCGCGCCGAGGCCGCCGACACACCCTCGAACAGCTCCATGAGCTTCTGCAGCGGGTCGTAGCCCTCGCGACGACGGTCGTAGACGAGGTCGAGCGCGGTCTCCCGCTGCTCGTCCGGGATGCGCGCCATCGGCAGGATCTTCGAGGCGTGCACGATGGCGGTGTCCAGGCCGGCCGCGGTGCACTCGTGCAGGAACACCGAGTTCAGCACCTGTCGCGCAGCGGGATTGAGGCCGAACGAGATGTTCGAGATGCCGAGCGTGAAGTGGACGTCCGGGTAGCGCCGCTTGATCTCACGGATCGCCTCGATCGTCTCGATGCCGTCGCGGCGGACCTCCTCCTGTCCCGTGGAGATCGGGAAGGTGAGCGCGTCGATGATGATGTCGGACTGCGACAGCCCCCAGGTGGTGGTGATGTCCTGGATCAACCGCTCGGCGATCCGCACCTTGTGCTCGGCGGTGCGGGCCTGGCCCTCCTCGTCGATCGTCAGCGCCACCACGGCGGCGCCATGCTCCTTGACCAGCTTCATGATTCGCTGGTAGCGGGAGGTCGGACCGTCGCCGTCCTCGTAGTTCACCGAGTTGACGGCGCACCGCCCGCCGAGGTGTTCGAGGCCCGCCCGCAGCACCTCCGGCTCGGTGGAGTCGAGCATGATCGGCAACGTCGACGCGGTCGCGAAGCGGCTTGCGAGCGCAGCCATGTCGGCCGCCCCGTCGCGTCCGACGTAGTCCACGTTGAGGTCGAGCATGTGCGCGCCGTCGCGGGTCTGGTCCTTGGCGATGTCGATGCACTTCTGGTAGTCCTCGGCGATCATCGCCTCGCGGAACGCCTTGGAGCCGTTGGAGTTCGTGCGCTCACCGATCATCAGGATCGACGCGTCCTGGTCGAACGGCACCGCCTGGTACAGCGACGACGTGCCGTCCTCCGGCTGCGGCGTGCGCTTCGCCTTCTCGACCTGGCGGACGGCCGCCGCGACCTGGCGGATGTGCTCGGGGGTGGTACCGCAGCATCCGCCGACGAACGACAGACCGAACTCGCTCACGAAACCCGACAGCGCGATCGCGAGTTCCTCGGCGGACAGCGGGTACTCGGCCCCGTTCGGACCCAGCTGCGGCAGACCGGCGTTCGGCATCACCGACACCGGCAGCGTCGAGTGCCGCGACAGGTGCCGGAGATGCTCGCTCATCTCGTCCGGTCCGGTGGCGCAGTTGAGGCCGATCATGTCGATTCCGAGCGGCTCGAGCGCCGTGAGCGCGGCGCCGATCTCGCTGCCGAGCAGCATCGTGCCGGTCGTCTCGACGGTGACGTGCGTGATGATCGGCAGGCGACGGCCCAGCTTCTCCATCGCGTTCTGGCTGCCGATGATCGCGGCCTTCACCTGGAGCAGGTCCTGGCACGTCTCGACGAGAATCGCGTCGGCGCCGCCCTCGATCATGCCGAGCGCGGATTCGGTGTAGGCGTCACGGAGGACCGCGAACGGGGCGTGACCGAGCGTGGGCAGCTTGGTGCCCGGGCCCATCGAGCCCAGGACGAAGCGCCCCATGCCGTCACGGCCGGGCCCCATCTCGTCCGCGGCCTGACGGGCGATCCGGGTGCCGCGCTCCGACAGATCACGGATGCGGTGGGCGATGTCGTAGTCGGCGAGGTTGGGGAGGTTGCAACCGAAAGTGTTGGTTTCGACCGCGTCGGCGCCGGCCTCGAAGTACGCGCGGTGGATGTCGCGCAGCACGTCGGGACGGGTCTCGTTGAGAATCTCGTTGCAGCCTTCGAGCCCGAGGAAGTCGTCGAGAGTCAGATCCGCGGCCTGCAACATCGTGCCCATGGCGCCGTCGCCGATCACAACGCGCTGCTTCAGCGCATCGAGCAGGGCAGAGTGGAATGGTGCAGACATGCCGTCCAGAGTAGTGGGCGGCTCGTCGGGTGCTGGTCGTAGGCTGGGTGGGTGAGTTCACCCGAGTTCCCCGACACCTCCGCTCCGGACGAAACCGACGCGGACGTGCCACCCCTGCGTGATCCCGTGCTGATCGCCGCTTTCGAAGGCTGGAACGACGCCGGTGACGCCGCGAGCGGGGCCGTCGAGCACCTCGAGTTGACGTGGGACGCCAAGCCGCTCGCCGAGCTGGACTCCGAGGACTACTACGACTACCAGGTCAACCGGCCGATCATCCGGCAGGTCGACGGCGTCACCCGGGAGATCGTCTGGCCCACCACCCAGCTGTCGCTGTGTACCCCGCCGGGCAGCGACCGCGATGTGCTGCTGCTGCGCGGTATCGAGCCGAACATGCGGTGGCGCAGCTACTGCGACGAGCTGCTCGAATTCGTCGAGGAACTCGGCGTGCACACCGTGGTGATCCTGGGCGCCCTCCTCGCCGACACCCCGCACAGTCGGCCGGTACCCGTCACCGGCACGGCGCACAGCATCGAGGCCGCCGAACAGTTCAGCCTCGAGAAGTCCCGCTACGAGGGCCCGACCGGGATCGCCGGCGTGCTGCAGGACGCGTGCGTCAAGGCGGGCGTTCCGGCGGTCTCGTTCTGGGCCGCCGTTCCCCACTACGTCTCGCAACCACCCAATCCCAAGGCGACGGTCGCACTGCTCCAGCGCGTCGAGGAGGTCCTCGACATCGAGGTGCCGCTCGGCGACCTCCCCAACCAGGCGGAGGACTGGGAGGAATCGGTCTCCGAGATGACGCGTGACGACGAGGAGATCGCCGAGTACGTGCGCTCGCTCGAGGAGCGGGGCGACGCGGAGACCGACATCTCCGACGCGATCTCGAAGATCGACGGGGACGCCCTCGCAGCCGAGTTCGAGCGCTATCTGCGCCGCCGCGGACCGGGTCGCTTCGGGGCGTGAGACCGGACGGCACCGCCGGGCCGCGCGCGGCGCTGCAACGATCGGCGCTGTACGCCGGCGGCTTCCTGGGCCCCTTCGGCGGCGGGGTCGTCACGTCGATGCTCCCCGAGATCGGCGACGGGCTCGGGACCGACGCCGCCGCGGCGGCGTCCTCGCTCACCGCCTATCTACTCCCGTTCGCCCTCGTCATGCTCGTCTCGGGCACGCTCGGCGCGCGCTGGGGCCGGATGCGCACGGTGCGCATCGCGTACGGCGCGTACCTGGCAGCGTCCCTCGCCTGCTTCGCGGCCCCGACCCTCGAGTTGTTCCTGGGCGCCCGCGTGCTGCAGGGCTGCGCCAACGCGTTCACCACTCCCCTGCTGCTGGCGGCACTCGCGGCGATGACGCCGCAGCAGCAGCTGGGCCGGGCGCTCGGAACGTTCGGCGCCCTCCAGGCCGCGGGCCAGACCAGCGCGCCGCTGATCGGCGGCCTGGCCGCCGAGGTCGACTGGCGACTGGCCTTCCTCGCGATCGCCGTCGTCGCCGGCCTGCTCGGCGCGGTCGGACTGCCCGATGCCGCCCGCACCATCCCGGCGGACACCACCGCCCGACTTCGCGATGCTCTCCGGCCGGATGTTCTCCGGGTGGGCGTCGTCGCCCTGCTGGGCTGGGGCGCGCTCGGCGGCCTCGGCTTCCTGCTCGCCTTCCGGGCCGAGGACGTGTTCGGGATGAGCCCGGCCGCCCGTGGTCTCCTGCTGACGGGCTTCGGCGTCGCGGGCATCCTCACGGCCCGCCCGGTCGGCACGCTGATCGATCGGATCGGCCCCCGCAGGACCGTCCTGCTCGGCGCCATCGCCGGAGCGGCCCTGGTGGCCGTCGCCGGCACCGTCGGTTACGTCGCGGTCGCGGCGATCGCCTGGTTCGTGGCCGGGGTCGCGTCGCAGTTCCTCCTGGTCGGCGTCAACGCCGCCGTTCTCGGCGCCGAGGGCGGCAATCGGGGCGGCGCGGTATCGGTGGTGCAGTCGTTCCGGTTCTCCGGGTCGGCGCTCGCGCCGCTCACTCTCACCCCGCTCTACGCGGCCCATCCGAGTGCGAGCTTCCTCGTGCCTGCGCTGCTCCTCGCGCTGGTGCCGCCACTCCTCATGCCCCGGAACCCCACGCCCCGGGACCCGCGCACCGACTGACCGCCCCGTCGTCCCTGGCTCTTTCTCGAGACGCGCGGCCGAGTGATGCGGCGGTGAGACCAGGATTCCGTTATTCCACCGGTTCCGTCGCCTACAGACCTCCTCACGACACGCGGACGCAATTCGGTGTTTCTGACGGTTCCGTAGTGCACAGAGTGACTAGTGTGACGAAAGTGAGCATCACGGACGTTGCACCGAACCCACGGCCCGAGCGCAGCATCGACATCTACCGGCGAGCGGTGTCGTGGCTCGAAGCGGCGTTGCCGAACGGTTGGAGCGTGTCGGCCGACCGTCCCCGCTCCCCCGCCGCGCCCAACCGCCTCCTCGTCACCGCCCCCGACGGCGACACCGTGTCGTACTCGATCATCACGTCGAAAGGCGTCCTGAGCGGCGACATCGCCCGCATCGCCACCGAACTCACCGACAGCGACCGGGGATTCGTGTGCGCCCACTACCTGTCCGAGCCGGTGCGCCGGCAGCTCGACGGGCACGGCATCTCCTACGCCGACGCGACCGGAAATCTCACGCTCGTCGCGGACCGTCCTGCGATCTGGGTGCGGAACCGGGGCGCGGACGCGGATCCCTGGCGGGGCCCGGGCCGGCCATCCGGCGTCCTCACCGGGGAGCCGTCCGAGCGGATCGTGCGCGCCCTCGCCGATCACGTCGGCGAGGTGTCGGTGCCGGAACTGATCAAGCTCTCGGGTGCGTCGACCGGCGCCGCGTACCGCGTCGTGGAGGTCCTCTTCGAGCGGGAACTACTCAGCCGCATGCCGCGCGGTCCGGTCACCGACGTCCGCTGGGAACACATGCTGCGGGCGTGGGCGACCGACCGCAAGCCCTGCCCCACAAGGCGTTTCGCTTCGCCCGACGGCCTCGACGACTTGCGGTCACGACTCGCGGAGAGCAACGGCGACCTCGGGTACGCGGTGACCGGTATCGGCGCGACCGACTACGCGCACGCCGACGTGCTCGAGCTGTACGCCGACGACGTGGATGCCTTCGCATCGGAATTCGACCTGCGCCCGGTCGACGGAGGCGGCGACGTCGTGATCGCGACGCCCTGGTCGGCGGTCGTGTTCGAACGCATGCAGATCCGCGCAGGACTGCGCTGTGTGGCCCCGACCCACGCGTACGCGGACCTGGTCGCCGGACCCTTCCGGCATCCCGATGCCGCGGACTACCAGCTGACGGCGCTGCGCGCGGACGAGTCGGCCTGGCGCCGCGAGTTACGCCGGAACAGGTGACCGACCGGCGTGTTCGCTCACGACCCGACCGACGTCCTAGGCTGTCACGGTGAGCGATTCAGGTGACCCGCGCGCGTCCGTCGCGGCAGCCGCGGCTGTGGCAGCGGCGACGGAGGTGACGTCCTCGCGCGCAGACTTCGCCGCGCGCGAGGACCGGTTGCGGCTGTTCTCCTTCACCACGGCGGAGAAGCGCACCGACTACCTGTGGGTGATGCGCGCTTTCGACCACGCGCGCGCCAACTACGTCGTGCTGCTGCATGCCGGCGAGGTCGCCGACATCCTCGCGCGGATCACCGGCGCGGAGCCGTCCGGGGCACTCACCTCCGGGGAGATCACTCCGCTGCTCGAGCAGCTGCACACGTGGGGCGTGCTCGAACGGAGCTACGACGGCAGCCGGGCGGCGACACTCGCGGAGTACCGGAACCGCCACTTCGTGTACCAGTTCAGCCAGGCCGGCTACCTCGCGTTCCGTGCGGTGGAGGACCTGCTGGGTGCGCGCCTCGAGGATGCGACGCTGTCACGTCTCGCGCTCCCCGACCTGCTGTCCGACCTCGAGGAACTCGCCCAGGCGAACCGCCGCGGCGACGGCGACCTCATCTACCGCAAGCTCGCCCGTCTGGACTCGACACTCACCGACATGGCCGCCCGGGCCGCGCAGTTCTACCTGATGCTCGGCGACCTGGTGCGCACCACCGAGATCACTCCCGAGGCCTTCCTCTCCCACAAGGACGCACTGCTCAGCCACATGCGCGAGTTCAGCTCCGACCTCGCGCGGTACGCCCCCAAGCTCGGTGCGGCGATCGAGAACGTGGAGGCGACCGGGATCGAAGCCTTGATCGCCCGCGCCGCCGCCAGCGACGACCGCGTCTTCCTCTCCCGCGAGGAGCGCGAATCCGATTGGCGGGCTCGTTGGTCCGGCCTGGCCCAGTGGTTCGTCGCGACCTCCGGGCCGAGTGAGTCCGATCGCCTGCGCGAGGGCACCATGAGCGCGATCGCGGCGGTGCTGTCGTTGCTGCGCCGAGTGACCGAGACCCGCCGCGGCGGCGTGAGCCGGGAGAGTCAGTTGCGACACCTCGCCGGCTGGTTCGCCGCGACCCCCGACGAGGATTCGGCCCACGCCCTGTTCCAACTCGTCTTCGACCTGGGCCGGCCGCGGCACCTGTCGATGGTGCACCCGGACGCGGACATCATCCCCGAGTCCCGCTCGTGGTGGGACGCGACGCCGGTGGAGATCTCCCGCACGCTCGCCGAGACCGGCCGGGCCGGGCAGCCCGGCATGCCGTCGCGCATGCAGCGCAACGAAGGGAGCATCCGTCGACTCCGTGAGGAGCAGTTGGCCGGCCAGCGGGCCCGCGCGATCGCCGCGTCGTCGCTGGCGGCGTCCGGCGCCTACGACCGGGTGCTCGACGAGCAGGAGACCGACGTCCTCCTCAGCCTGCTCAACGCCGCCCTGACCGCACGGGTGCCGGTCACCGGATCCGTACCCAGCTCGACCGGATCGGAGAACGGCGTCAAACTCACGCTCAGCCCGCACGGCGAATCGACCGTCGTGCAGACGGCACGCGGAAAGCTCCACCTGGACGGACTGCGAGTGAGCGTCCGATGAGAAACCGTTCCGTTTCCCCGCTGGACCTCGATTCGTATCAGCGTGCCGCCCGAGTGATTCTCTCGAATCACCTTGTGACACAGACCTATCCCGATCGTCTCGCGCTTCCGCTGCTGCGACGGTGGGCCACGGAACTGCGCGACGACCTGCTCGAGCTGTTCGGATACCGGCTCGAGGTCACCGAGACCACGGCCCGCCTGTTCACCGTCGCGGACCGGCTCGAGTCGGGAGCACCCGCGCGCACCGGCAACGATCGCGCCTTCGACCGGCACCGGTACGCCTACCTCGCCCTCGCCCTGGCCGCCCTGGGCCGCGCCGGCAACCAGATCACACTGTCCGAGTTGGCCGATCATGTCGCAACCGAGGCCGCCCAGGTGCCCGGTGTGGCGCTGTCCACCGACCGGGCAGCCGACCGCGACGCGTTCGTCGACGCCGTCGGCTGGCTCGCCGCGCGCGGCGCGATCGTCCTCGCGGACGGCGACGCGGGCGGGTGGGCGTCGAACCCCGATGCGGGCGAAGCCCTCTACGACATCGACCGGTCCGTCGTCGTGGCGCTGTTCCGCCCGCCGCGCGCGCTGCAACACGTGACGTCGGTGCGCTCGCTGCTCGCCGGTGACGCGGTACCCGGCGACGACGACATCACCTCCTACCGTCCCACCGATGCCCGCGAGACCGCCCGCCGGATGCGTCGCGCGCTGGTCGAACGCCCCGTCGTGTACGCCGACAGTCTCACCGACGACGAGCAACTGCAGTTGGCGCTGCCCCGCACGGCCGCCGACGTCGAGGACCTCACGGGCCTGGTCGCCGAACGCCGCGCCGAGGGCATCGCGATGATCGACCCGTCGGGCCGGATGTCCGACGTGCGCTTCCCGAGCACCGGCACCATTGCGCAGGTTGCGCTACTGCTCGCCGGTGAGATGGCCGATCGGGTTCTCGATCTCGACGCCCCGCCGCTCCCCCGGCACCCGCTACCGACGACCGACCAGGCCGAGCTGGTCGAGCGGCTGGACTCGGCGATCCCGCAATCCGGGATCTTCGAGCAGCTGGCCGACCCTTACGCGGCCGACCCGTCGGAATACGACGACCCCAACATCGACGGCACCGCCGAACCCGCCCGGTACGCGCTGCTCGACGACGACTGGATCACGGCCGCGGTCGACGAACTCGTCCTCCGTTTCGGGCGCACCTTCGCAGCGCAGTGGCAGGCCGACCGCAAGGGCCTGCGCCGCAATGCGATCGCTCTCCTCGACCGGCTCCGGCTGATCCACAGCGTCGACGGCGGCGTCCTCGTGCTGCCACCGATCGCCCGGTTCCGCGGCGTCGTCGTCAACATCCGGGACCGGACGGCCCAGTCCGAGTTGTTCCACGAACCGGTTCCCGCCGAGCAGCACTCCTAGAGAAGTAGAGGCACCTTGTCCATGGCATCTGCGCGTTTCAAGCCGACCCGCGCCGGGATCATCAATCTCTGGGACTACCGCGACCAGGAGTTCTCGTTCGCCGACGGCCGGCTCGTGCTCCGCGGCCCGAACGGGTCCGGCAAGACGAAGGCGCTCGAGGTGCTGTTCCCCTTCGTGTTCGACGGCCGCATCGAGCCCCGGCGCCTCAATCCGTTCGCGGGCGAGGAGCGGACGATGAAGTCGAACCTGCTCTACCGGGGCCAGGATTCGGCGCACTCGTACGTGTGGATGGAATTCGCCCGCGGACCGCAGGACGACCCCGAGGCGGTCACCGTCGGCATCGGCATGCGCGCAAGCCGGCAGAACGACAAGGTCACCCGCTGGTACTTCGTCGCCGACGGGCGCGTCGGCGTGGATTTCTCGCTGCTCGGCGACGATGACCGGCCGCTGACGAAGAAGCAGCTCGCCGAACAGCTCGGCAGCGACGCCATCACCGACCGGCCCGTCGACTACCGCGGCGCCATCGACGCACGCCTGTTCGGCCTCGGCGCCGAACGATACGACCAGCTGATCAACCTGATCCTGACGTTGCGCCGGCCGCAGCTGGCGAAGAACCTCGACCCGAAGGGTCTGTCCCAGGCCCTCACCGACGGCCTGCGCCCCCTCGACGAGCAACTGGTCCTCGAGGCCGCCCGCTCCTTCAGCGACATGGAGGAGGTGGGCCGTGCCCTCGAGGGGCTGGCCGCCGCGGACCAGGCCGCGCAGAGCTTCGTGACCGTGTACTCGAAGTACCTGGCGCAGCAGGCCCGCACCGATGTCGAGCAGGTCGCCCGACGCCTCGAGTCGGTGGAGCGCGCCCAGTCCGTGCTCGACGCGGCCGTCGCGCTGCAGTCCTCACGGCAGGAGGAGCGCCTGCTCGCCGAGGACCGGTTCACCGCCGCCGAACGCGCTCTCGAGCAGGCCCGCGCCGACCTCGACACGCTGCAGCGTTCGGGCGCCTACGAGGGCAAGCAGCAGCTCGACGACCTCGCGGCGGCGGTCGCGCAACTCAAGCTGTCGACCGAGCAGCAGGCCGACAAGGCCCGCAAGGCTCAGGCCACGCTCGAGCAGCGCACCGGGGAGGCAACGCGGGCAACCGAATCGGTGCGGGCCGCCACCGCGTCGCTGGTGCGTGCGGAGACCGAACTGGCCGAGGCCGCCGAGCAGGCCGGCATCGCGTGGACACCGCTGCCGGACGGCTCGCGCTCGGACCAGATCATCTCCGCGGTCCGTGGTCATGCCGAGGAACGCGACGGTGACGTGCGGGCGGTGCGCGCCGCACTCGCCACGGTCGAGAAGGCGAGTACCGAGCGGGACCGCGCCGATCGCGCCGCCGACAAGGGGCGCGAACTGCTCGAGGCGGCGCAGGCCGCGGTCGCCGAGGCCGAGGCATCGGTCGAACTCGCCCGCGCCGACTGTGCCGCGGCACTGCGGGCGTGGTGGACCGAGCATTCGGCCGAGTACGCGTCGATCGGCGTGTCCGCGGATCTCTTCGCCGGTCTCGATGCCGCCCTCGCTAGGGCCGGCGAGGACGACTCCCCCAGCCTCTCGACCGTGTTGCACGAGGAGACCCAGTCGGCGCTCGACGAACAGCGCGCCCAGCGCCGCGACGCCGTGGCCGCGCAGACCGCGGCGAAGGAACGGATCGCGTCTCTGCGGGCCGACCGCAAGCTGGTCGCCGCGGAGCACGACGACGCCCCCGCCGGCTTCGCCTTCCGCACCGGCGACCGCAGCAACCTGCCCGGCGCCCCCCTGTGGCGTCTGGTGCGGTTCGCCGACGACACCGACCCGGCGCTCGCCGCGGGTGTCGAATCGGCGCTCGCCGCCGCGAACCTCCTGGACGGATGGATCTTCGGCGGCGACGGCCCGCCACCCGAACTCGAATCGGAGCAGTACCTCACGCCCCTGGACGGCGACCGCCGTCCGACGGGCCCGACACTGGCCGATGTCCTCGAGGTCGAGCCCGACGCGGGCGTGCCGGAGTCGACCGTGCAGGCCATCCTCGAGTCGATCGCGCTCGACCGCGGCGACACGCTCGGCGACGCCGTCGTCGGGATCGGGGTCGACGGCCACTTCCGACAGGGCGTCCAGCGCGGTCGGCACGTCAAGGCCGACGCCGAGTACATCGGCACGACGGCCCGCGAACGCCGACGCGCCCAGCGACTCGAGGAGATCGACCAGGACATCGCGGCGGCCGAGGAAGCCCTCGCCGCGGCTCGCGATGCCGAGGCGGAGACCGCCGCGGTGGTCGACCGCCTGACCGGCGCCGGCAAGGCACTACCGCGCACGTCGAATGTGCTGGCCGCCATCAAGAAGCTCACCGAGGCCGCAGGCGCGCTCCGCATGCGGTCCGAGTCGACGGCGACGTCCGGCGAGGAGTTGGACCAGGCGATCGCCGACCACACGGCGAAGGAGAAGCAGCTTCGCGCGGTGGCGGTCACACACCGGGCCTCGCACCACGCCCGCGAGATCGACGCGCTCGCCGCCTCGATCCGCCACTTCGAGGCGCAGGGCGAGCAACTTCTGCGCTGCCGCCGTGAGCACGAGAAGGAACTCGAACTCCACCGCGAGGCCGAGGACCGACTCGACGAGGCCCGCGGCAACACCGAGGAGTTCGTCGAGGAGGCCGCGGTCGCCGAGGAGAACTACGCACAGCAGGTATCCCGGCTCGAGACTCTGCGGGAAGCGCTGGGCGCGAGCGCCGAACAGATCGACGCCGATCTCGAAGAGGCCCGCGCGCGGATCGAGGTGTGCAAGACCGAGCAGCGCGCCGCGCGCAAGGCCTACGACGCCGCCGTCGAACAGATCGGCAAGGCCGAGGGCGCCCACAACGCCGCGGTCGAGGGCCTGCGCAGCGCCCTCACCGAGACCCGCACCGACGCCGACCGGCTCGCCCCGTACGCGCGGCGCGACCTGCTCGACCTGCTCCGTGTCGAGGGCGAGCACACGTGGCCGCAGAGTTCCGCGGCGTGGCTCACCCCGGACCAACTCGTCTACCGGATCGTCACCGAGGGCGACCCGGACGCCCCGATCCTGCCGCCCGAAGTGTCGGCGCTCTATCGCGCGATGGACTCCGCGACCGCGTCCGTCCGCACGAGCGAGAACGCCAAGAAGTCGACCCGCTCGGCGCTCACCGCCGCGCTGCAGGACTTCGACGCCCAGCTCGCCGCCGCCGGCCAGGACTACCGCCTGCAGTGGGACGCGCCGGACGGGCTGACGGTCGTGCGCGTCCAGGACGACCAGGGGTACTCGTCGATCGGCGAGTTCGCGACGCGGATCGGCGCGGCCCGTCAGGACCAGGAGGTGCTGCTCACCGATTCGGAGCGGCGCATCCTCGAGGACGCGCTGCTGACCGGCCTCGCCCAGCAGATCCACGAGCGCACCGCCGACGCCCGCGACCTGATCGCGCAGATGGGCGCCGAGATGCGGGAGCGCCGCATGTCCTCGGGCAGCACGATCGGCGTGCACTGGGTGCTCGCGGACAACCTGGACGACAGCTCGCGGGCCGTCTCCAAGCTGCTGGACCGCGCGACCTCGGCGCTCAGCGCCGACGAGATGGCCACGATCCGCGCGCACTTCGCCGCGCAGGTGCGGATCGCCCGGGCCGCGCACCCGGAGCGGTCGTACCCCGAGATCCTCGCGTCGGCGCTCGACTACCGCCGGTGGCGCGTGTTCTCGTTCACCCTCATCGGTGGCGACGGCAGTGAGGACCGGTTGACGGTGGCGCGGCACAGCGCCCTGTCCGGTGGCGAGCAGTCGGTGTCCCTGCACCTTCCCCTGTTCGCGGCCGCGCACGTGATGCTCTCGTCGGCCGATCCGCACTCTCCCCGCCTGCTCGGGCTCGACGAGGCCTTCGCCGGTGTCGACGACAACGGACGCAGCGAGCTGCTGGGCCTGAGTGTGCAGTTCGATCTCGACCTCTTCATGACGGGCTACGACCTCTGGATCACCTACGCGGGTGTGCCGGGGTGCGCGCACTACGACTTGGCGCACTCCACGGCCGAACAGAGCGTCAGCGCGGCACTGCTGGTGTGGTCCGGTGGCGACCTGCTCGCCGAGCACGACGGCAGCGACCTCGCCCGTGCTCTGGGGTCACCGCTGCGCCGGCGTGTACCCGCCACCGCGGACGGTGGTCTGGAGTTCGCGGACGCCTAGGGACGCCCGTCTGTCCGGACGGGCCGACGCACGCGTGCGGATAGGCGGACCCGGGCGGTGTGCGGTCCTCGGCACCGGCCGAGTCCCCGGCTGATTTCCGGGGGTCTGATTCCGGGGCCTAGTCCGCGGTCACGGACATGTATCGGTGGGTCCGTGACATCACGAACGGATGTCACGGACGGGTGCATGCCCGTCGATCGCGGAGCGTCCGAGCTGTCGTACGCGGCCGATCCGGCCCCCGGAAGGTCACGACGGGAGGTTCCGGACTCCCATCCGACCGCCCAAAAAAGGCTGGCCTACCAGCATTGAGGGCACAAAGCCTGTAACGACACGCCGTCAGATATGTGATCTGAATCACTTTTGAGGCTCGAAGTGGCACTCGTCTCGATGACTTGAAGATCTTCGGTAACGGCCTGTTATCTGGTTGTGACATTGCCGTGACCACCTGGTGATCCGACGGTCTCGACCACGACGACCACTTCCGATGATACCGGTGTTCACGCCCGACGTAGCTGCACCCCGCAGCCCCCAGCCGGAGCATGAGCCTTGCACAACACTCCTGACTGCACGACCGATCGAAAGACCGGCACCCAGCGCGGACTCCTGTCGCGAGCCCGTGTCGCGGTCCTCGCCACCGCCACTGTCGCCGGGCTCTGCGCCGGCAACCTCGCGACCGGACCGGTCGCCTCCGCAAGCGTGACGCCGGCGTTGCCCGCCGCTCCCGCGCAGTTCCTGGACACCGCCGGACTGCTGAAGGCACTCGAGCTTCCCCAGTCCTCGACCACTCCGGCCCCCGTCCCGCAGGCGCGGGTCGTGCCGGAACCGGCCCTGCCGGCCCTGCCGGCACCACCGCCGCCGCCGGCTCCCGCGTCGGTCACGCTCGACGAGCTGGTGAACATCGTCCCGCAGGTGGCGCCCGATCGCTTGGCACAGTACGTCGCGCCGCTCAACGAGGCACTGGCCAAGGCCGCCATCGACACCCCGCTGCGGAAGGCCGCGTTCATCGCGCAGCTCGTGGTGGAGTCCGACTCCTTCCGCACGTTCGAGGAGTACGCGTCCGGTCGCGCCTACGAGGGCCGCTCGGACCTGGGCAACGTCGCACCGGGCGACGGCGAGCGCTTCAAGGGTCGCGGCGCCATCCAGGTGACCGGGCGCCACAACTACGAGAGCGTCAGCCAGTACCTCGGCATCGACTTCGTCGCCAACCCCGAACTGATGGCGACGCCGGAGAACGCCTTCGAGACCGCCGCGTGGTACTGGCAGTCCCGCAACCTCAATGCCGTGTCGGACTCGGGCAGCATCGAGTCGGTGTCCCGCATCGTCAACGGCGGCACGCACGGCCTGGTCCAGCGCATCGACAGCTTCCAGCGCGCGCTGTCGGTCTTCCACTGACCCGGCGCGCACCCAGCGCGATCGCCCCCTCTCGGACCGTGTGTCCGGTAGGGGGCGATCGCGTTTCGGCAGCCACCCCTCGGTTGGAAGTTCGGGCACCCGAACTCTATAGTGCGATATAGCGAATCGCAGCTCTCGCGGTCCTCGCTACCGTCACCGAAGAGTTCACCGAGCGGAGTCCAGTGAGCACCGAGATCGACGCCCCCTCGGCGCCACGACGCCGAGGCTCCGGCCTGCGCTCCGTCGCGCTGATGGGCCCCGCTTTCGTCGCCGCGATCGCGTACGTCGACCCAGGCAACGTAGCCGCCAATCTCACCGCGGGAGCCAAGTACGGGTACCTCCTGATCTGGGTACTGGTCCTGGCCAACGCGATGGCGGTGCTGATCCAGTACCTCTCGGCGAAACTGGGCCTGGTCACCGGGCGATCCCTGCCGGAGATGCTGGGTCTGCGACTGCGGAAGGGCAATCGCCGCGCCTTCTGGCTGCAGGCCGAGGCGATGGCGGCCGCGACCGACCTCGCGGAGGTCATCGGCGGCGCCATCGCCCTGCACCTGCTGTTCGGTCTGCCCCTGTTCGTCGGCGGCCTGATCACCGGCGTCGTGTCGATGATCATCCTGTCGATCCAGTCACGGCGCGGGCAGCGGACGTTCGAGTTCGTGGTGATGGGACTGCTGGCGATCATCACGATCGGGTTCCTCACCGGACTGGCGTTCACCGACGTGTCGGCCGGCGACGCCGTCGCGGGACTCGTTCCCCGGTTCGAGGGCACCGAGACCGTGCTGCTCGCGGCCAGCATGCTCGGCGCGACCGTCATGCCGCACGCGATCTACCTGCACTCCGCACTCGCCCGTGATCGGCACGGCTCGGCGGGCCACGGCCCACGCCTCCACCGCCTGCTGCGCGTCACCCGCTGGGACGTCGCGGCGGCGCTGGTGGTCGCGGGCGGAGTCAACATCGGCATGCTTCTACTCGCCGCGTCGGCGCTGCGCGGCGTGCCCGGCACCGACAGCATCGAGGGCGCCCACGCGGCCATCCAGGCGTCGCTCGGTCCGGGTGTCGCGGTGGTGTTCGCCGTCGGACTGCTCGCGTCCGGCCTGGCGTCGACCTCGGTGGGGTGCGCGGCCGGATCCGAGATCATGCACGGACTGCTCGACATGCGGATCCCGGTACTCACCCGGCGCGTCGTCACGCTGATTCCCGCGCTGATCGTGCTCGGGATCGGCGTCGATCCGACCTACGCCCTCGTCATCAGTCAGGTCGTGCTGAGCCTGTGCATTCCGTTCGCCCTCGTGCCGCTCGTGCGGATGACATCCGACCCGGAGCTGATGGGTCCCGAACGCAACGCCACGGCCACCACCGCGGCCGCCTGGCTGTGTGTCGGCCTCATCATCGCACTCAACGTCGCGCTGCTGTGGTTGACCGTGACGGGTTCCGGCTAGCCGGCGGCCACCGTTTCACGGCAGCGACCACACCACGGTCGTCGCCAGCCAGAACACGATCGCGGCGGCCGCCAGGAACCCGACCGAGACCAGCAGCCCGATCGTGTCGACGCGACCGCCCGACATGTCCCCCGGTTCCAGCCAGAAGCGCAGGGCGCGGGTGACGATCGGCATCACCACCCAGGTCAGAAGGCACACCGAGGCGATGTTGCCGATCAGCAGGCTCGCCCACAGCGGCGCGCCGGGCCACAACTCGTCGATGGTGATCGTGAGCACCACGACCAGCGGGTAGAGCCCCACCAGCACCGACAACGCGGTCTTCCACGACGGCACCTGCTCGTCCCCGGCGCCGCCCGCGGAGAACCACGAGCCGTACGGGCTCGGGATGGGCCGCACGGTGAAGTCCTTGAACTCTCGACCTTCCGTGAGCAGCGCCGCACGCTGGGGCGACTCCAGCCACCGGTCGAGATGCTGCTGAGTGTCGAAGGTGAACAGAATCGTCCAGTCGTCCTGCACGCCCGGAATCGGCGGGTGCCACTCGGAGCCCCGGAAGCCGGGAAACTTCCGCTCCGCGTCGGTGATTCGGTGTTGCCATGCCAGGAACTCGGACTCGCGTCCGGGCACCGGCGGATGCGACACCACGACGGTCACCGCCTGCGAACCGTTCTCGACCAGAACGTTCTGGGTCGGCGGCGCAACGAACATCTCTCCGGCGCGCTCGACCAGATCTCGCCGTCGGCCGCTCTCGAGCCAGTCCCGCAGGTGGTCGAGCGAGTCGAAGCGGTACACCACCGACCACTCGGATCCGTCGTCGGCCGGGGGCGTGACCTCCGTGCCCAGGAACCCGGCGAACGTCGCTGCCGCAGAATCGACTTCGTTCTGCCATCGCCGGAAGTCGGTGCCCGTTCCGGGGCGCAACCGATGGGTGACGACGACCGTCGCGGGCCTCGGACCGCGTGCGGACGGATCCGGTCCCGCCATGTCAGTACGGGTGCTTGTCGGGCTTCTCGGCCCATGTCGCGTAGGCCGCCGCGCCGAGGTCGGCCCGCAACTGCTCGATCTTGATGGACCGTTCGTCGAGTGGCCGCGAGAAGTCCTCGTACTGGAACGCGTCGTCGAAACCGATGTGGCTGGTGGCGGGCAGATCGCTCGCGAAGTAGACCGCGTCGAGCCGGGACCAGTAGATCGCGCTCATGCACATCGGGCACGGCGCCCCGCACGTGTAGAGCTCCATCCCCATCAGCATGCGGGCCCGTTCGGGCACCCGATCCGGCGACCCCTCCGGCCGCGGCACGAGCTTCAGCGTGGACTCGTCGACGTGCTCGCGTGAGATGCTCGGGGCCGCCGCATTGAGCACCTGGATGGCCTTCCGGATCGCCTCGACCTCACCGTGTGCGGTCACGTCGCCGGTCAGTAGGACCCGGTTCTGTCCGCGGGCGACGATCTCGCCGTCGCGGGCGATCACCGCCCCGAACGGACCACCCCAATTGTTCTCGACCGACTCGATGGCGAGTCGGCACGCCTCGTTCATGAGTTCGTCCGGTGTCATGGCCGATCGCCTCCACGCGTCGCAGTAGACCCACCCACAATCTAACGACCGGGTGAGTCGCACCACAGCGGATTGCGATCGGAAATCCACATGACCAGGCGATTTGCCCCGATCTCACGGTCGTTGCGATTCGCGCCTCCGGCTGACAGCGCCCCATCGGCGGTGTCTACTCGACAGACCCGACGACGTAGAGAACCGATCGGATCGAGGTGACCACAGATGCCGGTGTGGCGATTGCGCGATTTCCAGAACGACGACCTGGACCAGGCCATCCAGATCTGGGATCAGAGCCGGGTCCCGGGCTCACCGGAGCCGGTGTTCACGCTCGCGGAAGTAATGGCGGCGGCACGGGCCGGACAGCCCGCGGTGGTCGCGACGGTCGGCGACGAACTGGTGGGCATGGCCGTCGCACAGGTCCACGGGGAACGCGCCTGGATCCTGCTCGTCGCACTCGGATCCCGCTGGCGCAACCGCGGCATCGGGAGCGCGCTGCTCGCGAACCTCGAGCGGCGGCTGCGGAGCGCGGGCGCGCATCGCATCTCGGCGATGCTCCCCGACGCCGCCACCGGCTCCGCGGCGTTCGAGCACTCGGGCTACCACCGCCGCGACGGCCTCGTCTACTACGAACTGCTGGAACCGCCGGGCCCGGACAAGACGCTGCTCGGCGAGCTCGGCGGCCGGGTCATGCCGGACGGCCTCTGGCACACCATGTCCGGCATGGAAGGGGTCAAGGAGGTGATCGAGCGCCGCATCGTCTCACCGCTCGAGAACCCTGACCTGGCCGACCGATACGGGGTGCAGCCGCCCAAGGCGGTGATCCTGTTCGGCCCGCCCGGGACGGGCAAGACGAGCTTCGCGAAGGCCATCGCCTCCCGGCTCGACTGGCCGTTCGTCGAACTGTTCCCGTCCCGACTCGCCGCGTCGTCGGAGGGTGGCCTCGCGGCGTCGCTCCGAGAGGTGTTCGCCGATCTCGCCGAGCTCGAGGAGGTCGTGCTGTTCATCGACGAGGTCGAGGAGATCGCCAGCGCCCGGACCGGAATCGCCACCAACCCGGCGCACGGGGTGACCAACGAACTCCTCAAACTCATTCCCGCGTTCCGCGAGGGCGAGCGACGGCTGATGGTCTGCGCGACGAACTCGGTCCATTCCCTCGACTCGGCGTTCCTGCGTCCGGGCCGATTCGACTACGTGATCCCGGTCGGCCCGCCCGACGAGCCGGCCCGGCACGCGGTCTGGCAGCGGTACCTCGGTTCCTCCGCGGCCCATGTCGATCTCGGGCGGTTGGTCGAGGCGAGTGAGTTGTTCACCCCCGCCGACATCGAGTTCGCGTCGAGGAAGGGCTCGCAGGCCGCGTTCGAACGCGAGGTCTCCGATCGGTCGGGCCGACCCGCGACGACCGAGGACTATCTGGCGGCGATCGCCGACACCCGCCCGACCCTGACGACCGAACTGCTCACCGAGTTCGACGCGGACAGCGAGAAGTTCACCCGGCTGTAGGTCAGCGCAGCTCGACACCCAGCAGCGCGTCCACCGCGGTCGCGAACGCCGCGGGTGCCGACGCGTCCGGTCCGCCGTGATCCACGGCCCGACGCGCCCAGCCGTCCAGCGCGTCGAGCGCCTTCGGGGTGTCCAGGTCGTCCGCGAGATGCTGCCGCAGCCGGGCGACGGTGTCCTCCGCGGACGGCGCGGACTCGAGCGCAGCGGCCTTGCGCCACAGCGCGAGCCGCTCCTGCGCGTCGGACAGCACCCCGTCCGTCCACGGCCGATCCATGCGGTAGTGACCCGAGAGGAGGCCGAGCCGGATCGCGGCGGGGTCCACGCCCTCGCCGCGCAACTTCGACACGAACACCAGGTTGCCGCGACTCTTCGACATCTTCTCGCCGTCCAGGCCGATCATCCCGGTGTGCACGTAGTGGCGCGCGAATCGGTCCGTACCCGAAGCGGATTCGGCGTGTGCCGCCGAGAACTCGTGGTGCGGGAAGATCAGGTCGCTGCCGCCGCCCTGGATGTCGAAACCCGAACCGATCCGGTTGAGGGCGATGGCCGCGCACTCGATGTGCCAGCCCGGACGACCCGGGCCGAACGGCGACGGCCACGACGGCTCACCGGGACGCTGTGCGCGCCACACCAACGCGTCCAACGGGTCCCGCTTGCCGGGGCGGTCGGGGTCGCCGCCGCGCTCGGCGAAGAAGTGGTCCATGGTGGCGCGGTCGTAGCCGGACTCGTAGCCGAACTGCGACGTCGCGTCCGCCCGGAAGTACACGTCGGGGTACTCGGGATCGTCGACCACGTACGCCGCACCCGACGCGACGAACTTCTCGACGAGCTCGACGACCTCGTTCACCGACTCCACGGCGCCGATGTAGTCCCGCGGCGGGAGCACCCGCAGCGCCTCCATGTCCTCACGGAACAGCGCGGTCTCCCGCATGCCGAGCACGACCCAGTCCTCGCCGTCGCGCTCGGCCCGCTCGAACAGCGGGTCGTCGACGTCGGTGACGTTCTGCACGTAGTGCACGTCGTGACCGGCGTCCCGCAGCACCCGGTTCACCAGGTCGAACGTCAGATAGGTGGCGGCGTGACCGAGGTGGGTCGCGTCGTACGGCGTGATGCCGCACACGTACATCTTCGCCGTCGCGCCCGGGGTGACCGGCCGCACCTGCCGGTCCGCGGTGTCGTAGAGCCGGAGGGCAGGCCCCTGACCGGGCACGGACGGGACAGCGGTGTCGGACCAAGACTGCATGGGAACGAGCCTAATGGAGAGTCGATTCCGCCCTCGCGGGCGGCGTGTCCGACGGCTCCTGCGCCGACGCCAGACGGCTCGGCCACCAGATCCGCTGCCCGATGTCGACGGTGAGCGCGGGCACCAGCAGCGACCGCACCAGCAGCGCGTCGAGCAGGACACCGAAGGCCACGATGAACGCGATCTGCGCGAGGAACAGCAGCGGAATGACCGCCAGCGCGGAGAACGTCGCCGCCAGCACCACCCCCGCCGACGTGATCACCCCACCGGTTACGGTCAGCGCCCGGAGCGCACCACGCCGGGTGCCCACGCGCAGCGCTTCCTCCCGCACGCGCGTCATCAGGAAGATGTTGTAGTCGATGCCGAGCGCGACGAGGAACACGAACGCGAACAGGGGCACCACCGGGTCCGCGCCGGGGAATCCGAGCAGGTGGTCGAACACCAGCGACGACACCCCGAGGGTCGCGGCGAACGAGAGCACCACGGTCCCCATCAGCAGCAACGGCGCCAGCAGTGACCGCAGCAGCAGCGCCAGGATCGCGAACACGACCAGGATGACCACGGGGATGATCACCGTCCGGTCCCGGATCGAGGTGTCCTTCGTGTCGAGGTCCGTCGCGGTCGGCCCGCCCACGAGCGCGTCCGCGCCGGGCACCGCATGCACCGACTCCCGCAGCCGCTCGACGGTGCGTTCGGCCTCCAACGAGTCCGCGGGGTCGGTGAGCGTGGCCTGGACCGCGATCCGGCCGTCGACGACCAGCGGGGTCTGCGCCCCCGGCGCCGGGACGGCGCGCACGTCGCTCACCCCGTCGACGCGGGACGCGGCGAGCACCCCGTCGAGCGCGGCGGCATCGGCGATCACGATCGCGGGCGATCCGGAGCCGGCGTCGAAGTGTTCGCCGAGAACCTGCTGTCCCGCCGCGGAGTCGACGTCGAGCAGGAAGACCTCCGACTGCGCCACGCCACTCGCCTTGAACATCGGCAGCAGGAGCGCGAAGGCCGCGAGCACGAGCGTCGACGCGACCCAGAAGCGCCGCGGGTGCGCGCCGACCTTCTGCGCCAGCGCGCCCCAGAATCGGTGATCGGTCGCCTCGTCCCGGTCGGCGTGCGCCGGATCGTAGGCCGGTCGCTTGGGCCAGAAGGCGACGCGCCCGAACAGCACCAGCACCGCCGGCAGGTACGTCATCGACGCGACGAACGACGCGGCGATACCGAGGGCCGCGACCGGACCCAGGCCGCGGTTCGAGTTCAGGTCCGACAGCAGCAGACACAGCACACCCGCGATCACCGTGCCGGCCGATGCGGCGACCGGCTCGAGGGTGGCGCGCCACGCGCGCTTCATCGCGTCGAAGCGATCGGGTTCGTTGTGCAGTTCCTCGCGGTAGCGCGCCACCAGCAACAGCGCGTAGTCGGTGGCGGCACCGAAGACGAGGATGAACAGGATGCCCTGGCTCTGCCCGTTGAGCGCGATCGTCCCGGCGTCCGCGAGCAGGTACACCAGCAGGCTCGCGAGACCCAGCGCGAACACCGCCGACGACAACACGAGGAACGGCAACAGCGGGCTGCGATAGACGACCACGAGGATGAGCAGGACCACCGCCGCGGCCACCAACAGCAGCAACCCGTCGATGCCCTTGAACGCCGTCGACAGGTCGGCGACCTGCCCGGCCGGACCGGTCACCAGCACCGTGAGCCCGTCGGGTGCACTACTCAGATCCGCCCGCAGTGCCTCGACACTGTCGCCGACGTCGACCGTCGAATCGACCGGGACGATCATCTGCAACGCCCGACCGTCCTCGGACGGGAGGGGCGGGGACGTCCGTTCGCCGAACCCCGGCTGCCCGGCGACCTCGGCCCCCGCTCGGGCGAGGAATTCGGCGTCGGACGGCGTTGTCCCCGAATCACGTTCGGCGACGACGATCGCGGGAACGAAACGGGTTTCGGTGAACCCGTCGTAGTGGGCACCGGCCTCGGTCGCCTCTGCGGACGCCGGCAGGAACGAGGTGTTGTCGTTCTGCTGGACCTCGCCGAGCTTGCCGGCGAACGGGCCTCCGAAGCCCCCGACGCCGAGCCAGACGAGAACCAGCACGGCCGGCAGCAGCCACCGCCAACGGGACGTGCGGGGTGGAGCCGAATCGGTGTTTGCCGGCTTGCTCACGGGTCCTCCGGGATCGATCGACAGCTAGTCTCGGGACACTTCCCCACGAAGTTTATTCAGCCCACTGAACAATTGCACGGAGACGCCCTTGTCCCAGCCCGAACCGACCCGTCCGGTCGACGTCGACGGCTTCCGCTCATGGCCCACCGGACGGCTGCTGTCGACGGCGGCACGCCTGGTAGAGCATTCGTGGGAAGAAGTGCTGCGCGCCCACGGAACCACCCATGCCGGTCTCATCGCGCTGCACACGCTCACCGACGGACCGCGCTCACAGCGCGACATGGCACGCGCGTGCCGCGTCACCGACCAGACGATGAGCCGGACGGTCGAACGCCTCGAACGCGGCGGCTTCGTCACGCGCGCGACCGATCCGGGTGACGAACGTCGGCAACGGGTCACGATCACGCCGTCGGGGCGCGACACCTACACGCGGCTGCTCGCCCTCGAGCAGGACGACGAGTCGCTCACCTCGGGCGTGTCCGATCCGGCCGCGCTACGCGCGCTGCTGATCGAATTGATCAACGCGCGCCGGGAGTCGGGCGCCTAGAACGCCGGCCACGGAATGGGACGCGAGCCCGAGGGATGTGGCATCACCGGTTCGCGGAGCAGTAGCTGCACGCGCTCGCGCAACGCCTCGACCTCCCCCACCGTGATGTGCTCGGCGAGTGCCGCCGGCAGCTCGTCGCCGGACAAGCGCTGGGCGAACGCGGACAGATCGGCGACGAGATCGTCCGCGATCGGCGCACCGGCCCAGCCCCACAGCACCGTTCGGAGCTTGTTCTCCTCGTGCAGGCAGATGCCGTGGTCGACGCCGTACACCGAACCGTCGACGCCCTCGAGCGCGTGACCACCCTTGCGGTCCGCGTTGTTGAGCACGACGTCGAGGACCGCGATCCGCTGCAACCGCGGGTCGTCCGCGTGGATGAGCGAGACCTCCGTGCCCTGCACGTCGAGCGCCCGCAGGACCTCGAGCCAGCCCGGGGGCACCTCCTCGGGTGGGCAGATGTCCACCAGGTCCGGCTGCCCGCCCTCTTCGGGATGGCGCTCCGGGGTGTCGATCCACCGCTGGACCATGCCGGGCCCGAACGGCCCGTCCCGCAGGATGGTGGGGGGAATGACACCCCACCCGAGTTCCTCGGAGATCAGATACGACGCGACCTCGCGGCCGGCGAGGGTCCCGTCCGGGAAGTCCCACAGCGGCTGCTCGCCGCGGATCGGCTTGTACACACACCGCACCGAGCGGCCGTCGGTGGACGCGTCGCACACGAGGGTCGCATTGCTGGCATGCACGATTCGACCGACCAGGGTCAGTTCGCCCTCCGCGAGCAGTGCGCCGTCAGCGGGATCGAGGGGGTCGATCGGCACCGCGGTCAGAGCTCTTCCCCGAACTCGACGGAGGAATCGAACCCGGCGATCCGGCGATAGCCGTTGGTTCGGATGCACATGTGGCCGTCCGTACCGAGCGGCTCCCCGCACAGCGGGCACGGGGCCCGTCCGGCCGCGACGACCCGCTCCGATCGCAGCGCGAACTCGCGGGCCTGCACGGGCGTGAGGAAGACCCGGACCGCGTCGGGGCCCTCCTCCGTGTCGTCGAGGACGACCGATTCGTCGAACTCCGTCTCGCTCACCGCGAGCAACTCGACCACGACCGATTCCGCCTCGGCGTCCCAGCCGAGACCCATCGTGCCCACCCGGAACTCGACGTCGAGTGGTGTCACCAGTGGACTCAGGTCCCCCAGTTCCCCGGCCTCGGGCGGCACCGCCGTCCCGAACCGGCGGTGGACCTCCTCGAGGAGCAGACCCATCCGATCCGCGAGAACCTGCACCTGCTGCTTCTCGAGCAGCACACTCACCACCCGGGCATCGTGCACGGCCTGAAGATAGAAGGACCGGTCACCCGGCTCGCCGACCGTCCCCGCAACGAATCGATCAGGGGTGCGGAAAACGTGTATCGCGCGCGGCATTGCACCTCCTCGAATTCTGCGTACCGCCTCATTATCCGCCTAGCGGCCGTTCCCGACCTCACCGCCGGGAACCGGCTCCCGCGCGTCGGGCTTGTGTCCACCCCCGTCCAGGCCGGTCAGGTCACCACCGGTGTCGTTCATCCGCAGGACGTACGGTCTGGTGTCGGTGTACCGGACGACGCTGATCGACGCGGGTTCGGTGACGATCCGCTGGAAACCGTCGAGGTGCGTGCCGACGGCGTCGGCGAGCACGGCCTTGATCACGTCGCCGTGGCTGCAGGCCACCCACAACACGTCGGATCCGTGCGCCTCGGTGAGCCGCCGGTCGTGCTCGCGCACCGCCGCGACGGCGCGCGCCTGTACCTGGGCCAACCCCTCACCGCCCGGGAAGACCGCGGCGGACGCGTGCTGCTGGACGACCTTCCACAGCGGTTCCTCGACCAGCTCCTTCAGCTCGCGTCCGGTCCACTGCCCGTAGTCCACTTCGACCAGACGGTCGTCGGCGCGCAGAGTCAGACCGCGATCGACCGCGAGCGGCGCAACCGTCTGCTCGCAGCGGAGCAGCGGCGAGTGGACGATCTCCGCGATCGAGAGGCCGGCCAACCGGTCGACGACGCCTTTCGCCTGCTCCACGCCCAGCTCGTCGAGCGCGACGCCCGCCGATCGACCGGCCAGGGTGCGGGCCGTGTTCGCGGTCGAACGTCCGTGTCGGAGCAGGATCACCGTCATGCGCTACAGCCTAGTGGGATCGCGCTCCGACCCCCGGTCACGTCGCCGAGACCACGCCGGTCGCCAGCAGCACGAGCACGAGCGTCCCGAGCACGATGCGGTACCCGACGAACCAGTACATCGAGTGGTTGACGACGAAGCGGAGCAGCCACGCGATCGAGGCGTAGCCGATCGCGAACGCGATGAGCGTCGCCACGAGCAACTGCGGGCCGGACGCGATCAGGCCCTCGCCGGCCGGCTCGAATGCATCCGGGAGACTGAACAATCCGGAGGCGACGACGGCGGGAATCGCGAGGAGGAACGAATACCGGGCGGCCGCCTCACGGGTGAGCCCGAGGAACAGACCGGCACTGATGGTGCCGCCGGAGCGCGAGACGCCCGGGATGAGCGCGAGCGCCTGCGCCGAACCCATGATGATGCCGTCCCGGGCCCGCAGATCCTCGATGGGCCGCGTCTTGCGTCCGTAGTACTCGGCCGCCGCGATCACCAGCGCGAACACGATCAGCATCGTCGCGATCAGCCACAGATTCCTTGCGCCGGTGCGAATCTGGTCCTTGAACAGGAAACCCAGCACACCCACGGGAATCGTGCCGAGGATCACGTACCAACCCATGCGGTAGTCGAGGTCCGAGCGATGCTCGGCATGGAAGAGCCCACGGAACCACGCGGTGACGATGCGCCCGATGTCGCGCGCGAAGTACAGCAGCACTGCGGCTTCCGTGCCCAACTGGGTGACGGCAGTGAAGGACGCGCCGGCGTCGGTGCCGAAGAAGATCTCGGACACGATGCGGAGATGTCCGGACGAGGAGATGGGCAGGAATTCCGTCAGACCCTGCACCGCTCCGAGGACGATCGCCTGGAGCCAGGTCATGGCCTCGCCGATCACGCGTGGCACCCCGGGCCACACGAGATGCGGACGGTACGGCGGATGGGGTCGGGGGCATCCGGATTACACGCGTGTAGTCCAAGTTTCACGGCACAGACGGTACCCGGCGTGGCTGTGTTCGGCGCGCCGTGCGCGCCACTAGTGTTCTCGATCGGCGGGTATCTCTCGCCGATCGAATTCATCCGGTGTCGAGGCGTGGGCGGTTATGGAATACAGAGCAGTGGGAACGAGCGGGCTGCGAGTGTCGAGGCTCGGTCTGGGCACCCTGCACTGGGGTCGGGATACCGACGGCGACGAGGCGGCGGCGCAGCTGTCCGCATTCGTCGACGCGGGTGGCACACTCGTGGACACCTCCCCCGCATACGGCGACGGCAAGGCGCAGCGCCTGCTGGCGGAGCTCCTCGACGACGTCGTGCCGCGTGAGTACCTCATCCTCGGCGGCAGTGCCGGGATCAATCCGTTCGCCGCACCCGAGCAACGGGTCGACTGCTCGCGGCGGGGGCTGCTGACGCAGCTCGACGCGACGCTGCGGGAACTCGGCACCGACCACCTCGACATGTGGCAGATCGCGACGTGGGATCGACTGACACCCGTCGACGAGATCGCCGACACCCTCGACTACGCCGTCACCAGCGGCCGGGTCCGCTACACCGGTGCCCGCGGTTATCTGGGGTGGCAGCTGGCCACCGCCGCGGGACGCTCCGGGCCGGGGCGGCTCGTCGCGACGCAGGCCGAGTACTCGCTGCTCGCGCGAGGCGTCGAGGAGGAACTGCTGCCGGCCGCCGCGTATCACGGCATCGGAGTCTTCGCGGCCGTTCCGCTCGCCGGCGGCGTGCTCACCGGCAAGTACCGGGACGGCATCCCGGCCGATTCGCGCGGCGCCGACCCGACCCACGCGGCCGAGGTGCGCACCTACCTCACCGAGAGTTCCGTCCGCGTCGTCGACGCCGTCCTCACCGCCGCCGACGGTCTGGGAACCTCGCCGCTCGCGGTGGCACTCGCGTGGGCCCGGGACCGGCCGGGCATCGCCAGCGCCGTGGTGGGCGCCCGTGATCTGGCGCAGTTGACGGGGGTGTTGTCGGCCGAGGACCTCGTCCTTCCCCCCGCGATCGCGGCGGCGTTGGACGACGTGAGCGCGTGAAATCGGGCGCGCGTCCAACTTTCGGTTGATTCTCGGTATTTAGTGACGACAACGATGCGAGGGTAGGCTAACCTCGTGTCCGTTGTGTTTGACGGATGTCGTCGTGAAGGAGATCACATGGACGTGCTCGACCAGGGTACCGAGGCCGGAGAACGTGCCGGTTTCGCAGAGCGCATCAAGACCGAGACCGATGCCGCTCACCGCGCCACCGAGCAGTCCCGGTTCGTCGGTGATCTTCTCGCCGGCAAGCTCACCAAGGAGGGCTACGCAGCCCTGCTGGCGCAGACGTACCTGGTGTACGAGGCACTCGAGCGCGCTGCCGACGCGCACGTCGCGGACCCGATCGCCGCACCGTTCATCACCGACGACCTCGTCCGGCTGCCGTCCCTCGCGGCCGACCTCGAGTTCCTGCTGGGCCCGACCTGGCGTGACCAGGTGGCCGCGACGCCCGCCACGGCCGCGTACGTCGCCCGCCTCGAGGAGGTCGCGTTCGACTCGGCCGCCGACTTCGTCGCGCACCACTACCTGCGCTACATGGGCGACCTGTCCGGCGGTCAGATCATCCGCCGCATGCTCGAGCGCGCCTACGGCTACGAGGTCGACGGACTGCGCTTCTACATCTTCGACCGGATCGCCAAGCCGAAGGTCTTCAAGGACGAGTACCGCGCGAATCTCGACGCCGCGCCCCTCTCGGCCGAGGCGCAGGCCCGCTTCATCGCCGAGGTGAACCTCGCGTACCGACTCAACGGCGCCCTGTTCGCGGACCTCGAAGCCGACATCGATCGCTACCTTGTGAAATGAGATCTGTGCTCTCCCGGCTCCTCGTCGTGGCCGCCTCGGCCGCGACCGTGGTCTCGCTCGCCGCGTGTACGTCGGTCACCACCGGCGACACCGAGCAGCGCGGCCAGACCACCGCGGTGGTCGCCGACGCCGACCCGCGACCCGTCTCGACCGCTCCGACACCGCAGCTGCCGGTGACGGTGCGCAGCTTCGACGGTGTCGACGTCACCGTGACCGACACCAGCCGGATCGTCACGGCGGACCGCTACGGCACCCTGACCGAGACGGTGTTCGCCCTCGGTCTGGGCGACAACGTCGTCGGCCGCGACACCGCCTCGGCGTTCCCCGCCGCCGAGGACATCCCGAACATCACCCCCGGCGGGCAGGCGATGAACGCGGAGGCGATCCTGAACCTCGCGCCCACCGTCGTGCTGACCGACACCAGCATCGGGCCGAAGTCGGTGCAGGAGCAGCTGCGGGCGGCGGGTGTCCCCGTCGTCTACTTCGATCCGACGCGGACCCTCGAGGGTGTCCCCGGACAGATCACCGCGGTGGCACAGGCACTCGGCGTGCCGGAGCAGGGAGAGCAACTCGTCGCGCGCACCGAACAGGAGATCGCGAACGCGAAGGCCATGGTGCCCGCGGGGTCCGAGGACCTGAAGATCGCGTTCCTCTACATGCGTGGGCCCTCCATCACGATGCTGGCCGGCCCCGGCTCGGGAGCCGATTCGCTGATCGAGGCGCTCGGCGCCACCGATGCCGGAACAGCCTCCGGGCTGACCAGTGAGTTCGTGCCGATCACGAGCGAGGCCATGATCGCGTCGGCCCCCGACGTCATCCTCATGATGAGCGGCGGACTCCAGTCGATCGGCGGGATGGACGGGCTGGAGAAAGTGCCGGGCATCGCCCAGACGCCGGCCGGTCGGAACAAGCGCGTCGTCGACATGGCCGACACCATGCTGCTCAGCTTCGGCTCCAACACCGGCCAGGTACTGGCGGCGCTGGCCGACGCGATCTACCACCCCACCGCGGAATGAGCACAACCGTCTCCACCCGGCCGAAGATGCGGGCCGGCACCGTCGTGGTCGGGCTGGTGGTCCTCCTGGCAGCGCTGGCCCTCGCGTCGGCATGCATCGGCCAGGTGCCCACCAGTCCGGCCGAGGTCCTCGGCAGCGTCCTGCACCGGATCGGCCTCGACATCGGACCGATGCCGTCGCATCCCAGCGGCGAGGTCACCCTGTGGCAGGTGCGTTTCCCGCGGGTGATCCTCGCGATCCTCGTCGGAGCGGCGCTCGGCTGTTCCGGCGCCCTGCTCCAGGGTGTGTTCTCCAACCCGCTCGCGGAGCCTGGCGTCATCGGCGTCTCCGCGGGCGCGGCGGTCGGCGCGAGCGCAGCCATCGTCCTCGGCGGCGCGTTCACCGCCGGCGCCTCGGTGGCGGCGGCCGCGTTCGTGGCCGGTCTCGTCACGACGACCATGGTGTATCTGCTCGCCCGGTCCGAGGGTCGCACCGAGGTCGTCACACTCGTGCTCACCGGCGTCGCGATCAACGCGTTCGCGGGCGGCCTCATCGCATTCTTCACGTTCGTTGCGAGCCCCGCGGCCCGCGACCAGATCGTCTTCTGGCAACTCGGCAGTCTCAACGGCGCCACCTGGAACGCCGTCGCGATCGTCGCCCCGATGGCGATCGCCGGCATCGCGGCGTCGATGCTGATCGCCCCCAAGCTCGACCTGCTCGCCCTCGGCGAGAGCGCGGCCCGGCACCTCGGCGTCGACGTCGAGAAGCTGCGACTGATCGCGATCGTGATCGTCGCGGTGCTCGTGTCGTCGGGCGTCGCATTCACGGGCATCATCCTGTTCGTCGGCCTCGTCGTGCCGCACGTGATGCGCATGCTTGTCGGCCCCGGACACCGCCTGCTCCTGCCGGCGAGTGTGCTGGGCGGTGCGGTCGTGCTGCTCGCGGCCGACCTCGGTTCGCGCACGCTCGTGGCGAACGCCGACCTGCCGCTCGGCATGCTCACATCGCTCGTCGGCGGTCCCTTCTTCTTCTGGCTGCTCCGCCGCACCCGATCCCGGCAAGGCGGGTGGGCGTGATGACGTCACTGCTCGATCGCGCCCGCAATCTGTTCGGCCGCGAGGTCGCCGGACCGGGGCGCACCGAGACCGGGTCGGTCACCATGCGCGCGAACGGCATCAGCGTCGAACGCGGCGGCCGCACCGTGCTCGACGGCGTCGACCTCACCGTCCGCGCCGGCGAGGTGCTCGCACTGGTCGGACCCAACGGCGCCGGCAAGTCGACCCTGCTGGCGGCGCTGTCGGGCGACCAACAGGTCGTGGCGGGCACCGTCGAACTCGACGGCCGATCCCTCACCGAGTGGACGCCGTCGGAGATGTCGCGGCGTCGTGCGGTCCTGCCGCAGCAGCACACCGTGGGGTTCTCGTTCACCGCGCGCGACGTGGTCCGGATGGGGCGGGCTCCGTGGCAGCGCACCGAACGCGGCGCGGACGACGAGAGGGTGATCGAGGAGAGCCTGACGATCTGTGATGTCGCGCACCTCGCCGATCGGCCGTTCAGTGTGCTCTCCGGCGGCGAACGCGCCCGTGTCGCGCTGGCCAGGGTCCTCGCCCAGGACACCGAGACCGTGCTCCTCGACGAACCGACCGCGGCACTCGACCTGGGCCACCAGGAGTCGGTGATGGCGATCGCCCGGGCACGCGCCGCGGACGGCGCCGCCGTGGTCGTCGTCCTGCACGACCTGGGACTGGCCGCGGCGTACGCCGACCGCATCTGTGTTCTCGAGAGTGGCCGCGCGGCCGCCGACGGGACGCCGGCCGAGGTCTTCACCGAGGAACTGCTCAGTCGCGTGTACGGCCATCCGGTCGAGGTCTTCGAGCATCCCCGGTCGGGCGCCACGCTGGTCCTTCCGCGCCGCGACGACGGGCCCCTCGCGCGGCACTGACCGTCGGCGGGGTGTCGCCCGTCTCACGAACGGGACCACCAGGATTCGGGCGGGCCTTGTCGATCAGGGATGCTAGAAGCCGAGCGACCACGCAGCATCCCTGCATCACCTCCGAGGAGCACAACCATGCGAGTACCCGCACCGCGCATCACCGCTTGCACGATCGGGGCCGCGTTGCTGTTGCTCACCGGGTGCTCGAGCGAGAAGGACGGCGACGACCTCCAGACCATGGACCCGGCCACCGCGGCGGTCGCCCCGGCCGCGGCCACGCCCGCCGGATCGGTCCAGGGTCTCGGCCGGCCGGTCGACGCGCTCGCGTTCGATCCGGCCACGAACACCACCGCGATCCTCACCGACGGGGGCACGAACCTGCTGCTGCAGGGTGAGGGCGACCCGCGCACCGTGCCCCTCGACGGGCGCGCCGTCGACATGGCATCGGCCGCCGAGGGCCGGGTCCTGCTGCCGATGGACGGACGGGTGCAGATCGTCGACACCGCGTCCGGGGAGAAGTCGTCGGTCACCGTCGACGGCGACGCGCGCTCCGCGCTGTTCCTCCCCGACGGCACGCTCGCCGTCGGGTTGGCCAGCGGCAGGATCCAGATCGTCGACGCCACCGACGGCACGGTCACCGAGACCGTCTCCGGGCTTGCGTCGGTCGACGAGCTCGCGCTCACCGGCGGCGATCTGAGTGCGCTGGACCGCCGTCAGACGTCGCTCACCGAGATCGATCTCGGGGACTCGTCGCTGGGCATGGCGCTGCGCGCCGGGGAGGGCGCCACGCACCTCGTCACCGACGAGCACGAACGCATCCTCGTCACCGACACCGGCGGCGACGAACTGCTGGTCTTCACCACCGATCCGCTGATCATGCGGCAGCGCTACCCCGTCCCGCACGCGCCGTACGCGCTCGCCTACGACGATCGCACCGATCTGGTGTGGGTGACCCTCACCGGCAGCAACAAGGTCGTCGGCTACGACCTGTCCACCGGTGTTCCGGTCGAGAAGGGCCGCTTCGACACCGTCCGCCAGCCCAACTCCGTCACCGTGGACACCGCGACCGGCACACTCGTGGTCGGCTCGGCCACCGGCGACGGCCTGCAGCGGATCCCGCTGGCGGACTGATCATCACCCCCCATCACGTTTCCGGCATCCGGCCTCGAGGAGATTCGTGTACTACCTGCTGCTTCGTCTGATGTTCCGGGTCCCCCCGGAACGCATCCACCATCTCGCGTTCGCGGCGATGCGGCTCGTCACGCGCTTCGCGCCGATCCGCGCGCTGGTCGCGAAGGTGCTCGTCGTCGACGATCCCGTGCTTCGCACGAAGGCGTTCGGTGTCGACTTTCCGGCACCGGTCGGTCTGGCCGCCGGCTTCGACAAGGACGCGACGGGTGTCGACACGTGGGGTCCGCTGGGCTTCGGCTTCGCCGAGGTCGGCACCGTCACCGCGCAGGCGCAACCCGGGAACCCGGCGCCACGACTGTTCCGCCTGCCCGACGACCGGGCGCTGGTGAACCGGATGGGCTTCAACAACCACGGTGCCGGCAATGCCGCCAACCACCTGCGCCATCGTCGCGGCGACGTCCCGATCGGCGCCAACATCGGCAAGACGAAGGTCGTCCCGGCCGAGGAGGCGCCCGGCGACTACACCGCGAGCGCCCGGCTGCTGGGGCCGCTGGCCGATTTCCTCGTCGTCAACGTCAGTTCCCCCAACACGCCGGGGCTGCGTGACCTGCAGGCCGTGGAATCGCTGCGTCCGCTGCTCCAGGCGGTGCTCGACACCGTGCACATCCCGGTGCTCGTGAAGATCGCCCCGGATCTGTCCGACGAGGACGTGGACGCGGTCGCCGATCTCGCGGTGGAGTTGGGCCTGGCCGGAATCGTCGCCACCAACACCACGATCGCGCGCACCGGCCTGAAGACGCCGCAGTCCCGGATCGCGGAGATCGGGGCGGGCGGGCTCTCCGGCGCACCGGTCGCGGCCCGCTCGCTCGAGGTGCTGCGGCGCCTGCACGGCCGGGTCGGCGACAAGCTGGTCCTGATCTCCGTGGGCGGCATCGAGACCGCCGACCAGGCGTGGGAGCGGATCCTCGCCGGCGCGACCCTCGTGCAGGGCTACACCGGCTTCATCTACGGCGGCCCGTTCTACGCCAAGAAGCTGCACAAGGGGCTGGCCCGGAAGGTGCGTGAGGGCGGCTTTCGGTCGGTCTCCGACGCCGTCGGCGCCGGCGCGCGGACGTAGCCAAAAACGCGTCGAGGGCCCGTCACCGCTGGATTCGGTGACGGGCCCTCGTCGCGTCTGGGTGCTACTTCTGCTCGTAGATTCCGGTGATCACCGCGCGCGCGATGGCGTGCGAGAACAGGTTGAAGCCGAGGAACGCCGGCTTCGAGTCGGCGGTGATGTCGAGGTGCTCGACGTCCACGGCATGCACCGCGAACATGTAGCGGTGCGGCCCGTGCCCCTTCGGCGGGCACGCGCCCAGGTACCGGGCGAGGGCGCCGTCGTTCTCCAGCGTGACGGCACCCGCGGGTAGCCCCGAGCCGTTCTCGTCACCGGCGTTCGCGGCCAGCGAGGTCGTCGTGGCGGGTACGTTCGCGACCGCCCAGTGCCAGAAGCCCGACGCGGTGGGCGCGTCCGGGTCGAACATCGTGACGGCGAAACTCTTGGTCTCGGGAGGGAACCCCGACCAGGACAGCTGCGGCGAGATGTCGTGGCCGCCGGCCCCGAAGATGCCGCTCACCTGATCGTTCTTCAGCGGCGCACCGTCGGTGACGTCCTCCGACGTCAGCGTGAAGGACGGCAGGTCGGGAAGCTCGTCGTAGGGGTTGTGAGCCATGTGGGAATTCCTCTCTCTCGGTCAGCTGTGCATCAGGAAATGTTCCATCACCCGGGTGCCGAAGCGCAGGGCGTCGACGGGCACACGCTCGTCCACCCCGTGGAACAGGGCCGCGAAGTCCAGGTCCGGCGGCAGCCGCAGCGGCGCGAAACCGAAGCAGCGAATTCCCAGGCGCGCGAAGGCTTTTGCGTCGGTGCCCGCCGACAACATGTAGGGCACGGTGCGACCGTTCGGGTCGTGCGCGAGGATCGCGTCGTTCATCGCGTCGACCAGATCGCCGTCGAACGTCGTCTCGTAGGAGTCGAGCTTGGTGATCCATTCCCGGGTCACGTGCGGCCCGATCAGCGCGTCGACCTCCCGCTCGAACGCGGCCTGCCGTCCGGGCAGCACCCGGCAGTCGAAGACGGCCTCGGCGGTCTGCGGGATGACGTTGGCCTTGTAGCCGGCCTTCAGCATGGTCGGATTCGCGGTGTCCCGAAGGGTGGCGCCGATGATGCGGGCGATGCTGCCCAGCTTTGCGAGGGTGCCGTCGATGTCCGGGGAGTTCGGATCGAACTCGACCCCGGTTTCCTCCGACAGCACGGTGAGGAATTCGGCGACCGAATCCGACATCACGAGCGGGAACGTGTGGTTGCCGAGTCGGGACACCGCGTCCGCGAGGATCGTCACGGCGTTGTCCTCGTGCAGGAACGACCCGTGGCCCGCGGTGGCCTTGGCGGTCAGTCGCATCCACCCGAGGCCCTTCTCGGCCGTCTCGACGAGATACAGACGCTTCTCGGTGCCGTCTGCGCGCGGCACGGTCAAGGAGAAGCCGCCGACCTCGCCCACTGCCTCGGTGACACCGTCGAACAGTTCGGGCCGATGGTCGACGAGCCACTGGCAGCCGTACTTGCCGCCGGCCTCCTCGTCGGCGACGAACGCGAACAGGATGTCTCTCGGGGGTACCGTGCCCTCGGCCTTGAACTGTCGCGCGAGCGCCAGCATCATCCCGCACATGTCCTTCATGTCGACGGCGCCGCGGCCCCACACGTAGCCGTCCTCGACGGCGCCCGAGAACGGATGGACGCTCCAGTCGGCCGGCTCGGCCGGCACGACGTCGAGGTGGCCGTGCATCATCAGCGTCCCGCGCGCCGGGTCCGCACCCTTCAGCCGCGCGAAGACGTTGCCGCGCCCGGGCGCACCCGATTCGACGTACCGGGTCTCGTAGCCGACCTCCTCGAGCCGCTCCTGCACCCACAGGGCACACTCGCGCTCTCCCTTGGTCGTCTCGAGTTCACCGGTGTTCGACGTGTCGAACCGGATGAGCGAACTGACGAGGTCGACGACCTCTGCTTCGGCTCGCCCCGGGGACCGGTCCGACGATCGATCCGACGTCACTGCTTCTCCATTTGCTGCCACTCCACTTTCCTACCACCGTCGGGCGTCCCACCGATGAACCGACAAGCACACCCATATGCCGCAAAAACCACCCCTGACCAGCCGATTTTGGACCTGGCGCAATATCGGATAATCTTTCCAGGCACCCGGAGAACGGGGGCAAACGAAAAACAACTGAAGGCCCCGCGAACAGGCGGGATAACAACGAGTCCGAGTGGCGGAATGGCAGACGCGCTAGCTTGAGGTGCTAGTGTCCTATTAACGGACGTGGGGGTTCAAGTCCCCCCTCGGACACTCTGAGTTGAGACAGACGACGAAGACCCCGGTTCATCGAACCGGGGTCTTCGTCGTTCCGACTGCGGGTTCCGGCTGAGGGTTCCGGCCCGCGACGAATCATCTCCTCGTCGCTTCCATCCTCAGATCGGCGCGATTCGCCCGGGACAGTTCCCGGACCGCAAGATCCTTGGCGCACACCAGCAACGAGCCCAACGCGCTCACGCGCGGGAACGTCGACTCGGTGTGATTGACGTTGTCGTGATCGTCCGCACCGTCGTAGACGACGGTCGATCCCCGCGTAAGCCACCGCTTCACATCCGTCACGGCCGGGAGATGCCCCGTCGTCCGCAGATGGAACGACTGCAACAGCGCCACCACGCCGAGTACCACGGGCGTCGCCTGGCTGGCGCCGTACTGGATCGACTCCCCGGTGTCGTTGAGGATCCCCGACGACGTGATCGGCGAACCCGGTGCGAACGTGTCGGTCGCACACGGCCCGCCGATCGTCCGGTGCAGGCGCTGCGTGAACGGCGTCAACCTGTCGGAGTCGGACGCGAACGCCTTCGCCCCGTCGCGGTACCGGAAGCTGCCCTCGTCGGCGTCGTAGACCGCCCCGACACTGATCGTCTGCCGGAAGATCGCGGGGTAGCACATCCCCTGCGTGCCGCCGTGCGCGTAGTAGTCGTTGCCGGCCGCCGTACAGCAGCACACGCCCTCGTCCGTCAGTTCCTGCAACAGCGCGCCGATCGCGTCGCCGGGCATGTCGGTGTCGGTGGTCCGGTTGTCGGCCGCACCGGTCGCCAGGCACAGCGCCGAAATCCCCAGGGACGAGCGCCGATCCAGCAGCCAGTCGAGTGCATCGCGAATGTCGGCGAATCGGCCGGTGCCGTCGTTCGCGAGCACCTTCACCGCCGCGATCCGCGCGTTCGGTGCGATCCCGGTGTGGACCCGTCCGGCGCACGCGATTCCGCCGACGGACGTGCCGTGGCCGTGACCGTCGGTCACGTCGGCCGGGTCACCGCCGTAGTCGGACGTGAAGTTGCGTCCCGGCACCACCCTTCCCGCGAAGTCGACGTGCGTCGACCGCAGACCCGTGTCGAGCACCGCGACGGTCACGCCGGACCCCGACACGTTGAAGTCGCGACGCGCCTCGGACGCACGCACCAACAGATCCACCTCGGTCAGCTCCGGCAGAAAGGGCCCGTCCTTCTGCAGCGGCGCTTCCACCGGGACGACGGCCTCGCCGTGCAGCGCCTCGAAGGTGCCGACGACGTTGCCCACGGGCGGTCGGTGTCTGTCGGGTTGTCCGGAGGATCCGTTCGACTCGTTCATTGTCCTCACCCTCCTCGAGTGTCATGTCTCGAGCGGGGACTGCCCCGGGGAGCACTCCCCCTGGTATCTCACATGCTCCTCCCGCCGAAGCGTGGTGTCACCAGCCCCGCGACCGTGAATCACCGGTTCGGCAATCGGTAGAATGTCCGGTCGGCCCACCCGCACGGGCATCCGGCCGTCCGCACGAGATCAGAACTGAGCTACCGACCGATGGCACAACCGATGACCAATATCGATCCCGCAGACCTCGACGTCTGCCTGCGGGTGCTGTCGGAGGCATCCGCGCTCGACACCGACCACCCCGATTCCGTCGCACTGCAGCGCGCCGTCGGCAACCTGTTCAAGAAGCTCAAGCGCCGTCGCCGGAACGAGACGCGCGACGCGGTGTCCGAAGCCGATCGCGCGGTCGTCGCGGCCACGGCGACCGGCTCGCCCGATCGCATCGACGACGAGACCGCGGGGATTCTCCTCACATCCAATACCGTCGGCGCCACCGCGGGCACCCTCATCCGTCCCCGCCCGTGCTACATCTGCAAGCAGCGCTACACCGAGGTCGACGCCTTCTACCATCAGCTGTGCCCCGACTGCGCGGCGAGCAGCCACGCCAAGCGGGACCAGCGCACCGATCTCACCGGGCGCCGCGCTCTCCTCACCGGCGGCCGCGCGAAGATCGGCATGTACATCGCGCTGCGCCTGCTGCGCGACGGTGCGCACCTGACGATCACCACGCGCTTCCCGAACGACGCCATCCGCCGATTCAAGGCGATGGAGGACAGCGCCGACTGGATCCACCGCCTGCGGGTGGTCGGCATCGATCTTCGCGATCCCGCCCAGGTGGTCGCGCTGGCCGATTCCGTTGCGGCGCAAGGCCCGCTGGACATCCTCATCAACAACGCCGCGCAGACCGTCCGCCGTTCCCCCGGCGCGTACAGCGCGCTCGCGGACGCCGAGTCCGGACCGCTGCCGGCCGGTGAGCTGCCCGACGTCGTGACGTTCGGCAAGACCAGCGAGGCGCACCCGGCCGCGCTGGCCGGATCGCTGTCCACGGCGGCGCTGACGGCGTCCACGAATCTGACTGCCGACGAGGTCAGTTCGCTCGCCCTCGTCGCGGGTTCCGCGACGCCCGCCCGCATCGAGCAGGGCGTGGCGATCGACGCCGGCGGCCTGCTCCCCGATCTCGCGCACACCAACAGCTGGGTGCAGACGGTCGGCGAGGTCGACCCCATCGAGCTGCTCGAGGTTCAGCTGTGCAACTCGGTCGCGCCGTTCATCCTGGTGTCCCGGCTGCGACCGTCCATGGCGGCAGCTGCGGCCCGACGGAAGTACGTGGTGAACGTCTCCGCGATGGAGGGCCAGTTCAGCCGCGCGTACAAGGGCCCGGGCCACCCGCACACCAACATGGCCAAGGCCGCCTTGAACATGCTCACGCGGACGAGCGCCAAGGAGATGCTCGACGACGGCATCCTCATGACCGCCGTCGACACCGGCTGGATCACCGACGAGCGCCCGCACTACACGAAGCTGCGCCTGGCCGACGAGGGCTTCCACGCCCCGCTCGACCTGGTGGACGGCGCCGCCCGCGTCTACGACCCGATCGTGCAGGGCGAGGCGGGCGTCGATCTGTACGGGTGCTTCCTCAAGGACTTCCAGCCGTCGCCCTGGTGACCACGGAGAGCGACGTGTGCCACACCCGGTTTCCGCGGCGGAGCGGGGATACTGGGTGGGCGTACCGATCACTCCCTGCTCTGGAGGCCTGATGGCGATTGCCGTTGCACACAGCGACAGCCCCGAAGGCCGCGTGGCCATGGTCTACGCCGCGCGGGAGGCGATGCAGCGCCGCGAGCAACTGCTGGTGCTGCACGTCCTCGACGACGCGGGCACCGAATCCGATCTCGAGGCGCTACGCGCCGAGGTGCAGACCGTTCTCGACGGTGGCAGGGTCGGCGAATCCCCCTGGGAGCTGCGGACCTGCGAACACAGCGGCGACCGCGTCGGGGCGTTGGTCGAACTCGTCGGGGCCTGCGGCGCCGGGCTTTTCGTCGCGGGCAGCAAGCGGATGTCGCCGATCGGAAAGTTCCTGCTCGAACGATCGCTGCAGCGCATCCTGCTCGAGGTCGACGTTCCGGTGCTGGTGGTCAAGGAACCGCAGTAGCCTGGATCCAGGATCCACCCACGGAACTCCGTCCCGATATGCCGGGGAGGTGGCGCGGTGCCGTACAGGTTTCTCGTGGACGCCACGGTGCTCGTTCACCTGGCCTTTCTGGCGTACGTCGTGGTCGGTGGCTTCCTGGCCTGGCGGTGGCGGCGGACGATCTGGCTGCACGTCGTCGCCGTCGCGTGGGGATTCGGCACGGTGCTCGTCGGAATGGACTGCCCGCTCACGCACCTCGAGAACTGGGCCCGCGCGAAGGCGGGTGAGCAACAGCTGCCGTCCGACGGTTTCATCGCGCACTACCTGACGGGTGTGCTCTATCCGACGAACGCCGTCGACCTGGTCCGGGCCCTCGTCGCGGTGTGCGTCGTCGCGTCGTGGATCGGCTTCCTGCTCCCCCGGCTTCGCGGTTCCCGAGGCCGCGCGTCGGTGTGACATTCCTCGCACGACTTCTTACCCACCGGTAGGGTCGTCGTATGACTTCCGAACAGCGCACGCGCACGCTCGACGTCGTCGTCTACGGCGCCACCGGATTCGTCGGCCGACTGGTGGCCGACTATCTGGCGCGCAACGCCCCGGCCGGCACCCGCATCGGCCTCGCGGGGCGCTCGATCGACCGGCTCGAACGGATCCGTGCGGGTCTCGGCCCGGCTGCCGCCGACTGGCCGCTGCTGCGCGCGGACGCGGACGACGAACAGTCGCTGCGCGATCTCGCCGCCGCCACCCACGTCGTCGCGACGACCGTCGGCCCCTACGCCAAGTACGGTCTGCCGCTCGTGGGCGCGTGCGCGGAGGCCGGCACCGACTACGTCGATCTCACCGGCGAGACGCCGTTCGCGCGGGAGAGCATCGACCGCTTCCACGACGCCGCCGTCGCGAGCGGGGCCCGCATCGTGCACTCCTGCGGGTTCGACTCGATCCCGTCGGACCTCGGCGTGCACGTCCTGCACCGGCAGGTGCAGGACGACGGCGCCGGCGATCTGACCGACACGACACTGGTGGTGGCGTCGATGCGCGGGGGCGTCAGTGGCGGCACGATCGACTCGCTGCGCACCCAACTCGACGCCACCAAGCGCGATGCCGATCTGCGACGGATCACTGTCTCGCCCTACTCGCTCAGCCCGGACCGGGCGGCCGAACCCGATCTCGGACGGCAACCCGACATGTCTCTCGTACGAGGATCGGACATCGCGCCGGGGCTCGCGGGATGGAAGGCACCCTTCTTCATGGGGCCGTACAACACCCGCGTGGTGCGCCGGTCCAACGCTCTCTCCGGGTATGCGTACGGCAAGCACTTCCGCTACCGCGAGGTGATGAACGTCGGATCCTCGCGCCTCTCCCCGGTGATCGCCGGGGTGGTAGCGGCGGGCACGGGTGCACTGGTCGGAGGCCTGCTGTTCCCGCCGACTCGGTGGGTGCTCGACCGACTGCTGCCCAAGCCGGGGCAGGGACCGAACGAGAAGGCCCGCCGCAACGGACATTTCACGATCGACCTGTACGGCGAGACCACGTCCGGCGCGCGCTACACCGCCCGAGTCGCGGCGCAGGGCGACCCCGGGTACGCGGCGACGGCCGTCATGTTCGGTGAGTCGGCACTCGCCCTCGCGTTGCAGCGCGACGAGCTGCCGGATCGGTCCGGTGTCCTCACGCCCGCGATCGCGATGGGCGACGTCCTGGCGGAGCGCCTGCGGGTCGCGGGTTTCGAGATCCGCACGCGCCGCGCCTGACCGCCGAACGCGTTCAGGTGTCCTGGCGGGTCTGTCCCGTCCCCGCCCGCCCCGCGAAGTCCTCGAGCGCCAACCGGTGGCGTGGTTGCCTGTCGAGGATCATCGTGCGGGTGACCTCCTGCTCCGGGCTCACGTGCAGCAGCTCGCCCGGACACAACGACTCCCAGTCCGGGTCCTCGTCCATCGGTTCGGTCGCGACCACCACCGCGGGCAACGTCGCGAGCGCCCCGGACCGGGCCCGGACGGTGCCGGCGCTGCTGGAGTGCTCGAGATGACGTCGCCCGCTCGGGCCACCCGGACGACGACGCAGCACCATCAGATCATCCGTGTCGGGGTAGCGGAATGCCCACAGGTCGCGCGCCTCGGCGAGCACGAAGTTGAGCGAGAGCACCCGCAGGTTGTCGGCGATCCACCCGACGGCGGCGGCGATCCCGGCGGCGACATCGCCGTCGTGCTCGTCGATGTGCCGGGTGAGCAGCGCGAAGTAGCGTTCGGAGTCGGTGTCCCCGTGCACGAGGTCGCGGTAGTCGCCGAGTTCCGCCTCGAGCGCCGGTAGGTCCTCGATCACCCCGTTGTGCGCGAACAGCCGGCCCTTCTGCTCGAACGGGTGCGTGTCGGCCAGATTGTTCGCGCCGGTGGTGGCGTACCGCACGTGTGCGACGAACGTGGCGGACTCGCGTTCCTTGGCCTCCCACGCGAACCGGCTGTCCTCGTAGGCCGCGACGGGCTGCTTCTCCAACAATGGGGTCCCGTCCTCGGCGAAGGTGCCCAGTCCGGTGCCGTCGGGCATTCGCCGGCTCTGCTGCGCGAGGCTGTCCTGCGCGTCGAGCAACCAGAAGGTGGCGTGCACACGGTGGGGGGCCGCGGACATTCCGAACAGTCGACACATGGTCGTCGTCCTCCTCGCGTCGAGGGCGGTCTCGGACCAGTATGACCGCGCACCCCCACTCGGCGTGCGGGTTCGCCGCCGTCAGAACTCCATGCCGGCGTCGGCCCCCATCTGCATCGTCGTGTTCGCGCCGTCCAACGACTCGCGGATGATGTCCGCGTGCCCGGAATGGTGCGATGTCTCCCGCAGGACGTGCAGCAGCACCCGCCGGGCGGTCCACCACTCCCGCTCGGGGGCCCACGGTGCGGTCGGCAGTGGAACGAGCAGATCGAGATCGTCGAGTTCGCCGACGACGCGCGCCGTCTCCTCGGCCGTCGCCCGATAGTCGGCGAGCAACCCGGCCAGCGTCTCGCCGTCCGCCATGGAGTAGGTCGCCATCGCCGTCTCCATGTCGAACTCGGCGGTCTCGTCGCGCTCGACGATCTTGCGCACCCAGTCCCGTTCGGTGTGGGTCACATGCTTGACCAGTCCGCCGAGCGTCAGATCGCTGACGGTGGAACGGGTGCGGGCCTGCTCGTCGTCGAGTCCCCGGACGGTGATGAGGAAGTTGTGCCGCTGGTCGTCGAGCAGGGCGAGGATGTCGGCGCGTTCGCTGCTGATGTCGCTCATGGTGTGTCGTCCTTCGATCGGAGTGGGTCGAACTCGATGAGAACCACGGTACGAACGATTGCGGTCAGTTTCGGTCCGCAATTGCGCGCTTGCGGAAAACTTCCGGGTCACGGGCGCGACGCGACCCGGCCGGTCCTAGCCTCGACGTCGTGACTACACCGACACATGCGTTCCTGGCGGCGCGGCTGCCCGCGTACGACCTCGCCGTGCACGCGGTGTCCGCGTTCGCGACGGCCGCCGATGCGGTGCGCGCGGCGTCCGGCCGACCGCCCCACCCTGTGACCGTCGATCCGGAGCGGGTCGCCGCCGCCTTCGCAGGCGACAGGATGTTCCGACGCCACGGCGATCCGGTGGCGGGATTCGCGGAGTTGTCGGGGTTCTTCGCCGCCGCCGACGGCTGGATCCGCACGCACGCCAACTATCCGCACCACCGCACCCGTCTGACCCGGGTGCTCGGACTCCCCGACGACTGCGCGCGGGACGAGTTCGCCCGCCACGTCGCGACGCTGCCCGCGGCGGAGGTCGAGGAGCGCGCGGCCGCGAACGGTGCGATCGCCGTCCGCGTCCGCACCGAACGGGAATGGGCGTCGAGCGATCCCGGTGTGGCGGCCGCGGCGGGCCGGCTCGTGACCGTCCGCACCCGGGCCGATCGGTGGGCGCATCGCTCGTCGGGCACGGCGTCGGAGCCGCTGGCCGGGGTGCGAGTCCTGGACCTGACGCGGGTGATCGCCGGGCCGGTCGCCTCACGTGCGCTCGCACTCCTCGGCGCCGACGTGCTGCGAATCGACCCGCCGAATCTGCCCGAGATCGAGTGGCAGCATCTCGAGAACGGCCAGGGGAAGAGGTCGGCGCTGCTCGACCTGCGCGACGCCCGTGGCCTCGCGACGTTCCGGGATCTGCTCTCCCGCGCGGACGTCCTGCTCACCGGCTACCGGCCGGGTGCCGTCGAAGCCCTGATCGGCGACCCCGCCGAGCACCGGCCCGGGCTGATCCACGGCCGGGTCTGCGCGTGGGGCCGCCGCGGGCCCTGGGCCGGCCGGCGCGGATTCGACAGCATCGTGCAGGCCGCGTCGGGCATCGCGCTGATCGAGGGCGACGGACGCCCCGGCGTCCTGCCCGCCCAGGTCCTCGACCACGCGTCCGGCTATCTGCTGGCGTCCGGCGTTCTCGATGGGCTCGCACACCGGCACGACGACGGCGCGGGCCGCGATGTCGACGTCTCCCTCGCCCGGACCGCCGCCTGGCTGCTGGCGGCTCCGGGCCGACGATCGGCGGCGCCGGCAGCGGCCGTTCCGGGCCCCGCCACGGTCGTCACACACGGCGCGATCACCACGGCGCGGCCACCGATCGCGGACCTCGCCGACTACCCGTTCCCGGCGAGGGAGTGGGGCGGCGACGCGGCGGTGTGGTGATCGCGGTCCCGCGCGAGCACGCCCAGCACGACCAGCACCTGTGCGGCGATGTAGGTGGCCATGATCCAGAACCCCTCCGCCGGGGGCGCGAACCAGTCCGCGAACGCGCCCAGGGCGATCATGCCGTCGGATACCAGGAACAGGCCGCCACCGATCGCCGCGGTGCGCCCGACCCCCGCCGACAGCACGGCCATGACGCCGAGTGCGGAGCCGTAGATCAGCGCGGGCACCAGCAGTGCCCCGGCCCCCGGCGCGCACGCGACGACCAACGACGCGACGGCGACCACGTACCCCGCGACCAGCCCGGCGTGTCGCCGAACAGTGCCGTCCCGGTTGTACGGCGCGAACGCGACGATGTAGGTGACCTGGGCCAGCAGGAAGAAGCCCACCATCAGCAGGAACGAGGTGTCGCCGTCTGCCAGGTCCGGCGCGGTGTCCCCGAGCCACGAGAAGCCCAGCGCGACGAGCACGAGGGTCACCAGCCGACTGCGCGGCGCCGACGTGGACAGCCACACGATCGCCGCGAGCACCGGCATGAGGAACCACTGGGTCACGTTCGCGCCCGTGTCCGCGTCGACGAGTTGGGCCACGAGGTGCACGGCCGCAACGAGTGCGAAAACCGTCCACGCGACCCGAATCGGAAGGCTCCGCTGCGACTTCATCGTCACATGGTAGGGCGGGGGCGGCCGGGCGCCGCACGAATCCAGCCGTCGGCCATGATTGCTCGTATGGCCGACCACACCTACGCCCTGGACGTCGCGTGGACCGGAAACCGCGGTTCTGGAACGAGCGGCTACCGCGATTACGACCGCGAACACACGGTGTCCGCTCCCGGCAAGCCGGTGCTGCGGGGCAGCGCAGATCCCGCGTTCCGGGGCGTCCCGGACGCGTGGAATCCGGAGGAACTGTTGGTGGCCGCGCTGTCCCAGTGTCACATGCTCTGGTATCTCTCCCTGGCCGCGAACGCGGGCATCGTCGTCTCGACGTACACCGACCGCCCCACGGGCCGCCTGGAGATGAATCCGGATGGTTCCGGCCAATTCTCCGAGGTGCTGCTGGCCCCGCGGGTCACGGTGGCGGATCCGTCCATGGTCGCGGCGGCGGAGCGCCTCCATGCCGACGCGCACGACAGGTGCTTCATCGCACGATCGGTCAATTTCGTCGTCCGGCATCGTGGCGTCGTCATCGCGGAAGGAGATGTGCGGTGACCGATCGCACCCCACTGATCGTCGACGTCGACACCGGCATCGACGACTCGATCGCGCTGCTGTACCTGCTCGCCCGCGAGGACGCGGAGATCGTCGCGATCCTCTCGACCGCGGGCAATGTGCCCACCGCGCAGGTCGCCGCCAACAATCTGGCCTGGCTGGAGTTGTGCGGCCGCACCGACATCGAGGTCGCGGTCGGCGCCGACGGGCCGCTGTCGGTCCCGCTGCGCACCACCGAGGACACCCACGGGCCGCAGGGCATCGGCTACGCCGTCCTGCCCACCCCCGCCCTGCGCCCGTCCGGACGTTCGGCGGCCGACGCCTGGGTGGAGCTGACACGCGAGCGGCCCGGTGAGCTCGTCGGCCTCGTCACCGGCCCGCTGACGAATCTGGCGCTCGCGATCCGTCGGGATCCCGAACTCCCCCAGCGCCTCCGGAGTCTCGTGGTGATGGGCGGCGCCTTCGAGTACCCGGGCAACACGACGCCCGTCGCGGAGTGGAACGTCTCGGTCGACCCGGAGGCGGCCGCGGAGGTGTTCGCCGCGTTCTCCGCTGTGCCGGCCGAGCGTGCGCCGATCGTGTGCGGGTTGAATCTGACCGAGCGCATCGTCCTGACGCCCGAGCACGTGCGGCGGTTCGCCGAGCTTTCCGGCAGCACCCCGGTGGAGACCATCGGGGTGGACGATCCGGTCGGCACCCGGTCGGCCGCGTCGAATCCTCTGGTACGGCACGTCTCCGATGCCGTGCGCTTCTACTTCGAATTCCATCGCGACCACGCCCAGGGTTTCATCGCGCACCTGCACGATCCCTTCGCGGCGGCCGTGGCACTCGATCCGGCGATCGCCACCTACCGCACCGCCACGGTGGACGTCGAGACCGAGGGGCGGATCACGCGCGGACAAACGGTCGCCGACTGGCACGGAATGTGGGGAAGATCACTCAATGCCCGAATTGCGTGGGATACCGACGAGTCCGCTTTTCTCGAAGACCTGATCACCCGCCTGTCCACCCTCGCGCGGCTGTTCGAGCGGCAATCGGAGCGAACCGACCGGTAGCTCGACACTGGTACCGTTTCGTCGATCTGGATGAGCGTCCAGTCGGGGTTCCGGCAGCGGTCAACCAGGTTGTTCAGTCGGGAAAAAAGGCGGTACACGTGGCACGACAGGCACGCGCCGTGGCAACACGGCAACAGATCATCACCGGTGCAGCTCGCATGTTCGAGCAATCCGGATTCGAGGGAGCGAGCCTCGGCGACATCGTCGACGGTTCGGGAACCACCAAGGGAGCCCTCTACTTCCACTTCCGATCCAAGGACGAGCTCGCACGCGTCGTCATCGAGGAACAACATCGCACATCGATCGAATCGGTTCGATCGGTCGCCGAGAGCGGCGCAAGCGCGCTCCGACAACTCGTCATGGTGTGTCACGAGATGGCACGCCAAATCCTCGACGACCCGGTCGTGCGCGCCGGCATGCGGCTCACGCTCGAGTTCAGCGGATCGAGCGAACCTGCGCAGCCGTACGTCGAATGGATCGCGACTGCCCAAGCGATCGTCGAACACGGCATCGAACAGGGCGAGATCGCGGACACCGTCGACCCGGCCACGCTCGCGCGGTTCGTGATCGGGTCGTTCACCGGCGTCCAACTGGTATCGCAGGTCCTCACCCTGCGCGCCGACATCGAGCAGCGCATCGACGACATGTGGGAGTACCTGCTTCCGGCGATCGCGACGACCGACGATGCGGCGGAACTCGCGGCCATCCGTGCAGCGCGGTGGAAGGCGCCCGTCGACGCCACCGGCGCGGCGGACGACACGTCGACCGGCGACGCCTGAATCCATTCAGCCGGCCCCGCATCCCGAGCCATCCGGGGATGCGGGGTGTCAGGATGCCGCGTGCCCTCCTGCGTTCCAGGCGCAAGGAACGCCCGCGACACCGGCCGAGCTATCTGTGCGGACTGCGAGAATCGGTGCCAGACTGCCCGCATGGACCAACGCATCCACTTCGTGACGCTCGCGACGCCGGACCTCGACGCGGCGCGCACGTTCTACTGCGGAGGGCTCGGGTGGGAAGCTCTGCTCGACGTGCCCGGTGAGATCATCTTCTTCCAGACTGCGCCCGGCACGGTGCTGGGGCTGTTCGATGCCGAGAAGTTCCGTGAAGACATCGGACGACCCGGCACGCACGTGGCGACGTCGGGAATCACCTTCTCCCACAACGTCGACAGCGCGGAGGCGGTCGATGCCCTGGTGGCCGCCGCGGTGCGGGCGGGGGCCGCGCTGGTCAAACATCCACAGCAAGCCGCGTTCGGCGGCTATCACGGGCATTTCGCCGACCCGAACGGCGTGATCTGGGAGATCTGCCACAACCCGGGCTGGAGCGTCGACGCCGACGGGCAGGTGCGGCTGACGACCGACATGTGAGACGGCTACGACGAGGGCCCCGCACCGGCGAACGGTGCGGGGCCCTCGTCGTGGTTCCGACTACGGGGCAGCGTTATTCGGAGCCGTCGAATGCCTCGAGGATCCGGTGCGCCGCCAGGGCCGCCGTGAGCGACCCCTCACGAACCTGTTGCTCGACCTGCCCGCGGATCTTCTTCACCCGCGCGTTCGAGTCGAGTCGGCGCAGCAGCTGATCGTGGATCATCGACCACGTCCAGTCCACCTGCTGCTTCTGGCGCTTGCGTTCGAGTTCACCGGCGTCGCCGAGAACCTTGCGGTGCCGCAGCACCTCGTCCCAGAACTTGTCGACGCCGACGTTCTCGAGGGCACTCATCGTGAGTACCGGGGGCTTCCACAGCGCGTCGTGCGGATAGATCAGCCGCAGCGCCCCGGACAGTTCGCGGGCAGCGACCCGCGCCTCGGTCTCGTGCTTGCCGTCCGCCTTGTTGACGGTGACGATGTCGGCCAGCTCGAGGACACCCTTCTTGATGCCCTGCAACTGGTCACCGGTGCGGGCGAGGGTGAGGAACGTGAACGTGTCGACCATGTTGGCGACCGTCACCTCCGACTGCCCGACACCGACCGTCTCGACCAGGATCACGTCGTAACCGGCAGCCTCGAGGAGCACCATCGTCTCGCGCGTCGCCTTCGCGACACCGCCGAGCGTGCCCGAGGTCGGGGACGGCCGGATGAACGCGTTCGGCTCCACCGACAGGTTCTGCATCCGGGTCTTGTCGCCGAGGATCGAGCCACCGGTGCGGGTCGAGGACGGATCGACCGCGAGGACGGCGACCTTGTGCCCCAACGAGATCAGATGCATCCCGAGGGCCTCGATGGTGGTCGACTTGCCGACGCCGGGGACACCGGTGATGCCTACCCGGATCGCGTTGCCGGCCTGCGGGAGCAGGCGCAGCAGCAACTGCTGCGCCTGCTCCCGGTGATCGGCCCGGGTGGACTCGACGAGGGTGATGGCCTTGGACACATCACTTCGTCGGCCCTCCAGGACCGCGTCACCGAGCGCGGCCAGGTCGAGCGGCGGACGGTTAGTCGGCGGCAATCGGATCGTGTCCCAACTGCTCCGACAGCTTCTGCAGCAGGCCGATGGCCGCATCCGCGAGGACCGTGCCGGGCGGGAAGATCGCCGCCGCACCGGCCTGGTACAGCTCCTCGAAGTCGCCCGGCGGGATGACACCACCGACCACGACCATGATGTCGGGGCGGCCCGCCGCGGCGAGAGCCTCCCGCAGCGCCGGCACCAGCGTGAGGTGACCGGCGGCGAGGGAGGACACACCGACGATGTGGACGTCGGCGTCGGCCGCCTGCTGGGCGACCTCCTCGGGGGTCTGGAACAGCGGTCCCACGTCGACGTCGAAGCCGAGGTCCGCGAAGCCGGTGGAGATCACCTTCTGGCCACGGTCGTGACCGTCCTGGCCCATCTTCGCGACGAGGATGCGGGGACGACGTCCCTCCTCCTCGGCGAACTTCTCGACGAGTGCGATTGCGTTCGAGATGTTGCTCACCTTTCCGGCCTCGTCCCGGTACACACCGCTGATGGTCCGGATCTCGGCCTGGTGGCGCCCGTAGACCCTCTCGAGCGCGTCGGAGATCTCGCCGCCGGTCGCCTTGGCACGCGCGGCGTCGATGGCGAGTGCCAGCAGGTTGTTCTCCATGCCGCCCTCGGTCGAGGCCGCGGCGCGGGTCAGCTCGGCGAGAGCAGCCTGGGTGGCGGCCTCGTCGCGCTCGGCGCGCAACTGCTGCAGCTTGGCGATCTGCTCGGCGCGCACCTTGGTGTTGTCGACCTTGAGGACCTCGATGCTGTCCGGCTCGTCCGGCACGTACTTGTTGACGCCGATCAGCGGCTGCCGGCCGGAGTCGATACGGGCCTGGGTGCGGGCCGCGGCCTCCTCGATGCGGAGCTTCGGGATGCCCTCACCGATGGCCTGCGCCATGCCGCCGGCCTCCTCGACCTCGGCGATGTGGGCACGGGCCCGGTTCGCGAGCTCGTTGGTGAGCCACTCGACGTAGTGCGAGCCACCCCACGGGTCGATCGGACGGACCGTGTTCGACTCCTGCTGGATCAGCAGCTGGGTGTTGCGGGCGATGCGGGCCGAGAAGTCGGTCGGCAGCGCGATCGCCTCGTCGAGCGCGTTGGTGTGCAGCGACTGGGTGTGGCCCTGCGTCGCCGCCATCGCCTCGACACACGTGCGGCCGACGTTGTTGAACACGTCCTGCGCGGTGAGCGACCAGCCGGAGGTCTGCGAGTGGGTGCGCAGCGACAGCGACTTGGAGTTCTTCGGCGCGAACTTCTCGACCAGCTCCGCCCACAGCAGACGCCCGGCGCGGAGCTTGGCGACCTCCATGAAGAAGTTCATGCCGATCGCCCAGAAGAACGACAGACGCGGCGCGAACTTGTCGATGTCCATGCCCGCGTCGAGACCGGCGCGGATGTACTCGATGCCGTCGGCGAGCGTGTACGCCAGCTCCAGGTCGGCGGTCGCACCGGCCTCCTGGATGTGGTAGCCCGAGATGGAGATCGAGTTGAACTTCGGCATCTTCGCCGACGTGTACGCGAAGATGTCGGAGATGATCCGCATCGACGGCTTCGGCGGGTAGATGTACGTGTTACGGACCATGAACTCCTTCAGAATGTCGTTCTGAATGGTTCCGGCCAGCTGCTCGGGTGCGACACCCTGCTCCTCGGCGGCCACGACGTACAGCGCCAGGATCGGCAGCACCGCACCGTTCATGGTCATCGACACCGACACCTGCGACAGGTCGATGCCGTCGAACAGCTGACGCATGTCGAGGATCGAGTCGATCGCGACACCGGCCATGCCGACGTCACCCTGCACACGCGGGTGATCGGAGTCGTAGCCGCGGTGCGTCGCGAGGTCGAACGCGACCGACAGACCCTTCTGACCGGACGCGAGATTGCGGCGGTAGAAGGCGTTGGACTCGGCGGCGGTGGAGAAGCCCGCGTACTGGCGGATGGTCCACGGCTGGTTGACGTACATCGTCGGGTACGGGCCGCGCAGGAACGGGGCCGCGCCCGGGTAGCTGCCCAGCGGGTAGCCCTCGGCCTCGGCGGCGTCCCGGTCGGCCTTGGTGTAGACCGGCTTGACGTCGATGCCCTCGGGCGTCGACCACACCACCTGCTCGGCGGTGTAGTTGTTCGCGGTCGCGAGGTTCTCGACCAGCGCGTCGGCCTGCTCCGCGGTGGGAGCAGCCGGCTGCGGGAACTCCGGGTCCGTCAAGGCGACGTCGGCAAAGCTGCCGATGAGGTGCTTGACCTCGTTCGTTGTCACTTCGATGCTCCCACTCACTTGTTGTCACCGTCGATAGCGCCGAGCAGTTCGGTCAGAGCCGCGACTGCGTCGATGCGAGCGGTCAGGAATCCGTCGGGACGTGCAGCGGCTGCGTCGTCCTTGACGTCGGCGAAGACCTTCTCCGGACCGGCCAGCAGCACCTGCTCGATGCCGGCCTCGCGGAGGGCGGCGACGGCCGCGGCACCCTGCTCGCCGTAGCGCTTGTCGGTGCCACACAGCACCGCGATGGTCGCGCCCGACTCCTTGACGGCCGTGGCGATGCCGCCGTCGGCCGCATCGAGCGGGCCGGGATTGACGGCCTCGATGCCACCGGAGGCGAGGAGGTTCGTCGCGAACGTGGTGCGCACGTTGTGCTCGGCGACCGATCCCAACGGGGCCAGCAACACCTGCGGGCGAGCGCCGTTCGCGGCGAGGAAGGCGTCCGAACGGTCGCGCAGCGCCTCGAACGCGGCGGCGTAGCGGGCGACGGTCACGCCGGCGACGGAGGATCCGGCCTCGGCGGCACTCGCAGGCAACGGGTCCTCACCGAGGTTCGGGAACTCGTTGATGCCCGTGACGGCGGTGCGACGGTGCGCGATGTCGGCGTCGCGAGCGGCCTTGGTGGCGGCGATCCGGTCGGCGACGACACCGGCCGTGAGGGCGGCGCGGTAGCCGCCGGCGGCCTCGATCTGCTGGAAGACGTCCCACGCCTTCTCGGCGAGCTGCTGCGTCAACTGCTCGACGTACCACGAGCCGGCACCCGGATCGAGAACACGACCGAGGTGCGACTCCTCGAGCAGCAGCAGCTGGGTGTTGCGGGCGATGCGCTCGGAGAACGACTTCGAGACGCCGGCGGCACCCGCGGGCAGCGCGACGTCGAACGGCAGGACCGTCACCGAGTCGGCGCCGCCGACACCGGCGCCGAAGGCGGCGAGGGTGGTGCGGAGCATGTTCACCCACGGATCGCGCTGCGACATCATCGCCGCCGAAGTGACCGCGTGCTGGACCGCGCCACCGAACTCGGAGGCACCGCACACCTGCGCGACGCGGGCCCACACCTGACGGCCGGCGCGGAACTTGGCGATGGTCTGGAACTGGTCGTCGGTTGCGGCGAGGCGGAACTCGATCTGGCCCAGGGCCGCCGAGATCGTCAGGCCCCGCTCGGTGAGCGCCCGCAGGTACTCGACACCGGCCGCGACGGCCGCACCGAGTTCCTCGGCGTCGGCGGCACCGGCGTTGTGGAAGGCGGTGCCGTCCACCGTGATCGCGCGGACCGTTTCCGCGCGGGATGCAGCGGCCTCGGCGAGCGCGACGGCCTCGTCCAACTCGACACCGGCGGTACCGGCGAAGGCATCGGTCAGCGGCGAGGCGCCGAGCCCGATACGGACCTGCGCCCGGTCGGCGACGCCGTCACCGGCGGCGCCGCGCGCATCGAGCAGCGCGTAGAGCTTCTGCGCGGCGTCGGCCACGTCCGTGCCGGCGTCCAGGGTCAGCGGCGCCAGATCCAGCAGCACGCCCTCGAGCACGGTTTCGAGCTCCGAGGCGGGGAGGTTCTTGCCGCCCAGCGACAGCGTGAGCGCGCTGACACCGTTCTCGAGGCCGTCGAGGACGGTCCGGTTGACCGCGGCGGCGTCCTGCGCGTCCTGGCCGAAGCGAGCGTTGACCAGCCAACCGGAGTTGACGTCACGGTTGGCGTCGGCGCCACGGACGTACGGGAACTGGCCGGGCAGCGGGGCCTCGGGAAGCTCGTCGCGACCGGAGTACAGCGGCGACACGGTCACGCCGTCGTACGTGGTGGTATCGAGAAGCTTCTGCGGCTCCGGGCCCAGCTCGGCGGCGTCGACTCGACGCGACTTGGCAAGCACGCCGGCGACGGCCTGCTGCCATTCCGAGTAGGCGCGCGCGGCGTCCTCGGCTTGTGAAGCTGGTGACACGGGGCGGCTCCCTCTCACTCTCGTGCGTGATCGCTCGTGGCGAGCGGTCTTCCAATCGGACAAACAATCGGGCAAACAAATGGGACGATTCCCGTCCCCTTGACCTGTGATGCTAACCGCATGTGTCCGGTCGCCGACGTCAGGCCACCCACGGTTCGCTAGCCTCGTTTCATGAGCGCTGCGAACGTGCTGGAAGAAGGTGTGTCGATCACCCCCCAGCGGCTCTTCAGGATGAGCCGTCCGCAGCGCCTCGACGGCGTCAACCGCCTCACCATGGACATCGACGGACATGCGCCGCAAGGCGTCTCCCCCACCGCCACGCTGGGCGTTCTGATCGACGACATCCTCGGGTTCACGCTGTGGGACCGCCGCGGCGATCGCGCCGGTGTGGTGACGGCCGACCTCTCAGTGGACTTCGTCACACCGACCGGTTGGATCGGTCCCGAGGTGGTCGCCGACAGCCGCGCCGTGGCCATCACCCAGGACGGCGGTATCGCGTCGACCGACATCCGGGACGGGGGCGGCACCCTGCTCGCCACCGCGACCGCTTGGGGCAACTTCGTGGACGGAGGCGCCGATCGCAGCTCGACCGTCGTGCGCCCCTCCTCCGCGCCCGGATCGATTCCGGATGCCTCCGTGTCGTCGCTGGTGCGCATCGGGGCCCGGTTCGAGCCCTTCGACGACGGCGCTCGCCTCGTCGTGCCCGCGAATCCGACGCTGGCCAACAAGCTCGGCGTGATGCACGGCGGCATCCAGGCGTGTGCGATCGATCTGGTCGGCAACGCGGCCGTCAGCAGCGCGGACGCACCGATGGACACCGCGTCGATGCGCATCAACTTCTTCCGCCCCGCCCCCGTCGACGCCGACGTCGTGTTCACGGCCGAGGTCGTCCGTGCCGGCCGGTCGGTCGCGGTCGCGCGGGTCACGAGCACCGGCAGCGACGGCCGACCGTGCGCCGTCGCCACCGTCACCTGCCGGCGTCCCAGCCGGTAGACGCGTCGACACCAGCCTCGCGGGTAGTCTGAACGATTGTGATTGCGCGACTGAGGGATCCCCGAGTGCTCGGCGCCCTCGTCGGGCTGGCGGTGCTGTTCGTCGCGGCGGCAATGGTTCCGCATCCGTCGATCGAACAGATCCGGGCGTGGGCGGATTCCGTCGGGCCGCTGTTCCCATTGGTCTTCCTGCTGGTGCACGTCATGGTAACGATCGCGCCCGTGCCGCGAACTCTGTTCACCGTCAGCGCGGGCGTGCTGTTCGGTGCGGCGACCGGCATCGCGGTGACGATGGCGGCCACGACGATCAGTGCGGTGCTCGCCCTGTTGATCGTGCGGGCGATCGGCCGAGACGCCGTCGCCGCGCACCTGACGCATCCCGCGGCCCGCTCGGTGGATGCCCGCCTCGAGCGCCGCGGCTGGCTGGCCGTCGGCTCCATGCGGCTGATCGCGATGATTCCGTTCTCGGTGGTGAACTACTGCTGCGGCGTGTCGTCGGTCCGGGTGTTGCCGTACACGCTCGCGACCATCGCCGGCATCCTGCCCGGCACGGTGGGGGTCGTACTGCTCGGCGACGCGCTGACTGGTGAGACCGACCCGAGACTGCTGGTGGTGTCGGGGATCTGCATCGCGGTGGGGATGCTGGGACTCTTCGTCGACGCCCGCACACCCGTCTCCGTCACTCCGAGCAATGCCAGTCAAGCACAGAACCTGGATTCATCAAAGTAAGGCCCAGAGGCTTGATCTTGCAGTATCAAGCCCATAGCCTTGCTTCATGTTCGTTCTGACCGTCGATCAGCGAGGCAGCCGGCGAGACATCGACCGCGTCGGCCCACTGCTGGACGACCTCGCGGCGCATCCCCTGCTCCGCCCGTTCGAGAGGACCGCGGGAGACGAGGTCCAAGCAGTCGCCGACGATGCCGACACCGTCGTCGATCTCGCGCTCGACCTCGTGCGCCGCGAACACTGGAGCGTCGGCATAGGAGTGGGCGCGGTCGAGGAACCTCTCCCCGCACAGACCCGTGCCGGCCGCGGACCCGCGTTCGAGGCCGCCCGGGACGCCGTGGAACGCGCGAAGAGGACACCGTCCGGGGTCGCCGTGGAGGCCGCGGACCCGCAGGCGGCGGCCGACGCCGACGCCGCCCTCACCCTGCTGGCGCTGCTCGTGTCGCGCAGGACGCCGCAGGGCCACGCCGCGGTGGAGCTCGTGCGACGCGGACTCACCCAGGCGGAGTCCGCGACCGAACTCGGCATCAGCAAGCAGGCCGTCTCGCAGCGCCTCATCGCCGCCGGCTGGCACGCCGAGGTCGCCGGCAGACAGTTGGCCGCACGTCTCCTCGGGAGGGCAGATCGGTGACCGCACTCAGCCTCGTTCTCGTGGCGATCGCCGCGCTGGTCGGCGTGGTCGCCGGTCGGCTGGGGGCGACGTCCGCCCGGGCCGGTACCGCCGCCCGCATCGCGCCCGCCGTCGCCGTTCTCGCACTCGCAGGGGCGGCGCTCGCGGCCACCGCCGCG
>NZ_JBDLNV010000008.1:210397-317369 GCF_046042785.1 Rhodococcus parequi | reverse complement strand
GCCTTCGCGCCGGACTTGAAGCCCAGCCCGCCGGCCTTCGCCTGCGGCACGGCCTTGGCCTCGGCGGGTGCAGCCGGAGCCTCCGCAGCAGGTGCGGCCGGAGCCTCGGCGGCGGGGGCGGCCGGAGCCTCGGGCTCGGCGGCAGGGGCAGCAGGCGCTGCAGCCTTGGCGCCGGGGGCCTTCGCCCCACCCTTCATCTGCAGGCCCTTGCCGCCGGGAGCCTTGGCTCCGCCCTTCATGGCGAGTCCGCCGGGCTTGGCAGCCGGTGCCGCGGGTGCTGCCGGAGTGTCGGCCGCGGGTGCCGCGGCAGCCGGAGCCGCGGGTGCCTCGGGTGCCGGAGCGGCGGCCTTGGCGCCGGGAGCCTTCGCGGCGCCCTTCATCTGCAGGCCCTTGCCGCCGGGAGCCTTGGCTCCGCCCTTCATGCCGAGTCCACCCGGCTTGGCGGTCGGTGCCGCGGGCGCTTCGGCGGCGGGAGCGGCCTCGGCAGCCGGCGCGGCGGCCTCAGCCTTGGCCCCGGGGGCCTTGGCGGCGCCCTTCATCTGCAGGCCCTTACCGCCCGGAGCCTTCGCGCCGGGGGCCTTGGCCAGCCCCTTCATCTGCAGACCCTTGCCGGCAGGTGCCGTCTGGGCGGACGGGGTGGCCGCAGCCTCCTCGACCTCCTGCACCCGCTCGGCCTCCTTGACCTCGGCGACAGCCTCGGCGGCGACCGGTGCGGCAGCGACCGGTGCCTTCTCACGCGGCTCGACCTTGAGGTTCGCGGTCAGCTGCGTGGAATCGAGACGCGTGACCGTATCGAGCATCATCTGCGCGACGTCGACGACCTCGACACCCTCGCCCTGGCCCTGCTCCTGACGGGCGGTGACGCCGTCGGTGAGCATGACGCGGCAGAAGGGGCAGCCGGTCGCGATCTTCTTCGGCGAGGTCGTCAGGGCCTCGTCGACGCGATCGATGTTGATGCGCTTGCCGAGCTGCTCTTCCATCCACATCCGGGCGCCACCGGCACCACAGCACATGGACCGCTCGCCGTGACGCGGCATCTCGTTGAGCTTGGCGCCCGACGCCTCCATCAGCTCACGCGGAGCGTCGTACACCTTGTTGTGACGGCCCAGGTAGCACGGGTCGTGGTACGTGACGTCCTCGTTCAGCTTGGCGACCGGGACCAGCTTCTTGGCGCGGACCAGGCGGTTGAGCAGCTGCGTGTGGTGGACCACCTCGTAGACGCCGCCGACCTGCGGGTACTCGTTGCCGAGCGCGTTGAAGCAGTGCGCACACGTGACGACGATCTTGCGCTTGCTGTCCGGGGTGCCGTCGAACACCGTGTTCAACAGCTCGATGTTCTGCATCGCGAGCTGCTGGAACAGGAACTCGTTGCCCGCGCGGCGAGCCGAGTCGCCGGTGCAGGTCTCCTCGGCGCCGAGGACCATGAACTTCACGCCCGCGGTCGCGAGCAGCTCGGCGACGGCCTTGGTGGTCTTCTTCGCACGGTCCTCGTAGGCGCCGGCGCAGCCGACCCAGAACAGGTACTCGTAGTCCTCGAAGGAATCCGCGTCCTGGCCGTAGACCGGGATCTCGAAGTCCATCTCGTTGATCCAGTTGAGCCGGTCCTTGGAGTTCTGGCCCCAGGGGTTGCCCTTGTTCTCGAGGTTCTTGAACAGACCCGCGAGCTCGGACGGGAACTCCGACTCGATCAGTACCTGGTAGCGGCGCATGTCGATGATGTGGTCGACGTGCTCGATGTCGACCGGGCACTGCTCGACACACGCGCCACACGTGGTGCACGACCACAGGGTCTCGGGGTCGATGATGCCGCCGAGTTCACCCTCGATCGACTCGCCGACCAGCGGACGCTCGGCCTCGGCGCGTGCGGCTTCCGGAATCTTCGCGAGTGCGGCCTCGTCGGCGTTGCCCTCGGCGTCGACCAGGCCGACCTCGTCGCCGCCCATGTCCTTGCGGCCACCGGCCAGCAGGTACGGGGCCTTGGCGTAGCCGTGGTCGCGCAGCGACATGATGAGCAGCTTCGGCGACAGCGGCTTGCCGGTGTTCCACGCGGGGCACTGCGACTGGCAACGACCGCACTCGGTGCACGTCGTGAAGTCCAGCCAGCCCTTCCACGAGAAGTCCTCGACCCGGCCGGCTCCGAGCGTGTCGGTGTCGGGGTCGACGTTCTCCATGTCCAGGGCGCGGCCCTTCGACATCATGGGCTTGACGGCGCCCAGGGCGACGCCGCCGTCGTCCTCACGCTTGAAGTAGATGTTCGGGAAGGCCGAGAAGCGGTGCCACGCGACACCCCACGTGATGTTGCGGCCGACGACGTACAGCCAGATCATGCCGGACATCAGCTTGACGAACGCGAAGCACGAAACCATGACGGCGCTCGACGGCAGCAGCTCGGCGACGCGCATCGTGAAGAAATCGGTCCACGGGTTGGAGTGCCCGGTCATCGCGATGCGACCGGACTTCACCATGATCATGCCCAGGCCCTCGAGCAGGACGACGACCTCGACGAAGTACGCCGGCGTGAACTTGGAACCGGCGAAGCGTGACAGCCGCGCGGGGATGCGCGGGTGGTTGAGCTGACGGATCACGATCAACGTCAGGATGCCCACGACGGTGCCGATGCCGAGAATCTCGTCCCACAGGTGCCAGACCCACGTGTTACCGAACAACGGCCAGTGGAACGTCGGGTCGAAGGTCTGGCCGTAGGCCTCGAACCACAGGGCTGCGCCGCCGAGGAAGCCGATCATGACGAGCCAGTGCGCCCAGCCCACGGTGCGGAACTTCTGCATCCGGGTGTGCGCGATGAACTCGATGATCATCTGCTTGAAGCGCGGGAAGAACGGGCGCCAGCGGTCGGGCGCGGACTGCCCGATCTGCACAGTCTTCGCCATCCGCCAGGCCCCGCTGAGGAACGAGGCCCAACAGACAAGGCTCAGCAGCACGCCGACGGTGCCCAACGTAATCGTCAGGGCATTCATGTCGAGGCCTTTCGTTTCGGGGCAGCACGCGTGCCGCCTGTGGGTCAGCCCACAGATACTAACCGCTCACAAGTTACCCGCCGGTAACTTACTACTTCTACTAACCGGTAACATAGCGCGAACCGCGGTTTCCTGCATCTTCGGCTCTCGGGCGTGTTGCGGTTGCCTCGTGAGAGATCTCGATGCCGGGGTCGCGAAGGGGGCTGACTTCGCGAATCGGGTCGTATTCAGTTAACGGTATGTGGTACCGATGTGGCAGGTGTCGCAGAGGCTGACCTAACCTCGATCCCTGTCGCATTTACGCCACTTTCAATTGGACGTATGTTTAGCAATTTGACGGTTTCATCCTGGCTCGTTTCTTCGTCCGATTGGGATATGCTTTGCCGCGACCGACGGCGTATCCGGCACCTGTTTCTGCTGGTAGAGGCGGGCTGAGGCGCTTCGATATGTGTGGGGATTCGAATACTGGAAAATTCGGGGGGCCATTCGTGGCAGTCACAGAACGGAACGAAAGCCAGATGAAGCTTCGGAAATTCGCCGCCACGTCGGCCCTCGTGATCGCCGCGATGGGAGTCGGAGCGGGCACCGCGTACGCGCAGCCGGCGCCCGTGCAGGACGGGATCGGCTACCAGGCGCACATCGACGGGCGCAGCGTGGTGACCGTCCTCGACGCCGGGGGATTCCACGTCACCTCGGACGGCAGGTTCGTCGAGATCCGCAACGACGCCGGACAGGTCGTCCAGACGCTGCCGTTGACCTACCGCATCGGGGACCGCGAATTCTCGATCGCTCCCGTCGTCGAGGGCCGCCAGCTGACGCTGACCCCCGAGACGGATCCGGCGAAGGCCACGATGGCCGACATCGCCGGCCCGGCGCTGCCGCCGATGCCGATCGACCTCTCGATGCTCGACAAGCTGGCCGACGGCGTGGACTCGGCGGTGACAATCGGTTCGCTGATCGGCACCGTGATCGGCGCTGTCATCGGGTGCGTCGGTGGCGGCTCGACCGGTCCAGCAGCTTGCCTGGGGGGAATTGCCACAGGCGCTACCGCCGGCGGCATCATCGGCACCATCGTCGCCGCCGGACCCGTCCTCGCCTACAACGGCTGGCAGGTGTACCAGACGATGAACACCCCGGCGCCCGCCGTGGGCTGATCCTTCAGACGGCACAGAAGTCCAGACGGCACAGAAGAAGGGGTTCGCTTCCCGGAGGAAGCGAACCCCTTCTTCTGTGTGTGGACCTTGTCTGCCCGGACCTTGTCTGGCCGGAACTAGGAGGCGCGGACCTGCAGCCCCGGGTTGGCGCCCAGGATCGCGTTGATCGGCGTCGCCGAGAGCACCGGTCCGAGGCCGCCCGTGGCCTGCTGCACGGTGTTCGCGTCGCATGTCGCGACGGCAGCGAGGTTCGAGGCGCTCGAGATACCGAGGGCCTTGGTGCCGGTGACGATGGGACCGCCGCTGTCACCGCGGAGAGCGCACATGTCGGTGTCGAAGCCGTTGTCGATCACACGATTGCCGACCTTGATGCTCCGGCCGACGTTGGTGACGACGCCGCAGCTGAAGCCGGTGGTGTTGCCGGCCTTGCAGGCCGGCGCGCCGACGACGGGATTCGCGGTGCCGGTGATGCGCAGTGCCTCGGCGTCGGGGACGCGAACGAGGTTGTTCGTCAACAGCGGCGCAGCGGCGGCGTTGGGTCGGATGATCGAGTAGTCCAGGCCCTGGAGTTCGGTCTTCTCGAAGGTTCCGACGGTCGGGCCCGTCAGGCCGCCCACCATCGCGAGGGCCTGCGACGCGAACGGGGTTCCCGCGGACGCCGGGCTGGGATCGCAGTGTCCGGCGCTGATGTTGACGGGGGCACCGGACTGGTCGACGGCATTGAACCCGAGCGAGCACAGCAGGCCGGACCCTCCGCCGCGAGCCTCGTATGCGTCGCCGCCGAGGAGCGCGTCGGTGCGGAAGTACGCGGTCTGGGGGCCGGCCGGTGCGGGTTCGAGGGAGCCGAGCGCCGGGCCGAGGACCACGCGCGCCGCTTCTCGGAGGCCCGGCGGCAGCAGATCCAGCAGCGGCTCGGCGGCATCCTCCGCGCGGACCACCACCGTGTTGGCGGCGATGTCCACGGAGACGCCGTGGACGAGGTTCGCGATCTCCGGCGACAGCGTCGCGATCCAGTCGATGAGCGCGCTGCGGTCGGCGTCGAGGCGCTGTGCACTGCGCGTGACGTCCTGCGGAGTGAAGCCGGCCTGTGTGACGGCGTCCCGGAGGGACGTGCTGTCCGTCCCCGCCACACCGACGACGGGCAGGCCTGCCGCGTCGAGCCAGGTGCCACCGAACGCGTCGGGGAAATCGACGCCGGCCATCGCCGCGAACTCGGCGAGCTTCTGCGCCGCCTCCGATCGCTCGAGGTACTGGTCGGGCGTCAGCTGCAGATCTCGCTGCAACGCGTCGATCAGTTCGATCGGTAGGTGCGCCGCCTGATCCGACACGCCGGAGGTGTCGGGCCCGGGAGCTGCCTGGGCGACGGCAGGAGTGACGAGAAGAAGTGCTGCGGAACCGAACACCGCGGCACGACGTGCGAGCGAGCTTCGCATGTGGGCCTTTCGATCGTCTGCCCTGCGGCCCTGGACCCCGAGGCACGCAGAGAGGAACACCCGGCGGTGCGGGTGTTCCGAGTCGCGTACGACTATATGGTCCGTCGACCGGAGTGCCCACCCGATTCGCCCGATTGACGCCGGGAATTCACGAATGTCCGTCAGTGATCGGCGGTGCCGGTGCGCACCGTCAGTCCGGCACCGAGGCCGCCGCCGGACGTTGCGTTCGCCGAGTCCAGGATGCTCTGGATCGGAATGCCGAAATTCGAGGCCCCGCCGTTGAAGGCGTAGACGAGGTTGGCGTCGCCGCAGGACGGCGCGTCGGTGCTGTTGGACCCGCTCGTGATGCCGAGTGCCAGTGTGCCGGTGACGATCGCGCCACCGCTGTCGCCGCCGAGCGTGCAGGCGGTGCCGGAGAAGCCGCGGACCACCCGGACGTCGTTTGGAGCGACCGCCAGCAGTGCCTCGACGCGCTCGGCCGTCACGATGCCGCAGGTGAACGACGACGTCTGCCCCGACTTGCAGATCGGCGCTCCCACGATCGGGACGGCGGTGCCGGTGATGGTGAGGGCGCTACCGCCGGCGCCGCGGACCACCGGACGGTCGAGTCCGGCGCGGACACCGGCGTCGTTGAGGCGGATCAGCGAGTAGTCGAGACCGTCGACGTCGCCGACCTCGGAGCGCGCGAAGCGGCCCACCTCGAGGCTGGCGGGGACGTCGGCCCGGTTGGGTAGGAACACGCCGACGTTGCGGCCCGGCGCGGGGTCGCAGTGGCCCGCACTGATGTTGACGGCGTTGCCGCCGCGGTCGATGCCGTTGAAGCCGAAGGAGCACACGCTGATGCCGCCTTCCGGTGTGTCGGCCAGTCGCTGCGGGGACGTGATGTAGGTGTCGCCGCCCAGCGGCCCGCTCGCGACCGGCACCGGGCCGAACGACTGCACCTGCACCTTGATGTTGGCGAGCAGTGTGGGCAGGTCGAGTGCCCGGCCGACGGGGCTGTTCGCGACGTCGACGACGATCTGGTTGTTCAGGACGTCGACGGTCGCGCGGCCGATCTGGGACGAGATCTCGCGCGGCAGTTCGGTGACCCAGTGGTTGAAGTCGGCGAGGGACTTCTCCAGACCCTGCGACGACACGGCCGCCATCTGCGTGCGGTAGCCGTCCTTCGCCGCGGTCAGCGCGGCCTCGGCGGTGGTCACCGACACCACGGGGTGGCCGTCGAGCCCCATCCAGGCGCCGGCGAACTCGTCGGGCCGTTCGGCGCGGAAGTCGTCTGCGTACGAGACGAGTTCCTGCGCGCGGGCGGCGCGGTCCAGGTATTCCTGGGGGCTGATCTTCAGATCCCGGGTGATGGCCTCGACCAGATCGGCGGGCAACTCGTCCGCCGAGAGCTGGGAGACCTGGGACCCCGGCGCGGCGGCCGGTTCGGCCTGCGCGGACGCGGAGAACGGTACGAGAACCAGGAGCGCAGACGATCCGACGACGGCGACGCGGCGGGCGAACGAATGCACGGCGGCGCGCGGCGCCAGCGGGATACGCATTGAATTCCTTCGGGTCTTCGGGATCAGCTGTCCACAATAGGCCACGTTGCGGCCGACCCGCCGGAGAACAAAGTCCCGAAGTTCACGATGCGGACGTTTCCGGGCCGCCGTGGCCCAATGCCCTGAGCATCGACATCAGTTCCGAGCGAGAGTTGGCGCCGAGGCGTCGCCGGATGCGCGCGACATGATGCTCGACGGTCTTGGGTGCGATGTAGAGGCGGGCGCCGATCTCGCGGTGGGTGAGGCCCAGGACGAGCAGTTCCGCGACATCGGCTTCCCGCTCGGTCAGGGTGCCCACCGCGGGATCGGCGGCGGCGATCTCGCCGCTGCCGGCCTGCACCGTCGTGGCGCCGCGCAGCGAGCGCGCCACCTGGAGCAGCGTCGTCGCGCCGCGGGTGTCGGACACGCGCAGGGCCGCCTCCCCGGCGAGTCGCGCTCCGTCCCAGGGAAGTCCGATGCGGTCGAGGGTGCGTGCGGCGGCCTCCACCTCGGACGCCTCCGCCTCCTCGCGGAGCACGCGCAGCCACACGCGGCCCGCCGAGGCGAGGCCGGCCGCGTACGAACTGACCTCGGCCGACGCGGCCAGTGCCCGCGCGTGCGGGAGCAGCGCCGCCGGATTCTCGCCGAGGATCGCGGCCTGCACTCCGTACCAGTGCAGTGCCGCGCCCCACAGCGCGGGTTCGCCGAGCCGGACCAGCAGAGCCTGCGCCTGCTCGACCAGATGGAGGATGCGTTGTTCGTCGCCCAGGCGGACCGCGGCCAGCCACAGCTCGCCCAGCGGCAGGAGTCCGAACAGGTCGGCCGAGTATCCCGCGACGACGGGCTGCGCCTGCGTCCATTCCCGCTGCAGCGCACCGACATCGCCGTGGCGTCGGGCGAGTCCGACACGCAGGCCGTGCAGGAAGAACGCCTCGCGCGCGTGGGGCGGCCGGTCGGTGGGGAGGGTGTCGAGGATCGCGGTGGCCCCCACGAGATCGCCGCCGACCATCGCCGTCCACGCCGAGAGCGCCAGGTGGCGCGCCCGGGTGGCGCCGGACGCGGGATCGAACTCGAGGGCCTGGCGCAGCACCGACTCTGCGTGGGCCAGCTCGCCCGAATGCAGACACAGCAGGGCCGTCACGGCGGGCGCGGTGTCCGGCAGGAGGCGGGTGTGCGCGCTGCTCGACAGCATCGTCATCGCGCGGGTGAGCGAATTCATCGCCACGGCACCGGAACCTGCGATCGACTGGGCCAGGCCCTCGGCGAGGAGGGCGGTCCCGGCGGCGGCGGACGTGGGTGGCCCCTGGCGTCCACGAGTCAGCATTGCCGCGGCGGGCTCGGGACGTCCGGCGGCGAGCAGGACGGTCGCCGCGATCGCCGCGTCGGGGCCCGCCCGGTCCGGGCCCAGCCACTCGTACAGGTCGGCACTGTGTCCCAGCTCGCCACGATGGGCGGCGATACTGGACGAGATGCGCACGGCGGCAGCGAGTTCGGACGATTCGAGGTCGTCGGCTCGGTCGAGCACCGTGTCGACCAGTGCGTGCGCGGCATCCAGGTTGCCACTGAGGGCGCCGGCCTCGCAGCGGCGCAGCGCGATGGCGTCCGCGTCTGCTCCGGCCTGGATCGCGGCCTCGTAGAGCGCGGAAGCCTCCGCCGGATCGACCGAATGAGCTCGGGCGCAGAGGAAGTCCGCGAGACGCGGGTCGTCCAGCCCGGATTCGGCGAGCGTGCAGGCGGTTCGCGCGTCGAGGGTGCCTGCACCCAGTCGGGTCGTGAGCAGTCGGGTCTGCAGGTCACGCAGTCGCGTCACGCCGACCGCGGACGTCAGCAGCGAGCGGGCGAGGGGGAGCACGGCGTCCGATCGCGTCACTACGGAACTCGCCCGGACCCGATCGGCCAGCGTCTGCCCTTCGGCGGGCGACACCTCCAGTGCCGGTGCCAGATCTCCACCGTCGGTGCCGTGGCCGTACAGGTGCAGCGCCAGTGCAGCGAGGAGCGCGCCGTCGAGGTGCTGCAGCACATCCCGCAGGTGGGACGTCACCGCTGCGCGGACGGCTGCCTCGCCGTGTCGCGCGGCCGCCAGGCCCGCGTCGACATGGACGAGTGCGCCCCCGCTCCATTCGTGCAGCGACCGCGCGAGTGCGGGCGTGAGTTCGATGCCCCGCGTGTGGGCCCGGTCGACGATGTCGGCCGGGGAGAGTGCGCCGAGGTCGAACACCGAACCCTGCGTCTGCATCGTGGTGGTGAGTGCGCAGAGCGCCGGGTCGTGCGGGCGTGGCTCGACGGCGACGACGACTTTGCGGTCGCCGCGCTGGACCAGCCGATGCAGTGCGGAGACGTCGTCGGTGGTGAGGGCGTGCGCACCGTCGACGACGAGCATCGCGCCCCCGGTCTCGGTATCGGCGACGGCCACAGTGCTGACGACATCGTGTCCGCGCGCGAGGGCATGGTCGCGAATTGTGCTGAGCACGAGCGACTTACCGCTTCCGGAGCGGCCCCGGATCAGGACGGGTGCGAACGGTTCCGCTTCGACGGCGTCGAGGACGTTCCGGGCCCCGCGGAGACCGGCGAGGGCATCGGCGCCCGGTGGGCTGGTGGCGGGTTCGGTCCGCATCGGTTACTTCCCGATCAGCAGGCCGGTCACCGGATCCACGACGGCTCCGACGACTCCGCCCACACCGTTCAGGACCGCCCCGACGCCCTGACCGAGTCCCTGGGCGGCGTTGCCGAATCCGGCGCCGACCTCGGCCGGGGAGGGCCCCTGGACCGGGGCGGGTGCGGTGCCCCCACCGGCAGCCGGCGGCGGCGTGTACACGGGCTGGGTGGGAATGTTTCCGGGGGCCTGGGTGTCGACCGTGGGTGCCGTGGCCGGGGCGTCCCCGGCGGCGGGGGCCGCGACGCTCTGGGGCAGCGCCCGTCCGGTCGGGTCGACGCCGGAGCCGACGGCGGCACCGCGAGCGGCGACCGCTGCGGGGCTCATCGTGCCGCCGCCGGTGCCGCCGACGACGGTCACGCTGCCGTGCGGCGAGCTCTCCCCGGTGGGGGTCACGATCGAGCCGGCGACGGCGTTCTCGGCGATCGGGACCGACGACGAGGGGGAAGTGGACTGTGACGGAGCCGGATCGGCAGCCGTTCCGATCGACAGTCCGCCCGCGGCGAGCACCCCGATCGCGGCGGCCGACGACGCGATGATCGCGACCCGACGCCGGACGTCGGAGCCGCTGCGGGTGGAGTGCAGGCGGGACGGGAACACCGGGTTCACCGGTTCGGAGTAGGCGCCGTCGCGGGGGCCCGCCCCGGATGCGAGGGCTGCCGGGGCCGCGGTGGCCCGAGTGTCGGCGTCGGCCGCGAGCATCGCGGCACCCAGGGCCGGCGTGTGCGCCGGATTCGGCGCGGCGACCACCGTCAGTCCCAGCTCGGACGAGACGAGTTCGGCGACGAGGGGGATCGCGCCACCGCCGCCGGTGAGCAGTACCTGGTGCACGTCGCCGGGCTCGACGTCGGCGGACCGCAGTGCCTCGCGGATCAGCTCCATGGACGTCGTCAACGGCGCCCGGACGAGATCCTCGAGTTCGGAGCGGACGAGTCGCACGTCCGTCTCGAGGCCGGGCAGGGTGACCGGGATGACGGTCTCGGTGTCGGTGGACAGCGCTTCCTTGGCGGCGGCACAGTTGCGCCGCAGTGTCGTCAGCGACTCGACGACGACCGGATCGAACGGGTCGAATCCGGCTGTCTTGTCGGCGAGGTCGTCGAGCACGTGCCGGGTGACCAGGTGATCGAACTGTGTTCCGGTCACGTCCTCGGACCGGAGCGTCCGCCCCAGCGGCCCGGCCTCGGTGCCGGTGCGCATCACCGTGACGTCGAGTGACGCGGCTCCCAGGTCGTACACCACCACGACACCGTCGTCCTGCGCGCCGCGCGTGGACTCGAGCCAGCGCAGGCATGCGGCGGCTTCGGAGGTGAGGGTCACCGGCGGAAGGCCGGCGCGTTCGAGTGCGGATCCGAGCGCTCGTACCGTGTGGTTGTTCCACGGCGTCGGATGGGTGACGACGATCGGTGTCCGCTCGTCCGGGGTGCCGCCGTCGTCCGCGCGGGCCTCGTCGACGAGGCAGGTCACGGCCGCCGCGAACAGATCCTCTCCGGGATGGGGTCGCCCGTCGGGGCCGAGGAGACCGACGGGATCCCCGACCCGTTCGACGAAACCGGCGAAGCCCGATCTGCCGGTTCCGGAGGAGCCGAGCGTCGCGGTGCCGTCGGGGGACAGCTGGACGAGCGTCGCGTGGGACGCGATCACCGTGGCGGCGTCGTCGCCCGTCGACTCCCCGACGTGCGTGACCGCCGCATCCGAATTGGCCGTTCCGACAGCAATTCCGAGCCCTGCGGTCATGTCCTTCTCCGATTCGATTCGGGCGGGGTAGGGCACCGCCGGTGGTATGCCGATTGTCGGCGGCGGGGCGCCGAGCGTTACGGGAAAGGCCCGCGGACGTCGCAGGTTGGGGGCTGTCCCCCTATCTGCGGACCATCCCCTATACGGCGTCGACGGGGTCCCCCTCGCGGCACTCGGGGGGATCTGCCCCGTTACCCGCCTGCCACCGAATTCGTAGCGTGGAAGTCGATCTCGCCGCGGTTCCTCGTCGGTCTACACGGAATCTGTGGCAGCCTGCTTTTCTACTGTCAGGAGCTTCCTCATGGCCAGCAACGCGGTTCTCGACTTCATCCTCAGCCTTCTTCGCGACGAGGAGGCCGCCGCTGCGTACTGCGCGAACCCGCAGGCGTCGCTCGCTGCGGCGGGCCTCGGCGACCTGTGCCACGCGGACATCGCGGCGGTCGCGCCGATGGTCGCCGAGTCCGGACTGTTCGGAAACGCGGCCGGCGACCTGGGCGCGATCCTCGCGGCAGGTACCACGGCGGCAGGCACCCTCGGTGCGGCCGCCGGCGGCGGCCTCGGTCTCGGTGGGGGTCTCGGTGGCAGCGCCGGTCTCGGACTCGGTGCCGGGGCGGGCCTCGGTCTGGGTGCCGCAGTCGGTGGGGGATTCGGCGGCGGCTTCGGCGCCGATGTGGACTTCGGCGGCGACATCGCCGCCGCGCTCGGGGCGGCGCTCGCCGCCGGCGGTTCGCTCGGCGCGCAGCTGGGTGCGGCACTGGGCGGCGCCTTCGAGGCCGCACTCGGCCTCGGGGGCGGCCTGGACCTGGGCAGCCTGACCGACCTCGGCGGCTCGATCGATCTCGGTGCCGCGCTGGCCACTGCCCTCGGTGGCGTGCTCGACGTGAACGGTTCGCTGGTCACCGATCTCGGTGCCGCCCTCAGTGCGGCGTTCGCGGGCGTGGGCAGCCTGGATCTGGATGGACTCCTGTCGGTCGACGGCGGGTTGAGCACCGCACTCGAGAGCGCATTCGAGATCGGAGGTGCGCTGGGTGGGGAGCTCGGCGCCGCCCTCGGTGCGCTCCTGGGTGCGGCAGTAGAGGCCGGCGCTGAGCTCGGTGGGGGGCTCGGCGCCGGCTTCGAAGCCGCGCTCGACAGCGCGCTGGCGCTGGGTGGCAGCCTGGGCGGTGCGCTCGGCGGTGATCTGGCGGGCCAGCTCGGTGCGTCGCTGAGCGGCCTGCTCGAGTCGGCCCTCGCGATCGGTGGATCGATCGGCGGGGACATCGGCGCCGCGCTCGGTGGTGCCCTCGAACTGGGTGGCATGGTCGACGTCGCCGACCTGGTGAACATCGGCGGCGCACTCGATCTCGGTGCTTCGCTCGGCGGCCTGCTGGGCGGCTCGCTCGGAGTGGACGGTGCTCTCACCACGGAACTCGCCGCCGCCCTCGGCGCGGCGCTGGACGGCCTGGGCAGCCTCGACCTGTCCGGTGTGCTCGCGACGGGCGGGGGTCTCACGGCCGCGCTCGAGAGCGCGTTCGGCATCGGCGGCGACCTGGGCGCGCAGCTGGGCGCGGCCTTCGGCGGCGTCCTCGACGGCGCGGTCGAAGCGGCCGGCGGACTCGGGGGCTCGCTGGAAACCGCACTCGGCGGCGCGCTCGGTATCGGTGGGGACCTGTCGGCGGCACTGAACGGTGCGCTCGAGACGGCGCTGTCGGTGGGCGGGAGCCTGGGTACGGAGCTGGCCGGCAACCTCGGCGGTGACCTCACGGCGGCGCTCAGTGGTGCGCTCGAATCAGTACTGGCCGCAGGCGGTTCGGTCGGCGCGGACCTCGGTGCCGCACTGGGCGGTGCCCTCGAGGGTGGGATCGGCGGAAGTCTCGACCTCGACGGTGTGCTCGCGGCGGGCGGGGATCTGGGCGCCGCGATCAGCACCGCGCTGGGCAGCGCCCTCGACGTCGACGGCGCGCTGACCACGACACTGGGTACCGCGCTCAACAGTGCGCTCGCGCTCGGCGGCAGCCTCGAAGTGGGTGCCGGTGCCGACCTCGGCGGACTGCTCGAGGGTGCGTTCGGGGTCGGTGGCTCCGCGGGCGCCGACCTCGGTGCGGCGCTGGGCGGGGTGCTCGGCGGTGGTCTCGAGTCCGGCGGCTCGCTGGACCTGGGCAGTGTGCTGGCCGGTGACGGCGGCTTCGGCACCGAGCTGGGTGGCGCGCTGAGTGGGGCACTCGGAGCCGGCGGATCGCTCGGTGGTGACCTGGGTGCGGCGCTCGACGCGGCGCTCGGTGCCGGCGGTGGGCTGGGCTCGGCCGGAGACCTCGGCGGTCAGCTGGGCGGCGGACTCGGCTCGACCGGGGACCTCGGCGCGGGTCTGGGCGGTGGCCTGGACCTCGGCGGAAACCTCGCCGGCGACATCTCCGGCGCCCTCGACGGCGCGGTGGACGCGGCGACGACGGCGCTCGGAAACGCCCAGATCGGTGGCGACTTCGGTTCGAGTGCAGACTTCGACGCCGGCCTCGGCGGCGGGACCGCGGGCGCCGACGTCTCGGGCACGGGTGACATCGCGGCCGACCTGACCGGTGGCCTGAACTCCGCGCTGCAGGGCGCGCTCGACACCGCCGGAAACGCGTGGTCCTCCATCGACGTCGACGCGTTCGGTTCGGGCCATTCGGACGCGGGTCTGTTCGCGAACGGGCTCGGTGACCTGGGCGGACACATCGATCCGGTCGCGATCGATCCCGCCGCCGTGCTCGATCAGGGACACGATCTGCTGCCGTGACGACCGCACACGGTCTGTAACGAACGGGGCCCCGTACGCGCTAAGGCGAACGGGGCCCCGATTCGCATCCAGCGGAGCGGCGGATCAGTCAGCACGCGGACGTCGGTGCGCGTGCAGGTCGGAAGAGAAGTGGGGCAGCGGGACTCATGGACAACGTCGGTAGCGCCACCTCGGAATCGGACCTGACGAGCTTGCTCGACCAGACGTCGGCGATCGCGTCGTCCGCGGGCCGGACGGATCTGGTGGATCGCCTCGCGCTGGTCCGCGGCCGCGTCGTGGATCCGCGATTCCGTGTCGTCGTGGTCGGTCAGTTGAAACAGGGCAAGAGCCAGTTCGTGAACTCGCTGCTCAACCTGTCGGTGTGCTCGGTCGGTGACGACGAGACCACCGCGGTGCCCACCGTGGTGCAGAACGCCGAGCAGGCGTCCGCCGAACTGGTGCTCGCCGAGCCCGGTGGTGAGACGCGCCGGGTGGAGGTGCCACTCGCGGAACTGGATTCGGTGACGCCATCGACCCCGCTCGCGCAGGGCCGGGAGGTGCTGCGGCTCGAGGTGGGGGTGCCCAGCCCGTTGCTCGCGGACGGCCTCGTGTTCGTCGACACCCCCGGCGTCGGTGGTCACGGAAACCCGCACGCGGCAGCCACTCTGGGCCTGCTCCCGGCGGCCGACGCGGTGCTCGTGCTGTCCGACGCCAGCCAGGAGTTCACCGAACCGGAGCTCGCCTTCCTGCGCCAGGTGACGGGACTGTGCCCCGCGGTGGCGTGCCTGATCACCAAGACCGACCTGTACCCGCACTGGCGTCGGATCGTCGAGGCGGACGCCGGGCACCTGACCCGGGCGGGCCTCGACGTCCCGCTGCTGCCGATCTCGTCGCTGCTGCGCTCGCACGCACTCCGTCTCGACGATCAGTCGCTGCACGACGAGTCCGGTTTCGCGGCGCTGTACGACTTCCTCCGCGAGCGGGTCATCGACCACGCGGCCGGCGGGCTGCGCCGCGCCGTCTCCCTCGACGTCCACTCCGTCGTCGAACATCTCATGCTCTCGCTCGGCAGCGAACTCGCGGCGCTGCGGGATCCGGCCAAGGGCGCGGTTGCCGTCGCCGAGTTGCAGCGTGCGAAGGCCGTCACCGAGGAACTGCAGAAGAAGACGTCGCGCTGGCAGCAGACCCTCGCGGACGGGATCGCCGATCTGGCGTCGGACATCGATCACGACCTGCGCGATCGGCTGCGTCAGGTGACGCGGGAAGCCGAACGCGCCGTGGACGAGTGCGATCCCGGCAAGGAATGGGACGAGCTGGGGGAGTGGCTCGAACAGCAGATCGCGCAGTCGGTGGGTGACAACTTCGTGTGGGCCCACGAGCGCGCGCTGTGGCTCGCCGAGGTGGTGGCGGAGCACTTCGCCGACGCCGGCACGGTGGAACTTCCGCAACTGGACGTCGGCGATCTCGACAGCGTGCTGGACCCGGTGGTCGCGCTGTCGGATCTCGAATCCGGCCGTATCGGCATCGCCCAGAAGGTGCTGGTCGGCATGCGCGGCTCGTACGGCGGCGTGCTGATGTTCGGTCTCATCACGACGTTGATGGGCATGACGCTGCTCAACCCCATCTCGGTGGGCGCGGGAGTCCTGCTCGGCACCAAGGCCTATCGCGACGACCGGGAGACGCGGGTGGTGAAGCGCCGCGCCGACGCGAAGGTCGCGATCCGCCGCTTCACCGACGACGTGAGCTTCCAGGTGGGCAAGGAGTCCAAGGACCGACTGCGGCTGATCCAGCGTCTGCTGCGCGACCACTTCACGGCCATCGCGGAGCAGACACTGCGATCGCTCGCGGACTCGCTGCGGGCGGCGCAGGACGCGGCGAAGGTCGAGTCGACCGAACGCACCCGGCGCGCCGGCGAGGTGGAACGGCAGATGGCCGTCCTCGAGACGTTCAAGGTTCGCGCGGCGCAGCTGTTCCCGGTCGAGACCGCGCCGAGCGAGGAGGTGTCCGCGTGACCGCCTCGATGTCGCTGGGTCGGGCCCGGGACCTCATCGCCGCCGCCAAGGCCGCATACTCCGACAACCACGAGGCTCGCGCGCAGTTGGCCGCGTGCGCGGCCCGACTCGAGGAACCGCTGCGGGTCGCGCTGGCCGGATCGCTCAAGGCCGGCAAGTCGACCCTGCTCAATGCGTTCGTCGGGCAGGACATCGCGCCCACCGACGCGACCGAGTGCACCCGCGTCGTCACGTGGTACCGCAGCGGGACCACCCCGACGGTGACCGCCCGCTACGACGGCGACGACTCGGCCAACGTGACCGTGCGGCGACACGAGGGACGCCTGACGTTCGACCTCGGCGATCTCACCGCGGACCGCGTGGACCGCCTGGACGTGGAGTGGCCGGCCAGCGCGCTGGCGCAGACCACGATCATCGACACCCCCGGCACGTCGTCGCTGTCGAAGGACGTCTCGGCGCGCACGTTTCGCATGCTCACTCCGGAGAACGCGGTGTCCGGGGCCGACGCCGTGGTGTACCTGCTGCGCAGTCTCAGCGCGTCCGACGTGCAGTTCCTGGGCCGGATCGGCGCGCACGTGGGTGGCGAGTCGGGACCGCTCGGGGTGGTGGGTGTGGTTTCCCGTGCGGACGAGGTCGGCGCCGGCCGGGCCGACGCGATGATGTCGGCGAAGGAGGTCGCCGCGCGGTTCACCGACGAACTCGAACTCACCGGGCTGTGCCAGGCCGTGGTGCCCGTCGCCGGACTGCTCGCGCTGGGAGCGCGCACGTTGCGGCAGAGCGAGTTCGCGGCGTTCGAGGCACTGGCCCGGGTGCACGACGCCGACCTGCAGTTGGCGATGCTGTCCGCCGACCGCTTCGCGCGCGACGACGCTGCGTTGCCCGTGGACGCGACGATGCGGCGTCAGCTCGCAGACCGGTTCGGGCTCTTCGGCATTCGGCTCGCGATCATGCTCGTCCGACTCGGGGTGAACGATTCCCCCACCCTCGCAGCGGAACTGGTGGCACGCAGCGGACTGGACGAACTCCGTCAGGTGATCGACGTGCAGTTCGGGCAGCGTGCCGACCAGCTGAAGACCCACTCCGCGCTGGTGGCCCTCGAACGGGTGCTCACCGCGTATCCGACGGACGCGTCGGCGCGCCTGCTCGCCGACGTCGGGCGCCTGCTCGCCGACGTCCACGGTTTCCAGGAACTGCGGATGCTCGGACGGCTGCGCAGCGCCGACACCGGACTGTCTGCCGAGGATCTCACCGAATTGCAGCGGCTCATCGGCGGGTTCGGCATCGGTCCGGCGCAGCGGCTCGGCCTGGGCGCGGACGCGTCGATCGAGGACGGCCGGGAGGCGGGGCTCACCGCGGTGCGCAAGTGGCGGGAACGGTCCGCGCACCCGCTGGTCGACCAGTTCACCGCGCGGGCGTGCCGCGTCGCGGCCCGCAGCGCCGAGGGGGTGCTGGCGGATCTCGGCGGTGTCGGCGGTGCCGGTGGGTACGGCGGCGCGATGCGACTCGACCTCGACACCGGGGCGGTGCGGGTCACCCCGGCCGGCAGCTGACGGCTACTGCTCGTCGAGCGGTCGCAGGAAGTGCCCGGCGATGTCGAGCGCGGGACCGGAACTCTCCCCCGAGACCACCAGCACCGCGAACGCGACGGTGCCGCGGATCCCCACGAACCAGCCGTGCGAGTGTTTGCCGTCGCCGAACTCGGCGGTGCCGGTCTTGCCCATCAGCCCGGAGATGTCGGAGAGGCCGGTGGCGGTGCCACTGCGGACGGCCTCGGTCATCATGGCCTTCAGATCCCGCACGTGTGCCGGGTCGAGCGGATCGGGTTCGTGGTCGGCGGTGGTGGTCTCGCCGCCGATGAACTGCGGCAGCGGAGCACTACCGCGGGCGATCGTCGCCGCCACCATCGCCATCCCGAACGGGCTGGCCAGGTTCTCGCCCTGCCCGATCGCGGCCTCGACCCGCTTCGCCGGGGTGTCGGCGGACGGTACCGAGCCGGTGACGGTCGTCAGCCCCGGGGTCACGTAGTCGACACCCAGGCCGAACTCGTGCGCCTGATCCTGCAGGGCGTCGGCGGGCAATCCGACCGCGAGCCGGCCCATCGTCGTGTTGCACGAGTGCGCGAACGCCGTGTGCAGCGGGACACGGCCCAGATCGAACTCGTTCTCGTTGGGGATGACACGCCCCTCGATGTTCGCGGTGCCCGGGCAGTCCACGACACTGTCGGCGGTCACGGCGCCGCTCTGCAGCGCCGCCATCGTCGTGACGGTCTTGAAGGTCGATCCCGGCGGGTACAGGCCGGTGAGGGCGATCGGCCCGGACCGGTCGGCGGGCGCGTTCTGTGCGACCGCGAGCACCTGACCGTTTCCGGAATCGAGGGCGACCAGCGCGGCGGCGCGGGGTTCGGTGTCCACCGCCTGCTGGGCGAGGTACTGCAGCCGCGGGTCGAGCGTCGTGCGCATCGCGGTCCCCTCCGGCGGATCCCCGCCCGTGAGGGTGCCGGTCACACTGCCCTCGGGGTCGACGGACTGCACGCGCCAGCCCGCCGAGTCCTTCTGCCGCGCCTCCCATGTGGCCCGCAGTCCCGCCACCACCGGCGACGTCATCCTCCGGTCGACCGTGAGCAGACGCAGTTGGTCGGAGAGATGGATGCCGGGGACCTGTTCGAGTTCCGCGCGGATCGGTTCGACGTCCTCCTGCCGCAGCGTCACCAGGTGGACCCGCTCGTCCGGTGTCGCCGGTTCGCCGGTCCTCGGCGCCGCGAGCTCGAACCCGGGCACGGCCTTCGCCAGCAGCGCCGTCAGCCGCGTGCGCACCGTGGGAACGAGCGCGGCGGAGTCGACGTCGACGACGGTGACCGTCCGCGGTTCCATGAGCGCCATGCCGTTGGCGTCCAGCACGGCCCGGGTGTCGGTGACCGGGGTGTACTGCAGCGCCTGGTCGCCCTGCAGTCGTTCGTTGATCACGGCCGCCGACCAGGCGACACGTCGGGAACCGTCGGCAGTCGTGAGCGGCACCGTCGTCGAGTAGCTCCACGTGCGTCCGCCGCCGAAGTCCCAGTCGGAGCGGTACGTGAATGCGGAGTCGCCGGCCTGCTCGACCGTGAAGTCGGCGTCGGCCTCCCCGCCGAGGCCGTCGAACGTGCGGCGCAGCACCTCGCTCGCGCGGTCGGGGTCGTCGGTGAGCGCCGCGGCCGCGGCCACGTCGGCGCCGCCCAGGGCGCCGACGAACTTCTTCGCCACCTTCTCACCGGAGTCCGGCCCGCCCAGCAGCCCGCACGACGTCAGGGTCAGTGCTGCCGCGAGCACCAGCGCGCCGCGCTTGCACCTGACCGGGTTCGCCCCGATGTGGGTCATCGTCACTCCGCTCGCTCGTCGTCGATACCGAGTGGCAGCGAAGCACCGATCGCGCAGGCCAGTCCAATATGCTATCGAGGTGAGCGTGATACTCGATCGGAATAAGCACAGGTCAGATCCGCAGTGAACCTGCTTTTGCATCTCGAATTCTTCATCGCGGTGGCCGAGGAACAACACTTCGGCCGGGCCGCCGCGCGCCTCGGCATGACCCAACCGCCGCTGAGTCAGGGCGTGAAGAAACTCGAGCGCGAACTGGGCGTGACGCTGTTCCATCGAGGTTCGAAGGGCGTCGTGCTCACCGCGAGCGGGCAGGCGCTGCTGCCGGACGCCGTCGACCTGGTGCGTCAGGCCCGCCGGTTCACCGACTCCGCACGCCGGCGCCGTGTCCAGGACCGCACGCTGCGGGTGGGGGTCATGCCGAAGGTGCCGACCGCGCTCGTCGCCGATCTGGCCGCGACCATCCGATCGTTCGACGAACCGGCACGGGTCGAGGTGAGCATCGCGCCCAGCAGCGACCTCGTGGACCAGCTGGCTGCCGGAGCGCTCGACCTCGGGGTGATCGAGCACCCGGCGCTGGTGGATCCGCTCACCGGCACCGATGTCGTGCCGCTGCCGCTGACGCTGCTGGTCCCCGCGTCGCATCCGGCCGCCGCACAGGACCCGTGCGGGCTGTCCCGGCTCACGGATCTGCGGTTCGCGTCGCCGCCCCGTTCCGACGGCCCGGCCGCGTACGACCTGCTCGACGACGCGTTCGCCCGGGTCGGGGCCGACCTCGACGTCGTCAACGCTCCCGACGACCGGTGGGCGCTCGCGCTGGTCGCCGCCGGTCAGGCGTTCGCGCTCACCGCGGATCGGAGCCTGGCCGCGCCCGGGGTGGCGCGGGTCCGTCCGGGTGACGACTCGATCCGCCTGCGCCTGCGGTGCCTGCGGGCGTCGTCCGCGGACGTGCCGGACGGCGTGCTCGACGCCGTCGCCGCCCGGATCGGCGCCTACGCCGCGGACGAGCAGGTGGTCTCGTGACGGGGACGATGCGCGTCTCGGACGCGTTCGCCGATGCTGCCGTCCGTGGCTGGATGCACGCGATCCCGGTGTCGCGCAGTCACGGCGGGGCCGAGGTGGGGGTGGCCGCCGACGAACCGGTGGTGACGGCGTCGGTGTACAAGTTGCCGCTCGTCGTCGCCTTCTGCCGCCTCGTCGACGCCGGGGATCTGGACCCGCGAGAGCAGGTGACGCTCGACCCGGCGCACCGCACCACCGGACCGACCGGCGTCTCCCAGATGTCGGATCCGGTGCGAATGTCGCTGCGCGACATGGCGCGGTCGATGATGGCGATGTCCGACAACGCGGCCGCCGACGAGCTGCTCCGGCGCGTCGGGGTGGACCGGGTGAACGAGACCATGCGGTCCCTCGGTCTGTCGTCGACGCGGATCCTCGGCGGCACGGCGGACGTTCTCGAGTCACTGGTGGCCGACACCGGCACGCGGTCGCCCGCGGAGGCGTTCGCGGCGCTCGGCGACAACGACAGTGTCGTGTTCCCCAGTGGGTACGACCCGGTGCTGTCGAGCGCGACGACGCCACGCGACATGACAACCCTGCTGTCGGCGGTGTGGACCGGCGCCGTGCTGTCCGCGGAGCAGACCGCGTTCGTGCGTGCGGTGATGGCGAGTCAGATCTTCACCGCGCGGCTACGGTCGGGCTTCCCGTTCGCGGATGTCGTGGTCGCCGGGAAGACCGGAACGCTCGGTGCGGTTCGAAACGAGGTGGGAGTCATCGAGTTTCCGGACGGCGATGCCTTCGCAGTCGCGGTCTTCACCCGCGCGGCGCGCGCGGATGCCTTGTTGCCCAGGGCCGATGCGGCGATCGGGATCGCCGCGCGCACTGCGATCGCGGAACTGCGACGGCGAGCCTGATCCGCGCCGCCGTCCGTTCCGTACGGTCTCCCGCGCACGTGATGCGGTGAGCGCCGGGTCACAATTGCGTTGCCTCCCTGCGTCCGAACGTGCCTGCCCCCTTTCGGGCGATCACCGCACGCGCGAGGATCTCGAGGCGCCGAGTGGCGGTCGGCGTCGACTCGAGCAGGGAGGGCGTTCTCGAGTCGGGGCGCCCCGGTGAATCATTCACAGATCTGTCCACAGGTGTGAGTAGTCGCCTTCGCGTCGGTCTGCAGACACGCTGTCCGGCAGAACAGTCCGTCTGCGGTCATGATGGAGGTCCGGCCGGAACCTTGCGAACGACGAACAGACGGAAACGAGGTGTAGATCTGATGACGACTCGAGAAACTGGTAGTCGCGCCGATGCCGACCGAAAGACGTTGAACGCGATCGCCGCGAGTCTCGACGCGATGATCGGGAGCGGCGCGAGCCCCACGGACGCGGGCGTGTCGCGCACGACGTTGCGGAGAGACTTCGGCCTGGTGCACAAGTTCCTGACCGCATACGACATCGGACAACCCGGGCTTGTCGATGCGGACGAGTTCGATCGACTGGTCGCGCAGTACACGTAGGCAATCCACCGAGCGAACGGAGGAACGAGACGAATGACCACGGGTGACGAGAACCAGGTTCCGACCGACGACGACGTCCAGTCCGATCCGAGTGGACGCGACACGTGGGCCGAGGAAGGCGGTGCGACGACGCAGGGGCCTGCGACGGACGCAGACGCCGATTCCGGGGACGAACACGACTGATCGGACGGCGTCCGGGTCAGTTCACCGCTCGAGTCGGCGCAGCGCGGAGAGCGCCGCGTTGTGCCCGCCCATCCCGTGCACTCCGCCGCCCGGCGGTGTCGACGCCGAGCAGATGTAGACGCCGGGAATGCCCGTCGCGTAGGGATCGAGGGCGATCCGCGGACGCGAGAACATCTGCACCGGATCGTTGGCGCCCGACGCGATGTCCCCGCCCACGTAGTTCGGGTTGTACCGGGGCATCTCGGCGGCCGAACGGGAGAAGGTGCCGACGATCCGGTCCCGCACCCCGGGGGCGAAGCGCTCGAGCTGACTCACGATCGCCTCGGTGGCGTCCCCGGTGTAGCCGTGCGGGACGTGCGCGTACGCCCACACCGGATGCACGTCGCCCCCCGAGCGGGAGGGGTCGGCCAGGTACTGCTGGGCGACCAGGACGAACGGGCGCTCCGGCATCCGGCCGCGGTGCACGTCCCGTTCGGTCGCGGTGATCTCCTCGAGGGTGCCGCCCAGGTGCACGGTGCCTGCGCGGCGACAGGCATGGTCCCGCCACGGGACCCCGCCCTCCACCGCGAGATCGAGCTTGAACGCGGCCGGCCCGTACCGGTAGCGGCGGTACGCCCGCGCGATCCGGCCCGGCAGGCGGCTACCGGCCAGTTCGGCGACACCGGTGGGGGACAGATCGAGCATGGTGACGTCGGCGCGGGGCAGTTCGCCCAGCGAGCGGACGCGTCGACCGGTCTCGACCCGCCCACCGTGCGCCCGCAGCAGCGACGCCAGCGCGTCGGTGATCGCTCGGGACCCGCCCTTCGCGACCGGCCACCCGTAGCGGTGCCCGGCGCCGAGCATCAGCAGCCCGGCCGCCGCCGTCGTCGGGCGGGTGAGCGGGTAGTAGGCGTGCGCGGCCACCCCCGCGAAGAGCGCTCGGGCCTGGTCGGTGTGCCACCGCCGAGCCGCCAGCGTCCCGGGGGCGAGCGCACCGATCCCGAAGCCCGCCAGCGTGATCGGATGGCGAGGCAGGTGGACGATCGGGCGGAGTACCTCGGCGGCGATGTCGTCGAAGCGCTCGGCGATCGGTCCGAACAGTCGCGACCACGCCCGGCCGTCGGGACCCAGGCGGTCGGCCGTCTGTTCGAGGGAGCGAACGAACACACCCGCGACCGCGTCGTCGAGTGGGTGCGCCAGATCGATGTCCGGGTAGCGCCATTCGAGCCCATGCGCGGCGAGGTCGAGCGAGCGGAAGAACGGTGACGCCACCCCCATCGGGTGCACCGCGGAGCAGTCGTCGTGCAGCAGGCCGGGCGCGAGTCGCTCGGTGGTCCGGGTGCCGCCGCCGATGGTGTCGGCTGCCTCGTAGACGGTGACCCGCACCCCGCGCAGCGCGAGGGTCACCGCCGCGGCCAGTCCGTTGGGGCCGGCGCCGACGACGACCGCGTCGGTCATCGGACCGCCGCGCTCGCGCGCCGGAGCCACGTCGACGCGGACCCGGTGAAGAGCAGGGCCGTGCCGACGACGACCAGTCCGGCCTGCAACAGGGGCGCCCAGGTGAGGGTGTGCAGCGCGAGGTCGTCGGCGTCGGCCAGCACGGTCCACGACGTCACCGCCGCGACAACGGTGAGGGCGCCGACGACGGTGAGCCACACGCGGCCGCGACCGGACCGCAGCCGCACGATCCCGAGCACGGCGGCCAGGACGAGCAGTAGACCGGCGCCGCCGACCCCGAGGACGGTGAGCGCCGCGACGTCGTGAACCGTCGACCGATCGTTCCCGGGGTTGCGGGACGAGAGGCCCGAGGTGAGGGCCTCGACCGCGGCGTCGTAGTGGATGCCGAGGACACCGGCGACGGCCGCGAAGGCGGCGAAGGAGAGGGCCCACGCGGTCACCGCTGCCGTCAGGGTCCGCGGAGCGGTGCCCGGATCGTCCTCACGGCTGTGCAAGGGCGCAACGACCACGTCCGGACGGGGTGGTCGAGGTCGCAGCGGCGCGGTGGGGCCGGGCTGCTCGGGTTCGGCGGTGGACTCCACGTCGGAATCGTATCGAGCCCTGCGGGGAAGCGGGGGGATCGGAACGTTCGACGGCCCGGGAACAAACTCGCAACCCGGCCCGTTGAGCCTATCGAGAACCTGAGTGTAAGAGGCTCAACTTTGGAATTGACTTCGACCGGGGTCGGATGCAAACTTGAGTCGAATACGCTCACCTGAGGTTCATCGGATCAGCGTAGGAACGGAAACTGCAGCTCACGAAGCTGCGAACAGGAAAGTGAGGGATCACTATGGCTCGTGCGGTCGGAATCGACCTAGGGACCACCAACTCGGTCGTGTCTGTGCTCGAAGGCGGCGAAGCTGTAGTGGTCGCCAACGCCGAGGGCTCGCGCACCACCCCGTCCGTCGTGGCCTTCGCCAAGAACGGTGAAGTGCTCGTCGGTCAGCCCGCCAAGAACCAGGCGGTCACCAACGTCGACCGCACCATCCGCTCGGTCAAGCGCCACATCGGCACCGACTGGAACGTCGAGATCGACGACAAGAAGTACACGCCGCAGGAAATCAGCGCCCGCACGCTGATGAAGCTCAAGCGTGACGCCGAGGCGTACCTCGGTGAGGAGATCACCGACGCCGTCATCACCGTCCCCGCCTACTTCGAGGACGCGCAGCGCCAGGCCACCAAGGAGGCCGGACAGATCGCAGGCCTGAACGTCCTGCGCATCGTCAACGAGCCCACCGCGGCGGCGCTCGCGTACGGCCTCGACAAGGGCGAGAAGGAACAGACCATTCTGGTCTTCGACCTCGGTGGCGGCACCTTCGACGTGTCCCTGCTCGAGATCGGCGACGGCGTCGTCGAGGTCCGCGCGACCTCCGGTGACAACCACCTCGGTGGCGACGACTGGGACGAGCGCATCGTGTCGTGGCTCGTCGAGAAGTTCAAGGCGCAGAACGGCATCGACCTCACCAAGGACAAGATGGCCCTGCAGCGTCTGCGCGAGGCTGCGGAGAAGGCGAAGATCGAGCTGTCCAGCTCGCAGAGCACCTCCATCAACCTGCCGTACATCACCGTCGACGCGGACAAGAACCCGCTGTTCCTCGACGAGCAGCTCACCCGCAGCGAGTTCCAGAAGATCACCTCCGATCTGCTGGACCGCACCCGCGCGCCGTTCCAGGCCGTGGTCAAGGACTCGGGCATCGCCGTCAAGGACATCGACCACGTCGTGCTCGTCGGTGGCTCCACCCGTATGCCGGCCGTCTCCGACCTGGTTCGTGAGCTCACCGGTGGCCGCGAGCCCAACAAGGGCGTGAACCCGGACGAGGTCGTCGCCGTCGGCGCTGCCCTCCAGGCCGGCGTCCTCAAGGGCGAGGTCAAGGACGTCCTGCTGCTCGACGTCACCCCGCTGTCCCTCGGTATCGAGACCAAGGGTGGCGTGATGACCAAGCTCATCGAGCGCAACACCACGATCCCGACCAAGCGTTCCGAGACCTTCACCACGGCGGACGACAACCAGCCGTCGGTGCAGATCCAGGTGTTCCAGGGTGAGCGCGAGATCGCCTCGCACAACAAGCTCCTCGGATCGTTCGAGCTGTCCGGCATCCCGCCGGCCCCGCGCGGCGTGCCGCAGATCGAGGTCACCTTCGACATCGACGCCAACGGCATCGTGCACGTGACCGCGAAGGACAAGGGCACGGGCAAGGAGAACACGATCAAGATCCAGGACGGCTCCGGTCTGTCCAAGGACGAGATCGACCGCATGATCAAGGACGCCGAGGCGCACGCGGAGGAGGACAAGAACCGCCGCGAGGAGGCCGAGGTCCGCAACCAGGCCGATTCGCTGGTGCACCAGACCGAGAAGTTCGTCAAGGACAACGAGGACAAGGTGCCCGCCGACGTCAAGGAGAAGGTCGAGGCCGCGGTCACCGAGGTCAAGACCGCTCTCGCCGGCTCCGACATCGCCGCCGTCAAGGCTGCGGTGGAGAAGCTGTCCACCGAGTCGCAGGCCCTGGGCCAGGCGATCTACGACGCGCAGGCCGCTGACACGGCCGCGCCGGGCGACGGCTCCGGCTCCGCCGACGACGTCGTCGACGCCGAGGTCGTGGACGAGCCGACCGATCAGGACAAGAAGTGACGGCGGAGAACCCCGAGCGCGACCAGGTGACCGCTGACGATCAGGTCACGGACACCGCCGACGCCACCGCCCCGGCCGCCTCTTCGGAGGCGGCCGGGGCCGGCGCGACGGAGTCCGACGAGCTGAGCACCATCACCGCCGAACTCGAGAAGGCCAGCACCGAGCTGGGCTACGCGAAGGCGGAGATCGCCAACATCCGCCGCAACGCCCTCGCCCGGATCGATCGGGCCGTCGAGGACGAGCGGGTGTCGGTGGTGTCGAAGTTCCTCGACCTCGTCGACGATCTCGATCGCGCCCGGGCTCACGGCGACCTCGAGTCCGGCCCGCTGAAGGCGCTGTCGGACAAGCTCTCCGGAGTGCTCGACGGTCTCGGTCTGGCCGGGTTCGGCGAGGAGGGCGACGCCTTCTCCGCGGATCTGCACGAGGCAGTGCAGATGGAGGGCGACGGCGACAACCCCGTGCTCGCGGCAGTGCTGCGCAAGGGCTACCGCCTGGGCGACCGGGTGCTCCGCACCGCGATGGTCACCGTCACCGACGGCGAGCCTGCCGCCGATGCGGCAGCCGAGTAGATAGACAGACAACAGTGAAAGGAGGAGGCGCCCAGTGAGCCAACGGGAGTGGATCGAGAAGGACTTCTACAAGGAACTGGGCGTCTCCTCTGACGCGTCCGCCGACGACATCAAGAAGGCGTACCGGAAACTGGCCCGGGACCTGCATCCCGACGCCAACCCCGGCGACACCAAGGCGGAGGAGCGGTTCAAGGCGGTCAGCGAGGCCAACGCGGTTCTCTCCGACCCCGCCAAGAAGAAGGAATACGACGAGGCCCGCCGACTCTTCGCGAGCGGCGGCTTCGGCCCCGGCGCCGGATACTCCACCGGCGGTGGATTCGGTGGCGGCGGCTTCGACATCAACGACCTGTTCGGCGGCGGTGCCGCCGGCGGCGACGGCGGACTCGGCGACATCTTCGGTGGGCTGTTCAACCGCGGCGGCGGCCGGTCGACCACCGGCACGCGTCCGCGCCGCGGGAGTGACGTCGAGACCGAGACGACGCTCGAGTTCCGTGAGGCCGCACAGGGCGTGACCGTCCCGCTGCGCCTGACGAGTCCGTCGGCCTGCACCACCTGCCACGGCAGCGGCGCCAAGCCGGGAACCAGTCCGCGAGTGTGTCCGCGCTGCAACGGAACCGGCGTGGTGAGCCGCAACCAAGGCGCGTTCGGCTTCAGCGAGCCGTGCGACGACTGCCGGGGCACGGGGTCGATCATCGACGAACCGTGCACCGACTGCCACGGCAACGGCGTCACCAACCGGACCCGCACCATCACCGTCCGCGTCCCCTCCGGGGTGAGCGACGGCCAGAAGATTCGGCTCGCCGGCCAGGGCGAGGCCGGGCTGCGCGGTGCGCCTTCCGGCGACCTGTACGTGACCGTCCACGTCCGGCCCGACAAGGTCTTCGGACGCAACGGCGACGACCTCACGCTCGTGGTCCCGGTGAGCTACGGCGAACTGGTGCTCGGCACCACGCTGTCCGTCCCGACGCTGGACGGCCGTGTGGGCGTGAAGGTTCCGGCCGGTACTGCGGACGGACGAATTCTCAGGGTGCGCGGGCGCGGTGTGCCCAAGCGCGGCGGAGGCGCCGGGGATCTGCTCGTCACCGTGAAGGTGGCGGTGCCGCAGAAACTCGACGATTCCGCCACCGAAGCCCTCCAGGCGTACCTGGAAGCGGAGAAATCCAGCGGATTCGATCCGCGGGCAGGATGGGCCGGGGCCTGACGGGCTCCGACTCGATCGGACAGGTGAACCATCATGAGCGACAAGCAACGCAAGACGTCGGAGGCCCCACCGGACCCCGACGCGCGAGTGTTCGTCATCTCGGTGGCCGCCGAACTGGCCGGCATGCACGCGCAGACGCTGCGCAACTACGACCGGCTCGGCCTGGTCACCCCGCACCGCACCACCGGCGGCGGACGCCGGTACTCGCCGCGGGACGTGGCGCTGCTGCGTGAAGTGCAGCGCCTGTCCCAGGACGAGGGCGTCAACCTCGCCGGCATCAAGCGCATCATCGAGCTGACCAATCAGGTCGAGGCACTGCAGAGCCGCGTCGACGAGATGGCCGCGGAGATCGCGCGGATCCACGCGAGCTACCGGCGCGACCTGGTGCCCATTCCGCGCAGCAACGCGCTCGTCGTCTGGAAGCCGCGCAACCAGCGCTGACTCCGGCGATCGCTTCCCCGTAGTGGCCGACACGACTCGACGCCGCGCCCGAACTGACCTGCCGCACACGCAATCGCGTCCGCGGCGGGCCAGGACGGGCGCGGCGTCGTCGTATTGCTAGCCGCTTTCCCGCCCCGTGGGGCTTCCGGTTGACGTTACCTGTGTCACACCCATATGCTCGTATCAATCAAGTGCTTGGTGCACCAAGCAAGTGCTTGATGGAAATGCTCGGTCGGTGAAACAGTGCAGTTCGGCGCGTCGGGGCGTCCGGCTGCGCCACTACCGGATCTCCAGGTAGGGGCCTCGCGGTCGCCGGTCGGGCATTTTCTGTGTCCCACGACGCCAAGCGAGCGCTTGGTTCTGTACGTAGCGGGTGTTCTAGGAGGGCAGTCATGAAGAGTCGGCGTCCAGTTTTCGTCGCGGCAGTTGCCGCGTCGGTCTTGACGATTGCCGGGTGTGGAAGTGCGGATTCTGCTGAGGCCGGCGGCGCCGATCAGCCGTACCGCGTGCTCGTCACCGGCGGTATCAGTGCGCAGGGTGTGCTCAAAGCCAACGCGGACACGTCGATCCTGGCGACCAAGGCCGGCGTCGAGGTGCAGAACCAGGCCGGTGGCATCGGTGGCCGTCAGATCGAGCTGACCGTCGTCGACGACGCCGGTGACGCGACGATCGCGGTCACCAAGGTTCGCGAGGCGATCAACAAGCAGAAGCCCGACCTGGTCCTCAACTCCGGTCCGTCGTCCATCGGCGCGGCCGTCCTGCCGATCCTCAAGCAGAACAAGATCCTGTCGTTCAACGTTGCGCCGACGCAGGATTCGACGGATCCGTCGAAGTTCCCGCTCAACTTCGACCTCGCACCGGGCGCCGCCGACAACGCTCGCGGCATCGTCGGTCACGCGAAGGAGAAGGGCTACGACAGCATCGGCGTCATCCACGGCAGCACCGCCTACGGCGAGCTGTTCGGCAAGGAGATGACGAGCGCCCTCGAGAAGGCGGGTCTGAAGCAGGCCGGCAACGAGGAGTACGAGGCCACCGCCCTCGACATGACCGCGCAGCTCCAGTCGCTCAAGAACGCCGGCGCCCAGGCGCTCGCGCTCGACGCGTACGGCGCGCCGCTCGGCTATGTCCTGCAGAGCATGCAGCGTCTGGGCTGGGACGTGCCGCTGATCGGTAACACCTCGGTGGCCAGCACGAGCCTCGTCGCGAACGAGCCGCCGAACGGTGTCCTTGGTACGCCCGAGGTGAAGAACCTTGTCGCGCAGGTCTTCACGAGCACCGTCTACGACCCGAACAACGCGGCCGTGAACCAGATGGTCGACACGATGGCCTCGCTCGGCACCATCCCGTCGACACTGATCATCGCCGACAACTACGACGCGTTCCCGCTCGTCGCCGCGGCCGCCGAGAAGGCCGGCACCACCACCGACGCGGAGAAGCTGGCCGAGGCGCTCGAGACCGAAGAGGTCCAGCAGAACGCCGAGACCGCGTTCCTGTCGCGCTACAACTTCACCGCCGACAACCACGGCCCCAACCCGGCCCAGGACGAGATGAAGTTCATCGCGCCCACCAAGGTCGTCAACGGACAGTTCGGAAACCCGGCGGCATGAGCTCGCTGATCAACGCTCGCTACACGACGCGAAGGAGGTTCTCGCAGTGACGATTCTGTGGTCGGGGCTCGCCCTCGGCGCTGTGTACGTGCTCGTCGCCATCGGGTACAACATCGTGTTCGTCTCGTCGAACACCTTCAACTTCGCGCAGGCGCAGTTGATGATGGTCGGAACGTTCGTCGCCTACACGGGTCTGGTGACCCTGAAGCTTCCCGTGCTGGTGGTGGCCGTGATGGCCACCGTGACAGTAATGATCCTCGCGGCCGTCGAGGAGGTGGTCGCGATCAGACCGGTCGCCGACCACCAGAACCAACTGGTGACGACATTGGGCGCGGCGACGCTGCTCAACGGTGCCACGCAGTTGATCTGGGGCAGTGAGCCGCTCACGGTGCCGTTCTTCGGCTCCAACGACCCGATCACCCTTCTCGGTGGACGTACCTACCCGGTCGAGATCGCGCTGCTGGTGCTGTCGATCGTGCTCGTGATCGCGCTGGGCCAGCTCAGCAAGCGGACCATGACCGGCCTGGCACTGATGGGCGTCTCGGAGGACCGCGAGGCCGCGATGCTTCGCGGTGTGAACGTGCGCCGGATCGCGATGGGCGCGTTCGCCTTCTCCGGTGCGCTCGCCGGCGTCCTCGGACTGTTCGTCGGCCCCAAGACGTTCGCGGTCGCGACGCTCGGTGCCGCGCTGGCCCTCAAGGGCTTCGTGGCGCTCGCCATCGGTGGCTTCGGTTCGCTGCCGGGCGCCCTCATCGGCGGTCTGACCGTCGGTCTCGTCGAGTCGTTCACCGCGCTGTGGTTCGGAAGCCAATACAGCAACATCGCGGTGTTCACGGTGCTGATCGTCATCCTGATGGTCAAGCCTGCCGGATTGTTCGGCACGGTGAAAGAACGGGTGGTGTAGCCATGCAGATCTGGCGGACTCTCCGCGCGATCCCCAGCTGGATCTTCGCGCTCGCCTTCGGTGCCGTGGTCTTCCTCGCGCCGATGCTCGGACTGGACGCGACCAATACGCGTCAGCTCCAGCTCGCGTGCATCCTGGCGCTGGTCGTCAGCGGCCTGAACCTCAGCCTCGGCTACGCAGGTGAACTCGCGCTGGGCCAGGCCGCGATGTACGCGGCCGGCGCCTACACGGCCGGGCTGATGTCGCAGGCCGGGCACACCGAGATCCTGCTGCAACTGGTGGCCGCGGGTGCGGTCGCGCTCGTGGTCGGCATCCTCACCGGCATTCCCGGTCTGCGACTGGGCAGCTGGTCGCTGGCGATGACGTCGTTCTTCCTGATCCTCCTGGTGCCCGACATCCTCGCGATCTTCGGCGGCAACACCGGCGGCCGTAACGGCCTGTCCGGCATGGAGCCTCCGACGCTGTTCGGTGAGGACATCGACAAGGACTTCTACTACGTCGTCGTCGGTGTGACGATCCTGTGGTTCGTGGTGATGCGCAACCTGGTGGTCTCGCGTCACGGCATCGCGTTCCGCACGCTCAAGCAGTCGCCGGTTCTCGCGCAGTCCCAAGGCGTGTCGGTGTACCGGATGAAGCTGCTGGGCTATGCGATCGGCGCGCTGCCGGCCGGTCTGGCCGGTGCACTGTTCGCGAACACCGACCTGTTCATCTCCCCGGAGGCGTTCGGTTTCACGTTCGCGACCGCCGTGCTGGCGGCGTCGATCCTCGGTGGGTCGGCGAGCGTCTACGGTGCGGTGATCGGTGCGGCCATCATGCAGTTCGGCCCCAACCAGTCCACCGCGTTCCAGGAGTACTCGCTGCTGTTCTACGGCGGCTTCCTGATCCTCGGCGGTGTGCTGCTCTCCGGTGGCCTCACCAAGGTGTTCCGCAATCTGGCCACCAGGCTGGACCGGAAGGCCGGCATCGGGGCGATGGAGCGGCCCGAACCGCGGGATCCGAACGAGGTGCCCGTCGTGGCGCCGATCGCCGGCTCCACCCTCGTGGTCGACGGGATCTCCAAGGCGTTCGGTGGCAACCAGGCGCTGAAGTCGGCGACACTGCGCGCCGAGCCGGGCCAGGTGACCGCGCTGATCGGACCCAACGGTTCCGGCAAGACGACGATGCTGAACATGATCTGCGGCTTCTACACCGCGGACGCGGGACGAATCGTCATCGGCGACACCGAGGTCCAGAAGTTCTCGTCGCACCGGGTGGCACGTGAGGGCGTGGCCCGCACGTTCCAGACCCCGAACATCCCCGAGAACGTCACCGTGCTCGAAGCCGTCGCGTCGGGCCGGTACATGACCAACCGCGCGTCGATGATCTCGGCGATCCTGCGGCTGCCGAGCTTCCGCAAGGTCGCCAAGGCGGACATCGTCGAGGCCGAGCGGGTTCTCGAACTCGTCGGCATGTCGCACCTGCGCAACGAGGTCGCGACCTCGCTGCCACTGGGCATGCGGCGCATGCTCGAGGTGGCCCGCGCGGTGATCGCCGAGCCGCGCGTGCTGCTGCTCGACGAGATCGCGTCCGGCATGGACGAGGACGAGCTGGTGCGGCTGTCGGTGCTGATCCAGGCACTGCGCGACGCCGGGGCCACCGTGCTGCTGGTGGAGCACAACTTCCGTCTGGTCCTCTCGCTCGCCGACACGATCGTCGTGCTGGCGCAGGGACAGGTCATCGCGTCCGGTCCGCCCGCGGAGATCGAACATCACCCGCGGGTGCTGAGCGAGTACCTCGGTGTCGATCCCGACAGCGGAACGGCCGCCGAGCTGGAGAAGGTGGAGTGATGAAACCGGTTCTGAGCGTTCGGAATCTGCAGTCCGGTTACGGTGACCTGCGGGTGGTGTGGGACGTCTCGTTCGACGTCTACCCGGGACAGGTCACGGCACTGCTCGGCCGCAACGGTGCCGGCAAGACCAGCACGCTGCGCGCCGTCTCGGGCCTGAACAAGGTGCACGGCGGCACCATCGAGATGGACGGCCAGGACATCTCCGGTGTCGCGGCGCACCAGCGGGTGCGCCGCGGGATGGCGTACGTGCAGGAGGGCAAGCGGGTCTTCCACAAGCAGACCATCGAGCAGAACCTGCTGCTCGGCGGCTACACCCGGAAGATGCGGCGCGGTGCACTCAAGCCCGACGTCGAGCGCATCTACGAGATGTTCCCGATCCTCGGGGAGAAGCGGAACCTGCTGGCGGGCTCGATGTCCGGTGGTCAGCAGCAGATGCTCGCGATCGGTGCGGCACTGATGTCGAACCCGACGCTGCTGCTCCTCGACGAGCCGTCCGGCGGTCTCGCGCCGGTCATCGTCAACGAGGTGATGGAGCGGGTGCAGCTGCTCAAGGAGACCGGTCTGGCCGTGCTCCTCGTCGAGCAGGCGGTCGAGGCGGCGATGAGCGTCGCCGACCACGTCACCGTCCTCGACATCGGCAAGGTCGTCATGGATTCGCCGGCGTCGGAGATCGACGACATCGCGGTCCTCAAGGACGCGTACTTCGGGCGCGTCTGACACACACCGTCGAACGGGAGTTCACGGCACGCTTCGCTCGCGAAACCGTGCCGCGGGCTCCCGTTCGGTGTTTCACGGTCAGGAACAGGAGAGGGACACATGAGGATCGGACTGGACGTCTTCGGCGCCGAGCGGTTCTACGACGGCGACCACCGCGGGCTGCTGGACCTGGCGGCCGAGGCCGACCGCCGCGGCGTCGACCTGATCACGACGTCGGATCATCTCGGCTTCTCGCGCGAGGCGCACACCGAGCGGGTGCGGGGCAACGGGTTCCCGTTCGAGTTGGAACATCCGTGGCTCGAGCCGATGTCACTGCTGTCCGCGGTGGCCGCGGTGACCGAGCGGGTGGACCTCGGCGTGTACGTGCTGGTTGCTCCGCTGCGCCCGGCGCTGCTGCTGGCGAAGCAGATCGCGACACTGGACGTGCTGTCGCGCGGCCGCACCCGGATCGGGGTGGGCGTGGGCTGGCAGGAGGCCGAGTACGCGGCGGCGGGCATCCCGTTCGAGCGTCGGTTCGGCCGGCTCGAGGAGACGGTGGCCGCGTGCCGCGAACTGTGGGATGCGCCGCCGGCGTCGTTCACCGGAACCGGATTCGCGTTCGACGACTTCCACAGCCTGCCGCGGCCCGTGCAGGCCCGGGTCCCGATCATCTTCGGGATGGCGCCGTCCGAGCGGAACTTCGAACGGATCGCGCGCGTCGGCGACGGCTGGACCGCCGCCCCCGCGGACATGGGCAGACTCACGGAGAGCATCACGCTGTTGCGCACCTGCTTCGAGGAGCAGGGCCGCGACCCGGCGGAGGCCGAGGTGCAGATCATGCTGCCGGCAGTCGACGATTTCGACGCGATGACGGCGGCGGCGCGCGAAGCCCGGGACCTCGGCGTCGACACCGTTCTGGTGCGGCCGTCGGCGCTGGACATCGGGCCCGGCGACCTCGACGAATTCCTGACCTGGCTGGCGGGACTCGACGGACGCCGGGCCTGACGGTTCAGCCGCGCGCGGCGTCGTCCGCGAAGCGTCGGACGGCGTCGAGGCGCTCCTGCGGGTCCGACGGGTCGACGTCGTACAGCCGCCACGGCGTCACCCGGCAGCGGGTGACGCCGATGTCCGCGAGGGCCCGATAGCCGTCGATGTCGGAGACGTCGGTGGGGGAGACGTCGATCTCGAACGGCTCGTTCTCGCGGCCGTGCTCGGCGCGCAGTTCGGTCAGGCGCGCGATCGCGTCCTTCAACTGGGCGGTGTCGGTGTTGACCGAGATCCAGCCGTCGGCATAGCGGGCGGCGCGACGCAGTCCGGCATCGCTGTGGCCGCCGCCGTACACGGGGACGGGCCGGTCCGGGGTGGGGCTGATCATCAACCGGTCGAAGTCGTAGTGCTTGCCGTGGAACTCGACCCACTCGGGTCCGTTGCCGGCGCAGACGGCCCGGAGGATCTGGATGGCCTCGTCGGTCCGGGCACCGCGGGTACGCATCTCGGTGCCGGTGAAGCGGAACTCCTCGGGAATCCACGACAGTCCGACGCCGACGGCGATCCGATTGCCCGACATCACCGCCATCGTCGACACCTGCTTGGCGGTGAGCAGCGGATCACGCAGCGGCAGTTTCAACACGTTGGTGTAGAAGCCGATTCGCTCGGTGACGGCGGCCATCGCGGTCATCGCGATGAACGGGTCCGGCATCGGGGTCTCGGGAGACCACATGCGTTTGCCGTCGGGGGAGTACGGATAGTCGGCCGAGACGTGTTCGGGGTAGAACACCGAGTCCGGCATGGCGATCGCGTCGTAACCGCACTCGTCGGCCACTCGCGCCAGTTCCATCAGCTCTGGGGTCGCGATCATCGCGCCCGGCAATGCCCACTTCATCACTCGAACGTAGGGCACGAATCGGTGTGTGGGCGTGGCAATCCCGGTAGCAGAGACTGCCGCGCCCGACGATTCACTCGAGGCGGCCGGGCACCGGGTAGCTGCGCAGCGACAGGCCGATCTGCCCGGAGATGATCAGGTCGTCGATCGTCTCCCGCAGCTTGTGACAGGTGGGCACCCAGGCGCGGCCGTCCTGCGTCCGCGCCTCGGCGAACTCGGGGCACGCGTTGTCGGCGTCGTCGAGCCACTGGATGCTGGTGTGGGCATCGCTGTACTTCTCGACGAGCACTCGGTTACCGCAGGTGTTGCAGTTGACGCTTTCCATGGACGGACCTCCTGATTCCCTCGGTGACGGTAGTCACTTTCGAGTGGATGCGTGTGCAGTTCTCCCACCGAGCGGGAGGCTCGCTCCCGGTGAGTGGGCATGTGCTACTCGGCTGTAACCCCCGTCTACCTGGGCTGTTAGGCTTCGGCCATGTCCGAAATCGAGCCCGTCACCGACGCTCCCGACGCCGGCTACCCGTCGCTGCCCGCGACCAGTTGGGCGGTTCTGGGGATGCTGACCCTCGGCGAGGGCCTCACCGGATACGACCTCAAGAAGTGGGCCGACTGGAGCATCGGCTTCTTCTACTGGAGCCCGTCGATCAGCCAGGTGTACGGCGAACTCAAGAAGCTCGAGACCGCCGGACTGGTGGAGTCGGAGATGGTCTCCGAGCCCGGCGAACGCGGACGCCGCGTCTACCGGATCACCGCCCGGGGGACGCGGGCCGTGCGGAACTGGTCCCGCGACGCGCCCGTCGAGCAGCCGGTGCTCAAACACGGTTTACTGCTCCGGTTGTGGATGGGGCACCTCAACGAGCCCGAGCAGCTGAAGACGTTGGTGCAGTCCCACATCGAGAACATGGAGGAGCTGCGCCAGCGCGCGCAGCTGCACGGCGACCACGCCACGCGCGAGCCGGCGTGGGCCTTCTCGAAGATGAGCCTGAAGTGGGCGCAGCGCTACTACCAGGCGGAGATCGATCTGGCGAAGGATCTGCTCGACGACATCGACGACGCCGCCGAGATGCTCTCACGCGTCCGCGAGCGCGACGAGCTCGGCAACCCGATCCCGGAGGTGGCCGGATCCTGGCGTGATGTCGAGGATTTCGTCGAGGGCCTGGGGAAGGGCGAGCGGGCCTGACGGCCCTGCCCTCCCTCGGGCCGTTCTGAACCGTCTCAGGCGTACTGCAACCGGGTGCGGGGCGCCGCGGTGGGCAGGCTCTGCAGTCGGTTGCGGTGCGTGATCGGTGCGGCGCCGCGGGTGCGCCCGGTCATGGTCTGCAGGATCGAGGCGGCCGCCATCCGAACCGGGGCGGTGTGCCGGTGGTCGAACTTGAGGTGCGTGGTCGGTCCACAGATCGAGATGGCGGCGGTGACGCCGCCGATGGGGCCGATCGGAACGGCGATCATGCCGATACCGCCGGAGATCTGGCTGACCTCGTACGCGACGCCCATCTCACGGACCTTGTGCAGTTCGGGCGTGAAGTCGAGGAGGTCCTCGCTGCCGCCCGGCGTGTACGCGAGCAGGGCCTTGCCGATCGCGGAGTTGCGGGCCGGGTACCGGCTGCCCACGCGGGTCGGCAGTTCGGCGGCGAGGCGGCCGCCGACCTTGTCGAGGTAGAGCACGTCGCTGCCGTCGAGGACGCCGAGGTGCACGACGTATCCGGTGACGCGGTGCAGTTCCTGGAGGATCGGTGCCGCAGCGGTGTGCAGGCGGTTCTGGTGGACGGCGATCGAGCCGAGCTCCATCAGTCGGGTGCCCAGTTCGTAGTCACGGCCCTCGCGTCGCAGCCACCGCATGTCGACGAGTCGTTCGAGGATCCGGTGCGCCGACGAGCGCGGCAGGCCGGTGCGCTTGACGACCTGGGCGAGAGTGAGCCGGCCGGGGCCGTCGAACGTGTCCAGTACGAGCGAGACTCGCTCGAGAATTGCGGTCGGAGCTGTGTCTGCGGAGTCGTGTGCGGTCATCGATGTCTCCCTCACTGTTGTCGACCATCGCGGCGAGACCCATCTGACGTGGGTGTTTCGATTAGAAATAATGACACACGATTCGGGATTTGTGAAGTGGATCACCAAGATCGGTATACGCCGAAAGGGGGAACCCTGCAGTCCTTGTGGGACGGGGGTTCCCCCTGACGGGAGCGATGTGCAGTTGTGGAGTGGGATCTACATCGCGGCGAGCGGCTCGCTACCGGACCAGTCGTGGCCCCAGTAGCTGTCCGCGGTGATCTCCTCGGACGTGTAGAACGACTCGTCCACGAGGTGTCCGTCGGTGCCGAACTCGATGTCCCAGCCGCCCGGTGCGCGGACGTAGAAGGACACCATCTTGTCGTTGGTGTGGCGACCCAGCGTCGAGGACACCGAGAAGCCGTCCTTCATGACGCGGTCCAGTGCCTGGCCGACGGCGTCGAGCGTGTCGACCTCCACCATGATGTGCACCAGGCCGGGAGCTCCGCCGTGCGGGGCCGGGCACAGCGCGAGGCTGTGGTGACGCTGGTTGACGCCGAGGAAACGCACCCGCAGCGGGCCGAACTCCGGCGGAGCCGGGATCCGGAACGCGCCGCGCGGCAGGAAGCCGAGCACGTCGGTGTAGAAGTCGAACGTGCCGTTCGGATCCATCGTCGGCAGCACCACGTGGCCCAGACCCTGTGCGCCGGTGACGAACTTGGCACCGAACGGGGTGACGACGGGGCTGTGGTCGAGGACCGCACCGTGGAAGACCTCGAGCGTGGTGCCGGCCGGATCCTGGAAGGTGATGACCTCCTCGACGCGGCGGGCGTCCGCCTCCTCGAGCGAGAGGGGCTTGACGGCGATACCGGCGCGCTCGACGGCCTCGGTGACCCGGACCAGGGCGGCGTGGTCACGGACCTCCCAGCCGACGGTGACGACCTCGTCGGTCTCACCGGGCACGACGACGATGCGTGCCGCACGCTCGTCGACGCGCAGGTAGAGGGCGTCGGGGTCCGGGCCGGTGCCCTGCGCGAAGCCGAGCACGTCGAAGGCGAACGTGCGCCAGCGCTCGATGTCGTTGGTCTGGACCTTCACGTAGCCCAGCGCGCGGATGTCGGAGCCGAAGCCGCCGACATTGGGGTTCGTCATGTTGTGTCTCCGTTGTGAATTCGAGTGGTGTGGATCCGTGGATCAGATCATCGCGCGGAGCGGACCCTGCGGGTCCACACCCAGGCCGCTGAGCGTCGCGGCGTGGTACACGGTGCCGGGGACGTGGATCGCGTGGTGCAGGCCGGCGTGCGCGTCACGCCAGAAGCGCTGCATCGGCTTGTCCATGCGCAGCGCGTTGCCGCCACAGCGGGCGTACACGGCATCGATGGCCTGGACGGCCTGCCAGGCTGCGTTGACCTGGGTCTCACGGCCCTGGGCGCGCTGTTCGAACGTCGGGGTCTTGCCGGCGTCCACCAGGTCCCACATGCGATCGACGTTGGCCAGCAGCGAGTCCCGGGCCGACTGCAGCTTCGCGGTGGCCTCACCGACCGCGAACATCGTGTACGGATCGTCCTTGACGGCGGTGCCCTGCGGGTTGATCCGCTCGCGCTGGTACTCGTTCGCGTGGTGCAGGACGCCCTCGCAGATGCCGATCGTGGCCGACGTGATGCCCAGCGGGAACATGTTGGACCACGGCATCAGGTACAGCGTCTCGGTGCGGCCGTACTTGCGGACCGCGGTGCCGTCGATGACCTCGTCGCAGTCCATGACGCGGTAGTCGGGAACGAACGCGTCCTTGACCACGACGTCCTTGGAACCGGTGCCGCGCAGGCCCACCACGTCCCACGAGTCCTCGATGATCTCGTAGTCGGTGCGCGGGATGATCACGTGCAGCATCCGCGGCGGCATCTCCATGCTGCCGTCCGGGTTGCACGCCATCGCGCCGAGGAAAGCCCAGTCGCAGTGGTCCGTTCCCGAGGAGAACGACCACTTGCCGGAGAACTTGTAACCGCCGTCGACCGGCACGCACATGCCGCCAGGCATGTACGGCGACGCGAGCCACGTGTCCTGATCCTCGCCCCAGACCTCCTGCTGGACCTTGGGATCGGCGAAGGCCAGCTGCCACGGGTGCACGCCGACGATGCCGTGGACCCAGCCCGCGGACGGGTTCAGCGAGGCCATGCGCATGACGGTCTCCGCGAACTCGCGCGGGTGGACCTCGAGGCCGCCGTGCTCCTTGGGCTGGAGCATCCGGATCGAGCCGGCTTCCTTCATGCGCTTGGCGGTCGCGTCGGCGACCTTGCCGATCCGCTCGGCCTCGACGCCCTCGACGAAGATGTCGTCGGCGGCGGCCTCGATGCTGGACAGGACTTCGTAACTCATCTGGATTTCCTTCTGGTGGGTGTGGTCCGCGAACCGGAAACTAGGAGTTCGCCGGCGAGTTCGGGGCCTGCTTGGCCATGTTCTCGGCGACTTCCTGCTCCCAGCTCGCGACCGCCCGGGTGGTGTCGATCTCGAACTCGAAGCGCTTGGTCATGTCCTCCGTGATGTCCTCGACATCGACGTAGAACTGCTGGTACCAGCGGCGCAGCTGGTAGACCGGGCCGTCCTCCTCCGACAGCAGCGGGTTGTCGATCGGCGCCTTGTTCTTCCAGATCTCGACGTCCTGCTCGAAGCCCATCTCGACGCCCTCCGCGAACTGCGCGGCCATGCCGGTCGATTCCTCTTCCGACAGGCCCGGCAGCTTCTTCACGATCGCGCCGTACTGCAGCACGAACTCGTTGTTGCTGACCGGGTAGTGGCAGTTGATGAGGACCGTCTCGATGGTCTGGCCGTTGGCGTCCGACTCGAGCCAGTCGATCATGTACGACGGGCCGAAGTACGTGGCCTCCGAACGCAGCTCGGCGTTCGGGTCGTCGTAGTTGGTGCCGGAGATGATGTCCTCGCGGCCGGTCGAATTCATGTACTGCGTGGCGGTGTGGCCCTCGAAGACGTTCTTGAAGTACCGCGGGAACGAGTAGTGGATGTAGAAGAAGTGCGCCATGTCCACGACGTTGTCGACGATCTCGCGGCAGTGCGAACCCTTGATACGCAGGGTCTTCCAGCTCCAGTCGGTCCACTCGTCGGAGCCGTAGCCCGCGATCTCGGGGATGGTGACCTCGGCCGGCGGGGGGTTGCCCTGCGGGTCGTTCCAGATGTAGAGCTGGCCGTTGCGCTCGAGCGTGGTCCACGCGCGGGTCTTGGCGACCGGGGGGACGCGCCGGGCGTAGGGAATGTCGGTGCATTTGCCCTTGCCGTTCCAGCGCCAATCGTGGAACGGACACGCAATGGTGTCGCCCTTGATCTCGCCCTGGCTCAGGTCACCGCCCATGTGGCGGCAGTACGCGTCGAGGACGTTGAGTTCGCCCTTGCTGTCGGCGAACACGACAAGCTTGGTGCCGAACGCCTCGATCGAGTGCGGCTTGCCGTCCTTGAAGTCCCGGATGAGACCGATGCAGTGCCATCCGCGCGCGAAGCGGGTGGGCGCCGCAGCGGCCACGATCTCGCGGATTTCTTCGGTCTCGTTGGTGGGGGCAGCATCGAATGCCATGTGTTCCTCCGTGCAGTGAGGGGTCACCGTCCTGTGATGCGCCTCATAGAACTCTGCGGCGTGTCGCACGGGAAGGGGTTCTCCCGCTGGGTGGAACACCCCACGGGTCGTGGTATAGGGGCAGGTCGGAGCGGTGCTCACGATGCACGCCTGGTTCGATCGTGCCGGATTCGGCGACGCCTCCCACCACGCGGGACGAACTCTGCCGTCGCCTCCGCCACGCTGGTTAGCGTCGCGAAGGGCGAAAGGACTGACCATGACACGAATGGCCGGCAAGGTCGTGCTCATCACGGGCGCAGGCAAGGGAATGGGTCGCACGCACGCGGTCCGCCTCGCGGAGGAGGGCGCCGACATCCTCGCGATCGACCTGCCCGGGGAGCAGTCGGAGGCCGACCTGGCCGAGACCGCCCGCCTCGTGCGGGACCTGGGACGCCGCGCGGCGACCGGCACCGCCGACATCCGCGACTTCGACGCGCTCACCGCTGCCGTGCAGTCCGGCGTGCGCGAGCTGGGCCCACTCGACACCATCGTCGCCAACGCCGGCATCTGCGACAACCCCGGCCCGTCGTGGACCATCGACGACGACGTCTGGAACCGGTCGATCGACGTCAACATCACCGGCACGTGGCACACCGTCAAGGCCGGTGTCGCCGAACTGAATCCGGACGGCGGATCGGTGGTCATCGTCAGCTCCACGGCCGCGATCAAGGCCGTGCCCGGGGCGTCGCACTATTCGGCGGCCAAGCACGCGATCACCGGGCTGTCCAAGACGCTCGCGAACGAACTCGGCAAGCGGTCGATCCGGGTCAACACGATCCATCCCGGCGCCGTCGCGACCCCGATGACCATCAACCCGACGACGTTCGCCCGCCTGCGCCCGGACCTCGAGAACCCGACCGAGGCCGACGTCGCGGAGGTGCTCTCGCAGCGGATGCTGCTGCCGGTGCCGTGGGTGGAGTCGATCGACGTGAGCAACGCGGTGCTGTTCCTGGCATCGGACGAATCCCGGTACGTCACAGGCCTGCAGATGGTCGTCGACGCCGGTCAGACCCAGAAGGTGGCGTGATGAGCGGACGTCTCGAAGGCAAGGTCGCGCTGATCACCGGCGCCGCGCGGGGCATGGGCCGCGCCCAGGCGGTGCGGTTCGCGCAGGAGGGCGCCGACATCATCGCGGTCGACGTGTGCGCGCCCGTCGAACATTCGACCACCCCCGGCGCGTCGCCGGAGGATCTCGTCGAGACCGTGCGGCAGGTCGAGTCGCTCGGCCGCAAGATCTGCGCCTTCGAGGCAGACGTCCGTGACCAGCAGGCGCTCTCCGCCGCGGTCGATGCCGGCGTCGAGGCGCTCGGCCGGCTCGACGTGATCTGTGCGACCGCCGGCATCAGCTCTGCGGGACCCGCCGTCGAGATGGGCGCCGAGCGCTGGCAGACCATGCTCGACGTCAACCTCACCGGCGTGTGGCGCACGTGCAAGGCCGGTATCCCGCACATCGTCGACGGTGATCGCGGCGGCTCGATCGTGCTGATCAGCTCCATCGCGGGCCTGCGCGGACTGGTGAGCGTCGGGCACTACACCGCCGCCAAGCACGGCGTCGTCGGCTTGATGAAGTCGCTCGCGAACGAGCTTGCGCCGCACAGCGTGCGGGTCAACACCATCCATCCCGCGAACACCCGGACCACGATGATCCAGAACGAGTCCACGATGCGGACCTTCTGCCCGGGCGTCGACGAGCCGACCCAGGAACAGTTCGAGGCGGGAACGCAGTCGATGCACCTGCTGCCGGTCGCGATGATCGAACCCGAGGACATCGCCAACGCGAGCCTGTTCCTCGCATCCGACGAGTCCCGCTACATCACCGGCGTCACGCTGCCGGTCGATGCGGGCCACTGCGTGAAGTAGGAGGAGACCTGTGAGGCTCGAGGATCTGCGAGGCCGCACCGCGGTCGTGACCGGTGCCGGCAGCGGGATCGGGGAGGGCGCCGCGCGGTACGCGGCGTCGCTCGGCATGAACGTGGTGCTCGCCGACGTCGCCGCGGAGCGATTGGGTGCGGTCGCCGCGGAGCTGCGGGCGGGCGGCGCCGCCGTGCTCGCGGTGCCGACCGACGTGCGCGATGCCGCCGCTGTCGATGCGCTCGCCGAGGCCGCCTACGCCGAATACGGCGAGGTGACGGTGCTGCTCAACAACGCCGGGCTCGAATCGCTCGGTTTCACGTGGGAGGTGCCCGCCGACGAGTGGCGCCGGGTGATCGACGTCAATCTGCTCGGGGTGTTCCACGGCCTCCGGTCGTTCGTGCCGCGGATGGGCGCCGACCCGCGGCCGTCGCACATCGTCAACACGTGCTCGGTGGGCGGCATCGCGATCACCCCGCGGATGACCGCGTACGCGGCGTCCAAGCACGGCGTGCAGGCGCTCACCGAGAGCGTGTATCTCGAATGCGCGGAGGCGTTCCCGCAGATCGCGGTGTCGGTGTTCAGTCCCGGTCAGGTAGCGACCCGCATCTTCGAGGACGCACCCGTGCACGAGCAGACCGCCGACGACGCCGGATTCTGGCGCGACCAGATCCGGGAGGGCATGACCCCGGACGAGGCCGCCAAACTGCTGTTCGACGGCATCGCCCGCGACGACTTCTGGATCCTCACGCACCCCGAGGCGTTCGAGCGTCTCGCGTCCAAGCGGGCACGGGTTCTCGGCGAGAAGCTGCGCCCCGACGCGTTGTTCGACGGGCGGAACTGAGCGACACCCTCCCCCCACGCCCCTTCCTCCCCGCCCCCCTTCCTCTCCCCGCCCCCGCCCCTTCCTCTCCCCGCGTTTTGCGCACTTATCGCGAGTTTGCGCGCCGTGGGGGCGCGATAAGTGCGCAAAACGCGAGGGGGAGGGGCGGGGAGAGGGCGAGGCGGGGGCAAGGGAGGCAGGAGTGAGGGTGGGCGGGCGGGTGTAACAGGTTCCAGTTCTGCGGAAATCCGGTTATCGTGTCGGTGACCCGGGCCACACCGGCCGACCCGGCGCGACGGGCGCGCGCAGTGCTGCCGTCGCTTCCGTGCACGCAGAAGGAACACACATGACCGACGAGTTCGACGACCTTCTCCACCGCCCGCGTTTCCTGGCTGACCTGCTGATCACCGCGCTCGAGCGCAACGCCGACCGGCCGGCGCTCTACCTGGGCGACGTCGTGCTCACCGGCGGTCAGATGCGGGATCAGATCAGCAGTTTCGGTCAGGCTCTCGAATCGCTGGGCGTCGGCAAGGGTTCCACCGTCGCGATGCTGTCGAAGAACCGGCCTGAGGTTCTCATCAGCGTCGGCTCGCAGATGATCCTCGGCTGCCGCAACACCGCGCTCGCGCCGATGGGCTCGCTCGACGACCACAGCTACATCCTGGGCGATGCCGAGATCGAGACGCTCATCTTCGATCCGACCGCGTTCGAGGGTCGCGCCGCGGAACTGAAGGCGGCGGTGCCGTCGCTGAAGAATCTGTTCTCCCTCGGCCCGTCCGAGGTGGGCGTCGACATCCTCGAACTGGCGAAGACGTTCGCGCCGCAGCGCCTGGTCGCCGCGGCCGTGGACGGTGACGACCCGTCGAGCATGGTCTACACCGGCGGCACCACCGGAAAGCCGAAGGGCGTCGTCAACACGTTCCGCTCCGGCGTGACGCTGCCGCAGATCCAGATGGCGGAGTGGCAGTTCCCGGACGAGATGCGATTCCTCGCGTGTACTCCGCTGTCCCACGCGGGCATGGCGTTCTTCGTGCCGACGCTCATGCGCGGTGGCTCGTTGGTGGTGCTGCCGGCGTTCGAGCCGGGCGCCGTGCTCGAGGCGATCGAGAAGTACAAGATCACCTCGACCATGTTGGTTCCCACCATGATCTACATGCTGCTGGACCACCCGGACCTGCAGACCCGCGACGTGTCCAGTCTGCAGACGCTGTTCTACGGTGCGGCCGCGATGTCGCCGTCCCGCCTGCAGGAGGGCATCGCGAAGCTCGGCCCGATCTTCTTCCAGTACTTCGGCCAGAGTGAGTGCGGCATGACGATCACCGTCATGCGCAAGGAGGAGCACGACCCGGAGAACGTCGAGCGACTCGCGTCGTGCGGCCGCCCCGTGCCGTGGCTCGACGTCCGCCTGCTCGACGACGACCTGAACGAAGTGGCACAGGGCGAACTCGGCGAGATCTGCGTGCGCGGGCCGCTGGTGATGAAGGAGTACTGGAAGAAGCCGCAGGAGACGGCCGAGGCGTTGCGCGGCGGCTGGCTGCACACCGGCGACATCGCCCGCGCCGACAAGGACGGCTTCCTGTACATCGTCGACCGCAAGAAGGACATGATCGTCACCGGCGGTTTCAACGTGTTCCCGCGCGAGATCGAGGACGTCATCTCCGGGCACCCCGCGGTGGCGTCCGTCGCGGTCGTCGGTGTGCCCGACGAGAAGTGGGGCGAGGCCGTCAAGGCGTGCGTCGTGCTGCGTGACGGTCAGACCGTCGAGACGGCCGAACTCGTCGAACGCGTCCGGTCGGCGAAGGGATCGGTGCACGCTCCCAAGTCGGTCGACTTCGTCGACGCGTTGCCGCTGACCCCGCTCGGCAAGCTCGACAAGAAGGCCCTGCGCGCGCAGTTCTGGGAGGGTGCCGCGCGTTCGGTGTGATCCGAATGCCGTCCGCGCCGATCCGTCAGAACGGGTCGGCGCGGATGGCCTCGGCGGGAGTCCCGGTAGCGATCAGGCGCTCCCGGGTGGCCTGCACCATCGCGGGCGAGCCGCACACCAGCACCTGGTGGTCGACGAAGGCGCCGTGATCGGCGACGACGTCGGCCAGGGTGCCCTCGAGCAGATCGTCCTCGTGGAAGTTGACCGGCCCCACCTCGGCGACGATGCGGTCGTACCACTCGTCGGGGCCGCCCGGATCGGTGACGTCCTCGACGATGGGCACCGTGGTGAGCCACGGCAGTTGCTGCGTGAGAACCCACAGCATGTCCGACGCGTACAGATCGGTGGCGGTACGGCCGCCGACGAACAGGTACACCTGCGGCGGATTCTCGACCTGCACCAGGTCCAGGATCAGCGCGCGCAGCGGGGCCAGGCCCGTTCCGCCCGCGACCATCACCACCACCGCCGGCCCGTCCTCGTCGATCACGAGATCGCCTCGCGGCGAGGAGATCTGCCACTGATCACCCGGCTGCGTGTCCTCGACGATGCTGCGGCTCACCCAGCCGCCGGGCACGGTGCGGACGTGGAACTCGAGCTTGCCGTCGAGCGACGGGGGCAGGGCGGGAGACAGCCGCCGCGGCAGCCGCGGATGCTGCGGCACGGTGACGTCGACGTACTGTCCGGCGCGAAACGGGACGGGTTCGCCGATGAGGCGCACGACCGCCAGATCGTTGCGGAGGCGGTGATGCTCGACGACCGTCGCGGTCCAGGAATCCTGCTGCATGCCGATATTGTCCCCGGTTCGGTGGAACCGTGTGGATGTCAGGTCATGGGGTGACGACGCGGCGGTTGTGCCGCAACTGGGCGGCGCACAGGACGCCTGTGATTGCCGCTACGACGGCGATCGGCAACACCACGGCCGTGGTGGGGCTTCCCACGGTGCGGCCGAAGACACCCGCGCCGAACGCCATCATGGGTGCTCCGCTACCCGACAGCAGGTCCCATCGACGGGGATGGACCGGGGGCCGACCCAACCACGGCAGCCGCTGTCCGCGGTTCTCCCGCAGTGTGCGGGCAGTCGCCGCCGCAGCGAGCCCTCCGCCGACGCACGTCACCAGGGCGCTGACGACGGCGAGGCCGGTGGACGGTGGGGCGACGATCAGTGCGACGCCCGCGGACACGATTGCGACGAACCAGACCCCCACGACCCAGCCCCGTCGGGGCGGGGGAGTGTCGGTGTGACCGTGGTCGACCGGCCGCATGGGTGGGATGTCGTGCACGCCGTCAGGTCGCCGTCTCGAACGTGCGGGCCGCCCAGTTCGCGAACGACGTCCAGCCCACGTCGGGAAACTCCGCGTGCAAGCCGGCCAGGTCGACCTGGTAGCCGGGTCCGTTGAGGAACCACCACATCGCGTGCATGTCGGGGCTTTCGATCGAGCCCAGGGGCACCTGCTCGTACCGGATCGGCGAGCCGATCGCGTGGGTGAGGGCGGCGGCCATGGATTCGGGAGTGGGTGCGTCGCTCGCCAGTTCGATGCGGCGTCCGACGACGTGGTCGGGGGAGAGCAGGACGTGCGCGGCGAAGGCACCCAGGTCGCGGCGATCGAGTTGCTGCAGTGGGCGGTCCGGCGGAAGCGGCAGGTCGAGCACGCCGTCGGTGCGGATCCGGTCGATGCCGCCGAGCGCGTTGTCGTAGAAGTAGGTGGGCCCGAGAATTGTGTGCGGCAGAGCGCTGGACTCCAGTTCCGCCTCGATCACCCTCTTGCTCTCGAAATGCGGGACGCCGCTGTCCTGGTTCGCGCCCGCGACCGAACTGAACACGAGGTGCGGCACCCGCGCCCGTTCGGCGGCCGTGATGATCGTGTGCCCCTGCTCGATCTCGGCATCCACCCCGGACTCGAACGGCGTCGTCATCGCGAAGACGGCCGCGACGTCCTGCATCGCGGCCGTCAGCGAGTCTGCGTCGTCGAGCGATCCGGTGACGACCTCGGCGCCACGCTCGGCGAGCGCCCGGGCGCCCGGCGAGGCGGGATTTCGAACCAGCGCGCGCAGCGGAGCGCCCCGCTCGAGCAGTGCGGTGCTCACCGCGCGGCCCTGCCCGCCGGTGGCAGCGAGAACCAGGATCGGGTGGTCGGACATCGGATCTCCTCCGGTCGAGGACACGGGGTGCTTCCGACGCGAGCCTACCGCCGGGCGGGGGTCAGTACGAGTGGAACCAGCTGCGGCCGCGCCGCACCGCTACCTCCTGTCGATGCGCCATCCGCCATCCGTCCGGTGTGCGCCGATACCGCACCGTGTAGTGCCCCGCCACGTGTGCATGGCGCGTCTCGGTGTCGTTCGAAGCACCCGAGCGGAACTCGAAATGCACTCGGGCCGTGGCCTCGTCGCCATCCAGCACGATCGAGGGCGTGTTGAGGAGGTGGATGCCGGACGTCGCGGTGGTGAAGTCGACGCAGAAGCGGTGCAGGGCGTCCCGGCCCCGGATGGCCGTGCCCGGAACGCCGCCCACCTCGACCAGTTCGAACACGCCGTCCTCGGTGAACAGGGCCGCCCACGCGTCGGCGTCGCCGGAATCCCACGCCGGCGAGTAGGCGCCCTCCAATTGCAGGATGGCGAGGGTGTCCTCGACCGCTGCGAGACGGTCCTCGACCGAGCCGCCGGGCCGGGAGCGCGGCGCGTGCAGCGGTGATGTCGTCGTCGTCATGTTCCTGCCCTCGCTCAGGCGGCCGGGTTGCCGTACTGGCCGTTGACCAGCTTGCTCGGCGGCACGAACCGGTAGCCGTCGTCGGCGAGGTTGGGTGCGTGCGATTCCGCCGAGTAGTGGTAGCGCGGCAGGAAGGCGGTCTTCGCGTTGTCGAGGACCTCCTGGTTCTCGAGTGCCTTCGCGAGTTCCTCGGCGTCCGTGGTCGATCCGACCTTCTCCGCGGCGGCGGCGACCAGGCCGAACGGGTCGTAGTTGTCGGCCAGGATCAGCGTCGACGGAATCGAACCCATCGAGGCCATGGCGTCGACCATCGTGTTGACGGCGGTGTCGGCGGCGTCGTAGACGGTGCTGGGGAATACCTGCATGACGAGGTTGGACGCGGCGCGGGTGCCCAGGGCGCCCTCGGGGGCCGGCTTCGCGATCAGCGGTGTGCCGGAGACGGACGTGTTGCCGATCAGCGGGATGTTCCAGTCCAGGCGCTCGAGGCTCGAGAGCAGGTAACCCAGCGGCGCACCGTAGGCGTCGATGACGAGTGCCTGCGTGCCCTTGTTCTTCAGCGCCTGCAATTGTGCGGTCATGTCGAGGGCGGCCACGTCGTACTCCTCGGAGCCGGACCTGCTGACGCCCTCGGCGGACAGCGCGTCGTCCATGGACTTGCCGAACGCCTCGCCGTACGCGCTGCTGCCGTGGATGACGCCCACCTGCTGGTAGTTCTTGCTCTTCGCGTACCGGCTGATGGACACCGCATACTCCGTCGGCGACGGGGACAGGTCGAAGTTGAGCGGGAACTGTGCCGGATCCGAGGAGTCGTTGGTGGGGCCGACGTTGAACGAGAGGATCTTGTTCTGCTTCAGGATCGGGAGCGTCGCGGCCGACACCGTCGACGGACCGGAGTTGAGGTACAGGTCCGGCTTCTTGCCGGAGTTGATCGCGTCCCGCAGGTTCGAGACGGCCTTGGTGGCGTCGCCACCGTCGTCGGTGACGGTGAGTTCCACTTGGCGTCCGCCGATTCCGCCGTCCTTGTTGACCTGCTCGACGCCGGCCTTGGTCGCGAGGATCGAGGTCTGGGCATTGGCGGCCAACGAGCCCTGACCGCTGATCGCGCCGGTGACGAGGACCCGGAACGGCCCGCTGTCGGACGCCTCGTCGCCGGACGCCGAACCCGAACAGCCCGCGAGGGCCAACGCGGACACGGCGACTGCCGCCACGATCCCTGAGTGCCGAATCTTCATGCCAGTTTCCTCCAGTGGAGACACGACGGATGGCAAGCGATTGCTTGGATGCGCCGACACTAGGGCTGTGACGTGGGTTACGTCAACGATTTCGACCGACCCGGGGGCGTGTCGAATAAAAGTGTGCACCAATAAGTTTCGGCTCCACTAGTCCTGTACGGGTGGATACTCCACAGGTGCTCCCGCTGGGCGGGCCGTTTCAGCGCAGCGGATCGTACGAGATCGCCTCGACGGGAGTGCCCGCCCGCTGCAACGCGTACGCGGTGGTCTTGACCATCGACGGCGAACCGCAGATCTGCACCTGACGATCGGCCCACGACCCGAAGCGGCTCACGACCGCGCCCATCGGCCCACGTAACCGCTGGTGCAGGCCGGCGGGCGGTTCGGGACTGGGATACGGGTGCCACCAAGGATTCTCGTCCTCCTCCGTGACGGGGACGACGGTGAGCCACGGGTTGCTCAGCGACAGGTGCCAGAGCGTCTCGATGTCGTACAGGTCGCACGGGTAGGCGCCGCCGACGAACAGGTGGACGCGCGGATTGATCCCGCGGTGCGCCATGTCCATCACCTGGGCGCGCAGCGGGGCCAGGCCGGTCCCGCCCGCGATCATCAGCACGTCCTTGTCGCTCTGCAGGTCCACCCGCAGTCCACCCAACGGGGAGCTGAGCTGCCAGCGGTCACCCACCGCGGTCTCGTTCACCATCGCCGGGCTCACCCACCCACCCGACACGCGTCGCACGTGGAACTCGATCTGGCCGAACGGGTTCGTCGGGATGGCGGGCGAGAGGTAGCGCCACATCTGCGGCCGCTGTGGAATCTGCACGCTCACGTACTGGCCGGCCGCGTACGGGATCGGAGAGTCGCACTCGAGCCGGATGATCGCCAGATCGCGCAGCACCCGCTCGTGGCTCACGACCGTCGCCCCCCACAGCGCGGGGAAGTCGTCGGCGTCCGCGGCGTCGGACATCGTCGTGGTGATCAGCGCGATCAGTTCCCGCCACGCGGCGTCGCTCGCCGGGCTCCACGGCTCGTCGGAGTCGACGTCGCGGACCGCGTCCAGCAGGGCGTTGCCCGCCGCGGCGTAGTGCTCGCGCTCCACGCCGTACTTGCGGTGGTCGCGGCCGAGCTGGGCGAGGAACGGCAGCAGCCGGTCGGTGTCGTCGAGGCCGCGCACGATGAACTCGACCGCCGAGACCAGCTTGGCGCGCTGCGCGTCCATGCCGGCCGGGAACAGCGACCGGCACTGGGGCAGTCGCCCGAAGAACTGCGTGTAGAAGGTGCGGGCGAAGCGGTCGCGGTGATCGGGGGACGCGGTGACGGTAGTGAAAAGTGAGCGGATGAGCCCGATCTCGGCCGTGTCCACGTCGTCCTCCCTCGCGTGTTCCGTGGCCCGGGCGTGGGAAACCGACCGGCACCGCCTACCAGTGTGCACCGCTCCGGGAGGAGGCCCGCCGCTGACCTTGCCGACCGTGGGGGAAATCTCTTCGAGAATCTGGAAGTTGAGTGGAACAGACTCAAGGTTTCGTTCGTTGAGGAGAACGACAGCCGCGCGGATCCGTCCGTCACGGCACAATGCTTACGTTCGTTCGTCGCAAGGAAGGTGACCAGTGGACTCGTTCTCTCCCACCACCAAGACCCAGGCCGCGCTGACGGCTGCGCTGCAGTCGGCGTCCGCGGCGGGCAATCCGGACATCCGGCCCGCACACCTGCTGGTGGCGCTGCTCGATCAGACCGACGGCATCGCCGCGCCGCTGCTCAAGGCCGTCGGGGTCGATCCGACGGTGGTGCGGCGCGAGGCGCAGGTCATCGTCGACCGGCTGCCGCGCGCCACCGGCGCCACCACCCAGCCGCAGCTCGGCCGGGAGGCGCTCGCCGCGATCACCGCGGCGCAGCACCTCGCCACCGAACTCGACGACGAGTACGTCTCCACCGAACACGTCATGGTGGGGCTCGCGTCCGAGGACTCCGACATCGCCAAGCTCCTCGTCGGGCACGGCGCCACCCCGGAGGCGCTGCGGGACGCGTTCACCGCCGTCCGCGGCAGCGCGCGCGTCACCAGCCCCGACCCCGAGGGCACCTACCAGGCGCTCGAGAAGTACTCGACCGACCTCACCGCGCGGGCCCGCGAGGGCAAGCTCGATCCGGTCATCGGCCGCGACACCGAGATTCGCCGCGTCGTGCAGGTGCTGAGCCGGCGCACCAAGAACAACCCGGTGCTCATCGGTGAGCCCGGTGTCGGCAAGACCGCGATCGTCGAGGGGCTCGCGCAGCGCATCGTCGCCGGTGACGTACCGGAGTCGTTGCGCGGCAAGACCGTCATCTCGCTCGACCTCGGGTCGATGGTGGCCGGCGCCAAGTACCGCGGCGAGTTCGAGGAACGCCTCAAGGCCGTGCTCGACGACATCAAGAACTCGGCCGGCCAGGTCATCACGTTCATCGACGAGCTGCACACCATCGTCGGCGCCGGCGCGACCGGCGAGTCGGCGATGGACGCCGGCAACATGATCAAGCCGATGCTCGCCCGCGGTGAGCTGCGGCTGGTCGGTGCGACGACACTCGAGGAGTACCGCAAGTACATCGAGAAGGACGCCGCGCTCGAGCGTCGCTTCCAGCAGGTGCTGGTCGGCGAGCCGTCCGTCGAGGACACCGTCGGCATCCTGCGCGGGCTCAAGGAGCGGTACGAGGTGCACCACGGCGTGCGCATCACCGACTCCGCGCTCGTCGCGGCCGCGACCCTGTCCGACCGCTACATCACCTCGCGCTTCCTGCCGGACAAGGCGATCGACCTCGTCGACGAGGCCGCGTCGCGGCTGCGCATGGAGATCGACTCGCGTCCCGTCGAGATCGACGAGGTGGAGCGGACCGTCCGTCGGCTCGAGATCGAGGAGATGGCGCTCGCGAAGGAGACCGACGCCGCGTCGAAGGATCGTTTGGTCAAGCTCCGCGAGGAGCTGGCCGACGACCGCGAGAAGCTGCGCCAGCTCACCGCCCGGTGGCAGAACGAGAAGAACGCCATCGACTCGGTACGCGGGGTCAAGGAGCAGCTCGAGGCGCTGCGCGGCGAGGAGGAGCGCGCCGAACGCGACGGCGACCTCGGCAAGGTCGCCGAGCTGCGCTACGGCCGGATCCCCGAGCTGGAGAAGCAACTCGAGGCCGCCGCTGCGGTGTCGGACGGCGCCTCGGACGGGGCCGTCATGCTCAAGGAGGAGGTCGGTCCGGACGATGTCGCGGACGTCGTCGCCGCATGGACCGGCATCCCGGCCGGCCGCATGATGGAGGGCGAGACCGCCAAGCTGCTGCGGATGGAGACCGAGCTCGCCAAGCGGGTCGTCGGGCAGACCGAAGCCGTGCAGGCGGTCTCGGACGCGGTCCGGCGCGCCCGGGCCGGTGTCGCCGACCCGAACCGGCCCACCGGATCCTTCCTGTTCCTCGGCCCGACCGGTGTCGGCAAGACCGAGCTCGCGAAGGGACTCGCGGACTTCCTGTTCGACGACGAACGCGCGATGGTGCGCATCGACATGTCCGAGTACAGCGAGAAGCACTCGGTGGCACGGCTCGTCGGCGCCCCTCCCGGCTACGTCGGCTACGAGTCGGGCGGCCAGCTCACCGAGGCGGTGCGCCGGCGCCCGTACAGCGTGGTGCTGTTCGACGAGGTCGAGAAGGCGCATCCGGACGTGTTCGACATCCTGCTGCAGGTGCTCGACGACGGCCGGCTCACCGACGGCCAGGGCCGCACGGTCGACTTCCGGAACACCATCCTGATCCTCACCTCCAACCTGGGCGCGGGCGGTGACCGCGACCAGGTGATGGCCGCGGTGCGGTCGGCGTTCAAGCCGGAGTTCGTGAACCGGCTCGACGACGTCGTCGTCTTCGATCCGCTCTCGGAGGAGCAGCTCGAATCGATCGTCGACATCCAGCTCGCCCAGCTGGCCACCCGTCTCGCGGCGCGGCGGCTCACGCTGGAGGTGTCCGACGGGGCGCGGCTGTGGCTCGCTGTGCGCGGCTACGACCCGCTGTACGGCGCCCGTCCGCTGCGTCGGCTCATCCAGCAGGCGATCGGCGACCAGCTGGCCAAGCTGCTGCTCGCGGGCACCGTCCGCGACGGCGACACCGTGCCGGTGACGGTCTCCGAGGACGGCGATCACCTGGTGCTCGGGTAGGCACTTCGTGCCCGTGCGCCTTTCCGGTAGGGGGTACTACCGAAAAGGCGCACGGGCCGAATGGCTCAGCCCGTGAACGGCGGAACGAAGAAGCACGGCACCGGACGCGGATTCGCCGGGTCCAGCGCGTTGAGCACGTGCGTGGCGGCGATCGGGTCGGCGGCGATGCCCGCGTGCTCGGCGTAATCGAGCGCGCAGCCGTCCTGCACGACGATGTTGGTGGCGTTCGGCGCCTCCACGAAACCCGCCGTGTACGGCACGACGGCTTCGTCGTAGCGGGTCATGATGTTCGTGTACGTCACCTGCGGCACGTACGGGCCGCCCTCGTTCATCTTGTCCATGAAGTCGGTGCCGGCCGCCATCTGGAAGCAGGCCCCGCACAGCTTTCCGAGGGTGTCCGCCTGGGCCTGCTCGAGTCCCATGCGCTTGACGGTCGGGGCCAGCTGCGAGACGCCGAGGGCGTCGATGCCCTTCCACAGGGGCGCGAGGGAGACGTACTTGTCGACCTTGTCGGCGCCGCCCAGGAACTTGAGGTAGTAGCTCGGCATCAGTGTGCCCTGCGAGTGCCCGACGACATTCACCTTCGACGCCCCGGTCGCCGCGAGCACTCGGTCGACGAACTGTCCGAACTGCTGCGCGCTCTGCTCCATCGGCAGCATTCCGCCGATCGCGCTCACCGGCCACGGCATCCCGGGGACCCCGCCGTAGGTCAGGGCGAACACGCAGTAGCCCTCGTTGGCGAGCAGCGGCGCGTACTTGCCCCAGTTGGTCTGCTGTCCACCGCCGGTGCCGTGCACCAGGATCACCGGCTCGGGATGCTCGGCGGTGGGCTTGCACGAGAAGTCGTTGGAGCCGGGCAGCGAGCCCGCAGGATTGAACAGTTCCGGCGGGATGCCGGAGAAGAAGCCGTCGGGCACCGCGAGCGGTGGGGTCGGCGCGGCCTGCGCAGTACCCGCCGCCAGGAGTAGGGTCGAAGCTGCTATTGCAAGTCCCGCGAACAACTTTCGCACGTGAGCTCCCTGTCTCGGTGTGGCGTCCCGACCGCTCGGGGGAACCTAGCACGAGCGGTACCGCCCGTAACGTGGAATGCCTGGACTGAAACGTCCGGGGCCGCATCACCGACAGACAGGGGGAAATCGACTACGAAGGGGTGGCAACAATGGGTTCGGCTGCAGACATCACGTCCTGGCTCGCGGAGGGGTACCTCGCGGGTGACCCGATCCGGTATCCGCTCTACGTCGGCTCGATGTTCCTGGCGATGCCGCTCCAGCTTCTCGGTCTCATCACGGGGCATCCCTTCTGACCGGGTCGAACGACCCGATTCGTGGTGCGCTCCACGAGTTCTTCGTCGATACTCGACTCGATCGGGGCTCGACTACCAACTCGAAGAGAGCGACCGCGACATGGCTACGAGCAGTGCGAAGAACGGCAACGGCGGACCGGCACCATCCGATCTGATCGATCAGCGCATCGACGAACTCGGTGACTGGCGGGGCGAGAAGCTCGCCAGGATTCGGGAGTTGGTCAAGCAGGCCGATCCCGAGGTGGTCGAGGAATGGAAGTGGCGCGGGGTCCCGACGTGGTCGCACGCCGGAATGATCTGCACCGGTGAGACGTACAAGAAGATCGTCAAGGTCACGTTCGCCAAGGGTGCGGCGTTGGACGACCCCTCGGGCGTGTTCAACTCCAGCCTCGACGGAAACACGAGGCGCGCCGTCGACTTCCACGAGGACGACGAGATCGACGCGGCTGCCTTCACCGCGCTCGTGCGCGCCGCGGTGGAGCTGAACCTGTCGAAGTGAGTGCATCCGCCCGCGCGGGTGCACCTTCACGGACGCATGGGTTCGAGTGACGCCATGTCGATCTCGATGAGCGTCGGCCCCGGCACCGTCAGGGCCTCAGCCAGTGCGGCGTCGAACTGGGCTGCGGAGGTGACATGTGCCGAACGGGCACCGAACGACTCGGCGAGCCTGGTGAAGTCGGGCGTCGCGAGTTCGACGTCGTGCAGCTCTCCGTCGCCGATCCGGGCCTCGATGTTGCGGAGCATCTGGTAGCCGGCATCGTTGAAGAGACAGATCACGACGGGGGCGTTCGCCTGGACCGCGGTGGCGAGTTCCCCCACGCTGAGCATGAATCCGCCGTCACCCTGCAGGACGATCGCGTGCGTGCCGGACGCGAGAGCCGCCCCGATCGCCAGCGGCAGCCCCGGACCTATCCCGGCAGCAGTGGAGCGGATCGATGTGCGTGGTTCCCGGATCTCCAGGAGACTCTCACCCCACACGTACGCGGGAACGGTCGCGTCCCGGACCACGACGCCGCCGCGTGGACGCCTGCGGTTGATCGACTCGCAGATCGCGGTCTGATCGCGACCGGCCTTGGTGCGCTGCTCCGCTCGCACGGATGACGCTGCTGCGCGACCGAGTTCGAGATGGGCGGTGCGCGCGGCGACCTCGCCCACGGCACGCTCGGAGAGCGCCTTGGTCAGCATCTCGAGCCCGACCTCGGCGTCACCGATCACGGCGACCTCGGGTGGATAGCCGCGGCCGATCACGGAGGGGTCCACGTCCAGGTGAACCATGCGGGTGGGGAACGGCACCGTCCACTCGCCGGTCGGGTACTGCTGGAACCGTGTGCCCACCGCGAGGAGTACGTCGCACCGGGAGACGAACCCTCGCATCTCCGCGGTGGTGGCGACCGCGCCCAGCGCGCGTTCACCGTCCTCGGGCACGGACCCGCGGCCCTCGCGACTGGTCAGGATCGGCGCGTCCCACTTCTCTGCGAACCGACGCAGCGCGGTTTCGGCACCCGACCGGATGACGCCCCCACCGGCCCAGATCAGCGGACGCCGTGCGGACGAGAGCAGTTCGGCGGCACGGTCGACGGATTCCCGGGTCGGTCGTGTCCGCGGTGTCGGACGGGCCGCTTCCGAGTGCAGCGCGGCGACGGGAATCTCGAGCCCCTCCTGTTCCTGCAGGTCCGTGGGAATCTCGACGGCCACCGGCCGAGGCCTGCCGCGCACTGCCGTCCGGCCCGACTGCACGACCGTCTCGGCGATCTCGTCGGCCCGCTCGATCGTCCTGACATCACCGCACACCGACCGCAGCATCGCAGCCTGGTTGTCGGCCTCGTGCACATAGCCGAAACCGCGACCGAGGTAGCGGGATTCCACCTGGCTGGTGATCAGCATGACCGGCGACGACGCGTGATGGGCCTCGTACATGCCGCCCATCGCGTTGGCCGTTCCGGGACCGGTGCTCACGATGGCCACCGCGAGCCGACCCGTCGTCCGGGCGTATCCGTCCGCCGCGTGTGCGACACCCTGCTCGTGCCGGCAGCCGACGACACGGATCCTGGCACGCTGGTGGATCGCCTTCAGGATCGCCAGATTGTGCGCGCTCGGTATCGCGAACACGCAGTCGACGCCGAGCGCCTCGAGGGCCAGGGCCACTGCCGTTCCGCCGTTGCCGACGACCGATTCGGGGAGGACGCTGTCCGTCATGTTCGCTCGTTCCTTTCACGGTGACGACATCGAATCCTGCGGCGTAGTGCGATGTTCGAGCGGTACCCCGGCGGTGTGACCGCCGGGGTACGTGACCGTGCGAGGTGTCAGCTCTCGATGATCGCGAAGCCCTTGTAGCCGGAATCGGCGACCTCGGTGATGATCTGGCGGTAGCCGGCGAAGCCGCCGAGGAACGGCATGAACACCCGCGGGCGGCCGGGGATGTTGGCGCCGAGGTACCAGGAGTTCGCGGTGTTCAGCAGCGATGCCTCGGCGCGGTTACGGCATTCCTCGACCCAGTCGGCGACCGCTTCGGGGGTGCCCTCGATCGCTGTGGCGCCGCGGTCGTCGAGGTAGGCGATGGCGTCGGCGACCCAGTCGACGTGAAGTTCGGAGTGCAGCACCATGTTTGCGAGCACCGACGGGCTGCCGGGTCCGGTGAGGTTGAAGAAGTTGGGGAAGCCGTCGATGCCGAGTCCGAGATAGGTCTCGGGGCCGGCGGCCCACTTGTCCTTCAGCGCCAGGCCGTCCCGGCCGACGATCTCGAGCTTGTCGAGTGAGCCGGTCATGGCGTCGAACCCGGTGGCGAGGACGATCGCGTCGACGTCGTAGTGGGCATCGGTGGTGTTGATGCCGGTGGCGTCCATGCCGACGATCGGTGCGGCCTTGAGGTTGACGAGGTGGACGTTGTCGCGGTTGTAGGTCTCGTAGTAGCCGCTGTCGGTGACGATGCGCTTGGCGCCGATCGCGTGATCGTTGGGGATGAGCAGTTCGGCGATCGCGGGATCGTCGATGACGGCGCGGATCTTCTCCTCCCAGAACTCGCGGGCGGTGTCGTTCGCGGCCTGGTCGGTGAGCTGGTCGGCGAACGTCTTGGAGTACAGGACGCCACCGAGCTTCCAGCGCTCCTCGTAGGCGGCGCGGCGTTCCTCCTCGGATGCCTCGAGCGTCAGCTTGGGATGCGCGCGGTGCGGGGAGCCGCCGCCGGACTCCCACGACAGGCGGCGGCGTTCGGCGTAGCCCGCCTTCTGCTCGGCGCGGGTGGCGTCGTCGAGCGGGGCGTTGCCGGCGGGGACGCTGTAGTTCGCGGACCGCTGGAACACGAACAGCTGGTCGGCCTGCTCGGCGATGTGCGGGATCGACTGGATACCGGAGGAGCCGGTGCCGATCACCGCGACGCGCTTGCCGGTGAAATCGACGCCCTCGTGGGGCCAATACGCGGTGTGGAAGACATCGCCGGTGAAGGTGTCGAGGCCGTCGAAGTCGGGGGTGTTGGCGTTCGACAGCGGTCCGGCGGCGACGACGAAGAAGCGGGCCGAGACGACGTCGCCGCGGTCGGTGCGCACGGTCCAGCGCAGGGAGTCCTCGTCGAGGGTCGCGGACGTGACGCGGGTGTCGAACTGGATGTCACGGCGCAGGTCGAAGCGGTCCGCGACGTGCTCGAGGTAGGCGAGGATCTCCGGCTGGGTGGCGTACTTCTCGCTCCAGTCCCACTCCTGCTCGAGTTCGGGGGAGAACGAGTACGAGTAGTCGACGGACTCGACGTCGCAGCGGGCGCCGGGGTAGCGGTTCCAGTACCAGACGCCACCGACCCCGGAGGCGGCCTCGAAGGCGCGGACCGTGAGGCCCTGCCGGCGGAACCGGTGCACCGCGTAGAGTCCTGCGACACCGGCGCCGACCACGACGACGTCGTACTCGGCGGCGTTCTCGGGTGCCGAATCCTGTCCGTTCACGAATATGTCCTTCCACGAGCGTGAGCTGCGCCGGCCCCGAATCGGACCAGACCTCACGGTTCTTGCGATGAATTCACGCTATGGCGGTGTGAACCACGTGACAGCGGACCGTCCCGCCCAGCGGACGGTTTCCCTGCGACAGGGACTTTCGGCAGCCGACGAAACCGCCCTCTTGCAGGGTTTATGTGGCTTCGCGGGCGCGGGGGGAGGCTCCCACCACGAGGGACGATTCGAGCCCCCGACGCACTCGGTAGCCTGGGCGGCGTGCCAACCCCGACTCCCGATCCGACGAGCGCGCGCCTCGACAGCTGGATGTGGGCTGTGCGGCTGTTCAAGACGCGGTCGCAGTCCGCGTCGGCGTGCCGATCCGGGCATGTCCGGGTGAACGGCGCCGCCGCGAAGGCGTCCGTCCAGGTCAAGCCGGGTGACGAGGTGCGGGTCCGGATTGCCGGCCGCGAGCGGATCGTCGTGGTGGTCCGGCCGGTCGCCAAGCGGGTCGGCCCGCCGGTTGCCGCCGAATGCCTGCAGGACAACAGCCCGCCGCCGCCCTCGCCCGAAGTGATCGCGTCGATTCCGCGGCGTGACCGCGGTGCCGGCCGTCCGACCAAGCGTGAGCGCCGCGACATGGAGAAGTTTCTGGGGCAGTAACCCCGCGCGCATACCGGCGGCGACGGTTCAGACGGATCTCAGAATTCGGCTCTACGCTGTGGTGTCGGCTGGAAGCAGTCGCATCGACCTGTCGGATCCACCGACGGAACGGGAGAAGGCCCACCATGACGAACCCCGACGATCCGCGCACCCCACAGGAACGCGCGTACGACCCTGCCGAGCAGGGGTCGGACGAGACCGTCCAGTGGGCTCGCCCGTCCGACGGCCCGACACAGCAGATGGGACCGGTCGGCACGCCGGCCCCGGACCAGCCGACGGAGCAGTACTACACGGCCGATCCGTACCAGGCCTACGGCACGCAGGCGCCCGAACCGACGCAGGCGTACCCGACCTACGATCCGCGCTACGACCCGCAGGCCGTGCCGCCGAACGCGACGCAGGCGTATCCGACCTACTACGGCGCCGGCGGCTATCCGCCGGGCGGTTACCCGCCGCCCGGACAGCCGCCCACCGGTGAGGTCCCGCCGCTCGAGAACGGGCCCGGTGGGAAGTCCGGCCGCAAGGTGGGGCTGTGGGCCGCCGCCGGTGCCGGCGTCGTGCTCCTGGCCCTCGGGCTGATCGTGGGGCTGATGCTGAGCGGGAAGTCTGACGAGTCCGATCCGGCGTCCGCCCTGTCGCCGCGCACGTCGGCGCCCGCGGTGCCCCCGCGCGCCGGGGCACCGGCTCCGACGCCGGAGCCCGACACCACGTCGCCGTTCGAGAACCTGCCCGGCGGCATCGGCGACGTCATCGGCAAGGCCGGCACGGCGATGGGCACCATCACCGCCAACGACGGCGGCACGCTCACCCTCGACGGGCTCGGCGGAACCACGATCACCGTGAAGACCACGCCGGACACCTCGCTGATCTCGTTGACCGCGAACAGCATCGCCGAGCTGAAGCCCGGCGAGTCGGTGCTGGTGCAGGGCGACAAGGTGAAGGACGGCACCCTCACCGCCAAGCTGATCATCGGCACGACGCTCCCCGAGTTCGGAAACTGACGCGCGGCACCGGATGCCCGGAACTACGCCGGGAGTGGCTAGGCTGACCCTCGATGACGGCTATGTGGTTCGGATTGGCAGTGATAGCGCTCGCGGGTGCTGTCGTGCTGCTCTATGTCGATCGTTCGCGTCGTGACCAGACCGGTCGGGTGCGACAGATCTGGGCGAAGGCGCAGGGATACACCTACAACACCGCGGACGAGCATCTGCCGTCGCAGTGGCATCGCGCGGCGCTCGCCAAACAGGAGTACCTGGGCGCCGTCGACGTCGTGCGCGGCGTCCGGCGCGGTGAGCAGTTCGTGTTGTTCGATCTCGAGGACACGGCGACCATCGTCGCGGTGCACCGGGAGGTCGGCTCCGACGTCGACATCGATCTGCGCCTGAAGTCCACGCCCCCACCGCGGGACAACGACCTGAACCTGCTGGGCGCGATCGGCCCGCGCGTCGTCTTCGCGACTGACCTCGAGATCGCCCGCCGCGTGTGCGATCAGCGGATGGTGACGTTCACCGAGTCGGTTCCCCCGCAGTTGCAGATGCTGTGGAGCGAGGGCGAGTGGACCCTGGGCTCGCTGCCGATCGGCAGCACGGGCCGCGACTGGGACGCTGCGATCGAGGTCGTCGCCCGGTTGTCGGGGATGCTGCGGGTGCTGCCGCCGGCCGTCGAGCCGCCGGCGATGCAGCCCGTCGCGCACGATCCCGGCCGGCCGATCGCCGCCGAACCGGTTCCCGAATAGCGGCTCGGACCCCACCCCAGTAGATTCCGCACCTGTGGTTGTTGTGTCGGGTGTTGCTCTTGTTGTTGTTGTGATTCTTGTGGCGTGGGCGGTGTCGGTGTTCCGGCAACTGCGCCGCGCCGATGCGAACCTGCGAACGGCGCTGTCGCTGATCCACGCCGAGATGGACCGGCGCTACGAATACGTGCCCGGGCTCGTGCTCGCCGTCGCGGACACCGTCGGCCGCGAACTGGTCAGCACGGTCACCGGGGCGCGTTCTCTGGCGATGCGGGTCCGCGAGGAGAACCTGGACCTCGGCCGGCAGGCCGGTGCCGAGAACGCGCTGTCCGCGGTACTGGCATCGCTGCTCGGCACCGCACGCAGCTATCCGGCGTTGCGCCGCGACTGGGCGTTCGTCCGTCCCGCGCACGAGATCGATCAGACCGAGACACGCCTCGCCGGTGCAGTCACCGTCTACAACGACCTGGCGCGCCAGCACAACGACTCGCTCGCGCGCTTCCCCGCCGGCCTTCTCGCGCGCGTCGGCGGGATCGTCGCGGCGCCGCTGTTCGAGGCGACATTTCTCGAGATGCCGGCGAGCGCCGAGGCGGCGTCGGCCGCCGAGCGCGCGGCCTGAGGGGCGCCAGCGCTGTGACCTGGCCGCCTCGCTAGGCTCGACACGACGAAATGTCACTGACTTCGAACGATGATGGGAGCGGCCGATGACGGATCGCGACGAGCTCGCCGCGCTGGTGCGCGAGCTGGCGGTGGTGCACGGAAAGGTCACCTTGTCCTCCGGCAAGGAAGCCGACTACTACGTGGACCTGCGCCGCGCGACCCTGCATCACCGGGCCGGACCGCTGATCGGCAAGCTGCTGCGCGAACTGGTCGCCGACTGGGACTTCGCCTCCGTCGGTGGACTGACGATGGGCGCCGACCCCGTCGCGATGGCCGTCATGCACGCCGAGGGTCGACCCATCGACGCGTTCGTCGTCCGCAAGGCCGCCAAGGCGCACGGCATGCAGCGTCAGATCGAGGGCCCCGACGTCGTCGGCAAGCGCGTCCTCGTCGTCGAAGACACCACCACCACCGGCAACTCGCCGCTCACCGCCGTCAAGGCGCTGCGTGACGCCGGCGCCATCGTCGTCGGTGTCGCCACCGTCGTCGACCGCGCCACCGGCGCCGACGCCGTCATCGCCGCCGAGGGCCTCGAGTACCGCTCGCTCCTCGGCCTCGACGATCTGGGTCTGAGCTAGCCAGTTCTCCTTACAGCTGAAGGGACCCTTCGTGCGCTCGCAGCGCGTGAGGGGTCCCTTCAGCTGTAGTGGCGTCCGGTCAGGGGACGAGGAAGAAGGCTTCGATCCGTCCGTACCCTGCCTGCGGGCGGAGTTCGCTGAACCACGGGCCGATCGGTGTCACCTGCATGACCACGGCGGCGAGGCCGGAACCGGGGTTGATCTCGGTCCGGACGGTCTGGCCCGGTACCGCGAGAATCTCGATCTCCTTGACCTGTCCGGTCAGCGCTCCGAAGTTCCATCCGACGGTGACCTTCATCCGGCAGACCGGGTTCTGGGCCCAGCCGGGGCCGATGCCGTTCAGGACGCGCGGCGTGAACGCGATGGTGGCGAGCCCCGGGCGGGCCGGATCGGTCTCGACGACGGTGTCGATGAGGCCGTTGCAGAAGTCGTTCTGCCCGACCACCGGCAGCGTGGGCCCGTTGAACGTCGTGTGCACGAGCGGCGCAGGCGCCGGTGCGGCACTCGCGGTGGCGGCGACGCCCGTGATCGTGGCGGTCGCGATGGCCGCGGCGCCGAATGCGCGCACGGCAAAGCTGCGAAGCTTCATGTGAATCCCCCGTTTTCCGATGTGTTTCGTTCCCCCGGCCGTCCCGTGACTCCCCGTCACGTGCAACAGCCTCGAGCATGCTCACACACAACCCGCGGCGACACCAAACCGGATGGTCGGCGAGGGAACAGTGGCTGTCGCATATCGTGTTCCGATGCCGATCCGGAAGACGCGGACACGCCTGTCCGACGGGCGCGAACTGCTCTACTTCGACGACACCGAGCCGTTCGCGAGCGGCGCGGCGACGCGCGAGCTGCACGACGGCCGGGACCTGGCACCGGTAGAGGCGGCGTCGACGATGCGTTACGACGTGCTGACGGGGGAGTGGGTGACCCTCGCCGCGCACCGGATGAACCGCACGTTCCTGCCGGCGACCGACGAGTGCCCGCTGTGCCCCAGCCGGCCCGGGCGTCCCGCGACCGAGATCCCCGCCGACGACTACGACGTCGCGGTGTTCGAGAACCGCTTCCCGTCGCTGGGGTCGGCCGCTCTGGAAGTTGCGGAAGCCGTTGACAGTGAGGAGCTTTGGCCGCAGCGCGCCGCCGACGGCCGGTGCGAGGTGGTGTGCTTCACCAGCGAGCACGACGGCGGGTTCGCGCAGTTGCCGGTCTCCCGCGTGCGGACCGTGCTCGAGGCGCTGCGGGACCGGACACGCGAGCTGTCGGCGCTGCCGTCCGTCGCGCAGGTGTACTGCTTCGAGAACCGCGGCGAGGAGATCGGGGTGACGCTGTCGCACCCGCACGGTCAGATCTACGCGTATCCGACGCTGCCGCCGCGCACCACCGCGCTGCTGCGTCAGGCCGAGCAGCACCGAAAGCGCACGGGGCGTTCGCTTCTGCGCGACGTCCTCGACGCCGAGCGGCGCGCCGGTACCCGCGTGGTGGTCGAGGGCGAGCACTGGACCGCGTACGTGCCCGCTGCGGCGCGGTGGCCCGTCGAACTGCATGTCGCGCCGCACCGGGACGTCGCCGATCTCACCGAGCTCGACGACGCCGAACTCGACGAGCTCTCGCACCTCTACCTCGACGTGCTCGGTCGGCTGGACCGCTTCTTCGACGGCGTCGATCGGCTGCCGTACATCGCAGGGTGGCACCAGGCTCCGATCGGCGCAGACCGTGACCTGGGACGGCTGCACCTGCAGGTGTTCTCGCTGATGCGTTCGCCACACCGGATGAAGTTCCTCGCCGGTTCCGAATCCGGGATGGGCGCGTGGATCAGTGACACCACCCCCGAGCGGATCGCCGCACGATTCCGGGAGGTCGCGCCGTGACGGTCTGGTTCGACGCCCGTTCCGACGCCGAACTCACTGCGGCGGTAACGGATTCGTTCCGCCACGAGTTCGACGTCGACGCGGACGAAGTGTGGGCGGCACCCGGTCGGGTCAACCTGATCGGCGAGCACGTCGACTACGCGGGCGGGCTGTGCCTGCCGATCGCGTTGCCGCACAGCACCGCCGTCGCGGTGTCGCGTCGCACCGACGGGCTGATCCGGCTGCGGTCGTCGGACGGCGCCCCGTGGGACGGGCGGCTCGCCGACATCGGTCCCGGACGGCCGGCGGGATGGGCTGCGTATCCGGCCGGAGTGATCTGGGCGTTGCGTGAGAACGGTTTGTTCGCGCACGATTTCGGGGGAGTGGACGCCGTGTTCGTGTCCACCGTGCCGATCGGCGCGGGGCTGTCGAGTTCGGCGGCGCTCGAGTGTTCGCTCGCACTCGCGCTGGCTCCCGATGCGGATCGGGCCGACCTGGCGGCGGCGTGCGTGCGGGCCGAGAACGACATCGCGCTCGCGCCCACCGGCGGCATGGACCAGGCGGCGTCGCTGCGATCGTCGGAAGGCCATGCGCTGCTCTTGGATTCGGCGTCGGGGGCGGTGTCGCAGGTGCCCTTCGCTCCGGAGGGGCTGACGCTGTTGGTGATCGACACCCGCGCTCCGCACCGGCTGGTGGACGGCAGGTACGCGAAGCGCCGGGCGGCGGTGGAGCGCGCGGCGCGTCGGCTCGGGGTGGCGTCGCTGCGAGAACTCGCCGACCGTGGCCGGGACGGGGCGGACGCCGTCCGGTCGCTGAAGGACGACGTCCTGCGGCGTCGGGCGTGGCACGTGATCAGCGAGATCGCCCGCGTCCGGCTCGCGGTGGCGGCGTCGGAATCCGGGGACTTCGCCGAGTTCGGCCGGCTGCTCTACGCGTCGCACATGTCGCTGCACCGCGACTTCGAGGTGTCGTGCCCCGAGCTCGACACCGCCGTCGAAGCCGCGATGGTCGCCGGGGCGCTCGGCGCACGGATGACCGGCGGCGGATTCGGAGGGTCCGCGATCGCGCTGCTCCCGGCCGAGAAGGTCGACGACGCGATCGACACGGCCCACCGCCTGGCCGTGGACCGGGGCCTGCCCGAGCCGGCCTTCGCCGTCGTCGCCGCGTCGGCCCCCGCCCGCCGCCTCCTCTGACCGTCTGACCGGCCCTTCCCCAGCCCTCCCCCGCGTTTTGCGCACTTGTCGCGCCCCGGGCGCCTCGGGAGGCGCGATAAGTGCGCAAAACGCGAGGAGGGTTCCCGCGGATCGGGAGACGGGGGTCCCTTCCCGGCCGCGGCCGGTCATGCTCGGCTCGAGTCGAGGAACGGAGCGACGGTGAGCCAGGAACGGGTGCGGATGTCGGAGCTGGGCTCCGACTCGGTGTCAGTGCTGCGGATCATCGCCTACTTCGACGAACTCGGGGAATCGGCGGCCAACGCGGACACCGTCGTCCGGGCCGCTGCCCTGCTCGCGGAGTGTCCGGTCGGTGCGTGCTGGGCGTCCGGCCTCGCAATCGGCTACGACGCGCTGGGGAACCCGCGGGGCGAGCTGTGTCCGACGGAGCGGGTGCACGAGGACCCCGTCGTGTGGCTGGACCGCGGCGGCGCCGAACGGCCCCTCGACTCGGTTCTGCTGGACCGACTCCGCCACACCCTGCGGGTCGCGGCTGCCCGCTCGGGGCCGGGTGACGGTCTGCGGATGGGCGATCCGGGACTGCTCGAAGTGGTGCTGTCGGACAAGGAGCGCCGCGAGGACCGGGTGCGTGCGGTGGGGCTGCTCGGGCTGGATCCGGCGCGCGACGTCCGGGTGCTGGCGGTGTCGTCGAACACGAGCACCACTGCGGTCGAGGTGATCTCGAGATCCTGTGCCGGCCGACTGGTCCGCTCGGTCGACGTCGGCAACCTCACGGCCGTCCTGCTGCAGGACAGCGCCGACAGTCGGGACCTGGCCGACGACCTCCACGCCGCGATCGCCGGCGCGCACCCGACGTCGGACGCCGATCGCGGTCCGTGGGTGGGAATCGGGGAACGGATGAGCGTGTACGCCGCGCCGACGTCGTGGAAGCAGGCGCGTCGGGCACTGCGCTTCGCGTCGTCCACCGGCTACGGCCGTCGGGCCGTCGCGTACGGACGGTTGAGTTCGCTCGAACTGCTCGTCGAACTGCCCCTCGAACGCCTGCTCAACGATCGAGACGTCGCACGGATCAACGCGATCGCGGCGTCGGCGTCCGGTGCCCAGGAGGTGGCGACGCTGGAGGCGTTCTGCGTGTTCGGGTCGCTGCGGCGCACCGCGGCCGAACTGCACGTCCATCACAGCACGGTCGCCGCACGCCTGGCACACCTCGAGATCGAGATGGGCTGGGACCTGGAGGACTCGATGGACCGGTTCATGGCGACGCTGGTGCTGATGATCCGACGGATGGCGTTGTCGTCGACCGAACTGGCGGCGTCCGAAGTCTTCGGTTCGGGGTACTGAGCCCGACGCTCGTCGGATCCGACGGCCGGATCGGTCGACACCCGTCGGGTGCCCCGGGCCCGTCCGATGGGACACCATCGAAGCGAAGTTCGTTTCATCGGAAAGGAATTCGCACATGGCCGTGATCGACCCGAATCGCACGTGGGAACTGCTCGAGCAGCGTCTCGCCGTGACCACCAACGCCCGCCACCGCGTCGTCCTCGGTGCGGTGATCGAGCACATGAGGGCGGAGGCCGCCCCGGACCTGGATCGACTGATGGCCACGCTGAATCCGGCTCCCGACTACCACTTCTGGAACGGCGGCCAGGACGTCGGGCCCAAGGGCACCGAGGGCGTGAAGACGTACTACATCGACTTCCTCGCGACCCGCACCAACATTCTCGAGTACGAGCTCGACCGGCTCGTCGTCGACGACCACTGCCTGGTCACCGAGGGCTTCCTCAAGCAGATCTATCCCGGCTCGTACGCCGCGCAGATCGGCATCCCGGTCGACGACGAGGCGGCCGACTACCTGGTGGTGTTCCGTCAGCTCATCCTGTGGCCGGTGGACGAGGACGGGCTGATCCAGGGCGAGGACTCGTACCACTCCGGGCCGTCGAGCGTCACCAAGCTGTCGTTCGAGGAGCTGCCGCAGGAGTACGTCGACCTGGTGCACACCCCGGCCACCTGACCCCCGCGACGCGTTGTGCGCACTTGTCGCGCCCGGGGCACCGGGAATCCCGCGACAAGTGCGCACAACGCGAGGGGGAGGGGGGAGGGAACAGACTCAGTCCGCGTCGCTGACGGTGACGGCGACGGCCTCGTCGACGCTGTGCGGCTCGGGATCGTGATCGTCGACGTGCGCCAGCACCTTTCGTCCCGTGGCGAGAACCAGGATGCCGAGGACGGTGCACGCGGCGCCCACCCAGAACGGCACGTGGACGTTGTGCTCGCCGAGCTTGCCGGCGACGTACGGGGCCGCAGCGCCGCCGACGAAGCGGACGAAGCTGTAGGCCGCCGACGCCGTCGAACGTTCGACGGGTGCCGAGATCATCACGGTCTCGGTGATGAGGGTGTTGTTGACGCCCAGGAAGAGTCCGGCGAGGACGACGCACACCACGAGCGCGGGCTTGGAGTCGGTGAACAGTGCCATCGCCGCGAGGTCGAGCGCGAACAGGGTGAGCGCCGTGATCATCATCGGCAGCGTGCCGAAACGTCGCTGCAGACGCGGGGCCAGGAACACCGACGCGATCGCCAGCGCCACACCCCAGCCGAAGAAGATGAACCCGATCGAGTACGCGCCCATGTCGAGCGGGAACGGGGTGTACGCGAGCAGCGTGAAGAAGCCGTAGTTGTACAGCAGCGCCGTGATCGCGACGGTGAGCAGACCGCGGTGGCGCAGCGCGAGGAACGGTGCGGCGAGCGACGTGCGATGCGTCGGCTTGGGCGCCTTGGGCAGCATCACCATGATGAGGATGAATGCGATGGCCATGAGCGTCGCGACGCCGAAGAACGGTGCACGCCAGCTGATGTTGCCGAGCACTCCGCCGGCCAGCGGGCCGATGGCGATGCCGATGCCGAGTGCCGCCTCGTAGAGGATGATCGCCTGCGCGACACCACCGCTCGCGGCGCCGACGATCGCGGCCAGCGCGGTCGCGATGAACAGCGCGTTGCCCAGGCCCCAGCCGGCGCGGAAGCCGACGATCTGGTTGATGGTGTCGGACGTGCCCGCGGCCGCCGCGAACACCACGATGATCGCCAGACCCCACAGCAGGGTCTTCTTGGCGCCGATGCGGCTCGAGATCATCCCGGTGAACAGCATGGCCACGCCGGTGACCAGCATGTAGCTGGTGAACAACAGCGACACCTGCGACGGCGTCGCGTCGAGCTGCTCGGCGATGGGCTTGAGAATGGGGTCGACGAGCCCGATGCCCATGAAGGCGATGACGCTGGCGAAGGCGACTGCCCACACCGCTTTCGGTTGTTGCAGGATGCTCGGCTTGCTCGCGGCCGGTGCGGTCGTGGTGCTCACGTATCCCTCCTCGGGTGATGTCGTGGTGATCAGCGCTCTGCTGCGGCGGTCCGGATGATCGCCCGGAGTTCGCCCAGTCCGTCCGAGATGCGGGCGACCTGCTCCGGCTCGAGATGCGCGAAGTGCGGCGTCAGCGCATCGGCCACGTCGCGGCGGGCCTCGGCCAGCCAGCGTCGTCCGTCGTCGGTGATGCCGACGAGAACGGCCCGGCAGTCGTCGGGATCCGTCTCGCGCGACACCAGTCCCTCCTCGCCGAGGCGCTTGAGCAGTGCCGTCGCCGACGGTTGGGAGCAGCGGTCGAGCCGCGCGAAGGCGCTGATCCGGAGCGGGCCCTGCTCCTCGAGCAGCGACAGCGCCCGCATCCACGGCCGGGATCGGTCGTCGGTGGAGAGCGCGGAGGCGAGTCGGGTGAACCGGTGGGCGTTGCTCACCAGTTCGACGAGCAGGTCTCGAAACTGGGGATCGGTCGAACTCATGGAAGATAATAATTACATAAGCTAACTATCTATGTCTACCCCTCGCGTTTTGCGCACTTGTCGCGGTTTCCCGTCCCAAGGAACCGCGACAAGTGCGCAAAACGCGGGGAGGGGAGGGGCGCGGCGGTACGGTCGTGCGAAATCGGACACGGCGAACCCAGCGAAGACCGTCGTGCCGGATCGGACACGAGGGAGTGGACATGGCATTCGCGAGCAGCAAGAAGTGGGGACTCGAACACGCGGTGTTCGCCGGTGCGACGGCGGCGACGATCTACGGCGCGGTCACCGGACGGGAGCGGGTCCAGCAGGTCGCGAAGCCGCTCATCGCGCCCGCACTCGCGACCCGCGTTTTGCGCCGCCGCGACGACCTGGACACCGCCGACGCCGCGCTGCTGGTGGCGGGCCTGGCCGCCGCCACCGTCGGTGACGTGTTCATGATCGACCCCGACGTCGACGCCCGCCTGCGCCGCGGCGCCACCTCCTTCGGCGTCATGCAGACGGCGTACTCGTCGCTGCTGGTCCGTCGGGGCGCCGGGCCGCGGCGTGCGGCAGTACTACCCCGTCTCGGGGCCTGGGCGGGCGCGTCAACCCTGTTGCATGCGAAAGCTCCCGCGGTCGCGAAGACGCTCACCGGGTACGGTGCGCTGCTCGGGACCACCGCGACGCTCGCCGCCGATCCCGCGCTCGCCCCCGGCGCCGCGGACGTGGCGGGGCTGCCGGTGCCGAACCGTCGCGACCGCCGCAGCTGGCTCGGGCTCGGTGGTCTGCTGTTCACCGCCTCCGACGGGACGATCGTGGTGCGCAAGCTGTTCCTGCGCGGCGAGAAGTCCCGGGCCGTGGCCGAGGGTGCGATCCTCGCGTCGTATGCGGCCGCGCAGCTGCTGCTCGTGGAGGGGATGCTCGACCTCGGACGTCGCGCGAAGAAGCGAATCGGTCAGGGGTAGATGAGGATTCGATCGCGGTTGCGCGGGTCGACGCGGATCGAGATCGTCTCACCCGGGACGAAGTGCTCGCGGAACTCCCGGGCCACCTCGTAGACCACGGTGCCGGTGTACGACTCGGAGCCGGGCACCGTCAGCGCCAGATCGAGTTGGGTGAGCTGGCCGTTGTCGACCGTCCGGCGCAGCGGTTGCGCGCGGCGGATGGTCGCCCACCCCTCGATCCCGTGCCGGGCGAGCTTGCGTTCGGAGCGGGAGGGGCGGTCGGCCCACATCATCCCCAGCCCGAGCGCGGATCCGTACGCCGCGAGCAGGCCGCCGATCTGGTACGGGATCGTGCCCTCGGGGGTGTGCTCGATCAGCCATCCGAGCCAGATCGACAGGACGATGACGTAGCTGACGGTGATGAAGCAGACGGTGCGAACGATGCGTGGGTGATTCATGGCCTTCTCTTCGTGACGCCACCCAGCCTAGTCGTCCGACGCCGACCCGGCCGGGCGGTAACCGGGCTGCGCGACGATCGCCGGCGCGAGCCATCGTCGCAGGTAGCGGCGTAGTTCGGCGTCGGAGCGCTGCGGGTTGCCGGGGGAGACGAAGAACGACTGCATCGTCCGCAGCAGGTGCTCGACGAGCTCGCTCAGGGCGGCGTCGTCGTAGCCGTGCCGCTCCCAGTCGACGTCGAAGCGTCTGATCATGGTGAGGCCGAAGGCCTGCGCCTCCTCCGAGGTGATGCCGTCCGTGTGGGAGTGCGCACCCGAGAGCATGATGCCCAGGTGTGGGGTTCGGCGGACGTCGTCGAGTGTGTAGACGACCGCCTCGACCAGGGCGTCGGCGGGATCGCGGCGCCCCTGCACGTGGTCGGTCAGGCGATCGAGGAAGTCGCCCACCGACGCGATCGCGGACGCCCGCATGAGCGCGTCGGCACTGGGGAAGTACCGGTACACGGTCTGCCGGATCACGCCGAGGGATTCGGCGACGTCCGCGATGCTGACGGCCGACCCGGTGCGGGAGATCGTCTCGACTGCGGCGGCGACGATCCGCCGCGCGGCCTCGTCGTCGTCGACCGGCGGCTTGCCGCCCCATCCGCGTCTGCGTGCCACGGCCGGACCGTACCAGTCGCGCGGCCGACGCTCGTGCAGGTGGCGACGATTTCTTCGAAAGCAATCATACAAACGGCGAGTCGATCGTATGATTGCCGCGATCGTGGCCCCGGCCTGCCCGGACGGGCCCGCACCGACGACGAACGAGGTAGTGCGCATGACGGATCTCAAGCCCCGGAAGATGGATTTCGGGTTCGACGACGGGGACGTCCCCTTCCTGTGGAACCCCGACAATCCGGCCTGGTCGAGCATGTCGAACGCGGTGTCGTTCCTGGCCATCGGCTTCGAGAAGATGATCGTGAAGCTGATCCTGCAGGCCAAGCCGCTCATCACCGACCCGGAGGTCGCCGAGGAGGCGGTGGCGTTCATGCGGCAGGAGGGGCATCACTCGACCGCGCACCGCCAGCACGTGAACGGGCTGATCCGCAGCTACCCGGGCCTGCAGAACACGCTCGACGCGGTGATCGGCGAGTTCGACCTGCTGACCGAGCGCACCTCGATCGACTATCGGCTCGCGTACACCGCCGACCTCGAGGCCACCTTCACCCCGGTCTTCAAGCTGATGCTCGACAACGAGTCGACCCTGTTCGCGCCCGGCGACGACCGGGTCGCGTCGCTGTTCCTGTGGCACTTCGTCGAGGAGGTCGAGCACCGCAGCTCCGCGCTGATCATCTACAACGCGATCGTCGGCAACGAGCTGTACCGGATGCGGATGGCGCCGTCCGTGTTCGCGCACGTGATGAAGTCGATCCGGATCGCGTGCGCCGGCTTCAACCAGCACGTTCCGCTGTCCGAGCGCAAGGTCGACTCGCTGTCGATGTTCGCCCGGCACCGCGCCAAGCAGCGGGTGCTCACCACGTTCGCGCCGTACCTGACCAAGGGGCCGATGCCGCGCGCGTTCGACGGACTGCCCATCGGCGAACAGCTCGTCGCGCTGCGCGGCGCCGTCCGTAGCCAGATGCCCGGGCACAACCCGACCCACGAGAAGCTGCCGGTGCTCGCGGACAAGTGGTTCGACCGCTACGACGACGGCTACGACTGCACCCGTTGGTACTCGGCCGCGCCGGTGTCGTCGGGGGTGAACTGATGTCGGACCTGTGCACACCCACCTTCGAAGACCTCGCCACCCGGCTCGGCTTCACATGCGAGGAGGCCGGCGGATTCTTCGAGCTGCGGAACCCGACAGCACTCGAGAACTGGACGCTGCCGGTCCTCGAAATCATGATCGTGCTCGGCTCGGTCCTCGCGCTCGTCTATGCGATCGTGCGGCTGCGGCGGCACGGTGATCCCACCAACCTGGTGCTGTGGTTCGGCGCCACCGCGTTCCTGTTCGTGATCGAGCCGCCGATCTACTTCCCGGGCACGTTCGGCACCGAGGAGTACCTCGGCACGATGTTCGCGCACAACGTGTTCACGGTCGAATTCCTGTGGGGCAGACTGCCGCTGTACATCATCGCGATCTATCCGCTGATGGCGACGCTGGCGTTCGAGCTGGTCCGCATGCTCGGTGTGTTCCGGCGTTACGGGGTGTTCCTCGGCGCGGTGTGCGTCGGCTTCGTGCACCACGCGTTCTACGAGATCTTCGACCAGCTCGGACCGCAGCTGCGGTGGTGGGAGTGGACGCTCGACAACAAGGTCAACCTGCCGTTCTTCGACTCGGTGCCGCTGCCGAGCGTCGTGGTGTTCGCGGCGCTGTGGCCCATGTCGCTGGCGCTGTGCGTGCAGTTCTTCGTCGGCCGTCAGGTGGACGGGGGACGCCACTTCTCCGGATTCGAACTGGTCTGGCGCACCGTCGTGGTGGGGCTCGTGGCGTCGGTCGGCGTGTTCGTCCTCCCGCTCCCGGCGACGGTCTTCGGCATGGGCAGCGACACGGTGCGCGGCGTGCTCTACGCGGCGGAACTCGTCGCCGTCACGGTGGTCGCGATTCCATTGCTGGTCAAACAGTGGTCCCGGCTGCGGGCAGGGACGTCCGACGCCCCCGCCTACTCCAACGACTTCGTTCGCATCTACGCCGTCGTGTACCTCGCGGTGATGGGCGTGCTGTGGCTGAGCGCCCTGCCGGACTTCTTCGGTGCGGTCGACGGCGTCACCACGGACGGTGACCCCATCGGCAACCTCTGGTACACGATCGCGTGCTTCGCGGTCGCGATCGCGTGTGTGGCGGCGACGTTCACCATCCCGCGTCCCACGACCGCCCGGGACGCGACGCCGGGCGAACGTCCGGTGACGAACTCCGCCTGAGTGCACGCGGTTTCGTCGCGCAACGCCTAGCCTGACGGCATGGCAGAGACACCTCGACCGACCGTGTTCGTCACCGGTGCCGCGGCCGGGATCGGCCGCGCAACCGCCCTGCAGTTCGCGCGCCGAGGGTTCTTCGTGGGCGCGTACGACATCGACGAGGACGGACTCGGCTCCCTGCGTGAGGAGATCCTCGCGCAGGGAGGTCGGGTCCGGACCGGCGTCCTCGACGTCACCGACGCCGAGGAGTGGCGCACCCGGCTGGCCGAGTTCACTTCGGGGAACGGTCGACTCGATGTCCTGATCAACAATGCCGGGGTCCTGGCGTCGGGGCATTTCGAGGATCTCCCGCTCGACGCGCAGCGCCGGATGGTGGACATCAACGTCCTCGGCACGATGAACGGTCTGTACACGGCGTTCCCCTATCTGAAGGAGACGCCGGGCGCGCAGGTGGTGAACCTGGCGTCCGCGTCCGCGATCTACGGTCAGCCCGAACTCGCGACCTACAGCGCCACCAAGTTCGCGGTGCGCGGGCTCACCGAGGCTCTCGAACTCGAGTGGCGCGGCCACGACATCCGAGTGTTCGACGTGTGGCCGCTGTTCGTGCGGACCGGGATGATCCGCGGAATGTCCATCGGCAGCACACGTTCGCTCGGCGTCCGGCTCACCCCGGAACACGTCGCGGACGCGATCGTCGACGCCACGCAGCAGCGTCGACGGTTCCCGAAGGTGCACTATCCGGTCGGCGCCCAAGCCCGGCTCCTCGCCGCGGCGTCGGCGCTCTCGCCGGCGTGGCTGGCGCGGCTGTCGAACAAGGTGCTCAGCCGCGCCTGAAATCGAGTGACGGTGCGGACGACTAGAGTTCGGTGACGACGGATCGCGTCGGGAAATCGGTCAGGAGTGGGTTGTGCGTCGGGTAACGCTGCCGTGTCTGGGGGTGGGTGCGGCGTTGACCGCCGTGCTCGCACTGACCGCGTGCGGAGGTTCGCCGGACACCCCCGCGGCGACCGAGGCGACCACCACGATCGCGCCGCCCGCTACGACCACGACATCCGTGCCGACGCCCACCACCACGACGGCCGACCCGACGCCCGTCACGACCGTGCCCACGACGACCGCGGCCGCCACCACGACACTCACCGACGTGCAGTTCCAGCGCAACGAGTCGTACTTCTTCTCGTCGCCCGACGGCTCCTTCACGTGCGGCATCCTGCGGCTGCCGGGCCGCACCGAGGCGGGCTGCGAGGGCGTCACCACACCGGTGCCGCCGCGTCCCGACGACTGCATGGTCAGCTGGGGGAACGGGATCCGCGTCGAGAACACCGGACGCGGCGCGTTCATGTGCTCGGGCGGGCAGGTGTACACGTCCGGCGCCGGCACCGAGCCGGTGCTCGCGCCGGGGACCCCGCTCGCCGAGTTGGGGTACACCTGCGAGACGACGGTGTCGTCGGTGACGTGCACCAACGACGAGACCGGGCACGGGTTCACCGTCGCCCCCGATTCGAACGAGACGTTTTGACCACCGAAGAACCCAAGATGCACGCCCCTGCCGCCGACGACGACGAGGCGGCCGGGCCCACCGAGTGGGGCGAGCACCCGCACGGTGTCGGACCGTGGGCCGACGAGCACGACACCCCGCCACCCACCGACGAGCGCTACGACCCGCAGCTGCTCGCGGACGGAGATCGCCGCAACGTCGTCGACGCGTACCGCTACTGGACGCGCGAGGCGATCGTCGCCGATATCGACTCCCGGCGGCACCCGCTGCACGTGGCGATCGAGAATTTCGCGCACGACTCGAACATCGGGACCGTTGTCCGGACGGCGAACGCCTTCGCGGCGGCGGCGGTGCACATCGTCGGGCGACGACGCTGGAATCGGCGCGGCGCCATGGTCACCGACCGCTACCAGCATCTCGTGCACCACACGGACCTCGACGAGTTGGCCGCCTTCGCGCGGGAGAACGGGCTGACGGTCGTCGCGGTCGACAACACGCCCGGATCGGTGCCGATCGAGACGGTCGAGTTGCCGCGGAACTGCCTGCTGCTGTTCGGGCAGGAGGGCCCGGGGGTCACCGATCAGGGCCACGCGGTCGCGTCGATGACGGTGTCGATCGCCCAGTTCGGGTCTACCCGCAGCATCAACGCCGGTGTCGCGGCGGGGATCGCGATGCACGCCTGGATCCGGCAGCACGCCGACCTCCGGCAGGCCTGGTAGCACCACTCCGTCGGCACACCAGCGCGTCTTGTAGCAAAAGTACCGACGCCCAGGCAAGATCGGTAGGCATGCAGCGCGAATGGTCTGCCCGGGCGGACGCCGCCGAGGAGGCGGTCATGACCCGGCACATTCGCCGCGTGTGGGGGATGCCGGGGACCGCGCTCGCGGTGGTGGCGTGGCCCGCGGTGCGGCGGGAGCGGATGTTTCTCAACTGGCACTACTGGTGGCAGGCGAACCTCATCAACTGCACCGTCGACGCCGCCGAACGCAACCCCACCGCGCGTCGTCGGCGCCGGTTGTCCAGGCTCATCCGGGGGGCACCGGTTCCGCAACATCTCGGGCTGGACCAACAGCTACTACGACGACATGGCGTGGCTCGCGCTCGCACTCGAACGTGCGCAACGGATGCAGTTGATCGACAACCGCAAGGCGCTGTCGACGCTCGAGTCGCAACTGTTCGATGCGTGGTCCCCGGATTCCGGCGGCGGAATCCCGTGGCGCAAGCACTCCGACTTCTTCAACACCCCGGCGAACGGTCCGGCCGGGCTGGTGCTCGCCCGGCTCGGCCGGCTGTGGCGGGCGCAGGCGATCGCGGACTGGATCGACGACACGCTCCGTGACCCGGAGACGGGACTGATCTTCGACGGCGTCCGCGCCGACGGCACGATCGAACGCAACATCTACTCGTACTGCCAGGGCACGGTGCTCAGCCTCGAGACGGAACTGGCGGTGCGGATGGGCGCGCCCCGGCACCGGCTCCGAGTGCACCGCCTGGTCGACGCGATCGACGAGCGGCTGACCCGGGGCGGGGTGATCCGCGACGGGGGCGGCGGCGACGGCGGCCTGTTCAACGGGCTGCTGGCCCGGTACCTGGCCCTCGTCGCGCTCATGCTGCCCGGCGACACCCCCGAGGACGTGCGCGCCCGGCAGATCGCCGCGCAACTGGTGCTCGCCTCGGCCGAAGCGGCATGGGAGAACCGGCTCCAGGTCGAGGAGCTGCCGTTGTTCGGAAAGGACTGGAGCATCCCGGCGCAACTGCCCGGACTCGGTGCGGGGATCGCGACGTTCGCCGACGGGTCGGTGCACCCGTCGGACATCGCCGAGCGGGACCTGTCGGTGCAACTGGGCGGCTGGCTGTTGATGGAGTCCGCGTACCTGGTCTCGGCGGCCGGCTACCCCAAGCGCCGGTGACGGGTCGTCAGTGGTGGACGTCGTCGACGACGACGTCCTCGGCGGGCTTCGCCATCTCCCGGCGATAGCCCCACACGCCCAGCGCGGTGCCGACCGCGAGCAACGCCACCAGGACGCCGAGAACCACGGGCATCAGCCACGGCACCCGTTCGAGCAGGGAACCGCAGTAGTACCCGATCATCAGGAGCACCGGCGCCCACACGATCGCCCCGATGGTGCTGGCGATCGTGTAGCGGCGGTGGTCCATGTTCGCGGCGCCTGCGACCATCGGGCACAGCGTCCGCACCCACGGGATCCAGCGGGCGACGAGCACCGCCCAGAAGCCGTGCCGGTCGAGGAGGACGTTCACCTTGTGCAGGTTCGCCGCGTTGACGTACTTGCCGTTGCGCCGGGCCACGATGTGGTGACCGCTGCGCTTGCCGATCGCGTAGCCCACCTGGTTGCCCGCGACCGCGGCGCCCATGGCGCCCGCCGACAGCGCCCACGTGTGCTGCGCGCCGGCCTCGTGCGTCGCGAGCACGATGCCCGCGGTCACCAGCATCGAGTCACCGGGCAGGAACAGCCCGACGATCAGTGCGCATTCGAGGAAGACGAACGTGAGAACGATGATCCAGACCAGCGCGGGACCGGCCGATTCGAGCGGGCCGAAGGTTCCGGCCGCGACGGTCATGATCAAGCGGTCGGATCGTTCGGGGTCCGGACGGGCTCGGCGGCTTCCACGTCGACGCTCTTCGGGGCCTTACGGGACGCGAGGTAGCGCTTGCCGACCTCGAGGATGATCGGGATCACCGACACCAGCACGATGCCGATGAAGATGTAGTCGATGTTGTCGGCGATGAACTGGATCTGCCCCAGGAAGTAGCCGAGCAGCGTCACACCGGCGCCCCACACGATGCCGCCGATGATGTTGTAGGTGAAGAAGACCGAGTACTTCATCTTCGACGCACCCGCGACGAGCGGCGCGTACGTGCGCACGATCGGCACGAAGCGGGCCAGGAAGATGGTGGCCGGGCCGTGCTTCTCGAAGAAGGTGTGCGCCTCGACGATGTAACTCTTCTTGAAGATCTTCGAGTCGTCGGACTTGAAGAGGGCCGATCCGCCCTTCGCGCCGATGAGATAGCCCACCTGGTCGCCGAGGACCGCGGCGATCGGAATGGTCACCATCAACACCCACAGCGGAGCGAACGGCTCCACCTCCGCGGACTTCGACGCCGCGATCAGGCCCGCCGTGAACAGCAGGGAGTCGCCCGGGAGGAGGGGGAACAGCAGCCCGGACTCGATGAAGACGACCAGCAGCAGTCCGATCAGCATCCAGGTACCGAACGAGTTCAGCAGGTTCACTGGATCGAGGAATCCCGGCAGCAATGCCAGATTCGTGGTCACGGACTCCGAGGCTGCCAGCACATTCACGCGCACCAGACTACCGGCGGCCGCTGAGAGACGGCTGAGTCCACCGAGCCGGGTGAGCCGACACCGGGTCGACACGGTCCGGACACCAGGGGAGGCGGTGGCGCGTCCGGGTTGCCATACTGCATAGACAACCGGCGCGCCGTCACAGTCGGCCGCGCCCCCGAACCGTCACATGGAGGACAGCCGCCGTGCCTATCGCAACTCCCGAGGTCTACGCCGAGATGCTCGGTCGGGCCAAGGAGCACTCCTTCGCCTTCCCCGCCATCAACTGCACGTCGTCGGAGACGATCAACGCCGCGATCAAGGGTTTCGCGGACGCCGGCAGTGACGGCATCATCCAGTTCTCGACCGGTGGCGCGGAGTTCGGCTCGGGCCTGGGCGTCAAGGACATGGTGACGGGTGCGGTCGCGCTCGCCGAGTTCGCGCACGTCATCGCCGCCAAGTACGACGTGACGATCGCGCTGCACACCGACCACTGCCCCAAGGACAAGCTGGACACCTTCGTGCGTCCGCTGCTCGCGATCTCGCAGGAGCGCGTCAACGCCGGTCGCAACCCGCTGTTCCAGTCGCACATGTGGGACGGCTCGGCCGTGCCGATCGACGAGAACCTCGAGATCGCGCAGGAGCTGCTGAAGCTGTCGAAGGCCGCGAACATCATCCTCGAGGTCGAGATCGGCGTCGTCGGCGGCGAAGAGGACGGCGTCGAGGCCGAGATCAACGACAAGCTGTACACGTCGCGCGAGGACTTCGAGAAGACCGTCGACGCGCTCGGTGTCGGCGAGAACGGCAAGTACCTGCTGGCCGCGACGTTCGGCAACGTGCACGGCGTCTACAAGCCGGGCAACGTCGTCCTCAAGCCCGAGGTGCTCAAGGAGGGCCAGGAGGCCGCCATCGCCAAGCTGGGTCTGTCCGCGGGCTCGCAGCCGTTCGACTTCGTCTTCCACGGCGGATCGGGCTCGCTGAAGTCGGAGATCGAGGACTCGCTGCGCTACGGCGTCGTGAAGATGAACGTCGACACCGACACCCAGTACGCGTTCTCGCGCCCGATCGCCGGCCACATGTTCTCGAACTACGACGGCGTCCTCAAGATCGACGGCGAGGTCGGCAACAAGAAGGTCTACGACCCGCGTAGCTACCTCAAGAAGGCCGAGGCCGGCATGACCGCCCGCGTCGTCGAGGCCTGCAACGACCTCAAGTCCGCGGGGCGTTCCGTCTCCGCCGGCTAGTCACCACCTTTTCGGGGTTTGCGCACTTATCGCGGTTCCCGGGACGGGAAACCCGCGATAAGTGCGCAAAACGCGTTTCGAGGGGGGTTACTCGCGGTCGCACACCTTCCACGTGCCGCCGACGCGCTCGAGATCGAGCGTGCGCGGCGACGCGTCGGACGGGTTGGCCTCGGTGTGCGCGGTGACCTGTGCGATCGCGGCGTCCCCGGTGATCTGCACGGTGTCGACGCTCGTGACGACCGGGACGCCGCCGTGCGCGACGACATCGCGGTGCACGCCGGCGAACTCGGCGGGCGGGATGTCGCGGTAGAAGTCGGCCAACGTCCCGCACGTCGACGACTGCAGCGCGCTCAGGTTGCCGGAGTCGAGGGCCTGGGCGAAGGTGTCGACGGCGTCGCGGACGCGGGACTCGTCGGGGTCCTGTGCGCCGGTGCGCGCGATGACGAATCCGGTCACTCCGAGCGCGGCCAGGACGCCGACCACGGCCAGCGTCGACGCGACGACCCAGCCGCGGTTGGCGCCGCGGCGCGGACGGCGCTCGGTGCTCGGCGCCGCGGCTTCGATGCGCTGCGGTCCTGCGGCCGGGCGAGTCGGATTGTCTTTCTGGTCGGGCACGTGACGCCTCTCGGTCCGGGAGCGAGATCAACTGGTGGGCAGCCTATCGGCCATTCGGGCGGGGCGGCACAATGGACGCCATGACGTCATTCGGTGATCTTCTCGGACCACAGCCCACCCTGCTTCCCGGCGACGAGGACGCGGAGTCGGCGCTGCTCAACCACGAGGACCCGGCGAAGGTCGCCGCCGAGCATCCCACCGCGTCGATCGCGTGGGCGTACCTCGCGGAGGCGGCGCTCGAGCAGGGACAGACCATCACGGCGTACGCGTACGCGCGTACCGGTTACCACCGCGGCCTCGACCAGTTGCGCCGCAACGGGTGGAAGGGCTTCGGGGCGGTGCCCTACAGCCACGAGCCGAACCGCGGTTTCCTGCGTTGCGTCGCGGTGCTCGCGAAGGCCGCGAAGGCCATCGGTGAGAACGACGAGTACGCACGCTGCCTGGACCTGCTCGAGGACAGCGATCCGCGGGCAGCCGAAGCACTTGGTCTCGGCTAGCCGGTTCGTTCCGGACCCGGCGGCGGGCCGAGCGCGCGCGGCGGCGAACGTCCGTCGGCTGCGCGCGTCGGCGCTGCCGATCCTGCAGTGTGGTCTGGCGGCCGGTCTCGCGTGGTGGTTCGCGACCGAGGTGGTCGGGCACACCCGCCCGTTCTTCGCGCCCATCGCCGCGGTGGTCTCACTGGGTCTGTCGCTCGGGGCGCGGATGCGCCGCTCGGTGGAGCTGGTGTGCGGTGTCACCGTCGGCATCGGCATCGGCGACCTGCTGATCGCGCTGATCGGTACGGGCGCGTGGCAGATCACGCTGGTCGTCACGCTCGCGATGGGGACGGCCGTGCTCATCGGTTCCGGACCCATCTTCTCGATGCAGGCGGGCACGTCCGCGGTACTGGTCGCGACACTGCTGCCGCCGGGTGACGCCGCCGGATTCGAGCGGATGGTCGACGCCCTCGTCGGTGGTCTGGTGGGCATCGCGGTGGTCGCCGTCGTGCCGACGCATCCGGTCCGCCGCGCGAGACGCGACGCGGCGGGGATCCTCTCGACGGCCGGCGAGGTGCTGCAACTGGTCGCCGACGGTCTCATCGCGAACGACCCCAAGCCGATCGAGAAGGCGCTGCGCAAGGCCCGCGCCACGCAGTCGGCCATCGACTCGCTCCGCAGCAACCTGTCCGGCGGCAAGGAGATCAGCCGCATCTCCCCGCTGTACTGGGGGACGCGCGCCCGGTTGGCGCGGCTGACCGCGACAGCCGATCCGATCGACAACGCGATGCGCAACATCCGGGTGCTCGCGCGCCGGTCGCTCTCGCTGGTGCGCGACGACGAGATTCTCGACCCGCGCCTGGTCGACGAGATCGAGAAGCTCTCGCACGCCCTGGACGTGTTGCGCCGGATGATCCTCGCCGAACCGGGGGAGCAGCCGGATCAGGCCGAGGCGGCGCGGGTGCTGCGGTCGGCGGCGTCCGGCATGAAGCCCGATCTGGTCGAGGGCGCGGGCATTTCCGCGACGGTCGTGTTCGCCCAGATCCGCTCGCTCATCGTCGATCTGCTGCGGGTGGCCGGGCTGGAACGGATCTCGGCGATCGCGACGTTGCCCCCGACGGTTCCCAAACCTGCGTACCGCCCCGACGTCTGACGCCTTTTCATATATGCGAATACATGCATATGATGGGCCGAACCGACGAGGAGGTCGATCATGGGAGCCGGTCACGGGCACAGCCACGGCAACACCGCAGCCGGGAACGGGGTAGGGCCCACGCCCACACGTATCCGCAAGATGGTGATCGCGCTCGCCATCCTCGTGGGGTTCCTGGTGCTCGAGACGGTCGTCGCGCTCGCCATCGGGTCTCTCGCCCTGCTCGCGGACGCCGGCCACATGCTCACCGACGTCGTCGGCATGTCGATGGGCCTCGTGGCGCTGCTGCTCGCCAAGCAGGGCTCCAAGGCCGCGGCCCGCACGTTCGGCTGGCACCGCGCCGAGGTGCTCACCGCGATGGCCAACGCCGTCCTGCTGCTCGGCGTGGCCGCGTTCGTCATGTACGAGGCGATCGGCCGCATCGGCGACGCCCCGGAGATCCCCGGTGTCCCCCTCATGCTGACGGCCGCCGCGGGGCTGGCGGCCAACATCGTCGTGATGCTGATGCTGCGGGGCGACGCCAAGGACTCGCTCGCCGTGCGCGGCGCATATCTCGAGGTGCTCGCCGATGCCGTCGGCAGCGTCGGCGTCCTGATCGCCGGCGCCGCGCTGGTGCTGTTCGACTGGACCTACGCCGACATCGTCGTGGGTGTGCTGATCTCGTTGTGGGTCGTCCCCCGCGCGCTGAAGCTCGCCGGTTCGGCGCTGCGCATCCTCACCCAGGCGTCTCCCGCGAACGTCGACGTCGAGGCGGTCCGCGCCGACCTGCGGTCCCTGCCGGGCGTCTCCGACGTCCACGACCTGCACGTGTGGACGCTGACCACCGGCATGGACGTCGCGACCGTGCACCTCACCACCGATTCCGATTCGCAGCAGGTGCTGGGGGCGGCCAAGGCCGTGCTCGATTCGCACGGCCTCGGCCACGCCACCGTTCAGGTCGAATCGTGTGTCGAGGGTTCGCGGTGCCAGGAGGACCTCACGTGGTGAGGTGCGCTCAGCGGTAGCCGTCGGTGTTCGCCGGCAGGTCGGGGTCCTGCACCTCGACCAGGTACCGCCAGCAGTCGGGCCGGGACCCGTCGACGTCGGTGAAGCCGTACCGCTGCGCCAGTTGCCCGCTCGAGACCACCCCGCCGCTGAACTCGCCGACGTCCGGGTCCGCGGCCAGCGCGGTCACGGCCCGGCCGACGAACGTCGGGGTCTCCGAGATCGCGAAGTGCGGCACCCGATCGAGGGCGTCGCGCCAGTTGTCCTCGGTGACGCCGAAGGCGTCGAGCATGTTCTCCGACCGCAGCCAGCCCGGGGTCACCGCGACGGCGGCGCCGCCGTGCGGTGCCATCTCGTACGCCTGCGCGGTGGTCATGCGCTGCACCGCCGCCTTGACGAGGTCGTAGTAGAAGCCGACCTGGTGCCGGTAGGCGACGTTGTACTCGGCGGTGCCGTCGGTCATCTCGACGACCAGGCCTCCCGGCCGGCGGATCAGCAGTGGCAGCGCGAAGTGACTGGTGATCACGTGGGTGTCGATGCCCATCCGCAGCATCCGCAGGCCGCCGTCCAGATCGTGCTCCCACAGCGTGGTCCCGAACTGGGCGTAGCGATCGCCGCCGAAGATGTCGTTGACGAGGATGTCGAGGCGACCGTGCTCGGCGTCGATGCGCTCGACCAGGGCACGTACCTGATCGGGGTCGAGGTGGTCGACGCGCAGTGCGACACCGTCGCCGCCGGCGGCCGTGATCAGCTCGCCGGTCTCCTCGATGGTCTCGGGCCGGTCGATCTCCGACCGGCCGTCGACCCGGCTGCTGCGCCCGGTCGCGTAGACGACGGCTCCCGCCCGGGCCAGCTCGACGGCGATGGCCCGGCCCGCGCCGCGCGTCGCCCCGGCGACCAGGGCGACTTTCCCCGTCAGGTCCGGCGCGCTCATCGGCTGACCCGGGTGACGGCGGCACCCGGCCGCCACAGATCGACGTGGAGACGATCGTCCGACACGGTCGTGAGCACCACCTCGTCCACGCCCAGCTCGAAGATCTGCGCGTCGTCGCCGGGGTGCTCCGGGTAGGAGTCCAGGATCGCCCGCTTCTCGGCGCCGCTCAGCTCGCGGGCGCGGCCCGAGATCTTGGCGTCGCCGCCGTCCATCGTGTGGTGGACGGGGTTCGAGTGCAGCGAGTACCGCGGATCTCGTTGCAGATCCCGGACCTTCCGCGCGCCGGGCATCGACCCCAGCACCAGCAGACCCCGGAAGGTCTCGACCTCGGTGCCGCTCACGCGCGGCGAGCCGTCGGCGCGCAGTGTCGCCAGAACGTGGTGTCGGTGCGCGGTGAGCCGCGCGTGGACGGCGTCGGCCAGTGCCGGGGCCGCTTCGGTGAACTCCTGCCAGGTTGCCATGGACGCCAGTGTGCGGCCTCATCACTGACATCTTGTGTCAGTGATTTTCCGTAGGCTCTGGGTCATGCGCTCGAGCCGGCTCCTCGACCTGATGCTGCGACTGCAGGGCGGTCCCGGTACCACGGCTGCGCGACTGGCCGAGCAACTCGACGTCTCGGTACGCACGGTGTACCGCGACGTCGCGGCCCTGCAGGCCGCGGGCGTGCCGGTGTGGACCGAGAGCGGACCGGGCGGTGGCATCCGCCTGCTCGACGGTTGGCAGTCCAAGCTCAGCGGGATGACCGGCACGGAGACGTCGGCGCTCATGCTGCTCGGTATCCCGGGGCTCGCGGACGATCTGGGTCTGGCCGACGTCACGGCCCGCGCGGAGTCGAAACTGCTGGGCGCGCTGCCGCTTCCGTTGCGAGCGGGCGCGCTGCTGTGGCGCGAGCGCCTGCACGTCGATGCGCCGGGCTGGTTCGCGAGGACGTCGGAGACGGGCGAGTTGGCGTCGATCGCGGCGGCGGTGCTCGACGGGCGACGGCTGCGGATCCGCTATCGCAGGGGAGCGCGGGAGGTCTCGCGCACACTCGACCCGCTCGGGCTTGTCGCCAAGGCCGGTGTCTGGTATCTCGTTGCCCGTCATCGTGACCGGACGCTGTCGTACCGGGTGACGCGGATCGACGCCGCGCAGATCCTGGACGAGCAGGCACGGCGTCCGGCGTCGTTCGACCTGGCCGCGTGGTGGTCGGAGACGACGGCGGAGTTCGACCGGGCGCTGTTGCGCTATCCGTGCCGGGTACGGCTCTCGCCGTTCGCCTGGCGTCGGCTGCGGTCGGTGGTGGGGGAGGAGGCCGCCGAGGTGACGCCGTCGGACCCGGACGAACAGGGCTGGGTGACGGTCGATCTCGTGCTCGAGGCCGAGGACGTCGCGACCGACCAGTTGCTCACCCTCGCACCGGGCGTCGAGGTGCTGGCCCCGACCAGCCTGCGCGCCGCGCTGGCGACGGCGGGCCGGGAGACGGCCCGGCTCAACGCGACGTAGCCCGGGGCGTCCATTGCCGAACGCTCGGAGCGGTATCCCGCGGCAGGGCACGAGGAGTGGACATCCGCGCCGAAACTCGCTGTCCCCGGGAGCCACCGTTCCCTACGATCTCGGGGCATGGCTGATCCGCATCCGCATGTGTACTTCCGCGACCGCCTGGTGCCCGCGCACGAGGCGACGCTCGGCGTCGCGACGTCCGCGGTCCTGTACGGGCTGAGTGTCTACACGGTGTTTCCGGTCCACGTCGACGACGGGGTCCGGTCCGCGTTCCGGCTCCGGGACCACTACCGGCGTCTCGTGGAGTCCTGCCGGATCATCGGCATCGACCGGTTCGCCGACGAGTGGAGCTTCGACCGGTTCGTGGCGGTGGCCGGCGAACTGGTCGCCGCGAACGCGCCCACGTCGGACGTCTTCGTCCGTGCCACCGTGCACGTCGACGAGTCGATCCCGGGCACCCGGGTCCGTGGCTGCGGCACCGTCGTCTCGATGTTCGTCTACGACGCGGTGCCGATCGTGCCGCAGGACGGGATGCGCCTGGGCACCAGCACGTGGCGTCGGATCCCCGACTACGCGATCCCGTCGCGGGCCAAGGTCAACGGCGCATACGTGAACTCGGTGCTGGCCAAGCAGGGCGCGATCGACGCGGGCTACGACGACGCCGTCTTCCTCGACGGCGCCGGACACGTGTGCGAGCTGAGCGCGGCCAACATCTTCGTGGTCCGCGGCGGCACCCTGATCACCCCTGACGTCTCGTGCGACATCCTCGACGGCATCAACCGGCGCACGGTGCTCACCCTCGCCGCGGAGGAGGGGATCCGCGTGGAGGAACGGACCGTCGACCTCACCGAGCTCTACATCGCCGACGAGGTGTTCGCCACGGGGACGTCGGCGGGCGTCGCGCCGGTGGTGGAGGTGGACGGACGCACCGTCGGGGAGGGTGTCCCGGGACCGGTGTGCGAGGTGCTGCGCAAGCGGCACGCGGCGGCCCTGCGCTCCGACGACGGCCGAGGCTGGGTGTCCTACCTGTAGCGATACCGGCCGCGCGAGATCGGGTAGTGAACTACCTACGTGCCTACGCGGGCGCGTACCTAGCGTTTACGGCATGACCAGCGCACAGGTAACGAACATGTCGGCCACCCCCTCGGCAGACCGTCGATCGGACGTCGACATCGAGCAGCTTCGCAGCGAGATCGACCGCCTGGACGCACAGATTCTCGCGGCGATTCAGCAGCGCACCGAACTCTCCCGTCTGATCGGTGAGGTACGCATGCTCGGCGGCGGCACCCGCTTGGTGCACACCCGAGAAATGAGGGTGTTGTCGCGTTTCGACGACCTGGGACCGGAGGGGCACACACTCGCGCTGCTGCTCCTGCGGCTCGGACGGGGGCGCCTGGGTCATGCCATGTGACCGGCCGACCCCGATCCGGAACCGATCGGGGTCGGCGCGGTCACGCCCACACCCGGCTCAGCTGCGCCAGAACTGCATGAGGTAGTTGCCGAACATCGCGAAGACGTCGGGCACACCGGACAGTTCGAACAACCCGTAGATCGCGTCGAAGAAGACGCTGTTGATCTGCGGGACGAACAGCAGGGCGATCAGCACGAGCAGTCCGAACGGCTTGACCTTGTCGAGCGAGGCCCGCGTGCTCGGCTGCAGGTGGGGTTCGATGGCGCCGTAGCCGTCCAGGCCGGGCACCGGCAGCAGGTTCAGAACCGTCGCCATCACCTGCAGGAACGCCAGGAAGCTCAGGCCCCACCAGAACACCTGGTGGTCGCCGTCCAGGCCGAACAGCCGGATGATCACCAGCAGCACCACCGCGGACACCGCGTTGACGGCCGGCCCGGCGAGGCTGACCCGGGTCTGCGCCCGCGGCGACATCAGCCCGGTCTGCAGGTAGACCGCACCGCCGGGCAGTCCGATGCCGCCGAGCGCGAGGAAGACCACCGGCAGGCCGATCGACAGCAGCGGCTGGGTGTACTTGCGGGGATCGAGCGTCAGATAGCCGCGCATCACGACGTCGTGGTCGCCGGCCCGCCATGCCACGAACGCGTGCGCGAACTCGTGCAGGCAGAGGGTGACCACCCAGCCGGCGACGACCAGCAGGAACACCCCGATGCGGCCCGACATCTCGTTGCCCGTCGCGCGCCAGGCGAGCACACCGCCGACCGCGGCGATCGCCACGATGCCCAGGAACACCGGGCTGGGTCGGACGAGGCTGGCGCGGGGGCGCGCGTCGGAGTACATGCCCCCAGTATCCAGGCGATGCCGGCTCAGGCGGCGCAGACGAGCAGCCAGTCCTGGTCGTGGCGGTAGAACGTCGAGCGCTTGACCGAGCGCGGGGTGCGGACGCCGTCGCGGGTGAGGACCGCGGCCGGCGAACCGAGCTGGACGGCGCGTCCGGTCAGCCACCGGTGGCCGCCGAACCAGCGGCGCTTGTCGACGGTGGCGCGCAGGCCGGGAAGTTCGGGGGTGGGCACGATCCGCATGCCGGGCACGGTGCCGGAGAACAGGCGCTCGTCGTCGACGTAGGCCTCGCCGATCAGTTCGCCCGCGTGCTCGGAGCCGTAGACGAGGGCCTCGCCGACGAGCGCGATCCCGGCGTCGTCGCGGATCAGCGGTGTGGGGCGGGCGACACCGGACACGGCGATCGTCGCGGCCTTGGAGCCGGTGCGCAGGGCGTAGGCGTGGGTGGCGTCGGTCCGTTCCTCGGGCACGTACGCGAGTTCGACGTGCAGGCGATCGGTGCGCATCAGCCGGGTGAGCGCGGCCGCGAAGGCCGCGTCGTCACCGACGACGATCAGCCGCGGCTTCTCGCTGGTCTCGATCTTGGCGAACGCCTCGTCGAAGTCGTCCTTGTCGGGCAGCGCCGGCACGTTCAGGACGTCGAGCGACCGCAGCGCCAGCGGTAGCGGCGCGTTGCCGCACTTGAGCACTACGGGAACCATGACACTCCTTGCTTGTCTCCGACGCTTCGGTTCGGATCGGGGCGTTGCGGAGGGTGGGCGAGCACGACGCGACCACCGCACGCAAGGGCATTTCGATGTCTACCCGAACCGACGCGGCCGCTGCAAACAGTCTGGGTGGTCGGAAGCTGTTTCGGGCCGTGCGCGGACACCTCGGCGGCTGGCCGACGGTCGGTCTCGGCTAGACTGTGCGTCCGGCCACTGCCTACACCACGGCAGGACCATGCAGTCGTACATGGCTGTACGTCGACCGTAGGAGACAGCGAAATGCCGGCAATCGTCCTCATCGGTGCCCAGTGGGGCGACGAGGGTAAGGGCAAAGCTACCGATCTACTGGGCGGACGCCTGCAGTGGGTCGTGCGGTACCAGGGCGGCAACAATGCCGGACACACCGTGGTGCTGCCGAACGGCGACAAGTTCGCACTGCATCTGATTCCGTCGGGCATCCTCACCCCGGGCGTCACGAACGTGATCGGCAACGGCGTCGTGGTGGATCCGGGCGTGCTGCTGCAGGAGCTGGCGGGCCTCGAGGAGCGCAACGTCGACACCAGCGGCCTGCTGATCAGCGCCGATGCGCACCTGATCATGCCGTACCACGTGGCCATCGACAAGGTCACCGAGCGCTTCCTGGGCGCCAAGAAGATCGGCACCACGGGCCGTGGCATCGGTCCCTGCTACCAGGACAAGATCGCGCGTGTCGGCGTCCGCGTGGCCGACGTCCTGGACGAGAAGATCCTCACCCAGAAGGTCGAGGCCGCCCTGGAGTTCAAGAACCAGGTGCTCGTCAAGATCTACAACCGCAAGGCTCTCGACCCGCAGCAGGTGGTCGACGAGGTGCTGACGCAGGCCGCCGGCTTCAAGCATCGGATCGCCGACACGCGCCTGCAGCTCAACCTGGCGCTCGAGCGCGGCGAGACCGTGCTGCTCGAGGGCTCGCAGGGCACGCTGCTCGACGTCGATCACGGCACCTACCCGTACGTGACGTCGTCGAACCCGACGTCCGGTGGCGCGTCGGTCGGTTCGGGCATCGGCCCCACCAAGATCGAGACGGTGCTCGGCATTCTCAAGGCGTACACCACGCGCGTCGGCTCGGGCCCGTTCCCGACCGAGCTGTTCGACAATCACGGCGAGTACCTGGCCAAGCAGGGTGGCGAGGTGGGTGTCACCACCGGCCGCGCCCGACGCACCGGCTGGTTCGACGCCGTGATCGCCCGGTACGCGACCCGCGTCAACGGCATCACCGACTACTTCCTCACCAAGCTGGACGTGCTGTCGAGCCTGGACACCATCCCGATCTGCGTCGGCTACGACGTCGACGGTGTGCGCGTGGACGAGATGCCGATGACGCAGACCGACATCCACCACGCCAAGCCGATCTACGAGGAGATGCCGGGCTGGTGGGAGGACATCTCGCACTGCCGCACCTTCGAGGAGCTGCCGGTCAACGCGCAGAACTACGTGCTGCGGCTCGAGGAGCTGTCGGGCGCGCGGATCTCGTGCATCGGCGTCGGCCCGGGCCGTGACGAGACCATCGTCCGCCACGACATCCTGGCCTGACCTCACCCACCCCGCTCGTGTGTGACCGAATGTCACATGCGTTCAGTTCGACTGAACGCATGTGGCATTCGGCATTTCGGGGTGGTAGGGCTCACGCCGGTTACCATCGGGGCATGGCCCTTCTCTACGCGGCACAGCTGTCACCTACCAAGCCGGAGCTGATCGCGGCCTGGCTCCCGACGTCCCCGTACTACGACGGCGCGACGGCGTCGATCGAGCCGGTCGGGGCGTACCGGTTCGACGACCCGGACGGCGAGGTCGGCATCGAGGTGCACCTGGTGCGCGACGCCGACGGCACGCTCTACCAGGTGCCGCTGACGTACCGGGCCGCGCCGCTGCCCGGTGCCCGCCCGGCCGGGGAGATGGACCACTCGGTGCTCGGCCGCCGGTACATCTACGACGCGACGACGGATCCCGTCTTCGTGCAGCAGTTGCTGGACACCGTCTTCGGCGGCGGCCGTGAGGCAGACCAGTTCGTGCACGTCGACGGCGGCGAGCCGCGCAGGATCGACAACTCCGCGCACGCGTGGGGCGCCGGCGCGGCGGGTGCACCGGCCCCGACCGTCACCGAGGTTCGAGTCTCCGCGGACGGCGCCGACACCGTGATCGAGGCGGGCGGGACCACCGTCGTCGTGCACCATCGGCCGCTCCACGGCGAGGCCACCGGGCCCGCGCTGCTGGGCGAATGGGACGGTGGCCGAGGCGTTCTCGCCACCGTGCGCTGATCCGCGTCAGCGCATCTCGCCGGCACCGGCGTACGGGTGCAGGCTCGCGAGAGGCTTGCCCTCGTCGAAGCGGCTGTAGCGGAACTCGTTTCCGTCGACGGCAGGGTCGCTGCTGATCCCGTCGAGCAGCAGGTCGGCAGCCAGGCGGCCCACGGCCGGCGAGATCTTGAATCCGTGGCCGCTGAACCCGACGGCGAGGAACAGGCCCTCGACGGGCGCGGGGCCGATGATCGGGTTGTAGTCGGGCGTGATGTCGTAACAGCCCGCGTACGACGACGCGAGCCTCGGATCCGGCATACCCGGCAGGATGCGGTCGAGCTTGCCGATCGCCGTCTCGACGAAGTCCTCCGTCGCGCGGTTGAGATAGGCGTCCGGATCGGCGATCTCGGGATCGGAGTGGTCGCTGTTGCCAACCAGCAGGTGCCCGTTCGGTTCGCGTCGAATGTATTGCAGGTGCACCAGATCGGAGAACGTCGGGACGTCGGGAGTGGGCTCGCCCTGGTCCACCAGCACCAGCTGTTCGCGCTGCGCACGGATCGGCAGGGGCACGCCGGCGGTCGCAGCCAGGGCGGGGCTCCAGACGCCGGTGGCGAGCACGACGGTGTCGCAGAGGATCTCGGTGCCGTCGGCGCACACGACGCCCCGGACGGCTCCGACGTCGTCGGAGACGAGGCGAACGACGTTGTTGGACTGCCTGATCCGCACCCCGAGCGCGCGGGCCCGGGCGCCGTACGCCATGCCGGTCAGGTAGGCGTCGCCGTGACCGCCGAGCGGTTCGTAGGCGAAGCCGGTGAAATCGTCGAGATGGATGCCAGGCCACAGTGATCGGACTGCGTCGGCGTCGATCAGGTCGACGGGCACGCCGAGCGCGCGGTGCATCTCGACGTTGGAGTGCAGTGGTTCGACGTTGTTCTCGCCCACCCCCACGACGTATCCGGTCTGCCGGAACCCGATGTCGGTGCCGAGGATCTCCTCGGCGCGGGTGAACACCTGCACCCCGTACCAGGCCATCGCCGCCAGCGACGGGACCCCGTAGTGGCAGCGGACGATTCCGCTGGACTTGCCGGTCATGCCCGCGCACAGGGTGTCTCGCTCGAGCACCAGCACGTCGGTCTCGCCGCGTTCGGCGAGTTGCCATGCGACGGCGAGGCCCTCGAGCCCGCCGCCGACGATCACGATACGTGCGTGCTCCGTCGTGGTTCCTGTCATCTCCGACCTCCAGTCGCGGCGTTTCTTGCTGAGAGACAGTGTTGCATGAAATGAAACAATGACAACCTGCGGATTCTGTGCGGATCCCGTTACGCACTGTTCACCGCAGCTACTCGCAGGCCTTACAGCTGCCGTCCACTCTCGGGTGACCTCGATTCCCCGTGTAAGACGGGCCGACGCAAGGTGGGCAGATATGGAGCAGGCTCTCGCGGCCGCCGACACCGCATGGTTACTGGCGGCATTCACGTTCGTGGCACTGATGATTCCCGGCCTCGCGCTGTTCTACGGCGGCATGGTCAGCATCCGCAACTCGCTCAACATGATGATGATGACGTTCGGATCCTTCGCCGTCGTCGGTGTGCTGTGGGTGCTCTTCGGCTACTCGACGGTCCTGGGTAATTCTTTGGGCGGCTTGGGGATTCTGGGCGACCCGCTCGAGTTCGTGGGTCTGGGGCAGCTGCTGGAACCGTCCGCGGAGCCCGGTCTGCCGCCGGCGCTGGTGGCGGGATTCCAGATGCTGTTCGCGGCCATCACGGTCGCCCTCATCTCGGGCGCACTGGCCGACCGCATCAAGTTCGGGGCGTGGATGCTCTTCGCCGGCCTGTGGGTCACGCTCGTGTACTTCCCGGTGGCGCACTGGGTGTTCGCGTTCGACTCCGACGACGGCAGCGTGGTCGGTGGCTGGATCGCGAACACGTTGGGGGCGATCGACTTCGCGGGTGGCACCGCGGTCCACATCAACGCGGGAATCGCGGCGCTGGCCATGGTCCTGGTGCTCGGCAAGCGGCACGCTTTCCCGAACATGCCTCGGCCGCACAATCTCCCGTTGACCCTGCTGGGCGCGGGTATCCTGCTGTTCGGTTGGTTCGGATTCAACGGCGGCTCCGCGCTGGCAGCCGACAACGCCGCCTCCGTCGTCGTGCTCAACACCGTCGCCGCGGCCTGTGCCGGTATCTGCGGGTGGTTGCTGGTCGAGCGGGTGCGGGAGGGGCGCCCGACGTCGCTCGGCGCCGCGTCCGGCCTCATCGCGGCGCTGGTCGCGATCACCCCGGCCTGTGGCGCGGTGTCCCCGATCGGGGCCCTGCTGATCGGTGCCGCCGCCGGTGCGCTGTGCTGCTTCGCGGTGTCGCTCAAGTTCCGCCTGGGGTACGACGACGCCCTCGACGTCGTCGGCATCCACCTGGTCGGCGGCATTCTCGGCACGCTGCTGATCGGCCTGCTCGCTACCGAGGACGCTCCGAACGGTGTCGCTGGACTGTTCTACGGCGGCGGCCTGGGGCTGTTGGGCAAGCAGGCGCTCGCGGTCGTGGTGGTGCTGGCCTACTCGTTCACGGTCACGTGGCTCATCGCGAAGGCCATCCAGGTCACGATCGGTCTGCGGGTGCGTCCCGAGGACGAGCACGAGGGCCTCGACGTCACCGAGCACGGCGAGACCGCCTACGTCACCGAGACGATGGCCGTCACCGTCACCGGTTCGGGGCCTGTCGATCCCGCCGCCGTCGCGGACGCCGCCGAGGCACTCGCGACGCGGGTCGCGACCACCGAGCAGCGCACGTAGATTCTCGAACGGTTCTCGCGGCCGCCGTCCGTCACCCGACGGGCGGCGGCCGCGTTGCCGTGTCGCGTCGTCCGCTCGGCCGTCGGCATAATGTTCGTCGGCAAGAGTTTCGGGAGACGGGATTTCGAGGCGGTACATGAGCGAGGGCACGAACACCGACGGCGGCGGGCCCGCGACCGGTGAGGATTTCTCGCGCTGGTTCGTCGAGCGGTTCGCCGACTACTGGCAGTCGGCGGGCGCATCCCGCATCGAGGGGCGTATCGCCGGGTACCTGCTCATCGACGAGTCGCCCGGAGTGACGGCCGAGGAACTGGCGTCCGAGCTCGGTGCGAGCCGCGGATCGGTGTCGACGTACGTACGCCGGTTGATCGATCGCGGCTTCGTCCGACTGGTCCGGAAACCACGAGACCGAACCCACTACTACGCAATGGATTCGGACGTGTGGGGTGGCTTCCTCGAGAACGAGCACGCCTACCTGGAGAATCAGCGACGGTTGGCGACCGAGGCCCTCGCGCACACCGATCCCGCCGGGCCGGCGTACGTGCGCGTGCTGAACATGCGCGACTACATGGGGTGGATCATCGACAACCGGATGCTCCGCAGCGAGTGGAACCGCTTCAAGGCCGAGCGTGATGGGCACGCGCGTGGCGGAGCATCCGGCCGGGACGACGGCGAGTGATCAGTTGCCGAGCTTGGCGACAGCCTCGTCGATCATCGGCACGTAGCGCTCGATCGACCACGGCACGGTCAGCGGGTTGATGATCGACGATCCGGTGACGAACGGCTGATCCTTGGGTGCCACCACCGATCCGCGTGCGATCGCGGGGATCTGGCGGTAGACCGGCTGGGCCTCGATCTCGGCGCGATTCGCCTCGTCGGAGTAGAAGGTGAACAGCAGATCGGAGTCCTTCAGCAGGTGCGCGTTCTCGAGACCGATCACCGCGGAGTCGGTGCCGTCGGTCTCGGGCAGGGTGTTCACGATCGGGTCGACCTGCAGACCGAGGGCGCGCACCATCGCGACGCGCTGCTCGTCCGGGAAGAACACGCCCAGCGTGGCGAGGCCCGTGTTGTAGATGAACGAGAAGGACACGTCCGCGTACTCGGGATGCGCCGCGGTGGCATCGGCGAACTGCGCCTTGATCTTCGCGATCTCCTGATCGGCCTCGGCCGCCTTGCCCATCGCCTTTCCGATGACCCTCATCTGGTCCTCCCACGTGGTCGTCCACGCCTTCTCGGCGTATGCGACGGTGGGGGCGAGGGAGCTCAACGCGTCGTACTGCTGCTGGGTGACGCCCGACCACGGTGCCAGGATCAGGTCCGGGTCCAGCTTGGCGATGGCCTCGATGTCGATCTCGCTGCCACCGGTGAACTGCACGGGCAACTGCGCGCCGCGCTCGGTGACCGCGTCGTGGATCCACGGCAGGTAGCCGGTGTCGTCGCTGCCCCACTCGTACGCCTCGATGCCGACCGGCACCGTGCCCAGGGCGATCGCGGTCTCGGCCGAGCCCATGCCCAGCGTCACGATGCGCTCGGGTTCCTCGGTGACGACGGCCGTGCCGAGGGCGTGCTCGATCGTGACGGTCTCGAAGTCGCTGCTGCCGGAGTCGGTCGCGGACTCGCTCGAGCTGCAGCCGGTGAGGACGAGGGCTGCGGCCACCAGGCCGGTCAGCAGGACGGACCCGCGAGCGGTCCCTGATCGAGCGAATCTCATGGAGGAGCCTTTCGACACGGCGAGGTTGCGTCGGTGAGCATAGGCTTACCTTCACTGAAATTTCAAATCAAATGAAAGTTCGGACGGTCGGGATGCTCACCGCCGGTAGGCGGGCGCTGCCGGAGTTCGCGGATGTGGCAGCGAGCCAGTCGCCGCGGTGCGGGTACGCCTCGATCGTGTAAGCGGCCGGGTTCGACGATCATTGCGAAAGCCGCCGGAACTGAGAGCGATTCGGTCACGGTGTGATGGCCGACCGGCGATACGGGACGGCGGAATCCCGATACCGGACGTCGCTAGTGTCGATGTCGGGTTCGCGGCACGCCCGCGGACTACCCGACAGCACACCCCTTGGAGTCCCCATGCCCTTCTGTCATCCCGCCACGGTCGTGTCCGTCACCACGGTCACGCCGCACATGGTCCGCATCGGCCTCGAAGCCGTCGGTGACTGGCGGTGGACCACCGAGGGGTGGGGTGACGAGCGCATAGACATCGCGTTCCCGCGCCCGGGGGAGCGGGTCGCCGACATCGAATTCTTCAACCGTCCCGACTACGGCAACGGCAACGGCGATCGCGGCAACGAACCACCGTGGCGGCACTACACGGTGCGGAGAGTGCTCGAGGAGGGGCGGCGGATCGACGTCGACTTCGTGGTGCACCCGGGCGGTCTGGCCTCCGACTGGGCGCTGCGGGCCGCGCCGGGGGACGTTCTCGGTGTGTTCTCGTCGGGGCCGGCGCGCGCCTACTACCAACCGGCCGGCAGCCTGTCGTGGCAGTTGCTCGTCGCGGACGCCACCGGACTGCCCGGGCTGGGTCGGATCGTCGAGGAACTGGGGGAGGGCGACGTCGCGCACGCGGTCGTCGAAGTCCACAGCGAGGCGGACCGTCAGGAGTTCCGCACACGCGGGCAGGTCACCTACACCTGGCTCGTCGGAAGCGGCATGGGACTCGCGCCGAGCGCCCTGCTGGAAGCGGTGGAGCAACTCGGGTTCCCAGAGGGCGACGTCTACGCCTGGGTGGCCTGCGAGAGCTCCACGAGCCGCGCGATCAGACGCCATCTCCGCGAGATGCGGGGGCTCGCGCGCGACCGGCACCACGCAGTGGGGTACTGGCGGCTCGGCGCGGACGGGCACGTGCCGGGAATGAACGGTGCGGATTCCGCCTGAGGACACGCGTCAGCTGCGTCACTCCTGGTGGTTGTCCGGGTAGGCGGTGACGGCCAGGAAGCGAATCGGCAACTGCACCAGATCGTTCGGTCCGTGCAGGCCCTCGCCGTCGAGCAGGAGCGAGTCACCGGGTCGGAGCCGGTACTCGCTCTCGCCGTGGCCGTAGACCATCTCGCCCTCGAGCATGTAGATCAGCTCGGTGCCGGGATGCTGGAAGAGCGGGAACACCTCGCTCGCGTCGGTGAGGGTGACGAGCACCGGTTCGAGTCGCTTGTGTTGCCCGCGCAGCGCGCCGAGCAGTTCGTAGTGGTGGCCGACGCGGGTGCCCCGGCCGACGATCACTGCGCCGCTGCCGGACTCGACGAACACGGCGTCCCGCGCGGTGTCGGCGCCGCGAAACAGCGACGTGACCGGCACGTCGAGGCCGGCGGCCAGACGCGCGAGCGTCGACAGGCTGCACGACGTCTGTGCGTTCTCGATCTTCGACAGCATCGCTTTCGAGATGCCGACCTTGGTGGCCATGTCGCCCACCGAGAGTCCGCTCGCCAGGCGCAGTTTGCGGACCTGGGCGGCGATGACGCGCTCGAGGTCGACACCGGTGGGGGTGTCGGCCGGTACCTCGCGTTGCGCGGTGTCGTGGTGGACGGGGCGCTCGGACGGGCTCATTGCCTCACAGTAGCGCGCCGTCCACTGTCGGTGGACAGCCGCTCCCGCGGTCGCGCGGGCGTGTCCGACCCTGCCCGGCCGGACGCGACGCGCCGCTCACCTGGGCGACCGGTGAATCCCAATGTTTTTTGTGGAGTGAGGGTTTAGGACTTCACGGTCTCTGGGTACAAGATCAAATGTGCCCCGCTGCGGGGCGCGGAAGTGAACACCGAACAGATTGGAGAAAACATGTCGTCCGAACTCGATGGTTTCCTCGGCATCATCAACAAGCTGCTGGCGTTCCTCGGATCGTCCGGTGAGGAGCAGGTTCCGCCCACGGACCCGCCGGCCTGACGGGCCCCCAGGGTACGAAGGCCGGGTCCCCGCGTTACGGGGGCCCGGCCTCGGCGTACCCACGTCAGATCCGGCCTGGGATCCAGTTCGTCCCGGCGAGCGGCACCCGGGCCATCGCCGACGCCTCGACGGTCAGGGCGACGAGGTCCTGCGGTTCGAGGTTGCGCAGGTGCGACTTGCCGCACGCGCGGGCGAGGGTCTGCGCCTCCATCGTGAGCACTCGCAGGTAGTTCGCGAGTCGGCGTCCGCCCTCGACCGGGTCGAAGTTCTTCTGTAGCTCCGGGTCCTGCGTCGTGATGCCCGCGGGGTCTCGACCGGCCTGGAAATCGTCGTAGAACCCCGCCGCCGATCCCAGCGCTTCGTACTGCTTCTGGAAGCGGGGGTGGTTGTCGCCCAGCGCGATCAGGGCAGCGGTGCCGATCGCGACGGCGTCCGCGCCGAGGGCCATGGCCTTGGCGACGTCGGCGCCCGAGCGGATGCCGCCCGAGACGATGAGCTGCACCCCGCCCGGTGCCCGGTGCACGCCCATCTCCTGCAGCGCCTGGACCGCCTGCGGGATCGCGGCGAGCGTCGGGATGCCGACGTGCTCGATGAAGACGCCCTGCGTCGCCGCGGTGCCGCCCTGCATGCCGTCGACCACTACGACGTCCGCGCCCGCCTTCACTGCGAGTTTGACGTCGTAGTACGTGCGGGTGGCGCCGACCTTGACATAGATCGGCTTCTCCCAGCCGGTGATCTCGCGGAGTTCGATGATCTTGATGGCGAGGTCGTCCGGCCCGGTCCAGTCGGGGTGTCGGCACGCGCTGCGCTGGTCGACGCCCACCGGCAGCGTACGCATCCCGGCGACGCGGTCGGTGATCTTCTGGCCCAATAGCATTCCCCCCCCGCCGGGCTTGGCGCCCTGGCCCAGTACGATCTCGATGGCATCGGCCTTGCGGAGGTCGTCGGGGTTCATGCCGTACCGGGACGGCAGGTACTGGTAGACGAGGTTCTTGGACTGCCCGCGTTCCTCGGGAGTCATGCCGCCGTCGCCGGTGGTGGTGGAGGTGCCGACCTCGCCGGCGCCGCGGCCCAGTGCCTCCTTCGCCCGGCCGGACAGTGCGCCGAAGCTCATGCCCGCGATCGTGATCGGGATATCAAGGTGCAGTGGATACTTCGCATTCCGGTCACCGAGCACGATGTCGGTGTCGCAGCGTTCGCGGTAGCCCTCGAGCGGGTAGCGGGACATCGACGCGCCCAGGAACAGCAGGTCGTCGAAGTGCGGGAGTTTGCGCTTGGCGCCCCACCCGCGGATGTCGTAGATGCCGGTCTCGGCAGCGCGCTGGATCTCGTGGATGACGTCGCGGTCGAACGTCGCGGATTCGCGCAGACCGGGGGTGTGCGTGGTCATGGGGGCCTCCTGGAGATGGCGCGCGTCAGTACGCTGCGGCGTTGTCGACGTGGAAGTTGTAGAGCGTGCGGGCCGAGCCGTAGCGGGTGAACTCGGTGGGGTCGGCGTCGAATCCCGCGGCGTCCAACAGTTCCCGCAGCTCGGTCAGGTGCTCGGCGCGCATCTCCTTCTTGATGCAGTCGGCGCCCAGCGAGGCGACGGTGCCGCGCACGTAGATGCGGGCCTCGTAGAGCGAATCCCCCAGAGCCTCACCTGCATCGCCGAGGACGACGAGCCGTCCGGCCTGCCCCATGAACGCGCTCATATGGCCGATACTGCCGCCGACGACGATGTCGACGCCCTTCATCGAGATGCCGCAGCGGGCGGCGGCGTTCCCTTCGATGACGAGCAGACCGCCGTGCGCCGTGGCGCCGGCGGATTGCGACGCGTCGCCGGTGACGCGGACGGTGCCCGACATCATGTTCTCGGCCACGCCGACACCGGCATTGCCGTCGATCGTCACGCTCGCCTGCTGGTTCATCCCGGCCGCGTAGTAGCCGACGTGTCCCTCGATGCGCACGTCGATCGGGGCGTCCAGGCCGCACGCGAGGGCATGCGCGCCGGCTGGCTCGACGACGGTGGCTGCTGCCGGGGCCTCGGTGGACTGTAGGGCGGCGTTGAGGGCTCGGGTCCCGATGTCGGAGACGTCGTACGTCACGGTCGGAGCGGCGGTCAGCGGTGCCATGCGTAAACCTCTTCCGGTTCGGGTTCGAAGATGCGGGCGTCCCCGATACCGGGCAGGCCGGCGAGCGCGCGGTATTCGGAGGCCATCGCGATGTAGTCGGCGTGCTCGGCGATGATCGCGGGCTTGCAGGCGATCGGGTCGCGCACCACCGCGAAGGAGTCCTGTGTGGACACGAGCAGCGTGTAGAAGCCGTCGAACCGCTCGCCGAGCAAGCGCAGCGCCTTCTCCAGGTCGACGCCCTCGGAGAGCTGCTTCGCGACGAAGCGGGCGCCCACCTCGGTGTCGTTCTCGCTGTGGAAGGCGATGCCCTCGGCCTCGAGTTCGCGCTTGACGCTCAGGTGATTGGAGAACGATCCGTTGTGCACCAGACACTGATCGGTCCCGACGGCGAACGGGTGCGAACCGGCCGCGGTGACGGCGGATTCGGTGGCCATGCGGGTGTGCGCGACACCCTGCCATCCCGCTGCGGCGGGCAGACCGAACCGGTGCGCGAGGTCCACCGGGTCACCCACGCCCTTGAGGACCGTGACGTCGTCGCCGAACCCGACGAGAACGGCGCCCGGAGCCGCGCCGAGTGCGGCATCGGCGAGCGTCGACGCCCGGACCGGAGCGTGCAGCAGCGTGTTCGGGCCCACGTCGATGCCGGTGACGGCGACACCCAGCGCGTCGCCGACCGTGGCGGCCAGCGACTGCGCCGCCGTGCCGACATCCAGCAGCGACACCGTCGCGTGCCCGGGCGGCGACCACCTCGGATCCCCGTAGACGGCCATGCCGGCCGAGTCGGGCCCGCGGTCGACCATCTGGCCGAGCATCCCGGTGAGCAGCTCACCGAGCCGCGGATACAGCGAGGGCTCACGCAGGTGGAGCCCGACGATTCCGCACATGTGTTGTCTCCCTTTGTTTCCTGTACCGGTCAGAAGGCGGTGAGGTAGCTGTCCACCTCCCACGGCGTCACCGTGCTGTGCCATTCGAAGAATTCCTCCCGCTTGAGCGCGGCGAAGTAGTCGGCGACGCCCGCGCCGGCGGAATCGAGAGCGCCGGTGACGACGGAGTCCTTCACGAGTGCGTCCATCGCGTGCAGCAGCGTCATCGGCAGGTCGTCGGGGCAGATGCCGCCGCCGGGCTCGCCCGGATCGGTGCCGCGGCGGATGCCGTCGAGTCCGGCCGCGATCGTCACGGCCGACGCGAGATACGGGTTGGCGGAGCCGTCCCCGCCGCGCAGTTCGACGCGGTTGGCGTCCGGCACCCGCAGGTAGTGGGTGCGGTCGTTGCCGCCGTACGTGGGCCGGCGCGGCGACCACGTCGCGCCGGTGCTCGTCGAGGTCGCCCCGGTTCGTTTGTAGGAGTTGACAGTCGGCGCCAGGACGCCCTGGAGCCCGCCGGCGTGTTCGAGGATGCCGCCGATGAACGCGTACGCGGTGGGGGACAGACCCAGGCCACGCGGGTCGGTGCGGTCGGGGAAGACGGGGTCGCCGCCCTGCCACAGCGACAGGTGCATGTGCATGCCGCTGCCGGTCCGGTCGGCGAACGGCTTGGGCATGAATGTCGCTGTCATGCCGCGCTGTTCGGCGAGGACGGAGATGAGGTAGCGCAGCGTGACGACGCGGTCGGCGGTGGTGAGGGCGTCGGCGTACTGGAAGTTCTGCTCGAACTGGCCGTTGCCGTCCTCGTGGTCGTTGGCGTAGTTGCCCCAGCCCAGTTGGTTCATCGCGGCCGAGATCGCGGTGAGGTGCTCGTACATGCGGGTGACGTCGCGGGCGTCGTAGCAGGGGCGCCGGGAGGTATCGAGGGTGTCGGCGGTGCGGAGACCGCCGTGCCCGTCGCGGTCGACGAGAAAGTATTCGATCTCGGTGCCGACGTTGACGTCCAGGCCGAGGTCGGCGGCCTGCTCGAGCACCGTCTTCAGGATCACGCGCGGCGCGAAAGGCCACGGCTCGCCCTGTACGTGCGGATCGCAGTGGACCAGAGCGAGACCGGGGCGCACGAACGGGATCGGGGTGAACGACGCGGCATCGGGGACGGCGACGAGGTCGGGGTCCTTCGGAACCTGGCCCATCGCCCCGGCCGCGTAACCGGCGAAGCCGACACCGGCCTCCTGCAGTTCCTCCACAGCCTCGACGGGTACGAGTTTGGCGCACGGCTTCCCGGCGAGGTTGGTGAACACCGCCAGGACGAAACGGGTACCGGTGGCGCGCGCGAGCGTCGTGAGATCGGGAGTGTCCGGCCCGGGCAGGCGCATCACGGTGAGATCTGCGGGATCGAGCGCCATGTGAACTCCTCGGTAATGCCGACGATGTTTCCTTTAGTGAATCTCTGTTGCATGTCAGGAAACATGGCATCCATGACGGATGCGTTACGGAGGAGTGAGGTTGTGGTGACGTCCGCAGAAGCGAAACGACCGAATGTCACACGCGTTCAGTCCGACTGGACGCGTGTGACATTCGGTCGCGGGAACGGGCGGGACGGTCAGTGACCGCGCGCGATCCACTCCTCGAGGTGCGGTGCCTCGGTGCCCAGGGCGGTGTCGTCGCCGTGGCCGGTGTGGACGCGGGTCTCCGCCGGCAGCGCGAACAGCTTGTCGCGGATCGACCCAATGATGGTCGGGAAGTCCGAGAACGAGCGCCCGGTGGCGCCAGGTCCGCCGGAGAACAGGGTGTCGCCGGAGAACAGCTCGCCCGCCTCCGGCAGGTACAGGCACGTCGATCCGGGGGAGTGGCCCGGGGTGTGGATGGCCTGGATGTCCGTGCCCGCCACCGCGATCCGCTGTCCGTCCTCGAGCGCGAGGTGGCGGACGCCCGGGTGGGTCATCTGCCACAGCGCGTCGTCGGCCGGGTTGAGGTAGATCGGGGCGTCGAGCTTCTCGGACAGCTCCGGTGCGACGGTGACGTGGTCGTTGTGCCCGTGCGTGCACACGATGCCGACCACCTTGCGGCCGCCGACGGCGTCGATGATCGGCTGCGCGGTGTGCGCGGCATCGATCACCAGTACCTCGTCGTCGTCGCCGACGAGCCAGATGTTGTTGTCGACGTCCCAGCTGCCGCCGTCGAGCTCGAACGTGCCCGACGTGACGACCCGGTCCACCTTCAGCGTGCCGCTCACAAGACCACCACCGAGCGCAGCACCTCGCCGCGGTGCATGGTCTCGAACGCCTGCTCCACGTCCTCGAGCTTGATCCGCTCGGTCACGAACTTCTCGAGCGGCAGACGACCCTGCTGGTACAGGTCGACGAGCATCGGGAAGTCGCGCTCGGGCAGGCAGTCGCCGTACCACGACGACTTGAGCGAGCCGCCGCGCGAGAAGAAGTCGACGAGCGGCATCTCCAGCGTCATGTCCGGGGTGGGAACGCCGACGAGGACGACGGTGCCGGCCAGGTCGCGGGCGTAGAACGCCTGCTTCCACGTCTCGGGACGGCCGACGGCGTCGACCACGACGTCGGTGCCGAAGCCGTCGGTGAGTTCCTGGATCGCCTCGACCACGTCGTCGACCTCGGACGCGTCGATGGTGTGGGTGGCGCCGAGCTCGACAGCCCACTCGAGCTTCTTGGGATCCCGGTCGATCGCGATGATCTTGTTCGCCCCGGCGAGGCGTGAGCCCATGATGGCGGCGTCGCCGACGCCACCGCAGCCGATGACCGCGACCGAGTCGCCGCGGGTGACGTTGCCGGTGTTCATCGCGGCACCCATGCCCGCCATGACGCCGCAGCCGAGCAGTCCGACGACGGCCGGATCGGCGCTGGGGTCGACCTTGGTGCACTGGCCGGCCGCGACCAGCGTCTTGTCCGCGAACGCGCCGATGCCCAGGGCCGGCGTCAGCTCGGTGCCGTCCTCGAGGGTCATCTTCTGCTTCGCGTTGTGCGTGTCGAAGCAGTACTGGGGGCGACCACGCTTGCAGGCGCGACACTTTCCGCACACTGCACGCCAGTTCAGGACGACGAAGTCGCCCACCTCGACGGTGTCGACACCCTCACCGACGGCCTCGACGATGCCCGCAGCCTCGTGGCCGAGGAGGAAGGGGAACTCGTCGTTGATGCCGCCGTCACGGTAGGTGAGGTCGGTGTGGCAGACGCCGCACGCCGCGATCGCGACGACAGCCTCGCCGGGGCCGGGATCGGGGATGTTGATGGTGACCAGTTCGACGGGGGCGTCCTTCGAGCGGGCGATGACGCCCCGTACCTGCTGCGGCATGGTTTCTCCACTCCAATTCGGTCGACGTGAACGCACGGGCCCACACATGTCGGTGTGCGCATCCGACTACGAGGCTAGTCACCGGCGGGCGGCGCCGGGACTGGTCGACCGGAGAGGTGTGCCTGGCCGAACGGTCAGGGGACCGGCCGTACCCCGGCTTCGCCGCCCAGCGCCGCGGCCTCGGCCCGCGTGGCGACGTCGAGCTTGCGCAACACGCCCGCGACGTGGAACTTCACGGTGCTCTCGCTGACTCCGAGGCGTTCGGCGATGGCCCGGTTCCGGCGTCCGGCGACGAGGTGCCCGAGCACCTCGAGTTCGCGCGGTCCCAGATCGGTGAGCGCGTGGTGTGCGGGCGGCGCGGTGGTCGGCGTGTGCAGCGGCAGGGTCGCGACGACGCGGGAACCCCACCCCGACGTCGATTCCGCCGTCAGCGTGCCGTCGAGGGTGTCCACCCGCAGACGGAGCTGGCGCTCGAGGTCGGCGGTGTCGCTCAGGCCTCGCCCGTCGTCGCGGATGTCCACCACCAGTTCGGATTCCGAGCACGCCCAGGCAACGCGGATCCGGGTGAGGTCGGTCTGCGTCGACAGCGACAGGACCGCGCCGCGCACCACCGCGCGGGCGCCGTGCGCCACCTCACCCGGCACGGCGCGGCCGTCGACCGCGGGCTCCACGAGATCCAGTTCGAGGTCGCGGTGCCGCAGCAATCCGCGCAGTTCCCCGCGCAGGCGGGCGAAGGCGGTGACCACGGACTCCTCGGCGAACTCGCGATGGGTGTCGACCGTCGTCCGCAACCGGATGAGCGCGGCCGACGCGGCCTCGCGCGCCGCCGCACGGGCGCGGGTGTCGTCGAGGTCGCCGGACCGCAGCGTTGCCAGCAGCGTCTCGAGTGTCGTCGCGTGCACCTCGGTGAGCTCGGCGACGGTGCGGGCGCGCTCGGCCGACGCGGCGCGGGACTCCGCGAGATACGCGGGGCTCGCACCCTGCACCTGCAACTGGATGCCGGTGGCGACGATGCCGAACATCGACCGGACGGACTCGAGCGGCACCGTCCGCGACGGTCTGCCCGCCGGGACCATCACGAGCAGCGTGTCGGTGCGGTCGAGGATCGCATACACCTCGCGTGGCCGTCCCGCGATCTCGGCGCGCCCGCGAAATATCCGACCGTGATCGAGATCTGCTCGCAGGGAATCCAATTCGGCGATCGTCACCCGGTCCACGATGTCGGGATCGCCGGCGACCTTGCGCGGCCGTCCCGTGCACTCCCGGGTGAAGATCACCAGGGCGGTGTGCGGCACGGAGTCGGCCAGCAGTGCCGAGAACCGGCGTCCGATGTCGGACAGGCGGCCGACCAGGACGTCGCGCAAGCCGTCCAGTACCGCGTCGGTCCCGATCTCAGTCACGCCGTCACGATATCGGCAGCGGTGGATCGATCCTCGACGGTCCCGTCCGCCGTCGAACGGCAGCGGGTCCTCGGAGGCGCGGCCCGCGCTCGATCAGTCCAGTGCGCGGTTGCTGGACTGCAAGTCCTCGGTGTGGGTCGGTCCGGCTGGGGGGTCCGCGTCCGCTGCGGTAGGCCCCTTGCCGTCGTCGAAGGTTCCCGCCAAAGGCGCTGCAGGCCGGAATTGTTCGAGGTGGAAGGGTTGTCCCTGTCGAGCCTTGGGTATGTAGTGGTAGACGAACGCGGCGAGGGCGGCGATGGCGAGGAAGGTGATCAGCGTGCTCATGTCGACCAGTCTGGGAAGTGATTGGCTTTGAAATGAAGGGCCAGACCGGGCACGCTGGACTGCATGATGATGCATGCGCTGAGCGCGCGGTCCCTGGCTCGCGACCTCGGGGCCTGGCAGGACAACGGTGGACGACGGGCGTCCCGCCCGGCGTACCGTGCGCTTGCCGACGGCATCCGGCTGCTGGTGCACGACGGTCGGGTTCCGCTGGGGTCGGCGTTGCCGAGTGAACGGGAACTCGCGGCCGAACTCGAGCTGAGCCGGACCACCGTCACGTCCGCGTACTCCGTGTTGCGCGACGAGGGCTATGTGCTGAGCCGGCAGGGGTCACGCACCACCGTGGCGCTGCCCGATTCGGTGAACCACGCCGCGGTGCAGCAGCGACCACGTCACCTTCCGCCGTCGAAGGAGCCGTTGGTCGATCTCAGTTATGCGGCCATGGTGGCCCCGGTGGCCGAGGTGGAGGACGCTTACGGCGCTGCCCTGCAACAGCTTCCGCCGTTCCTGTCCACCCACGGGATGGAGCCGGTGGGCATCGCGATGCTTCGGGAGGCGGTCGCCGCCCGATACTGTGCACGGGGCCTGGAGACGTCGACGGATCAGATCATGATCACGTCGGGCGCCCAGCACGCGCTGCGGCTGCTGCTCGGCGTGCTCACCGCGCCGGGGGAGCGGGTCCTGGTGGACCATCCGACGTATCCCAATGCGCTGGAGGCGATCCGGCGCGTCGGTGCGCGTCCGGTCCCGGTGCCCGTGCGTCCCGAGGGCGGCACCTCGCGCGGCTGGGATCTCGACGCGATCCGCAGCGCCGCGCGGCAGACCGCCGCCCGCATGGCGTACCTGCTGCCGGACTTCCACAACCCGACCGGCCTCTGCCTGGACGAGCAGGGTCGCGCGGAACTGGCGCGGATCGCCCGCGAGACCCGGATGACGCTTGTCGTGGACGAGACGATGGTGGACGTCTGGCTCGACGCGCCGCCACCGCCGCCGGTCGCCGCCCTCGCCCGCGACACGTCCGGCGCCGACGTGGTGACGGTCGGTTCGATCTCGAAGTCGCATTGGGGTGGCATGCGGGTCGGGTGGATCCGCGCGAATCCGGAGCTGGTCACGCGGCTCGCGGGCTCACGGTCGGCCCTCGATCTCGGTACCCCGGTGATGGACCAGCTGGCCGCGGCGCACCTGCTGGCGCTCGGCGACGAGCCGATCGCGGTGCGCCGCGCGCTGCTCCGGGCGCAGCGCGCGGCGATGCTCGACGAGTTGTCGGCGCGGCTGCCCGACTGGGTGCCGACCGTGGGGTCGGGCGGCATGTCGTTGTGGCTGCGGATGCCCGCGGCGGTGTCCACCGCACTGGCCGCGACCGCGCCGAGTCACGGCGTGGTGCTCGCGGCCGGACCGCGTTTCGGTGTCGAGGGCGCCTTCGAACGCTTCATCCGCCTGCCGTACGCGCGGCCGGTGGACGAACTCCGACGGGCGGTTGCCGGCGTGGCGGCGGCCTACTCGGCGCTGGGAGTCGGCACCGAGGCCGTCGAACCGGCCCTGGTGGTGTGAGAGTGGTGGGCGCGGTGGGGCCCCGTGATCCGTCATGAGGAGGAAGAGACCCGAACTGCCCGAGGTGGTCGTCGG
>NZ_JBDLNV010000008.1:0-210387 GCF_046042785.1 Rhodococcus parequi | reverse complement strand
ACCCGGCCGGGGTGGTGTTTGCGGGGTGGTGGGTGGGGCGCGGGCCCCCCCCCACCACCGACCGGGACCGTCGGTCAGGAACCGAGCGGCGCCGTCAGCGAGCCCAGCGACGGCAGTTCCAGGGAGCCGATCGCGCTACCGGACCCGCCGCCGGCCACCACGATCGTGGCGTCCTCGGACGCCGACGGCCGGAACGTGCCGTTGCCGACGTACCGCGCGGACACGTTGTGGGAGCCGCCCGTGAAGACGTGCGAGAGGGTGGCCGTGCCGTCGATCACCGGTGCCTCGCCGACCACGACACTGTCGACGAGGAAGGCGACGTTGCCGCCGTTCGGGTCGGGCGCAACGGTGGCCGAAAGCTGCACCGTGTCACCGGCGTTCGCCGTCTCGGGGACCGTGATCGCGGTGGTCGTGACGTTACCGGTCTGTTCACCGATCGCGATCGTGGCGAGCGGGCCGCCACCACGGTTGAGCGGCGCCGAGTCCTCCTTGGCGTCCTTGGGGACACAGCGGGTGGGCGCCCACTGGTTGCCGCCCAGGGCCACCGCGAGAGCGAGGAAGGTGTTGTAGTTGCCCTCGTCGCCCAGGTTCGATGCGGTGCCGCCGGTGCGCAGCTTCGGCGTGATCTCGCCGCCGGCGCCCGCGGTGAGCGTGACGTCGATCGCCGGCAGCTGGAACCACGTCGAGCCGTCGGAGCTGGGGGTGCCGTCCAGATAGTTCTTGGTCTTGTCGGCGACGATGCCGGCCTGGCTCTTCTTGTCGGCCTTGGGGCTGTTGCCGATCACCTCGTTGTCGCCGGACAGGCGCAGGATCGTACCGGCCGGGTCGGGTTCGCCGTTCTCGTTGACCCGCAGCACGTTCGCGGGGGTTCCGGAGATGCCGATGCCGCTGCCGGGGACGACCTCCGCGCCGACGAACGTGGCGTTGTCCGGGAGCTGGTAGTCCATCTTCATCCGGGAGACGTTCGTGGTGGTGGCGATGCTCTCCTTGTCGGGGAAGGCCGACGGCGCCGGCTGGACGCGGTAGGTGAACGTCTCGCCCGGGTCGACGCGGGTGGGGCCGTCGACGGTGAACACGTGCGGTGCGACCTTGTCGACGGTGAGGATCGCCGCGGCCCGGCACTGCGCGTTGAACGGGGTGGTCGTGGTCGCGGCCGATGCCGGGGACCCCGACAGCACGAGCCCGGCGGCGATGCCGGTTGCGCACAAGGGCGTGAGATATCGCCTGGCGGAATTTTCAGTCATGGTGCATTCCTTGGCATTCGAAGTAGGGGAGGGGAGCAGCGTCCGGTCAGGAGCCGAACGGCAGCGTCAGTGAGCCGAACGCCGGCAGTTCCACGGAGCCGGTCCCGTCGCCGGGCCCGACGACCGTGACGGCGGCGGCCGCCGACGTCGACGGGTTGGCTGCGATGTGGCCGCTGTAGCGCGCGGTGACCTGGAACGTGCCCGCCTCCGTGAAGGCATGGCCGACCGAAGCGAAGCCGTTCACGACCGGAACCGGAGCGCCGACGGGGGTGTCACCCACGTAGAACTGCACGGTGCCGCCGTAGGGCGCCGGTGCGACGGTCGCGGTGAGCGTCACCGGAATGCCGGGAATCGTGGCTGCCGGTGCGGCGACGGTGGTCGTGGTGTCGCCGGGCTGCGCCGCCGCGATGTTCAGCGGCGCCGGCGCGGACGTCGAGCCGACGAACCCGGTGCCCGTGAACACCGCGGTGATCGAGTGCTCGCCGGGCTCCTCGAAGATATGTGCGGCCGTGGCCACGCCGTCGACGACCGGGGCCGGCGCGCCGAGCGGGGTGGAGCCCGAGAGGAACTGGACGGATCCGTCGGCCGGCAGCTGTGCCGTGACGGTCGCGGTGAGCGTGACCGGTTGACCGGCCCGGCCGCTGTTGGGTGCCAGGAGGGTGGTACTGGTCGCCAGATCCTTGTGCTGCACCTCGAGTGCGGTATCCGCGGAGGTGGACGGGGCGAAACCGGTGTTGCCGGAGAACTGTGCGGTGACCGTGCGGGTGCCGGCGTGCAGGAAGGTCGCCTTGATGCTCGCCGTGCCGTCCGTCAGGATCGACGTGGCGGTGCCCAGCAGGTCGGCGCCGTCGTAGAAGGCCACCTTGCCGTTGGTGCGGATCGGCAGGACCCCACCGGACTGCAGGGACACCTTGGCCTTGAGGGTGGCCTGGACGCCGGTCTCGACGGGCGCGTCGTTGGGCAGAACCTCCACGACCGTGGCCACGTCCTGGTCGACGACCGTGATGGTCCCCTGGGTGGTGCTCGCCGCGGCGGTGTCGGTGACGCCCGTGATCTTGCCGCCGCCGAGGTACTGGACGGCAACCGTATGCGGTCCGGCCGTCGTGAAAGTGTGCTTGAGGGTGGCGAGTCCGGTGCTGCCGGCCTTGATCTGCGCGCCGGTCGGGGCGCCGTCGACGAGGAACTGGACCATGCCGCCGTTGACGCCCTTGTTGGCGTCGACGGCGAATGTCTGTGACTTGAGGTCGATCTCGATACCGGTCTTGATCTGCGTCGGCATCGTCAGGTCGACACGGGTCGCGAACTCGGAGGGTCCGGGCTCGTCGGCGAGTAGGGCCGGCGAGCCGTTCGGAACACTCTGCGCGGGTTCTGCTGTGGCGCTGCCCGTGAAGAAGAGCAGGGTGCCGGCGGCCGCGGCCACCGTCGTGAGCGCTGTTCGGCGCCATCGGTTCGTCATTGAGGAAACTCCTGGATTCGGAATGCGAACGTTCTCGACTTTGGAGTGGAACGTGTTTCACCTAACACGCATTCGAAACCCGGCATAAGCGAATTTGACGCTTGATCGATCAAGAGCCAAACTGAACGACCGTCCGGCTTGTTTTGAAGTGAAATCTACTGTGCAGGTACAGGACTCGAGCGTGGAAAGTCAGTGCGCGAAGGGCTGTTCGGGGCCGGATGGGCCGCGCGTTTCCCTGCTGTCGGTCGCGATAACCTGTTTCAGAACTGGGGGTGGGCGACCCGTCGACGGCGCGGGTGCGGCGTGCGTGCGGAGATCCGGCAGCGCGGTCGAAGAAAAGCCGACGGGCCGGACACCTCCAGGTGTCCGGCCCGCTGTGACGGCTTCGGGTGGTGAAAAGTGCTCAGCGCCAGAGGCTGTCGACATCCGTGGCTACCCGAGCGGGCGGCTGTGGCATCGTCGTCGGCGTGCGCGAGAAGCGCGGCGCCGGTGCGTGCTGGGGCACGCCCTCGAGTTCGATGATGCCGCCGCGCGCCGCGATGTGCGGATCGCTCGGGGCCTCGGAGAACGTGAGGACCGGCGTCGTGCAGGCGTCCGTCCCGTCGAAGACCTTGGTCCACTCGTCACGCGTCTTGCTGAGGAAGCGGTCCGTGAGGATCTGGCGCAGTTCGGGCCAGCGGCTCCCGTCCTGCTGGCCGGGCAGTTCCGCCGGATCGAGTTCGAGGCCCTTCAACAGCTCGGCGTAGAACTGGGGCTCGATCGCACCGACGGCCATGTACTTGCCGTCGGAGGTCTCGTAGGTGTCGTAGTAGGGGGCGCCGCCGTCGAGGAAGTTCACGCCGCGCTCGTCGGACCACATGCCGATGCGCCGGAAGTTCCAGATGATGTGCGACAACGCGAGGGTGCCGTCGACCATCGCCGCGTCGATGACCTGGCCCTTGCCCGACGTCTGACGCTCGACGAGCGCCGCGAGGAGACCGAAGAGCAGGAACATCGAGCCGCCGCCGAAATCGCCGACCATGTTCAGTGGTGGCACCGGGCGCTCGCCCTGGCGTCCGATCGCGTGCAGCACACCGGTCAGGGAGATGTAGTTGAGGTCGTGGCCCGCCGACTGTGCGAGCGGTCCGTCCTGGCCCCAGCCCGTCATGCGGCCGTACACCAGGCGCGGGCAGCGTTCCTGGACGACGTCGGGGCCCAGCCCCATGCGCTCCATGACGCCGGGGCGGAAGCCCTCGATCAGGATGTCGGCGCGCCCCAGCAGGTCGAGGACCTTCTCGACGTCGTCGGGGTTCTTCAGATCGGCCTCGACGACGCGACGGTTGCGCGCGGTCTGGTCACCCACCCGGCCCTCCGCCGGAAGCATCCCCGCGCGCTGGACGCGCACCACGTCGGCGCCGAGGTCGGCGAGCAGCGTCGCGGCGTGCGGGCCCGGCCCGATTCCGGCGAATTCGACGACGCGGATGCCCGTCAGCGGGCCCTTCCGCTCGGCTCCTGCAGTAGTCACGTACTTCCTCCTGATGGTCGAACCTCCGTTCCTGTGACGGTAACCCGTCCCGTACGCCGGATGTGGTCCGGGTCACGGAGCTGCGACGACTTGTCGCCGACGGTGGTCGAGGCGCACAGTTGACGCCATGGCCTTCCCCGGAGAACTCGTCGCGTTCCTGGCCAGTACCGACCTGGACGTGTCGTCGATGTTCTACGTCGACACGCTGGGTCTGACGGTCACCGAGCGAACCCCGTTCGCGCTCGTCGTGGACGGGGGTGGCGGGACGGAACTGCGCATCACGCTGGTGCAGTCGAAGGCCGACACCGGCTACACCGTGCTGGGGTGGCGGACGGCCGACCTGTCCGCGACGGTCGACGAGCTACGGGACAAGGGCGTCGACTTCCTGCGCTACCAGGGCATGGATCAGGACGATCACGCCGCGTGGACGGCGCCGGACGGCACCCGGGTCGCGTGGTTCCACGATCCGCACGGCAACGTGCTCTCGATCCATCAGCCGCCGAGCTGATCCGTGGGATTCGTCGACGCCGCCGGTGCGCGGCTGCACTTCCAGGAGCACGGCGACGGGGAACCGCTGGTGCTCCTGCACGGCAACAGCGAGAACCTCGGATACTTCGCGGCGCAGGTGCCCGTCTTCGCCGAGCACTACCGGGTGCTCGCGCTCGACACCCGCGCGCACGGCGACTCGACCCGCGGTGACGGGCCGCTCGACTTCGAGCGCCTGTCCGACGACGTGTGCGCGGTGCTCGACGCCGTCGGCGTCGAGAGCGCGCACGTGCTGGGCTACAGCGACGGCGGCAACACCGCGCTCACCCTGGCGTTGCGCGACCCTGTGCGGGTGCGGTCGCTGATCGTCAACGGCGCCAATCTCGATCCGCACGGGCTCGGTGCCCGGTTCCGGGTGCCCGCGACGCTCGCGTGGCTCGTGGGCGGGCTCGTCGCGCCGCTGTCGGCGAGGGTGCGACGACAACACGAACTGCTCGAACTGATGGTCCGGCACCCGCACATCCCGGCCGCGGACCTGGCCTCGATCACCGTCCCGACGCTCGTCATCGTCGGGGAGCGCGACGCCATACCGCGCCGGCACACCGAGCTGATCGCGCGATCGATCCCCGACGCCGAGCTGATGTTCGTGCCCGATGCCGGGCACGCGTGCGCCGAGCAGCGGCCCGACGCGTTCAACGCGGCAGTCCTCGACTTCCTGGCACACGTCGAGGCGCACGACTGAGCGCTACAGCAGTTGCGCGGCCGCGAAGCCCGCGAGCAGCACCGCGAACGCGCCCACCTCGCCGACGATCAGTGCGATCATCGCCACACGCAGCGCGGCGTCGGGGCGTGCGAACTGGTTGGTGGTGTCGCGGCGCGCGCCGTGCACGATGTAGCTGCCGATGGCCGCGACGAAGAAGAACACCAGGATGCCCGCGCACGTCGCGTTCACGGCCGTCGGCCAGTCGCTGAGCTCGACGAACACCGACACCAACAGTGTCGCAAACGAATACATCAGCGCCGAGCGGTGTGCGATGTCGACGTACGGGTGCGCGAGATGATCGGGCGCCGTCGCCATCTGCCGGTACTTCCACACCCCGAGGAGCAGGGCAAGCAGGAAGATCAGGCCCGCCGCGAGCAGGGTCAGGCGGGTGTCGAGTCCCAGGGTCATCGCGACAGTATGGCCAGTGTCGACCGCATATAGTCCGATTCATGCGCCCCGACACTCCCGCAGACGTCCCCGCCCGCATCGGCACGCCGCTGAGCCCGAACGCCACCCGCGTGATGCTGCTCGGTTCCGGCGAGCTGGGCAAGGAGGTGATCATCGCGCTGCAGCGTCTCGGCGTCGAGGTGATCGCCGTCGACCGCTACGCCGACGCCCCCGGGCACCAGGTGGCGCACCGCGCGCACACGATCGACATGGGCGACGCCGCCGAACTGCTGCGGGTCATCGAGGCCGAGCGGCCGCACTTCGTGGTGCCGGAGATCGAGGCCATCGCGACCGAGGCACTCGCCGAGGTCGAGGCGAAGGGCGCCGCGGTCGTCATCCCGACCGCCCGCGCCACGCAGCTGACGATGAACCGTGAGGGCATTCGCCGACTCGCCGCGGAAGAGCTGGGACTGCCGACGTCGCCGTACGCGTTCGCCGATTCCCTCGACGAGGTGCGCGCCGCCACCGAGCGGATCGGCTTCCCGTGCGTGATCAAACCGGTGATGTCGTCGTCCGGCAAGGGACAGTCCGTGGCCCGCAGCGCCGACGACCTCGAAAAGTCCTGGGAGTACGCGCTTTCCGGTGGCCGGGTGAACAAGGGGCGGGTCATCGTCGAGGGCTTCGTCGACTTCGACTACGAGATCACCCTGCTCACCGTGCGCGCCGTCGACGGCACCCACTTCTGCGAGCCGATCGGGCACCTGCAGGACTCCGGCGACTACATCGAGTCCTGGCAGCCGCAGGCCATGAGCCCGGCGGCGCTCGCCGCGTCCCGCGACGTCGCCGAGAAGGTCACCACCGCGCTCGGTGGCCGCGGCATCTTCGGCGTCGAACTGTTCGTCAAGGGTGACGACGTCTACTTCTCCGAGGTGAGCCCCCGTCCGCACGACACCGGCCTGGTGACGCTGCGCTCGCAGCGGTTCTCCGAGTTCGAACTGCACGCCCGCGCGATCCTCGGCCTGCCCGTCGACACCACGCTCGCAGCGCCGGGCGCGTCCGCGGTGATCTACGGCGGTGTCGAGGCGGCCGGTGTCGCGTTCGAGGGTGTCGCCGCCGCGCTGTCGGTGCCCGAGACCGATCTGCGCCTGTTCGGCAAGCCCGAGGCGTTCGCCCGTCGTCGTATGGGTGTCGCGGTGTCCACCGGACCCGACACCTCGACCGCGCGTGAGCGTGCCCGCGAGGCGGCGTCCCGCGTGCGCGTCGTCGTACCGGAGTGAGCTGGCCGGCATGAGTACCGGCGTCGAGGTCCTGCTCGGTCTGGTGATGCTGGTCGGGCTGGTCGGCATCGTCGTGCCGATCCTGCCCGGCACGCTGCTGATCGCCGGGGCGCTGCTGGTGTGGGCGATCCTCGACGCCACCGCCGCCGGGTGGGGCGTGTTCGCGGTCGCGGCGCTGCTGCTCGTGGCGTCGGGCGTCGTCAAGTACACGTGGCCGGGGCGTCGGATGCGCGACGCCGGTGTCCCCAACCGGTCGGTGGTGTTCGGCGGTCTGGTGGGAATCGTCGGGTTCTTCGTCGTCCCCGTCGTCGGACTGCTGCTCGGTTTCCTGCTCGGCACGTACGTCGCCGAGGCCGCCCGGCACCGTACCCACCGCGACGCGTGGATCTCGACCGTGCACGCCACCAAGGCCGTGGGGCTGTCGATCCTCGTCGAACTGTTCGGGGCGCTGCTCGCCGTCGGGCTGTGGCTGGCCGCGGTGCTCGCGTTCTGACTCAGGCCGGGCAGCGGTACCACTCGCGCGCGTTGCCGCCGAGGACGGCCTCGAGATCGTCCCCGACGGCGTCGGCGATGATGTCGACGTCCGCGGCCTCGAACGCGCGGCGCGCGCGGGTGCCGGGCAGGTCGGTGCCGAACATCAGCGCCTTCGGGTTGACGGCGTGGATCTGCCGCAGGACGTCGCCGACGTCGTCGATGGAGGTGCGCCCGAAACCGGTGGCCTTCACCTTGGCGCCGCGGTCGACGAGATTGAGCAGGTAGCGCAGCCCGCGCGTCGACATCCCCAGATGGTCGATGCTGACGGCCGGCAGCTTCGCGAACACCGGTTCGAGCGACAGCAGCAGCGTCGCATCCACGTAGAACTCGGCGTGCCAGCCGGCCAGTTCGTAGGCCCGCAGGGCCTGCGTCGTCAGGACCTGCACGTCGGTGGCGCTGCGCCGAAGGTTGAACCGGATGCCGCGCACCCCGGCCCGGTCCAGTTCGAGGATGTCCTCGTCGGTGGCATCGGGATCGAGATGGGTGACGCCCACCCAGCCGTCGCCGAGCTCGCGCAGCGCCGCCAGCAGCTGCGGGCCGCCGAGCGTGCCCTGGTACGACGCCGTCACCACCGCCCCGCCGTCCACCCCGAACCCGGCCATGCGGGCGCGGTAGTCGTCGATCGTGAACGGATCGGGCAGGTACCCGTTGTTCTCCACCAGCGGGAACCGCGGGTCGATGATGTGCACGTGCGCGTCAAACACCCGTTCATCATGCCCCGCGAAAAGCTGAAGGGTCCCTTCGTACGCTGACAGCGCACGCAGGGACCCTTCAGCTGGGAGCCCGAGAATCAGGCCTTGTGCGGCTCGCTGGCGCGGAGCATGTCCTCGCGCTCGACGACCTTGATGCGCTCGCGGCCCTCGGGCTCGCCGAGGGAACGCTCGTGGGCGTCGAGGCGGTACCAGCCCTGCCACGTCGTGTACGGAACACCCTTGCCCTCGAGGAACGAGATGACCGCGTCCGCGCCCGGCTCGTCCGCACCCGCGAAGTTCGGGGCGTCCTCGAGCAAGCACGCGATGGTCTCGTTGGCGTCGCCCTTGGTGTGGCCGATCAGGCCGACGGGGCCGCGCTTGATCCAGCCCGTGACGTAGGTGGCGTCCATGTGCTTGCCCTCGTCGTCGAGGACGCGTCCGGCCTCGTTGGGGACGGTGCCCGCCTGGTCGTCGAACGGCAGCTGCGCGATGTTCTGCGACAGGTAGCCGACGGCGCGGTAGACGGCCTGGACGTCCCAGTCGTTGAACTTGCCGGTGCCGCGGACGTTGCCGGTGCCGTCGAGCTCGGTGCGCTCGGTGCGCAGGCCGACCACCTTGCCGTCCTCGCCGAGGATCTCGGTGGGCGACTCGAAGAAGTGCAGGAACAGCTTGTGCGGGCGGTCGCCCTGGTCGCGGATGGCCCAGTCCTGCAGGGTGTTGGCGACCATGTCGACCTGCTTGGAGCTGCGGCGAGCGATCTCGGAGCCCTCGTCGTAGTCGATGTCCTCGGGGTCGACGATGACCTCGATGGTGGGGGAGTGGTCCAGTTCGCGCAGCTCGAGCGGCGTGAACTTGGCCTGGGCGGGGCCGCGGCGGCCGAACACGTGGACCTCGACGGCCTTGTTGTTCTTCAGGCCCTCGTAGACGTTCGCGGGGATCTCGGTCGGCAGCAGCTCGTCACCGGTCTTGGCGAGCACGCGGGCGATGTCGAGCGCGACGTTGCCGACGCCCAGCACGGCGACCTTCTCGGCCTCGAGGGGCCACGTGCGCGGGACGTCCGGGTGGCCGTCGTACCAGGACACGAAGTCCGCGGCGCCGTACGAGCCGTCCAGGTCGATGCCCGGGATGTTCAGTGCCCGGTCGGCGTTGGCGCCGGTCGAGAAGATCACCGCGTCGTAGAAGCGGCGCAGGTCCTCGAGGGTGATGTCGGTGCCGTAGTCGATGTTGCCGAGCAGGCGGACCGCGTCCTTGTCGAGCACCTTGTGGAGGGCGGTGATGATGCCCTTGATCCGCGGATGGTCGGGCGCGACGCCGTACCGGATGAGACCGAACGGGGCCGGCATCCGCTCGAACAGGTCGATGCTCACCTCGGTGTCGGACTTCATGAGCGCATCGGCGGCATAGATCCCGGCGGGGCCGGCACCGACGATGGCCACGCGCAGTGGACGAGTCTGGTCAGTCATCTGAGGCGAACTACCTTTTCGATTGGACGGACGTACGTGTGCTTGCGACACGAATGCGTGAGGCTCCAGCTTAAACTGAGCCCCGCCTTACTTGGGGTGTCGCGGAGCGGGGGCGGGTGTGAATTCCCGGGAGTTCACGGTGTCCCCGCCTTCATGCTAGAACCCGAAGGCTGCGCGCACCTCATGCTCGGGGGGTCTGGACATCCCGGGTACTGCGCTCGAGGTTGAGGGGGCACAAACGAGATTTGTGGCCCGCGTTGTGTGGGACCCGGGTGGACGCTGCGGGTGCGGGCACGCGAAACTTGCAGGTATGAGCGACGAGCACGCCCCTGTCGACGACCCCTCGCGGACCACGGCCAAGCCGTTCATCCTCGCGGTGTCAATAGTTGCGATCCTGATGATCGGAATTGTCGTCTCGGCGCTGCTGCGGCCCGCCGACGAGAGCCGGTCCGACGCGGACCGGTTGAACGCCTCCGCCACCGACTTCGTCCGTGCGAGCAACAACGACGACGCCGAAGCCCTCGATCGGATGGTGTGCGACGGGTTCGCCGAGGACCGCTCGCCGATCGCCGGACGCGAGGGTGAGGTCCGCGTCGAGGCGCTCGACAACGCCGTCGTGAACGGCAACCGCGCGACCGCCGACGTCCGGATCGCAGCCGACGACGACAAGGGCGCGACGACGTCGACGTGGACGTTCGTGCAGGGCGACGACCGCTGGCTCGTCTGCAACTGACGCGCCAGCCGCCGAGGTTCTCGCGTATCGCGCCATCCGCGTGCTACGCCCGATCCGACTCTGTGGAAAGCTGGTGCGGTGAGCTACGCAGGTGACATAACGCCGCAGCAAGCCTGGGAGCTGCTGCGCGAGCATCCGGAAGCCGTGCTCGTGGATGTGCGGACCGACGCGGAATGGCGATACGTCGGGGTGCCCGACACGTCGACCATCGACCGCCGGACCGTGCTCATCGAATGGGTGAGCTATCCCACGGGTGCACGCAACGAGTCCTTCGTCGACCAGCTCGTCGAGGCCGGGATCGTCGGTGGCGCCCAGGATGGAACTGTCGGCACCGCCGACGCGCGACCGGTGATCTTCCTGTGTCGCTCCGGCCAGCGCTCGATCGGGGCGGCCGAGGCCGCGACCGCCGCGGGCATCGGACCGTCCTACAACGTGCTCGACGGCTTCGAGGGCGGTCTGGGCGGCGACCGCCGCCGCGGCACGTCGGGGTGGCGGGCCGCGGGTCTGCCCTGGACGCAGTCGTGAGCGCGATCCCGCAGGGCGGGTCCTTCCGCAAGCAGCTTCCCGCGTCGGTCCGCCCGGCCACGCTGGGCGTCCGCGGCGGCACGCTGCGTTCCGGTTTCGAGGAGACGTCCGAGGCGATCTACCTCAACTCCGGCTTCGTCTACGAGTCGGCCGAGGCGGCCGAACAGGCGTTCACCGGCGAGGTCGACCACTTCGTCTACTCCCGCTACGGCAACCCCACCGTCAAGATGTTCGAGGAGCGGCTGCGGCTGCTCGACGGCGCCGAAGGCTGCTACGCGACCGCGTCGGGCATGTCGGCGGTCTTCACCGCGCTGGCCGCGCTGCTCGGCAAGGGCGACCGCCTGGTCGCCGCCCGCAGCCTGTTCGGTTCATGCTTCGTGGTGTGCAACGAGATCCTGCCGCGCTGGGGCGTCGAGACCGTCTTCGTCGACGGCGAGGACCTCGACCAGTGGGAGCAGGCGCTGTCGGTGCCGACCACGGCCGTGTTCTTCGAGACGCCGTCCAACCCGATGCAGACCCTCGTCGACGTCCGCAAGGTGTCCGAGATGGCGCACGCGGCGGGCGCGAAGGTGGTCCTCGACAACGTCTTCGCCACCCCGCTGTTGCAGCGCAGCCTCGACCTCGGTGCCGACGTCATCGTGTACTCGGGCACCAAGCACATCGACGGCCAGGGCCGCGTCCTCGGCGGGGCGATCCTGGGACCGAAGGACTACATCGACGGCCCGGTGCAGCAGCTGATCCGCCACACCGGCCCGGCGCTGAGCCCGTTCAACGCGCACACCCTGCTCAAGGGTCTCGAGACGATGCCGTTGCGCGTGCGTCACTCGACGGACAGTGCGCTGCGCATCGCGCAGTTCCTGGAGTCCGATCCGTCGGTGCGCTGGGTCAAGTACCCGTACCTCGAATCGCATCCGCAGCACGAACTCGCGACGTCGCAGATGAGTGGTGGCGGCACGGTCGTCACGTTCGAGCTGGACTCGGCGGACGGTGAGGGCAAGAAGCGTGCCTTCGAACTACTGAACAAGCTGCAGGTCGTCGACATCTCGAACAACCTCGGTGACTCCAAGTCGCTCATCACGCACCCGGCCACCACCACGCACCGCGCGATGGGACCGGAGGGGCGTGCCGCGATCGGGCTGTCCGACGGCGTCGTGCGGTTGTCGGTGGGTCTCGAGGATCCCGAGGATCTGCTGGAGGATCTGGCGCAGGCGCTGCGCTGACGTTCGCTGTGGCCGAATGTCACACGTTCGGGTGGACTGAACGCATCTGACATTCGGTCGGCACGCACGGAAGGGGTTGGGCCATCGAGGTCGTACTGCTGGGCACCGGCAGTGCCGACGGGTGGCCCAACCCCTTCTGCGTGTGCGCGTCGTGTCGCATCGCCGCCGAGCGCGGCGAGATCCGCGGTCAGACCGCGGCCCTGATCGACGACGCGATCCTGCTCGACTGCGGCCCGGACGTCCCGCGCGCGGCCGTGCGGGCCGGACGTTCGCTGGCCGGTGTGCGGCACCTCCTGCTCACCCACGCCCACCCGGACCACCTGAATCCGGCGGCGCTGCTGTTCCGGTCGTGGGTGCGCCGCGACCGGCCCCTCGACGTCGTCGGTCCGGCCGACGCGCTCGACCTGTGCCGCGACTGGGTGGGGCCCGACGATCCGGTGCGGTTCGTCCCCGTCGTTCCCGGTGAACGAATTGTGCTGAACGGGTACGAGGTTCGGGTTCTCGAGGCCGCGCACCGGGTGTTCCGTGACGGCGACAGCGTGCTCTACGACGTCGCCGGCCCGGAGGGTGGGCGCCTGCTGTGGGCCACCGACACCGGGCCTCTGCCGTCGTCGACACTCGGCGCCGTCCACGATGCCCGCTACGACGCGGTGTTCCTCGAGGAGACCTTCGGTACCCGTTCCGATCTCGGTGCCGGACACCACGATCTGACGACGTTCCCGCGCACCCTCGCCGCGCTTCGTGAGGCGGGCGCTGTCACCGCGACCACCGACGTCGTCGCGGTACACCTGAGCCACTACAACCCGCCGACGTCCGAACTGTCGGAACACCTGGCGCCGTGGGGTGCTCGGGTCGTGGACGACGGAACCGCCGTGCAGATCGGTGAACCCCTCGTGCGGTCCGGACAGGCGTCGCGCACGCTCGTCCTCGGCGGCGCCCGAGCCGGTAAGTCGACGTACGCCGAGGCGCTGCTGGCCGCCGAACCGCGGGTCACCTACCTGGCGACCGGGGGCGTCCGGGAGGGCGATCGGGAGTGGGCGGAGCGGGTTGCGCTGCACCGGGCCCGGCGTCCGTCGGGGTGGACGACCGTCGAGACGTCGGAGGTGGCCGCGGTGCTGCGGGACGTCCGCGAGCCGGTGCTGCTGGACTGCCTCGGCACGTGGCTCACCGCACGACTCGACCACCACGGCGTGTGGACCGGCGGCGACTGGGCGGCCGTCGACGCCGACGTCACGGACCTGCTGGGTGCGCTGCGCCGGGCGGCGGGGCCCGTGGTCGCGGTCAGCAACGAGGTGGGCAGCGGCGTGGTGCCGCCGACGCCGGCGGGCCGGCGCTTCCGGGATCTGCTCGGCAGGGTGAACTCGGCGGTCGCCGCGGAGTCCGAAGCGGTGGTGCTGATGGTTGCAGGCGTGGCGACGCCGTTGCGCTCGTTCTGACACCGAACTGGATGCGCGGCCGGACGGTGCGCAATAGCCTGGCATCGGGGCCCGCTCCCGGGAGACGCCCGATTCGAGGTGTTCATGGCATCTGTTCAGGGTCAATGTGATTCGGCGTTCGATGGTGTTCGCGAGGTGTTCGAGGCGAGCTTCGCGGACGGGCAGAACCTGGGCGCTGCCGTGGCCGTGTACGCCGACGGCCGGCCCGTCGTGGACCTGTGGGGTGGGGTCGCCGATCGGCGAACCGGCCGGGCGTGGTCGTGGGACACCCCGTGCGTGGTGTTCTCGTGCACCAAGGCGGTGACGTCGGCGGCGGCGCTGCTGTTGGTCGACCGCGGCTACGTGGCCCTCGACGACGCCGTCGCCGAGTGGTGGCCCGAATTCGGGGTGAACGGCAAGGGTGGCGTCACCGTCGAACATCTGCTGACCCACCAGGCGGGGTTGCCGGCCTTCGACGGGCATGTGACGGTGGCGCAGGCCGCCGACCCGGTCGCGATGGCGGACCGGCTGGCCCGGCAGCGGCCGGAGTGGGAACCCGGCAGCGGTTTCGGCTACCACGCCCTCACGTTCGGGTGGCTGATCGGCGAACTGGTGCGCCGGCACACCGGGGCACCGGTGGGGGAGTTCGTGCACACCGAGTTCGGTTCGGACCTGTGGATCGGCGCCCCGGCGGGGACGATCGCGCGGGCCGCGCGGATCAGCGTCCCGAAACGCGGGGAACCGAAGTCGGCACTGATCGACATCGCGACGCAGACCCGGATCGGCGCGGCGTACGCGGAGCCCGGTTCGCTCATCTTCCGTGCCACCGCGAACCCCGCCGCGTCGTACAACGATCCCGCCCTGCTCGGTGGCGGCTGGCCCGCCGCGGGAATGGTGACCACGGCCCGCGCCCTGGCCCGCTTCTACCGGGATCTCGTGCACGGGGTGACCCTGAGTCATCGAACACTGGACGACGCGATCCGGGTGCGGGTCCGCGGCCGAGACCGGGTACTCCTCACCGACAGCGCGTACGGGCTCGGGTTCATGCGTCCCGCACAGAGTTTCGAACTTCCCGACGTGGCCGCGGGCGCGTTCGGACACCCGGGTGCGGGCGGCGCTGTCGGGCTGGCGGATCCCGACAGCGGCCTCGCGATCGCGTTCGTCCCGAATCTCAAGCGCGACTACTTCGCCGGCGACCGTCGCGCGCACCGGCTCGTCCAGGCCGCCTACGCGGCGATCGCGTGAGACGTCCGGTTCAGAACGGGTTCGCGGCGCGGCCCACGAGGTCGGCGACCGAATCGAGCACCAGCGTCGGGCGGTACGGGAACGTCTCGACGGTCTGGCGGGTGGAGATGCCGGAGAGCACCAGGATGGTCTGCAGGCCGGCCTCGAGACCCGACACGACGTCGGTGTCCATCCGGTCGCCGATCATCAGCGTGTTCTCCGAGTGCGCCCCGATCGCGCGCAGCGCCGAGCGCATCATCAGCGGGTTCGGCTTGCCCACGTAGTACGGTTCCCGGCCCGTCGCACGCGTGATGAGCGCGGCCACCGAACCCGTTGCGGGAAGCGAACCTTCGCGAGAAGGTCCGGTGGCGTCCGGATTGGTCGCGATGAACCGGGCACCCCGCTCGACGAGCCGGATCGCGGTGGTGATCGCCTCGAACGAGTAGGTGCGCGTCTCGCCGAGCACGACGTAGTCGGGGTCGTTGTCGGTGAGCACGTAGCCGATCTCGTGCAGCGCCGTGGTGAGCCCGGATTCGCCCACCACGTAGGCGCTTCCGCCGGGGCGCTGGTTCTTCAGGAACGTCGCCGTCGCGAGCGCGGAGGTCCAGATCGACTTCTCCGGGATGTCGAGGCCGCTACGCAGCAGGCGCGCCCGCAGATCGCGGGGTGTGCGGATCGAGTTGTTGGTCAGCACGATGAAGGGGGTGCCGGCTTCCTGCAGTTCGGCGAGGAAGGCGTCGGCGCCGGGAATGATGTGTTCTTCGTGGACGAGAACCCCGTCCATGTCCATGAGGTACGTCCAGCCGGGGTTCCGCTCTTCGGTGCTCACAGGGTCCAGTATCCGTCATGCCCCGATCGCCGGGCCGAGCACCGCCCACGAATCGCGCATCTCGGCCTCGAACACGCCCCACGTGTGGCTGCCGACGTCGCGGTAGACGACGGTCGCGGGGATTCCGAGCGATTGCAGGCGGGCGTCCATCACCGCGGTGCAGCGCATCGTGATCGACTCCAGCAGACCACCCACGATGCCCTGCGGGATCGCGATCAGCGGATCGAGCCGATCGATGGCTCCGGGCATACCGGTCGCGGCGGACAGGAACAACACCTTGCCGCGCAACCGTTCTGCCTGTACCACCGGGTCGTGTTCGATCCACTGCGGCCCGCCGCCCGGGCCCCACATGTTGTTGACGTTGCCGCCGCCGCGTACCTCGACCATCGAGCGGACCATCGCCTGACCGTTGAAGTCGCTGGTGCCCGCGCACCCGCTGTACGAGCCGACGGCGCGGTAGACGTCGGGAGCCTGGATCGCGAGGTCGAGCACCGGGCCGGCCGCCATCGACACGCCGCCGAGCGCGTTGACGCCGGTGGTCCCGAACTGACGATCGATCACCGGCGGCAGTTCCCTCGTCAGGAACGTCTGCCACTTGTTGCGGCCGAGGACCGGGTCGTCGTTGTCCCAGTCGGTGTACATCGAGTACTTGCCGCCCACCGGCAGCACCACGTTGACGTGCTTGTCCGCGAAGAAGTTCGTCACGTCGGTGTTGTTGTACCAGGAGACGCCGTCCTCGCCGCCCGTGATGCCGGTGAGCAGGTAGAACGTGGGCGCCGGTCCGCCGCCGGTGGGATGGATGACGTCGCTGGTCACCACGCGGTCCATCGACGGCGAGTACACCGAGATCCGGGTGACCCGGTCACTCACCTGGACCGTCCCGGCCACGTACGCGACGTTCGACGGGGCGGCCCGCGCGGTGAGTGAGGCACCGAGCAGCGAGGCCACCAGTACCCCGACGAGCGTGAGTGAGTGGAGGATCCGGTGCCGGGCACCGTCCGTCGCCCCAGAGCTTCGCATCGCGCACCTCCGGCCGAAAAGGCCTGAATTGCTTTCTGGCTGAATGAAGCTCACGCCAGCATATCCGCGGATGTGGTGCGGGGGTGGGGCTTCCGGACACCGCTGGGACCAGGAGCGTGCATTTTGCGCCCGTTCGGTCTTGGATGTTCGGTATGGACGGCAACAGAACCCCCGATCCGGCGCGCGTCGTGGCCGGATCCGTCGCATTCCTCGGCGACGCATTGCGCTTCGCGGCGGGCCCGGCGCTCGATCTCGCGCGCCGGGCACCCGGGGTCGACACCGGTCTGGCCGTCCTCGAGTCGCGTGGGGCCGAGACCCTGCGGTCGGCGGACGCCCTCGCGGACCGAGTGCTGCGAGCCGTCGTGCGTCGGATCGTCGCCGCCGCGCTCGCGGAAGTGGACGTCACCGCCGTGGTCCGCGATCACGTCGACCTCGACACCATCGCCGAGGGCATCGACATCGAGCGGATCATCGACCGGGTCGACGTGGATGCGATCGCGGCACGGGTGGACATCGCGCCGATCCTGGACCGGGTGGATGTCGACGAGGTCGCCGCCCGCGTGGACGTCGACCGGATCATCGAGCGCGTGGACGTCGACGCGATCGCCGCGAAGGTGGATGTCAACGCGATCGCCGCGAAGGTGGACGTGGACAGGATCGCCGCCGGGGTGGACGTGGACGCCGTGATCGGGCGCGTCGACCTGGTCGGGCTGTCCAACGAGGTCATCGAGGGGGTCGATCTGCCCAGAATCATCAGGGAATCGACGAGCACGATGTCCACGGAGGCGGTGCGGGGCGCCCGGTCCCAGGGCATGGCGGCCGACGACGCCGTCGCCGGCTTCGTCGGGCGTCTGTTCGGCCGCGAAGGTCGTGAAGGTCGCGAAGACCACGAAGGCAGTGAGGCATGACCGAGCTTCGGCGCGCGGATCCCGAGCATCGCCCGGCGGGCATCGTCACTCGCGGTCTGTCCGCCCTCATCGACATCGGCGTCGTGCTGTTCCTGATGGGCATGATCTACCTGGGGTTGATGTTCACCCGGTTGTTGTTCTCGCCGCAGGAGTTTCGGTTCCCGCAGGCGCAGTTCCTGTTGTCCGCGACGACGTTCGTCGCGCTGTCCGTCCTGTACCTCACGGTGTGCTGGTCCACCAGCGGCCGCACCGTCGGGGCGGTCGCGATGGGGCTGCGTCTCGTCAGCCGCAACGGCCGTCTCGTCCGGTTCCCGCGGTGTGCGGCCCGGGCCGTCCTGTGCGTGCTGTTCGGGTTCGGGCTGTTCTGGGTGGCGTTCGACGCCCGTCGGCGCTCGCTGCAGGACATCCTGCTGCGGACGGCGGTCGTGTACGACTGGACGCCGTCCCCGGACCTCGTCGAACACGATCTCGGGCATCCCGGTGACCTCGACGGGTGAGACAGGGCTGCAGCGCGAGAGTGACGCGGGGCATACTCGAAACCGAATCGAATCGGGTAGACGATCGGAGAACCGGTGGCACAGGGATTGAAGTTGGGGTTGAAGGCGTCCGCGGAGCAGTTCGGGCCGCGCGATCTGGTCGAGCTGGGTGTGATGGCCGAGGAACACGGCCTCGACAGCGTCACCGTCAGCGATCACTTCCAGCCCTGGCGGCACAACGGTGGCCACGCGCCGTTCTCGATCGCGTGGATGACGGCGGTCGGTGAGCGCACCCAGCGGCTGCAGTTGGGCACGTCGGTGATGACTCCGACGTTCCGCTACAACCCGGCTGTCGTGGCGCAGGCGTTCGCGACGATGGGCTGTCTGTACCCGGGGCGCGTCATGCTCGGTGTCGGCACGGGGGAGGCGCTCAACGAGATCGCGACCGGCTTCAAGGGCGAATGGCCCGAGTTCAAGGAGCGTTTCGCGCGTCTGCGTGAGTCGGTGCAGCTGATGCGCGACCTGTGGACCGGCGACCGCGTCGACTTCGAGGGCGAGTACTACAGCACCAAGGGCGCATCGATCTACGACGTCCCCGAGGGCGGCATCCCGGTCTACATCGCGGCCGGCGGTCCCGTCGTCGCGCGCTACGCGGGCCGCGCGGGCGAGGGCTTCATCTGCACGTCCGGCAAGGGCATGGACCTGTACACCGAGAAGCTCGTCCCCGCGGTGAAGGAGGGTGCCGAGAAGGCGGCCCGCAACTTCGCGGACATCGATCGGATGATCGAGATCAAGATCTCGTACGACACCGACCCCGACGCCGCGCTGGAGAACACCCGGTTCTGGGCACCGCTGTCGCTGACGGCGGAGCAGAAGCACAGCATCGACGACCCGATCGAGATGGAGGCAGCCGCCGACGCCCTGCCGATCGAGCAGGTCGCCAAGCGGTGGATCGTCTCGTCCGACCCGGACGAGGCCGTCGCGATGATCAAGCCGTACCTCGACGCCGGGCTCAACCACCTGGTGTTCCACGCGCCGGGACACGACCAGAAGCGGTTCCTCGACCTGTTCGAGCGCGACCTTGCACCGCGCCTGCGCGCGCTGGCCTGACGCCCGTTCACCGGGAACCGGGCTCTAGGCTCGTTCCCATGGAAGCGAGTGAAGAAGTCCGGGCGGCGGCACACCGAGTCGGCGAGGTCTTCGGTGTGTCGCCACAGGTGTTGCGGTTCCGGGCACCGGTCGATCCGGACGGTGACGGGGAGGACCCGGAAGAGGTGTCGATCGCGGTCGGCGACGGCTGCCCCGGCCCCGGCTACGCGTCCTACGCGACCCTCGACATGGTGCGCTTCCCGACGAACGTCACCACCGAGGACGGCCGCCCGATCCGCACCGAACTGATCACCGTCGGCCGCGCCGACTACCGCCTGCTCTCCGACGTCCTGGCGCAATGCGCGTTCCAGGCGGCGTCCGGATCGCTGCACGTCACCCCGAACACGATCGTTCCCAACGCGGTTCACGCGGCCGACCCGGGCCGCTCCACGCGGCACGTGCTGCTCGTCGTCCCGTTCATCTGGGCCACCCTCGAGATCCTCGTCGACCGGGAAGAGGACGTCACGACGTGGCTGCAGGCGGTGCCGATCACCGACTCCGAGCTGCAGTTCGCGTCGAAGAACGGCACCGACGCACTGTTCGAGCGACTCGAATCGGCGGGCGCCGACGTGTCCGACATCGACCGCGCGTCGGTGGTCTGACCCCGTCTGCCATCAAGAGGGAACGGTCAGCGGCGGGTGAGCACGAACATCCGGAGGTCGCGGTCGGTGCGGCCCTGATAGACGGCGTACGCGCCGGCCAGTTCGACGAACTGCCGGTACAGCCGGTCCTTCTCGTCGCCGGTGACCTGTGTGGCGAGCACCGGGATGTCGTGTCCGGCCATCGTCACGCTCGCCTCCGGCTGTGCCAGCAGGTTCGACGTCCACGCCGGGTGGTGGGCCTGACCGAAGTTGCTGCCGACCACCACCAGACGGTCGCCGTCGCGGATGTAGAGCAGCGGGCTGGTGCGGCGCTGTCCGGACCTGCGCCCGACGGTGTTCAGCAGCACGGTAGGCGCACCGATCGGCCCGAGGACGGTGAAACGGCCCTTGCTCCGGGTGAGCAGTCTCCGGTCCACCCCGGCGAGCGAGCGGATGGTCCACGAGCCGAGCCGGGTGGCGGCGAATGCCGTCGCGGGGCGGCGCAGGATGCTGGTGTCCGAGCCCCACCGGACGTCCGGGAATGCCGTATCGGTCATGGCGCCGATTATGCGCGATCGTCACTAGGCTGTCGCTCATGGCTGTTTCGAGCACGGTGTCGAGCGTCTACATCGCCTCCCCCGAGGGGGACACCGGGAAATCGACGGTGGCGCTGGGGGTGCTGCAGATGCTGTGCGCGTCGACGGCGCGGGTGGGTGTGTTCCGTCCCATCGCCCGCGCCGACGACGAGACCGACCACATCCTCGAACTCCTCATCGATCACACGACGGCCGACCTGAGCTACGAGCAGTGCCTGGGCGTGACGTACGAGCAGGTGCACGCCGATCCCGACGGCGCCCTGAGCGACATCGTCTCCCGCTACCACGAGGTGGCCGCGGAGTGCGACGCCGTGGTGATCGTCGGCAGCGACTACACCGACGTCGCCAGTCCCAGTGAACTCGGCTACAACGCCCGCATCGCCGCGAACCTCGAGGCGCCGGTGCTGTTGACCCTGCGCGGCCAGCACCGCAGCCCCGACGAGGTGCGGCAGCTGGCACAGATGTGCGCAGTGGAACTGGCGTCGCAGCACGCGCACCTGGTCGCGATCGTCGCGAACCGGTGCGCGCCGGAGATGCTCGACGAGTACGCCGCGGCCCTCGAACCGCTGGGGGTGCCGGCGTGGAGCCTGCCGGAGATTCCGCTCCTGGTGGCGCCGACGATGGCCGAACTGCTGGTGGCCGTCGACGGTGAGCTCTACAGCGGGGACTCGGCGTTGCTGCAGCGCGAGGCGCTGAAGGTGATGGTGGGCGGCATGACCGCCGAGCACATCCTCGAACGGCTCGTCGAGGGCACCGTCGTCATCGTGCCGGGTGACCGCTCCGACGTCCTGCTCGCGATGGTGAGCGCACATGAGGCGCAGGGATTCCCGTCGCTGGCGGGCATCATCATGAACGGTGGGATCGCGCCGCATCCGGCGATCGCGAAGCTCATGGCGGGACTGAACCCGCGGCTGCCGATTCTCACCACCGAGATGGGCACCTTCGACACCGCGCACACGGCGGCGCAGACCCGCGGCCGGGTCGCGGTGGGCTCGCTGCGCAAGGTCGACACCGCGCTGAGCCTGGTGGAACGCCGGGTGGACGCCCCGACGCTGATCGAACGCCTGCGCCTGCAGATCCCGTCGGTCACGACGCCGCAGATGTTCGAGTATCAGCTGATCGACCGTGCCCGCGCGGACCGCAAGCACATCGTGCTGCCGGAGGGTGAGGACGATCGCATCCTGCGCGCGGCCGGACGCCTACTCCGCCGCAGGGTGGTGGACCTGACGATCCTCGGCGACGAGGCCAAGGTGCGTGCCCGGGCCGCGGAACTGGGTGTGGACCTGTCCACGGCGGTGGTACTCGATCCGCGCCGCTCCGACTACGTCACGGAGTTCGCCGTCGAGTACGCGACGCTGCGGGCGCACAGGGGCATGACCGTCGACCGGGCCCAGGAGATCATGACCGACATCTCGTACTTCGGAACCATGATGGTGCACAGGGGGATTGCCGACGGAATGGTGTCCGGCGCCGCGCACACCACGGCGCACACCATTCGGCCGTCGCTCGAGATCATCAAGACTCGGCCGGGGGTGTCGACGGTGTCGAGCATCTTCCTGATGTGCCTGTCCGATCGGGTGCTCGCGTACGGCGACTGCGCGGTCGTGCCCGACCCGACGGCGGAACAACTGGCGGACATCGCGATCTCCTCGGCGGAGACGGCGGCGCGTTTCGGGATCGAGCCGCGCGTGGCGATGCTGTCGTACTCGACGGGTGATTCGGGCTCGGGCGCCGACGTCGACAAGGTCCGTACCGCGACGGCGCTGGTCCGCGATCGACGCCCGGACCTGTTGGTGGAGGGGCCGATCCAGTACGACGCGGCAGTGGAGCCGTCGGTGGCGGACGCGAAACTGCCCGGTTCCGAGGTGGCCGGCCGGGCCACGGTGTTCGTGTTCCCGGACCTCAACACCGGCAACAACACGTACAAGGCCGTACAGCGCAGCGCTGGCGCCGTCGCGGTCGGGCCGGTGCTGCAGGGCCTGAACAAGCCGGTGAACGACCTGTCGCGCGGGGCGCTGGCCCAGGACATCGTCAACACCGTCGCGATCACCGCGATCCAGGCGCAGGAGGAGCTTCCGTGACCGAACCCGTAGTGCTGGTGATCAACTCGGGCTCGTCGTCGATCAAGTTCCAGCTGGTGCACCCCGTCGCGGGCGAGTCGGTGGGCACCGGTCTGGTGGAACGGATCGGCGAGCGCACCGGGCGCATCGTGTACCGCTACCCGGGCGGGGAGATCGACCGCGAACTGCACATCGCCGATCACACCGCCGGGCTGCACGCCGCCGAGGACGTCATCGCCGAGACCGGCCCGCCGCTGCGCGAGCGCGGCATCGTGGCCGTCGGGCACCGCGTGGTCCACGGCGGCGCGGTGTTCCACGAACCGACGATCATCGACGACGACGTACTGCGCGAACTGCGCCGACTGTCGACGCTGGCGCCGCTGCACAACCCGCCGAACGTCGTGGGTATCGAGGTGGCGATGGCCCAGCTGCCCGACATCCCGCACGTCGCGGTGTTCGACACGGCGTTCTTCCACACGTTGCCCGAGGCCGCGGCGACGTACGCGATCGATGCCGAGGTGGCGCGCGCGAATCGGGTGCGCCGCTACGGTTTCCACGGAACGTCGCACGAGTACGTGAGCGGCCGGGCCGCCGCGTTCCTCGGCCGCGACCTCGGGGACCTGAACCAGATCGTGCTGCACCTGGGCAACGGGGCGTCGGCGTCGGCGATCCGCGGCGGGCGCGCGGTGGACACGTCGATGGGCATGACACCGCTCGAGGGGCTGGTGATGGGCACCCGCAGCGGTGACCTGGACCCGGGAATCCTGCTGTACCTGCACCGGAATTCGGGCATGAGCGTGGACGAGATCGACGACCTCCTCAACCGGCACTCCGGGCTCAAGGGGCTGTGCGGAGAGAACGACTTCCGGTCGGTTCTGGGAATGATCGCGGACGGAAACCCGGACGCGAAACTCGCGTACGACGTGTACGTGCACCGGTTGCGCCGTTACATCGGTGCGTATCTCGTCGAACTCGGTGGCGTCGACGTCGTCACGTTCACCGGCGGGGTCGGGGAGAACAACGTCGACGTCCGGCGCGATGCCCTCGCGGGACTGGACGGTCTCGGTATCGTGGTCGACGACACCCGCAACCGGTCGCCCGAGCGGAGCGAGCGCCGCATCAGCGCGGACGATTCCGCGGTCGAGGTGCTCGTCGTCCCCACCAACGAGGAACTCGCGATAGCCCGCAAGGCGGTGGCACTGGCCGGATAGCCGTCCCGCGGCAAGCACACCGGAACCCGGCACTCGCCGTGATCGGGAGAATTGGTGCCCGTCGGCGGGAACTGTCGGGACCTTAGGCCCTCGTGACAGAACCCTCGGACGTCCGACCATGTCGGTATGGTTGCCAACCCCGAGATCGATCTAGCTCCACCACGAACGCCGACAGTGTCGCGGCCGGCCCCTGCCCGCGGCGGCACGGTCGGGTCCAAGGGGTCGTTCATCTACAAGATGATCACGACCACCGATCCCAAGGTGCTCGGGATCATGTACCTGGTCACGGCGTTCGCGTTCTTCCTCATCGGCGGCCTCATGGCGCTGCTGATGCGTGCCGAGTTGGCGATCCCCGGCCTGCAGTTCCTGTCGAACGAGCAGTTCAACCAGCTGTTCACCATGCACGGCACGATCATGTTGCTGCTGTACGCGACCCCGGTCGTGTTCGGCTTCGCGAACTACATCGTCCCGCTGCAGATCGGCGCGCCGGACGTGAGCTTCCCGCGCCTCAACGCGCTGAGCTACTGGTTCTACCTGTTCGGCGGTCTGATCGCCACGGCCGGCTTCATCACTCCCGGCGGCGCCGCGGACTTCGGCTGGACGGCGTACGTGCCGCTGTCGAACGGTGTGCACAGCCCCGGCGTCGGCGCGGACCTGTGGATCATCGGCTTGGCGCTCGGCGGCGTCGGCACGATCCTCGGCGCGGTCAACTTCATCACCACCATCGTGTGCCTGCGGGCGCCCGGCATGACCATGTTCCGGATGCCGATCTTCGTGTGGAACATCTTCATCACGTCGCTGCTGATCCTGCTGGTGTTCCCGCTGCTCGCCGCCGCGCTGATCGGCCTGTGGGTGGACCGCAACCTCGGTGCGCACCTGTTCGACCCCGCGACCGGCGGAGTGATGTTGTGGCAGCACCTGTTCTGGTTCTTCGGCCATCCCGAGGTGTACGTCATCGCGCTGCCGTTCTTCGGTATCGTCTCGGAGATCTTCCCGGTCTTCTCCCGTAAGCCGATCTTCGGCTACAGCGGTCTGGTGTACGCCACGATGGGCATCGCGGCACTGTCGATCGCGGTGTGGGCGCACCACATGTACGCGACGGGAGCGGTGCTGCTGCCGTTCTTCTCGTTCATGACGTTCCTCATCGCGGTCCCCACCGGTGTGAAGTTCTTCAACTGGATCGGCACGCTGTGGCGCGGACAGCTGACGTTCGAGTCGCCGATGCTGTTCTCGGTCGGCTTCCTCGTGACCTTCCTCTTCGGTGGCCTGTCGGGCGTCCTGCTCGCGAGCCCGCCGCTCGACTTCCACGTCACCGACACCTATTTCGTGGTGGCGCACTTCCACTACGTGCTCTTCGGCACCATCGTGTTCGCCACCTACGCGGGCATCTACTTCTGGTTCCCGAAGATGACGGGCCGGATGATGGACGAGCGCCTCGGGAAGTGGCACTTCTGGACCACGCTGATCGGTTTCCACACCACCTTCCTGGTCCAACACTGGCTCGGCGCCTCGGGTATGCCGCGCCGCTACGCCGACTACCTGCCCACCGACGGTTTCACCACGCTGAACACGATCTCCACGGTCGGTTCGTTCATCCTCGGTGCCTCGACGCTGCCGTTCCTGTGGAACGTCTTCAAGAGCTACCGCTACGGACAGGTGGTCACCGTCGACGATCCGTGGGGCTACGGCAACTCGCTCGAGTGGGCCACCAGCTGCCCGCCGCCGCGGCACAACTTCACCGAACTGCCGCGCATCCGGTCGGAGCGTCCGGCATTCGAGCTGCACTACCCGCACATGGTCGAGCGCATGCGCGACGAGGCGCACGTCGGACTCGGCCACGGCAAGGACAAGGGCAAGGCTGCCGAACTCACCGAGACGAGAGCCTGACGATGGACGACGGCACGAGGTCCCGGAACTGGATGGCCGACCCGGCGGCGCCGGAACTGCGGCCCGAGCCGCGACGGCTGCTGGCGCCGTTGCTGACGGTGGCGTTCACGCTGGCCACCCCGCTGGTGTTGCCGGTGCCCGTCGCCGTCGTCCTGATCCTCGCCGCCCTGGCCTGGTTCGGCTCGCGAATCCAGGAGGGCGGCAGCGGTACTCGCCGGACCGGCGGGACGCTCAGAACAGGCTCTGCGGACGCACCGCGTTCGCCAGATCGACGAGCGTATAGCGGTGAGCGGGCGTAGGCGCGCTCCGTGCCATCGCCCGTAGGGAGGATTCGGTACCCGCGCGCAGGCCACGCTCGGTGAACGGCACGCCGAGCAGCGGCTCGCGTGCGGTGGTGGGGGTGTTACCCGAGAGGACCCATTCGAGCGCGGTGCCGAGAACGACGGTCCGCATCTGTGGTCCGCGAATCTCGGTGCGGGGCAGTGCTTCGACGCGGCGGGCCGACTCGCGGAGGGTGGCCTCGTCGATCGCTCCGATGGGGCGCACCGACAGGTACGTCAGGACCGCGGTCATCCGTGCGGCGCTGTAGCTTCGCGAGCCGGCCGGAACCTGGTCGAGGGAGGCGACGGCCGCGTTCACGTCACCGTCCGCGGCCAGCCGGCGGGCGAGTCCGAACGCCGCACTCACGACGTTGCGGTCGATCCGCCACACCGTCCGGTAGTACTCGCGGGCCGGCAACCTCCAGCGATCGGTGCCGCTCTCGCTGAGGTGCTCGAGCAGAAGTTCGGCGGTGGCGGCGAGCGCCAGTTTGGGGGAGACCTCGCCGGGCATCGCCGAATAGACCGCATCGAACGACGCGTACGCGGTGGTGAGTTCGTCGGACAGCAGCGCGGCGATGCCGCGGTACCAGTCGACCCGCCACTCGAAGGGGTGCGCCGCCGCGACGGCCCGCAGCAGTTGCCGCCCCTGCTTCGCGTCGCCGAGATCCAGGTGCGCGCGAATCTCCGCGAGTCTCACCTCGAGTGAGTCGGGAGCATCGTGCTCGGGACTGTCCCGGGCACGTTCGAGGACATCGAGCATGAGTTGCGGATCACTGTGCGCGGTGGCGTTGACGAGGGCGGCGCCCGGATCGTCGACATCGACGAGCGGGACGGCGAGCGACTGCGCGACGCTGCGCGAATTGAGTTTCCGTTCGCGCTCGACGCCGTCCGCGAACACGTCGGTCTGCTCGACGAACTCGTCGGCGCCGAACGTTGCACGCTGGCGCCCGAACACGGTGGACAGGTACGGGTGTTCGCGCGCCGATTCCCGGGACACGATCTCGTGCAGCACCCCGGTCAGCTGTGCCGCGAGTTGCGCCGCGGACCGGAAGCGGCGATCCGGGTCGGGCTCGATGGCCCTCAGCAACAGTCGCCGATACGACTCGTTCTCGGCGAGCAACGGGGCCTGTTCGGGGGTGGGAAGCCCGTCGACGTAGCGGCCGTTCTCCGACGGGAGATCGAGCGTCAGGGCCGCGAGGGTGCGTCCGACGGTGTAGATGTCCGACGCGACGGTGGGTCCGGTCTCGGTGATCTCGGGTGCCTGGAAACCGGGTGTGCCGTACAGGTATCCGTAGCTTTCCAGCGGTGCGACGGCGCCGAGGTCGATGAGTTTGACCTGCTCGTCGGTGACCATGACGTTGTCAGGCTTGAGGTCGTTGTACGCCAGTCCGAAGGAGTGGAGGTACTCCAGCGCGGGCAGGATCTCGAGGATGTACGCGATGGCCTGCTCGAGGGGCAGGCGGTCGGGGCGACACGTCTTGAGGATGTCGCGCAGCGAATTGCCGCCGACGTACTCCATCACGAGATAGCCGGCCGGGGGGTGACCCTCCTGCCGGTACTCGACGAAATTGTAGATCCGCACGATGCTCGGATGCTCCACCTCGGCGAGGAACTGGCGCTCGGCGGCTGCGACGGCCTGTGCCTCGGCGTCGCCCAGTTGGAGCAGCCCTTTCAACACCACCCAGCGATTGTCGACGTTGCGGTCGATCGCGAGGTAGATCCAGCCCAGCCCGCCGTGCGCGATGCAACCCTGGACCTCGTACTGACCGGCCACCACCTGGCCGGGCGAGAGCAGCGGGGAGAATTCGTACGGGGCGCCGCAGTGCGGACAGATGCCGGACGGGGCGCCCGGTCCCGCCTCGGTGGTGCGGCCCACGGGCCTGCTGCACTTCCAGCAGAACCGTTTGCGTTCGGGTACATGAGGATCGGTGAGGACCGCGTCCTGCGGGTCACGCTTGGGGACCGGGGGAACCTCCACGAGCCCGTCCGCCAGGCGCCGCCGGGACAGGGTGCGGGTGCGTTGCGTCCGCGCGCGTCGGCCCGTCGTGGGCAGACTCTCGCGTGTCGGCATCGGTTCGTCGTCGGGCGGCGGCGTTGCACGAGTCGGGGCAACCTCGCCGGTATCCTCCCTATTGCCGTCTCCCGCAACCTCTCCCGCCATGATCCTCCGTTCTTCTGCCGCGTCAGTCCCGGTAGGTGGCCGGGGGAGGGCCCGGCGGCGGACCCAATTCGGAGAGCCATCTGCTGTAGATCCTCTCCCACGTGCCGTCCCGGCGGATCCTTTCCAGCGTGCCGTTCACGAACCGGACCAGGTCGTCGTTGCCCTGTGCGATCCCGATGCCGTACCGCTCGTCGCCCATGCTCGGCCCGACGAGTCTCGAGTGGGGGTCCTGCGTGGCCAGCCCCAGCAGCAGGGTGTCGTCCGTGCTGATGGCGTCGACCTGGTTCTGTTGCAGCATCACCAGGCAGTCGGACCACATGGGTACCGTCACCACCACGGCGTCCGGCTGCTGACGTTCGACCCGCTCGAGCGACGTCGTGCCCTCGCCGACGCAGACACGGCGGCCCGCGAGGTCCGCGACGTCGCGGACCGGCGAGCCGGCCATCACCAGGATCCGCTGGTACGCGTCGTAGTACACCGTCGAGAAGTCGATCCGCTGCCGCCGCTCGCACGTGACCGCCATCGTCTTCGCGACGATGTCGACCCGACCGTCCTCGAGGGCCTGCTCGCGCTCGTCGTAGTTGAGCACCCGGAACTCCACCTTGTCCGGGCTGCCGAGCAGATCCCGCGCGACCTCCCTCGCGATGTCGACGTCGAACCCCTCGATCTCGCCGTTCGTCGGATTGCGGAAGCTCAGCAGATTGCTGCCGGTGTCGAGACCGACGACGAGCCGCCCGCGTTGCCGGATCGCCTCCAGCGAGGCGCTGTCGGGAATCTGCCCGGGGGGAAAGGGCCGCAGGCTCGCGGTGGGATCGCCGCACTCGACCGGTTCGGGCAGCGGGGTGGCCGCGACGTACGTCGCGCCCTCGGGGAGCGGAGCAAGGCTGTACGTCTCGGTCGGTGCCGCGGTGTACGGCTCCGGCGGTGCCGAGCATCCGGCGACAGCAGCCGCCGCGACGCCGACCGCCGCGACCGCAGTCCTGAGCGTCCGCACCGTGGTCACTGGTACTCCCGTAGCCGAGGCCACAGCCCGACCGGGATGCCCGCGGCCGCCAGCGCGGTGAGAACGGCCGCTCCGGGGCCCAGTGCGGACAGCACGCGGGACGACTGCGCGACGTCGTCCCGCAGTTCGGTCCGCGCGGTGTCCGCCCCAGCGGCCAGCGCGGTGTCGACCGTCTCGAACTGGGCGGCGGACCCGTCCGGGTCGGATCCGACGGTCGTCATCGCGGCCGCCGTCCAGTCGCCGGTCGCCAGCGAATCGAGCATCCGCTGGTGCGCCGTGGTCCAGTTGTCCATCGCCCGCGACGCCCGGTCGACGTCGTCGCTGCCCACCCCACCCGGGTAGCTGCTCAGCAGTTGCCGCAGTTCGGCTGCGTCGTCCTGATACAGCCGAGCGTGCTCTTCCTTCTCCTCGCGCCGCACCAACTGGAGGATCTCCTGCGTGCGGGCCTGCTGGGCGAGAATCCGCGCGGTCGCGAACGTCGACAGTGGCTCCGACCCGTCGCGGATCGCGCGGTGTGCACTCGTGGCGGAGATGACTCCGGCGACCAGCATCCACACCAGGAGCGCCGTCATCGCGGCCGTCGTGAACAGCAGACCGGGGTTCAGTGTTCGCCGAGTTCGTCTCGCGAGCACCACCTGCGTGGCGGCCAACGCCACGAGCAGCGCGACGAGCAGTCCGATCGCGAGCCACGGCGGCCGGCCGAAACCCGACTGCGGCGCGAGGGCGGCCGCGGCCCGCTCGGTGTGCAGTGCCTGCGCGGCCGGGAGGATGTCCGTCTGCATCAGCGCCGACGCCTCGGCCAGATAGGCCGTACCGACCGGATTGCCGACCCGGTTGTTGGTGCGCGCAGTCTCGACCAGCCCCGTGTAGACGGGCAGTTTCGTCGCGACCTCGGTGAGCAGGCGTCGGCTCGGGTCGTCGCCGGGCAGCCCGTCCGACGTCGCGACCATCTCGGCCGACGCCGTCCCGATCGCCTGCGCGTACCGGTCGCGGGCCTCGCTGGGTTCGACGCCACCGGACAGGAACGCGGTGGCAGCGGCGGCGTCGGCGACCGACAGCGACGCGTACAGGTTCTGGGACGACCGGGCCAGCGGTTCGGTGGTCGACAGCAGGGTGTCGATGTCCTGCTTGCGGTTACCCGCCGCCATCGACGCGATCATCCCGACCGCCAGCGTGCCGAGCAGCAGCGCCACCCCGATCGCGAGCAGCCGGGCCGGGGTGGAACGCAGCAGGTCGTGACCGGTCATCTGACGCGGCCGAGTACCGGCGCCGTTGGTCGCCAGGCCGCTCCAGATCCTGCGAGCGGTGGTGGTGGGCGTCGCCTCGCCTTCGTTTGCCGTTGTCGTTTCCGACATTGCCACGGGCTGGTACCTCGGTTCGCCGTCCGGACTCGTTCGCCGTTCCGCAGTTTCGAGCATATAAGCAGCACCGCGGGGATGTTCCGCCGTTTTCGGATGCCGCGGGGAATACTGTGGGGACAGGTGAGCGGCTCGGCGGACAGGGCAGGTGAGAGGTACTCCATGCGCGGTGACGGAGACGGCTGGGCGACGACGCCCGACGGGGTGCGGCATTGGGGCCGCCACGGCGCGGCGGGCCTGCTCCTGCGTGCCCCGCTCGAGGACGGCTCGCCCGCAGTCCTGTTGCAGCACCGGGCAGCGTGGAGCCACCAGGGCGGGACGTGGGCGCTGCCGGGCGGCGCGCGCGACAGCCACGAGACGACGATCCACGCCGCGGTCCGCGAGGCGCAGGAGGAAACCGGCATCGACACCGGCGCGGTGCGGGTGCGGACCGAACTGGTGACCGCCAGCGTCGACGGCGGCTGGACGTACACGACCGTGGTGGCCGACGCCGAGAAGACCCTGGCCCTGGTGCCCAACGGCGAGAGCACCGAGCTGCGCTGGGTACCGGAGGCGGACGTCGAGCACATGCCCCTTCACCCGGGTTTCGCGATCGCGTGGCCCAGCCTGCGCACGACCGAGGTCCGCGTCCTCCTCGACACCGCCAACGTCCTCGGTTCACGACCGACCGGTTGGTGGCGCGACCGCGCGGGCGCGACGGGCGAGTTGCTCGACCGCATCGCCCAGGTCCTGCCGCGCACCGTCGAACTGCCCGACGGCGGCTTCGGCTGGCTGCCACGGGTCGAAGCCGTGCTCGAGGGTCAGGCACGCGCGGTGGACCACGCCGACGCGCGCGTCCCGGTGCATGCCGCCACCGGCAGCGGCGACGACGAACTGGCCCGCCTGGCGTTCACGGCCGACACGCTCACCGCCGTCGTGACCGCCGACCGCGGACTGCGCGGCCGGCTGCCGGCGTCCGTGCTGGCGCTGTCGCCGTCGACCGTGCTGTCCTGGCTGGACTGACTTTCCGGGTCGTCAGCCGCGGTCGAGGACGAACCGCCGACCGTGACTCTCGGTCGGCCGGATCTCGACGAAGTTGTACTTGTCGGTGGGAATCCAGGACTGCAGATCCAGTTCCTCGGCGGCGTTGATCTCGTCGAACCGGACGAGGGTGCGCGCGATGCCGCGGATCACGACGCTCCATGCCGACGTCGCGTCCGCGTGGTCCACCTGGAACGTCGTCATCGGCTTGAGGGTGAGCTCGGTGAGCTTGTCGCCCTCGGCGGTGCGGAAGTAGATCCTGCCGTCGTGGACCACATAGTTGACGGGGTAGATGTCGGGGCGGTCGTCGGCGACGAGGATCAGCCGTCCGAGGCGCTCGGTGGCCAGCAGGTCCAGGCATTCCTGTTCGGTGAGCGTCGTGACGGGAGCGGTCCGTTCCGGCATGTCTCCTCCGATCCTCGGTGAGTGTCACCTCCGACTCTGCTCCTGGTCGGACGCTCGTGCCAGATACCGGTGGTGTGACGTGCGCTGCACGGCCGTTCACCTCTGCCCGCCTCCCACCCCTGCCTCCCCGCCCCTCGCGTTTCGCGCACTTATCGCGCTCGGGAGGCCCCGATTTTCGCGATAAGTGCGCAAAACGCGGGAGGAACGAAAGCTAGTGCGCCGTAACGGCGGGAGCGGTGGTCGGTCGCTCGGTGGCACGGGGTGACATGCCGAGAGCGGTGACCGCGCCGACGGCCGCGAGAGCCGCGATCGCCCACCATGCCGCAGTGAATCCGGACGAGGCGAGGAGGGCGACGAGAATTGCGATGCCGAGGACACTTCCGAGCTGGCGCCCGGTGTTGACCACGGCGCTTCCGGTCGCGCCGAGTGCGGGCGGCAGGGTCGCGGCGGCCGTCGCGAGGATGGTCGGCAACGCCAGTCCGACACCGGCGCCCCCGATGATCCATCCCGGCAGCATCCCCGTCGCGTAGTTGGGGGTGGCGTCGACCCCGGCGAGAACGACGACGATCCCGGCGCCCCACAGCGCGCTGCCCAGCGCGGCCACCGACCCGGACGGAACTCGCCGGCTCAGCAGCTGTCCGATCACCGCGAACACCGGGACCAGCATCGGCCCGGGCGCGACGGCCAGACCGGTGCGCAGGGCCGAGTAGTCCCACTGGTTCTGCATCCACAGGATGTTCGCGAGCAGTCCCGCGGCGAACGACGCGCTGAACGCGATCGCGGTGACGTTGGACCATGCGAACGGGCGCACGCGCAGCAGCGCGGGATCGAGCAGCGGGCTGTCGTGGCGCATCGTGCGTCGGGCGAACCAGGCGAGGGCGAGGACGCCGAGGATCGCGGCGGCGAGCGTGGCGGCGTGGGTCCAACCCCATTCGGGGCCCTGGACCAGCGCGAGCGAGACCGCGCCGACGCCGAATGCGAGCAGGACCGCGCCCGGTCCGTCGACCGGTGCCGGGTTCGGATCTCTCGACTCGGGGACGGTACGCGCGGCCGTCCACAGCAGGATCACGCCGATCGGGACGTTGATCAGGAAGATCCAGCGCCACGACGCGGCCACCAGCAGGCCGCCCAGTACCGGACCCAGCGCAGCGGCGGCGGCACCGGTCGCGGCCCACAGGCGGACGCCGAGCGCGCGGCGCGCCGCGGGCAGCGCTGCGATGACGAGTCCGAGACTGGCCGGCGTCAGGATCGCGGCACCTGCGGCCTGGACGAGGCGGAACGCGACCAGCGTCCACAGTGACGGTGCGAGCGCGCACGCCGCGCTCGCGACGGTGAACAGCGCGAGTCCGACGAGGAAGGCGCGACGTCGTCCCACCCGGTCGGCCCATCGTCCGGCCGGAATCAACAGGGCCGCATAGACGATCGCATAGCCGCTCAGTACCCAGCTGAGCTGGGAGAGCGGCGTCCCCGAGTAGTCGGCGGCGATGTCGTCGAGGGCGACGTTGACGACGAAGAGGTCGAGGTTGGCGACGAACGGCGCCCCGGCGAGGACGGCGAGCACCGCCCCGAATCTCTGACTTTGCTTTTGCATAGCCAGGAGTGTGGACCCTGGCTATGGATTTGACAAGTCAGCGCGTAGCCTGGGGACATGGAGGCAGCACGACTCGACGGGTTTCTCGCGGACCGGGACGCGTGGCGTCCCACGCAGTGCTCGATCGGCAAGGCGATGGACGTGGTGGGGACGCGGTCGGCGATGCTGATCCTGCGCGAGGCGTACTACGGGACCACCCGTTTCGACCACTTCGCGGAGCGCGTCGGGATCACCGAGGCGGTCGCGGCCGCGCGGCTACGAGAGCTGACCGCCGAAGGGCTGTTCGAGCGCCGGCCCTACAAGGAGCCGGGTCAGCGCACCCGCCACGAGTACGTGCTCACCGACAAGGGGCGCGACCTGCTGCCCGCGGTGCTCGCGCTGATGCAGTGGGGCGATCGGTATCTGCAGGGGGAGCGGGGCGGCCCGCTCGACCTCGCCGACGATACGAACGGTGAACCCGTCCGCGTCGAGGTGCGCAGCGCATCGGGACGTCAGGTGCCGCTGGAGGAGATCCGCGTCGTCCCGCACTTCACCGAGGAGCAGGGCCGCCGGGCCATGCGAGGCGCCTGACCCTCCCGCGTTTTGCGCACTTATCGCGATCGGGAGGCGCCGAGTTCCGCGATAAGTGCGCAAAACGCGAGGGACGGGAGGGGGACGGGGAGGGGGGGGGGGGGAAGGCAGGGCGTCAGGCGCCGGAGTTCTTCTTCGCCTTGCGCTCCGCGATCTCGTCCTTGAGGAGGAACATCGGCAGGAGCACGGTGGCGAGGGCGGTCACGAGCCACACGACGAGCGTCGCGAGAATCCAGGTGCGCCACCCACTGATCGACAGCCCCGTGACGAGCGAGGCGATCACGAGCGCGACGAACGTCGACACCAGGCCGATGCCGCCGAGGAAGGCCGGGGCATTGCGGGCCGCGACCTTCGTGATGAACGGCGACAGCAGGCTTTGCGCGACCGCGAAGACGATGGCCGCGAGTACGAACCCGGTCCCGGTGACGTGCACGTCCGGCAGCAACCAGACGGCGGCCAGGATTCCGATCGCAGCCGATCCGAGGAAGATCGCGGTCCGGATGAGGAAACGAATCATGTTCGGGCCCTTTCGTCGACCGCGGTGGCGCGATCTCGAGAAGTCGGATCGTCGACCTCGGCGGAGTCTAACCAGCTCGGCGCCGCCGAACGTGCAAGATCGGTTCCGGCCGTGTTGCGGGTGTGCGGGTAACGGGCAAGCCGTGCGTCGACGACACCACCTGTGGGGGTCCCGGTGAGCGGGTGCTGGGTTCGTCCGGATCGGCGATAATGCTTAGTCTTGGTACCGAGGCTGCGGGTTCTGGGGTGGGACCACGATCGGGAGGGCAGGCCGTGCTGAGGAAGATTCTTGTCGACGGACGCGAGATGCCGCGTCGGGCAGGTCTTTTGGTGATCCTCGGACTGTGGGCCCTGGCCTCGGTGGTGTTGCTGTTCACGACGGTGCGGCCGTGGATGCCGAAGATCGGGTTGCTCGCCGGCGGCGCGGACCTCGACGTCTACCGCGACGGCGCCCGTCACGTCATGGAGGATCTCCCGCTCTACACCGAACCGGTGATCCACGGATTGCTCTACACGTACACGCCGTTCTCGACGCTGATGTTCCTCCCGTTCGGCCTGCTCCCCGGCGGCTACGACAAGTATCTCTGGATGGCGGCCAACGTCGCCCTGCTGATCGCCATCGTGGTGGGCTGCTGGCGGATGCTGGGATACCGGATCACGCCGTACGTGGTGTCGGCGTCGGTGCTGCTGGCCGCGTCGTGCACCTTCCTCGAGCCGGTCCGGACCACGCTGTTCTACGGACAGATCAATTTGGTGCTGATGGCGCTGGTCCTGTGGGACGCGTCGCGCGCAGACGCGAGCAGGCTCAAGGGCATCGGCGTCGGCGTCGCGGCGGGCATCAAACTCACGCCCGGCTACTTCGTCCTCTACTACCTCGCGCTGCGGAAGTGGCGTGCTGCCGCCGTGGCGGTCGCGACCATCGTGGCCACGGTCAGCATCAGCTGGCTGGTGTTGCCGAACGATTCGAAGCAGTACTGGACGGACACCTTCTTCGAATCGACGCGCATCGCGGAGGACACGCATCCGTCCAATCAGTCGATCCGCGGTGTGATCGCGCACCTCACCGGCAAGCCCGCACCCGTCGCGCTGTGGCTCGTCCTCGCGATCGGTGTGGTCGCGGCGAGCATGTGGATCGTGGTGCGACTGCACCGGCGGGGCGAGTCGCTCCTCGCGGTCACCGTTGCGGGGTTGACCGCCGCCGCGGTGTCGCCGTTCTCGTGGAGCCACCACTGGGTGTGGTTCGTCCCGCTGCTCGTCTACGTCGTGCACCGGACGTTGACCAACCGCTGGTGGTGGACCGCGGCCGTCGTCGTGTACGCCGCGGCGGGCGCGTGGCCGTACCGGTGGGAAGAGGACAACGTGGTGGTGGGCCTGTTCCTGTTCCCGCCGTGGTGGACCGTCGCAGACGTCCTCATGAACGTCTATCTGCTCGTCTACCTGGCTGTTCTCGTCGGTGCCGCGGTGATCGCGTTCCGCGGCGATCCCGATCCCGTCGCCGAGAACCGGACACCCGTGCGCGAGCCCGAAGCGGTGTGATGCCACCATTCGGGGCATGCGCATTCGACATCTGATCGCCGCCGTCCCCGTCGCCCTGCTGGTTCTCACCGGCTGCAGCGACGGTGGCGACTCCGACTCGAAGGACACCACGAACGATGCGGGCCGGACGACCGTCACCGCCGACGCCGGCGCCGACGCGCAGGACACCGCGGTCTCGGTGATGTGCGCGCAGGTGGTCGCCTACCTCGACGCCACCGAGCAGCAGGCCGAGACCACCGGCCAGCCGTTCGACCGGGAGGCGAAGGGCGCCGAGTTCCTCGACATGTTGAAGGCGAACGGCGGAACCGTCGTCGCGGCGTACAACCAGCAGGCCGTGGCGGCCGGTCAGCCGACGCTCGACCCGGCGACCGCGACGTGGGACGACGTGCCGGCCGAGGCCCGCGACCTCATCGAGCAGTCGGTGCAGTCCGGGATCTCCGGGAACTGCTGACCGGTCTCAGCCGCGCAGGGCGTCGGACAGCGCCCGCGCGGCGGCTTCCGGGTCGTCGGCCGCAGTGATGGCGCGGACCACGACGATGCGGGTGGCCCCGGCCTCGAGGATCTCCGGCAGCCGCTCCTGATCGACGCCGCCGATCGCGAACCACGGCCGGGCGGGCTGCGCCTCGGCGGTGCTGCGGACCAGTTCGAGCCCCGACGCGGCCCGGCCCGGCTTGGTGGGGGTGGCCCACACCGGACCGGTGCAGAAGTAGTCGACGTCCTCTTCGATCGCCGCCAGGCTGGCCTGCGCGCGGTTGTTCGTGGAGCGGCCGATCACGACGTCGGGTCCGACGATCTGCCGCGCATAGTGCACCGGCAGGTCGTTCTGGCCCAGGTGCAGGACGTCGGCGCCCGCAGCCAGCGCGAGGTCGGCGCGGTCGTTGACGGCGAGCAGCGCGCCGTGGCGGCGGGCTGCTGCACCGATCACCGCGAGCGCGGCCAGCTCTTCCTTGACCTCCATCGGCCCCAGCTCGCGCTCGCCGGTCGAGCCCTTGTCGCGGAGCTGGACGATGTCGACACCACCGGCGAGGGCGGCGTCGACGAACTGGGCGAGATCGCCCTTGTCGCGGCGGGCGTCGGTGCACAGGTACAGGCGCGCGTCGGCGAGACGTTCGCGCGGTGTGAGGTGCTTGACGGACTGGGAAGCATGCACACCTCGAACGGTAGTCTCTAGTGCGGACGAATCAACACGGGAGTCCCGAGGGATACGGGGCTGAGAGGGGGCCTGCCGGCCCCGACCGTCATACCTGACCCGGATCATGCCGGCGCAGGGAGTGAGGTGGAGAGAATTGACCCGATCGGTTTCCGTCGTCGGAGGCGGTGTCATCGGTCTGTCCGTCGCGTGGCGTGCCGCGCAGCGCGGCTGGGCGGTGACGCTGTACGACCCGGCGCCCGGTAGCGGAGCGTCGTGGGTGGCCGGCGGAATGCTGGCGCCGCTGTCGGAGGGCTGGCCCGGCGAGGAGAAGGCACTCGCGCTGGGCGCGGCGTCGTTGCAGCGGTGGCCGGACTTCGGCGCCGAACTCGAGCGGATCGCGGACCTGGAACTGTTCACGTCCGACGATTCGCTCACCGTCGCGCTCGACGCGGCCGACGCCGCCGACCTGCACACGATCGCCGACTGGGTAGCCGAGCAGGGCCACGAGCTGCGCATCCTGAACCGGGCGCAGATTCGCGAACTCGAACCGTCGCTGGGGCGCGGGATCCGGCTGGCACTGCAGGCACCCACCGAACTGGCCGTCGACAACCGGCTGTTGGTGCGTGCGCTGCGGACCGCGGCGATCGCGGCCGGGGTCGAACTGGTCGAACGTGCGGTGACCGATCTCGACGAGCTCGTCACCGACCAGGTGGTGCTGGCGGCGGGCTCGCACTCGGCGCAGCTGTGGCCCGACCTGCCGGTGCGCCCGGTCAAGGGCGAGATCCTGCGGCTGCGGGCCCGGCCGGGCGTGACGCCCGCGCCGCTGCGCACCATCCGCGGCAGTGTGCACGGACGCCCGTCCTACCTGGTTCCGCGCGCCGACGGGATCGTCGTCGGCGCCACGCAGTACGAGTCGGGACACGACACCCAGGTCACCGTCGCCGGTGTACGTGATCTCATCGCCGACGCCGAGGCGCTGATGCCGGCGATCGGCGAGTACGAGCTGTACGAGGCGAAAGCCGGTCTGCGCCCGATGAGTCCGGACAACCTGCCGATCATCGGACGCGTGTCGGACCGCGTGGTGCTGGCGACCGGGCACGGCCGCAACGGCATCCTGATGACCCCGGTGACGGCGGACGCGACGGTCGCGATCCTCGACGGCAGGCCCCTGGCGGAGGCGGAAAGTGCCACCGCCGAACGATTTTCACCCGCGAAGGCATGAGTGAGGTTCGAATGAGTGAGTTGATCGGAATCACCGTCAACGGGGAGGACCGTGAGTTCGACGGCCCCCTGACGGTGACGGAGTTGCTGGAGCGCCTCGACCTGCCGCAGCGCGGCATCGCCGTCGCGGTGGACGGCGCGGTGTTCCCGCGCGGCCGGTGGACCGAATCGGTGGGCCGCGGCTGGGAGATCGAGATCCTCACGGCGGTGCAGGGTGGCTGACGTGGGCAAGCTGACGATCGCCGATCGCACCTTCGGCTCGCGCCTCGTCATGGGCACCGGCGGCGCGGCGAACCTCGCGGTACTGGAGGAGGCGCTGGTCGCGTCGGGCACCGAACTGACCACCGTCGCGATGCGCCGCGTCGACGCCGCGGGCGGCACCGGCGTGCTGGACCTGCTGCGCCGGCTCGACATCGCGCCGCTGCCGAACACCGCCGGTTGCCGCGGCGCCGCCGAGGCCGTGCTCACCGCGCAGCTCGCGCGGGAGGCGCTCGAGACCGACTGGGTGAAGCTCGAGGTGATCGCCGACGAACGCACCCTGCTGCCCGACGCGATCGAATTGGTCAGCGCTGCAGAACAGTTGGTGGACGACGGCTTCATCGTCCTGCCGTACACGACCGATGACCCGGTGCTCGCGAAGCGCCTCGAGGACGTCGGGTGCGCCGCGGTGATGCCGCTGGGTTCACCGATCGGCACCGGTCTGGGCATCTCGAATCCCCACAACATCGAGATGATCGTCGATGCCGCGAACGTCCCCGTCATTCTCGATGCCGGTATCGGCACCGCGAGCGATGCAACCCTCGCGATGGAACTCGGCTGCGACGCGGTGCTGCTCGCGACGGCCGTCACCCGCGCGAAGGATCCGGCGCTCATGGCGTCGGCGATGCGTGGCGCGGTCGTCGCCGGCTACGAGGCCCGGCATGCCGGACGCATCCCCAAGCGGTTCTGGGCGCAGGCGTCGTCGCCGATGTAAGTGTGGCGCGCCGCGGATCACGGATTGATCGAAATCCCAGGCCCGGCGCGGATTCAGGCTAGGCTCGACGGCAACTTGCTCCGTTGGTTCGAGTGCCTGGAGGGCATGCCATGACGACGTTGAGTACCGACCTTCTGGATTTGCTCCGCTCGGACGTCGTGGCGTGGAACGCCCGACGGGACCAACTGCCCGACGCGCCGGATCTGCACGGCCTCGATCTCTCCGGTGCGGACCTCGCTGGGGCCAATCTCACAGGCGCCAACATGGAGGGCACGGATCTCTCCGGGGCGGACCTGACGTTCGCGGAGCTCGGCGGCGCGAACCTCAACGGCGCCAACCTTTCGGGGGCCGTCGCCGCGGACGCCGACTTCAGCAAGGCGTACCTGACCAACGCGAAGCTCAACGGCGCCGTGCTCACGCTGTCGTTCCTGACGTCGACGTACCTCGCGCACGCCAACCTGACCGGCGCAGACCTGTCGGGGGCGTACATGACGGGCGCGCATCTCGAGGATGCCGATCTGACCGGGGCCCGGCTCACCGGCGCGTACCTGGCGCACGCCGACCTGACCGGGGCGCGGATCTCCACCGCCGACGTCAGCGGCGCGGATCTGACCGACGTGACGATGCCCGACGGTGCCGTCCGGGACTGACTCGGGGTGATCCCCCACCCGCCTCGGGGTACAAGTCATCCCTGGGTATGACACGCGCGTAGACCCGAGACCGATGCGCAGGTAGGGGCGTTTCGGGCAGAGTGGTGCGCATGATTGAAGTGAGGGGACTGACGAAGACCTACGGGTCGACGAAAGCGGTGGACGATCTCACGTTCTCCGTGAAGCCGGGAATCGTCACCGGCTTCCTCGGCCCGAACGGTGCCGGCAAGTCGACGACCATGCGCATGATCCTCGGCCTCGACACGCCGACGTCGGGTACTGCGCTGGTCGAGGGGGTTCCGTACCACCAGCTCAAGCAGCCGTTGCGGACGGTCGGCGCGCTGCTCGACGCCAAGTGGGTGCATCCCAACCGTTCGGCGAAGGCACACCTGCAGTGGATGGCCGCGGCCAACTCGCTGCCGATGTCGCGCGTCGACGAGGTGCTGCGCCTCGTGGGCCTCAGCGAGGTGGCGGGGAAGAAGGCCGGCGGGTTCTCGCTCGGCATGTCGCAGCGGTTGGGCCTCGCGGGCGCGCTGCTCGGCGATCCGAAGGTGCTGCTGTTCGACGAACCGGTCAACGGCCTCGATCCCGAGGGCATCGTCTGGATCCGCAAGTTCATGCAGAGCCTGGCCGCGGAGGGCCGCACCGTGCTGGTGTCGAGCCACCTGCTGTCGGAGATGTCGCTCACCGCGGAGCACCTCATCGTGATCGGACGCGGCCGCCTCATCGCCGACGTCAGCGTCAAGGACTTCGTCGACCGCGCCTCGGATTCGTCGGTGCGCGTGCGCAGCCCCCAGCTCGACGCGCTCCGCGGTCTCCTCACCGCGCAGGGCTTCGCCGTCCACGAGGACCCGGGCGCCGATCACCAGCCGGCGCTGCTGGTGGCCGGAGCGCGGACCGACGACGTCGGCGCCCTCGCCGGAGCCAACGGCATCGTGCTGCACGAGCTGGCGTCGAAGCAGGGCTCGCTCGAGGACGCGTTCATGAAGCTCACCGGTGACGACGTGCAGTACCACGCGCAGATCGCCGGTCAGCCGGCCGCGCAGAACATGGGAGGTGCGCTCCGATGAGCGTGTTGAATGCGGAGCGCATCAAGCTCACGTCCACCAAGTCGCCGATGTGGTGCAGCCTCATCGCCGTTGTGGTCAGCGTCGGGTTCGCGGCGATCATGGGCGTGGCCTACAAGTCGCTGGTGTCGTCGGGCGACAACTCGATGGGCGAGTTCACCGTCGCCTACACGCAGGCGGGTGCCGCTCAGTTCGGCGCCATGCTCGTGATGATCATGTCGGCGCTGGCGGTCACCACCGAGTACCGGTTCGGCGTCATCCGCACCACGTTCCAGGCCATCCCGCGCCGCACCCAGGTGATCGGCGGGAAGGCAGCGCTGCTGGCGGCGATCGCGGCGGTCCTCGGTCTGGTCATCGCCCTGGCGTCGTTCTTCGTGGCGCAGGCGACGTCGGGTGAGACGCTGTCGATGGGCAGCGGTGACAATGCCCGGGAACTGTTCGGTATCCCGATCTACTACGCACTCCTGGCCGTGCTGGCGGTGGGCGTCGGCACACTGATCCGTCAGTCGGCGGGTGCCATCTCGCTGCTGCTGCTGTGGCCGCTGGTGATCGAGAGCCTCGCGACGATCATCCCCAAGGTGGGCAAGTATGTCGGCGAGTTCGGTCCGTTCAACAACGTGAACTACTTCCTCGGCAACGGTGGCGCGTTCGACTTCCACTGGGGTCCGTGGGGCGGCCTACTCTACTTCGCGGCCTTCGTCGCGATCGTGTTCGGTGCGAGCCTGTTCGTGGTGAACAAGCGCGACGCCTGAGTACCGCTCTCGAAGCGCCCGGTCGAAGTCTTTCGGCCGGGCGCTTCGGCTATGTTCGGCCCGGACGACGGGAGGGTGACGCGATGCGGATCGGGGTGCTGGCCTACGAGGGCTGTCTGGCGGCGGAGATCTTCGTGTTCACGGATCTGCTGCGCATCGCCAATCGTGTTGCGCGGGAGACGGGCGCGGCGACCGAGGATCCGTTCCGGGTGTCGGTGATCGCGGCGTCCGCCGAACCCGTTTCCGCGGCGGGCGGCTTTCCGATCGGCGTCAGGCGCTGGCACCACCGGTTCGATCGGGTGATCGTCCCCGGCTTCGAACTCGTGCCGTCCGAGGATGTCGCGGCGCGCCTGCACTCTCTGCAGCGGGAGACGACGTTCCTACGGGTGTCGGCGGACCGGGGAACCCGCGTCGCGTCGGTGTGCGTCGGCGCGTTCCTGCTGGGCGAGGCCGGCCTGCTCGACGGGCGGCGGGCGACCACGTCGTGGCTGTTCGCGTCTCGCCTGGGCCGACGCTATCCGCGGGCGACCGTGTGCCCCGAGGCGCTGATCGTCACCGACGGGACGGTCACCACCACCGCGGCGTTCAGCGCCGCGCTGGACCTTGCGACCGCACTGGTCCGGGAACACCTCGGCGACGATATCGCCCGCGCGACCGCGCGGATCACTCTGGTGGCCGAGAACCGAACGAGCCAGGCGCCGTACATCGTCGACTCGATGCTGCCGTCGGTGCGCGGACCGTTCGCGGACGAGGTGGCGGCGTGGCTGGTGGAGCACCTGGCCGAACCCTACGACCTGGGCCGCCTCGCCGACGCGTTCCACGTGAGCACCCGGACGCTGCTGCGGCGCTTCCGAGCCGAGACGGGGGAGTCGCCGCTCGAGTTCCTCCGCCGGGCCCGGGTGCGGGCGGCGCGGAACCTGCTCGAGACCACGGATCTGCCGCTGGCCCGTGTCATCGAACGCGTCGGGTACCGCGACGCCGGCACGTTCCGACGCCTGTTCGTCGAGCAGGTGGGGATGAATCCGGCCGACTACCGCCGGAAGTTCCATGGCGACGCAAGCTCCGTGGCGATGTAGCCACCGATGGTGGCGATGTCGCCTCTCCCCGTCGTGCCGGGGCCCGGACAGACTGACCGGACCACCATCGATCGGTCACGGAGGACACCGGTGCCCCAACGCAGCCTGCACGAGGACGATCCGCTCGACGACTTCGAGCGGCGCAGCATCGAGGAGAACGGCGTCACCAAGACCGTGTACGTCGCGGGCACCGGCCCGGCGGTGATCGTCATGCCGGAGATGCCGGGGATCAGCCCGCACGTCGCCCGGTTCGGGCGGTGGGTGCGTGACGCCGGCTTCACCGTGTACCTGCCGTCGCTGTTCGGCCGGGACGGCGCCGTCCCCGGCGTCGAGGAGGGGGTGGCGGTGCTCCGCCGGGCGTGTGTGAGCGCGGAGTTCCGGGCGCTCGGCGCCGACGGCACCACCCCGGCCGTCGCGTGGCTGCGCGTGCTCGCCCGCCGCGCACACAGGGAGTGCGGCGGACCGGGCGTCGGGGCGATCGGCATGTGTTTCACGGGCAACTTCGCGCTGTCGATGATGCTCGAGCCCGCGATGCTGGCGCCGGTGCTCTCGCAGCCGTCGCTGCCGCTCGACGATCCGGACGGAATCGACAGCGGCCCGGAGGAACTCGCGTCGGTGCGCAAACGTCTCGAGAAGGACGACCTGACGGTGCTGGCCTATCGGTTCCAGGGCGACAAATTCTGCCGCGCACAGCGGTTCGCGGCGTACGAGCGGGCCCTCGGCGACCGGTTCGAGGCGCGGGTGCTGCCCGACAGCGCCGCCAATCCGGAGACGTCGCCGTTCTTCGAGCACGTGATCGCGAGCCCGCACAGCGTCGTCACGGCGCACCTGATCGACGAGGCCGGCCAGCCCACCGTCGCGGCGCGGGACGAGATCCTCACCTTCCTCGCCATGCGGCTGAGGGACTGAGGAGCCGGGTCCGATCGGGGTACTCTGCCCGCATGCGGGTGAGGGTGGGGTTGGTCGCGGGGCTGTCCGGTGCGCTGCTGCTCGCGGGATGCAGCGATCCCGACGAGGGCGGCCCACCCGTGGACGGTCCGGGCCTGGCCGCGGCGATCGACGCGGACGCGGTGATGGGCGATCTCGAGCAATTGCAGCGGATCGCGGACGAGAACGGCGGCAACCGCTCGGTCGGCACCCCCGGCTACGACGCCAGCGTCGACTACGTCGTCGGACAGCTCGAGGGCACCGGATTCGACGTCGAGACACCGGAATTCGACGTCGACCGATTCGACGCGCACACCCAGACGCTGGCGTTCGCCGGCCGCGACGTGCCGGTCGAGGCTCTCACGTATTCGCCGGCGACACCGCAGGGCGGGCTCACCGCCCGGCTGGTGCCGGCGCCGCCGGACGAGACCCCGGGCTGCGAGGCCACCGACTACGACGGCCTGGATGTCACGGGCGCGGTGGTGCTGGTGGATCGCGGCGTCTGCCCCTTCGCGCAGAAGCAGCAGGTCGCGGCCGACCGGGGCGCGGTGGCCGTGCTCGTCGCCGACAACGAGGACGAAGGCCTACCCGGCGGCACGTTGGGGGCGAAGGCGGACGCGCGGATCCCCACGGGCGGCGTCAGCAAGGCCGACGGCGTCGCCCTGCGGCAGGGCGACGCCGTGACCCTCACACTCGACACCACGGTCGAAACGGTCAAGTCCCGCAACGTGATCGCGCAGACCAAGACCGGCGATTCCGGCAACGTGGTGATGGCGGGCGCACATCTGGACTCGGTGCCGGACGGCCCCGGCATCAACGACGACGGCTCGGGTGTCGCGTCGCTGCTCGAGACGGCCCGGCAGCTCGGCGCGAAGCCGAACACGGCGAACGCGGTGCGGTTCGCCTTCTGGGGTGCCGAGGAGGAGGGGCTCAACGGATCGACGGCGTACGTCGACGGTCTCGACGACGCGGCGCGCGCCGACATCGCGCTGTACCTCAACTTCGACATGGTGGGCTCGCACAACGCCGGCTACTTCGTGTACGACGGCGACAACTCCGACAACGTCGGCGAAGGCCCCGGGCCGGAGGGATCGGCCGGGATCGAGCGCACGTTCGCGGCGATCGTGTTGCAGCTGGGGGTGACGCCGGGCGGAACGGACTTCGACGGGCGGTCGGACTACGGCCCGTTCATCGCGGCCGGCATCCCGGCGGGCGGCCTGTTCACCGGCGCCGAGGAGAAGAAGACACCAGCTCAGGCGCAGCAGTGGGGTGGTGAGGCCGACGCGATGCTGGACCCGAATTACCACACCGCGCAGGACACCGTCGGCAACATCGACCGCACCGCGCTGGCGCTCAATGCGCAAGCGATCGGGTACGGCATCGGGCATTACGCGCAGTCGACCGACGGCGTGAACGGGGTGCCGCCGGCGGGCGACGCCCGGAGCGCGGCGCGGGCCGATGTGGGGAAGTAGGCGCCGAAACCGGCGTCACGCGGCAGTTCTGCGAGACGACCCGGCCACGATTACTCTTGCCGGGGTGAGTGACGACCCGGAGGGCGACGCCACACCGGAACCGGCCCCCACGGATTCCGGCACGGAGGGCGGCTACGCCAAGGTCACCGGTTCGGTGGCGAAGTGGGTACGCGACGCGGACCGGCAACCCCAGTTGGTCGACGCCGTGCGCCGGATCAGGCGCTCACTGCCCGGTGATCCCGCATTCGGCGACCCCCTCTCGACGGCTGGTCCCGGCGGCGCCCGGGCTGCGGCCCGCATGATCGACACCGGGGCAGGGGCGTCGCGCGAGGTGAGTATGGCGGCGCTGCAGGTGCTGCAGGCGGTGCTCGAGAAGACGTGGGGCAGCCCCGCGGACGGCGAGGTCACCATCGTGTTCACCGACCTGGTCGGCTTCTCCAGCTGGTCGCTGCAGGTGGGCGACGGCGCGACGCTGTCGCTGCTGCGGGAGGTGGCGGCCACCATCGAGCCGCCGATGATCGCGCGCGGTGGCCAGGTGGTCAAACGTCTGGGCGACGGGCTGATGGTGGTGTTCGACCACCCCGACCGGGCCGTCGAGGCGGTGTTCGCGGCGCGCGCGGCGCTCGCGACCCTCGACCACACCGGCTACCGACCCCGCATGCGCGTCGGATTGCACACCGGCGCCCCACAGCCCATCGGCGCGGACTGGTTCGGCGTCGACGTCAATGTGGCCGCCCGCATGATGGAGCTCGGCGGGAACGGCAACGTCGTCGTCTCCGGCAACACGCACGACGCGATCGGCGAGGAGCGCCTCGCCCAGCTGGGCTTGGTCGCGCGGCGCTACCGGCGCGGGCTGCTGGCGGCGCCGCAGCGTGGTGTGCCCGAGGACCTGCGGGTCTACGTGCTGCGCCCGGTGCCCGCACCGCGGTGACGGCCTAGCGGACCATTCGGACGACTTCGGGAAACCGTTGCCGCCCCCGACGCCCGGCGCGCACACTGGGGAACGTGACCGAGTCCGGGCATCCGCAGCGCACACCCTTCTACGGGGTGTTGATGATCATCGCGGCGCTGGCGGCCGCGATCGCGGTGAGCTACTACGGGCCCACGTGGTTCCGGATCACCGTCTACATTCTCGCGGTGCCGGTGGTGGCGGTCGGTTTCGTCATGACCCTGCGCGACTATTCGCGCTGATCAGGCGTTTTTCGGATCCAGTCGCCACAGCGGCGACACCGGACCGTGCCCGGCGCCCAGGTCGTACGACGCCTCGAGGCACTTGGTGACCCATTCCTTGCCGAACGCGACCGCGTCGGGCATCGCGTAGCCGTTGGCGAGCGCGCACGTCACCGCCGCGGCCAGGGTGTCGCCGCCGCCGTGATCGTTGCCGGTGTCGATCCGCGGGCTGGTGAACTCGTGGAAGGCGTCGCCGTCGAACAGCAGGTCGGTGCTCGACGTCGACGAGCGCAGGTGCCCGCCCTTGACCATCGACCACTGCGCGCCCAGTGCGTGCAGGGCCTCGGCGGCGCGGCGGGCGGTGGCGTCGTCGACCACCTCGATACCGGTGATGAGGCGGACCTCGTCGAGGTTCGGCGTCACCAGCGACGCGATCGGGATGAGCGTGTTCCGGACGGCGTCGAGTGCCTCGGCGTGCAGCAGCGGATCGCCGTGCATGGACGCGCACACCGGGTCCACCACCAGCGGGATGGAGCCGTCGCGGCCGATGCCCACCTCGGTGCACACCTGCGCGACGGCCTCGATGATCGCGGTGGACGCGAGCATGCCGGTCTTGGCGGCCGAGACGCCGATGTCCTCGACGACGCAGCGCACCTGCGCGGCGACCGTCTCCGGCGGGATCTCGTGAAAACCGCTGACGCCCACCGAGTTCTGCACCGTCACCGCGGCGACCGCGACGCACGCGTGCACCCCGCACATCGCCATGGTGCGCGAATCGGCCTGGATGCCGGCACCGCCGCCGGAGTCGGTGCCGGCGATGGTGAGGGCGCGGATCGGGGTCTGGCCGGTCGGCGTCAGGGGCAGGTAGTTCACGGCCTCGAGCCTACCCAGGCGAGGCGGGTGCGACGGACGGTGGTGTGAGTCGTGCGGCTGGGACATCTACGACGTGAGTCGTCCCGGTGCCGGCGGGATACCGGCACCGGGACGAGGTCAGCGGTGGATCAGGGGATGCGGGCGGATCAGGACTAGAGCAATTCCCATCCGCCGACGTTGTAGACGGCGCTGGTGGTGGACAGGGAGTTACCGGCGCCCGCGGAGGGCAGGCCCGCCCGCAGGTTGACCGCCCAGTTCAGCGAGCCGAGCGGGCCGCAACCGGAGGCACCGGGGACGGCGAAGTCGGTGGCGGTGTGGGGTGCCTGCGGCCAGACGCCGCCGGGCACGTCGGGGCCGTTGTCCGAGATCCATTCGGCCTGTCCGGCGCTGCCCACGAGTGCGAGGGACAGGTTGATCGGGGTGGCGGCGGAGCCGATGTAGCAGTTGTCGCCGAGGAGCGGATTGGAAAGCTTGAGCCGCACCGGAAGTTGCATGGCGAGGGTGTAGGGCTGTACGTCGGGCAGGGCGACGGCCTCGACGGTTGCCTGGATGGCGGTGGGGCCGAACGTCTCGGCCGAGGCGGCGCCGAATGCTCCGCCGGGAACGGTGATCGGGTTGGCGTACACGCCGAACTTGCCGTCGTCGGCGGCCGGGACGAAGGTTTGGATTGTGGGGTCGTCGGCGTCCTGGGAGACGCCGCCAGCGATCATCAGGCTGCCGTCGGGGACCGCGACGTCGAGGTTGCCGATGCGCATGGTGCCGTCCCTGACCACGACCGTCATACAGGTGCCCAGGTCGGTGACGGGGTTGTAGACCAGATCGAGCCGGCAGGTGTCCCAGTTCTCGAATTCGTATGGCGTGCCGGGTGCGGCCGACGATCCGGTCGAGGAGCCACTGCTGCCGGACGAGCCGCTGCTGCCTTCGGAACTGGACAGGCTGCCGCTGCTACCGGAGCTGCCTTCGGCCGATCCGGCGGCGTTCGCGACGCCGCCGCCGACCAGGGCCAGCGCGGCGGTGGCCGCCAGCACGGCGGAGCGGGTGGTGTTCTTTCGCATGTACTTCCCCCATACGGATGTCGACTCGGCCAGGAGGTTCGGTCGAACCCAGCTGTGACTGCCCGAGTGCACTACTGACAGGTTGGCGCCGCCCTGGCAGGGGCCTTGGCGACGCCTGGCGTCGAGGTGAGTCGGGCGTGCCCCGGATCGAGATGGGGCGCAGATGCGCTCATCCGAATCCCCCGATGTTCCCCGTCCAGAGCCGGACCTTGTTGCAGTCCGACTGCGAGCGTGTAACAGATCGTCACACACACAGCGGATGTCATGTGCCGGTTTCGGGAGGATCGGCGAAATCTATCTGCGGTACACCGAAACTGTACTGCAGTACAAACTTTGGCATTGACCGAAAAGGCGACCTGAAAGGTCGGGTGTCGTCACGGCCAGGGCCGGCCCCTTGCTGGAAGTCGTGCGCCCAGGCGAATATCGGCCGACCGGTATCTCGGACTGTCGACCTGCGTGGATCTCGGAAATGACAAGGGGCGCAACATTTATTGAACGCCCGTCCAGCTGAGGGCCTGCTTGGCAGCGGCCGGGGTAATTGTCGAAACTGTCACGCGAAGGCGTCGTGTGTGTGACGATCTGTTACGCGCACGCAGTCGGGCCGACATCAGGTCCGGCTCAGGATGGGGAATCTCGGGGGAGATCAGGAACGGGCACAACCCCGCTCGTTCCGGACTTACGCCAGCAGCGCACCCGACTCACCCCAACGTCATGCATCGTGCTCGAGGTGCAGTGCATATCGAGCCGATGCTCTTCCGTGAGAAATGCACTCGATCAGCGATGTCGAGTCTTGCTCGAATCGAATCTGGCCGGGTGTGTACCCGAATGGGGGTTCAACGTGAGAAAACTCATGACCCGCTCCGTGATCCTGGGTGCGGCAACAGCTTTGGCTCTGGTCGGGGGTGGTGTGGCGGACGCAGCCGCCCCGGTATCGGGGGCGAAGTACGACTTCAAGAATTGGGACACCTGCCAGCTGGACAAGGTCTACGACCCTGCCACCGACCTGGGCACCTGCATGACGGTTGTGGTCAGGGACGGCACTATGCGTGTCGGCAGCCTCAACGTCCAGATTGCGGATGGAAGCCTGATGATTGCCGGCGGCGTCAGTCAGCCGGATCCGACCCACCCGACCAATCAGGTCTTCGTTCCCGCCGCCAATGATGGCAAGTTCGGTGTGTACTCGAAGTCGATCAGTGTCCCCGGTGGCGCACTCGGAACGGGTTCGTCCGAGGACTTCGGCCCGACGGCCATCCAGGCGACGGTCGAAGCCGTGGCCTTGCCGTCGGTGCAGCCGTACACCCTCGGTGTCGAGCTTCCGGTTCGGTTGAAGTTGACCAACCCGCTCCTGGGGAACAACTGCTACATCGGTTCTGCCTCCAATCCGATCCGGCTTTCGTTGGCGCTCCAAGATGCTGGTGCTGCGCAGTGGATTTCGGACACGGTTCCCGGGGTCCCGGGCGGGGTCTGGCCCCAGGCGACGCACAAGGCCACCAACTTTGCGGTGCCCGGCGCCACCGGATGCGGTCTCTTCGGCTCGCTCAACTGGGCCGTCAACCAACGTGCCAACCTGCCGTCAGGTGGTTCGGGCAATTCCCTCTCCACCACCAGCTCCGTCTACAACGCCGCCGGATGGGAGCTGCTGTAGCGCCGCGATCGAATCGATTCATCGAAGCCTTTCCACTCGACCGTTCATCCGAACGGGGCTCCACCTCACACGAAGGAGAAACGAATGGCAACGAAAGTTCTCAACCGGGGTAGTGCGGTTCTGGCCGTCGCCGCGGTCGCGACGTTGACGGCAGCGGGGATGGCGTACGCGTCGACAACGATCACTCCCGCGAACACGCCGGTCACCGCAACCAGCAGCGATCTCCGGATTCTCACCCCGGGATACACCATGCGCTGCACGAATGTGTCAGGCACCGGAACGACCCCGGCTGCGCCCGGCAACGTCAACCCGTCCACTGGCGGGATCGACATCAACATCAGCAGTGTGAGTCTGTCGAGTTGCACGCTCAACGGCCAGCCGGTGACGGTCGCTGCCAGCGGGACGTGGAAGCTGAAGGTCGACCATGACGGTGCATCTCCACAGGGTTCACTGATCATTCCCGCAGGCGGCGCGGTGGTCACGGTGCCGTCGAGTGGTTGCTCGATCACGGTGGGGGCGAGCACCATCGGGCCGCTGCCGTACGCGAAGCCGTCGGTGACCGCCTCGAACTCCGGGACGGTCAACTTCAACTCCACCGGTGGCGGAGTGTGCCCGCCGGCAGGTCCCGGTACGGCCGCCCTGACAGGCAAGCTGACGTTCTCGCCGGGAGTCGACGTCACGCCGTGACGTTGATCTGACCTAGACCGTCCCGGTATCCACGTGGGTGTGTACCGGGACGGTCGACGGATCGGATCGAAAAGTATTCAGCTGAAGGCTTTTCGAGAAGCGACTGTACGGTGGTGCAGGGGATCGGCCGGGTGGCTCTTGTGTGATTGCCAATCTGTATCGGATGGCCGGGTGAATCGATTGTGTCGACAGCAAGAGGAACCGGTCGGGTGGTATCGATTCCTCTGCTGCATTCGGGATGCGTCTTTCGGTGCTTTGCGCCTGCGATTTGGAGGGCTCGGAATCGGAGTCGAACGGATTCGGTCAAATGCCTGACAGGTTGCCCTGAACGGCTGTACTAATAGTGGCGTGGATCACATTGTTGCATCGAAAGCGTCCCGAGGAGGTGTCGTGTTCGCCGATTCGCCCAGTGCCGACGTGACCGACAATACCGACCAGAACCGCTTCGAGTTGCGGCTCAACGGAGACCTGGTGGGAATCGTCGGCTACTACGACACCTCACCGGCCCGTCGCCGCGGCGCGCGGAAACCCACTCCGGTCGTCTCGTTCATGCACACCGTCGTCGTCGAGGACTTCGGTCACCGCGGGCTCGCCGCCGTCATGGTGCGGCGCTCCCTGGACCGCGCCCGCGACTACGGCTGGCGCGTGCGCCCGGTGTGCACATACGTGCAGCGGTTCGTGGAGGCCAACCCGGAGTACCTGGATCTGATGGCGCCGCCCGAGGCGTCCGACGCGATCTCGCTGAACTGATCGACGCGCGGCCACGCCGCGGTCAAGGATCGGCATCGAACCGCCCCACCCGTCCCGAAACGGACCCGGTGCCGGCGGTTCGGCCGGTTTCATGGGGGCGTGAACAGCGAATCCCCACGAACAGCGGGTGCCGTCGCCGACGCCGTCCGCATCGTCGACAGCCCGCCACACGAACGCTACGAACTGTGGGTGCGCGACGACCTCGTCGGTATCCTCGGCTACCGCCGCGACAGCGCCGGGCCGTCCGGTGACGTGCTCACCCTGCTGCACACCGTCGTCCGCGAGGACCGAAGCGGCCGCGGCTGGGCCGCAGTGCTGGTGCGGGCCGTGCTCGACCGAGCCCGCAGCGAGGGCGCCCGGATCCGCCCCGTGTGCACCTACGTCACGCGGTTCCTCGGCACCCACACCGAGTACCTGGATCTGCTCGACGAGCAGCCGGCCTGATCAGGTCAGATCCACCACGACCGGCGCGTGATCGCTCGCGCCCTTGCCCTTGCGCTCGTCCCGGTCGATGTGCGCGCCGGTGACCCGCGCCGCGAACGCGGGGGAGCCCAGCACGTAGTCGATGCGCATGCCCTGCCGCTTGGGGAACCGCAGCTGCGTGTAGTCCCAGTAGGTGTAGACGCCGGGGCCGGGCGCGTGCGGGCGCACCACATCGGCGAAACCGGCCTCGGCGAACGCATCGAACGCGTCGCGCTCCGGCTGCGACGTGTGCGTCTTGCCCTCGAAGAACGCCGGATCCCACACGTCCTCGTCGGTGGGGGCCACGTTCCAGTCGCCCACCAGCGCGATCTGCGCGTCCGGGTTGCCGGCCAGCCAGCCCTCCGCGTCCGCACGCAGCTTCGCGAGCCACTCCAGCTTGTAGACGTAGTGCGGATCCGTCAGCTCACGGCCGTTGGGCACGTACAGGCTCCACACCCGCACCCCGCCCACCGTCGCACCGATCGCGCGGGCCTCCCGCGTGGCCTCCGCCTCCGGATCCTTGTTGAACCCGGGCTGGTCCGCGAACCCGACCTGCACGTCCTCGAGCCCGATGCGCGACGCGATCGCCACGCCGTTCCACTGGCTCAATCCGACGTGTGCCACCTCGTAGCCGGCCTCGGTGAACCGCTCGTACGGGAACTGCTCGTCCTTGCACTTGGTTTCCTGCATCGCCAAAACATCGGTGTCGGTGCGGGCCAGCCAGTCCACGATCCGGTCGGTTCGGGCACGGACCGAGTTCACATTCCACGTCGCGATACGCACACCGGAGAGGGTAGTCAGCTATCCCGACAGTCACCGAACCCGGCCGTCGGGCCGGCGCACCGGCTTGGGGCCCAGCGCCTTGAGCCGCACCACGTCGGCGCGCTCGATCTCGACCACGCGGTCGTCGGCGGTGCGAATCACCACCGTCGGCTCCAATTGCTCGAGCGTCCCGATCACGTCGGTGAGCGGATGCGAGCCCCCGGGTGGCAGGCGATACCGCACCACCACCCGGCCGCCGATCACCGGCGGACCCGGCTCGCGACTCGTCACGGGTCCTCGACTCAGTCTTCCTCGGAGTCCTCGTCGTGACCGAACGGGTCGTCGACCGTGCCCGGCGTCCAGCTCAGGCCCGGCACGCCCCAACCCTCACGCTTGATCGTCTTCTTCGCCGCGCGCTTGTTGCGGCCGATCAGCACGTCCACGTACAGGAAGCCGTCCAGGTGACCGGTCTCGTGCTGCAGCATCCGCGCGAAGAAGCCGTGGCCCTCGATCTCGACCGGGTTGCCGTGCTCGTCGGTGCCGGTGACCTTGGCCCAGTCGGCGCGGCCGGTGGGGAACTGCTCACCGGGAACCGACAGGCAGCCTTCGACGTCGTCGTCCTCGTCCGGCATGGTCTCCGGGATCTCCGACGTCTCGAGCACCGGGTTGACCACGCAGCCGCGGCGCATCACGGGCTTGCCGGACGCGTCCTTGCCGGCGGCGTAGTCGGGGCAGTCGTACACGAACAGGCGCTTGGCGACGCCCACCTGGTTCGCGGCCAGACCCACACCGTTCGCGGCGTCCATCGTCTCGTACATGTCGCGGATCAGATCGGCGAGTTCGGCGGGCGACTCGGTCACGGGCTTTGTCGGCTCGTGCAGGACGGGATCGCCGACGATGCGGATCGGAAGAATTGCCATGGTCACCAAGGATAGTGCGCGTGATATTCGCGGCGCGTCCCCCTGGAACCCCGTCACCCTCGCCGCCACCGTGGTTCAATTGACCAGGAAGAACACAGATGTAATTCGTGACCGGTTCCGAGCGATGTCTCAGTGTCCGGGCACGCCGCTCGGCCTGATCCTGCCGGGTCCAACGGGGCGCGGAGGGTGCGCTGACGTCGGGCGGAACCGGAAGTCATCGAGCAGTCGAGGAGTGAGATGGACGGCGCAGCAGCGCGGAACCAATCTGAGCGGCCCGACAGCACGTCGGGGAACGAAGTGGGCGAGGACGGTCTGACTCGCCGTGAGCACGACATCCTGTCCTTCGAGCGGCAGTGGTGGAAGTACGCCGGGGCCAAGGAAGAGGCCATCAAGGAACTCTTCGCTATGTCGGCCACGCGCTACTACCAGGTCCTCAACGCGCTCGTCGATCGCCCCGAGGCGCTGGCCGCCGACCCCATGCTGGTCAAGCGCCTGCGCCGCCTGCGCGCCAGCCGTCAGAAGGCCCGCGCGGCCCGTCGTCTGGGCTTCGATCTCAGCACGTAGCCCTCTCCCAGCAGTCGCCAACTCGCGGCCGTCGTCACCTCGTTACGGGAAGCGTCCGACGGGCCGATTAAGGTCGGAACAGTGACCACCCCGAATCCAGAGTCGTCAGGCCCCCCGTTGCGCGCGATCGCGATGGTGCTGATCGCCCTCGCGATCCTGTTCGCCGGCCTCGGCGCGGCCTCCCTGGGTGGCTCCGATTCCGACGAGACCGCCACCGAGGCCTCGTCGACCACGACGACGTCCGCCGCTGCGGCGCCGGCCGCTGCGCGCACCACGACGGCTGCTCCCACCACGACCGCGGCCGAGCCCACCACCGCCACCAGCACCGCGACCTCGACCTCGACTACGAGCTCCGCGGCCACCACCTCCGCACGGGTCGACAAGTCCGTCCCCGTCCGTGTGTTCAACAACAGCACGGTCTCGGGCCTGGCCGCGCAGACCGCCGACGAGCTGACGTCGGGCGGCTGGAACGTCTCCGAGACAGGCAACTACAGCTACGGGCAGATCCAGACCACCACGGTCTACTACGGCAGTAGCGCATCCGAGAAGGCCGCCGCGCAGGCCATCGCCGCCGAACTCGGCGTCAAGGCCGAACCCCGTTTCGACGGAATCCAGAGCGCGTCGCCCGGCGTGATCGTGATCGTCACCTCCGGGTAGTCCGGTACCACCCGCTGGTTATGATCATCCGCAGATTTCAACCACCTCGAAGGAGCGGTTCGATGGCCTCGCAATTCTCCCGTAGCAAGTCCTGGCGTGTCGTGACCCCGTTGGTCGCGATCGCCGCGCTGGGCTTGACCGCGTGCTCGAACAACGAGGAGCCCACCGACGTTCCCGGCACCACCCCGCCGGTGTGGACCGGCGCCCCCGCTCCCGCAGGCGAGCACGGTGAGAGCGGCTCCGAGCACGCCACCACCACCGGTTCCGCCGACAACGTCTCGGTGACGCTGAAGGATGCCAAGGGCTCCCAGGTCGGCACCGCGACCCTCGCGGAGAACGGTGGCTTCGTCCAGGTCACCGTCGACGCGCAGGGCCTCACGCCCGGCTTCCACGGCCTGCACGTGCACTCGGTCGGCAAGTGCGAGCCCAACTCCGTCGCCCCCACCGGCGGCGAGCCCGGCAACTTCCTCTCCGCCGGCGGCCACTTCCAGGTCGAGGGCCACACCGGCCATCCGGCCAGCGGCGACCTCACCTCGCTCGAGGTGCGCGAGGACGGCAAGGGCTACCTGGTCACCACCACCGACGCCTTCACCCTCGAGGACCTGAAGAACGGTGGCAAGGGCACCGCGCTGATGATCCACGCGGACGCCGACAACTTCGGCAACATCCCCACCCGCTACACGCTGCCCGACAACGCGGCCGTGCCGGACCAGCAGACGCTGACCACCGGTGACGCGGGCGGACGCGTCGCCTGCGGTGTCATCGGCGGCTGACGCCACACCACGGACATCACCGCAACGGCGGGGCCATCACGGCCCCGCCGTTTTGCGTCCGGCACCCCTTTTGCGGAGCCGTGCAGGCACCAGATCGCTGTGGTTGGATCGGTCCTGTGGGAGTTCCCTTCGAAGGTTCGCCGCGTCCGACCATCGGGGTGGAGTGGGAGATCGCGCTGGTCGACAGGACCACTCGCGATCTGTCCAACACCGCCGCCGAAGTGTTCGACGCCGTCGGCGGTCTGGCCGACAAACCCCGAGTGACCAAGGAGTTGCTGCGCAACACCGTCGAACTGGTGACGGGGATCTGTGACAACGTCGGCGAGGCCATGGACGACCTGTCGGAGACCATGTCGCTGGTGCGCCGGGCCGCCGATCCGCTCGGCGTCGACCTCATGTGCGCCGGCACCCACCCGTTCGCGCAGTGGTCCACCCAGTTGATCACCCGCACTCCGCACTACGACGAGCTCATCGAGCGCACCCAGTGGTGGGGGCGGCAGATGCTGATCTGGGGCGTGCACGTACACGTCGGGATCTCCTCGAAGGAGCGAGTCTTCCCGATCCTCAACGCCCTGCTGCTGAAATATCCTCATCTGCTTGCCCTTTCGGCGTCTTCTCCGATGTGGACCGGCGTCGACACCGGCTATGCCAGCAACCGGGCGCTGATGTTCCAACAGTTGCCCACCGCGGGGCTGCCGTTCCAGTTCGAGAACTGGACGCAGTTCGAGGGCTACGTCGACGACCAGCTCACCACCGGGGTCATCGAGAACCTCGGCGGACTGCACTGGGACATCCGGCCGGCTCCGCGGTGGGGCACCATCGAGGTGCGGGTGTGCGACGGGATCTCCTCCAAGACCGAACTGTCCGCGCTCGTCGCCCTCATCCACTGTCTCGTCGTGCACCTCGACGAACGCCTCGACGCGGGGGAGACGCTGCCGTCGATGCCGCCGTGGCACGTGCAGGAGAACAAGTGGCGCGCCGCCCGCTACGGCGTCGACGCCGAGGTGATCCTGGGCGCCGACAACCGCGAGCGGCTCGTCACCGACGACCTCGACGACCTCCTCGAGAAGCTCACCCCCACCGCTGTGCGGCTCGGCTGCGCCGACGAACTCGCCCGCGTCGCTGACATCCCGCGCCGCGGTGCGTCGTATCAGCGTCAGCGCAAGGTGGCCGCCGCGACCGGCGGCGACCTACGCGCGGTGGTCGGCTCCCTCGTCGACGAACTGGACACGTAAGCGCGAATTCACCCGCCGTTTACTATGAACGGCGTGTTGGTGGACGGTGGTGCGCGAACGGAGCCGGTGCGGCTCTCCGACCGGACCCGTAATTACCTGATCGGTGGCGTCATCGCCGCCGGCATCGTGATCTTGATCGCGCTGCAGATCTTCGCGTCGGCGCGGGGTTTCGAGGGACCACTGACGAGTCTGCTCAACGATTTCGTCGGGACCCCGAAGTCGGCGTCCGTGCCGTGGGCCGGGCTCGCGCTCGCGATGGTGGGGCTCACCAACCGGCAACGGGTGCTGGCGCTGTCGAGCGCGCTGGTCATCGATGTCGTCGTCGCCGGGATCCGCTACCTCGCGGGCGGATCGCTCACCGTCGGCAACGGCGCGGTGATCGTGCTGACCGCGATCGGCGTCTGGGCCGGTTGGAAATGGTCCGGCGAGCAGCGCCGCAACGCACTCATGGGCGTCGGCCTCGGCGCGCTGCTGATCGTCGCCACCAAGTTCGGCGACGTGTGGCTGCACATCACCGTTCTCGCCGGTCCGCAGGTTCTCGACCAGTACGTCCAGCTCGCCGATCACGCGCTCGGCAACCCGTCGTGGGTGATGGGCAACATCGTCGACGCCACCGGGTCCGTCGGCTATGCCGTCCTGCACTGGGTGTACATCGAGCTGCCCGTGGCCGCGATCGTCGTGGCGCTGTACCAGCTGCGCAAGGGCTGGCCGTCGCACCACCTGGTCCGCACGTTCCTGCTGATCGGGCTGATCGGGCCGGTGTTCTACATCCTGTTCCCGGTGGTGGGCCCGATCTTCGCGTTCGGCGCCGACGGCAACGGCTTCCAGGTGGGCGACTTCTGGCCGTCCGTGGTCCCGTTCGACCTGACGCCGTCGCCCATGCCGTTCGACGACGCCACCCCCCGCAACTGCATGCCCAGCCTGCACACGGCGTGGGCGCTCGCGCTGTTCCTGCACTCACGGCAAGGGCCGCGCTGGCTGCGCTGGGGCGGCACGTTCTGGCTGGTCTGCACGCTCAGCGCGACCCTCGGCTTCGGCTACCACTACGGCGTCGACCTCATCGCCGGCGCCGTCCTGACGCTGACGCTCGAATCCGCGCTGCGCGCCCCCGAGCGCGGGTGGGGCTGGTTCCGGGTGCGTCTCGTCGCCGGTGGTGCCGTGCTGCTGGCCGCGCTGCTGCTGAGTTACCGGTTCCTGGCCGTGGAGATCGCCGAGTATCCGATCGTCTCCGCGCCGCTGCTTCTCGGAGTCCCCGCCCTCTTCGCCTACGGCTACTGGCGCACCTTCTACCGTGCCCCCGCCTCCTCGCGTTTTGCGCACTTATCGCTCCCGGAGGACGCCCCGACCGCGCGCTGAGTGCGCGAAACGCGGGCGTGGGGGCCGCGTCGGCGCGTTAAGTGCGCACAACGCGGGGGAGTGGAACGCAGGTCAGCGGAAGGTGCCCGGATCGTCGTCGTGGTTCATGAGTAGGCCGTCGCGCCCGCGCTGCTCGCGGTAGGCGACGCGGCCGACACTGTGCGCGATCACCGGCGCGGTCAGCAGCGTGAACAGTCCGATGAGCACGAGCATCCAGATGTCGACGTTGCCGTGCAGTCGGATCACCGCGCCGACCAGCACCAACACCAGGCCGACGACCTGCGGTTTGGTGGCCGCGTGCATGCGGGACAGGGTGTCGGGGAAGCGGACGATGCCGATCGCCGCGGTCAGCGCCAGTAGTGATCCGACGAGGATGCAGATCGCGGCCAGGACGTCGAGGAAGGTGTTCACGAATCGTCACTCACCCGGAATCGGGCCACACTCACCGAGCCGACGAAGCCGACCAGGGCGAGCGCGACGATGGCGGGCACGATCGTGGTGTCGCCGCTGTACGCCGCCCACACCGACAGTCCGCAGATCGCGGTGGCGATGAGGGTGTCCATCGCGACCAGACGGTCGAGGCTGCCCGGCCCCGCCAGCAGCCGGTAGGTGGTGAGCAGCGCCGCCACCACCAGCATCACTCCGGCGATGATCATCACGACCGTCATGCTCGGTCCTCCCTGCCCTCTTCGTGGTACTCGTAGTCGCGCAGATGCCACGGCGCCGGCTGCCACTCCGAGTCGCGCTCGAACGCCGCGATGAACAGCCGCTCGAGCTGTCGTGTGGTCCGGTAGAACTGGTCGACGGCCTTGGTGGTCCCGACGTCGAGGACGTGCACGTACACCGCGCGTCGCGCCTGGTCCACCTCGAGCACCATCGTGCCGGGGATCAGGTTGAGCACGTCGACGCACAGCGTCAGCACCAGGTCGGACTTGATGCCGAGCTTGCAGCGCAGCACCCCGGTGACCGGCGGCGGACCGGGCCGGACGGCCAACCACGCCACCTGTGCACTCGACTGGGCGGCGTAGAAGATGATCATTCCCACGAGCTTGACCATCGACAGCACGTGCACGCGGCCCTCGACGGGGACCCGCGGCAGCGGCAGGAGCCACATGATCAGCAGGCCGACGACGATGCCGCCGAGCAGGTTCGCGACGCTGAAGGTGCCCCACAGCAGGATCCACACCACCGTCAGCCACGCGAGGATGCCGACGCGGAGTACGCGTTCGCGGGTCATCGGTCACCTCCCTCGCCGAGGACGGCCGTGATGTAGACGTCTCGATTCTGCAGGTCGTGCGCCGCCCGGTCACTGATGCCGATCATCGGACCGGCGAACAGCGTGAGCGCGAGGCCGACACCGACCAGTCCGATGGTCGGCAGCAGCATGAACACCGGCATCCGTCCGACGTCCTCGCGATCGACGAACGCGATGTCCTCCTCGGACTCGTCGATCAGGGCCGACGGGCTGACGTCCGCGAGGTCGCCCTCGGGAGCCTCGGCGCGGGCCCGCCAGAATGCCTTGGTCCACACGCGGGCCACGACGTACAGCGTCAACAGGCTGGTGACGGTGCCGCCGGCCACCAGCATCCAGGACAGGGCGCTCGGGTGCGCCACACCGGCCTGCAGCAGCGCGATCTTGCCGATGAATCCGGAGAACGGCGGGATGCCGCCGAGGTTGAGCGCCGGGATCAGGAACACGATCGCCAGCACCGGGCTGGCCGCGGCGAGGCCGCCGAGGCGGCGCAGCGACGACGACCCGGCCTGCCGTTCGATGAGGCCCACCACCAGGAACAGCGTGGTCTGCACGACGATGTGGTGCGCCACGTAGTAGACGGCGCCGGACAGGCCCGACTGTGTCGACAGCGCGACACCGAAGATCATGTAGCCGATGTGGCTGACCAGGGTGAACGACAGCAGACGTTTGATGTCGGTCTGCGCGATGGCACCGAGGATGCCCACGATCATCGTCAGCAGGCCGCACACCATCAGCACGTTGTCGAGCTCGCCCTGCGGGAACAGCAGCGTGTGCGCGCGGATGATCGCGTACACGCCGACCTTGGTGAGCAGGCCCGCGAACACCGCGGTGACCGGGGCCGGGGCGGTGGGGTAGGAGTCGGGCAGCCACGTCGACAGCGGGAACACCGCGGCCTTGATGCCGAACGCCACCAGCAGCACACCGAAGATCGCCATGCGGGTGCCGACGGGGATGTCGTCGAACCGCAGCGCCATCTGCGCGAGGTTGAGGGTGCCCGTGGCGGCGTACGCGAACGCGATGCCGCACAGGAAGATCAGCGACGACACCATCGACACCATGACGTACGAGACGCCGGCCCGGACACGATCGGCGCTCGCCCCCAGGGTGAGCAGCACGAAGCTCGCGGCGAGCAGCACCTCGAACCCGACGTACAGGTTGAACATGTCGCCGGCGAGGAACGCGTTGCACACGCCCGCGGTCAACACCAGGTACGTGGGCAGGAAGATCGACACCGGTTGGTGCTCGTGGCCGTCGCGGATGCCCTGGCCGATCGAATAGATCATGACGGCGAGCAGCACGATCGACGAGACCAGCAGCATCAGCGCCGACAGGCGGTCGACGACCAGCGTGATGCCGATCGGGGTGTCCCAGCCACCCACTTGGATCGCGGTGGTGCCGTGCCGGTCCGCGAGGTACAGCAGCATCGCCGAGACGCCGGTGACGCCGATGAGCGCGGCGAGGGTGATCCAGCGCTGCGCAGTGGGCCGTCGGCCCACGATCAGCGTGATCGCCGCGGCGATCATCGGGATCAGGACGGGCAGCGGTGCCAGCGTGCCGATGAGTTCGGGGGAGAGCGTCATCGCTTACCTCCCGGGGTCCCTGACATTCCTGATTCCAGTTCGTCGTCGTCCCCGTCCTGCAGGGACTCGTAGGCCGAGTAGTCCTCGGGATCCTCGAGTTGGTCCACGGGAATGGGATTGCCCTCGGCGTCGAAGGCGTCGCCGCTCTTGGACGGGGCACCGGTGAGCGGGTCGTCGGAGCGGTCGCGGTCCGGCGCCTCGGCCGGCGTGCGCCGCTTGGAGACCTTGGTGTCCTCGGGATCGTCCTCGACCCGGTCCGCCGTATTGATCTTGAACGATCGGTAGGCGAGGGCCAGTACGAACGCCGCGATGCCCATCGTGATGACGATCGCGGTGAGGATCATCGCCTGTGCCAGCGGGTCGGCCATCTCCTCGTGCACCGATTCCCGGCCCACGATCGGAGGATTTCCGGAGCGTCCGCCGACCGTGAGGATCAGCAGGTTGACGGCGTTGCCGACCAGCAGCAGGCCCAGCAGCATGCGGGTGATGCTGCGCTCGATCAGCAGGTACACGCCGGCGGAGGTGAGGACACCGATGACGATCAGGGACGCGAGGTCGGCGTTCATCGGGCGTTCACCTCCTCCTTGGCGTCGAGGCGGGCCCCGAGACTGCGGAGCACGTCGAGCACCAGGCCGACCACGATCAGGTACACCCCCAGGTCGAAGAACAGCGCGGTGACGAGTTTGATGTGGCCGAGCAGCGGCAGCGTCACCTCGAACACCGCCGACGACAGCGGCGGCGCACCGAGGAAGAGCGACGTCAGCGCGGTGCCCGCGGCGAGGGCGAGGCCGAGGCCGAGGATCTTGCCGGCGTCGATCGGCACCGTCTCGCCGAGTTCGTAGCGGCCGCCCGCGAGGTAGCGCAACACCAGTGCCAGGCCCGCGGTCAGACCGCCCGCGAAGCCGCCGCCGGGGGCGTTGTGGCCCGAGAAGAAGAAGTAGATCGACAGCACCATGATCGTCGGGAAGATCAGGCGCGTGGTCACCTCGAGCACCAGCGAGCGATGCCGCGGGTCGATCAGGTCGCCGCCGCGCAGCCACGTCGTCTCCGTGCTCGACGACGCCGCATCGAGCACGACGGACGGGGCGTCGGACACGCGCGGTGCGACGCCGAACCGGCGGTGCCGGAACACGAGGCTCGCGACGCCGGTCGCGGCGACCAGCAGCACCGAGATCTCGCCGAGGGTGTCCCACGCGCGGATGTCGACGAGCAGCACGTTCACCACGTTGCGGCCGTTGCCGAGCGCGTACGCGGCCTCGGGCAACTGGAGGTGGATGGGTGTCGAGCTGCGGGCGTTCATCGCGTACGCGGCGATCGTGGTGACCGCGGCGCCGACGCCGAGCGCGAGTAGCGCCCGCGGGAGCTTGAAGCCGATGGCCTGCCGCTCGTCGATCTCGGCGGGCAGCTTGCGCAGCACCAGCACGAAGATCACCAGCGTCAGCGTCTCGACCAGGAACTGGGTGAGCGCCAGGTCGGGCGCGCCGTGCAGCGCGAAGATCACGCCGCAGCCGTAGCCGCTGAGTCCGACGAGGATCACTGCGGCCAGACGGTTGCGCAGGACGGTCGCGGCCAGCGCGGCGGCGATCATCATCAGTCCGACGGTGAGCTGCAGCGGCGACTCCCACAGCCGGATCTCCGCCCACACGTCGGTGCGCAGCGCCAGCAGGATCACCGGCAGCAGCACCAGCGTCGCGAGGATCGTCGACTGGGTCAGCGGCAGCGAACCACGCTGCGTGAAACCGGTGAGCCGCATCGACAGGGTGTCCATGCCGCGCAGCGTCGCGTCGTACACCCGGTCGGCGTTGCCGAGCGGCGGATGCTGGAACCGCAGCCGCTGGACGGCCCAGCGATGCGCGACGAACAGCACCGTGCCGAGCACGACGATCGCGACGGTGAGCAGCAGCGGGGTGTTGACGCCGTGCCACAGCGCCAGGTGGTAGTCGGCGTGCGGGCCCGCGGGCAGCGTCGTCGAGTATGGCGTGAGCAGCTTCTCGAGCTGCGACGACAGCGGTCCGGCGACCAGTCCGGCGACTGCGAGCAGGGCGGGCGGCGCGAGGAACAGGACGCTGGGGGCGTGCATGTTCGCGACCGGGGCGCTCGGCTGGCGCAGCCGCTTGCGGCCGAACGCGCCCCACACGAATCGGATGCTGTAGGCGACGGTGAGGATCGAGCCCAGCGCGATCGCCGCGACGACGGTGGTGCGTGCCCACGGCTCGAGCACGTCCGTCTGCAGGATCGATTCGAGCGCGGCCTCCTTGCCGACGAACCCGAGGAACGGTGGCAGACCGGCCATCGACGCCGCCGCGAGCGCCGCGACGACGGCCAGCCATGGCGCCTCGGCACCGAGGCGCGCGAGTTTGCGGATGTCGCGGGTGCCGGTGGTGTGGTCGATGATGCCGACCACCATGAACAGCGCGGCCTTGAACATCGCGTGCGCGACGACCATCGTCATGCCGGCCAGCGCGGCATCGCGGGAGCCGACACCCACCAGCACCATCAGGAAGCCGAGTTGGCTGACAGTGCCGAACGCGAGCACCAGCTTGAGGTCGAACGATCTGAGCGCGCGCCAGCCGGCGAGCAGCATCGACGCCAGTCCGAGCACGATGATGGTGACCCGCCACGGTGGCGAGTCGGCGTACCCGGGCGCGAGCCGCGCCACCAGGTAGATGCCGGCTTTGACCATTGCCGCGGCGTGCAGATAGCCGGAGACCGGGGTGGGCGCGGCCATCGCGCCGGGCAACCAGAAGTGCAGCGGCACGATCGCCGACTTCGACAGCGCACCGATCAGGACGAGCACGATCGCGACGCTCGCGAGCCAGCCGCTCGCCGGGTTCGCGATGACGTCGGACAGGTTGTAGCTGCCCACCTGCTGGCCGAGCATGATGATGCCGACGAGCATCGCGAGACCGCCCGCCGTGGTCACCAGGAGCGCCTGCGTGGCGGCACGTCGACTGGTGGCGCGTTCGGCGTAGTGGCCGACGAGCAGGAACGACAGGACCGTCGTCAGTTCCCAGAACGTGTAGAGGATCAGCATGTTGTCGCTGGTCACCAGGCCGAACATGGCGCCCGCGAATGCGACCATCTCGGCGGCGAAGATGCCGAGGCGCGGTTCGTCGTCCGTGAAGTAGCGGGCGCAGTACACCAGGATCAGCGCGCCGACGCCCAGGACCAGCACCGACATGATCGCGGCGAGGGAGTCGAACCGCATGTCGATGTTCATCGCCAGGCCGGGCACCCACTGGATGCTCAGGCTCTGCTCGGTGCCCCAGTTCGCGATGACCCAGCCGAGGCTCGCGAGCGGTACCAGTGCGAGCGGGAAGAACGCGTTGCGTCCTATTGATCGCACGACGAGCGGAGCCAGAACGGCGGCTATCGCGTGGGCGATCAATATGACAAGCAAATGGCACTCCGTCGGGTTGTGGGGCGGCGGGGTGACGAATCGGCGTGAACCGAGAGTCGGGCAGACCGTTCGCTAGCTAGCAAAGTGGACTACGAAGTCCATCCTACTAAGTGCTCGAGTTGACGCCTCAATCGGGATAAACGGACAAAAGGGTTCCTCGGGGCGGAGCGGCTCGGACGGGAGTACGTTCCAACGGGTGTCCGAAGAGAACCCCACCGTCATCCGTACCGCCGCCCTCGCCCACATCCGCGACCGCCGGATGCTGCAGGCGCGCTCGGTCGGCAAGACCGCGTTCTACATGGCCGGCGGTAAGATCGACCCAGGTGAGACGCCCGAGCAGGCCCTGCATCGGGAGGTTCGCGAGGAGCTCGACGCCGGGATCGTGGACGGCACCGTCGTCGAATTGGGTGTTTTCGAAGCACCCGCCTTCGGACACCGCCCCGGAACTCACCTGCACATGACGTGCTTCCTCGCCGACCTCACCGACGAGCCCCGCGCCACCAGTGAGGTCGCCGAGATCCGCTATTTCACCGAGGCCGAGTACGCCGCGATGCCCGAGACGGCTCCCGGCTCCCGGCTCGTCTTCGCACGGTTGCGAGAGTTGGATCTCGTCGACTGACGATTTGTGACGGACGTCCGACGCCTGACGCCTGACGCCGCTCCCGAACTGACCCCGCGCGGACGCGATCGCGTCCGCCGGAGGTCAATCCGGGAGCGGGGCGGACTGCTGCCTTCGCTGCCCGCGGATCGCGAGCGCGCAGAACACGACGACGAGCAGCATCGCGACGGCGGCGGTGCGGTCGAAGGTGGTGGACGGCGAGATCGCGGTCCAGCCCGTGGACAGCGGCACGCCGGGCAGCGGTTCGTAGGCCCCGCTGTAGATCACGAACGACGTGGTCGCACCCACCACCGCAGTGAACACCACCGACAGCAGTGGCACGACCAGGCCCAGCGCTGCGACGGCTCTGCTGTCGGGCAGGGTCGACGCCAGCGCCAGCCCGATGCCGACACCGAGGACCGCGAGCTGGACGAGCACCCACGCTCGGTTGTCGGTGGCCGCCGGTGCGATCAGGACCGACAGCGGAACGAGCGCGAGGACCGCGACAGCGATGATGGGCACCCGAAGCCACTTGCTGACGGCGACACCGACCGCGACGGCCACGACGCCGACGACTGCCGGCACCCAGGGCCGGAGCCAGAGGTAGTCCTGGCCGAGCACCGTCGCGACGAACGGCGTCACCGCCGCCACCGCAGTGGCCGCGAGCAGGAACGGCGCGTCGAGGCGTCGTGCCCAGAACTCGGTGAGCGCGACGACCAGCACCAGGCACAGCGCGATGACGACCCACTGCCGGAACTGCGACCCGGTCTGCCGGTCGATCCACTCGCCGAGCAGTCGGTGTGCGAGGGCGAGGGTCACCACGGCGGCCAGCGCGCCGAACGCGGTCTCCCGGTCGATGCGCTCGGGTACGGCGTCGTCGAGCACCACGCACACCGCGGCGAGCACGAGCGCCGGAATCAGGATCCACCAGAACGGTTCGCCGAGGATCGAGGTGCTCGGGTGCCAGCCCACATGGGCGGTGTGCGCGACGACGAACGTCGCACCCACCGCGCCGACGAGCGTGAGTTGCGGGATCGGACGCGACCACACCGCCGCGACCGCCGCGCCCAACAGGACGCCGCCGGCAAGGCACTTGGCGTAGTACAGGAGCGTCAGCTGGTCGAGGTCGCTGACGCCCGACACCGTCAGCCGGGCCGCGATCAGCACGGCCGTCGCGACGACCGCGGTGATCCATGCGGGGCGCGTCGACGACGCCCGCAGCAGCACCGCGCATGCCACGACGACGAGGACGCAGCCGACGGCGACACCGGTGGACTGGGTGTCGTTCCAGCGGCTCAGCTGGCTCTCGGTCGCGGCGAAGTTCGCCTGCCACTGGGTCGGATTGACGAGCACGAACGTGGCCAGCACCCCGGCGAAGAGGGCGGCGACGGCGGACAGGGACACGCGGACGGTCGGAGTCACCGACCCGACGCTACCTGGCGCGCAACGCGTTCCGGCGGCGACCACGCACTGCGTGATCGCCGCCGTCCAGGCGCACGGATGATGTCAGTGCGCCATCACCAGCTGTCCCTCGGGCGCGTCCGCCGCTGCGGGCAGCTTGCCGCCGGGTAGCAGGAACGCCGAGATCACCGCTCCCGCAGCGAAGATCGCGGCCGACCACCAGAACGTGGTGGTGTAACCGTGCACTGCCGCGAGCGCCTGGCTCTGCGGGGTGGGGACGGCGTCGGACAGGTAGCTCGTCGCGGCGGTCGCGGCGATCGTGCTGAGCAGTGCGGTGCCGATCGAGCCGCCGACCTGCTGCATGGTGTTCACCGTCGCGGAGGCCACACCGGCGTCCTCGGGGCGGACGCCGGTGACCGCGCCCTGCATGCCGGGTGCGAACACCATGCCCATGCCGACGCCGAGCAGCACCAGGCCGGGCAGGATGTGCGGTGCGTAGGTACTGGTGACGGTCAACTGGGCGAGCAGGACCATGCCGGCCGCCACCAGAGCGAGGCCGGTGGTCATCAGCGGCCGTGGACCGAACCGGGGCAGCAGCACGCTGGTGGAGGTGGTTGCCGAGATGACCATGCCCGCGACCATCGGCAGGTAGGCCACCCCGGTGATGACCGGGCTGTACTGCAGGACCGTCTGCATGTAGTAGGTCAGGAACAGGAACACCGCGAACATGCCGGTGCCGGCGATGAACATGGCCAGGTAGGCCCCTCCGCGGGTGCGGTCGAGCACCACCCTCAGCGGCAGCAGCGGATGCGCGACGCGGGTCTCGATGACGACGAAGATCGCCAGCAGGACCGCGCCCACCAGGAGCCACGCGATGGTGGCGCCGTTGGACCAGCCGTGCGACTCGGCGTGGGAGAAGCCGTAGACGATGCTGAACAGTCCGGCGGACACCGAGACCGTGCCGGGGATGTCGAGTCGGGGCCGGTGCTCGGCCTTGTGCGGAGCCATCATCAGTACCGCGCCGACGAGTGCGACGGCCGCGAAGACCAGGTTGACGTACAGGCTCCACCGCCACGAGGCCCACTCGGTGAGTACGCCGCCGAGCAGCAGTCCCACGGCGCCGCCTGCGCCCGCGACCGCGCCGAAGATGCCGAAGGCCTTGGCGCGCTCGTCGGGCTTGGTGAAGGTGACCGAGAGCAGGGACAGCGCGGCGGGGGCGAGCAGTGCGCCGAAGACGCCCTGGCCGGCGCGCGCAGCGACCAGCATCGGGAAGTTCACTGCAGCGCCGCCGACTGCAGACATCGCGGCGAAGCCGACGAGGCCGATGACGAAGGTGTTGCGGCGGCCGAACAGGTCGCTCAAGCGCCCGCCGAGCAGCAGCAGGCTGCCGAAGGCCAGCGCGTAGGCGGTGACCACCCATTGGCGGTCGGCGTCGGAGAACTCGAGTGATTTCTGGGCGGCGGGTAGCGCGATGTTCACGATGGTCGCGTCGAGTACGACCATCAGTTGGGCCAGTCCGATGACGGCCAGGACCAGCCAGCGAAGACGGTGTTCCCGCGTCTGCTCTCCCGGCGCGGTCTCCGGCGGATCGATTGTGGTGCTGCTCATGAGGAACCCCTCTGGACGTGGGTCGTGGTGCGAGTCACCGAGATGGATTGAAGCGGAGGAGTAAGCTCCACTTAGGTCACCGTACGCCTAAGTGGAGGAGATATCTCCACTTGATTTTCTCCCGCGGAGCGGTTTGTCCGGGTATGTCGTGATTTCGGGGATGGCAGAATGAAAATCGTGAGCACCGTCACAGGAGGTCGCCGGCTACGCGCCGACGCTGAGCGCAATCGCCGCAAGATTCTCGACGCGGCGGCGGAACTGTTCGCCACCCGCGGCATCGACATCACCCTCGACGACGTCGCGCGGCACGCAGAGGTCGGCGTCGGCACCGTCTACCGCCGCTTCACGTGCAAACAGGAACTCGTCGACGGCGTGTTCCAGCAGCACATGGACGACCTCGCCGACAGTGCGAGCGCCGCCCTCGAATGCGTGGATCCGTGGGAGGGGTTGGCCGACTTCGTCGCTCTCACCTGCGAGAAGATGGCGCTCAACCGTGGCATGGCCGACGTCTTCTTCACCGGCGACGAGGGCCGGGAGCAGGTCGCCTGCGCGCGCGAGCGGGTGACGCCGGTGGTCGATGCCCTGATCGCCCGAGCCCGTGACGCCGGTGCGCTGCGACCCGACGTCACCGTCAACGATCTCTTCGCGGTCAGCCGGATGGTCGAGTCCGTCATCGACTTCGTCCGACCGGTCGCGCCCGAGGCCTGGCGCCGCTACCTCGCGCTGGTGCTCGACGGTCTGCGGGCGGAGGGAGCGGAGCGCACGCCGCTGCCGGCGCCGTCGCTGACCGACGATCAGGTCGAGCAGGCGAAGGCGTCCTGCAGGCGGTAGTCCCTCCGGGCTCGCGTCCGGAGAGGGTGAGCGGAAGGAGTGGTCGACGCCCGCCGGCGTGCCACGATGGTCTTCCCACTCCGCGACGCGAGGACTGCACATGACTGCGATCACCCAGAAGGCGAGCGATCTGCTTGCACTGCACCAGCCGGGGAACCCCGTGATCCTTCCGACGGTGTGGGACGCCTGGTCCGCGAACCTCGCCGCCGAGGCGGGATTCGCGGCGCTGACCGTCGGAAGCCATCCGGTCGCCGACTCGGTGGGCCGGCCCGACAACGAGGGTATGACGTTCACGGAGCTGACGACGCGCGTCGCGCAGATCACCGCGGCGGTGGATCTGCCGGTGTCCGTCGACATCGAGGCGGGCTACGGCCTGCAGCCGCAGCAGCTGATCGACGGTCTGGTCGAGGTCGGCGCGGTGGGCCTCAACATCGAGGACACCGTGCACAGCGAGGGCGGCCGGTTGCGCGAGGCGCAGGAACACGCGGACTTCGTCGGTGGCCTGCGCGCTGCCGCGGACGCGGCGGGCGTGCACGTGGTGGTCAACGCGCGCACCGACCTGTTCCTGAAGCAGGTCGGAGACGAGGCGGATCGCGTCGAGCGGGCGATCGCCCGGCTCACCCTGGCGGCCGAGGCCGGGGCCGACGTGCTGTACCCGGTCGGCTTCCACAGCGACGACGTGTACCGGCAGCTCACGTCGGCACTGCCGTTGCCCGTCAACGCAATTGCCGATCCGGTGCGCGGCGGCAAGGCCGACTTCGCGGCCCTCGGCGTCGGCCGGGTCAGCTTCGGTCCGCTGCTGCAGGCCGCCCTGGCCGTGCGGGCGAACGAACTGCTCGCCCGCTGGCAGTAGGGCGGCTGTGCGTCAGCGGTTCTCGGCGTACGCCTTGAGGTGCGCCACCTGGTCGGGATCGAGCGAGGGGCGCACCTTCTCGCGGGCCGCGGCGACGTCGGCGGCCGTGACGTCGGCGGCGTCGACGTCACGCCGCATCGCCGCGAGCGCGGCCTCGCGCAGCAGCGCCGAGCAGTCCGCGGCGGAGTAGCCGTCGAGATCCTGAGCCAGGGCGTCCAGGTCCACGTCGTCGGCGAGCGGCACCGACTTGCCCGACGTCCGCAAAATCTCCCTGCGCGCGTCCGCGTCCGGCGGCGGCACGAACACCAGGCGCTCGAGCCGTCCGGGCCGCAGCAGCGCGGGGTCGATGAGGTCCGGCCGGTTGGTGGCGCCGAGGACCACGACGTCGCGCAGGGGTTCGACGCCGTCGAGTTCGGTGAGCAGTGCGGCCACGACGCGGTCGGAGACGCCGGAGTCGGAGCTCTGGCCGCGGCGCGGGGCGAGGGCGTCCACCTCGTCGAGGAAGATCAGCGACGGGGCCGAGTCGCGGGCCCGCTGGAACAGCTCGCGCACCGCCTTCTCGGAGGAGCCCACCCACTTGTCCATGAGTTCGGCACCCTTGACGGCGTGCACGCTGAGCTGACCCGAACTGGCAAGGGCGCGAACGAGATACGTCTTGCCGCAACCGGGCGGACCGTACAGCAGGACGCCCCGCGGCGGGTCGACGCCGAGGCGCGCGAACGAGTCGGGGTGCTGCAGCGGCCACAGCACCGCCTCGGTGAGCGCCTGTTTGGTCTCGACCATGTCGCCGACGTCGTCGAGGGTGACGCTGCCGATCGCGAGTTCCTCGGTGCCCGAACGCGACAGCGGGCGGATCACCTCGAGCGCGCCCACCAGGTCGTCCTGCGTCAGCTTCGGCTCCGCCTTGTCGCTGCTCGCGCGGGACGCGGCGCGCAGTGCCGCCTCCCGGCACAGTGCGGCCAGGTCGGCGACGACGAAACCCGGTGTCCGCGACGCGATCGCGGGCAGATCCAGGTCGGCGGTCGGCACCTTGCGGAGCAGCAGTTCGAGGAACTGGCGACGTCCGGCGCCGTCGGGCAACGACAGCGACAGCTCGCGGTCGCACAGGTCCTGCGCGCGCAGTCGGTCGTCGAGGTCCTCGGGATGCGCGGTGGTGGCGACGAACGCCACCGACTCGGTGTCCACGGCGCGGCGCAGTTGGTCGAGGATCAGCGTCGAGACGGGTTCGCGGGTGGCCGGCAGCAGCGCGTCGATGTCGGTGACGAGCAGCACGCCACCGGAGCGGACGGCGTCCACGGCCGCGGTGACCCGCTCGAGCCGCGACTGTGCCTCGGACGCACCGACTCCCGGACCGTCGAGTTCGACCACGCGGCGCTTGGCGAGCACCGAGCGCGCGAGCGTCGACTTACCGACGCCGGCCGGCCCGGTGACGAGCACCCCGAGATGCGGTGACGCGCCGAGTTTCTGCAGCAGTTCCGGCTCGTCGAGGGCGAGCGTCAGCCACTCGGACAGCTTCGCGGCCTGCGCGTGCGCGCCGACGAGGTCCTCGACCGGCACGACGTCGGCCTCCCGCGGCTCGACCACCGTCGGTGCGGCCGACGTCGTCGGTGCGGGCGTGGCGTGCGTGACACCCGCACCCCAGCGCACGGCCGAGTTCGGTTGCACGCTCACCGGTCCGCCCGACGGGTCGACGCCCGTGACGGTCAGCAGCTCCGACGTCCACGTGACGCCGAAGGTGCGCGACAGGGCCTGCGCGGCCGACGCCGTGCTGGTGCCGGGACCCAGGTCGCGGGGCAGCAGCGACACGGCGTCGCCGACGGTGAGGACCTTGCCGAGCAGTGCCTGCCGCAGCGTCGTGTCGGAGATGGACTGCTGCGCCATCGCCGATCCGCTCACCGTGACGGTGCGGGCGCCGTACACCGCGACCGGCGCCACGACCACGGTCGCGTCCTCGCGCAGACCGGCGTTCGAGAGCGTGACGTCGTCGAGCAGTGCCGTCCCGGTGGGGGTTCCGGTCGGCGCGATGCCGGCGACCGCCGCCGTCCGGCGCGCCCCGATCAGTGAGATCGCGTCCCACTCCCGCAGCCCGAGCGCCGCGAGCGCCTCCGGGTGCAGGCGCACCACCCCGCGTCGGGCGTCCGCCGCGGACGTGTTGAGTCGGACCGTGAGCGTCAGTTCGGGTGAGGTCACGCCGTCCAGCCTAGTGCGGCCCGTCGCGTCCCCTGTCTCCCCGCGTTTTGCGCACTTATCGCGCCCGCGCGCCCCTCCCTCCCGCGTTTCGCGCACTTATCGCGGGGCCGGGGGCGGGATTTCTCGCGATAAGTGCGCACAACGCGAGGGGGAAACGGGCTGTGGAGAAGTGTGGAGGCTGTGGATAACTCGGGGTTCGGGCGGGTTTCGGAGAAGGAGTGGTGGGCGCGGTGGGGCACCGTGATCCGTCATGAGGAGGAAGAGACCCGAACTGCCCGAGGTGTTCGTCGGACGCGATGCCATTCGTGAGGGGGCACTCACATCGTCGGACCTTCGTGGGCCACGCGTGCGTCGACTGTTCCGCGGCGTCTACTGCCCGACCGGCGTGCGCGTCAGCCACGAACTGCGGTGCCGGGCGGCCGCGCTCACCGGCGAGGGGACGCTGGTGCTCACCGGTCGATCGGCGGCGGTGGTACGGGGCGTCGATCTGGCGTCGGCGTCGGATCCGGTGGACGTGATCGCGCTACCCGGATGTCGGGTCAACCGGCGTCCGGGATTGAATGTTCGACGGGTTGCCATCGACCCCGGCGACCACGAGCCGTGGGAACAGATCGCGATCGCCCGGCCCGAACGCATGACGTTCGACGTGCTCTCGACGGGGCCGCTGATCCGTGCCGTCGCCGACGTCGACCGGATCCTGCGGGCGAAGCTGACGACCGAGGCCCGCATGGCGTCGTATCTCGAGGGGCGTCACGATCACGGCATCGTGCGCGCGCGGGAGGCGTTGGCGATGGCCGATCCGCGGGCGGAATCGCCGCCGGAGTCCGAACTGCGTGTGCGCATGTACCTGGCGGACCTGCACCCGGAACCGCAACTGCACATCTACGCCGACGGGGAGTTCGTCGCGCGTGTCGACTTCGGGTTCGAGGAGGAGCGCCTGGTCGTCGAGTACGACGGGGAGTGGCACGGGCTGGGTTCGGCGCTGGCGCGGGACCGGATCCGGCAGAACAAGCTCCGGCAGGCCGGTTGGCAGATCCACTTCGTCACCAAGGAGATGATGGCGAACCCGAACGCCGTGATCGATCAGATCCACGGCGCCGTGCTGCGCGCCCGAAGTGCCAGGCCTCGACACCTCTGATCGCCTCCCGCGTCAAGTGCGCACAACGCGAAAACCCGGCCCCACCCCCTCGCGGTAAGTGCGCACAACGCGAGGGCGGGGCCGGGATTCCCGCGATAAGTGCGCAAAACGCGAGGGCTCAGCGCGGGCGGCGCAGGCCCAGGCGGGTGGCGGAGCGGCGGTTGCCGTTGGGGGAGCGGCGGATGGCACGACGCTCGGACGGCTTGAAGTCCCAGGTCTCGGGGCGGGCGGCGACCCACCGCTTCGAGCGGATCGCGAAGGGGATGTGCACGAGGTACACGCCGACGAGCACCATCAGCAGGATGTACGGGTACGTGACGAGCGCGGCGGCGGCGAGTGCGACGAGCACCAGCAGTGCGGCGGCCATGTGGCCGGGCACCGACACCGACTTCATCGCGAGGGTGGGGATGCGGCTGACGATGAGCGCCGCCGACAGCAGCGTCCACACGGTGACGACGCCGATCGACGACCACCAGCCGTCGCCCCACTGGATGTAGACGGCCAGTGGTGTGAGCGCGATGAGGGCGCCGGCCGGCGCGGGCACGCCGACGAAGAAGTCCTTCGTGTAGGCGGGCACCGTGTCGTCGTCGAGCAGCGTGTTGAACCGGGCCAGGCGCAGCACGATGCTGACGGCGAACAGCAGCGCGATGATCCAGCCGAAGTTGTTGCCGTCGAGCAGCGTCACGTACAGCACGAGCGCGGGCGCGACGCCGAACGAGATGGCGTCGGCCAGCGAATCGAGTTCCGCGCCGAGCTTGCTGGTGGCGTCGAGCATGCGGGCGATGCGGCCGTCGAGCGAATCGAGGACGGCCGCCGCGCCGATCATCGCAAGCGCGGTCCCCAGCTCACCGTCGAGTGCGAACTTCACCGCCGACAGCCCGCTGCACAGCGCGAGGATCGTGATCATGCTCGGCAGTAATCGGACGGCGTTCCGTCCGCTGGGGCGGCCCGGTCTCACGACAGCTGCGCGAGGACGGTCTCGGCGCCCACGGTGCGCTGGCCACGCTCGACGAGCAGCGTGGTGTCGGCGGGGAAGTACGTGTCGACGCGGGAGCCGAACCGGATAAGTCCGTACGTGTCGCCGATGGTGAGCTTGTCGCCCTCCTTGGCCTCGCACACGATGCGGCGGGCGAGCAGGCCGGCGATCTGCACGACGGCGACGTCGTGGCCGTCGGGCGTCTCGATCAGCATGCTGTTGCGCTCGTTGACCTCGCTGGCGTCGGCCAGGTCGGCGGACAGGAACTGGCCGGGCTGGTGCACGACCTTCTTCACCAGTCCGGCGACGGGGGTGCGCTGGACGTGCACGTCGAGCACCGACAGGAAGATGCTCACCCGCGGCAGCGGCTGATCGCCCATGCCGAGTTCGGCCGGGGGGACGGCGGTGTCGACGAGCGCCACCTCACCGTCGGCCGGCGCCACGACGACGCCGGGACGGTTCGGCGGAACGCGGTGCGGGTGCCGGAAGAACGTGGCGCACGCGGCCGCGGAGGCGAGCCCGGCGCGGCGCACCCACTTGCGGTTGCGTCCCACCGCGGCGACCGCGAGGGGTGTCAGCACGAACGGCAGACCCGCCGGATGCAGCGGCGGGACGGCCGCCTTGACGAGGCCGATGACGTGGCCGACGCCGGTGGGCTGGGGGGTACCAGGGGGTGTCGGTCGACGTGCCACGGGCTCCTCTTACCTGTTCGGATATGACGGCGGCGGGTGCCGCGCGTGCTGACCCAGGTTACGTGACCACCGAGAACCGGTGGGTCGCGATGTGCTACCGGGAGCCGACGGCGAGAGCCTCGGCCTCGTTCTTGATGCGCGCGAGGGTGGCGTTCATCCCGACGATCATGTCGGCTTCGAAGGATTCGGCGCCCCCGAGCACGGTCTTGATCAGGAACTGCGAGACCTGGCTGGTGCCGGTGGGCGCTTCGCGGCGTTCGACGACGCGGGTGCCGGTCTCGGTGGCCTCGAGCGTGTACGACCAGATGGTCCGGTTCTCGTTGACCCGGAACGCGATGGCCTTGTTGGGCTCGAAGCGGACGACCTTGGACGTCGTCGGCCACACGAGGAAGCCCTTGCGGTTGATGTTGAACGTCTTGGTGCCCTCGCGGACATCGCCGGACACGCGCATCTTCCGGCACTGCGGGCTCCACTCGCCCATCCGCTTGAGGTCGGACACGATCGTCCACACGTCCTGCGGGGTGGCGGCGATCTCGATGCTGGCTTCGAGGGTGTTCGTCACGGTCGGCTCTCCGGTTTCGGATTAGGTGGTACAGGAGGTCACGCGTACCAGGTGATCGTAGCGTCCGCTGTGCAGCAGGTCACTTTTCCGGCGGCTGACCGCGGTGGGCGGCACGGACCGGTCGCGCTGGTTACCCTCGGAATCATGACCGGGGTCGAGGGCGTGCTGTTCGACATCGACGGGGTGCTCGTCACCTCCTGGAAACCGGTGCCGGGCGCCGTGGAGGCGCTCGCGGAGGTGCGCCGACGCGGCGGCGTGCGCGCGTTCCTCACCAACACGACGTCCCGGACCTGCGACGAGATCGCGTCGACGCTGGGTGCGGCCGGCTTCGACGTCCGGCCCGAGGAGATCGTGACGGCCGCCCGGCTCACCACCGAGTATCTGAGGTCCACGTATCCCGGAGCGCGGGTGCTGCTGCTCAACCACGGTGACATCCGCGCGGACATGCCGGACGTCGAGTTCGACGACGTCGATCCACAGGTGGTCGTGATCGGCGGCGCGGGCCCGGAGTTCACCCACGAGGCGCTCAGCCGGGTACTGGACCTGATGGTGTCCGGGGTGCCGGTCGTCGCGATGCATCGCGCACTGATGTGGTCCGAGTCGGACGGGCTGCGGCTCGACACCGGCGCCTACCTGCCCGGGCTCGAGGACGCGTCGGGGTCGCGCATCGTGTCGGTGGGCAAACCGTCGCTCGCGGGGTTCCTCACCGCGGCCGAACTGATGGGGGCGGATCCGGCGTCGACGGTGATGGTGGGCGACGACTTCCGCAGCGACGTGCTGCCGGCGCAACGGGTCGGTATGGCCGGTGTGCTGGTGCGCACCGGAAAGTTCCGTCAGCCGGTCCTCGATCTGGCGGTGGATCGGCCCGACCACATCCTCGATTCGGTGGCGGATCTGCCGGGGCTGCTGGATCGGCTGGGGTGACGCGCCGAGCTTCTTCGGCCTGCTATCGAAATCCCGGGCATCCCGGGCTCCGGCGGGTACTGTTCCGGGCACGCTCAGCTCTCTGCTTTCCCGCTCGTGAAGGAGTCTGCATGTCGACCATTTCCCGCTTCGGTGCGATCTCGAACCTCGGTCGACGGATGACTCGGACGGCGGCCGCCGCTGTCGCGGGAATCGGTCTGGCAGCGGGTATTTCGCTGATCGGTGCGGGTTCCGCGTCGGCTGCTCCCGTCGTGTGCACCTCGCCGATGGCGCCCAACGACATCCAGGTCTCGGAGTTCGCGAGCTGCGGCGCGCAGGCCTTCGAGCAGGGCGTGGCCCGCTCCGCCGCGATGGACAGCGGCACCGCCGTCTCCGTCGCGCAGGACCTGGGCTCGTCCAACAGCCTCGCGACCGGTTTCGGCACCGCGCTGAGTGCGTCGCGTGGCAACGGTCAGTCGCTCGCGCTGGCGATCGGTGGCGGTATCGCGCACTCGTGGGCCGACGACGGTTACGCGACGTTCGCGATCGCCGGTTGGGGCTCGGGTGCGACGGCCGAGCAGAGCGGCGTCGACTGCATGGGTCCGTTGTCGTTCGCGTGGAATCTGAAGACCGGGCAGACCTGCCTCGGTCGGTAACGATCGGGCGCCCCATTCGTGACCGCGAAGGCCCCTCCCGGACGTTGCACTCACCCCCGGCGAGTGCTAAAAAGGCACTTGGCACTCGCGACACGTGAGTGCCAGGTCGGGACGGTGAGACCGGGTACCTAGACACCCCTGGTCGTCCGTCGCGGGCACCGAGCCTGGCCGGAAGCGTAAATGGGGCGATCCGACGAGCGATCGCCTCCGTGTGTCACCCCCAATCCGGAGGATCACTTCGCAATGGCCAAGATCATCGCGTTCGACGAAGAGGCACGTCGCGGCCTCGAGCGTGGCCTGAACAGCCTCGCTGACGCCGTCAAGGTGACGCTGGGACCCAAGGGTCGCAACGTCGTGCTGGAGAAGAAGTGGGGCGCCCCCACGATCACCAACGACGGTGTTTCCATCGCCAAGGAGATCGAGCTCGAGGACCCCTACGAGAAGATCGGCGCCGAGCTGGTCAAGGAGGTCGCCAAGAAGACCGACGACGTCGCTGGTGACGGCACCACGACGGCTACGGTCCTGGCTCAGGCGCTCGTCCGCGAGGGCCTGCGCAACGTCGCTGCCGGCGCCAACCCGCTGGGTCTGAAGCGCGGCATCGAGAAGGCCGTCGAGGCCGTCACCGCCAAGCTGCTCGACACCGCCAAGGAGGTCGAGACCAAGGAGCAGATCGCTGCCACCGCCGGTATCTCGGCGGGCGACTCCACGATCGGCGAGCTCATCGCCGAGGCGATGGACAAGGTCGGCAAGGAAGGCGTCATCACCGTCGAGGAGTCCAACTCCTTCGGCCTGCAGCTCGAGCTCACCGAGGGTATGCGCTTCGACAAGGGCTACATCTCGCTGTACTTCGCGACCGACGCCGAGCGTCAGGAAGCGGTCCTCGAGGATCCGTACATCCTGCTCGTCAGCTCCAAGATCTCGACGGTCAAGGACCTGCTGCCGCTGCTGGAGAAGGTCATCCAGGCCGGTAAGCCGCTGCTGATCATCGCCGAGGACGTCGAGGGCGAGGCCCTGTCGACCCTGGTCGTCAACAAGATCCGTGGCACCTTCAAGTCCGTCGCCGTCAAGGCTCCGGGCTTCGGTGACCGCCGCAAGGCGCAGCTCGCCGACATCGCCATCCTCACCGGTGGCGAGGTCGTCAGCGAAGAGGTCGGCCTGTCCCTCGAGACCGCCGGCATCGAGCTGCTGGGCCGCGCCCGCAAGGTCGTCGTCACCAAGGACGAGACCACCATCGTCGAGGGTGCCGGCGACGCCGACGCCATCGCCGGTCGCGTCAACCAGATCCGCGCCGAGATCGAGGCGTCGGATTCGGACTACGACCGCGAGAAGCTGCAGGAGCGCCTGGCCAAGCTGGCCGGTGGCGTTGCCGTCATCAAGGCCGGCGCTGCCACCGAGGTGGAGCTCAAGGAGCGCAAGCACCGCATCGAGGACGCCGTCCGCAACGCGAAGGCTGCCGTCGAGGAGGGCATCGTCGCCGGTGGTGGCGTGGCTCTGCTGCAGTCCGCTCCGGTCCTGGACGACCTGAAGCTCGAGGGCGACGAGGCCACCGGTGCCAACATCGTCAAGGTTGCCCTCGAGGCTCCGCTCAAGCAGATCGCGTTCAACGCCGGCCTCGAGCCCGGCGTCGTCGCGGAGAAGGTTCGCAACCTGCCCGCCGGCAGCGGCCTGAACGCCGCCACCGGTGAGTACGAGGACCTGCTCGCTGCGGGCATCAACGACCCGGTCAAGGTCACCCGCTCGGCGCTGCAGAACGCTGCGTCCATCGCGGCTCTGTTCCTGACCACCGAGGCTGTCGTCGCCGACAAGCCGGAGAAGGCCGCTGCTCCGATGGGCGACCCGACCGGTGGCATGGGCGGCATGGACTTCTGATCTGACGATCGGAACGCCTGAGCTCAGGTAGCACGAAGAAGCCCGGGACACCTTCACGGTGTCCCGGGCTTCTCGCATTTCTGCATCACTCGCTGGGCATGATCATCCAGGCCGCGAGGTAGATCAGCGCGACGGTACCGAACGAGAGGAACGCACCGAGGACGGCGGCCACGCGGACGAGGTTGGCGTCGATGCCGAAGTATTCGGCGATGCCGCCGCACACGCCGGAGAGCATGCGCTGGCTGCTGGAGCGGACGAACGGGCGGGGCGATTCGCTGGTGGTCATGGCATCGAGTCTGGTGCGCGGCGGGCCGCGTCACCATCGGGATTCCCCCCGATCTGCACCCTGATCTTTCGTCTCGGGGCATAGGCTCGAACTCGTGGTGGAGACCGTGCCGATCCAGATGCCCGACGGGACGACGACGCCGGTCCGGTTGTTCCCCGGACCCGAGGGTGCGCCCGTCGTCGTGATCGTCCCGGGGCTGGGAATCCCCGCCGCCTTCTACGACAGGTTCGCCAATTCGATTGTCGATCACGGCTTCTGTGCGGCCACGTGCGAACTGCGCGGGCAGGGGGACAGTCGGCCGCGGCCGAGCGCGTCGAGCACGTTCGGCTACCAGGAGTTGGTGTCGGTGGACCTGCCGGCGATGTTCGAGGCGGTCCGGGAGCGGTTCGACTCCAGTACACCGTTCCTGCTGGGGCACAGCATGGGTGGGCAACTCGGGGTGATGTACGCGTCCCGGATCCGCGGGAGGCTGGGCGGGCTGATCCTGGTTGCGTCCGGTTCGCCCTATTACCGAGGATTTCCCGGAACCCGTTCTCCGGGTGTGCTGCTGGGCTCGGCAGCCATGTCGATCACCGCGAGCGTCGCCGGCTTCTGGCCGGGGGACCGGCTGGACGTGGGCGGCTTCGGTCGGCAGTCGAGGGTGTTGATCTCGGACTGGTCGCGGTTCGCGCGCAGTGGGCGCATCGAACCGACGGGCGCGGACATCGATTACGAGGAGCGGATCGGACGCCTGAAACTCCCGGTGCTGTCCATTTCGATCGAGGGCGACGACTTGGCGCCGCGCAGCGCGTCCGCCAATCTTTTGGACAAATTGTCGGGTTCCGAGGTGACCGTGTGGCACCAGCCCGAACCGTTGGGGCACAACGGGTGGATCAGCACCCCCGATACCACCGTGGACCGCATCACCGAATGGATCCGTGACCACTGCTGACATCACCCTGGATTTTCATCCCGTGTTAATGCGTCAATCCGGTGCATTCCTGTATCCGCACCGTTATATTGACCGCAGCGCTTCGATCAGGGGCGTACCACCACACAGCAATTGCAGGAGTCCCCATGGGTTCGTCTGAGATCATCGCCATCCTCGATGCGGTCAAGTCCCTCGTGTCCGCGCTCAACAGCCTCAGCTCGGGCAGCACCGGCGGCGGCGCAGCCTCCGGCTCGCTGGACACCGGCTCGCTGAGCTCGCTGAGCTAGTCTCCACCCTGAGCTTCGAAAGGCAGCCCCGGCGCAATCGCGCCGGGGCTGCCTTCCTCTGTCGGGGTTCAGATGTCCAGGGAGGCCCCGAGTGTCGGCCACGACCTGGCCAGTTCGTCGCGCCAGTACGTCCACGCGTGCACACCCACGGGGTGGTAGACGATCGTGGCCGGGATGCCGAGTGCGCGTAGGCGGTCGTCGAGCCGGCGGGTGCAGAAGTTACTGCCGGCCTCCACCGGTCCGCCGCGCACCACGTGCGCAACCAGGTCGGGGTTGTCGAGGGTCTCGTGCGGTCCGGGCACACCGGTGCCGGTGGAGACGTACAGCGTGGTGCCGCGCAGCTTCTCGGCTCCCAGGAGGACGTCGTGCTCGGCCCACTTCGGGTCGTCGAACCGGCCCCACATGTTCTCGATGCCGCCGCGCTCGATGGTCACGGTCGACGCCATCTGCGCCTGGCCCAGGGTGGTGGCGGATTCGTAGCAGCCGCTGTAGGCGGCGACACCGCGATACAGGCCGGGCGAGCGCATCGCCAGCATCATCGCGGACTGCGCGCCCATCGACAGCCCGGCGATCGAACGGATGCCGTTGCCGCCGAACCGGTCGTCGATCAGCGGGGGCAGCTCCCGGGTCAGGAACGTCTCCCACTGGTTGGTGCCGAGGACGGGGTCGGGCCGGTCCCAGTCGGTGTAGTACCCGGCGCGCCCGCCGGTGGTCATGACGACGTTCACCGGCTTGTCCTCGAAGAACTGCACCGCACCGCCGTGCGTGGTCCACGTGCTCAGGCCGGGTTCGGCGGACCGGCCGTCGAGCAGGTACAGGCTCGGCCGCGGCACGGAGGTGTCGCGCGGCAGCAGCACCTGCACCTCCTGCTCCGACTGCATCGCGGGCGAGTCCACGAACACCCGCACCCAGCGGTCGGTGATGTTCTCGACCCGGGTGATGTGCGCGCCCGACGCCGGTTGCAGGGCAGCCGAGTTCGGGATGCCGCCCGCCCAGGCGGTCGGCGTGAGACCGAGCAGTACGGCGGCGGCGAGTACCGCGACCGCGCCGATGCGACGTCGGGAGCTCATCGGGCGAGCTTGTCCCACAGGAACGTGTAGGTGAGCGCCGACTTGAACGCGGCCTGCGCATTATCTGCAGCGCCGCCGTGCCCGCCCTCGATGTTCTCGTAGTAGTGGACGTCGTGGCCCTCCTCCTCGAGCCGCGCGGCCATCTTCCGGGCGTGCCCGGGGTGGACGCGGTCGTCGCGGGTGGACGTGGCGATGAGGATCGGCGGGTATACCGCTGTGGCGCTGGTGTTCTGGTACGGCGAGTATTCGGAGATGAACGCCCAGTCGTCGGCGTTGTCGGGGTCGCCGTACTCGGCCATCCACGACGCGCCCGCGAGCAGCAGGTGGTAGCGCTTCATGTCGAGCAGCGGCACCTGGCACACGATGGCGCCGAACAGCTCCGGGTACTTGGTGAGCATGACGCCCATCAGCAGGCCACCGTTGCTGCCGCCCTGCGCGCCGAGTTGCTGCGGCGTGGTGATGCCGCAGTCGACGAGATCGCGGGCCACCGCGGCGAAGTCCTCGTAGACCTTGTGCCGACCCTCGCGCACCGCCTGCGTGTGCCACTGCGGCCCGTACTCGCCGCCGCCGCGAATGTTCGCCACCACGTAGGTGCCGCCGCGCTGCAGCCACGCGGTGCCGTTGATGCCGCTGTAGCCGGGCGTCATCGAGTTCTCGAAACCGCCGTAGCCGTACAGCAGCGTCGGACCCGCGGGCGCGCCCTCGCGCCGCACCACGAAGTAGGGGATGCGGGTGCCGTCGTCGGACTCGGCGAAGTGCTGGGCGACGGCCAGTCCGGTGGTATCGAAGAACGCCGGTGCCGACTTGAGCGCCTCGAGCGGTCCGCCGACGGTGCCGGAGAACAGCGTCGCGGGGGTGAGGTATCCGCTGGAGTTGAGGAAGAAGTCGTCGCTCTCGCGCGGATCGGTGTCGATGATCTCCGTCGACGTCAGCTCCGGGAGGCCCTCCAGCGGTGTTGTCTCCCAGCCGTTCTCGCCCGGGGTGAGGACGTGGACGTGGGACTGGACGTCGGAGAGCGTCACCATCAGCAGGTGGTTGCGGGTCCACGAGTACTGCTCGAGCGACGTGTGCTCGTCGGGCTCGAACAGCACGGTGAGCTCGCGAGAGCCGGCGAGGAAGTCGTCGTACTTCGCGGCCAGCAGCGACCCGGCCGGGTAGGTGGCGTCGCCGACGGTCCACGGCGAGCGCGGGCGCACCAGTAGCCACTCCCGGTACGCGGAGACGCGGGCGTCCTCGGGGGTGTCGATGCGCACCAGTGAACCGTCGTCGAGCAGTTGGAAGCGCTGCGACGTGTAGAAGTCGACGGCCCGTTCGACGAAGCTGCGCTCGAACCCGGGGGTGCTGTCGTGCCACGCGGAGATCGCGACGTCGGTCTGCTCACCCTCGAACACCGTGACGGCGTCGGCCAGCGGTGTGCCGCGGCGCCACCGCTTCGCCAGACGCGGGTAGCCGGAGTCGGTGAGCGTGCCGTCGCCGAAATCGGTTCCGACGAAGACGCTCTCGGAGTCGATCCAGCCGATGTCGGTCTTGGCCTCCTCGATGCGGAAGCCGTCGGCGGCGTCCTTGAATGTCAATGACTCGAGATCGAATTCGCGCACCACGACGGCATCGGCGCCGCCGCGGGACAGGCTGATCAGCGCCAGGTGCTGTTCGGGCCGCAGCACCTGCGCACCCGACCACACCCAGTTCTCGCCCTCGCGGTCGGCGAGCTCGTCGACGTCGACGAGGATCTCCCACTCGGGGGTGTCGCGGCGGAACTGGTCCATCGTGGTCCGCCGCCACAGCCCACGCACGTGGTCGGCGTCGCGCCAGAAGTTGTAGAGGTACTCGCCGCGGCGGCGCGAGTACGGGATGCGCGCGTCGGTGTCGAGGATGGCGCGAACCTTCGACTCGAGCTGCTCGAACGCGGTGGTGCCGGCGAAGTCGGCCACGGTCTTGTCGTTGTGCTCGCGGACCCAGGCGAGCGCGTCGCCGCCGGTGACGTCCTCGAGCCAGAGGTGGGGATCATCGGACGGGCTGGAGGTGACCGGGTGCTTCGTCATAGGGACATTGTTGCCCGCCGCCGCTGCGTCGGGGCCACTGGTGCCGATCGAAGTCGGTGGCCAGCACGAAGTCGACGTTCACGACGGTGTGCAGTTGCTCGCCGAGCCGGTCGGCCGCGGTGCGGGCGGCGGCGATGTCCCGATACGTGCCGACGGCCACGGACGATCTGCGGCCGGACAGTGTGTAGCAGGTCCCTATCTCGGGGAAGCCGTGCAGCTTGCCGAACTTCGACGGTTCGACGGCCGTCGCGGCGTTCGACTTGATGGCGAAGACGGCGGTGACGGGCAACCCGAGTGCTCCGGAATCGACCAGCGTGGTGTAGCCGCGGATTACCCCGCGTTCCTGGAGCACTTGGAGGCGTTTGTGCACCGTGGACTTGGAGAGGTGCGTCTTCTTGGCCAGAGAATCGAGTGACGCGCGCCCGTCCACCATGAGGAGGTCGATCAGGGTCCGATCGGTGTCCCGCAGCGCCGGGGCAGCCGACGAATCGGGTGACCAGACGGCGTCGCCGAATCGGGTCTTCAGGACGAAGTCGATGTTCACCCGGGCACACAGATCGTCCCGGAGTCGGGCGGCCAGGGACTCCGCCGCCTCCGGACTCGTAAACCGGCCGACCGCAATGTTCGGCCGATCGCCAGACATGATGAAACTCGCAGTGATCTGCGGCAACCGGCGCAGCCTGTCGGCAATCGATCGCCCCGCGGGTGCCTGCGCCCGCGGTTTGATGCTGAACAGGGCGGTGGTGGGCTCTCCGAGGGCCCCGGAATCGACCACCACGGTGTAGCCGCGGATCACGCCGCGCTGTTCGAGCGCCGCGAGGCGCCGGCACACGGTGGTGCCCGAGACGCCGACCTGGGCTGCGAGGGTGGTGAAGGGGACACGGCCGTTCTGCACGAGGGCATCGATCAAGAAGCGATCCACGGCGTTCAGTGGCTCTCCGTGCGACGACGAGACACCCGATGTTCTCCCCATGGCGCATACGGTAGGCCGACTGGCTGCGTGTGTTCGGGTGTTTGATCAGATTTGTCATCTGGTTGGACGTCCGATTATTCGCGACAAAGCGACTCACACGACGACGTTCCAGATACGTACCGGACCGGCTGTTTGCGTTTGGCCAGCTAGAAGGGCGTCACTGGGAGGTGGCGGCCCGGGGAATGCCTCCTCGACCGGATTCCATGCGGTGCTTGTCTTTTCTGATCGAGCCCGCGCGGACAGCTCCAGGCTCGGTGAGCGGAGACGGACGAGTGGCTCAAGGCGTGCTCGGGGTCGATGACCAACGATCCTTCCGGCCGGTATGGGCGAAGAACCACGCCGTGACGTGTGTGAGATCGCCTGGCTGTCGCCGATGACGATCCGTGATGGGTCTAGCGGTGTGCGCTGTTTCCGTGACCATCCGATCCGGCCGACGAGGGGTGGACGATCTGTCATACCTGCGGGTTCGGTGTAGACGAACTCTCGTCTGCGACGCGTACGGCGTGAATCCTTGTCATTTTCGAAACGATCGCTGGGTTAGTGGGCTCCAGGCGTCTAGCGTCTGTCGCACTCCACCTGGAGATCACGAAACAGTCTCTCGAAGAACAGTTTTGGTCGAATCCGTGACCCAGTCAATGATCGACCGAACACCCAACCTCGAGTGGAGGAATCGCTGACTCAGCCGAAGGCGACCAGAAGTTTGACCCTCCGGAAGTCGGCGACATCAAGGATCGATCACCAACCCAGAACGAAGGAGATCGCATGTCCAAGATCAACCGGAAGCTGCCTATCGCACTCTGCGCCGTGGCGGCATCCGCCGGAATCGCTCTGAGCGTCGCTCCTGCAGCTTCGGCAACGATTGGGTCGACCACGACCAACTTCTCTATGTCCTGCAATGGGACCCAGACCACCTTCCCGTACATCTCGCAGGATCAGGCCCAGTCGTATGGCGTGACGGTCAACCATCAGCTGTCAGGTGCGAACCAGTCGTTTGCAGTCTCTATCGCCTCGCAAACGGTCCCCACGTCGGCCTTCGGTTACACAGTGACTGGTCTTTCCAACATGAAGATTCGCGTCCAGGTCGACGGCAGCACGTATGTTTCGCACTCTCTGTCGGGCGGATCGGGCTACACGGGTACGGCGACCGCAACCAAGAAGACGAGCACGCCGACGGGGAACGCCATCATCGAGATCGCCATTCCCAATGTTGCCGCGGGCGCAGTCTTCACGCCGCCGACCTTGACCGTCATCCAGGGATCTACGGTTGCTCCCAAGTTCTCCACTGGCAACGGAGGAAACGGCACTGCCGCAACCCAGAACGAGGGGAAGTACGGCGACGACGCGGGCAACTTCTACGCCTTCGACTCCACTGTCACCGGTGTGCCGATCTACGGAACGGTCACCGCACCCACGAGCTGCCTGCCGACCGATGTCCAGTTCCCGTCCACCTCCGGGGCCGGGGCGTTCCCGGTTCTGAATGCCGGTGCGGGAGTCCTGCACTCCTGAGCCGGCGCGGGCTGATCCCTAGCGGGTGGGCATGACGGGGTGCGGGTGCGGCGCAGATCCGCGCCCGCACCCCGTCCGTGTCTCGCTCAACGATTTTGCGACGCCCTCCAATGTGAGTGTCGGAATCCTGGGCCGGTGACCGCCGTGTGTGGGAGGCCTTGGCGAGCCGATCGGCGGGCAGCGCACTTGGACGTCATCGTCGGACATACGTTCCCGTGGACGATTCTCCAGTGGAGGTGTGTTTCATGTGAGTTTGTTCGATCTTTGCGAAACGCTATCCAAGTGTGACCACCTCCACATAGATTCGTGTCCTGAGTGTGAGGATTCGATGGGTTGAAACTCGTACTGGTGCGGTCGCATTTGCATCGCAACATGGGGGTCGGTTCCGGCGATCGGCGACGGTGTGCCGGAGTCCGAGTGGGAACGAGCAGGGAGTAGGGAACTGGCGGCGGATGCGTTGGAGTGAGAGCCCCGCGCGTTGTTTGCTTGGACAATCGGCCGGACCGGAACTACCACCATGTTTCCGGCTGGTCCGTCGACAATTCAGATCCGATTTCGGTTGCCCAATGGGGGCTTCCGTTTTTGCTCCTGAGGTATGTTCTACTGCCAGGATCTGCGATAGGAAAGTTTCTCCGAATAGTGGTCAATGTACGTTTCGGCTAGTTATGCTTTGTCGGCACTTCAACGCTAAGCGACGTGGGTGTCGTGGCTGGAGTGGGAGATTCGATTTCGAGGGCACCCTCGAAATCGTGTGAACAACCAAGGAGAGGGGAGTTAAAGCATGAGCGTTTCGTTCCTGCAGGCGACGACTGCATTGCTTCAGAACCTGGTCGATGCCGTTTTTACAGGTTCCGTGACACCAGGGTTCGTCGGGTTGTTTGGCTCGTTGGACGATGTCGTCAGCGGTAGTTGACCCCGCGGCGCCAAAATCCGGTCATTGACGCATCAGTTAGGAGTATGAAATGACGCTCGGTTCGCTGTCGCCCCTTCTCGGGGGGCTCGGCCCGCTCGTGGCGGGTCTTCTTTTCGCGCCGTTCGCCTACTCGGTGGATGGAACCTGGGAAATCCCCCCGCTCTGACAACTTAACCTTCAAGGAGAGGAAGTACTGTGAATACCGGTAGCCTCGTCGATCTCCTCACGAGCGTCGACCTCAACCCGCTCTATTTGTTCAGCGTCGGCCCGACCTTCGACGGGCCTGTGCAGGCCCTCGCCGATTCGTTCTTCGACTTCGTCGGCAACGTCATCGCGCTCTGGCCCGCAGGCTCGGCCGTCGTGGACGGCAGCTTGCAGGACGCCATCGGATCTGTCAGCGGCGCGTAATTCAAAGGAGAATGGAATGGACCTGTCGTTGACCTACAGCTCCGAACTGATCGGCTTCGGCTCGATCGACCTGGTGGGAGTGATCGCTTCCTACCTCAATGCTCTGTCCCTCGCAGCTCCGCTGCCTGTCTAAAGGGGAACCGCGATGTTGCAGAAGTACGTCAATCAGATGCTCAACTGGGCCGGTGGTCTGTTCGGCCTTACGGCGCTTGGAAGCCTGGCGCTCGAAAACAAGTGAGCGCAGGCTGAAACGCCGAGACCGTAGGCGCCCTCGAGGGCCTGCGGTCTCGGCGTTTCTTTGCGGGGCTCGCGGGGAGGGGAGCGTGGACGAAATGCAGTGGCCGGTGACGCGGGATTCGAGTCATGGATCGAACGGATGGAGCTTCTCGGGACGTGTAGTCCGTCGAAAATGAGTGTGATGGAAGCCTCAAGCATCTCGTCGTCATACACCTGTTCGACGCGGGCTCTGTACCTGCCGCTCTAGTCACCGACGCATAAAATTGCAAACGGATGCGAGCCGGGCTGCGCAACCATCGTACGTTTGCCTCTGCGAACGCACGATCGCCACCCGGAATCGTAACTCTGCATGGGCGGCCCGCGAAAGATGGCGACCTACGTAACCGCGTCCGTGTTCGCGAGTCCTCGCAACCGGGCTGGAACGGAATCGGTTCGATTCTCGAAGAGGCGCTCGCCTCCCCACATCGATCTGTTCGGACTGTCGTGGGAACTGCACGTCTTCACAGGGGTTACCGGTTTCGACATTCACGAGCGACCGGTGGCAGCGGTGGGGCTCGAGGCGAGGTCTATCATGGCGCGGTCGACGGGCTCGCGGTCATGGATCCGGCCCCGTCATTGTCCTCCGACACTCCACGGCGCCGGCCCCTCGGTGCGTCGCGACCCAGCCTCCCAGAGTAGGGATTCCATGGAATCCGATTGGCGCACGCCCCGCCAACTACGAACATCATGTCTGTTCCCGGGCACCACGCTTCGGCGCGAGCTGCCGTGGTGGCCTTCGCGGCGGGAAATCGTACCCGGCGACCCGTTCAATGCCGTGACTAGCGGGCGGGCATCCATTCGCTCGACCACACTGTCCTCCAAGCAGATTGCCTGCATCAAGACGGGCGCACCATGCGTGGCCGTCGACGATGTCGTCCTCGCTGCAACGGCCGATGCGCTCGACCCTGTATCTGCGAGAGCACGACGAGCAACAGGACGGCTCGCTGGTCTATTGGGGCCCGATCGAAGTCGTCCTGGATCTACAGGCGGATCCGATACGAACGCGACATGTCCCGCGTCATTCACGCGATGGTGAGTAACATCCCGCTGACCGTCGAGGGCTTCACCTTCAGCGGTGCCCGTGGGGCCGCGGTTCTCGGGGCACAACCCCCCACTTTGACCGGCTTCACTGATCCCGAAGCGATGCAAACAGGCTGGACGCGGCAGGTCGCGCGCGGGGTGCCGGCCGGGTCGAGAACCGCGGTGTGCGGCCGGAGGCCACGGCGTGATCGTCTCGCCCCGGCGGCCCCGAGGGTGAGGGAACGGGTGAATTTCCCGGCATCCTGGACAGCTGCCCAGTTGGGGTAACGAAAACGAGGACACGGCGATGTGAACTGGTTTATCTTTCGATCACGGTCGAATAAACCCGATCGTCGTCCCGACAGGGAGGCAGGCGGATGGCACACCACGGTCACGCCGCAGTTGGTGCCGAACGGGCGGGATGAGCAGGGAGTAGACGAATCCGGGGTAGCGGGGTCCCCTGGCCGGCGAGCTCCCGACCCGCTGCGGGAGAGATCACGCAGCAATCACGAACAGTACCCACCACCACGAAAGTAGGAGTAACAATGAACGCTGACCTCCTGGGCCTCATCCAGCTCATCATCGGCAACATCGTGAACTTCGGTTCGGTCACCGAGCTCTCCTGATCCGAATCACCCAGCGCAGTAAGAAAGGCGATTGCTATGAATCTGGACGCCATCGACCTCGGTTCGTTCTCCGGGGCGGTCACGGGCTCCATGTCGGGTCTGCTCGACATCTTCCTCAGCCTCAGCCGGGGAAGCGTCTTCGGCGGTAGCACCGTCGGGGACCTCGGGAGCGCCATCTCGTTCAGCTGACGCATTCGCACCTCCGACCCCAGTCGCCACAGGCGGCTGGGGTCGCAGGTGTGTGTGCGCAGTCACGACCGCTGAGTGGACCTTACTCGCGAGTAAGCACCAACCCGGGACATCGAATCGCAGCGGGGCTACGCTAGGGCCTCGTGACCTCACACTATGACGTCGTTGTCCTCGGAGCCGGTCCCGGTGGGTACGTCGCTGCTATCCGCGCGGCACAGCTGGGCCTCAAGACCGCCATCATCGAAGAGAAGTACTGGGGCGGTGTCTGCCTGAACGTGGGCTGCATCCCCTCCAAGGCTCTTCTCCGCAATGCCGAACTGGCGCACCTCTTCCACAAGGAAGCCAAGGTGTTCGGCATCTCGGGAGACGTGTCCTTCGACTTCGGCGCCGCGTTCGACCGCAGCCGCAAGGTGGCGGACGGCCGCGTCAAGGGCGTGCACTTCCTGATGAAGAAGAACAAGATCGACGAGTTCGACGGTCGTGGCACGTTCGTCGATGCCAAGACCATCTCGGTCGCCCTCAGTTCGGGCGCCACCGAGACGGTGACCTTCGACAACGTCATCATCGCCACCGGTTCGGTGACCAAGCTGCTGCCGGGCACCTCGCTGAGCGAGAACGTCGTCACCTACGAGGAGCAGATCCTCACCCGCGACCTGCCGAAGTCGATCGTCATCGTCGGCGCCGGCGCCATCGGCATGGAGTTCGGCTACGTCCTCTCCAACTACGGTGTCGACGTCACCATCGTCGAGTTCCTGGACCGCGCCCTCCCCAACGAGGACGAGGACATCTCCAAGGAGATCGCCAAGCACTACAAGAAGCTCGGCGTCAAGATCAAGACCGGTGCGGCCGTCCAGTCGATCGTCGACAACGGCTCCGACGTTACGGTCTCCATCAAGGACAACAAGTCCGGGGAGATCGAGACCGTCACCGTCGACAAGGTCATGCAGTCGGTCGGCTTCGCACCACGCGTCGAGGGCTACGGCCTCGAGAACGCCGGCGTCGCGCTCACCGACCGCGGCGCCATCGCGATCGACGAGCGCATGCGCACCAACGTCACCGGCATCTACGCCATCGGTGACGTCACCGCCAAGCTGCAGCTCGCGCACGTCGCCGAGGCGCAGGGCGTCGTCGCGGCCGAGACCATCGGCGGCGCCGAGACGATGGAGCTGGGCGACTACCGGATGATGCCGCGCGCCACGTTCTGCCAGCCGCAGGTCGCCAGCTTCGGTCTCACCGAGGCGCAGGCCAAGGCCGAGGGCTACGACATCAAGGTCGCTACCTTCCCGTTCACCGCGAACGGCAAGGCCCACGGCCTGGGCGACCCCAACGGCTTCGTCAAGCTGATCGCCGACAAGAAGTACGGCGAGCTGCTCGGCGGCCACCTCATCGGCCCCGACGTTTCGGAGCTGCTGCCCGAGCTGACCCTGGCCCAGAAGTGGGACCTCACGGTCAACGAGCTGGCCCGCAACGTGCACACGCACCCCACGCTCAGCGAGGCGCTGCAGGAGGCCATCCACGGCCTCGCCGGCCACATGATCAACTTCTGACGGTTCGCCGCCCGAAGAGCTAGTCCGCGAGAAGCCCGCACAGGATTGTGCGGGCTTTCTTGCCTTCCGGGATCGGGAGCAGCGGGTAGACGTGGATCATCTCCCGCGCCTCGTGGAAGTCGAGCGAGATCCCAGCGTCGGACGCCAGCGGCCGGAAGCGGCGGGCGTCGACGTTGAGGATGTCGCGGGTGCCGGTGAAGAGAGTGAGCGGGCCGAGGCCGGTGGGGTCTCCGTTCAGCGGGCTCACCCACGGATGCTCCCGATCCAGCTCGCCGCGGTAGGCGTCGGCGGCCACCGTGAGGCCGTCCGGGTGCAGCCACGGATCGCGCGGGGCGATCTCGCGGATCTCCGGATGCGACCCGGTCGCGTCCAGCCACGGAGAGATCAGCGCGGTGTGGGCGGGGGAGGCGGCGCCGCGGTCGCGCAGCGCGAGCGCCACCGCCAGCGCGAGTCCGCCGCCCGCCGAATCGCCCGCGATCACCAGCGGCTCGTCGTGCTTCGCCAACTGCTCCGCCAGGTCGGTCGACGCCGTCACCACGTGTGACGCCGTCCCGCGCGGCGCCACCGGATAGATCGGCACCGTCACCGACGCGCCCGCGGAGGCCAACTGTCCCACCATTTTCCAGTGGTGTCGGGTGATCTCCCGGATGTACGCGCCGCCGTGCAGGTACAGCACGCGCGACGACGGGGCCACCCCGCGCGGGGTCACGGTGAACACCGGCCACCCCGCCGCCGAGGTGGACGCGGCGACGTCGAGGGTGCGTCCCAGCGATGGCGGCGGGGCGAACGGCTTCGGCTTCACCTGCAGCGCGGCGATCTCCCGGCGGATGTCGTCGGCGCTCGGTCGGCGTCGTCCCAGCATCGCGATGGCCAACGGCATGGCCCTGCTGGTCAGGCTCGGCATGGCCACCCCCCGTCGTCGTCTCGGTCAGCGTGCGTCGTACCGATTCTGGGCCGCATAGATGTCCGGCATGTGCGATTCGAGCAGATCGATCAGGCCGGTGAGACGCTCGGCAATCTCCTCGCCGAGTGGGGTGAGGCTGTACTCGACGTTCGGCGGGATCGTCTCGCGGACCTCGCGGTGCACCAGGCCGTCGCGCTCGAGTTGCTGCAACGTCTGCGCCAGCATCCGCTCGCTCACCCCGTCCACCCGGCGGCGCAGCGCGCCGAACCGGTACGGGCCCTCGGCGAGTGCAGCCAGGGCGAGCGTGCCCCAGCGTCCGGTGACGTTGAGCAGCGCGCCCCGGGAATGGCAGTCGCGCGCGAAGACGTCGGCCTCGAGGGTCGGGTCGTCGAAGTGCTGGTCGTCGCTGCTCACGTACTTCAGGTTACTACCTGTCAAACAATCAGTGCTGACTCAAACAGTTGCACTTACGAAAAATAAGTTCATCATGGAGGGCGAACGAAGCATTGAAGGTTCAACCTTGGGAGTTCTCATGACCATCGCCGTCACCGGTGCCACCGGGCACCTCGGCCGCCTCGCCGTCGACGCCCTGCTGCGGCGCGGTGTCCCCGCATCCGACGTCGTCGCCGTCGTCCGCAACCCGGAGAAGGCCGCCGACCTCGCGGCCCAGGGCGTCCAGGTGCGCACCGCCGACTACGCCGACCGCGCCGCGCTCGAGACCGCACTGGCGGGCATTGACAAGCTGCTGCTCGTCTCCGGCAGCGAGGTGGGGGCGCGGGTGCCGCAGCACACCAACATCATCGACGCCGCGAAAGTCGCGGGCGTCGGCTTCGTCGCGTACACGTCCATCACGGACGCGCCGAACAACACCCTCCAGCTCGCGCGGGAACATCAGGTGACCGAGCGGCTGCTCGCCGACTCCGGCATCGACCACGCGCTGCTCCGCAACGGCTGGTACTGGGAGAACTACACCAACGACCTGGCCGGGACCGCCGAGCGCGGCGTCCTCGTCGGCAGCGCCGGAGACGGCCGGGTCGCGGGTGCGGCCCGCGCCGACTACGCCGAGGCCGCCGCCGTCGTGCTGACCTCCGACGAGAACCAGGCCGGCAAGGTGTACGAGCTCGGCGGTGACGAGCACGTGGCGTACCCCGAACTGGCCCAGGCCATCTCGACCGTCACCGGCAAGCCCGTCGAGTACCGGAACGTGCCCGTCGCGGAGTACCAGGGCATCCTCGAGTCGGTCGGCCTGCCCGCGCCCGTCGCCGCGGTCCTCGCCGACGCCGACGCCGGTATCGCGACCGGTGTCCTCGACGTCACCAGCGGCGACCTGCAGCGGCTCATCGGACGGCCGTCCACCCCGCTCGAGAACGTCCTGCGCGCCGCGCTCTGACCCCCGCAAACAGCTGAAGGGTCCCTTCATGCGCCGGCAGCGCGCGAAGGGACCCTTCAGCTTCCCGAGGGGGAATGGGGGAGGAGAGAGATCAGTGCATCCCGACGGCGCCTTCGGCGGGCATGTCGCCCTTCTTGGCACGAACCAGGATCATCACGATCGGGCTGATGACGAGGATGAGCGCACCTGCCCAGCCGAACGCGTGCGCGTAGCCGGACACCTCGGTGCCGAAGACCCAGTCCATGACCTTGCCGACGAAGTCCTGCGCGGGCGCGGGCATGGCCGCGATCTGCTCGGCCGTGAGCGGCGTGGCGTTCGCGAGGTCGGTGGGGATCGCGTCGGCGGGGAAGCCGGGCGGGGGTGTGGGCGCCGGGTTGTCGGCCTGGAACGCGCTCTTGGCCGACGCGTACACGGTGGTGAACAGCGCCGTGCCCAGCGCGCCGCCGACCTGAAGCGTCGCGTTCGCGAGGGCGCTGGCGGCACCGGCGTCGTGGTTGGGCACGCCCAGCAGCGCCAGGTTCTGCATCGGCACCATCAGCAGACCCAGGCCGAAACCGAAGATCGCCAGGCCGGGGAACACGTGCGTCCAGTAGGAGGTGTCCACCTCGATCTGGGTGAGCAGGAACAGGCCGACGGCCGCGAAGATCGGTCCGACGACCATGAGCGGCTTGGGGCCGATGCGGGTGGTGAGCTGCGCCGCGATGGTGGACGCGATGACGATGAAGAACGCCATCGGCAGCGAGCCGACACCCGACATCACCGGGCTCAGGCCCATCACGATCTGCAGGTAGAACGTCAGGTACAGCGTGCCGCCGAGCAGCGCCGCGCCGACCAGCGCCGAGCCGATGAACGCCGCGCCGCGGTCACGGTGCCACGGGACGCTGAGCGGGAGAAGCGGGTTCGCGGACTTCTTCTCCACGAGGACGAACGCGACGAGCGCAACCAGGCCGATGCCGATGAACAGCAGCGTCTGCGTCTCGAGCCAGCCGTGCTCGGCCTTGGTGAAGCCGTACACCAGCGAGCCGAGGCCGATCGCGACCAGCACGGTGCCGGGCAGGTCGTAGCTGGTGTCGCCGTGAGCCTTGGTCTCCTTGACGATCGGCAGCGTCACCGCGATCGCGAAGATCGCGACGGGGATGTTCACCAGCAGGCACCAGCGCCAGTCGACGTACTGCGTCAGCACGCCACCGAGCAGCAGGCCGATCGCGGCGCCGCCGCCGGAGATCGCACCGAACACCGCGAACGCCTTGGCGCGTTCCTTCTCGCCGACGAACGTCGTGGTGAGGATCGCGAGCGCGGCCGGCGCGAGCAGCGCCGCGAACACGCCCTGCCCGGCCCGGGCGGCGAACAGCTGCATCCCGGTCTGCGCGAAGCCGCCGACGGCCGACGCCACCGCGAAGCCGGCCATGCCGACCATGAACGAGCGCTTGCGGCCCCAGAAGTCGGCGATGCGACCGCCGAGCAGCAGCAGCGCACCGAACGCCAGCGCGTAGGCGGTCACCACCCACTGCCGGTCCAGGTTGCTGATGCCCAGTTCCTTCTGGGCGTCGGGCAGCGCGATACTCACGATGGTCCCGTCGAGGACGACGGTGAGCTGGGCCAGCGCGACGATGCACAGCACCAGCCAGCGGCGGTCGTGATTGGGATTGTCGTGTACGGGGGCGTCGGGACGCGAGGTCGCCTGGACGTCTTGGGACATGCAGTTCCTACCGGATCGGTGGCACGGACGACTGTCGCGGCCGAACGGGGAGACGCTACCGGTGAACCGGGAACGGCGGCAATCGAATACCGCCGCATCGTCGGGATGGTCACATGTCGGTCCGGGGACTTGAAACGGCCGCGTAACTGTGAACAACGGCCGGTGACTCACTCGGAGAGGCGCACCCGCAACGCGTCGAGCAGCTGTGGCGGCAGTTCCAACGCGGGGGCCTCGTCGGCGACGCCCGCCTGCGCCCTGAGCTTCGCGAACTCCTCGTTGAGGCGTTCCATCTTCACGTCCAGTCGGTGCGCCGTCTCCGCGGCCTCGGTGAGCTCGGCCAGCAACTCGGGCGGCACCTCCCGGTTGAACTTGTAGTAGATCTTGTGCTCGAGGCTGGCCCAGAAATCCATTGCGATGGTGCGGATCTGGAGCTCGATGGGCACCTGCTGCACCCGGTCGCTCAGGTACACCGGCACCTCGACGATCAGATGGAGGCTCTTGTACCCGTTCGGCTTGGGGTCGGCGATGTAGTCCTCGACCTCGCGGACCTCGATGTCGGGCTGACTCGTGATCATGTCGGCGATGCGGTAGGTATCGGCGATGAAGCTGCACGTGATCCGCACCCCGGCGATGTCGAGGATCTGCTCGCGGACGTCGTCGAGGGTGAGCGGGCAGCCGATGCGGTTCGCCTTGCGGACGATGCTCTCGGGCGTCTTCAGCCGCGAGGTCACGTGCTCGATGGGGCTGTAGAGATTGATGTGCGTGAACTCGTCCTTGAGGATGTTCACCTTCGTCAACAACTGAGTGATGGCGAAGCGGTACGTCATCATGAATCGGGAGAAATCGGTTCGGAGTTGCTCAGGATCCACGCCACCAGTGTGCCACCGCCCGCGAATCAGAAGTCGGGCTGGATTCGCAGGGTGTCGATCGCGGTGGCCAAACCGTCGTACTGCGTCACCAGAAGGCAGAACTCGACGAGCCGCCGCTCGTCGAGGTGGCCGGCGAGCGTGGCCCACGTCGCGTCGTCGACGTTCTTGGTGGCGACCATCTGGTCGGCGGCCGCCAGCATCGCCCGATACCGCGGCGACCAGTCGGGGTCGGTGGGCCCGGTGAGGATGCGCTCGAGGATCTGCGGGGTGATGCCGGCGCGGCGGCCGAGCCGCACGTGATGCTGCCACTCGTAGCGGGATCCGCGCAGGTGGGCCACCCGCAGGACCACCAGCTCGATCTCGAAGCGGGACAGCTTGGTGCCCGGCAACAGCATCAGGACGCCCGAGTAGTGCAGCCAGCCGCGGAACAGGCCGCCGGTGCGGCCGAGCGTGCTGAACAGCTTCGCGTCCTTGGTGCGCGATCCGAGCGACAGCACCCGCCACGTGGCCCAGTTCACCGGCCCGAGCTGCTTGAACCTGCCCGGCGGGACGCGTGGCGTGGTGTGGTTGCCGGTCTTCTCGTCGTACGCGGTCACTCGGTCTCCCCGGGTCGGTCCGGCAGTGGCGTGGTGAGGTGGGCGTGCTCGGCGCGGGCGGCGTCGAGGGCCGCGGCCATCCGCGGCTGCGGGCGCAGTTCGACGGTCCGCTGCACGAGCATGCGCAGCCGCATCGTCGGCGCCACCCAGCGGGGCGCGTAGACGCGGCGGGCCCGCGCGGCGATGGCCTTCTCGAACGCGTCCACCCCCACCGAGCGTGGGGCGACCCGGGTGAACGGTCCGAGCCCCTTGATCTGGGCGGCGGCCTCGGTTCCGAAGCCGATCGCGGTCATGTCGGTGTCGACCTCGGCGAGGTACGCGACGCCCACTCGCAGTCCGAGGTGCCGGGTTTCGAGGCGCAGCGTGTTGCCGAGCGCCTCCACCGCTGCCTTGCTGGCGGCGTACGCGCCCATGAGCGGCAGCTGCACCCCTGCCGCGGCCGACGCCACCAGCAGCACGTACCCGCCGGGATGTGCGACGAGCGGTCCGGCCGCACGCACGGTGTGGTACGTCCCGAGCAGGTTCACCTCGACGGTGCGCGACATGACGTCGGGGTCGCCGCCGAGCAGCGGAAGTTGGGCCGCGACACCGGCGTTGGCCACCACGACGTCCAGTCCGCCGAGTTCGTCGGCGAGGCCGTCGACGGCCCGCTGCACCGCCTCGCCGTCGCGGACGTCGCACACCCGCCACGGGGCGCCGCCGCACATGGTCGCGACCTGTTCGAGTAGTTCGGGTTCGAGGCCGAGCAGGGCGACGTGGGCGCCGCGGGCATGCAGGCGTCGGGCCAGGGACGCGCCGATGCCGCGGGCCGCCCCGGTGATGAGCACACGCCGGCCTTCCAGGCGCTCCTCGAGTGCCTGTCTCCGCCCCGTTCGTGCCATCGCGACTCCCACCCGCCCCTCGGTTACCGCACGGTAAGGAAACGCTAGCACCGCAGGTCGGATATGCCGGGCAGGTCGGCGGGGCCGTGTAACATCGGCGGGTGTCAAGCAAGCGTTCGATCGGGACCGCGCGGCACTGCGTCCGGCACCGTTGAGGGGGAGTCGTCAGGTGGGATCGACCCGGCGAGAAGAAATTCTATTCCACGCGGCGAAGCTGTTCAGCGAGCGCGGCGTCGCGGGCACCACCGTGCGGGACATCGCCGACGAGGTGGGCATCCTCTCCGGCAGCCTGTACCACTACTTCGGTTCCAAGGACGCGATCGTCTTCGAGATCGTCATCGCTTTCGTCGACGACCTCAACGAGCGCTACGAGGCGGCCCAGGTGCCCGGCGAAACCGGCAGGGAGCGGTTGGACCACATGGTGGCCGTCTCGTTCGAGGCCGCCGCCGATCACCCGTTCGCGACCGAGATCTATCAGAACGAGAGCGCGCTGTCGTCGCAGCCGGAGGACAGCCCGATCTCCGTGGCGGTGCGCCGCGCCCACAACTACTGGGCCGACGCCATCGCCCGCGGTGTCGAGTCGGGCGAGTTCCGTCTCGACATCGATCAGCAGCACTTCCATCGCATGCTCCGCGAATCCGTCTGGTCGACGGTGCGGTTCAACCGTGCCTCGCTGGCGCAGGATGCCGAGCGTCTGAGGCACGACCTCATCGCGGTGTTCCTCGACGGGTTCGCGGCGGGCGGGCCGGCGGGATCGGCGTCGGCCAAGGCGGCGCCCGGGCCCGTGCGACAGTCCGAGGTGACGGGCCGTGTCGCGGTCGCCGTGAGTGCCCCGGCGGCGACGGATCCCGAGTACGACGACCTGCGCCGCGACGTCCGTGAGCTCAAGGAAGCGATCCGCGAGCTGCGTCTGCTGCGCGGGAACTGAAACCTCGTCCCAGAACTGATTTCTCACCGCGTTGACTTCGCGATGTGACGCAGGGCATACTCCTGTCGCGCATAGTCAATCAAGCACTTGCTTGATCGACCAAACGCTTGAAGGTCGGCGTCAGACGGGAGTCGGTTGTGAGAATCGGAAGGGTCGTCGCTGCGGCGGTGGCCGCTGCGGTGGGAACCCTCGGTGTGGCGGGGTGCGGGTCCGCCGGTGAGATGTCGCCCGACGAGATCGTGATCGGCCTCGACGAGGACTCGACCGGTCCCGGTGCGTCGTACAGCACCATCGCCGGCAGCACCGTCCGCCTCGCGGTCGATCTGGTCAACGCGGACGGCGGAATCAACGGCAAGCCGGTGCGCCTGGTCGTCGAGAACGACGAGTCCAGTCCCACCAAGACGCCGTCGATCATCCGCAAACTGGTCGACCACGGCGCGAGCGCGGTCCTGCTCGCCACCGGATCCGGGTCGGTGATCCAGGCGAAGTCGGTGCTCCAGCAGTCCGAGATCCCCGCCATCGCGCCCGTCGTGCTGTCCGACGCGTTCGCGAACAAGCCGGACAACGGCTACTCGTTCATGATCCCGAACTCCCTCAAGCAGTACGCCGAGGTGTACTGCGGCGCGTTCGAGAAGATGGGCTACAAGACGCTCGGCATCCTCGGCGACGCGAGCGCGTCGATCGACGGCATCATCAAGACCCTGCGGCCCGCGCTCGAGAAGTGCGCGACCGTGACGGCGGTCGAGAAGGCACCGGTCGACGCCGCCGACCTCACCGCGCAGGCGTCGCGCGTCACCGGCACCGAGCCGGATGCCATCCTCGTCGCCAGCATCGGCGGCCACTTCGAGATCCTCGCGCACAACACGCTCGCGAAGATCTACCCGGCCGCGCAGCGCTTCTCGCTCGCCTCGATCGGCAACCAGCCCAAGTCGTGGGCGCTGGCCGACCCCGGCGCGCTCACCGGCATGGTCTACATGGGCAGCCTCAGCGCGAACAATCCGCGCACCGCCGAGCTGACCGAGAAGATTCGCGCCGTCAAGGGCGCCGACTACCAGCTCACCGCCTACGACGCCCAGGCCTACGACGCCGTGATGATGCTCGAGCGCGCGTTCGAGATCGCCGGCGACCACACCGACCGCACGAAGGTTCGCGATGCGCTGCAGCAGGTGTCGGACGTGCCCGCGACGTTCGGTCAGGAAGGCCTGACGCTGTCGTACGGCCCCGACGATCATCTCGCCCCCGACAGCCTGTGTGGCCTGGTGCTCGTCGAATTCGGCGCCGACAACAAGCCGGCCGGTCCGTGGGCGTCCTACCAGCCGCCGTGCGGCTGACGAAGGAGAGAACAGATGACCGACCCCCAACTCTGGCTCGCCGCACTCGAGATCGGCGCCTTCTTCTCCCTCATCGCACTGGGCATGTACCTCGTGGTGGTGGGTGCGGACTTCTTCAACTTCGCGATGGGCCCGTACGCGATGGCCGCGGCCATGGCGTGCAGCTTCGTCGTCGTCGACCACGGCGTCCCGCTGTGGCTCGCGCTGCTGCTGGGTCTCGCCGTCGGCATGGCACTGTCCGTGATCACCGAGAAGCTCGTCGTGCAGCAGGTCCAGAAGCGTTCGGGCCGTGGTGAACTGCCTGCCCTCGTCGCGGTCACCGCGGTGCTGTTCGCGGTGCAGCAGTTGGCCGGCACCGTCTTCGGCCGGACTCCCTTGCCCGGCCAGAAGCTGTTCGATTTCGAACCGGTGACCGTCGCCGGCGCCACGGTCGACAGTTCGTCGATCGTCCTGATCGTCGGTACCGTCGTCGTGTTCGCCGTGGTGGGGCTGTGGCTGCAGGCGACGCAGACCGGCCGTCTGCTGCGTGCGGTCGGCGACAACCCGGAGGCCGCGCGCATCCTGGGGCTTCCGGTGAACCGAGTTCGACTGGTGGCCTTCACGGTCGCCGGGCTCATCGCCGCGATTGCCGGACTGCTGTTCGCGCCCAAGGCCGGTGTGCAGTTCACGAGCGGATTGTCGTGGACGCTCACGGCATTCATCGCGCTCGTGATCGGCGGCACCGGACGCAGCTGGGCGCCTCTGGTCGGCGGTCTGCTGCTCGGCTTCGTGCAGGTGTTCGCGCCGTACTACTTCGGTGCCAGCGCCGCCCAGACCGCGATCCTGCTGATCGCGTTGGTGTTCTTCGCCTTCCGGCCGGAGGGCCTGCTCTCGAGGAAGGTCCGCGTCTGATGTCGACTCTCACGTCACCGCCGTCGGAGGCGGCAGCGCCCCGACGGCCCTCGCGGGCTCGCCGGTCGCTCACCAACATCGCGATCGAGGCCGGCATCACGCTCGTCGTCGTCGCCGGGGTGCTGGTGTGGATGGGCCCGAGCCTGTACCGGCAGGACCTGGTGTTCCTGGCCGCGACGTACTCGCTGATCGCCCTGGGCATGTACATCCCGTTCGTCATGGCCGGCTCGCTGTCGATGGCGTACAGCGCGTACGCCGCGATCGGCGCGTACGCGGTGGCCCTCATCTCGGTGAAGACCGGGCTGTCGATGTGGTGGGGCTGGGTGATCGGCGCCCTCGTCGCGGCAGTGGTCGCGGTGATCCTGGCGCTCGCGACACAGAAGCTGTCCGGCTTCTACCTGGCTGCCGTCACACTGCTGTTCGGAATCGCGTTCGAGCACTGGCTCATCGACGGTCCCAGCTTCACGGGCGGCTCCGCCGGCCTCTCCGGTGTCGAGGCGGTCACGTTGTTCGGATGGCAGCCGCCGCGGTACGCGCTGGTCGTGCTCGCGATCCTGTTCGTCTGCCTGATCGCGGTGATCGTCGACCGTCTCCGCAAGTCGGTGTGGGGGCTGACGCTGCGTGCGGCCCGTGACAACAAGAACGCCGCCCGGTCGTCGGGCGTCAACCCCGCCCACCTCACCGTGATCGCGCTCGCGATCGGTGCGGCGATCGCGTCGACCGGTGGCTCGCTGTTCACCGTGTCGGTACAGGCCGTGACACCCGAGACGTTCACGCTGAGCATCGTGTTCCTCGCGATCTTCATGCCGATCATCGGCGGCCGGAACAGCGCGTGGGGCGCCCCGCTCGGTGCGCTGATCGTCGTGATCGTGACCCTCAACATGCCCGGCTACCAGGGCAGCGGCGAACTGCTGCTCGCCGTCGCGGTGCTGTTGATCCTCGTCGTCGCGCCGGGCGGTGTGATCGGCTGGGTCGGTACGGCATTCGCCAAGGTGACCGGCCGCGGCAGTTCCAACGAGCGAGGAAGTGATCGGACGTGAGTGTGCTGCTCGAGGTCTCGGGCCTCACCAAGAACTACGGCGGTGTCCGTGCCGTCGACGACGTCTCGTTCACCGTCGCTCCCGGCGAGGTGGTCGGTCTGGTCGGTCCGAACGGTGCCGGCAAGACCACACTGGTGGACTGCATCTTCGGGACACAGAAGGCGGACGCCGGCACGGTGCGACTGGCCGGCCGGCCGCTGACCGGACCGAGCGAGAAGCGCGCCCGGCACGGCCTCTCGCGCACCTTCCAGCACCCACAGTTGGCACTGGAACTGAATGCCGTCGAGAACATCGTGCCCGCCCTGTACGGACGCCGGATGCGCACCCCGCTGCACTCACTGTGGTGGGCGCTCAAGGGCCCGTTCGAGAACTGGGACGCGACCGCGGACCGGGCCCGTGCCGTCGCGCACGAATACGCGATCGACGACACCACCAGCGCCTGCGGCGAACTGAGTCTCGGTGGGCAGCGTCTGGTCGAGGTGGCGCGCGCGATGGCCACGGACCCCCGGGTACTGCTGCTCGACGAGCCGTTCGCCGGTGCCGACCACACGGGCATCGCCGCGATCGCCGGTGCGGTCCGCAAGATTCAGGCGCAGGGCCGCGGCGTCGTGCTGGTCGACCACAACGTCGATCTCATCGCCGAACTCGCAACGACCATCGTGCTGCTCGACTTCGGATCGGTCGCCTTCCACGGCGCACCCGCCGAATGTCTCGCGAGCGACGCGATGCGCGAGGTGTACTTCGGGGCAGGAGAGGAAGTGTGATGACCACGCTCGAGGTGACGCACCTGAAGGTCCGGTACGGATCTGCCGTCGCGGTCGACGGCGTCTCGTTCTCGGCGCCGTCCGGTACGGTGACGGCGATCGTCGGCCCCAACGGCGCCGGCAAGTCCAGTCTGTTCGGAGCGATCTACGGCTCCGTCCGCAGCACCGGACAGGTGACGATGGACGGTCGCCGGGTCGACGGCCTGTCCGCGCTGCAACGGGTGCGCGAGGGCTTCGCGTACGTCCCGCAGGGCCGGCAGTTGTTCATGAAGATGTCGGTGCGCGAGAACCTGCAGGTGGGCGCCGACCTCCTCGGCCTGAAGAAAGACGCGATCGACTCGGCGTTCGACCGGTTCCCGGTGCTGCGCGAGCGATCCGGCAGCTACGCCGGTGTCCTCAGCGGCGGCGAACAGCAGATGCTGGTGCTGGGACGGGCCCTGCTCGCGACGCCGAAGGTGCTGCTGCTCGACGAGATGATGACCGGACTCGCGCCGAAGATCGTCGCCGAACTGCGTTCGCTCGTGGCGGGTCTCGGGGCCGAGGGCGTGACGGTGCTCGTCGCCGAACCCGCGCTGGCGGCGCTGAAGTCGGTGGTACAGCGCGGCTACGTGATGCAGCGCGGCAGGATCGTCGACACCCGGGACGACGCAGCGTCGCTCGACGCCGCGTACAAGCAGTCGATGGGCATGTTGGAAGCGACAGTGGAGCAGTGACGGTGACCGGACGATTCTCGACCACCCTGGACGTCGCTGTCGGTGACTTCGCGACCGACCCCCGCAAGCTCGACGGCCTGAGCGTCAGCGAACTGGTGCGGCACTGGGCTCTCACGATCGGTGAGCGGATCGCGTTCATCACGCCCGACTCGCGCATCTCGTGGGCGAGCTACGACGCGACCGCCGACCGGATCGCGTCGGCGCTGGCCGCGGTGGGCGGCGAGTCCGCCGTCGCGCTGTACCTGCCCGACACGATGGTCTTCCATGCGGCGCTGTGCGCGGCGTACCGCACCGGCCGGATCGCCGTCGGGATCGGATCACGTTCCGGTGTCAAGGAAGTGGCGCACCTGAGCACCCGCGCCAGCTGCCGGACGCTGGTCACCGCGCGGTCACTGCGCGGCCAGGACACCGCCGCGCTCGTCGCGGAACTACGCGAGCGGACCGGCGGGCCCGAGCACGTGATCTACGTCGACGACCTCGGTTCCGTCGAGGTCGAGGACGCCGCCGGTGCGCCGGTCGAGATCACCGACCGCCGGTTCGACGCCACCAGCCCGCGGTTCGGCGTCGACGACGTGTCGCTGCTGAACTCGACCTCGGGCACCACCGGCCTGCCGAAGCTGGTCACCCAGACCGAGCGTCGCTGGATCGGCTTCTCCGAAGTGGCCGTACGTGCCGGACGGATCACCGGCGCCGATGTCTTCTTCGGCGCGGTGCCGGCGCCGTTCGGCTTCGGGCTGTGGACGTCACACTTCCTGCCGGCCCTGCTCGGCGCCCCCAACGTGGTGGTCGAACGCTTCGGTGCGGACACCATGGTCGACCTGCTCGAGCGGGAGCGGGTGACCGTCCTGAACTGTGTCAGCACCCAGTTCAAGATGCTGCTGCGGTCGGAGCGGGCTCAGTCGGCCGACCTGAGTGCCCTGCGCGCGATGTTCACCGGGGGCGAGGCGGTGCCGTACTCGGAGGCGCTCGCGTTCGAGCAGCGGACCGGGGCCGCGGTGCTGCAGTTCTACGGCTCCAACGAGACCGGTGCGGTGAGCGTCACGACCGTCGACGACGACGCCGACACCCGCCTGCGCACGTGCGGACACGTGGTCGCGGAGGCACAGGTCCGGGTGTTCGACGACGCGGGCGTCGAGGTGCTCGGCGCCGAGCGTCGCGGACAGCCCGGTGTGAACGGCCCGCTGACGTGCCACGGGTACTGGGACGACGATGCGGCCAACTCCGAGCTGTACACCGACGACGGCTGGATGCTGCTCGGCGACATCGTCGAGATCGACGCGGACGGACGCCTACGGGTGGTGGGGCGCAAGGCCGACATCATCATTCGCGGCGGCAAGAACATCTCGGCGGTGGAGGTCGAGGAGTTCGTGCGCGCACACCCGGCGGTCACGATGGTGGCCGTGGTGGGCGTGCACGACGCGCTCTTCGGCGAGAAGGTGTGTGCCGTCGTGGTGACGGCCGACGGCGCCGAACTGGGCGCCGACGAGCTGTCCGCGTGGCTCACCGCGCAGGGCGTCACCCGTGAGTACATCCCCGAGCACGTCGTCACCGTCGACGAGCTCCCCCTGGCGCCCGGCGGGAAGGTCGCCAAGGGGGTCGTGAAGGTGCTCGCCGAGGAGCGGCTCAGCCAATGACGGCCAGCGGAGTGCCGGGCGCCACCTTGGCGCCCGGCTCCGCGAGCACCTGCAGCACCGTCCCGGTGGCGGGGCAGGGGACCGGCATCTCGAGCTTCATTGCCTCGAGGATCACCGCCGGATCGCCCGCGCAGACCTGCTGTCCCGGTGCGAGTTCCACCCGCCACACGTTCCCGACCATCGGCGCCTCCACCACGACCGCGCCCGCCGGCACGTCCGGCATCGAGGATTCCGGCTCGGGCTCGGGTGCGGCCTCGGCCCGGTCGAACTCGCCCGCCGCGTGCCACGCGCGCTTCTCGGCCTCGAACGCCGCGCCCTGACGCTCCTCGAACTCGGCGATCGAGGCGGCGTTCTCGGCGAGGAACGCCGTGTGGTCGGCCAGCGCGAACGTGCCCTCGCTGATGTCGGCGTCGAAGCGTCCCGCGCGAGACTCCGCGCGTGCCTCCTCGAGCTGCTCGGGAGTGACGGGCTCCCAGACGATCCGGTCGAAGAAGCGGAACAGCCACGGCTTGCCGCTCTCGAACGGCGCACGCTGCCGGTAGCCCGACCAGATCGGCACCGTCCGTCCGATCAGCTGGTACCCGCCGGGCGACTCCATCCCGTACACGCACAGGTACTTGCCGCCGATACCCACCGCGTCCGACGGCGTCCACGTGCGCGCCGGGTTGTATTTCGTGGTCACCAGGCGATGGCGCGGATCGAGCGGAACCGCGAGCGGCGCACCGAGATACACGTCGCCGAGCCCGAGCACCAGGTACTCGGCATCGAACACCGCGCGGCGCACGTCGTCCATGCTGCCCAGTCCGTTGACCCGCCGGATGAACTCGGTGTTCGACGGCAGCCACGGCGCGGTGTCCCGCACTCCGCTGCGGTAGCGGGCCATCGCCTCGTCGATCGACGGGTCGTCGAACGAGAGCGGCAGGCGCACGGTGCGGCTCGGCACCACCAGGTCGTGCGTGGCCGGCAACTGCGCCTCGAGCTCCTGCAGCAGTCCGAGCAGGCGGAACTGCGGCAGGACGTCCGGGTCGAAGTGCAGGTGGAGCGAACGCACACCGGGCGTGACGTCGATCAGCCCGGGGACTTGCAGGTTGGCCAGCGCCTCCGACAGCGCGTGCACGCGCATCCGCAGTCCGAGGTCGAGGGCCATCGGGCCGTACTCGACGAGGATGTTGTCGTCCCCGCCGCGTAGGTACGCCACCGCGGGTCGGTCGGCGTCCGCGTCGATGCGCCCCAGCACGCCACCGTCGCCGCGCGAGATACGCACGGCAGGAACATCCTTGGCGCGTAGATGATCCGACCGGCGCAGCGCGTCGGCGTCCGCGTCGGGCACGGGGACGAAGCGCACGGCGTCTCCCGGCCGGATCTGACCCATCTTCCAGCGGTGCGCGCTCACCACCGTGAGCGGGCACGCGAACCCGCCGAGGCTCGGGCCGTCGGGCCCCAGCAGGATGGGAGTGTCGCCCGAGACGTTCAGTGCGCCCACGCTGTACGGATTGTCGTGCAGGTTCGACGGATGCAGGCCCGCCTCGCCGCCGTCCGGACGCGACCACGACGGCTTGGGGCCGTCGAGGCGAATGCCGGTGCGGTTCGCGTGGCTCGCCGTGGTCCAGGTGGTCTCGTAGAACTGCGTCATGTCGGCGTCGGTGAAGTAGGACGGCGACGGCTGTGGGCCCTCGGTGACCGCGAGGTGCCACGTGTGGGTCAGTTCGGGGCGCACGTCGTTCGGGACGCTCGCCGGTTCGGTGAGCGCGTCGGACTCGGGGAGCATGCCCAGCACGTCGCCGGTCGCGACGGCGCGGCCGGTGACGCCGCCGAAGCCGCCGAGAGTGAACGTCGCAGCGCTGCCGTGGAACAGCGGGACGTCGAGGCCGCCGCGGACCGCGAGATACGTGCGCAGGCCGGTGTCCGTGGGGGTGCCGATGTCGAGCACGGATCCGGCGCCGATCTCGATCGGCTCCCACATCGGCGCGGCCAGGCCGTCCACGGTCACCGGGACGGCGGCGCCGGTGACGCACACGACCGTCGGCGTGGAGAACTCGAGCCGCGGGCCCTGCAGCGTGCATTCGAGTCCGGGCGCGCCCACCGGGTTGCCCACCGCGGTGTTGGCCAGCGCGAACGACAGGTCGTCCATCGGACCCGACGGCGGAATACCGACCTCCCACAGTCCGACCCGACCCGGCAGGTCCTGCACCGTGGTCATGGTGCCGGCCCGCAGGACGTCGATCCGGCGACCGGACGTCGGCAGGTCCGCGAGCGTGGCGGTGGTGTTCTCGCCCAGTGGCGCGGCGCAGATGTGGCGCAGCTGAGGCAGATTGGTCTGCAGACCGTACAGGTGGGTGTCCGCGAGGGCGGCGCCCAATGCCGCGAAGGCCGCCTCGCGGGTGGCGCCGCCGGTGATGATCTTCGCGATCATCGGGTCGTAGTGCGCACTCACCTCGGTCCCGGTGTCGACCCACGTCTCGATCCGGGCGGCGGCGGGGAACCGGACCGAGGTGAGGGTTCCGGCGCTGGGCCGGTAGTCGTGCGCGGGGTCCTCGGCGTACACACGCGCCTCGACTGCGTGGCCGGTGATCGCGGGACCGGCGTCGGGCAGGCCGTCGAGCATCGACGGGTCACCACCGGCGAGACGCAGCATCCACGCCACCAGGTCGACGCCCGTCACCTCCTCGGTCACCGGATGCTCCACCTGCAGTCGGGTGTTCATCTCGAGGAACGACGCCTCGCCGCGGTCCACGTCGTACACGAACTCGACGGTGCCTGCCGAACGGTAGTTCACCGACGACGCGAGGTCCCGCGACGAGCGCAGCAGCTGCTCCACCACGCGCTCTGGCAGACCCGACGCCGGCGCCTCCTCCACCACCTTCTGGTTGCGGCGCTGCAACGAGCAGTCGCGGGTGCCCAGGCTCACCGTGCGACCGGCGCCGTCGCCGAACACCTGCACCTCGATGTGCCGCGCGCGGGCGACGAAACGCTCCAGGAAGACGCCCGACGACGAGAAGTTCGCCGCCGCCATCCGCTGCACCGTGTCGTACGCCGCGCGCAGCGCCTCCGGTGTGAAACACGCCTGCATGCCGATACCGCCGCCGCCACCGACTGCCTTGAGCATCACCGGGTAGCCGATGCGCTCGGCCTCGGCGACGGCCTCCTCGACCGATTCGAGCAGGCCGCTGCCCGGCACCAGCGGGACGCCCACGGCGCGTGCCGCCTCGCGGGCGGTGTGCTTGTTGCCGAACACCCGGAGCTGATCGGGTGTCGGGCCGACGAACGCGATACCGGCCCGCTCCGCCGCGGCGGCGAATTGCTCGTTCTCCGAGAGGAACCCGTAGCCGGGGTGGATCGCCCCTGCGCCGGTCGCGAGGGCCGCCTCGATGACCTTGTCGGTGCGCAGATACGACTCCCCCGCGGGGGCGGGTCCGAGCCGGACGGCCGCGTCGGCCATCTCCACGTGGGCGGCACACGCGTCGGCGTCGGAGTACACGGCTACCGTCTTCAGACCGAGTTCCCGGCCGGATCGGATGATGCGGCAGGCGATCTCGCCGCGGTTGGCGACGAGCAGGGTGTCGAAAGCGGGGAACACGAATGGTCTCCTTCGATGGGAGGGAGCGGTGGAGGCCGGTGAGATCGGCAGGTCAGATGGCCATGGCGGAGCGCACGACGGACTCGGCGTCCGCGCCTCCGGCGCCACTCGAGGTGACGCGACCGGACTCGAGGATGTAGTAGCGCTGAGCGGACTGCAGGGCGAACCCGATGTGCTGCTCCACCAGGAGGACACCGAGGTTGCCGCGCCGGGTCAGTTCGACGATCGCGGACTCGATCTCGGCGACGACGGACGGCTGGATGCCCTCGGTCGGTTCGTCGAGGACAAGCACGCGCGGCTCGGTGATCAGCGCCCGCGCGATCGCCAACTGTTGACGCTGGCCGCCGGACAGTAGCCCGGCCCGTCGGTCGAGCAGCGACTCGAGCGCCGGGAACAACGCCAGCTGTTCGTCGATGAGCGCCTTGCCGCGTTTGCGGCCGTCGGCGACCACTTGCAGATTCTCGAGACATGTCAGCTGTCCGAACGACTGCTGGCCCTGCGGGACGTAGGCGAGCCCGCGGGCGACGCGGGCGCTGGGACGCAGCTTGGTGACGTCCTGGCCGTCGAGCAGGACCGTGCCCGACGTCGTCTTCGCGAGTCCGACCGCGGCCCGCAGCAGCGTCGTCTTGCCGGCGCCGTTGTGTCCCATCACGGCGGCGACGCCGTCGGCGGGGACGGTGACGGTGACGCCGTGGATGATCTCGGTGCGGCCGTAGCCGGTCCGGATGTCGACGAGTTCCAGCATGATCAGGCCTCCTCGAGAACGTCGGCGGCGGCCGCGGTGCCCAGATACACCTGCTGGACCATGGGGTCGGACTGGATCTCCTCGACGCTGCCGTCGGCGATGACCTTGCCGCGGGCGAGGACCGTCACGGAGGTCGCGAAAGCCCGCATGAAATCCATGTCGTGCTCGACGACCACGACGGTGCGCTCGGCACCGATGCGCCGCAGCAGGTTTCCGGTCTCCTCGCGTTCCTCGTGGCTCATGCCGGCCACCGGTTCGTCGAGCAGGAGCACGTCGGCGTCCTGCACGAGGAGCATGCCGATCTCGAGCCACTGCTTCTGACCGTGCGGCAGGATTCCGGCCTTGCGGTCCCGCAGATCGGTCAGCCCGATCGTCTCGAGGGCCTCCTCGATCTGCGGCAGGACATTCTTGCGGCGGCGCAGCAGCGTCAGCGCGGATCGTCTCGCGCCGGCCGCGATGTCGAGATTCTGCAGCACCGAGAGGTCCTCGAAGACCGACGCGGTCTGGAACGTGCGGCCCACGCCCGAGCGAGCGATCTTGTGGACCTTCTGCCCCAGCAGTTCGACACCGGACTTGGCGACCGAACCGGTGGCCGGCACCAGACCGGTGATCGCGTCGACCAGCGTGGTCTTGCCGGCGCCGTTGGGGCCGATGAGGAAGCGCAGGTCACCCTGGAACAGTGTCAGGTCGACGCCGTCGACCGCGGTGAAGCCGTCGAACGTGACACGCAGATCGCGAATCTCGAGGTACTGGCTGGACATTCCGGCGTTGCCGCCGAGGCTGGGCTGGGGTTCGGTCATCGTGCGACCTCCAGTTCGCGGGTGGATTCGGGTTCGCTCTCGGTCGGGGTGGCGCGGCGGCGCTTGAACACCTTCGCCAGACCCGCGATGCCGGCCGGGAAGAACCCGATGACGACGATGAACAGCAGGCCCTGCGCGTAGGTCCATGCCGACGGGAAGTTCTCCGACAGCGTCGTCTGGGCCCATGCGACGCCGATCGCGCCGAGCACCGGCCCGAGCAGGGTGGTGCGTCCGCCGATCGCGACGCCGATGAGGAACGCGATCGAGGGGACGATCCCGACATCCGCGGGGGAGATGATGCCGACGATCGGCACGAACAACGCGCCCGCGATGCCGGCGAAGAACGCGGCCACCGTGTAGGCGACGACCTTGATGTTCGCGGGGTCGTAACCCAGGAACCGGACCCGCTCCTCCTGGTCGCGGACCGCGACCAGGAGCTCGCCGTAGCGGGAGTTCATCAGCTGCCGGGTCGCGGCGACGACGAGCAGCAGCACCGCCGCGGCGATGAAGAAGAGCATCCGCTTGTTCGCGGGATCGGAGAGATTGAAGCCGAAGAAGGTGCGGAACCGGTTGAGGCCGTTGGAACCACCGATCGACTGCTGGCCGATGAGCAGGATCGCGAACGCTGCCGCGAGCGCCTGCGACAGGATCGCGAAGTACGCGCCCTTGACCCGGCGCTTGAACACGCCGAGGCCGAGCAGGAACGCGACGACGGCAGGGACGAGCAGGATCGCGGCGATGGTCGTGAACGGATCCGCGAACGGCGTCCAGTAGGAGGGGAGTTCGCGGATGCCGGCGATCTGCATGAAGTCCGGCACCGCGTCCCCGCGCAGCTCCGCGTCGGCGATCTTGAGGTGCATCGCCATGATGTAGGCGCCGAGGCCGAAGAACACGCCTTGGCCGAGGGTGAGCATTCCGCCACGTCCCCAGGCCAATCCGATGCCGACCGCGACGATCGCGAAGCACAGGAACTTGGCCAGCAGATTGAGCCGGAAGTCCGACAGCATGGCCGGGGCGAGCCCGAAGAGGACGATCGCGGCGACGGCGAATCCCGCCCACATCCGGTAGCGACTGAGCACGGTCATACGAGGCTCCTAGATTTGGCCACGAACAGCCCCTGCGGGCGGACCTGCAGGAAGATGACGATGACGACGAACACGATCACCTTGGCGATCGACGCCGTGGTCGAGTACTCGATGAACGAGTTGAGGATGCCGAGCGCGAACGCCGCGACCACCGCACCCGACAGCCGGCCCAGACCGCCGATCACGACCACGAGGAACGCATCGATCAGATACGACTGACCGATGGTCGGGCTCGTCGACCCGATCAGTGTCAGCGCCACACCTGCAACGCCGGCCAGGCCGGAGCCGATGAAGAACGTGGTCACATCGGTTCGGCGCGAGGAGATTCCGCTGGTCTCCGCGAGATCGCGGTTCTGCACGACGGCCCGGATACGGCGCCCCATCGACGTCTTTGCCAGAGCGAAGGACAGCACCGCGACCGCGACGATCGCGAGCACCAGGATGAAGATGCGGGTCTTCGGCACCACGGCGCCGAGGATCTCCACGCCACCGGTGAGCCAGGACGGCGCGACGACGTTGACGGCGGGGGCACCGAAGATGTCGCGAGCGAGCTGTTGGAGTACCAGTCCCACACCGAAAGTCACCAGCAGGGTATCCAACGGACGGTGGTACATCCGCCGGATCAGCGTGGCCTCGAGCAGCACGCCCATCAGGCCGCCCACCACGAAGCCCACCACCAGGGAGATCAGCAGTGACGCCCCGGCGCTCGAAATGACCTGCTGCACCACGTATGCGGTGTAGGAGCCGGCCATGATGAATTCGCCGTGGGCCATGTTGATCACGCCCATCTGGCCGAACGTCAGCGACAGGCCCAGTGCCGCCAACAACAGGATCGACCCGATACTCAGGCCGGTGAACAGCTGCCCGATAACGACATCCATCGGTGCCCGCCCTTCTATGTCGTCGTTGGTCGCGAGCTAGCTACCCGATCCGGAAAGGCCCTTCGCCCAGTCGTAGCTCTCGAGGTAGGGGTCCGGCTGGATCGGGCCGTCGGACTCCCACACGGTGTAGATCAGGCCGTCGCCGCGGATCTCGCCGATGCGCGCGGTCTTGGTGATGTGGTGGTTGTCGCCGTCGATGGTCACGAGACCCTCGGGCGCCTGGAAGCTGACGCCGTCGGCGGCCGCCTGGACGTCGGCAACGGCGAACGAATCGGCCTTCTCCACAGTGTTCTTCCACAGGTACACCGACGTGTAGGCGGCCTCCATCGGGTCCGACGTCGGCTTGTTCGCGCCGTACTTCGCCTTGTACGCATCGACGAACTTCTTGTTCTCCGGGGAGTCGACGGTTTGGTAGTAGTTCCACGCGGTGAGCTGGCCGGAGACGTTCTGCGCGCCGATGCCGCCCACCTCCTCTTCGGCGATCGACACCGAGATCACCGGCATGTCCGCTGCTTTCAGGCCGACATTGGAGTACTCGCGGAAGAATGCGACGTTGGAGTCGCCGTTGAGAGTGTTGAAGACGGCGTCGGCGTCTGCGGTGCGGACCTTGTTGACGATCGTCGAGAAGTCGGTGGAACCGAGCGGTGTGTAGTCTTCGCCCTTGATCTCGATGCCGTTCGCCGCGGCGTACGCCTTGATGATCCGGTTCGCGGTCTGCGGGAAGACGTAGTCGCTGCCCACCAGGTACAGCGACGTGACGCCCTTCTCCTTCAGGTAGTCCAGCGCCGGCACGATCTGCTGGTTCGTGGTCGCGCCCGTGTAGAAGATGTTGGGGGAGTCCTCGAGACCCTCGTACTGCACGGGGTAGTAGAGCAGCGCGTTGTTGTCCTCGAACACCGGCAGCATCGCCTTGCGGCTCGACGACGTCCACCCGCCGAAAACGGCTGCGACACAGTCGCTACTGATGAGCTTCTCGGCCTTCTCGGCGAACACCGTCGGCTCCGACGCACCGTCCTCGGCGACGATCTGGATCTTCTTGCCGAGTACACCACCGGCGTTGTTGATCTCCTCGACCGCAAGCGCGATCGAGTCGCGGACGGTGACCTCGCTGATCGCCATCGTGCCGGACAGCGAGTTGAGCGAGCCGACCTTGACGGTGTCGCCCGACGTGTCGACGCAGGAGGCGGCGGACGTCGTACCGGCGGCCGAGGTGTCCGACGCCTTGCTGCCGCAGGCGGTGAGGACCAGGCCGAGCGCCGCGAGTGCGGCCGGGGCGGTGAGAGCACGCTTCGAGAACGTGGGCATGGACGAGCCTTTCCGTCGAGAGGAATGACGCTGAGCTGCGGAGAGGTACGTATACGACGCTGTATCCGTGATTCGAGACAGTAGGCGGAAGTTGTTGCGCCGGAATGTCTGTGGATCACGAGTTCGTGTCGCGTATTACGCACACATGAACAGGAGCTCACGCGGCCTCGACGGACGAGACCCGACTAGCGGGAAGAGTGCTGGTGGATCAGAGGATCGTGTACGGCGACACCGAGCTTCGGTGCTCGTTGATGTCGAGTTCCTTGCCCAGCGGAGGGAACGCCCGCTGCGGGCAGTTCATTCGTTCGCACACTCGGCAGCCCGCGCCGATGGGGGTGGCGGTGTTGCCGCCCAGATCGAGACCGTCGGCGTAGACGACCCGTGGTGCGTGCCGCAGTTCGCATCCCAGACCGATCGCGAACGTCTTGCCGGGCTGCCCGTACCGCTGCGCACGGCGCTCGACGGTGCGGGCCACCCACAGGTAGTTGCGCCCGTCCGGCATCTGGGCGATCTGCGTCATGATCTTGCCGGGGTACGCGAAGGTCTCGTACACGTTCCACAGCGGGCACGTGCCGCCGCTGGACGAGAAGTGGAAGCCGGTGGCGGACTGACGCTTCGACATGTTGCCCGCACGGTCGACGCGGACGAACGACCACGGCACCCCACGCTGCTTGGGGCGCTGCAGCGTCGACAGGCGGTGACAGATCGTCTCGTAGCTGATCGCGTAGAACGCAGACAGCCGCTCGATGTCGTACCGGAAGTCCTCCGCAATCTCGTGGAACTGCCCGTACGGCAGCACCGTGGCCGCCGCGAAGTAGTTGGCCAGGCCGAGCATCGCGAGCGACCGGGCCTCGTCGGACGTGAAGTTGCCCTCGTCCACGAGCCTGCGGAGCAGATCGCCGCACTCGAGGTACGCGAGTTCGGTCGCGAACTTGAACACCTGTTGCCCGCCGGACAGCGCCGGCGAGATCTCCAGCACCCGCGTGTCCGGGTCGTAGCGGTGCAGCACGTTCTCGCCGAGGTCGATGCGGCGGACGATCTGGACGTCGTGCAGGTTCTCGAGCCGCCGCGCGATGCCGTCGGCGATGTCGCCGCGGTGGAAGCGCAGTCGCGCGGTGAGGTCCTCGGCCGCAGTGTCCAGGTCGTGGATGTAGTTCTGTCGCTGGTAGAAGTAGTCGCGCACTTCCTCGTGCGGCATCGTGATCGAGCCGCTGCCGCTGCCGTCGCTGAACCGGTCCTCGGTGGCCGCGGCCAACTGCGCCGACGTGTTCCGGAAGCGGCTGTGCATGTTGACCATCGCCTTCGCCAGCCCCGGATGCGAGGACACCATCTCCGCGATCTCCTGCGCGTCCGCGTCGATGCCCATGTCCTTGTCGAGCGCCACCTCGCGCAACTCGGCGATCAGCCGGGTGTCGTCCTGCGACGAGAAGAATGTGGTGTCGACCCCGAACACCTCGCTGATCCGCAGCAGCACCGGCACCGTCAACGGGCGCACGTCGTGTTCGATCTGATTGAGATAGCTGGCGGAGATGTCCAGCGTCTTGGCGAGCGCGGCCTGGCTCAGGCCACGCTCCGTGCGGAGCTGTCGCAGCCGGGCGCCGACGAAGGTCTTGGACATGCCAGCCAGCGTACGAGCGCCCTGCTAACCGTGCAAAGGATCGGGTTAACACCGCCGCGATCGCTGGATCCGGCGAACCCGACATCAGACCGATCATGACGTTTTCGGAACAAGTCTTGACATCTCGGTGACAGTGACAAAAGCTGGGCGACAGTCATTGATCGATTGTGTAAAGCATTGATTGCTAGGCGGTTTGGGGCGCGGGGCGGGGGCTCGCGCGCCCTGAGCGGACAGACGCCGACTCCCGCCCCGCGGCGGGGTCTCGGATCCACGCCCGCCCCTCTCCCTGGGCGTGGACCGTCCTCTGTTTCAGTGTCGCCGGCCGGCGCTCCGCCGCCCGGCGTTCGACCAGGAACCGCCTGAGGCCACGATGATCTTCACCTCCAAGCGCCGAGCTCGCGTCGGACTTCGCGCTTCGACACTCCTCCCGTCCAGTGATGCCGTGGAATCCGGTTCCGTGGCGTCGGGATCCGTGGAGCCGTCGGATGCGGTCGGCCCGGTCGAGGTTGCGGCAGCGCCGAACGAGGAGACCGACGGGCCGTCGACGGAGGCCGACGCGGTAGCCGTGGCGGCCCGGTGGCTCGTCCTCACTACCGATATCAAGCCCGGCTTCGCCCGCGCGCTCCTGCCGGAGCCGTTCACGGTCGCGGATCGGCCGCAGCTGGCGGTGTGGATCGTCGAACCACTGTCCGCCGACTCCGACACGGTGGGAGTTCCTGTCGGTCGATTGTTCGCGGGGATGTCGTGCAACTGTCTGTTGCCGGGCGAGCAGGACGAGAGTGCGTACACGTCCGACTTCCTCGTGGGCGCCCCGATCGAGGACGGCGACCGCGACCCGTTCTCGCTGCCTGACCTGCCGCAGGCGGCGTTGAGTCTGGTGAACGGCGTCGGCGGTATGGGGTTCTCGATTCCCCCGGTCGACGGCGTGGGCAGGGGAGTGGCGGGGCGGGTCGAGCTGTCCGAGTGCGACGGCGAACAGATCCAGCTGACGCCGGACTGGCTGGCCTGCCAATCCTGGCGTGCGGACCTCGTGGGCGGATCCGCGGACGAGCACGACTCGGGGCGTCCCGATCTCGTCCACACCCAGTGGGAGGTGACCCGGTTGTCGCCGATCGTCACGGGTTCGGCGGTTGTCGAATATGCCGAGTTCGGGTCGCACGCGTACGACTTGTCGGGATCCGCGGCCGCCCTCGACGCGCGATACGGCTTCGCGCGAGTAGCGATTCTCGGCCGGCAGTAGCGGTCGACGGTCGCCTTCGGCGGCCTCCGAGGTATCTGTGACGTCGATTCCCGACTGTTCCGGTGTACGGAACGCTGTCCGATTCCTGTGATTGCCCTCACATGCCCTCGATCGACTCGGTGAGGGCGCCGCGGGGTTCACGTGTCCGGCGTGTCCGACTTCACCCCGAAGTGCCCTGTCCGGTTTTCACGCTAATGCCGAGGTAGGGGGCTACTTGCGGGTAACTTGCGATGCTACCGGCGGGTAACCCAAGCGGCTGCTTGGCTCCGCGAAAATTAGCAAGCTTTGCAGATTGAAATGAAAAGCTAGCGAAGATTGGCATTAGCAACAGGTAGACGGCGGTTTTCCTCTGTGTCATTGTCGGTTTGTACATCCGAACGGCCTGGCAACGATGTGAAGCAGTACATCCGTACCGGTCGAAGCAGCAGAGAAGAAGTGGAGCTTTCGATGTCGACCACCGGCACCCCGAGGACCGCAGAGCAGATCCAGCAGGATTGGGACACCAACCCCCGCTGGAAGGGCATCACGCGCAACTACACCGCGGAGCAGGTCGTCAAGCTCCAGGGCACCGTTGTCGAGGAGGCCACCCTCGCCCGTCGCGGTTCGGAGATCCTCTGGGATCTCGTCAACAACGAGGACTACATCAACTCGCTCGGTGCGCTCACCGGCAACCAGGCCGTCCAGCAGGTCCGCGCGGGCCTCAAGGCCATCTACCTCTCCGGCTGGCAGGTCGCCGGTGACGCGAACCTCTCCGGCCACACCTACCCGGACCAGAGCCTCTACCCGGCCAACTCGGTCCCGCAGGTCGTCCGCCGCATCAACAACGCGCTGCTGCGTGCCGACGAGATCGCCAAGGTCGAGGGTGACACTTCCGTCGACAACTGGCTCGCCCCGATCGTCGCCGACGGTGAGGCCGGCTTCGGTGGTGCGCTCAACGTCTACGAGCTGCAGAAGGCCATGATCGCGGCCGGTGTCGCCGGTTCGCACTGGGAAGACCAGCTGGCGTCGGAGAAGAAGTGCGGCCACCTCGGTGGCAAGGTGCTCATCCCCACCCAGCAGCACATCCGCACCCTGACCTCCGCGCGCCTGGCCGCCGACGTCGCCGACGTCCCGACGGTCGTCATCGCCCGCACCGACGCCGAGGCCGCGACCCTCATCACCTCCGACGTCGACGAGCGTGACCGCGAATTCCTCGACGGCACCCGCACCGCCGAGGGCTTCTACGGCGTCAAGAACGGCATCGAGCCCTGCATCGCCCGTGCGAAGGCCTACGCCCCGTACTCCGACCTCATCTGGATGGAGACCGGCGTGCCGGACCTCGAGGTTGCGAAGAAGTTCGCCGAGGCCGTCCGTGGCGAGTTCCCGGACCAGCTGCTGGCCTACAACTGCTCGCCGTCCTTCAACTGGAAGGCACACCTGGACGACGCGACCATCGCGAAGTTCCAGAAGGAGCTCGGCGCGATGGGCTTCAAGTTCCAGTTCATCACCCTCGCCGGCTTCCACTCGCTCAACTACGGCATGTTCGACCTGGCGCACGGCTACGCCCGCGAGGGCATGACCGCCTTCGTCGACCTGCAAGAGCGCGAGTTCAAGGCCGCCGAGGAGCGTGGCTTCACCGCCATCAAGCACCAGCGTGAGGTCGGCGCCGGCTACTTCGACTCGATCGCCACCACCGTCGACCCCAACACCTCGACGGCTGCCCTCAAGGGCTCCACCGAAGAGGGCCAGTTCCACTAGGCCTCTCGACCTCTCGGGAGGGATCGGTGGGGTGTCCTCCACGCCGATCCCTCCCGGGGAACCAGACCTCCACTTCGAAAAAGGAGCTGACGTGACCAGCGAAAAGATTCAGCGCGTCGGCGTGATCGGCGCCGGCATCATGGGTTCCGGAATCGCCGAGGTGTGCGCCCGTGCACACGTCGACGTGCTGGTGTACGAGCCGAGCCGCGAACTCGCGGCGGCAGGGCGCTCACGCATCCTGCGCTCGCTCGATCGCGGAGTGAGCAGCGGCAAGATCACCGAACGTGAGCGGGAGCAGGCCGCCTGGCGGCTGCGCTTCACCTCCGATCTCGGCGACTTCGCCGACCGGCAGCTCGTAGTGGAGGCCGTCGTCGAGGACGAGAAGATCAAGAGTGAGATCTTCGCCGAACTCGACTCGATCGTGACGGATCCGGACGCGGTGCTCGCATCGAACACGTCCTCGATCCCGATCATGAAGCTGGGCATCTCGACGAACGCGCCCGAGCGTGTCATCGGTATGCACTTCTTCAATCCGGTTCCCGTCCTCCCTCTCGTCGAACTGGTCACCACGCTCAAGACCAGCCCGGCGGTGTCGGAGCGTGCGGAAGCGTTCGCGAGCGAGGTGCTCGGCAAGCAGGTCGTGCGCTCGGCGGACCGTTCCGGTTTCGTCGTCAACGCCCTCCTGGTGCCGTACCTCCTCTCTGCGATCCGCATGGTGGAGTCGGGCTTCGCAACCAAGGAAGACGTCGACAAGGCGATGGTGCTCGGATGTGCGCACCCGATGGGTCCGCTCGCGCTGACCGATCTGGTGGGACTTGACACCGTCAAGTCGATCGCCGACTCGATGTACGAGGAGTTCAAGGAGCCCCTGTACTCGGCGCCGCCACTGCTGCTGCGGATGGTCGAGGCAGGGCTCGTCGGAAAGAAGTCCGGTGCTGGCTTCTACGAATATTCCGACACCGGCCGTGTCACCAAGAAGGCAAGCTAGACAGCACTTTACGGCAACACCAGCCAGCTTCTCGGCGCCCGTGTGGCTTCTCCGCATCCTCGGCAGCGGACAGGGCACACGGGCGCGAGGCGCTTGAAGGGAAAGGTCGATCCGCATGTCCGCCGCAAACACCGCCGGGTACGGATCCAGCGTCCTCGGATACCCCCGCATCGGGCCCCGTCGTGAACTCAAGCGGGCACTCGAGGCCTACTGGCACGGCACCGGCTCCAAGTCCGAACTCGTCTCCGTCGCACGGGAACTGCAGGAGCAGACCTGGAGCGAGCTGGCTGCCACCGGGTTGACCCAGGTTCCCGGCAACACGTTCTCGTACTACGACCACGTGCTCGACAACGCATTGTTGTTCGGGGCGGTCCCCGAGCGTTTCGCGCCGCTCGAGAGCGAGCTCGACCCGCTCGACTTCTACTTCACCCTCGCTCGCGGCCGGCCCGACTTCCCGCCGCTCGAGCTGGTGCGCTTCTTCGGCACCAACTACCACTACCGTCAGCCCGAGCTGTCCGAGACCTCCACGTTCGAATTGCATTCGGAGACACTGCTCGACGAGTTCGAGCGGGCCAAGGCGCGTGGCATCGAGCTGCGCCCGGTGGTGCTCGGCCCCGTCTCGCTGCTCCTGCTGTCGAAGATCGCACCCGGGTCCACCGCAGAGGGTTTCGCGACCCTCGATCTGCTCGACAGGCTGCTGCCCGAGTACGAGAAGCTGTTCGCGCAGCTCGCCAAGGCGGGCGCCACCTGCGTCCAGCTGGACGAGCCGTGCTTCACCGAGGACCGTTCCCCGGAGGAACTCGCCGCCCTCGGCCGCGCCTACGAGGAGTTGGCGCACGCACCGCTGCGTCCGCGCATCCTCGTCACCGGACCGTACGGTTCGCTGGGTGAGGCGCTGCCGATCCTGGCCGCCACCCCGGTCGAGGCGCTCGGCCTGGACCTGGTCAACGGGCGGATCACCGCCGAGGAACTGGCGAAGGTCCCCGGCATCCGGCGCAAGCGGATCTACGCCGGCATCGTCGACGGCCGCAACGTGTGGCGCGTGGACCGGTTCAACACCCTCACCTACCTCAACCAGATCAAGGACGTCACCCCGGATCTGGTCGTCTCCACGTCGTGTTCGTTGCTGCACGTCCCCTACGACGTGCTCATGGAGTACGACATGCCCGGGGACGTCGCGGACCGCCTCGCGTTCGCGAAGCAGAAGGTGGGCGAGGTGGTCTCGCTGGCGAAGGCCCTCACCGAGGGGCCGTCGGACCGCTGGCGCAAGAAGCCGACGTCGGTGCACTTCAAGCAGAAGCACGACGTCCGCGCGCGGGTCAACGCGATCAAGCCGGAGCATCGCGTCCGCGCACCGTACGAGGAGCGCCGGATCGCGCAGCAGGCACGGCTGAACCTGCCGCCCGTGCCCGCGACCACGCTGGGCTCGTTCCCGCAGACCGACGAGATCCGGCAGGCCCGTTACGAACTGGGTGAGGGACGGCTCGACTGGGACGAGTACTACAAGCGGATCCAGGACGAGATCGCGAAGACCATCGCGCTGCAGGAGGACATCGGCCTGGACGTGTTCGTCCACGGCGAACACGAGCGCAACGACATGGTGCAGTACTTCGCGGAGCTGCTCGAGGGGTACGCGTTCACCCACAACGGCTGGGTGCAGGCGTACGGCTCGCGGTGCACCCGTCCGCCGGTGCTGTACGGCGACGTCCGCCGCCCGAAGCCGATGACGGTCGAATGGATCACGTACGCGCAGTCCCTGACCGACAAGCCGGTCAAGGGCATGCTCACCGGCCCGGTCACGATGCTGGCGCGTTCGTTCGTGCGTCAGGACCAGCCGCTGCACGAGACCGCCGACCAGCTGGCTCTCGCGATCCGGGACGAGATCGCCGACCTCGAGGCCGCGGGTATCGCGATCATCCAGGTCGACGAGCCGGCCGTCCGGGAACTGTTGCCGCTGCGGGAGACCGGGCGCAAGGAGTACCTGGACTGGGCGGTCGACGCCTTCCGTCTCGCGACGGGTGGCGCCAAGCCGGGGACGCAGATCCATACGCATCTGACCTACTCCGGCCAGCGTTCCGTCGTGGACGCGATCGAGCGACTCGACGCCGACGTCACCGCGATCGTCGCGACCCGCTCGATCGGCTGGGTGCTCGAGGCCATCAAGGAGAAGGCACTCACCCACGGCGTCGGACCCGGTGTGTACGAGAGCCGTTCGGCGCGGATCCCGGACATCGACGAACTCGACGCCCTGCTCACCGAGGCCGCCGAATCGGTCGATCTCGACCGGCTGTGGGCCAACCCCGACGGCGGACTGAAGACCCGTCACTACTGGCAGCTCGAGCCGTCGCTGCGCAACCTCGTTGCAGCGGCTCGGCGTTTGCGGCGGCGTGCCGCGCAGGGGTAGGCACGCCGACCCTTGCAGCACACCGGGAGCGGATCGTCTGCGGATCCGCTCCCGGTGTGCTGTGTTCTGCGAGTTTCCGGGACGTTCTGCGAGGTTCTAGGAGCCGCTGCTGCCGAGCGAGCCGGAGCTACCCGCGCTCCCCGCGCTCGCCGAACTTCCGGAACTGCCCGACGAACTGGTTTCGATCGGCCCGTCCGGCACCTCGGCGCCCGCCGACCCCGGACGGTTGATCTTCACGGTGACCGGGCCGCTGCCGTCGGCGACGACGGTGACGATCGCCGCGCCCGGTGCCGACGTGACGTGGCCGCCGTCGACCTGCGCGACGTACCCGTCCGGGTAGTGCAGGTCCGACACGAAGATCTCCGTGGGCTTCGTCGATGCCCGCGGCGTGTAGCGGTACGCGAAGTCGCCGTTGTCGGCGTCGAAGATCATGCGTCCGGGCTCCCCGGCCGTCGCCTGCGGATACGTGCGCACCAGCTGACGCCCGACGTCGCCGAGGAACGGGTCGGTGGTGTTACCGGCGCCGAAATGCCAGTACTGCCAGCCGATGAACCGCTCGTCCGCGCGGGCGAGGGTGTTCTTCAGGACCGTCGGATCGCCGTCGCCGAACTCGGTGACCACGGTCGGGATGTTCGCGCGTTGGGTGACCGCGTCGATGTTCGACCACGTGAGATCCTGCTGCGGGACGCACAGCGCGCGCAGTGCCTGCGGCAACCCGAGATAGATCGCGAGCTGGCTGGGAATGCAGTAGTCGTGCGGGGCGAAGATGACGTCCGGATCGGCGACGGACGGCGTCTCGGGCGGGTTGAACAAATTCGACGGCATCATCTGGTTCCACGTGACGTTGGGTTCCCAGTACACCGGCACGGTCGGGTTCTGTGCGCGGACGGCATCCGTCAGCTTCTGCATCGCGCCCTGGTACTTCCGATCGAAGTCCGGGCAGCCGTTCGGGAAACACGTGAGGAACGGCGACCCGGGCCACGGCTCGTTCATGAGCTCGATGCCCATCACGCCCGGCTTGCCCTCCACCCTCGCGGCAAGTGCGCCGAGGGCGGTGCCGAGGTAGTCGAGGGCGCCGTGCGTGTTGTTCCACACCTCGTCCCACCCGGCGTTCATGCTCGGCATCAGGTTGTACAGGGGGAAGCCGGGATTCGGCTCCCACTCCCGCGGCCGGGCCTCGATGGACCACGCGGGAAAGCCGTTGCCGCCCCATACCTTCGACAACCCGTCCTGGTGGTTGTCGAGCAGAACGTGGATGCCGCGGGCGATCAGGTCGTCGACCACGCCGACGAGACGGTCGAGGTACGCCTCGTCGATCTGCCCGCGTTGCGGCATCAACGCGTCGAACGACGTGCCCAGCCGGACGGTGTTGAAACCGTGGCGGACCAGGATGTCGATGTCCTGAGGCGTGAGGGTCCCACCCGCGGGCAGATAGGGCGCATCCTTGTCGACGTTGTTGACGCCGTGCAGCAGGACGGTGCGCCCGTAGCCGTCGACGAGGTGCGCGCCCTCGGCGTGCAGCGTCGTGATCGGGGCGGACGGTGGTGCCGCGGCGGCCGTCGTCGGTGACAGGGCGGCTGAGCACGCTGCGATGGCCGCAGCGAATGCGGCAACGGTTTTGCGCATTCGATTCCTCGGTTCGCGTCGGATGGTCCCAGCGGATATGGACACATGTTCAGTTGTCCGGGATGGTAAGGCTGCGGGCGCCCACCGCGAAGCATTTCGGGGGAAACGGTCTATTTCTCCGGCGCAGGTCAGTCCGCCGTCTTTGCGTGTACTCGCCGGTAACGGGTAGGCATGGGAGATGCTTACCGCTTCCGCCTACGCGGCGAACTCCGCCGATGCGCCCCTCGAGAAGACCACCATCGAACGCCGCGACGTCGGCCCGCGCGACGTCCTCATCGAGATCAAGTACGCTGGCATCTGTCACTCCGACATCCACACAGCCCGCAACGAGTGGGGCGGCACCACGTATCCGGTGGTGCCGGGTCACGAGATCGCCGGTGTCGTCGCGCAGGTCGGTTCCGAGGTGTCGAAGCATGCGGTGGGCGACCGGGTGGGCGTCGGATGCTTCGTCGACTCGTGCCGCACCTGCGCCAGCTGCGAGGCCGGTGAGGAGCAGTACTGCGAGAACGGCGTCGTCGATACCTACAACACCGTGGGCCGCGACGGAAAGCGCACGGCCGGTGGATATTCCACGCACGTGGTCGTCGACGAGGACTTCGTCCTGTCCATCCCGGACGGTCTCGCGCTGGACGTCGCGGCGCCGTTGCTGTGCGCGGGCATCACGCTGTACTCGCCGCTCGCACACTGGGGCGCCGGCCCCGGCAAGAAGGTCGCGATCGTCGGCATGGGCGGTCTGGGACACGTCGGCGTCAAGATCGCGCACGCGATGGGCGCCGAGGTGACGGTGCTCAGCCAGTCGCTGAGCAAGAAGGACGACGGCCTGCGCTTCGGTGCCGATCACTACTACGCGACCGCCGAGAAGGAGACGTTCAAGGCGCTGCGCGGCAAGTTCGACCTGATCCTCAACACCGTGTCGGTGAACCTCGACATGGACCGCTACCTGTCGATGCTCGCCGTCAACGGCACGCTCGTCGAACTGGGTCTGCCCGAGAACCCGATCAGTGTCCGCGGATTCTCGCTGCTCAAGAACCGTCGCAGCCTCGCGGGATCGTTGGTCGGGGGTATTCCGCAGACGCAGGAGATGCTGAACTTCTGCGCCGAGCACGGCATCGGCGCGGAGATCGAGGTGATCCCCGCCGACCGGATCAACGAGGCGTACGACCGCGTGGTCGCCAGCGACGTGCGGTACCGCTTCGTGATCGACGCCTCGACCTTCTGACGGGTGCTCCCGCTCCCGAACTGACCTCCCGCGGACGCGATCGCATCCGCGGGAGGTCAGTTCGGGAGCAGCGCCGTCCCGACTGGCCGCGGCCGACCGTCCCTGCGTAGGAGTGCTCGACCGATCCGCGCGTCGATCACCGCGGGCGTCGACAGGTCGCGCCACGTCCAGCGGGCAACCTCCCAGCCCATGTCGCGGATGGAGTCCTCGCGCTGCTTCTCCGCGAACACCGCGTCGCCCGGGTCCTGCCCGTCCCGAAGGTACTTGCCGTACTTGATCTTTCCGTCGAACTCTCCGACGACGCCGGCGTCGGCCAGCAGGAAGTCGACGCGGCCGAGGAATCGGCCATCGGGGTCCAGCAGTGACGCCTGCAGTTCCGGCTCGAATCCGAGTGCCGCCAGTGCGACGCGGCTGCGCGATTCTCCGACGCTCTCACTGCGTCCGTCGAGAAAGCCCAGAGCCCGCCGGGCACCCGGGTACCCGGGCCGGCGCTCGGCATAGACCAACGCGTCGGCGACGGCGGTGACCGGCAACTTTGCTGCACGCAGGGCTGCATCGCCGACGACGACGGCGACATCGAACGGCACGGTTCGGCACAGGTCAGCCACCGTGCGCGCGACCGAGGTGACCGAGATTCCGTCGCACAGCACCACATCCGCCGCCGTCAGCGGTGCGGAGTGAGAATGCAGGTGCCGGGTGCGCTTGCCCCCGCTGGATCGGTGCCGGGTGACGTGGACGCGATCGAGCGGCAGCGCCCACACCGGCAATCCGTGCAGCACCGCTGCGGACTGATGACTGACGACCGCGTCGGCGCTCACCCCGGGAATTGTCGCCCGCACCAGTTCGTGGTGGAGTTCGGCGGCATCGAGCGCGGCGAACGCGTCCCCGCTCAGATAGGTGCCCGGCCGCAGCCGGCGCAGCCCGCCGCTGCGACACGTCGCCCGCAGTTCGCCGTCGGTGTAGCCACGCGCGAGGGCGTCTCGGCGGCGCAGCACGGTGGGGATCGGTTCGCTCATGCCGCGATTCTGACCGGCTCTTCCCCGCTTCCCGCACCGAAATTTTGGTTCGCGATCATCCCTGTGGACGACCGCCGAGCTGTGGACAACTGCTCCCGCTCCCGTCCTGACCTCCCGCGGACGCGATCGCATCCGCGGGAGGTCATTTCGGGAGCGGCGTCGACCGGTCGGTTTGTCGCGCGCAGCGTCTGCGCGGCGTAGCGTCGAAGCACGGACCTCTATGCCGACACGGAGGAGGTACAGCGAATGACTCTCAACGACTTCGCCGGTTGGGCCGGGTACGGACTGGCATTGACGGGCATTGCGACGGCCGGGCTGTTCCTGGTGGCCGCGGGCGGGGGCTTCGCCGGATGGGCGGTCATCGCGGGACTGGCCTCACTGGCCGCGCTGTCCGGGTCCGCCGCGATCTTCGGCGGCGTCACCCGACACGATCAGAAGATGCACCACAGCACCCCGCACATGCTCTGACGGCACCGTCAGGACAGCGCCAACCGCTCCTTCTCGACCTCGATGTCGAACTCCGCCGGAGGCCAGTCCAGGTCGAGTCGGCGCAGCGCGTCGATCAGCAACTCGGTGACGGCGATCCTGCTGTACCACTTGCGATCACACGGGACCACGTACCACGGTGCGTGGTCCGTCGACGTCTTGTCGAGCATCGCCTGGTACGCCTCCTGGTACTGCGGCCACAGCTTGCGCTCGGTGACGTCCCCGGGGTTGTACTTCCAGAACTTGTCGCGGCGCTCGAGACGCTCGGCCAGCCGGCTCTTCTGCTCGTCCAGCGACACGAACATCGCCACCTTCACGATGGTGGTGCCGTTGTGGACGAGTTCGCGCTCGAACTGGTTGATCTCTTCGTAGCGGCCGGCCCAGACCTCCGGCGGGACGAGGTTGTGCACCCGCACCACCAGCACGTCCTCGTAGTGCGAGCGGTCGAACACTCCCAACTGGCCGCCCCGGGGGAGCGCCTTGTTGATCCGCCACAGGTAGTGGTGGCGCTTCTCCTCCGGCGTGGGCACGCCGAACGCCGCGTGGTCGACGCCCTGCGGGTCGACGTGACCGATGACGTGGCGGACCATCCCGCCCTTTCCCGCGGTGTCCATGCCCTGGAGGATCAACAGCACCGAACGCTTGTCGCCCGAGCGGCCGTTGGCGTACAGCTTCTCCTGCAGCGACGACAGCACCGCGCCGCGCTCCTCGAGCATGCGTTCGCCGTCGGCCTTGTTCCCGGTGAAGCCGGGTGTTGCCCTGGGGTCGATGTCGGCAACGACCGTGTGCGGCCCGGCGCGCAGCGCTTCGACGGCGGGGGTGGTCCACAGGTCACTCGCGTCCGCAGGCATGGACTGAACTGTGCCACAGCAACTGCCGTCGAGTGCGGATTCAGCGGCTCGAACGCCAGCGTTCCTCGGCCACTCCGAGTTCCGTCGCCGGGGCGTCGCCGTACACCCATTCGCGGCCGATACGGTGCCAGTTGGCGCCGGCATCGAGCTGGCCGAGGACACCGAAAGTGAGGAAGTCGGCCCGCCGCGAGAACAGATGCTCGGGCGGCAGATTCTGGCTCTTCATCCCCGAGAACTCCGACGCCCGGGGGTCGATGGCCAGCAGGAAACCGGTGCTCGCCATCTCCGGACTGATCTCGATGTCCTCGTCGACGAGGTTCCACTCGGCCGCCGCATACACGTAGTCGAGGCACTCGTCGGGCGTGACGTCCGCGTCGGCGGCGATGACCCCGCGGCTCACCATGAGGGCGTACAGAACGTCCTTGCGGCCCTCGGTCGCCGCACGCAGACAACTCTTCTCGAACTCGACGTGCTCGGCGTCCATGCTGTTGAACAGTCCGAAGTCGACGAACGCGACCCGGCCGTCGGGGCCGAGTAGGACGTTGCCGGGATGCGGATCGCCGCAGAACTCGTGATAGCGGTAGAGCGACCCGATGTAGAAGCGGAAGATGATCTCGCCGATGCGGTTTCGCTCGTCCTGGGGTAGCGCGCAGATGGTGGTGAACGGGGTGCCCTCGAAGAACTCGCTCACCAGCACCCGCCGCGTACTCAGCTCGGGGAAGCTGTCCGGAACCGCGATGAACGGGTGATCCGCATACCTGTGCGCGATCCGGTGCTGCGTGCGTGCCTCGCGCTCGTAGTCCAGTTCGCCCTCGAAGTTGAGCCGCAACTCGTTGAGCAGCGCCGGCGTGGACAGCGTGGGCACCGTCGACTTCCACACCTTGAGGAACATCGTCAGGTTCTTCATGTCGGCTCGAATGGCCGCGTCGATGCCCGGGTACTGCACCTTGACGGCGACGTCCCGGCCGTCGTGCAGGCGCGCGCGGTACACCTGGCCGATGGAGGCCGCGGCGACCGGTTCGGGATCGAACTCGGAGAACACCTCGGAGAGCGGACGACCGTAGTCGGTTTCGACGACCCGGCGCATCGCATCGAACGACGCGGTGGGCGCCTGGTCCCGGAGCGCGGCGAGCTTGCGCTGGAACTCCTCGCGATGGTCCTCCGGCACCAGGTCGAGGTCGAGGATGGAGAGCATCTGGCCGAGCTTCATCGCGACGCCCTTCATGCTTCCCAGCACGGTCACCAGCTGGTCGGCCGCCGCGATCACCGAGTTCTCGGCAATCCGCGCGCGCACCTCCTCGGAGCGCCCGATCATCGATACCCGCGTGCCGGCGTTGCGGATCACCCGCCCCGCAGCCACCTGCCCGAGCTTCGACCCCCGCACGAGCCGGGACGTGGGAACCTTGTCGGCCAACTGGACCTCCGGATGCGAGAAGCGACGAGGAACTGCTGCACAGTGTGATCGGCGGCCACGTGCCACACGTCACACTAGAGCAGGCCCTCGGTGTCCTCCATGACCGGGAACGGTGGCCGGGTGACGCCGTCCACCATGTGGCTGCCCCACAGGTCCAGGCCGCTGACACGGGCGGTGCCGCTGCCGTCGGGCGTCGTGATCGTGAGATCCGTGCCGGCCGGCGCGACGTCTCCGCCCAGCGCCCGGGACAACTCGCGGACGCGGCCGCGCCACACGAATCGGCCGCTGATCGGCTCGAAATTGCCCGACAGCTCGACGTCGACGATCACCGGGGACCGCTGCCCGACGACCACGTGCGCCGGCCCGCGGTAGCCGTCGGGCTCGTCGTGTTCGTGCCCGTGCGCGTCGTCCGTGAAGTCAGTCACACCGCCACGATACCTGTTACCTCTGGTTACACAAGAGGGGTCAGGCGCCCCCGGCCGCCTCGTCGGACTCGGCGGCCTTCTCCAGCAGCGGATGTGGAACCGACTTGAACCGGGCCGGCGAACCGCTCGACGCCGCGATGCCCGAGATGCCGCCCCACGTCATCATCACCAGGTAGTCGATCAGGTCGTCCGTCGACATCGACTTGTTCGAGATCCACCAGTGCGTCGCGAGCTGCACCGCGCCGACGACGCCGTACGCCCACGGGACCGAACCGCCCGAGTCCATGCCCATGCCGCGCAGTCGCTCGCCGAGCACCGTCGCGAGCAACTCCGCGATCATCCGCTCCGAGTCGGCCACGACGTCCCGGTTCGGGCCCGCACTGTTCGCCATCACATACAGGTAGACGTCCGGATCGGAGGCGACCGTCTCGACGTACGCCGAGATCGCGACGCGGGTCAGGTCGTACTCGTCGAGGTCCTCGCCGATGACCGCGTACATCCGCGGCGCCAGGATCGTCTCGACGTAGCGCATCATCGTCGCGCTCGTGAGGTCGTTCTTGTCCGTGAAGTACCGGTACAGCACCGTCTTGGAGACGCCGATCTCCGAGGCGATGTCGTCCATGCCGATGTCGCGACCTCGCGCCCGGATGGCCGCGATCGTGCCGTCGACGAGTTCCTCGCGGCGCGCGATCTTGTGCTCACGCCAGCGCCGCTTGCGCCCGTCGGGCTTCCCGGCCTCGGGTCGGCTTTCTTCGGTTGTCTGCTGCAGATCAGCGCTTTGCTTCGGCACTACGTTTCGCCACATCCGTTCGGGGTTGAACCAGAAGGCCAGCTTAATGGGCCCGTGCCCGCGAGGTGATCTCTATCTCGGCAGTCGGGCCCGGTAATTCGGCAGAATGTCGGTGTGCAGCCCGTCCAGTCAGCTCAGTCGCCCGCTCCGTCCCGGCCGCGACCGGCGCAGTCGCAGACGCCGTCGTCGTTCGCGGGGGTCTTCGACGATCCGGAGAAGCGTCGCGACCTGCGCAAGATGAAGATCATCGCGACCGGGTTCCTGGTGTTCGCGACCGTTGTCTATCTCTTCTGCCGCTGGCAGGAGACGCGTGGCGCCGGCGCGTGGGTCGGTTACGTGCGAGCCGCGTCGGAGGCCGGCATGGTGGGCGCGCTGGCCGACTGGTTCGCGGTGACGGCGCTGTTCCGTCACCCGCTCGGCCTGAAGATCCCGCACACCGCGATCATCAAGCGCAAGAAGGATCAGCTCGGCGAGAGCCTCTCGAGCTTCGTCGGCGACAACTTCCTCGCCCCCGAGGTGGTGTCCGCGAAGGTCGCCAACGCGCAGATTCCACTGCGCCTCGGGACGTGGATGGCCGAACCGGTCCACGCGCAGCGGGTGGCAGCGGAGACCGCGACGCTGCTGCGCGGTGTCGTCGAGGTGCTCAAGGACGACGACGTCACCGCCATCATCGACAACACGATCGTCCGGCGGATCGCCGAACCGGACTGGGGTCCGCCGATCGGCAAGGTCCTCGCCGAACTGCTCCGGGAGAACCGGCAGATGCCGCTGCTCGACCTGCTGGCCGAGCGGGCCCACCAGTGGGCGCTGAACAGCCAGGACACCATCGACCGCATCATCAGTCGTGACTCGCCGTCCTGGTCGCCCAAGTTCGTCGACGCGATGCTCGGCGAGAAGATCTACCGCGAACTCGTCGAGTTCACGTGGAAGGTGCGGTCCAACCCCGAGCACGAGGTGCGCCTCGCCGCCAACCGCTTCCTGATCGACTTCGCCGACGACCTGCAGAACGACCCGGCGACCATCGCGAAGGCCGAGTCGATCAAGGCCGAGATCATGGGCCGCGAGGAGATCACCGGGCTCGCTGCTGCCACGTGGAAGGTCGCCAAGCGCCTCATCATGGAGTCGGTCGACGATCCGAACAGCACGCTGCGCCGGAAGGTCGCCGAGAACGTCGTCGCGTTCGGCGAGCGGTTGCGCGACGACGACGACATGCGCGCGAAGGTCGACGGCTGGCTGCTCTCGGGCACCCGGTACGTCGCGGAGAACTACACCGACGAGATCACCGCCGTCATCACCGAGACCGTGCAGCGGTGGGACGCCGAGGAGGCGAGCCGAAAGATCGAACTCCAGGTCGGCCGGGATCTGCAGTTCATCCGCATCAACGGCACGGTCGTCGGCGCCCTCGCGGGTCTGGCGATCTACACGATTTCTCAGCTCATGTTCGCCTGATCTGCGGGTTTTTCCTCTTCTGCCGACAACTGCTAGCAGAGTGCTTGCAATAGTTAGCACCCTGTTCTACCGTGGGATTTGCGTACAGAACAGGGAGTACTGATGGTCGACGAGCCCGACGACATGAGCAGTGCCGCCCGAGTGGTCGCAGGGGCCGCTCAGGACATCGGCAGCTTCATCCGCTCACAGCGTGAGGCCGCGCAGGTGTCGTTACGGCAGCTCGCGCAACTCGCCGGCGTCAGCAATCCCTATCTGAGTCAGATCGAACGCGGGCTGCGCAAGCCGTCCGCCGACGTCCTCGCTCAGATCGCGAAGGGTCTGCGGGTGTCGTCCGAGGTCCTGTACGTGCAGGCCGGGATTCTCGAGCAACGCCCGCACAGCCCGGTCCGGGACGCCCTGCTGGCCGACGGTGCCATCACCGAACGGCAGAAGCAGGTGCTTCTCGAGATCTACGAGTCGTTCTGTCGTGAGAACGACCCGCAACAGTCCGAATCCGCCGATCAGGCCGACTCCTCGGACGAAGAAGAGCACGAGATCGCAGATCCACCTCGACAGGAGATCCGAGAATGACCGATCCGAAGATCGTCGACAACATCAAGACCCCGTTCTTTGCCGCCGTCGGCACCGGAGACCTGGTGGTCCAGGCCGTGGCCGACGTCGTGTCCCAGGTACGAGCCCGCGCCGAGAACACCAACACCGACGTGTCCGGCCGCCTCGACGAGGCCCGTGAGCGCTGGGCCAATCTGCCCACCGAGGTGTCGGAGGGCGTCGAGCAGCTCCGCGAGCGCCTCGCCGCGCTGCCGTCCGAGCTGCCCGAGGAGCTCGCCGAGCTGCGCGAGCGTTTCACCCCCGAGGAGCTGCGCAAGGTCGCCGAGGCGTACCTGAAGGTCGCATCCGACCTGTACGTCGCTCTCGCCGAGCGCGGCGAGGAGGCCGTCGAGCGCATCCGTAAGCAGCCGGCCGTCGAGGAGCAGCTGGGGCGCGCCGAGGCCGTCTTCGGTGACGCCGTCGAGCTCACCGAGGAAGCCCTGGGCACGGTGGCGCGTCAGACCCGTGAACTCGGGGAGCAGGCCGCCAAGCTCGCGGGCCGTGCCGCCGGACGCATCAGCGACGTCGCCGACGAGGCTGCCGTCGTGCTGTCCGAGACCAGCGACACCGTCGCCAACCGCCTGTCGGAGACGGGCGACTCGGTCGCCAGCCGCGTCGTCGACGCCGGTGAGCGTGCGGAGGCGACGTCCGAGGCCGCCGCCGAGCGTGTCGAGGCAGCGGCACCCAAGGTCGCCCCGGCCAAGGCTCCGGCCGCGACACCGACCACCCCGGCCGAGCCGACCACGCCGAGCACGCCGGCCAAGAAGGCGGCTGCGCCGGCCAAGGCCGCCGCGGCCAAGGCCACGCCGGCCTCCGCCGCGAAGAAGGCGCCGGCCAAGAAGGCTCCCGTCAAGAAGGCGCCCAACTGATCGGACACCGATCGCGTACCACCATCGGGGATCGGCCCCCGTGCAATTCGTTGCGCGGGGGCCTGCGCGTATCTCCGCCCGATTCGTAGGATGGAAACGTGTTCAACATTCACGGCGTCACCGGACTGATCCTTTTCGCGCTGCAGCTGCTCGCGCTCGCCGGCGCGGTCTTCGCGATCTTCCATGCGGCGCGTCAGCGTAAGGATGCGTTCACCGCCGTGGACAAGCTGAGCAAGCCGATCTGGCTGGGCATCCTCATCGCGTCGCTGCTGGTGGTGTTCCTGTTCGGCGCGGTCCACATGCTCGGCATCATCGCGGTCGTCGCGATCTGCGTGTACCTCGTCGACGTCCGCCCGCGCGTGGACGACATCCAGCGCGGGCCGCGCTGGTAGACGTCCCGCCCGGGCGCTCCCACGCCGACTGTTTACGAACAGTTACAGATAAACCTTGACAATGCTCATTGTGACGGTGTTATCGTCAGAACATGCCTGAAACGGGCATGACCTGCGTGAACACCCGTCGAGCAGGAGTTGACATGTCGATCACCGATCGCGAGTCCGTCGAGGTTCCAGTGTCCCGCCACATGCGGGTGGGAGACCGGCAGGACACCGCCGCGCGTCTGCTCGCCTCCGCCGCTCGCAAGTCGTACGACCCGCTGGTCGAGGTCGACTGGGCGGCTCCCATCCCGTCCGATCTCTACGGCATGACTCCGGAATGGTGCAGCCTGTACGGCACCGAGCTGTGGGAGCGGATGACCCCGGAGCAGCGGATCACGCTCACCAAGCACGAGGCCGCGAGCGTCGCGGGCACCGGCATCTGGTTCGAGATGATCCTCATGCAGATGCTGCTGCGGGACATCTACTCGCACGACCCGGCCACCCCGCACGTGCAGTTCGCGCTCAACGAGATCGCCGACGAGTGCCGGCACTCCACGATGTTCGCGCGCTCGGCGCAACGCTTCGGGATCCCGTCGTACCGTCCCAAGCGGTGGATTCTCAACTCCGCCCGCCTGTTCAAGTCGACGGCGTCCGGGTCGCTCGCGTACGGCGGCACGCTGTTCGCCGAGGAGATTCTCGACATGATGCAGCGCGACTTCATGAAGGACGCGCGCGTGCAGCCCATCACCCGCACGGTGAGCAAGATCCACGTGCTCGAGGAGGCCCGGCACATCAAGTTCGCGCGCGAGGAGACCGTGCGGCGGGTCAAGAGCCTTTCCAGGACCAAGCGGGCGTACCAGCGACTGGTGCTCGGGGTGACGGCCTACTTCATCGTCACGTGCCTGGTGAACGACCAGGTGTATGCGGCCGCCGGACTCGACGTCGAGGAGGCCAAGCGGGCCGCCCGCAACAACGCGCACTACCACGAGATGATCCGCGAAGGATCCCGCAAGACCATCGAGTTCCTCGACGAATGCGGGCTGATCGGCGGTCCCTCCAAGGTGCTCCTGCGCCGGGCGCACGTCATCTAGTGCCCACGCTCACCGCGATAGAATTTCCCCCACCGTCGACCTCGCCGGAACCGCCGACGTCGTCGCGGTTCCTACGGGGAAGGCGGAACATGACGGAGTACCGCATCGACGACCTCGCACGCGAGGCCGGCATGAGCGTGCGGAACGTTCGGGTCTACCAGGATCGTGGCCTCCTGCCGCCGCCGCGCAAGGAGGGCCGGGCGGGCTGGTACAACGAGTCGCATCTCGCCCGCCTCAATCTCATCGGTCGGATGCTCGACCGCGGCTACACGTTCGCCACGATCAGCGAACTGCTCACCGCCGCCCAGTACGGCCTGCAGGTGGCCGACGTCCTCGAGACGGACGACCCGGGCGGACGCTGGCGCAAGTACCGGCGCGCCGCCAAGCTCACGATGTCCGAGTTGCGCCGCATGTTCGGCGATCAGACCACCGAGGAGAACATCGCGCTCGGCACCCGGCTGGGCGTGCTCGCGAAGGCGGGGCAGGAGTTCTCGGTCGCCAACCCGCGGCTGATGGAGGCCGCGCAGGTCCTCGTCGATGCCGGCATCCCGCTGGCCGACATCCTCGAGCAGACCGAGGCGGTGCGGCGGGACCTCGGCGACGTCGCCGGACGGTTCGTCGAACTGGTCTCCGCCCGCTATCTCGCTCCCGAAGGCGGCACGCTCGATCTCGACGAGGCCAAGGTCTCGGAAGCAGCGGCACTGGTGAACCAGGTGCGCCCGCTCGCGTACGACGCGGTGCACGCGTTGTTCGCCGAGGCGATGGAGGAACAGATTTCGAAGGCGCTCGCGAAGGCCGCGAGTCAGCTCGAACAGAGTGCGCCCGAGACGGACTCGCGCGCAGGTTAGCGAACAAGGGGAGTGGAAGTGGCTGTACGGAAGTCGCACAGGAAGCTGTGGACGCTGCTCGGGGTCGCGGGACTCGGTGCGCTGGCGGGCGCCGCCGTCGTGGCCCGCTCGCGCGGCGCCGGCTCCGACACCGGCGTTCCCACCGAGGCCGAACTGTTCGCGACCCCGCGCAGTGAACCCGAGATCGTCCCGGTCGTCAGCGCCGACGGCGCCGAACTGCACGTTCGCGCCTACGGCTCGCCCGACGCGCCGCCGATCGTGTTCAGTCACGGCTGGACGTGCTCGGCCGACTTCTGGAACCCGCAGGTGAACGTGCTCGCCGAGAAGTACCGCGTCATCACCTACGACCAGCGCGGACACGGCCGTAGTGACATCGGCCGCACCCCGCTCAGCCCCGACGTCCTCGCCGACGACCTGTCCGCCGTCCTCGCCGCGACCGTGCGGGACGGGCAGCGGGCCGAGATCGTCGGGCACAGCATGGGCGGCATGAGCATCGTCGCGTGGGCCGGCAAGTACCCGGACGAGGTGGACCGGTACGCGGCTTCGGTACTGCTGGCGAGCACCGGCACCGACAGCCTCGTCGCCGAGACCACGATCATCCCCCTGCCGCAACGCTTCCCGCGGGTCCCCGTGCCCGTCGGCCGCGCCCTACTCGGTTCGGCGATGCCGGTGCCGTCGTCGCCGGTGACCACCCGCGCCATCAAGTACGTGGCGCTGGCACCGGGTTCGACGCCCGCCGAGGTCGCCTTCTGCGAGCGCATCGTCAGCGAATGCCAGCCCCGCACCCGGGGCGGGTGGGGCGCCGCGCTGAGCACCCTCGACATCAAGGACGGCCTGAAGAACCTGACGGTGCCGACCACGGTGCTGGTCGGCACCGCCGATCGGCTCACGCCGCCGTCGCATGCCCGCCGGCTCGCGCAGGTCCTCGACGACGCCGACAACCTCGAGCGGTTGATCGTGCTCCGCGGCATCGGGCACATGACGTCGGTCGAGGCCGTCGCCGACTTCAACGCCGAGGTCGACCGGCTGCGCAGCCTGAACTGAGTTCCGTCAGCTGAAGACGACGGTCTTGCGGCCGTGCACCTGGACGCGATCCTCCAGGTGCCACCGCAGGCCGCGGGCCAGCACCAGCTTCTCGATGTCGCGACCCTGCCGGACCATGTCCGACACCTGGTCGGTGTGGTCGACTCGTATGACGTCCTGCTCGATGATCGGGCCGGCGTCCAGTTCGGCGGTCACGTAGTGGCACGTGGCGCCGATCAGCTTCACGCCGCGCGTGAACGCCTGGTGGTAGGGGCGGGCGCCGACGAACGACGGCAGGAAGCTGTGGTGGATGTTGATCGCGCGTCCGGCCCAGTGCTCGCACAGCTCGGCCGGCAGCACCTGCATGAAGCGGGCCAGCACCACCGCGTGCGGGTCGTGCGCGTCGACGAGCTTGCGGACCTGTTCGAACGCCGGGCCACGCTCGGCCGGGTCCTTCGGGAACGACACGTAGTGGAAGTCGACGCCGTGCCGCTTGGTGACGCGCTCGAGGTCGGGATGGTTGCCGATCACCGCGGCGATCTCGCACTGCAACTCGCCCGCGGCGACGCGGCCGAGGATGTCGTGCAGGCAGTGGCCCTCCTTGCTGACCAGCAGTACGACGCGCTTGCGCTCGCCGGTGTCGGTGAGCGTCCACTCGGTCTCGGGGCCGAGTTCCTCCGCGACGGCCGCGAACTTCTCGCGCATCTCCTCGAGGCTCAGGCTGATCGACGACGCCCGCACCGCCTGTCGGGTGAAGAACCAGCCGGTGTCGGCGTCGGCGTGGTACGCGGCCTCGACGATCCAACCGCCGATCTCGGCGAGGAACGCAGAAATGCGGGCCACGATGCCGGTGCGGTCGGGGCAACCCAGAGACAGGACGTAACGACGGTCGTCGGTCGAGGCAGTCGAACTCATGCGCCCAGTCTGTCAGGTCACGGAAAGCCGACAACCTTCGCCGTACCCACCAGGGTCGTGGCGTCGACGGTGTGCAGCCCGCGGTCGGTGATCTGGGTCAGGAAATCGTGGCGCACCCGCGCGACGGTGTCGGGGGACAGGCCGGTCAGCGTCCCTCGCAGCCCGCTGCCGATCACGAAGTTCCAGCAGAACTCCTCGGTCGCCGGGATCAGATTCGACAGCTCGTGCACCTCGACGTGCTCGGTCCCGGCGGCGGCGAGCCACCCGCGCAACTTCTCGGGGGAGTCGAGCCGCTGCGCCGGCGCCATCTCGTGGGTGCGGTCGGGCAGCGGCTCGGGCTTGTGCGGACCCAGCGCGGCAAGGAACGCGGCGGCGAACTCGCGCAGCGCGGTGTCGCGCCACGCCGTGACCCCGACGGTGCCGCCGCGCCGCACCAGGCGGACCAGACGCGTGAACGCCGCGTCCATCTCGGGCAGGAAGAAGACGGCATACGACCCGAGCAGCGCGTCGTATCCGGCGTCGGGCACGGTGCTCGGCGGCTCCCACGTCGTCGCGTCGGCGCACACGAACTCGATGTTGAGCAGCGCCCGATCCGACGCCTTCACCCGGCCCCGTTCGAGCATCTCGTCGGACAGGTCGAGCGCGTGCACCAGCCCGGTCGGGCCCACCGCCGCCGCTGCGGGCAGCGCGGAGGATCCGGTGCCGCTGCCGATGTCGAGGACGGCGTCGCCCGGGCGCAGGTTCGCCTGGAACGCGAGCGCCTGGCCGGCCGGATTCCACACCTCCGGCGCGACCCGGTCGAAGTCGGCGGCGGCCGCGTCGAACGTCGCGGCCACCTCCTCGGCGCGTGGGCCTGCCATGGGACCGATGCTAGCGAGCTGTGCCAAGCTTCGAGGCATGTCCGAGACAGCACGCAACCGCACCCGCGTCGCCGGGATGGTCGACCACACCCTGCTCAAGCCGGAGGCGTCGGACGCCGACGCGCGGGCCCTCGTCGCGGAGGCCCGCGACCTGGGCGTCCTCGCGGTGTGCGTGTCCCCGTCGATGCTGCCGATGCGGTCGGTGGACCTGGGCGAGCTGGTGCTCGCGACCGTCGTCGGATTTCCCTCGGGCAAGCATCACTCGCTCGTCAAGGCCACCGAGGCGCGGCTCGCCGTCGAGCAGGGCGCGACCGAGATCGACATGGTGATCGACGTGGGCGCGGCCGTGGCCGGCGAGTACAACGCGGTGCTCGCGGACATTCTCGCGGTCCGCGAGGCCGTCGGCCGCGAAACGGTGCTCAAGGTGATCATCGAATCGGCCGCGCTCAGCGACGACGCGATCGTGGAGACGTGCCGCGCCGCCGAACAGGCGGGCGCGAACTTCGTCAAGACCTCCACAGGGTTCCATCCGGCGGGCGGGGCGAGCGTGCACGCCGTGCGGCTCATGGCGGACACCGTCGGCGGACGGCTCGGCGTCAAGGCCAGTGGCGGCATCCGGACCGCGGAGGCCGCCCTCGCGCTGATCGACGCGGGTGCCACGAGGCTGGGACTGTCGGGCACCCGCGCCGTGCTCGACGGGCTGCCCGACCAGTCCTGACCGGGAGTCAGAGCAGGCTGCAGCCGCTCTGCGCGTTGGGGTCGGCCGCCGGCATCACGTACTGACCGCCCTGCAGGTTCGCGTCGATGCCGCTGTCCGTCACGGTCAGCGAGGTCGGCTCCATCCCCAGCGGGTACTGCTGCAGGCCATCGGTGAGGGTCTGCACGATGCCGTCAACCAGCGCGGTCGGCAGGCCCAGGCCGAGGATCGCGGCACTCACGGTCTCGACGTCGATCTTTCCGTCCTGCACCGTCGGGTGGACCGTCATGTCCGCGAAGCCGCCCACCGAGATCTTCAGGGTGCCGGCCGTCGGGTCGGCGGTAACCGCGCTGATCATCCCGCCGAGCGGCTGCGCCTGCAGCGTCGCGAGGATGCCGTCGGTGGACCAGGTGACATCCGCAGAGGAACTGCCGATGGTGCCGCTGCTGTCGGCGGAGTCGGTGACGTGGATGTCGTTGGCGCGGGCATGTACCTCCATGCCCTGTGCCGGGCCGAACGACGAGCCCTTGCTGTCGATCTCCACGTACGGCACGTTCTTGCCGGTCATCTGGAGAAGCACAGGCTTCCAGCTGAGGCTGACGTCCACGGGGGATCCGAGCTGGCTCTCGAACTGGGACTCCATGCAGCTGGTCGCGCGCTGGCGGAGGAACAGCTCTCCGCCGATCAACGCGACCACGAGCGCCGCGACCACGATGAGCGAGATCGTGACCGCCTTGCGCCGCTTGGGTTTCGGTGGCGTGGGCATCTGGGGTGCGTTCACTGGTGCCGACATGACAGTGATTCTCCCGGAAGACTCTGAACGGTTTCTGTGAAAGGGCCACGGCTTCGGACTCGGTATGGACACGAGCGACCCGAAAAGCTGTGATCCGGCCCACAGTGGAGCAGTAGGGTAACTGCATGGCGGGCTGGACAGATCCGCGGCGTGAACCCACTCCCGACACGGGAGAGGATCTTCGTCGTCTTGCGCTCCGGCAAGCGGGGTATTTCACGACCGGGCAGGCGCTGCGCCTCGGCTGTACCGCCGAGGACATCGGCGGCCGCCTGGCCGAGGGGTCCTGGTTGCGTATCGAACGGGATCTGTTCCGCCTGGCCTCGTTCCCGCGCAGCGACCTCGAGGAGTTCGCCAAGTGGTGCGCGTGGTTCGAGGGCGCCGCCGTCGTCTCCCACCAGAGTGCCGCCGAACTCCACGGTCTCGGCCACCTGCATCCCAGCTTCGTGCACCTGTCGACACAGGCCGTCGCACCCGCACCCACCCGCCGCCTCGCGCTGCACCGCCGGGAGTTGCGCGCGCAGGACTACGAGGTGGTCGGGACGTTCGGCATCACCACGCCGCTGTGCACGGCCCTGGACCTCGCGACCGGCGGCATCGCGCAGGACCTGTTCGACGAGGTCGTGGGCGACGGCGTCGCGATCGGCCGCATCGACCCGGTCAAGCTGCGGGCCGAGTGCATCGGGCGGCCGCAGCAGGTCGCCGAGCGCATCGAGCACGCGCTGGGAGCGTGTCAGTAGGGCGCTGCTATCGGCTCGGCGCGACGTAACTCCACGGCACCGTGAGCACACAGTCCCGGATCCGCCGCCGCTGCGGCGTGAGCGGCACGCCCAGGTCCGACAGCAGCCGCAGGGTCTCCCGCCACCGGATGCGGGGCCCGAACGGCGCCAGCCCGGCGGCGGTCGCCCACGCCCGATCGGCGGTGACGAGGAGGTCGTGGATGCGCTCGCCGGCGATGTTGCGGTGGATCAGTGCCTTGGGTAGTCGCTCGGCGATGTCGCTGGGACGATCGACGTCGAACGGATCCCAGGCCAGGGTGAGCGAACGTGGGCCGTCCCGGTCGAGGAGCACCCACGCGCAGCGTCGGCCCAGTTCGTCGCACGTGCCGTCGACGATCAGCCCGCCGGGCGCGAGCCTGCTGCGCAGCCGTCCCCACGCGTCGTCGACGGCGTCCTCCGGGTACTGCCGCAGCACGTTGAACGCCCGGATCAGGGTGGGGCGCAGCCCGGCGAGTTCGAAGCCGCCGCGCGCGAAGGTGACCCCGTCGCGGCCCTCGACCACCCGCGCCGGATCGATCTCGAGCCCGACGACGCGGATGTCGGGGCGTACGGTCCGCAGCCGCGCGGCCATCTCCAGCGTGGTGACCGGCATCGCGCCGTAGCCGAGGTCGACGACCAGCGGGGCGGGTGCGTCACGCAGCATGCGCGTGACGTCGGGACTGTGGACGAGCCAACGGTCGCTGCGACGCAGCCGATTGATTCCGGTGGTGCCGCGGGTGATGACGCCGACGGGTTTTCCTTCGCGCACGCCGGTTACTGCTGAGCGAGCCAGGACGCGGTGACCTCGGCCTCCGTGCGGAACAGGTCGACCAGGTTCACCAACATGAGCTGCTCGAGCTTGCCGCCGACGAACGGAATGAACACCTTGGCCTCCGACGTCGTGCGCAGCGTGCAGCCGGTGTCGGTGCCGAACAGTTCCATCGTTCCGGTCAGACTGCCCGGGCCGCCCGGAATCGACGCCTCGTACGTGCCCGTCACCGGCTCGCCGAACGGGGTGTAGCGCTCCTTGCGGGTGATGATCAGGTCCTTCTTCAACACCGTCTGCGCGATATCCGGGAGATCCTTGCGCGGCAGCACGTGGTGCAGCACGAGGTCGATCCCGTCGGCGGTGACGTCGAGCGATTCGACGTGGTTCTCGCTGTACTTGCGCATCTCCTCCATCCGAGCCTCCCAGTAGTCGGCGTCGCCGAGGGCGGCGTACACGCGCTCGGCGGGATGCTCGAATCTGGCGGAGTAGTCGATGCGACGGGCCATGATCGGCAGGTTACCGGCTGGTGGCCGGTCGGTTGGAGAAAGCGACTACCCGGCCTGCGCCACCCACTGCCCGGTGAAGTCCTCCTCCGCGTCGAGCAGTTCCAGCACCTGGCCGGCGATGACGGACTCGATCTTGCCGCCGATGAGCGGGATCTTCACCTCGACCTCACCGTCCATGACCAGCTCGGACCCGGTGCCGTCGGCCGTGAGCGTCATGGTGCCGCGCAGCTGCCCGGGGGCGCCCTCGACCTCCGCGGAGAACGTGCCCTGTGCACGATCGCCCTGTAGCGGCCCCCACGATTCGGTGCGCTTGATGAACAGGTCACCCGGACGGATCGAGGTCACCACGGACGGCAGGTGCTCGGCCGGCACGGCCTGCTTCAGCACGACGTCGACGGTGCCGTCGCCGACGGTGATGCTCTCGAACGCGGCGCCGGGGCCGCCGACCTCGCGCAGCCGGGCCTGCCAGTAGCCCTCGTCGGTGAGCGCGGCGTGCAGCGTCGCGACGGTGTGGGGGAAGTGCGCGGAATGCTCGATGTGTCGGGCCATGCCGGGCACGCTACCGTTTCCACGTGTTGGATCCACTCATCCGGGGGCGCCTCGAGCAGGCCGGTGCGCAGTTGTCCGAGCAGGTGCCGCTGGCGACCCTGACGACCCTCCGCCTCGGCGGTCCGGCGGCCGTGCTCGCCGACTGCCCGTCCACCGAGACCCTCGTCGGCGTCGTCCGCGTCCTCGACGACGCGCGGGTCCCGACGCTGATCCTCGGCGGCGGCTCCAACCTGGTGATCTCCGACGACGGCTTCGACGGTGTCGTCGTCCGGGTCGCCGACGCAGGTGTCGAGCTCGGTGACGGCACGGTGTTGGCGCAGTCCGGGGCCGTGTGGGACGACGTCGTCGCCAAGACCGTCGCCGCCGGACTGGGCGGGCTGGAGTGCCTGTCCGGCATTCCCGGGTCGGCCGGTGCGACGCCCGTGCAGAACGTCGGCGCGTACGGCGTCGAGGTGGGCTCGCTGCTGCGCAGGGTGCACCTGCTCGACCGCACCACCGGCGACGTGCGCTGGGTGGAGCCTTCCGAGCTGGGGCTCGGCTACCGCACCAGTGTCCTCAAGCACCGCGACGACGCCCTCGTCCTGGCCGTGGAGATGACGGTCCGCCCCGACGGTGCCAGCGCGCCCCTCGGTTACCGCGAACTCGCGACTGCGCTCGGTGCGCAGGAGGGCGAACGCCGGCCCACCGCCGAGGTGCGCGATGTCGTGCTCGGCCTGCGCCGCGGCAAGGGCATGGTGCTCGACGCCGCCGACCACGACACCTGGAGCGCGGGGTCGTTCTTCACGAATCCGGTGATCTCCGATGTGAGCCTGGACACGGTGCTGGGTGCGATCCGGGCGAAGGTCGGTGCGGACGTGCGGATCCCGCAGTTCCCCGGGGCGGCCGGCACCAAGCTCTCCGCGGGCTGGCTCATCGAACGGGCCGGGTTCGGCAAGGGGTACCCCGGCGAGGATGCGCGGGTCCGCCTGTCCACCAAGCACACTCTGGCCCTGACGAACCGTGGGCACGCCGCCACGGATGACCTGGTGGAACTGGCCCGCACGGTCCGCGACGGCGTCGAGCGGGAGTTCGGTGTGCGTCTCGAACCGGAACCCGTGACCGTCGGCTGCACGATCTGACGAGGTTCCGATCGTTCCCGGATCGTGGCCCGATCGTCTCTGTGTGACGAAAGCCACTGTCGCGCTGCGAGTACCGTGGTTTTCGTGCGTGAACAGGGGATTCGGGTAAATCGGACGCGGCTACTGACGGTCGTGGCCGCGCTGCTGGGGCTGAGCCTGCTGGCCGGTTGCACCATCCCCACCGGGGACGCCGCAGACGGCACCCCGGTGCCCGCCGGACCCGTCGCGCAGGTGATCGAGAATCCGGCGCCCGACGCGCAGGGCGTGAACCCGGCGCAGCCGATCTCGGTGAGCGTCACGCAGGGCACGCTGCAGGACGTCGCGCTGACGAACGCGTCCGGCAAGGTGGTCCAGGGCCTGCTCAGCCCCGATCGGACGTCGTACACGGTCACCGAACCGCTCGGCTACGACGCGAAGTACACGTGGACCGGCACCGCGATCGGTTCCGACGGCAAGACCGTCCCCGTCGCCGGCAGCTTCACCACGATCGATCCGGACACGCAGACGTCGGTGCGCACCAACATCGGCGACGGGCAGGTCGTCGGGGTCGGCGCCCCGATCATCCTGCAGTTCGACGGACCGATCGCCGACAAGGCCGCCGTCGAGAAGGCCCTGCACATCACCACCGTCCCGCCCACGATCGGGTCGTGGGCGTGGCTGCCCGACGACAACGGCGCACGCGTGCACTGGCGGCCGCAGAACTACTGGGCGCCCGGCACCGCGGTGCACGTCGACGCCCGGCTCTACGGACTCGACTTCGGCGACGGCGCCTACGGGGCCGGCGACGTGGCGCTGGACTTCTCGATCGGTCGCAGCCAGATCGTCAAGGCCGTCGCACCGAGCCACCGCATGCAGGTGGTGCGTGACGGCGTCACCGTCATGGACATCCCCGTCAGCTACGGGGAGGGCAACGAGAACCGCAACGTCACCCGCAGCGGCATCCACGTCGTGTCCGAGATGCACGAGGACTTCCTGATGTCGAACCCGCCGTACTACGAGAACGTGCGCGAGCGGTGGGCGGTCCGCATCTCCAACAACGGCGAGTTCATCCACGCCAACCCCCTCACCGTCGGCGTGCAGGGCGCCTCGAACGTGACGAACGGGTGCATCAACCTGTCGCTGTCGGACGCCCAGGAGTACTTCGGCACCGCGATGTACGGAGATCCGGTGGAGGTCAGCGGCACCCGCATCGACCTGTCCGCCGCGGACGGCGACATCTACGACTGGGCCGTCGACTGGCCGACGTGGACGTCGATGTCGGCGCTCGTGTGAGTCTCGGGTGAGGCACGGCTGAGTCTCGGCTGCGCCGAACGAAACTGACGCGTCCGCCCTGCGTGGGAGTATCCGAGGACTTCCCACGCGAGGAGATCCGCCATGAGAATGAGCAGGATTCGGACGTTGACGGCGCTGTGCGTACTCGCCCTCGCGGCGGTGCTGTCGGTGGGGGTTTCCCCGGCCGCCGCGCAACCGACCCCGACGGTCGTGCTGGTGCACGGTGCGTTCGCCGACACCACCAGTTGGGACCCCGTCGCCGCGGAACTGCGTGGCCGGGGCCACGACGTCGTGGTCCCGTCGAATCCGTTGCGCGGACCCGGGTACGACTCGGCCGCGATCGAGAAGGCCCTCGCCGACATCCCTGGTCCGGTCCTGCTCGTCGGGCACTCGTACGGCGGTGTCGTCATCACCAACACCCACGCCCCCAACGTGGTCGGCATGGTCTACGTCGCCGCGTTCGTCCCCGACCAGGGCGAGCCCGCGCAGGCGGCGCTCAATCCGATCACGTTCCCCGGCAGCCAGTTGCTGCCGCCGGTTCTGCAGGTGGCGGTGGTCGACGACCCGACCACCCCGATCGGCAAGAACCTCGACGGCTACATCGCCGCGGACAGCTTCCACGACGCGTTCTGCCAGGACGTCTCCGCCGCCACCGCCGCCGACATGCTCGCGCACCAGCGGTCCATCGCGTTGGTCGCGAACCTCGAACCGACGCAGGATCCGTCGTGGCGGAACCTGCCGACGTGGGCCGTCGTCCCCGATCAGGACCGCGTCATCCCGCCGGCATCCGAGCGGTTCATGGCGGAGCGGGCGGGCGCGGAGATCACCGAGATCCCGGGGGCGTCGCACGCCGTACCGGTGTCGCAGCCGGGGCTGGTGTCGGACGTGATCGAGCGCGCCGCCGCGGCAGTATGAGCCGGATCGCCCGCTCCGCACCCGAATCCGCGGGTACCCCCCCGGAACGAAATGGAGTGGGCGTTCACGCCGGAGACGCCTAACCTCGTCGAAGTGCCACTTCTCGACGCCGCCGCTCCTCTGCCACACCGACCCCGGCGGGTCCTGGTTGCCGGGACGTCGGGCTCGGGTAAGACGACGCTCGCGGCCCGGATCGGGGCAGCCCTGGACCTGCCGTTCACCGAGATGGATGCGCTGTTCCACGGCCCGGACTGGACACCGAGACCCGAGTTCCTCGCCGACGTCGAGGCATTCGTGTCGGAGGGCAGATGGGCCACCGAGTGGCAGTACGGTGCGGCGCGTCCGCTGTTGGCCGCGCGGGCCGACCTGCTCGTCTGGCTCGACCTCCCGCGGGCGACGGTGATGCGGCAGGTCATCGGCCGGACGGTACGCCGTCGGATACGTCGCGAAGTGCTCTGGAACCGGAACGTCGAGCCGCCGCTGCGGACCGTCTTCACCGAGCGTGACCACATCGTCCGCTGGGCGTGGCGGACCCACGCCGACGGCGCGCGGAGGATCGCCGAGGTGCGCGAGCGGTTCGAGGACCTGGTGATCGTCCGGCTCCGGTCGCGGGCGGAGGTCGACGACTGGACGGATCGGGAACTGCCTCGACATCGGTGACCGAGGGAACCGAACGACCGCGGGCTGCGTCTACCCCTTCGTGGCTGTGTATTCGAATCGACCCGCGGCGTCCGGCACCGAGTGGCGGCTCACCGGGCTCGAGTTCCAGGTCCTGTGGCGGCAACTGGGCCTCGACCGGATGCCGTACCCGCTGCGCTACCGTCCGATCGCCGAGACGCAGGACGACCTCGACCGGCAGCGCCGGGACGCGTCGGCGGCGTTGCTACCCCGGCTGACCGAGGCGCTCCACCGGCACCTGGTGGCGCTCGCCGAGCCGACGGTCCGGATCGAGGTCTTCGGCTTCGCCGGCCGTCCCGACACCACACCCGTACGCATGCACGCGGGGATCCGCGGCGATACGGGCACCCTCGCGATCCAACTGCCCGGGCACGATCTCGACACCGGCGGCGACGTCCTGGTCCACGGCGTCGCGCCCACGCGTATCCCGGACGCGATCGCCTCGGCGCTGCCCACCGCGCCCGCGGGATCGCGGTCGACCGTCCGGTTCCGCCGGACCGATCTGCAGCCCGCACGGGGTGGGGTGCTCACGTCCGCAGGATCGGTCGGGCTGCGCGACGAGGTACGTGCCCTGCTGGGGCGGCCGCGCAGTGGCACCGGGGAGATCACCGCGTTCGCGGGCGCCGCGTACGACAGCCGTCCCACCGACGACGGCGCCGCGCTGCATTGGCTCGACTTCGAGGACGGGCGCTACCTCCTCCGGGGCGACCGGGACGTCTCGGTCCGGCCCGCCGACACCGCCGGTGTCGCCTCCGAGATAACTGCGCTGTTGGACGGCGTCCGGGAGTCGGCCCGCTGACACGACTTCGGACGGCGGGGAACCGATCCGCCCTCGCATGCGTCCAACGACACAGAGGGGTTCGAACGGAGGGGGATCGATGAGCGAGAACGTTGCGAGTGAGCGGCAGGAGTCGCGGAAGCGGATGCGCGAGAGCAGCACCGGGCTGCGCGACCGGGTGGACACGATGCTCGAGCGGTTGCACGAGCAGACCGCGGCGCTCGCGGCGGCGCAGGGGGCCGTCGCGAGCCTGAACGCGGAGGGGGAGTCTCCGGACGGGCTCGTCCGGGTGACCGTGGATGCGTCCGGCACGGTGGTGTCGACGCGGCTGGACCCTGCGGCCTTCTCCCGGTCCACGCCGGAACGTCTCGCGGAGTCGTTTGCTGCCGCGGCACGCGTGGCATCACACGAGGTGCATTCCCGGACAACGGAACTGATGGCACCGGTGGCGGCGATGGCCGCGGACTTCCCGGACCTGACCGACCTCGTGCCCGGGGCTCCGAGCATCCGGAATCTCGTGCCCACCGTCGCAACCGAGTTCGCGCCCGGTGGTGCGCGCAGCAGCGACGTGGACGAGTCCGACGATCTGCACGACTGGCGGGCCCCGATCCTGCGGGAGGCGCACCGTGGCTGACGGGATGTGGATCGACGTGGACCAGGTGCGCTCGGCCGCACCACGATTCGAACGCGTCACGGACAACCTCGTCGACGCGCAACGGCAGCTCGCCCTGGCCCTCGACGCGGAGGGCGCGAGCTGGGGATCCGACGCGACGGGAAGTACGTTCGCCGCCAACTACGTGCCCGGCGCGGACGGTGCACTCGCCGCGCTGCGCAACCTCACCGACGTACTGAACGGCATCGCGGGCGGGCTGCGGGACACGGCCACCGCGTTCGAGAGCACGGACACCGGTTTCTCCCGCACGCTGGGCGGTGGTCGCTGATGGGCATCGAGATCCCGGGGCCGCTGCGGACGGTCGCGTCCCTCGCCTCCGGACAGGACTGGCCGGAGGCCGACGAGACGTCGCTGCGTCGGCTCTCGGATGCGTGGGACTCCGTCGCGGTCGACGTCGAGCGGATCGGTGTCGGCGGCGGCGACGCGATGGAGGCGGCGCTCGCGGGTGTGGCCGGCGCGGTCAACCAGGCGATGTCCGCGCACTGGGCGCGGGTCGGCGGGAGCGACGGCGCGATCGACGAGATCGTCGTAGCCTGCCGGGAACTGGCCGACGCCTGCGAATCGACCGCGGCCGACGTCGAGGAAGCCAAGCTCACCATCATCGCCGCGCTCGTGGCGCTGGCCGCACAGATCGCGGCGCTCACCGCGTCGGCGATCGCGACGTTCGGCGCCAGCACCGCCGCAATTCCTGCGGCCCAGCTCGCCACCCAGTTCACGATCCGCACCGTCATCGCCGAACTGTTGCGCCGCGTCGCGCGCGAGGTCGCGGTGAGCGTCGTCCGGGAGGTGGCGATCGCGGGCGGAATCCAGGTGTTCCAGATCGCGCAGGGTGAGCGGGACGGCCTCGATGTCGGGGCGCTCGGGAAGGACGCGCTCGGGGCCGCTGCCGAGGGCGTAGTCACCGGACTGCTCGGCCGGGAGGGGGCGGGTGGGGCGGTGCTCGACGGCATCGAGGGTGCCGGACGCCGGGCCGCGACCGGGGTGGCCGTGGACCTCACCACGGGCGGGGTCGGCGCGGCTGCGGGTGACGTCGTCAAGGGGGAGGACGTGAGCGTGGAGAGCGTGCTGAAGGGCGCCGTACTCGAGGCGTCCGACGGACTGCGCGGCGGCCGCCCGTCCGAGCCTCCGGCGACGCCGCCGAGCTCGCTGAACATGAACTAGGAGGAGCGGCGTCGAGCCCGCAGCAGACGTGACCTACACGGAGTGGTGACGGCGCCCGTTCACCAGCGGTTGCGGACCTCCTCGGCGAATCCGAGGAGGTCGGTCACCTCCACGCGGCTGCCGTCGTCGAGCACGACGTGGCCGGTGAATCGTCCGAACACCTGGTGCTGGATCGACCGCAGGACCGTGAAGTCCACCGCGGCGGCGCGGTCGAGGATCGGTTCGAAAACCATCTCGAACCGGCCGTCGTTGCTCGAGAACGTCCACGGCGCACCGTCGTACGTGCCCTCGGGCAGATGAAACGTCACCCGGTCCAGCTTGTGTGCGGTGCCGCCCACGAACACCATGTTCTCGCTCGCCGCGGACGTGTCGCCGAAGCCGTAGCCGATGTTGAAGCCGAACGGGCGGTCGTCGACGACACCCGACGCCGACCCCCAGTACCACGTGTTGTCGTACGTCCACACGCCACGACCCCAGTCGAAGACGCCGAACGCGGACCCGGGTTCGAAGGCGACGGTGTCGGCCCCGACCGTGACCTCGCCGGCCGCGGGCAGGCAGTTGATCTTCTGGTTGTAGTAGAAAGCCTTGGGCGCCTTCGGGAACGGCGTGGCGATCACCATGCGATCCGTGTCGGGCCGGGCGAGGCGTAGTTCGCCGCGCAGACCGTGGCCACCGTCGAATCCGGGGTGGTCGACGGTCAGCACCCGGCCGCCGGCGTCGTGCCGGAACGCGATCCGCATCTTCTTGTGCTCCACCACGACGTCGCCCGCGTCGGCGCTCGCCGGCAGGCCCATCCGGCCCAGCGGAAACGGCAGCATCACGTTCTCGGTGACCTCGCGCCGATTGCGGAGGTCGAGCCACGAGACGCCCAGCAGTCCCATGTAGCCGTTGTCGGCGACCGTGAGCGCCAGGCCGTGCTCCGGGGTGAGGACGCAGTAGTAGTCCCACTCCTTGATCCGCCACGACGGCGCGGCCACCGCGGCACGGTCGTAGCGGCGGACCTCGGCGTCGGCCCAGCCGGCCTCGGCGAGGTGTCCGCGATCGTCGAGGAGTGGTCCCGGCTGCAATCGGTGCTGCATGCCGCGAGATTAACCGGTGGTGCGGTGGAATCGTCCGGTATCGGCCTGGTCGCGCGGCTTGACGATGATCTGGTCCAGGTTCACGTGCGACGGACGCGACGCGACGAAGCCGACGATCTCCGCGATGTCCTCAGCGATCAGCGGGGTGATGCCCTCGTAGACCTTCGCGGCGCGCTCGGCGTCGCCGTCGAACCGCACGAGGGAGAATTCGGTCTCGACGGCGCCCGGCGCGATCTCGGTGAGCCGCACCGGCTTGCCGAGCAGTTCGCCGCGGAGCGTGCGGTGCAGCACGGCCTGCGCGTGCTTGGCGGACGTGTAGCCCGAGCCGTTGTCGTACGCCGTGAAGGCCGCCACCGACGTGACGGTGACGATCAGTCCGTCCCCGGACGCGATGAGCTTCGGCAGCAGCGCCTTCGTGACGCGCAGCGTCCCGAGGACGTTGGTCTCCCACATCCACCGCCAGTCGTCGAGGTCTGCCTCCAGGACCGGGGCGAGGCCCTTCGCGCCGCCGGCGTTGTTGACGAGCATGTCGACGCGGGGGAGGACCGCGGCGAAGGCGTCGACGGAGTCCTCGTCGGTGACGTCCAGTTCCAGCGCGGTGCCGCCGATCTCCGCCGCGATCGCCTCGATCCGGTCGATCCGCCGCGCACCGAGCACGACGTGGAATCCCTGGTCGGCAAGGGTGCGGGCGGTGGCTTCCCCGATGCCGGAGCTGGCTCCGGTGACGACTGCGACGCGGGTGTCCAGTGGCAGGCTCATGCCCCGATCGTAGTGCCGACACCGGGGCGTCGTCGGGGACGGGGAGGCCCCGACGGCCCGCGGGATGCTAGCTTGATCGTCATGTCGTCCGGCGCCACCTCCGCACCGCGGGTCACCTATGTGACCGCCGCGCTGGGTTCCCGGCTGCCGCACCCGCGGGAACTCTGTTGTCCCTGCCGGATCTCTCGCCGCTAGTTCCGCGCTGCTCACACCGTAGTTCCGTGCCGGTCCGCCGACGTTCCCGTCGGTAGCGATCGATGTCGGCAGCGCGTCTCCCAGACCGCGTCGACTTCCGTCCCCTCGGGGACGAGGCAAGGACATGCCATGCTCACCGCAGCGCCTCCCGTCACCGGAAGATCTGTGACCGCACGTACCTCCAGTTCCCGCACCGTCCGCAGCACTCCACCCCGGCCCGCGACCCGGTCGCGAATCGTGCCACCGACCCTCGGGATCGCCGACGGCCCCGCCGCCGCGGTGTTCCGGGTGGCCGCTGCCGGTGGCCCCATCTCCCGTGACGAGGCCACGCGCGCAACAGGTTCGAGCATCGCGACCGTCAACCGGCACGTCTCGGCGATGATCGCGGCCGGGCTGCTGCGCGAACGCCCCGACCTGGTCGCGGCCGGCGCGGTGGGGCGGCCCCGTGTCCCGTTCGAGGTCGACCACGAATCGCACCTGACCGTCGGCATCCACATCGGTGCCGTCGTCACCAGTGTCATCACCGCGGACCTGCGCGGCCGGATCCTCGGCGCCGTCGAGATCCCCACCCCGCGGGGGGCGTCCGACGCCGCCCTCGCGACGATCACCGCGAGCGCCCGCGGCTTCGCGGCCCGCTGGCACCGCCGCCGGCCGCTGTGGGTCGGTGTCGCGATCGGTGGCCGGGTGGAGCCGGATACCGGACTGGTGGATCATCCGCGGCTCGGCTGGACCGGCGCGCGGGTCGGCGATGTCGTCGGGTCGGGATTCGGTCTGCCCGTCTCGGTGGCCGCGCACGTCGAGGCGATGGCCGCTTCCGAGTTGCTGCTCAGCCCGCGGCGCGCCGAGAACGCCGATGCGCGCGGCGGCGGCCTGTACTTCTATGCCCGCGAAACCGTCGGTCTGGCACTGACGCTCGACGGGAAGGTGCACACCCCCGCCGCCGGTCCGGGATCGATCGCGCACCTGCCGACGGCGTCGGACGCGCAGTGCGACTGCGGCGCCGTGGGCTGCCTCGAGGCGACCGTGAGCGATCGTGGCGTACTGCTCGCGGCGCGGCGCGCCGGGGTGATCCCGGCGGACGGCGCGCTCCCGCCCGTGGCCACGGTCTTCCGGGCGGCGCGATCGGGATCGTCTGCGGCGCAGCAGATCCTCACGGATCGGGCGCAGGCGCTGGGTCGGGCCGTGGCCATGGTGCGGGACCTGTTCAACCCGGATCGGGTGATCCTGGGTGGGCAGGCGTTCACCGACTACCCGGAAGCCGCACCGCAGGTCGCCCGGGCGCTGTCCGAGGCGTCCCGCGTCGGGGGCGCCGACGTGCGCATCACGGGATTCGGCACCCGCGTGCAGGAGCACGCGGCGGGCGTCGTCTCGCTGAGTTCGCTGTACTCGAATCCCCTGGCGGCGATGCGGAAGGCCACCGTCCGGGTGTGACCCTCCGCATCGCCGGCGCTCAGAAGTAGAGTGCCTGGGTGGTCCGGGCCATGGACAGCAGCATCTGCGGCAGACGCGCCAGCGCCCGCTGATCGCCGATCTGCTGCTCCATCGGCGTGGACAGCGTGGCCCGCCACAGATCGGGTCGAGTCTCCTTGAGCGCGCGGTACTTCGGCAGCATCTGCTCGGTGATGTACGACCAACGCGAGTCGCGGTCCGACCAGTTGAACGCCGGCAACGGAGTCTGCAGGCGCCACTGCGGCCCGTCGGCGGCGGCGCCGGTGATGTGGCCCGCGGTGAGCACCAGCGGAGAGGCCTCGCGCGGCGGGACGACACCCGGAATCGCGGGATCGGCGGCGACGGTGCTGAGGTAGGTCAATGCCCGGCCCACCGGACCCCGGTAGTTGCGGGCGGTGTCCCACTGCGCGCCGATCGACTGGTACTGCTCGCGGTACAGCAGGTCCTTGTTGCCCTCGACGACCAGGTCCGGGACGCCGGTGTCGACCTTGCCCCAGGCCTGATGGGCCCTGTCGTCGATCAGGCCGGCGGCGCGGTACTCGCCGATCGCCGCCATGCCGCCGGCCAGGTACGCCTCGTGCTGCGGGATCAGGTCCATGAAGATGTGCTTGCTCATCGCGATGACCTGAGTCTGGAAGTGCGCGATGTCGTCGGCGGTGATCACCGCGCCGACCTCGAGTACGGCCCGCACGTCCTCGGGCAGGTTCGCCGTGGCCGGGGCAGCGGCGGAGTCGAGAGTGCCGACGATCGTGGCGATCGCGTCCCGCACCGCACGCACGTCGAGCACGACGCGGCCGAGATCGACGTCCATGATGCCCGCGGCGAACGACGGCCCGGCCATGCCGCCCTGCCCGGTCCACAGGAAGTTCGGGTTCTCGAGTTGCAGGCGCTCGTAGTAGCGGAACGTGTTGGCCAGGTTCTGCTCGTTCGCCGCGAGTCCGCGGTTCGCGTCCCAGTTGTTCAGGTCCAGCCCGGCCTTCCGGGTGGCCGTCGTCAACCAGAACTGTTGCAGCAGAGCCTTGTACCGCGTGGGATCGACACCCTGGGCCCGCGCGTGGTCGAGCAGTGCGCCCAGTTCGTCCGGGTTGGTGGAGAACGACGGATTGACGCCGCCGCCCGCCTCGGCGTTCTCGTTGGACAGGGGGGCATCCAGGTAGAAGTCGAGCTCCGCGTCGAGGGCGGGGTCGGCGGTCGCGACCGCCGTCGGTACGAACAGCAGTGCGGCGGCGAGTGCGCCGGTGAGTAACTTCCTCATCGTGTGGTCTCCTCGAACTTGCCGACGAACCAGTCGACGTTCTGCATGCCGAGCAGTTCGGTGCCCACTCGGTAGGGATTGGTCAGGATGTCGGTGACGCCGCAGTGGCTGGGCTCGACCGTGACGTCGGTGCCGCCCGCGCGGTAGGCCGTGATCAGGTTCTCGACGTCGGAGTACGGGACCAGGAAGTCGTCCCGGCACGACGTGATCAGCACCGGCGCCTGCGGGGCCTGCCCGCCCATGCGATTCTCGGCGTACGCGCGGGCGAAGACCGGGTTGTCGGCGGGGCGGCCGTGCGTGTACAGCGCGCTGAGCGGCATGAACGGCATCATCAGGTAGGTCTGTTGACACGTCCGGTTGAAGACGTCCGCGACTTGCTTGCCGAGGGGGGTGAGCTCCTTGTCGAGATCGATCTCGGGGTAGCGAGCCGCATAGCCGAGCGAGTTGGCGAACACGAAGCCCGCGCCGATCCCGCCGTCCGCCTTGCGTTCGAACGTCCCGCTGTCGATCACCATGGCCTGCAGCACCGTGCCGACGACGTTGAGTTCCGGTGCGTAGGTGGCCTGCTTCTCGGCGGCGAAACCGGCCGCGACCCCGCCGCCGGCGATGCCGTAGATGCCGATCGGGACATCGCGCTCGAACGCGGCGTCCGGCAGCGCGATCGCGGCCCGCAGGCCGTCGAGCGTTGCGGCACCGGAGAACTGGCCGATCGAGAACCCGTTGGGGGCGGGGTCACCGTCGTTGGCGGTGTCGCTCATCATCACGGCCCAGCCGTTGCCGAACATCTGGGCGACGGGCCCGAGCGCCGAGAACAGCGACGGGTCGTCCTGGTCGGTGCCCGTCCATTGCGCGCTCGGCATGCAGCCCGGGCCGAGGCTGTCGTTGGCCTCGGAGTAGCCGATGAGCTTGCGGTCCTGCGGTGCGGTGCCGTCCTCGGGAATCATGAGGATGCCGGTGCTCACCACGCGGGATCCGTCGAAATCGGTTGTGACGTACATCAGTTGATAGGCGCGCACATGCGCCGGCTGGACGCCGTACACCTGGACGGTCGCCGGTCGGGCCTTCAGCAGCGTGCCGGGGGCGAGGCCCTCGACGGGCGGGGCCTGGAACCACGGATCGGTGACGGGGTGTCGCGGCTGCCACTGCTCGGGTGGCGCGATCCGGCCGTCTCGGAACGTGTCGAGCACGAACGGTCCGAACACCTCGTTCATGTCCACCGTGTCCGTTGCCGCCGCGGCGGTCGGCACGCCGACCAGTAGAGCCGCCGCGGCGACGGCGGTCACCGCGAGTGTCGATCGAAGCCTGTGCAAGGTCCCCCCTCGAATTCTTCAGTTCTGTGTGTCCCCGCCCGCGCTCTCGCGCCGCCGGAGTTCGTCGTGCGCCCGAGAGATCCCACCCCACTCGAGCCCCGCCAGGTGTGACTCACCCGACAGGCAACATCGACCATTGTGACTCAGCGTTACAGACACTTTGCCGCCGAGGTGTTCCAGCGCACCCGGGACGTTGCGGCGCTGCGCGGGCAGCGGCACCGGCAGGACATGGGCGTCGCCGCGCTGCGCCTCGCCTCGGATCTCCACCGACCAGCGGCGGCTACCGCCGCTGAGGTGCCACGATTCGTCGTCCACCCGCGCCCGGACCGGCGAGAAGACCGGGTTGCCGACGCGGACGACGGTGCCGTCGGGCAGCGCCACGACGACGGCCGTCACCTCGGTGCGCATCGGCCCGGCCGTGACGACGCCGCCGGCGAACGCCACGCACACCCGCGGGTCGTCGAACCCCTGCGCCTGGCCCCACCACCACGCCTCGGGGAAACCGCCCCGGCCCCAGTTCTTCTCGCCGTACACCTGGGCCCCGTCGAGGTCCCACCGCTCGCCGTCCACCTCGGCCCAGCCCTCCACGCGGCCGCCGAGCAGCCACGGGTGCCAGTACTGGTTGAGTGCCGGGACGGTGTGGAAGCCACTGGAACCGCCGAACCGTCGTCGGGGCCACTCGAAGCGGTCGACGATCCGGACGTCGATCCGCGCGCCGGGGCCGAGGTCGACCCGCAGATGGTCGCGCGTGCCGCGGAAGGCGTCGCCCGCGAACGCGCCCAGATCGTCCGGGTCGGCGCCGGCGACGGGATGCGCTGCGGTCTCGAGGAACCCGCCCGGGTGCGCGCCCATGCCGAGCGTGGCCCAGCGGCCGTCGGCGGCGCGGTTGATGCCGGCGAGGGCGATCAGCACCCGTCCCGTATCGCGCTGGGTGAACCGCCAGAAGTACCCCTCCATCGCGACGTCGTGCGCCGCGAGCGGGTTGCCGAACGGGACGTCGGCACCCGTCCGGCGGTAACGCGCGAGAAGCCCGGCCATGCGCCGATGCTAGGTGCGGCCCCCGTGAATGCGCAGGCAGTTGGCCGTATTACAGGGGAAGTGCGGTCTCGGCCAGCCCGGTCGGCGCGCCGCGGCGTCGGAACCACTCCTGGCCGAACGCGGCGTGCAGTTGCTCCTCCGGCATCTGCAGGAACGGGCCGAAGTCGCCGATCTGCGTCTCGTGCGCGAGCATCGCCGCGCGTTTCGCGGCGAGGGCCGCGGTGACGTCGACGACCGTCGTGATCTCGTCGTCGGACAGACCGAAGGTGTCGAAGTCGGGAGGAGTCGCCTCCTCGCTCCACTCCGGGGCGGCCGCCATCATGCGTCGGATGTGGTCGCGGCTCACGGCGGCCTCGTAGACGTGGGGGACATTCGCCAGCTCGGCCGCCATCACCCCGACGTGGTGGACCTGCACGTGATCGGGGTGCCCGTAGCCGCCGTTGGGGTCGTAGATCGTCAGGACGTCCGCACCCTCCTCGACCAGGATCTCCGCGAGCCGGGCCGCGGCAGCATCGACGTCGACGTTGCAGAAGGCATCGGGGTTCGCGTTCTCCGGCGTCCCGGCCATCCCGGAATCGGCGTAGTGCAGCATCACCACCCGATGCGCGCCCAGCACGCTGGTCGACGCCTCGAGCTCCCGGCGGCGTCGCTGAGCCAGGGTCTCGCCGTCCGCGAGCAGGCCGTCCGGCACCTCGCCGAGCGCCCCGTCGGTCGCGGTGACGACCACGACCCGGTGCCCGGCGTCGGCGGCCTGACGCATCACGCCCCCGGTCACGAAGACCTCGTCGTCGGGATGTGCGTGAAAGCAGACCAGAACGCTCATGCGGAGAATGCTTACACGCCGATCGACCTCCGAGGCAAGGGTGCGAGACTTCCTTCGACAACTGGTTACCGGCCGGCGCGGGCGCGCCTCGTCGCGGATGCGTCAGGAGAGACACCGGCAATGATCGGCACCTACCGGGAGATCTTCGCGGCTCGCGGTTCCGCCGCGTTCTCCGCGGCCGGCTTCGTCGCGCGTCTGCCGATCGCGATGGTGGGCATCGGCATCGTGACGATGCTGTCGCAGCTGCGCGGTGACTACGGCGTCGCGGGAGCGCTTTCGGCGGTGTTCGCCCTCTCGTACGCGGCGATCACGCCCCTCGTCTCCCGGGCCGTCGACCGGTACGGGCAGCGTCGCGTGTTGCCCGCCGCGTCCGCGGTGAGCGCGTGTGCCCTCGCCGCGATGCTGCTGTGCGTGCGACTCGAGACACCCGATTTCGTGCTGTTCCTGCTCGCCGTCCCGGCCGGCTGCATGCCCACGATCGGCGCGATGGTCCGTGCCCGGTGGACGGAGCTGTACCGGGGACAGCCGCAGTTGCGTACTGCGTTCGCGTTCGAATCGGTGCTCGACGAGGTCTGCTTCATCGCCGGCCCGGTGATCTCGGTGGGCCTGTCGGTGTCGGTGTTCCCCGAGGCGGGTCCGCTGCTGGCGTTGGTCCTGCTGGTCGTCGGCACCCTGGCGCTGGTCGCGCAGCGCGGCACCGAACCCGCCGTCGCCGAGCGCGGCACGCACGGCGGCGCCTCGGTAGTGCGGAACCCGGCGATCTGGGTGCTGGTGGCGGTGATGCTCGGAATGGGCACGATCTTCGGCGCCGTCGACGTCACGAGCATCGCGTTCGCGACCGACCGGGGCGCCCCCGCGGCGGCGACGATCGCGCTCGCCCTGTTCGCGGGCGCATCCGCGGTGGCCGGCATCGTGTTCGGCGCTCTCCGCCCCGGTACCGCGCTGCGCCGTCAGCTGGTGTTCGCGACCGGCGCGGTCGCGGTCCTGGTGTGGCCACTGCTGCTCGTGAACTCCATCCCCGTCCTCACCGCCGCGCTCGCGCTCGCCGGCATCTCGGTCGCCCCGACGCTGATCATCGCGACGACACTCGTCGAATCCGTCGTTCCCCACCACAAGCTCACCGAGGGCATCACGTGGACGGTGACGGGTCTCGGAGTCGGTGTCGCGGTCGGTTCGGCGCTCGCCGGCCAGATGATCGACCGATTCGGGGCGCGGGCCGGTTTCGCGGTGGTGGTGGCCGCGGGTGCGGTCGCCCTCGTCGTCGCCCTGACGGCGTACCTCGTGCACCGCGCACGCAGCTCCGACTGACCGGTGGCCCTAGGGTGGCCGCATGGCCATCCGCGAAACCGTCAGTTCCGACGGCACCACCATCGTCTATCGAGCGTTCGGTAACCCGGATGCCCGACCGCTCGTGCTGATCCACGGGTGGGCGCAGTCGTCGCGCTGCTGGGGCGACGACGTCGTGGACGCCTTGGCGCAGCGGTACCGCGTGATCGCGGTCGACCTGCGCGGGCACGGATACTCGGACGTCCCCGCCGCCGGGTACGACGACTCCGCGAACTGGGCCGCCGACGTCGACGCAGTGCTGTCCGCGGAGCAGATCACCGCGGGTGCGGCGCTGCTCGGCTGGTCGTACGGCGGCCTGGTGATCTGCGACTACCTGGCCGCGCACGGCACGGGCGCCGTCGACGCGGTGGTGTTCGTCGGGGCGATCACGAGCATCGGCCGCGGCGAGGCCGGCGGCGCGGTGGGAGCGGCCATGAAGGCGGCGATCCCCGCCGCGATGGCCGAGGACCCGGCCGTAGCGGTCCGGGCACTGGGCAGCTTCGGCGCCGCCCTCACCGGTCCGCTCGGCGACGGCGCCGGCAGGGGCGCGTGGTCGCAGGCGCTGTTCGGGGCCAGCCTGTCCACCCCGCCGCGGGTGCGGTCGGCGTTGTTCCGACGGGCCGCGAGCCACGACGACCTGCTGCGCGCACTCGCCGTCCCCGCCCTCGTCCTGCACGGCACCGCGGACACCGTCGTCGACGTCTCCGCCGGTGAGCACGCTGCCGCACTGATCCCGCACGCCACCGCGTCGTACTGGGAGGGCTGCGGTCACGGGCCGTTCGTCGAGGATCCGGAGCGCTTCGTCGGCGAGATCGACGCGTTCCTGTCGTCTGTCGGCGAGCGTGTCCCGGTCGGCGAGAACACTGCGGGCGCAATTACCTCCTGACAGAGCGACAGGGCAGTATGGACGCGTGACACCCAAGCACACTGCGACGCCGAGGCGGGTCGCGGTTCTCTCCGTCCACACATCGCCGCTGGCCCAGCCGGGCACCGGCGACGCGGGCGGAATGAACGTGTACGTGCTGCAGACCGCGATCCAGCTGGCCCGCCGCGGTGTCGAGGTCGACATCTTCACCCGCGCGACGTCGTCGGCCGACCCGGTGGTGCAGGACGCCGCGCCGGGCGTCCGGGTCCGCAACGTCGCGGCCGGTCCGTACGAGGGTCTCGACAAGCACGAGCTGCCGACGCAGCTGTGTGCCTTCGCGGCCGGGGTGCTGCGGGAGGAAGTGCGGCACGAACCCGGCCACTACGACCTCGTGCACTCGCACTACTGGTTGTCCGGGCAGGTCGGCTGGCTGGCTCGCGACCGGTGGGGCGTGCCGCTCGTGCACACCGCGCACACCCTGGCCGCCGTGAAGAACGCGTCGCTCGCCGAGGGCGACACCCCCGAACCGGCGGCCCGGCAGATCGGCGAACAGCAGGTGGTCGCGGAGGCCGACCGGCTGACCGCCAACACCGCCGACGAGGCCGCGCAGCTCACCGCCACCTACGGGGCGTCCGCGGACAAGATCGACATCGTCGCGCCCGGCGCCGACCTGACGCGCTACCGACCCGGTGACCGCCTCGAGGCCCGGGCGGCACTGGGGCTCGATCCGTCCGAGACCGTCGTGACGTTCGTCGGCCGGATCCAGCCGCTCAAGGCGCCCGACGTGCTGTTGCGTGCCGCGGCCGAGGTGGCCGCGCGTCGTCCGGACCTGCCGCTGCGGGTGCTGGTGGTGGGCGGGCCGTCCGGCACCGGGCTCGACCGGCCCGATTCGCTCATCGAACTGGCCGCGGCCCTCGGGATCACCGCACGCGTGACGTTCCTGCCGCCGCAGCCGCCCGACAAGCTCGCCGACGTCTACCGGGCGTCGGATCTCGTTGCGGTGCCGAGCTATTCGGAGTCCTTCGGGCTCGTCGCGATCGAGGCCCAGGCGTGCGGCACACCCGTGATCGCCGCCGACGTCGGCGGGTTGGGTGTGGCCGTGCGGGACGGCCGGACCGGTCTGCTGGTCCAGGGCCATCGCATCGACGACTGGGCGGCGGCGCTGGAGTCTCTCGTCGCGGCGCCGGATCGCCTCGACGAACTTGCCGCGCGCGCCCCGCGGCACGCCGAGAACTTCTCGTGGGAGCACACGGCAGACGCGCTGCTCGCGAGCTACCGGGCCGCGACCGCGATGTATCACCGAGCCGAGAGCGGGGAACTCTGGCAGCGTAGGCCCCGAGGGTTGTGGAAGTTGCGTCGGACGAGCGGAGTGCGGGCGTGAGCGAACAGGAACCGACAGCGGATGTGGTCGCGGGCGTCATCGACGCGGCGCTGAAGGAACGCGAACTCGAGTACAGCCGCCGGGGTGAGAACCAGTTCGTCGTGGAACTACCGGGTGAGCACAAACTCAAGACGACGACACTGCTCACCGTCGGCAATCACGGCGTCCGGGTGGAGGCGTTCGTGTGCCGCAAGCCGGACGAGAACTTCGAGGGCGTCTACAAGTACCTGCTGCGTCGCAACCGCAGGCTGTACGGGGCGTACTACACGATCGACAAGATCGGCGACATCTATCTGGTGGGCCGCATCTCCGCGCACGCCGTGACCGGCGCCGAGCTGGACCGTGTCCTGGGCTCGATCCTCGAGGCCGCGGACGGCGACTTCAACATGCTGCTCGAGCTGGGATTCGCGTCGTCGATCAAGCGTGAGTGGGCCTGGCGGGTGTCGCGGGGCGAGTCGCTCGCGAACCTGGAGCCGTTCAAGCACCTGGTCGAGGAGGCGCAGGAGGCGCCGAGCGGGGCCGGCTGGGGTTCCGATCCCGGGTCTCGATAACGTCCTGCGGGACGTCGGAGCCGTTATCCGGCCGAGATTTCGTGACCGCGTTCACTAATTTTCTGTGACCTGAGTCACATTACGGTTATGCAACGCTGTGGATAGCTTGCGGCGATTCTCCCTGTCTGAGCTGCAACTTTTACCAGCTCATGGCCTCTTTCACGTACGGGCGTCTCACAAAATCGACCCGTGACCTTTCCGTGATGGGCACCTACGGTTGTAACCAGCTCGAGACGAACGAACTCGAGAAGCAGCAACCGTAAGAGCACGACCCCGACCCGCCGCCGCCGGCTCTGCCCCGCGGGATCGGACACAGCAAGACCTTCGAGGGGCAGAAGCGAGGCCCAACCCCGAGCCCGGATCGATGTCATCGTCCGCAGGCCGCCTCGCCCGCAATACGGAGAGGATCCACCCCCCCCATGGCTAAGTTCGACATCAAGCGCACCATCGGTACCGTCGCCGCCACCGCAGCACTCGTCGCCGCGCCCTTCGCTATGAGCGCCGGCACCGCCAACGCCGCCTCGGGCAACTGGGACGCCGTCGCGCAGTGCGAGAGCAGCGGCAACTGGGCCGCGAACACCGGCAACGGCTTCTACGGCGGCCTCCAGTTCACCTCGAGCACGTGGCAGTCCTTCGGTGGCTCGGGCATGGCGCACCAGAACTCGCGCGAGGAGCAGATCCGCGTCGCCGAGAACGTGCTGGCCGGCCAGGGCCGTGGTGCATGGCCGGTCTGCGGTCAGTACCTCTGATCGACCGCTGAGTTCGACGTCGGGCTGGGCTGAGCCCCGTCGGACGAGATGAAGGGTCCCTTCGTGCGCTACCAGCGCACGAAGGGGCCCTTCAGTGGCAGTTGTTGCGGCCGTTAACCCTTCGCGGTCTAGCGGCGGGTGCCCCGGGCGTTCGGAGAGGATCCGAGAGGCTCCCGTCTGGTGGGAGTTGCTCTGCCGCCGCGTCTCTCGCGCTTCGTACGGTGTGGCGACCGGTCGGTCGACGAGAGGGCGCTTCGAGATGCACACCGCTTTCATCCGCATTACGGTCCGGTCCGACAGTGCCGATCGCGCGGCGCGGGCCATGCTCGACCTGGTGGAGCCGACGCTCGCCGAACCGGGCTGCATCGGCTACGAGTTCTATCGGGACCTCGACCACCCCGCGCTGTTCCACTGCTTCGAGCACTGGGATACCCGTCAGGCGCTCGACGACCACGGCACGACGCCGCACGTCCGGGCGTTCCTCGACGAGTTCGGACCGGTGATCGAGAAGTGGGAATCACATCACACCGTCGCCCTGTCGTGACGAAGCCACAGGGTGTGCACCGACGGCTGTCGCAGCCGCCGGAGGGGGTCATGCCAGGATTGGGGGTATGAGTACCGGAACACTTGTGCTGCTCCGCCACGGCGAGAGCGAATGGAACGCGCTGAACCTGTTCACCGGCTGGGTGGACGTGCACCTGACCGACAAGGGCATGGCCGAGGGCAAGCGTGCCGGTGAACTGCTGGCCGAGCACAACCTGCTCCCGGACGTTCTCTACACGTCGCTGCTGCGTCGCGCGATCAGCACCGCGAATCTCGCGCTCGACGCGTGCGACCGCCACTGGATCCCCGTCGTCCGCGACTGGCGCCTCAACGAGCGCCACTACGGCGCGCTGCAGGGCAAGAACAAGGCCCAGACCAAGGCCGAGTTCGGTGAGGACCAGTTCATGCTGTGGCGTCGTAGCTACGACACCCCGCCGCCCGCGATCGAGGCCGGCAGCGAGTACAGCCAGGACCAGGACGCGCGCTATGCCGACCTGCCCGAGGTTCCGCTGACCGAGTGCCTCCTCGACGTCGTCAAGCGCCTCATTCCGTACTGGGACGAGACCATCGCGGCCGACCTGAAGGCCGGCAAGACCGTTCTGGTCACCGCTCACGGCAACTCGCTGCGCGCGCTGGTCAAGCACCTCGACGGCATCTCCGACGAGGACATCGCGGGCCTGAACATCCCGACCGGCATCCCGCTGCGCTACGACCTGGACGAGAACCTGAAGCCGCTCAACCCGGGTGGCACCTACCTCGATCCGGCGGCCGCCGCGGTCGGCGCCGCCGCCGTCGCGAACCAGGGCGCCAAGTAGCCCTGGCAGTTTTCCACCCCGCGTTTCGCGCACTTGTCGCGACAACGGCCCCCACCGGGCCCGCGTCACGTGCGCGAAACGCGGGGTTTTTCGCGTTCGGAACGCGATAAGTGCGCGAAACGCGAGGGGGCCGGGAAACAAACGGTGAACAGGTGGGTAACGCCAGCTCTCGGGCCTGTGACGTGCGAGAAAACGGTCACACCCGCCTTCGTGCGCTGTCCGTGCGAACGTACGATTCACGTGTGACTGTTGTTCAGGCCGTAATCTTGGCCGTCGCGACCGCGATCGTCGGTTACGTCGTCGGCGGGGTCGTCGTTCCCCGACTGAGCAGGCGTCACGCCGAGCGGCAGCAGGCCCAGGCGGGCCTGACGATGTCCCAGGTGCTCGATCTGATCGTCCTGACGTCCGAGAGCGGCATCGCTGTCGTCGACAAGTTCAACGACGTCGTGCTGGTCAATCCGCGGGCCGAGGAACTCGGGCTGGTCCGCAACCGAATGCTCGACGACCGCGCATGGGTCGCAGCGACCGAGGTGCTCGCGACGGGGGAGTCGGTCGAGGTCGACCTGACCGCCCGCACGCCGCAGCGTGGCCGCGACAAGATCGCGGTGCGCGGCGTCGCGCGGCGGCTGAGCGACGAGGACCGCCGATTCGTCGTGGTGTTCGCTGACGACGACTCCGAGCAGGTGCGGATGGAGGCCACCCGCCGTGACTTCGTCGCCAACGTGAGCCACGAACTGAAGACCCCGGTCGGTGCGATGGGGTTGCTCGCGGAGGCACTGCTCGAATCGGCCGACGATCCCGATTCGGTCCGCTACTTCGGTCAGCGGGTGCTGAGCGAGTCCGCTCGTCTGGGCAACATGGTCACCGAACTGATCGCGTTGTCGCGGCTGCAGGGTGCGGAGAAGTTGCCGGATCTCGAGGTGGTGGACGTCGACGACGTCATCGCCGAGGCGCTGCGCCGGTCGAGCGTGGCCGCCGAGGCCGCGGACATCACCGTCCACGCCGACGCGCCCAGCGGACTCGAGGTGATGGGCGACCGCACGCTGCTGGTGACGGCGCTGTCGAATCTCGTCGAGAACGCCATCGCGTACTCGCCGAAGGGCACCCCGGTCTCCGTGAGCCGCACCGTCCGCGGGAACGACGTCGCGATCGCCGTCACCGACCGCGGCATCGGCATCGCCAAGGAGGACCAGGAACGCGTCTTCGAGCGGTTCTTCCGCGTCGACAAGGCCCGCTCCCGGGCGACCGGCGGCACCGGGCTGGGCCTGGCGATCGTCAAGCACGTCGCCGCCAACCACAACGGATCCATCGACCTGTGGAGCCGGCCCGGTACCGGGTCCACGTTCACCCTGCGCATCCCCGCGCATTTCGAAACCGTTCCACCCGAGTCCGCCGCGGCGGGCGAGGGTCGTGATTCATCGATGATCGACAAGAAGGCCGCGGCGCGAGGCGCCGCCGCCACGAGCCTGGAGGCCAACCGTTGACGAGTGTGCTGATCGTGGAGGACGAGGAATCGCTGGCCGATCCGCTGGCCTTCCTGCTCCGCAAGGAGGGCTTCGAGACGACCGTCGTGGGTGACGGGCCGTCCGCGCTGGCAGCGTTCGAGCGTTCCGGAGCCGACATCGTCCTGCTCGACGTCATGCTGCCCGGTATGAGCGGGACCGACGTCTGCAAGCAGTTGCGTGCGAAGTCCTCGGTGCCGGTCATCATGGTCACCGCCCGGGACAGCGAGATCGACAAGGTCGTCGGCCTCGAGCTCGGTGCGGACGACTACGTCACCAAGCCGTACTCGGCGCGAGAGCTGATCGCCCGGATCCGGGCGGTGCTGCGGCGGGGTACCGACAGCGACGCGGCCGGCGACGTCGACGACGGTGTGCTCGCCGCCGGCCCGGTCCGGATGGACGTCGAGCGCCACCTGGTCCACGTGAACGGCGATCCGGTCACGTTGCCGCTCAAGGAGTTCGACCTGCTCGAGTACCTGCTGCGCAACTCGGGCCGGGTGCTCACCCGCGGGCAGCTGATCGACCGGGTGTGGGGCGCGGACTACGTGGGCGACACCAAGACGCTCGATGTCCACGTCAAACGTTTGCGCGCCAAGATCGAAGGCGATCCCGGCAAGCCCAAGCACCTGGTGACGGTTCGTGGCCTGGGGTACAAGCTCGAGGAGTGACCCTTCCCCGGCCGAATGTCACACGCGTCCAGGTGGACTGAACGCGTGTGACATTCGGCTGTCAGGGCTCAGCCGCGCTGCGTCTTCGCCTGCGCGGCGGTGGTCGCGGGGTGCACGGCGATGAGGCCCAAGCCTTCGCGGCGGCGGCACAGCGACGCCAGTTCGTCGTACGCGGGCTTGCCGAGCAGTTCTGTGAGTTCCGGGGCGTACGACTGCCACACCGGACGGGTGCCGACGTGCGCGTCGGGAGAGCCCGAGCAGTACCACGTCAGGTCCTCGCCGCCCTCGCCCCAGCCGCGGCGGTCGTACTCGGTGATCGTGGTCTCGAGGATCTGTTCGCCGTCGGGCCGGTCCACCCACTCCTGCGTGCGGCGGATGGGCAGCTGCCAGCACACCTCGGGCTTCACCTCGAGCGGCTCGATGCCCTTGCGGAGCGCCATCTGGTGCAGTGCGCACCCGATGCCTCCGGGATGTCCAGGCCGGTTGAGGAAGATGCACGCGCCCTTGTACTTGCGGGTGCGCAGCGCCGGCTCGTCCTCGAGGTCGTCCTCCTCGAGGTACCCCTTCTTGCCGAGGCCCTTCTCCATGAACTGCCAGTCGTCCGGTGTGAGCATTTTCACCGCGTTGTCCAGCTTCGCGCGGTCCTCCTCGTCGCACAGGAACGCGCCGTGCGAGCAGCAGCCGTCGTCGGGTCGGTCGGCGACCGTGCCCTGGCATGCGGGCGTGCCGAACACGCAGGTCCAGCGGGAAAGGAGCCACGTCATGTCGGCTTTGATGGTGTGCTCGGCGTTCTCCGGATCGACGAACTGCACCCACTCGCGGGGGAAATCCATATCGACTTCGGGCGCGGGAGCCAACTTGTGGGACCTGTCGGTGCTGCCTGCTGTCACAGTGCCCGACGGTAGACCCAGTACCGTGACCCTGTGCGCCTTGGGGTACTCGACGTCGGAAGCAACACCGTCCACCTTCTCGTGGTGGACGCACATCGTGGTGGGCACCCCACCCCGATGAGTTCGACGAAAGCCGCTCTACGGCTCGCGGAGAACACGGACGACCGCGGGGACATCACCTCGATCGGTGCCGACCGGTTGGTCGCGACGGTGCACGACTTCGCGGGTATCGCCAGGTCCTCGAGGTGCGGCGAGCTGATGGCCTTCGCGACGTCCGCCGTGCGGGACGCCAACAACTCCGACGCCGTCCTCGCCCGTGTGCGCACCGAGACCGGTGTGAACCTCGAGGTGCTGTCGGGCGTCGACGAGGCCCGGCTGACCTTCCTCGCGGTGCGCCGCTGGTACGGGTGGAGCGCCGGACGCATCCTCAACCTCGACATCGGTGGCGGCTCGCTCGAGCTGACGTGCGGCGGCGACGAGGATCCCGACGTCGCCTTCTCGCTGCAATTGGGCGCCGGCCGGCTCACGCGGGACTGGCTGCAGGAGGATCCGCCCGGCAAGCGCCGCGTCGCGGTCCTGCGGGACTGGCTCGACGCCGAACTGGCCACGCCCGCGAAGCAGTTGCGCGCGTCTGGCGGCGCGGACCTGTGCGTCGGTACCTCCAAAACCTTCCGATCTCTCGCCCGGCTCACCGGCGCCGCGCCCTCCGGTGCAGGTCCGCGCGTCAAGCGCACCCTCACCGCGAGCGGGCTGCGGCAGCTGATCGCGTTCATTTCGCGGATGACTGCGGCGGACCGTGCAGAATTGGAGGGCGTGAGCTCCGACCGTTCCCAACAGATCGTCGCCGGGGCTCTCGTTGCGGAGGCCAGCATGCGCGCGCTGGGGATCGACGCCCTCGAGATTTGCCCCTGGGCACTGCGTGAGGGTCTGATTCTTCGCAAGCTCGATACGGACATGGGTGGAGAACTGGTGGTGAGCGCTCGATGACTGAGCCCGAAGGCGACAGCCAAGCAATCTCGGTTGCAGAACTGCTGGCCCGCAACGGCCAGCGTGTCGGTGCCGGTGGCGGCGGCCGACGTCGTCGCGGAGTCAAGGGCGGCATCTCCGTCGCCGAGCTGACCGGTGAGTTCCAGGCCGTCCGAACCCCGACGTCGGAGACGCCCGAGAGCGAGTCGGAGACGCCCGAGAGCGCGACGCCGGCCGCCGAGACGTCCGCTCCCGAGTCGCCCGCCCCCGAGGCTCCCGTCGTCGAGCAGGCCGAGCCGGAGAAGCCGGAACCCTCCGAAACCAAGGCTGCGGAGGCCGTGAAGGCAGAGGCGGCCGAGGCCGCGCCGAAGCGGGACCTCGACGCCACGGCCGCCTTCTCACTCGCCGACGCCGACGCTGCCGACAAGGCGGCTGCCGACAAGGCGGCCGCGGACAAGGCGGCCGCGGACAAGACGGCCACGGACAAGACGGCCACGGACAAGACGGCCACGGACAAGGCGGCCGCGGACAAGCCCGACGAGAAGCCCGCTCCCGAGAAGCCTGCCGACGACGCCCCGACCCTGATCACCCCGGCTGTTGCGGCCGGCGACCGCAAGGCCGACGACCGCAAGGTCGACACCGGCTGGAGGTCGGCGACGACGACGGTTCTCGAGCCGGTCCCGGCCCCGTCCCTCGCGCACAGTGTGGAGCCGGAACCGCGGCTGCTGTCCGGCCAGGCCGTCGCCGGCGATCTGCTCCGGCGGGACGGCGCTTCGGCGCCCACCCCGGACGCCGTCGCCGCGACGGACGTCGACCGTGACGACGAGAGCCCCGCTGCCCCCGAAGATCTGCCCGCGGAGCCGAGCGCCGCGAAGCAGTGGGCGGTGCTGCTGGGGCAGGGCGCGGTGGCCCTCGTCGCGGGTGCACTGATGTTCAAGGGCTTCGAGAAGCTTTGGGACATGCTGCCGATGGTGGCGTTGATCCTCGCGGTCCTGGTGATCGTCGGGTTGGTGGCGATGGTTCGGATCCTGCGTCGCACCGACGACATCACGAGTCTGGTCATCGCGGTCGTCGCGGGTGTGTTCGTGACACTCGGACCGCTGGCCTTCCTGCTCGGCACGAGCTGACCGGACGCGGGCGGAGCGGAGTCGTGGGGAGGGCGCGGATGCCGGATCGGAAGATCCTCGTCGGGCTGTCCACGGCGTCCGTCTACCCCGAGAACACCGAGGCGGCGTTCCGCTACGCGGCCGAGGTCGGCTACGACGGCGTCGAGCTGATGGTGTGGGCCGAGTCCGTCAGCCAGGACATCTCCGCCGTCAAGCGTCTGGTCCGCAAGTACGCGATACCCGTGCAGGCCCTCCACGTGCCGTGCCTGCTGATCTCCCAGCGTGTGTGGGGGTCGGACCCGATCGCGAAGCTGGACCGCTCGGTGGAGGCCGCGGAGGCGCTGGGCGCGTCCAACGTGGTGGTGCATCCGCCGTTCCGCTGGCAGCGTCGGTACGCCGACGGGTTCGCCGACCAGGTCGAGCGCCTCGAGGAGAAGACCGGCACGATCGTGGCCGTGGAGAACATGTTCCCGATGCGCGCGGACAGCTTCTTCGGTGGCCGCGAGAAGAGCGCCGAACGACTGCGCAGGCGCGGGGGACCGGGGGCGGCGCTGTCCGCGTTCAGCCCCTCGTACGACCCCACCGATTCCGGTCACCGGCACTACACGCTCGACCTCTCGCACACCGCGACCGCCGGGATGGATGCGCTCGATCTGGCCCGTCGGATGGGCGGCGGGCTCTCGCACCTGCATCTCGCGGACGGTCGCGGCGCCTCGGTCGACGAGCACCTCATTCCCGGACACGGGAGTCAGCCGTGCGTCGAGGTGTTCCGCCACCTCCACGACAGCGGGTTCGCCGGGCAGATCGTGGTCGAGATCAACACGCAGAACGCGCGGACGCGGCCGGAGCGGGCCTCGATGCTCGGTGAGGCGCTCAGTTTCGCGCGCGAGAACCTGCGCTGACGTCTACAGCGCGGCCACTCCCGCGCTGATCACGGTGATCCCCGAGATGACCAGACCCGCCACCAGGCATGCCGCGCCGAGCCAGATCGACGCGATCATCGGCCCGGGCTTCGCGGGGTCCCGGCCGAGGACCGACAGGAAGAACCCGGCGGGAATGAAGATCGCGGCGACGAGCACCGCGATCGCACCGGTCGCGGCCCAGCCGGGGCTCGCGTCGACGACCGCGGTGAGCGTCGCGAGCAGGATGCCGAGCGTGACCAGCACGCCCGCGTGGGCGTGACCGGCGCGGAAGAAGCTCTTCTGCAGGGCATTGGCACCCTGGTGTCCGGTGAGGATGCGGAGGAGGAACGCGCCCCCGGACGCGATGCCCACCACCGTGAGCACGGTGACGCCGACGACGATCGTGAGAACGGGATCCATCATGGGGAGCTCCTCGGTGTGCGGTAGGCTCGGACCCGGATTGGATAGTTCAACTATCCAATCCGGATTCATGGTCGACCCGGGGTGACCGGGTGTCAAGCGGGAGAGGCTCGACGTGCGGGTGTCCGAACTGGTCGCGGTGAGCGGCGTACCGCTCGCGACCGTCAAGTACTACCTGCGTGAGGGGCTGCTCATGCCCGGCGCGGCGAGCAGCGCGACGCAGGCCGAGTACGGCGAGCAGCACGTGCGACGGCTCGCGCTCGTCAAGGCCCTCGCCGGCGTGGGACTGCCGCTCGGCAGGATCCGCACGATCGTCGGACTGGTCGACAACCCCGCGGACACCGTGTTCGAGACGATCGGCCGGGCCCTCGCCGCACTGCCGCCGTATCCCGCCGCGGGGGAGGAGCGCAGCGCCGACTATCCGCGCGCCCGCGCCGTGCTCGAGCGACTGGGTCAGGTGTACGCACCGGCGTACCCCGTTGTCGCGCAACTGGAACGGGCGCTCGCCGCCGCCGAGGACGTCGGCATCCCGATGACCGACGAGCGGCTCGACGCGTACGCGCGCCACGTCCGGGGCATCGCGGAGATCGATCTGGATCTGATGCCGACGGACTCGGCCGAATCCGCGATCGAGTACGCGGTTCTCGGTACCGCGATCTACGAACCCGTGCTGGCCGCTCTGCGCAGGCTCGCCCACCAGGACATCGGCGCCGCGCGATTCGCGGGCCGGACCTTCGACGACTTCGACACCCCCGACAGACAGGATCAGCCGTGACCACTCACCCGTTCCGGGACCTCACCACCGTCGACCGGGCCGGCGACGGCCGGTACACGGCCCACATCGATCCGATGTGGACGATCGGCCCCAAGGTGCACGGCGGCTGCATGATGGCCGTCTGTGCGGCCGCAGCCCGGCGTGAGTTGGCCGCCACGGCGCCGTCGGCCATGCCCGTGGATCCCGCCGTGCAGCCGCTGGCCGTCAGCGCCAACTACCTCGCGGCCCCGGATCCCGGCGACGTCGACATCGTCGCGACCGTCCGCAAGCGAGGCCGCCAGGTCTCGCTCGTCGACGTCGAGCTGTCGCAGAAGGGCCGCCCGGCCGTGCACGCCGCGGTCACCCTGGGCGTGCCCGACGCGGGCGAGCCGCACTACGCCGAGGAGCAGGCGCTCGCGCAACTGCCCGTCGAACCGCCCGCCGAGGCGCACGCGCTCGTCGCCGACCATCCGATGGCGCAGATCGTGCACGTCTCGCAGGGCTGCGACCTGAGGGTCGACGGTTCGTCGGCGCACTTCCTGAGCGGCACGCAGGGGGAGCCCCAGGTCCGGATGTGGGCGCGGCCGTGGGCCGGCGACGAGGAGGACCCGGGCACCGCGGCCCTGTTCGCGATCATGACCGGCGACATCTGTGCGCCCGTCACGATGAACCGCGGCATCTTCGGCTGGGCACCCACCGTCCAGCTGACGACGTATCTGCGGCGCCGGCCCGCACCCGGTTGGCTGCGCGTCATGGCGAGCTCGACCGTGCTGGGCGACACGTGGTTCGAGGAGGATCACACCGTCCTCGACTCGACGGGCGCGGTCGTCGTGCAGAGCCGCCAGCTCGCGATGATCCCGCGCTAGGCGCCTTCGGCGCCCGTGCGCCTTTTCGGTAGTGGGGGCTACCGAAAAGGCGCACAGGCACGCAGTGCCTAAGCTGTCCGCATGACGAGAATTGCGGTGATCGGTGGCGGCAAGATCGGCGAGGCGCTGGTCTCTGGGCTGTTGCAGGGTGGTCACGCGACCCGGGACCTGGTTGTCGCGGAGCAGTACGAGCCGCGCGCCGAGGAATTGGCAGCGACCTACTCGATCCGGGTGACGACCCCCGAGGACGCCGCCGAGGGCGCGGACGTCATCGTCGTCGCCGTCAAACCCACCGACGTGGACTCGGTGCTGGCTGCGCTGACGAAGGTCGACCTCGACGGCGAGCGTGAGCAGATCATCGTCTCGCTCGCCGCGGGCATCCCGACGGCCCGCTACGAGTCGAAGCTGCCGGCCGGGTTCCCGGTCGTGCGGGTCATGCCGAACACCCCGATGCTCGTCGGGCAGGGTGCCAGCGCCATCGCGCCCGGACGACATGTCAAGGCCGAACACCTCGAACTGGTCCGCGGGATCCTCGCGACGGTCGGCACCGTCACCACGGTGCCCGAGTCGCAGATCGACGCGGTGACCGCGGTCTCGGGTTCCGGACCGGCCTACTTCTTCCTCGTGGCCGAGGCCATGATCGATGCCGGGGTCTCGCTCGGGCTGACCCGCGCGACGGCGAGCGAGCTGGTCGTGCAGACGATGGTCGGCTCGGCCGCGATGCTCGCGGAGTCGGGGGAGAGCGCCAACGACCTGCGGGCCGCTGTCACCTCACCGGGAGGCACCACGGCAGCCGCCGTGCGTGCCCTCGAAGGCGGCGGGATCCGGACCGCGTTCTACGAGGGTCTCGCCGCGGCGCGGGACCGGTCGGCGGAACTGGGCGTCGCGCCCGAGTAACTTCCGGTCGGGCCGCCGCGTGAGCGCCGGCCCGACACGGTGGTGCGATGCGTGTCCACGACGCGCGAGAACACCTGTAGGAGTTCTACTGTTGCGCCGTGGACCCGCAGAAGCACGAGGCCTCGCCTCGGATCACCGGCCGTAGCGTCTCCTATGCGGCTTTCGCCGTGATCGTGGTCGTCTACCTGGCGATCATCCAGTTCGGCGGTCGCCTGATCGGGAACTGGGCGGACGAGAGCGACACCCTGACCACGCGTGGGGTGTTCTTCACGATGGTGATTCCGCTCGGGATCGCCCTCGTCTTCACCTACGGCGTCGTCGCGGCCCTCGGTTGGTGGCGTCCCGTCATGAAGGACGACCGGCCGGTCAACCGCTGGGTGTGGGCCGTGCCCGCGATCCTGTTGGTCGCGATCCTGCTGGGCATCAACTACAGCGCCCTGTCCGAGAAGGGATGGCTGTTCGTCGTCGTCCTGTTCGTCGCGACGCAGTTCGTCGGGTGGGGCGAGGAGGGAATGTTCCGCGGCATCGGCGTCACGGTCCTGCGCAGGCACGGCCTCCGGGAGGGCCAGGTCGCACTGTGGTCCAGCCTCGTCTTCGGTGTGGTTCACCTGTCGAACGTCTTCGGGCACGGTGGGGCGTCGGCGATCCCGCAGGCCGTCATCGTGAGCCTGGCGGGCTACTTCTTCTACCTCATCCGTCGCGTCTCGGGCAGTAACGCGCTCAACTCGGTGATGCACGGACTCTTCGACTTCGCGCTGCTGAGCGGCATCGCCATCCTGCTGGACCAGACGTTCTACCTCGGCACCATCGCGCCGATCCTGGCGTACCCGGTGATCGCGATCGTCCTGCTCGTCAAGCGGCACGACATCGAGCCGTCCGGGCAGAACGGCGTCGCCCAGGCTGCGGCCCAGAGCTGACCGACCGGGTCCGGAGATAGGCGTCGCGGGGCACGGTGCCACTGCGATTGTCGATCTTGTTTGCAACACCCGTCGCATCAATCCCTCTGGTCCCGCTAAGCTCGTGTCAGCACGTGCGTGTCTGGTCCGCCGGAGGGGAAGCCGGCGGCGCGACATGTGCCGGAGGTAATTGAAGAGATGGGATCCATCGACAAACCTGACAGGTCCCCCAAGGGACAACAGGAAGGGCAGCCCGGTCTCGGCGGGACGCAGTTCCTCACGGTCGCCGAGGTCGCGGCCTTGATGAGGGTCTCGAAGATGACCGTGTATCGCTTGGTACACAGCGGCGAGCTGCCCGCGGTCCGCGTGGGACGGTCGTTCCGCGTCCACGCGAAGGCCGTGCACGATTATCTGCAGACCTCGTATTTCGACGCCGGCTGACCCGCCGGAGTCGGAAAGGATGGGCCTCGGTTTTCGCCGAGCCGATCCGCCCCGGTACGATCGTTAGTCGTCGTACCAGCCAGCCGGTGTCGTCAGGCGCTGGGGTCGTGAGAGCGGCCATGGCAACGAGGCCTCAGCGCCAGAGGCAGACACAGGCGTACGTGACCGGCGTGCGCTGAACGCTAGAGAAGACTGTGAGGGACACCCACCATGGGTTCAGTGATCAAGAAGCGCCGCAAGCGCATGTCGAAGAAGAAGCACCGCAAGCTGCTCCGCCGCACGCGCGTCCAGCGTCGGAAGCTCGGTAAGTAAGAACTTGCTCACGGATGCCCGTCACCTCGCGGTGGCGGGCATCCGTGTGTTCGGGGCCGTGTTGCCAGGGTGTAAAGGCTCGCGCGGAACCCTTGCCTCGCCCCTCGGATTCGTTAGGCTCGCCGGTGGGGTGAATGGACGGGGGTAGCGGTGAGTCCTGACGAGCGGGGTGTGCAGCCGCCGCGGGTGGTCCTGGTGACGGGTGCGAGCCGGTTCCCGGGCGGGTTCCTGGTGTCGCGGCTGGTCCAGGACCCCGGCATCGAGCGTGTGGTCGCGGTGGACGCCGTCTCGCCCAGCAAGGACATGATGCGGCGGATGGGCCGTGCCGAGTTCGTGCGGGCAGACATTCGGAACCCCTTCATCGGCAAGGTCATCAGGGGCGCCGAGGTCGACACCGTGGTGCACGCGGCCACCGTCGCGCAGGCGCCCCGATCGGGCAGCCGCGCGGCCATGAAGGACATGAACGTCATCGGCGCCATGCAGTTGTTCGCGGTGTGCCAGAAGTCGCCCAGCGTGCGCAAGGTGGTGCTGCGATCCGCGTCCGCCGTGTACGGCGGTAGCGCCGGCGATCCCGCCAAGTTCACCGAGGAGATGGGGGCGCGCCGTCCACCCCGCGGGGCCTGGGCACGGGACTGCGTCGACATCGAGGGCTACGCGCGCGCGATGGGCCGGCGCCGCCCCGACATCGCGGTCTCCATCCTGCGGCTCGCACCCCTCATGGGCCCGCACCGGCACGGATGGGTCGCGCGGTACCTGTCGTCCCCGATCGTGCCGAGCATCCTCGGGCGGGACGCTCGTATGCAGTTGCTCCACGAGGAGGACGCGCTCGCCGCGCTGCACCGTGCCACGGTCGCCGGGCCGACCGGCACGTTCAACGTCGCCGGCGACGGGATCGTCATGATGTCGCAGGCCGTGCGCCGGGCCGGACGCGTCGAGGTCCCGATGCCGTTCGCGCTCTTCCGCAGCGCCGGACGGGCCCTGATGGGGTCGCAGATGCGGTCCTTCACCCACGAACAGCTCGACTACTTCCATTTCGGATGCGGACTCGACACCACCCGGATGCGTGCCGAACTCGGATTCGAACCGCGCTGGACGACCCTCGAGGCCCTCGACGATTTCGTACGGGGCACCGGGCTGACCCCGATGATCCGGCCGGAGTGGGTCGATCGCGCCGAGGCGACCGCGCTCGGCCTCGTCGGGGCGGGCGGCGGCCGCGGGTGACGGCTCGGCGCAGCGGGACGGACGGCAGCGGGGCGGACGAGGGGCCGGAACGAAAGGGGTTGGGGTGAACGAGGTGGCGAAGGTGATCCCGTTGCATGCGGATGCGCGCGGTCGGTCGACGCGTGACCGGGCGGCGGACCGACCCCCGATATCACCCGAGACCGACACCGACACCGACACCGAGACCGATACCGAGACCGATACCGAGTCGAGTCCCCTCCACGAGGCAATCGGGGAGGCTGGTCCCGGGACCGACGGGGCCGACAGCGGACTGCGGGCCCGGGTCGCGGGCCAGGTGGCCGGCGCGGCCGGGTTCGTGCGCCGTCGACTGGCCGGCGACTACGAGGTGGACGAGTTCGGGTACGACCCGCACTTCGCCGACGGCGTCTTCCTTCCCGCGCTGCGCCCGCTGTTCGAGAAATGGTTCCGGGTCGAGGTCCGCGGTGTGGAGAACATCCCGGCCGACGGGGGCGCGCTGGTCGTCGCCAACCACGCCGGGGTGGTGCCGATCGACGCGCTCATGACGTCGGTAGCGGTGCACGACCACCACCCGCAGCAGCGCGCGCTGCGGATGCTCGCGGCCGACCTCGCGTTCGAGATGCCGATCGTCGGGAACATCGCCCGCAAGGCCGGGCACACGCTCGCATGCCACCCCGACGCCGAGCGACTTCTGCGCGGCGGCGAGGTGGCGGCGGTGTTCCCGGAGGGATTCAAGGGCATCGGCAAGCCCTTCTCCGAGCGGTACAAGCTGCAGCGGTTCGGCCGGGGCGGCTTCGTCTCCGCCGCGATGCGGGCCGGCGCGCCGATCGTCCCGTGCTCGATCGTCGGCTCCGAGGAGATCTACCCGAAGATCGGCGACATCGCGCCGCTCGCCCGGCTACTGAACATGCCGTACTTTCCGGTGACACCGCTGTTCCCGCACCTGGGTCCGCTCGGCCTGGTGCCGCTGCCGTCCAAGTGGTACATCGAGTTCGGGACGCCGATCCCCACCGACACCTACGACGCGGCCGAGGCCGACGACCCGATGGTGCTGTTCGAGGTCACCGACCACGTCCGCGAGATCATCCAGCAGACGCTCTACCGACTTCTGGCGCAGCGCCGCAACGTCTTCATGGGCTGACCGCGTCCCGCGGCGGACCGCTCGGCGGCGAGTCTCGTCAGCAGGGCGCGCTCGCGGCGCCGGCTGAGGATCGCGCCCACGGCCCCACCGACCGCACCCAGCAGCAGCGCCGTCGGGATGCCCACCTTCGCGGCCTTGCGCCCGGTGCGGAAATCGCGCACCTCCCAGCCCCGGGTCTTCGCGAGTTCGCGCAGGTCCGCGTCCGGGTTGACGGCGACCGCGGTCCCGACGAGCGACAGCATCGGGGCGTCGTTGTAGCTGTCCGAGTACGCGGTGCAGCGCTTGAGGTTGAGACCCTCGCGGACCGCGAGCGTGCGGACGGCGTGGGCCTTGCCCAGTCCGTGCAGGATGTCGCCGACGAGGCGGCCGGTGAAGACGCCGTCCTTGCTCTCGGCGACCGTGCCCAGCGCACCGGTCAGACCGAGGCGCTTGGCGATCACCTGCGCCAGTTCGACGGGGGTGGCCGTCACGAGCCACACCTGCTGACCGGCGTCGAGGTGCATCTGCGCGAGGGCCCGGGTGCCGGCCCAGATCTTGTCTGCGATGACCTCGTCGAAGATCTCCTCGCCGAGGCGGGCGAGTTCGGCCGTGGATCGTCCCGCGACGAACGACAGCGCCTTCTCCCTGCCCTCCGCGACGTCGTCGCTGTTCTCCTTGCCGGTGACTCGGAATTTGACCTGCTTCCACGCGAAGTCGACCAGGTCGGAGGTCTTGAGGTACTTGCGGGCGGCGAGACCGCGCGCGAAGTGGATGATCGAAGCGCCCTGCACCATCGTGTTGTCGACGTCGAAGAACGCGGCGGCCGTGAGGTCCCGCGGGACGACGGGCTCGGTCGGCGGTTCGAGGACCTCCAGGTCCGGTGCCACTTCCGGTTCGACGGACTCCAGGGCGGCAGCCGCCTCCGCCGCCTCTGCGGCCTCCGCGGCCTCGGCTTCCTGGATCGCGAGGGCGGCATCGGCGCTCGCCTCGCCGGCGAGGTTGGCGCGCAACTCGGCCTCGCTCGGCCCCAGCAGGTTCCGGATCCTGCGGCGGCCCGGGCGCAGAATCCCGGACAGACCCACACCGAATTTCGCGCCGTTCGGCAGTGATCGTCCAGGCACTCGCACCTCCCGTGTCGAAGACAGCTCCGGCTCACCTCTGGCTCACCCTAGCCCGCGCGTCGGTGCCGATCCCGCTGGATGGCGCAGCGGTCCGCAGCGTGTGATGTTCGTCTCGAAACGGAACGGTCCGGAACCCCGAGGGGTGGGGCGCTCCCGTACGTCGCCCGGAGCCTCGAGGAACACTGGAGCGCATGGAACAGTCGCGACACCGGATCACTCTGCTCACCCGCGCCGGTTGCGGTGCGTGCCTGCCGGCACGCGAGTCGCTCGAGGCGATCTGCAGCGAGTTCGAAGTGGAACTGACCTGCGTGGACGTCGACGAGGCCGCAGCGGAGAACCCGGATCTGCGTGCCGAGTACGGCGACCGGCTGCCCGTCGTCCTCCTCGACGACAAGGAGCACAGCTACTGGGAGGTCGACGAGGACCGGTTGCGCGCCGACCTCGCGCAGGGCTGATTCCGAGCCTCCGGCCCCGCTCGCATCGTCGAGTGGGAAGGGTCACGCCGGACCGTCGAGTTCGGTCGCTTTGCAGGTGAGAGCACGTGTGAGGGCGGTCGAGCAACTTTGTGCATGGCTTCACAAGCGGTTACCGTGGTGTGAACAAACGCCCCGGACCTTCGTGTGAAGGCCGGGGTACACGGCCGACCGGACGAGGAACCATCGACGTGAGTGAACAGCACGAGACGCAGGGGGCAGTGTCCCGCGGTGTCTCCCGGGCTGCTCCGTCCGCTTCTCGGCGTGGAACGCCTTCGGCTGCGCAGCATCGGGACATCCCCCAGGCTACGGTGACGCGTCTCGCGACATACCTGCGGGTCCTCGGAGTGCTCGCGGACGAGGGCGCCATCATCGTCTCCAGCGAGGAACTCGCCGCCGCGTCCGGCGTCGGATCGGCCAAGCTCCGCAAGGACCTCTCGTTCCTGGGCCCCAACGGTGTTCGCGGTGTCGGCTACGACGTCACCCGGCTGCGGGCGCGCATCGAATCCGCCCTCGGGCTCGACCGGGGTCACCGCGTGGTGCTCGTCGGCGTCGGAAACCTGGGCCGGGCGCTGGCCGGCTACGGCGGCTTCGACCGCCGCGGCTTCTCGATGGTGGGTCTGTTCGACTGCGATCCCGCCCTGGTCGGCGCCGACATCGGTGGCATGACGGTTCGGGACGTCGCCGAACTCGCCGACGCGTGCCGCGAACTGGACGCCACGATCGGCGTCATCGCCACCCCGGACACCGCCGCGCAGGACGTGTGCGATCAGCTCGTCGGCGCCGGTCTGCGCTGCATTCTCAGCTTCTCTCCGCTCACGCTGGAGATCCCGGACCACGTCGAAATGCGTCGGGTCGATCTCGCGATGGAGATGCAGGTGCTCTCCTTCAACCTGGCGCGCAACGAGGAACAGTCTCCCCAGCAGGTCTCCGCCGCATCCGTGGCGGTGGGCGCTTCGACCAGAAACGGATCGGTGATCAGGCCGTGAGTGTGCTTCTCGTCGGGATCTCGCACCGCAGTGCTCCCGTCTCGGTCCTCGAGCGGATCGCGGTGACCGATACCGACCGCCCGAAGCTGACGGACAGGATGCTCGCGTCGGCGCACATCTCGGAGGCGATGATCGTCTCGACGTGCAACCGCATCGAGATCTACGCCGTCGTCGACGCCTTCCACGGCGCGCTCACCGAGATCGGTGACCTGCTGTCCGCGCATTCCGGACTCGACCTCACCGAACTGCACAAGCACGCGTACGTCCGGTACAGCGAGGCCGCCGCCGAGCACCTGTTCGCGGTCGCCAGCGGTCTCGACTCGATGGTCATCGGTGAGCAGCAGATCCTCGGCCAGATCCGTGCCGCGTATGCGGCCTCCGACGCGCAGCAGGCCGCGGGCCGCGCGCTGCACGAGTTGGCGCAGCAGGCGCTGCGGGTCGGCAAGCGCGTCCACTCCGAGACCGGCATCGACGCCGCCGGCGCCTCCGTGGTGTCCGTCGCGCTCGACCGCGCCTCCGGGATCCTCGGTGACGGTGGACTGGTCGGCCGCACCGCCGTCGTCGTCGGCGCCGGCGCGATGGGCAGCCTGTCGGTCGCGCACCTCACGCGCGCCGGGATCGGCCGCATCATCGTCGTCAACCGCACCCGCGAGCGCGCCGAGCACCTCGCGGCCACCGCGGCGGGCAACGGCGTCGACGCGGTCGCGATGAGCTTCGACGACCTGTCCGACGCGATGGCGCAGTCCGACGTCCTCGTCACCTGTACCGGCGCGGTCGGTTCCGTCGTCACGCTCGCCGACACCCACCGGGCCCTGGCCACTCCGGGACGCGAGCCGAACCGTCCGCTCGTGATCTGCGACCTGGGTCTGCCCCGCGACGTGGAGCCCGCCGTCGCCGGACTGCCCGAGGTGGCCGTGCTCGACATGGCTGCGCTGCAACGGGATCCGGCCGCCGGTGCCGCCGCGTCCGACGCCGACGCCGCCCGCGCGATCGTCGCCTCCGAACTCTCCCAGTACCTGGCCTCGCAGCGTCTCGCCGAGGTCACCCCGACCGTCACCGCGTTGCGTCAGCGCGCGGCCGAGGTCGTCGAGGCCGAACTGCTGCGTCTCGACTCGCGCCTGCCCGGGCTCGAGGATCCGCAGCGCGACGAGGTGGCGCGCACCGTCCGCCGCGTCGTCGACAAGCTGCTGCACGCGCCGACGGTGCGGGTCAAACAACTCGCGTCCGCGCCCGGCGGCGACACGTACGCCGCGGCGCTGCGCGAACTGTTCGAGCTGCGCCCCGGATCGGCGGAGGCGGTTGCCGCGCCGATCGATCTGGACGAATTCACCACCGGACCCGACATCACAGGAAAGGATGCGCAGGCATGAGCACCGATGCGGCCGCGTCGCCGGCCACCGAACCGAACGTCGGCCCGGACACCCGCACCCTGCGGATCGGCACGCGAGGCAGTCTGCTCGCGACGACGCAGGCCGGCCATGTGCGCGATGCGCTGATCGCCGCCGGGCATCCCGCCGAGCTGGTGATCATCAAGACCAAGGGTGACGTCACCGCCGGACCGGTGCAGCGCATCGGCGTCGGCGTGTTCGTCGCCGAACTGCGCGAGGCGCTGGTCGCCGGCGAGGTGGACGTCGCCGTCCACTCCTACAAGGACCTGCCCACCGCGCAGCCCGACGACCTGACGATCGCCGCGGTCCCGTCGCGCGAGGATCCGCGCGACGCGCTCGTCGCCCGCGACGGTCTGGTGCTCGGCGAGCTGCCGGCCGGCTCGCGGATCGGCACGTCGGCGCCCCGCCGCCGCGCCCAGCTTCGAGCGATGGGCCTGGGTCTCGAGATCGAGCCGCTGCGCGGCAACATCGACACCAGGATCGGCAAGGTCGCCTCGGGCGAGCTCGACGCCATCGTGATCGCCCGGGCCGGCCTGTCCCGCATCGGCCGCGTCGGTGAGATCACCGAGACGCTCGAGCCCGTCCAGATGCTGCCCGCGCCGTCGCAGGGCGCCCTGGCCGTCGAGTGCCGCTCCGACAACCCGGAACTCATCGCGGTTCTGAGCGAGCTCGACGATCACGCCACCCGCGCCGCGGTGATCGCCGAACGTGCCCTGCTCGCCGAGCTCGAAGCGGGCTGCACCGCCCCGGTGGGGGCGATCGCCGAGGTCGTCGAGTCGCTGGACGACGACGGCAGAGTTTTCGAGGAACTGTCGATTCGCGGCTGCGCTGCCGCGATCGACGGCTCCGATGTGATTCGGGCGTCCCTCGTGGGGTCACCCGAGCGTGCCGACGAGTTGGGGCGTGCGGTTGCACGGGAACTCCTCGACCTGGGGGCACGCGATCTGATGACGATTGCCGAGGACGGTGATGCCGATGCTTGACCTGCTTGCCCGTCCGTGGCCCGATTTCACGCTTTCTACTACCTATCGACATGAGACCGCACTGGAGAACTACCGATGAGCCGAGTCCGTAAGAACAGCCCCGGCCGGATCCTCTTCGTGGGATCGGGACCCGGTGATCCGGCGCTGCTCACCGTCCGCGCACACGACGTGCTCGCGTCGGCCGCGCTGGCGTACACCGACCCCGATGTGGACAAGGGTGTGACCGCGCTCGTCGGCACCGCACTCGGCCGCGACGCGGAAACCGATCTCCCGATCGCCGAGGTCCGTCCCGCCCTGGGTGAGCCGGCCGAGGTCGCCAAGACCCTCGTCGCTGAGGCCAAGAACGGGCACGACGTGGTCCGACTCGTCTCGGGCGACCCGCTGACCACCGACTCGGTGATCGCGGAGGTGTCGGCCGTCGCCCGCACCCAGGTGGTGTTCGAGGTGCTGCCGGGCCTGCCGTCCGGATCTGCAGTCCCCAGCTACGCCGGTATGGCGCTGGGCTCGGGCCACACCGAGGCCGACGTCCGCGGCGAGGTCGACTGGGCCGCGCTGGCCGCCGCCCCGGGCCCGCTGGTGCTGCACGCGACGTCCGCACACCTGGCCGAGACGGCGAGCGCGCTCGTCGAGCACGGCCTGGCGCCGCAGACCCCGGCCGCGATCACCGTCCGCGGCACCACCCGTCAGCAGCGCACCGTCGAGGCCACCCTCGCGACGCTCAACGACGCCGGTTCCGAGCTGGTCGGATCGCTGATCGTCACGGTCGGCAAGGTCGTCTCGCAGCGCAACAAAATGTCGTGGTGGGAGTCGCGCGCGCTGTACGGCTGGACCGTCCTGGTGCCGCGCACCAAGGAGCAGGCCGCCGACATGAGCGACCGCCTCGTCACGCACGGCGCCATCCCGATCGAGGTGCCGACCATCGCGGTCGAGCCGCCCCGCAGCCCCGCGCAGATGGAGCGCTCGGTCAAGGGACTCGTCGACGGCCGCTACCAGTGGGTCGTGTTCACCTCCACCAATGCGGTGCGTGCGGTGTGGGAGAAGTTCGAGGCGTTCGGGCTGGACGCCCGCGCGTTCTCCGGCGTGAAGATCGCGTGCGTCGGTGAGGCCACCGCCGAGAAGGTGCGCTCGTTCGGCATCACCCCCGAACTGGTGCCGTCGGGCGAGCAGTCCAGCGAGGGCCTGCTGGCCGACTTCCCGCCGTACGACGAGGTGTTCGACCCGGTCAACCGCGTCCTGCTACCCCGCGCGGACATCGCCACCGAAACCCTCGCCGAGGGCCTGCGTGAGCGCGGCTGGGAGATCGACGACGTCACCGCGTACCGCACCGTCCGGGCGGCGCCGCCGCCCGCCGAGACCCGCGAGATGATCAAGACGGGTGGCTTCGACGCCGTGTGCTTCACGTCGTCGTCGACCGTGCGCAACCTCGTCGGCATCGCCGGCAAGCCGCACGCCCGCACGATCGTCGCGTGTATCGGACCGAAGACCGCCGAGACCGCGATCGAGTTCGGTCTGCGCGTCGACGTCCAGCCGGAGACGGCACAGATGGGTCCGCTGGTGGAGGCACTCGCCGAGCACGCGGCCCGACTGCGCGCCGAGGGCGCGCTGCCGCCTCCGCGCAAGAAGTCCCGCGCCCGCCGCTGACACACCCCTCGGGAGAACCGTGTTTCCAGTTCACCGTCCCCGTCGTCTGCGCGGTACTCCCGCGCTGCGCCGACTGGTCGCCGAGACGTCGCTCGAACCGCGGCATCTCGTGCTACCGATGTTCGTCGCCGACGGCATCGACGAGCCGCGTCCGATCTCGTCGATGCCGGGCGTCGTCCAGCACACGCTGGACTCGCTCCGCGGCGCCGCGACCGACGCGGTCGCGGCCGGTGTCGGCGGGCTCATGCTGTTCGGTGTGCCGCGCGAGGAGGACAAGGACCCGGACGGTTCCGGTGCCACCGATCCGGACGGCGTGCTCAACCGGGGCCTGGCCGCACTGCGGTCCGAGCTCGGTGACGCGACGGTGGTGATGGCGGACACGTGCCTCGACGAGTTCACGTCGCACGGGCACTGCGGTGTGCTGACCGCCGACGGCCGGGTCGACAACGACGCGACGCTGGCCCGCTACGTCGACATGGCGGTCGCGCAGGCCGACGCCGGCGCCCACCTGCTCGGACCCAGCGGCATGATGGACGGCCAGGTCGCCGCGATCCGCAAGGGTCTCGACGCCGCCGGTCACACCGAGGTCGGGCAGTTGGCGTACTCGGCGAAGTACGCGTCGGCGTTCTACGGCCCGTTCCGGGAGGCCGTCGGCTCGTCGCTCGAGGGCGACCGCCGCACCTACCAGCAGGATCCGGCGAACCGCCGCGAGTCGCTGCTCGAGGTGGATCTCGATCTCGCGGAGGGCGCCGACCTGGTGATGGTCAAGCCCGCGATGTCCTACCTGGACGTGCTGCGCGAGGTCGCGGACCGGTCGACGGTCCCGGTGGCCGCGTACCAGATCTCCGGTGAGTACGCGATGATCACCGCCGCCGCGCAGAACGGTTGGATCGACCGTGACGCCGCGGTCCTCGAATCCCTGCTGAGCATTCGCCGTGCGGGTGCCGACATCGTGCTGACCTACTGGGCCGCCGAGGCGGCGGGGTGGCTGGCATGACCGGGCAGTGGCCCGGGCCTCCGCAGCAGCCGGGACAGCCCGACCCGTGGCCGGGCACCCCGCAAGGTCCGGTAGGCCCGCCCCAGTACCCGGGCGGCGACCCGGGCCGATACCCGGTGCCGCCGGCCCCACAGGAGAAGCGCCCGGTACCGGCCGACGTCGTCACCGCGTTCCAGCTGTGGTTCGTGGTCGCGGCCTTGGGCGTCGTGTATCTCGCCGCGGCACTGTTCTTCGTCCACAGCGACCGGTCCTCGTTCGTCGATCAGCTGATGGACGAGTTCGCGAAGCAGAACATCGATCCGCTGCCCACGCGCACCGAGGTCGACCAGCTCCTGACGCTGGGCCTGGTCGCCACGGGCGTGATTCTCACCCTCGTGCTCGGCGGGCTGACGATCCTGTTCGCCTTCAAGATGCGCAAGGGCAAGAACTGGGCCCGGATGCTGCTCACCATGGCCGGGGTGTTCACGGTCTTCTCCGCAATTCCGACGCTGTTCGGCGCGGGCGCGGGGAGCGGCACGGCCGCGCTGCTGATGGGCGGTGCCGGCATCCTGCAAGCGGTCGCCGCGATCGGCGCGATCGTCCTGATGCACCGCAAGGAATCCAACGCGTACTTCCTGAATCTGCCGCCGGCGCCTCCCGCGCGCTGACCGGTTCTTCCGATTCGGTCTTCCCGAGCCTGCGTTGTAGTGTGAATCGAGTCACATGACCAGCGTGTTCGTTCGGAATCAGGGGGTTGGGATGCGCGTCGAACATCGGACCGGTGGGCGACGAGAACTGGTGTGGATCGCAGTGGTCGCACTGTTCGGGATCGCCACGTTGCTGCTCCTGATCCTGCCGGGTGTCCTCGCTGCGTGACGTCCCCCCGGCCCTGCGCGACCTCGGTGCTGCGCCCGTCTGCGCGATACCCCAGGATGGGGTCGTGAGCGAACGTCCCCCGCGCCCGGTGTCGGTCGCCTACTGGATCTGGGTGCTGTGCGCTGCCCTCATGGTGCTCTTCGGTCTGCTCGCGGCGACGACGTCCGCCGACGCCATCCGCGGCAGCCACGATTCCGACGTCGGAGCGTTCGTCTGGTTGCTGCGCGGGATCGGCGTCGGGTCCGTGTCGTTCGGGGTCGCGATCGGCTTCCTCGCTGCCCCGGTGCGCGCGGGGGATCGGCGTCTGCGGTCGGTCGTCGCGGTGTTGTGCGGGGTGTTCGCGCTGGCCGTCGTCGCGATGGTGGCGATCGGGGTCCTCGCCCCGGCGCTGTTGGTGATTCCGGTGCTGCTGTCGGTGGCCTGTGTGCTGGTGTTCAGGGAGGGTGCACGTGAGTGGTTCGAGCGCAGTGCCTGAGCCGGGCAAGGTGCCTGATCCGGGCGGCGCCGACGCGCGGGCGCCGCTGTTCCTCGAGGAGGGCGCTCGGTGGCGGACGGTGGCCTACGGCCCCGTCTTCTGTGTGGTCGCCCTCGTGATCGAGTTGGTGACCGGCCCGGTGGTGCACTGGTTCGCACTGACGCTGTTCGCGGCGATCCTGGCAGGCATCGTGTCCGTGCAGGTGGCCGCGGCGCGCCGGCACGTGAGCGTGCTGTTGACGGACTCGGTGTTGCGGCAGGGGGCCGAGGAGGTGCCGCTCGACGAGATCGACGAGGTGCTGCCGGAGGCCGATCCCTACGCGGACGAACCGCAACCGTGGGAGAGCGCACGCACGCTCGGTGAACTGTCCGGGGTGCCGCGCCGGCGGACGGGTATCGGCCTGCGCCTGCGGGACGGCAGCCTCGCGCAGGCGTGGGCGCGGGACGACGAGGGCCTGCGGGACGCCCTGACCGCGGCGGTCGCGGACGCGAAGGGTGTGGCCTCGTGAACCGCGGCACGCTGGTACCGGTCGGCGAGGCGGCCGCGGCCGTCGTGCTGCTCGCCGTCGCGGTGTGGTGCTGGACGCGAGGGGTGACGGATCACGAGTTCGCGCCCGTCGTGCCGGGCGGGCCGTTCTTCCGGTCGGCCGACTATTCGGGTCCGTGGATCGCGGCGGCGTTCACCGCGGTGCTGGTGGCGGGGCTGCTCGCGCTCGACGCGATCCGTCGACGCCGTCGCTCGAGTACCCATAGGGGGTATCATGGGTGACATGAACGGATACAGCCCGCAGCAGGAAGACCTGCTCAAGCGCCTGCGGCGCATCGAGGGGCAGGTGCAGGGTATTTCGCGGATGATCGCGGACGACCGCTACTGCATCGACGTCCTCACCCAGGTGTCCGCGGCCACGTCCGCGCTGCAGTCGGTGTCGCTCAAGCTTCTCGAGGCGCATCTCGCGGGCTGCGTCGTCGAGGCCGCGAAGAAGGGCGGCCCGGAGGCGGACGCCAAGGTCAAGGAAGCGTCCGACGCGATCGCGCGCCTGGTGCGATCCTGACCCCGGTGCGATTCCGAACCGAAGGAGGCCTCCGATGGAGCACACCTACCTCGTCAAGGGCATGACGTGTCAGCACTGCGCTGCCGCGGTCACCGAGGAGATCAGCGATCTGTCCGGGGTCACGGCGGTCGACGTGGACGTCGAGTCCGGCCGGGTCGTCGTGCAGAGTGATTCCCCGCTGGACACCGTCGCCGTCGCTGCCGCGGTGACCGAGGCGGGTTACGAACTGGCCCGGTAGTGACCACCACGGCGCCGCGCACCGTCGAACTCGACGTCGGCGGCATGACCTGTGCGTCGTGCGCGGCCCGGATCGAGCGCAAGCTCGGCAAGCTCGACGGGGTCACCGCCACCGTCAACTACGCCACCGAGCAGGCGCACGTCGAGTTCCCCGACGACCTGCCGGTGCAGGACCTCATCGACGTCGTCGAGAAGACCGGATACACGGCCGCCGTCGCGGCGCCGGAGGAACCCGCCGAGGTGGAGGCCGCGCGCGACCGCCTCGGAATTCGGCTCGCGGTCGCGACCGTCGCGTCGGTGCCGGTCGTCCTGGTGTCGATGATCCCGCCGTTGCAGTTCGATTACTGGCAGTGGATCGCGTTCGCCCTCACCACCCTCGTCGTGTTCTGGTGCGGCTATCCGTTCCACCGCGCCGCGGCCGTCACCGCCCGGCACGGGATGGCGACGATGGACACGCTCGTCTCGCTCGGCACCCTCGCCGCGTACGGGTGGTCGACGTGGGCGCTGGCGTTCGGCACCGCCGGACACATCGGCGCGACGCACGAGTTCACGTTCCGCCCCGGCGCGCACGATCCGTCCGGCCAGATCTATCTCGAGGTCGCGGCCGGCGTCACCACGTTCCTGCTGGCCGGCCGATACGCCGAGGCGCGGGCCAAACGCCGATCCGGTGCCGCGTTGCGCGCGCTGCTCGAGGTCGGCGCCAAGGACGTCTCGGTACTGCGGGACGGCGCCGAGCAGCGGATCCCGGTGTCGGCGTTGCGGGTCGGCGACGAATTCGTGGTGCGGCCCGGCGAGAAGATCGCGACCGACGGCCGGATCGTGCGCGGCCGCGCGGCCGTCGACACGTCCATGCTCACGGGCGAGTCCGTGCCGGTCGAGGTAGCGGAGGGCGACACGGTCGTCGGCGGCACGCTCGACACCGACGGCCTGCTCACCGTGCGGGCCGAACGCGTCGGAGCCGACACGCAACTGGCACACATCGCGAAGCTGGTGACCGAGGCGCAGAGCGGCAAGGCGCACGCCCAGCGACTCGCGGACCGGGTGTCGGCGGTGTTCGTGCCGGTGGTCCTGGTGATCGCCGCGGTGACCCTCGCGGTATGGCTGCTGGTGGGGCGGGAGACCACGGAGGCCTTCACCGCCGCGGTCGCGGTCCTGATCGTCGCGTGCCCGTGCGCGCTGGGGCTCGCGACACCCACCGCCCTGCTCGTCGGAACCGGCCGCGGCGCACAGCTGGGCATCCTCATCAAGGGGCCGGAGGTGCTCGAGCAGACCCGCGGTATCGCAACCGTCGTTCTCGACAAGACCGGCACCGTCACCACCGGCCGGATGGAGCTCGAGGACGTCGTCGCGGTGCCGGGGGAGGACCGCGATCGGGTGCTGGAACTGGCCGCGGCCGTCGAATCCGGGTCGGAGCATCCGGTCGCGCAGGCGATCGTACGCGCGGTGCCGCAGCCGTTGCCGGTGAGCGGATTCGTGAACCGTCCGGGAATCGGCGTCGAGGGCGCCGTAAACGGTCACGAGGTCCGCGTCGGGCGCGCGCAGGGCGAGGTCCCGGCCGCGGTGCGGGGGCTGCTCCCGGAGGGCCGGACATCGGTGATCGTGTCGTGGGACGGGCGGGTGCGGGGCGCGCTGGTCGTCGCCGACGCCGTGAAGCCCACCAGCGCCGAAGCGATCCGCGAGATCCGCGGACTCGGCATGACCCCGGTGCTGCTCACCGGTGACGCGCAGGCCGTTGCGACCGCGGTCGCACGCGAGGTCGGGATCGACCGCGTCATCGCCGAGGTGCTGCCCGACCAGAAGGCCGCCACGATCGCCCGACTGCGCGAGGAAGGCGCCGTCGCGATGGTCGGCGACGGCGTCAACGATGCCGCCGCGCTCGCGACCGCCGACGTCGGGATCGCGATGGGCACCGGTACCGATGCCGCAATCGAGGCGAGTGATCTGACGCTCGTGCGCGGCGACCTGCGGTCGGTGCCGGACGCGATCCGGCTGTCGCGACGGACCCTCGCCACCATCAAGGGAAACCTGTTCTGGGCGTTCGCCTACAACGTCGCAGCGATCCCGCTCGCCGCGACCGGCCTGCTCAACCCGATGATCGCGGGCCTGGCGATGGCGCTGTCGTCGCTGTTCGTGGTCGCCAACAGCCTGCGCCTGAGGCGCTTCCACTGACCTCGACGGTCCCGCCTCCGATCCCGCCGAACGGCGCGACCGGGAGGATCGCCGTCCGGATACCCCGACGACGTCACCGGTTGCCGGGCAGAACTTCCCCAGCGGTGCAAAACTCGTAGTCATGAACAGGAAGAAGATCGCCTCCGCAATCATGATCGCCTCCGCCACAGTCGTTTTCGCCAGTTCATGCAGCAGCGACGACAACGACTCGACCGATGCCTCGGTGACCGCGTCCGCCACGACCACGGCGTCGTCGGCCGCAAACGATCTCGGGGACAAGGCTTCCGAGATGGCGTCCTCGGCCTCGAGCGCCGCGTCCAGCGTTGCCGCCGGAGCGGGTGACGCCGTCGACAGCGCCAAGCAGGCGGCGTTCGTCGCCACCTTCCGTGCCTCGTACTCGGATCTGGCCACCGACCGAGACGACGACTCGATCGAGGCGATCGTCGACGACACGTGCGCGCTGCGTGAAAAGGGCGCGAGCGACGACGAATTGAAGCAAGCGGTCAAGGGGCTCGCCGCCAACGGCACGACGGTTCCGTCCGACGAGCAGGCCTCGCGAATCCTGGACATGGCCGTGGCTGCCTGCGCCTGACCGGTCGCCCGTCCGTCGACTCCGGAACCATACGTCGGTGAGTCCGCGTAGGGTGAGCGGCACATCACAAGCCGACAGGGGAGGGGTCGTTCGTGCGCAGGTCGACGCTCGGAGCAGGGGCCGCAGTCGCGGCAGCGATCATCGGTATCGGGACGGCGCCGACGGCATGCGCCGAGCCCGTCGAGTCGTCGCCGCCACTGGAGGTCACCACGGTGATCGACGGTCTCGAGAAGCCGTGGGACGTCGTGGTCGCGCCCGACGGTGCGGTCCTCACGGGTGAACGGGCCGGCCGCTTCGTCGTCAAGCGCCCCGACGACAGTGTCGGCGAGCTGAGTGCGGACCTGTCGGATCTGTATGCGCAGGGCGAGACCGGGCTGATGGGCATCGCGCTGGCCACGGATTTCGCGACGAGTCGCACCGTCTTCACGTGCCAGGGACACCGCGGATCGGACAACGGTTCGCTCGGTACCGGCTCGGTCGATACCGGGTCACTCGGCAGTGCCGCCGCCGGCGCCGACATCCGCGTCGTCTCGTGGACGGTGGATCCCGGTTGGACCACCCTGACCCGCACGGGTGACGTCCTCACCGGGATCCCGACCGGTCCCAACGGGCGCCACGGTGGGTGCCGGATCCTGGCGCACCCGGACGGCACCCTGTACGTCGGGACGGGTGACACTGCGAGCCCGACGGTGCCGCAGGATCCGAACTCGCTCGGCGGCAAGGTGTTGCACGTCGACACGGACGGCTCGCCTGCCGCGGGCAACCCGTTCCCGAACAGCCCGGTCTTCACGCTCGGGCATCGCAACGTGCAGGGCCTGGCGCTGCAGCCGGGTAGCGGCCGGATCTACGGAATCGAGCAGGGCACCAGTCGCGACGACGAGGTGAACCTGCTCGCCGCCGGCAACAACTACGGGTACCGCCCCGACCGTGCCCCGTTCGTCTACGACGAGAGCGTGCCGATGACCGATCCGGACCGCGTTCCCGGAGCGGTTGCGGCGGTGTGGAGTTCGGGGGCACCGACCCTCGCGACCCCGGGCGGCACCTTCGTCTCCGGTCCCGCGTGGGGTGAGTGGGACGGGGCCCTCGCGGTCACCACCCAGCAGGGGCGGAAGATGCTGCTCCTGAAGCTGTCCGCCGACGGCACCGCGGTGACCGCAACGGATTCGGTACTCACCGACCAGGGGCGGCTGCGTTCGGCCACCCGGATGCCCGACGGCAGTCTGCTCGTGACCACCGACAACGGGTCGGGCGACAAGGTGCTGCGCGTCGCCCCCGCCTCTTCCTAGGAGCAACTCGTGTGTGCTCCCGAGGTGATGACGCATGTGCACCGGACGATCGGTGAGACCGGGCCGAGTGCGACCGGGCCGAGGATGAGTCGGCGGGGTCTGTTCGGCGTCGCCAGTCTGGCGGCTCTCGGCGGGGTGCTCGCTCCCCGCGCAGCAGTTGCCACGCCCGCAGCCCCGGCGATCTCGATCCGGGCGCGCTCGGTCGTCGATCTCACGCATACGCTCACCGCCGATTTCCCGGTGTGGCCGGGCAGCGAAGCGTTCGCGATGGAGCCCGTCGTCGTGATCGATTCGAGTCCGCTCGGGTCGCTCACGGGATCGCTGGGTGGATCGTTCGGACCCGCGCGCGGCGAGTTCCTCGTCAACCGGGTCTCGTACTGTGAGCACGTCGGGACGCACATCGACGCGCCCGCCCACAAGATTGTCGACGGTTGCACCGTCGAGGAACTGCCGATCGAGGACTTCGTCGCGCCCATCGCCGTCGTGGACATCTCGGACAGGGCCAGGTCCGACGCGGACGCCGTGCTGACGGTTGCCGACCTCGAGGCCTGGGAGCGCGTGCACGGTCGACTCCCGGCGCGCTCGGTGGTCGCGATGAACTCGGGCTGGGATGCGCATGTCGCGAACCCCCGGAAATACGTCGGATTGGACCCGTCCGGCACACCGCATTCCCCAGGATTCGACCCCGACGCAGTCACCTTCCTCGTCGAGGAACGCGACATCGTGGCGATCGGGGTCGACACGCTGAGCCTGGACGCCGCGCGCAGCCGCACGTACGGCGCTCACGTCGCGGCCCTCGGCGCCGGCAAGTACGGCATCGAATCGCTGGCGAACCTGTCGGCCCTGCCGCCGGTGGGGGCGACCGTCGTGGTCGGGGCGCCCAAGCATCGCGGCGGGTCCGGCGGACCGTGCCGGGTGCTGGCGTTCGTGGACTGAGCGGATCCGTGGACTGACCGGATCGCCGCAGTGGCGGGCCGGTCAGTCGGTGATCGCGGTTTCGCCGGGATGCAGCGCGGCCTGCAGTGCCGTGAGGGTGTCGACGTCGAATGCGCCCTGGTACAGAACTGTGGCCCAGTCGAACTCGTCGGTCGACCAGCGCTGAACGTCTCCGTGCCAGCGGAGATTCCACGGCTGATCGGATCGGGGACGGCGTGCCAGCATGCCGTTGACGAACCCGGCCGCGATGGACGCCTGGAATGCACCGGTTCCCTCGTCGAGAGTGTGAATGCTCTCGACCCGCAGCGGGAGCGGTATCCGGACGACCGGCAGACTGTCGGCGACGTTGGTGTGGAACCACGCGAGCCTGTTCGCGTCGTCGGCTCGGGCCAGTTCTGCGCGTGCTCGACGTTCCTCGTCGAAGTCGCGAGACGGCCCGGTCCAGGTGAACAGTTCATGGCCGACGGGTTCCCCGACCGAGATCTCGGTGTAGGCGACGTCCACCTCGGCGGTGTCGTTTCGCTGCTCGAGCACCGCGCCGCTCTCGCGGTCGACAACGATCCGCAGGAGACCTGTCTGGTGAGGTCCGGGCGCCAGGTCCACTGCCCAGCAGTCTCTTTCGAGGAATGTGACGTTCTCGATCGGCCCGACCGGTCGGGTGTAGTCGTCGCCGAGCCAGTCGTGGGCGGGCCGGTTGGACAGCAGTTCATTCCCGGTGCCGAGGTAGCGGACGCGCCGGGCGTCGCTGCGGATCGGTGGCTCGTCGGTGGGTCCGAACTGCCACGCGCTGTCGCCGTCGGTGATGAACACCGGTCGCCCGTCGGGGGTTTCGATCCGCATCCGGGAGCGGTCGCGCCACACGCGGACATCGCCGCCGCCGATCCCGACTACGACCGGTTCACGGTCTGCAGCAAACGCGAAGTTGATGCGCTCAGGGGTGTCCGGCGTCTTTCGGATCACGCCCCGGACCGGCAGGCTCGGACCGTCCGCCATGGTCACCAGGACCTCGACCCAGGCCGTCATTGTTCCCCCTCGAATCGTCCGGTTCGTCCCAAGCTACTCGGGCAGGCGCGGTTCGGACCGCAGTCGATCGGTGACAGCTTGTCGGTGACATGTCCGGTGAACGCGCTCATACTGCGGTTATGGCATACCTGAAACCGCCGCTGCTGGTCCGCGAGGTGTTCAACCGTATCGCCCTCGCGACCGGCATCAGCGGCACCGAGAAGATCACCGTCACTGGCCGGCGCAGTCACGAACCGCGATCGGTTCCCGTTGTCCCCGTGGACGTCGACGGGGTGCGCTACCTGGTCTCCACGCGCGGGGAGTCGGAGTGGGTCCGCAACCTGCGCGCCAGCCCCGAGGTGGACGTGAGCCGCCGCGGCCACACCGTGCACTACAACGCCGCAGAGGTCCCCATCGCGGATCGGGATCCCATCATTGCGGCGTATCGGGCCAAGGCGGGCAGAACGGTGCAGGGGTACTGGGAGAAGCTGCCGGAGCCCGTCGACCATCCGGTCTTCGCGCTCACGACCGGCTAGCCGCAGGGCTCAGGGCTCAGGGCTCGGGGCTCGGGGCTCGGGACTCAGGACGGGCGTCCGCCATGTTTACCGCGAGCGTCCGAGATACTCCGCGGTATCCGTCACGACACGATGCAGTCCGGCGGTGACCGCCGGCGCGCCGAGGCGCAGCGGACCACGGAGCACCGGCCCCGGTTCGATCGCGAACGTCCACGTGAGTCGCGAGCCCGAAGTGAGCTGTTCGACGTGGGTGTCCTCGACGAACTGCCGCAGACCGGGAGCGGTGAACCGGCTGACGTAAAAGGTGTTCCGATACCGCACTCCAGCGGTTTCCTCCCAGCGGAAGTACTCCTCGGTGGCCTTCAGTGCGGTCGGCCGCATCGACAGTTCACGTCGTGTGCCCGCGCCGAAGGGGCGTGGTGTGAGGTATCGGGTACCGCTGACGGACCCGCACCATGCGAGTGCGTCGTCGCGGGTCAGTTCTGCCCACGCGGCCTCGGCGGAGACCGACAGGTCGACGGAGAAGCGACGGACGAAGGATGCCGTCTCCAGCAGAGACTCGTCGCCGGCGGACAGCTCGAACCACTTCGGCATCGAACAATCGTAGGCGTCAGGTGCGTCGATCCGCGGTAGTCTCGCGGTGTTCGTGACCGATCGGGAGTGCAGACCGAGGAGGTGAGATCCATCAACGCTCAGCCAGGCAGGGTGCTCTCGTCTCCGTGTCGCGCGGTCTCGTCCGCGTAGTCCCGCCGCGGGAGCCTCTTCGGTATGTCGAAAGGCCTCACGTGCACGCTCCCGAAAGCAACCGTTCGCACTTCGCACTCCCGGTGGTCGTCGCCACGCTGCGCACCGCCGGTTGCGTCTTCGCCGAGGACGAGGCGCACCTGCTGATGTCCGCGGCATCCACCCCCGACGAGCTGTCCGGCATGATCGACCGCCGAGTCGCCGGGATTCCGCTCGAGCACGTGCTCGGCTGGGTCGAGTTCTGCGGCAGGCGAATCGATGCCGCGCCCGGTGTCTTCGTCCCGCGACGCCGGACCGAACTGCTCGTACGAGAGGCGGTGGCGCTCCTGTGTCCGGGCGACGTCGCCGTGGACCTGTGCTGCGGATCCGGCGCTATCGGTGCCGTGATCGCAGGGGCGATCGACGGTGTCGAACTCCATGCCGCCGACCTCGATCCCGCCGCCGTCCGCTGCGCCCGCCGCAACGTCGAACCGGTCGGTGGACGCGTCCACGAGGGCGACCTGTTCGACGCACTGCCCGAGACCCTGCGAGGGCAGGTCGACGTCGTGGTCGCCAACGTCCCGTACGTGCCCAGCGACGCGATCGCGCTGATGCCGCCCGAGGCCCGCGACCACGAACCGCGCACGGCTCTCGACGGCGGGCCCGACGGACTGGACTTCCAACGGGCCGTGGCCGACGCGGCCCCGCGCTGGCTCCGGCCGGGCGGGCACCTGCTGGTCGAGACCAGCTTTCACCAAGCGCCCGCGTCCATCGAAATCTTCACGACCGCAGGACTGCTCGCGCGGATCGTCCACTCCGACGAACTCGACGCGACCGCGATCGTGGGCACCCGACCGGTCGACTACTGACCGTCTACCGGCCGTCGAGCATCGCCGCACCCGCGAGGGCGTCCGGCACACCCAGGCCGTCGACGAGCGTCGCCGCGTGCGGGCGCAGCGTTCGGCAGCGTTCGTTGATGCCGCGGCGCACCGCCTTCGCGCGTTCGACCGACAGCATGCGGTGCTCCATGAACCACGCCTTGTCTTCGTCGATGACCGTGAGCGCGAACAGGTCGCACAGATCGCTCAGCAGATCCCGGGCGGCCTCGTCGGCGCACTCGTCGATGCCGGCGATGAACGCCTCCAGTACCACGCGGTCGATGTGGGCGCGGGCCGCGTGCAGCACGTGGTCCTGCACGAAGTTGAAGGCGTCGAACGGATCGTCCTCGCGCTTGCGCGCGGCCTGCAGGCGCCGGGCCGCCGTCGCGAGCAGGTACTCCTCGCGGTCCTCGAACATCGTCATCTGGGTGCCGCGGTTGAAGAGGCTGCCGTCCTCCTCGTTGTCCTGGCGGGTGTCGAGAATCGTCTGGATGATCTGCTGTGCTGCTGTGCGAGACCGGACCGCATCACCGAACGCGTTGGCGGCGAACCCCATCCACTCGACCGGGCTCATTCCGCGCACCTCGTCGGCGTACTTGGTGAGCAGTTCCTTCGCCACCAGCTGGGTGAGGACCGTGTTGTCACCCTCGAACGTGGTGAAGACGTCGGTGTCGGCTTTCAGCGCCGTCAGACGGTTCTCGGCGAGGTAGCCGGCGCCGCCGCACGCCTCCCGGCACTCCTGGATCGCGCGCGTCGCGTGCCAGGTGTTCGCGGCCTTGAGTCCGGCGGCGCGCGATTCGAGTTCGCGCTGCTCCGTCGGATCGACCTCGTCGGCGGTCTGGACGTCGTGCATTTTCGCGACCAGTTCGTTCTGCGCGAAGCCCAGCGCGTAGGCGCGAGCGATGTGCGGCAGCAGACGCTGCTGGTGCACCAGGTAGTCCATGATCGGCACCTCGGGATCCGGCGTGGCCTCGTTCCCGCTGGGTGCGCTGAACTGCTTGCGCTGCAACGCGTACCGCGTCGCGATCGTGAGCGCCACTCGGGCCGCCGCGGCCGCGGACCCGCCCACCGTCACCCGGCCGCGCACCAGTGTGCCGAGCATCGTGAAGAAGCGGCGGTTCTTGTTCTCGATCGGTGACGAGTACACGCCGTCGGCGTCCACCGACCCGTACCGGTTCAGTAGATTCGTGCGCGGCACCCGGACCTGGTCGAAGAGGATGCGGCCGTTGTCGACGCCGGGCAGACCGCCCTTGAGGCCGCAGTCCGACGTCGTGACGCCCGGCAGGTCGGTGCCGTCGGCGTTGCGGATCGGCACCACCAGGCAGTGCACGCCGTGCGATTCGTCACCGACGATCAACTGCGCGAACACCGCTGCCACCCGGGCGTGCTCGGCGGCGCCGCCGATGTAGTCCTTGCGCGACGACGCGGTGGGGGAGTGCACGACGAACTCGTCGGTGGCCGGGTCGTACGTGGCGGTGGTCTCGAGGCTCTGCACGTCGCTGCCGTGCCCGGTCTCGGTCATCGCGAAACAGCCCAGCAGATCCAGGTCGATCATCGGCCGCAGGAACTCGGCGTGATGGTCGGCGGTGCCGAGGTTCTCGATCGCACCGCCGAACAGCCCCCACTGCACGCCCGCCTTGACCATGAGCGACAGGTCCGACATCGCCAGCATCTCGATCGCGGTCACCGCCGCGCCGGGATCGGACCCGCTGCCGATCTCGACCCCGAAGCCGCGATCGACGAAGCCGCCGGACGCGAGAACCCGCATCTGCTCGAGCGTCTTCGCCCGAGCCTGCGCGGTGTCGGGCGTGTAGTGGGGCCGGAACTCGTCCGTCGACAGATCGATCCGGGCCTTCTCGCGCACCTCCGCCCATCGTCCGTCGAGAGTCGTCCGCAGATGGTCCGCCGTGGTCGCCATGACCCGACGGTAATGCGGTCGGGCGGGTCCTGCTGGGGAACGCTCCGGCACTCGACCTGCGCGAACGGACACACCGACCCGATGTGATTCCGGCCACCTCCTACACCCTGTCGTTGGCAAATTCGACAGAACTGGGACACTGGAAACCGTGACTGCTGCCTCCAGCGGGTCCGGCCTGGGACCCGATCTTCGTGACGCCCGTTCCACCCAACTCTTCGATCGGGCGTCCAAGGTGATCCCCGGCGGCGTCAACTCCCCGGTCCGGGCGTTCGGTTCGGTCGGCGGCGCCCCCCGGTTCATCGAGAAGGCGTCCGGTTACACCCTCACCGACGTCGACGGCAACGACTATGTCGACCTCGTGTGCTCGTGGGGTCCGATGATCCTCGGGCACGCGCACCCGGCCGTCGTCGAGGCCGTGCAGAAGGCCGCGACCACCGGCCTGTCGTTCGGTGCCCCCACCGAGGGTGAGATCGCGCTCGCGGAGGAGATCGTCTCGCGCGTCGCGCCCGTCGAGCAGGTCCGTCTGGTCAACTCCGGCACCGAGGCCACCATGAGCGCGGTGCGCCTGGCCCGCGGCTTCACCGGCCGCTCCAAGATCGTCAAGTTCTCCGGCTGCTACCACGGTCACGTCGACGCCCTGCTCGCCGACGCCGGCTCGGGTCTGGCCACCTTCGGCCTCCCGACGTCGCCCGGCGTGACCGGCGCGCAGGCCGAGGACACCATCGTCGTGCCCTACAACGACCTCGAGGCCGTGCGCGCTGCCTTCGCCGCGAACCCCGGCGAGATCGCGTGCGTCATCACCGAGGCCGCCGCCGGCAACATGGGCGCGGTCGCGCCGCTGCCCGGTTTCAACGAGGGCCTGCGCGCGCTCACCACCGAGCACGGTGCGCTGCTGATCATGGACGAGGTCATGACCGGTTTCCGCGTCAGCCGCTCCGGTTGGTTCGGCCGCGACGGCGTCGCCGGCGACCTCTACACGTTCGGCAAGGTCATGAGCGGTGGCCTGCCCGCCGCCGCGTTCGGCGGCCGCGCCGACGTCATGGCCAAGCTGGCCCCGGCGGGCCCCGTCTACCAGGCGGGCACGCTGTCGGGTAATCCCGTCGCGGTCGCCGCCGGTCTGGCGAACCTGCGCGCCGCCGACGACGCCGTGTACGCGGCGCTCGAGCGGAATGCACAGACCCTGGGGACCCTGCTGGGCGACGCGCTCACCGCCGAGGGCGTCCCGCACCGCGTCCAGTACGCCGGCACCCTGGTCAGCGTCTTCTTCACCGAGAAGCCCGTCACCAACTACGCCGAGGCGAAGGCCGCCGACACGTGGCGTTTCCCGGACTTCTTCCATGCCCTGCTCGCGCGCGGGATCTACGCGCCGCCGAGTGCGTTCGAGGCATGGTTCGTCTCGTCGGCCCTCGACGACGACGCCTTCTCGAAGATCGCCGACGCCGCACCGCACGCGGCGAAGGCCGCCGCAGCAGCCCAGAACTGACCAGACCGGATCGACCGGAACACCGGCCGACCGACCGAAACGCAGGGACCACAACCGTGACCGACGCCGACAACGCGATCGCTGCCGACACCTCCGACAACTCCGACACCCGGACCATCGTTCACGTGCTCCGGCACGGCGAGGTGCACAACCCGAGCGGCATCCTCTACGGGCGCCTGCCGAACTTCCGGCTGTCGGTGAACGGAGAAGCGCAGGCCCGGTCCGTCGCGTCGGCGCTCGCGGACCACGACATCACGCACGTCGTCGCGTCGCCGCTGCAGCGGGCGCAGGAGACCGCCGCACCGATCGCGGAGAAGCACGGTCTGCAGATCGCCACCGACGCCAACCTCATCGAGGCGGCCAACGACTTCGAGGGCCTCAAGGTGGCTGTCGGGGACGGTGCGCTGCGCCGCCCGCGGCACTGGTGGAAGCTGCGCGACCCGTTCACTCCGTCGTGGGGCGAGCCGTACCTGCAGATCGCGCACCGGATGCTCGCCGCGGTGAACGCCGCGCGCGTCGCCGCCGTCGGCCACGAGGCCGTGTGCGTCAGCCACCAGCTCCCGGTGTGGACGCTGCGCCGCTTCCTGCAGGGCGAGCGGCTGTGGCACGACCCCCGCCATCGCCAGTGCGGCCTCGCGTCGCTGACGTCCCTGGTCTACGAGGGCGACACCCTCGTCGACATCGTCTACTCCGAGCCGGCCGGATCGTCGGATCCGAGGGTGACCGGCGCATGAAGTTCCCGTCCCTCCGCTTGGCGGCCGCGGCGTGCTCGCTGGTTGTCGCGGCCACCGTTGCGGGCTGCGCGACCGGTGACGACGCCGTCGCGCAGGGCGGCACGTTCGTCTTCGTCTCGCCCGGCGGCAAGACCGAACTGTTCTACGATCCGCCGTCCGATCGCGGGGCCGTCGGCAAGGTGTCCGGCGAGGACCTGATGACCGACGGCAAGACGACGTCGCTCACCGACTACGAGGGCCAGGTCGTCGTGCTCAACGTGTGGGGCCAGTGGTGCGGACCGTGCCGCGGTGAGGCCGACGATCTCGAGAAGGTCTACGAGAACACCAAGGACATGGGTGTCCAGTTCCTCGGGATCAACGTCCGCGACCACACCAAGGACAAGGCGCAGGACTTCGTCGTCAACAACAAGGTGGGCTACCCGTCCATCTACGACCCCGAGATGAGGACGCTGCTCACCCTCGGCAAGAACTACCCGACCAGCGTCATCCCGACGACGATCGTGCTCGATCGTCAGCACCGGGTGGCCGCGGTGTTCCTCAAGGAACTGCTGGTCGAGGACCTCCAGCCGGTGGTCGAACGGGTTGCGCAGGAACCGCAGGACCAGGGATGACGGCCGATACCGTCCTCCTCGCGGGTGTGGGCGAGAGTTTCCAGTCGGCCGCCGCGAGCGGACCGCTCCTGCTCGCGCTCGGCGCGTGCGTGCTCGCAGGTCTCGTGTCGTTCGCGTCGCCGTGCGTCGTGCCGCTCGTACCCGGTTACCTGTCGTACCTGGCCGGTGTCGTCGGAGCCGATGCTCCCGCGGTGTCGGCGTCGGAAGCCGCCACCCGCACGAAGACTCTGCGGGACGGCCGACTGCGGGTTGCGGGCGCCGCGGGCCTGTTCGTCGCGGGCTTCACGGTCGTGTTCGTACTGGCCACGGTGTCGGTGTTCGGCGCGATCGAGGCGCTCGCCCTCAACCGCGACGTGCTGCAGCGGGTCGGCGGTGTCGTGACCATCGTGATGGGCCTGGTGTTCATCGGCCTCGTCCCCGCCCTGCAGCGGGACACGCGGATGGAGCCTCGTCGCATCTCGAGCCTGGCGGGTGCCCCGCTGCTCGGCGGGGTGTTCGCGCTCGGCTGGACGCCGTGCCTGGGCCCGACGCTCGCCGGCGTCATCTCGGTCGCGTCCGGTACCGAGGGCGCGACCGCGGCCCGGGGCGTCGCGCTGATCGTCGCGTACTGCCTCGGCCTGGGGCTGCCGTTCGTGATCGTCGCGCTCGGTTCGGCACGCGCGCTGCGCGGCGTCGGCTGGCTGCGCCGCAACACCCGGACCATTCAGGTCATCGGCGGAATCATGTTGGTGGCTGTCGGCATCGCGCTGGTCACCGGCGCGTGGGACCAGTTCGTCGGCTGGGTCCGTGACGCATTTATCTCGGAGGTGACCCTGCCGATATGACGGTTCGAGACACAGTGAGCGACGGCGGAACGCCCGCCGACGCCCCGAAGAATCCGCCTCGCCCGCCGCGGCAGTCGCCCGGCGGCCGAGCCGTCGCTCTCGTCCGCAACACGTGGCGCGGCCTGACGTCGATGCGGACCGCGCTGGTGCTGCTGTTCCTGCTGGCGCTGGCGGCCATCCCGGGCGCCTTGCTGCCGCAGCGCAGCCTCAACGAGGGCAAGGTCAACGACTACATCGCGGCCCGGCCCACGCTCGGTCCGATCATGGACAAGCTCGAGCTGTTCGACGTGTTCGGCAGCTACTGGTTCACCGCGATCTACGTGCTGCTGTTCATCTCGCTGGTCGGCTGCATCCTGCCGCGGTGCATCGAGTACGCCAAGGCGCTGCGCGCGCAGCCCGTGGCGGTGCCGCGCAACCTCGGCCGGCTGCCGCACCACCGCAGCGAGACGGTCGACGAGACTCCGGAAGCGGTCGCCGAGCAGGTACGCAAGCAGCTGCGCGGCTGGCGGGTGGTCAAGCGCGTCGGGGGCGCCCGCGCCAAGCACCCCGAGGAGATCACCCTCTCCGCGGAGAAGGGCTTCCTGCGTGAGGCCGGCAACCTGGTCTTCCACCTGTCGCTCGTGGCGCTGCTCGTCGCGCTGGCCGTCGGCAAGCTCAACAGCTACGAGGGCAACGTCATCGTGATCGCCAACAACGGCGCCGGACTCTGCACGACGTCGCCCGCGGTGTTCGACTCCTTCCGGGCGGGCAACGAGCGCGACGGCACCGGCATGACCCCGCTGTGTGTGCGGGTCAAGGACTTCACCGCCGACTACCTCGACAACGGACAGGCCGAGATGTTCACCTCGAACATCTCGTACCAGTCGGGCGACGACCTGGAATCGAACACGTGGCGGGACGCGCAGCTCAAGGTCAACCACCCGCTCCGCGTCGCCGGTGACCGCGTCTACCTGCAGGGCCACGGCTACGCGCCGACGTTCACGGTGACCTTCCCGAACGGGGAGATCCGCACCGAGACGCTGCAGTGGCGGCCGGACGACGCCACGACGTTCCTGTCGAGCGGCGCGATGCGATTCGACCCACCCGGTGGCATGTACGGCGACGAGGAAGAGCGCCGCAAGAACCAGATCGCGATCGAGGGGCTGTTCGCGCCGACCGCGGTGTTCCACGGGAATCTGCTGTCGTCGGGCTACCCGGCGATGAACGACCCGGCCGTCGCGATCGACATCTACAAGGGCGACACCGGTCTCGACACGGGCAACCCGCAGAGCCTGTTCTCGCTGAACAAGGAGCTGATCAACCAGGGCCGGCTCGTCAAGCAGGAGCGCGTGAACCTGTTCCCGGGCGAGTCGAAGACCCTCGCCGACGGCACCCAGGTGCGGTTCGACGGCGCCGTGGACTTCGTGAATCTGCAGGTCTCGCACGACCCGGCACAGAAGTGGGTGCTGGTGTCGTCGATCGTGATGATGGCGGGGCTGCTGGTCTCGCTGGTCATCAAGAGGCGTCGTGTGTGGGTGCGGATCTACCCCGCCAACGGCCCCGGCAAGGATGCCGACACCGTGTCGGCTACATTGGCCGAGGGTGAACGACGTACCGTAGTAGAGCTCGGTGGCCTCGCCAGGACCGATCAGGCCGGCTGGGGCGACGAGTTCGATCGGCTGTGCACCCGACTGCTGGACGACGAGCGCGCGACGCGCAGGAGATGAATATGACGATCAACGAGACACTCGCTCGCTACAGCGACTGGTCGTTCGAGTCGGCCTTCGCGATCTACGCGCTCGCGACGGTGCTGCTCATCGCCCGGTACGCCTCGATGCGTGCCCGCGCGGTCCAGGACCGTGAACTCGTCGCGGCGGGCGCCTCCGGCGGTCCCGTCGACACCGCGGAGCTCGTGCCCGGCCGGGTGGTCGAGAAGCCCGACAAGACGTGGTCCGAGAAGCTCGGCGGCATGGGCTACGCCCTGTTGGTCGTCGGCGCGGTGCTGCACATCGCATCGATCGTGCTGCGCGGATTCGCGACCGAACGATTCCCGCTCGGCAACATGTACGAGTTCGTGACGATGGCGTGTGCGGCGGCGATCGTCGCCGGCCTCGTGGCCCTGCGCAAGACGGCCGACCTCTGGGTCTTCATGCTGGTGCCGGTCCTCATCCTGATGTTCCTCGCGGCAACCGTTCTCTACGCCGACGCGGCACCCGTGGTTCCGGCGCTGCGTTCGTTCTGGCTGCCGATCCACGTCACGATCATCAGCGTGAGCAGCGGTATCTTCCTGGTCTCCGGCGTCGCGAGCATCCTGTTCCTGTTCCGCATGAAGTTCCCGGCGGGCGAGGAGGGCGACGGGCCGTTCGGCAAGGTGGCGCAGCGACTGCCGAACGCCGAGACCCTCGACCGGCTCGCCTACAAGTCGACGATCGTCGCGTTCCCGCTGTTCGGTGCCGGCATCATCCTCGGCGCGATCTGGGCCGAGGCGGCCTGGGGACGTTTCTGGGGCTGGGACCCCAAGGAGACCGTCTCCTTCATCGCCTGGGTCATCTACGCCGCGTACCTGCACGCCCGTGCCACGTCGGGCTGGCGCGACACCAAGGCGGCCTGGATCAACGTGGCGGGCTTCGTGGCGATGCTGTTCAACCTGTTCATCATCAACATGGTGGTCTCGGGTCTGCACTCCTACGCGGGTCTCACCTGATCGCGCTCGCGTAACGCGAAACTCCGTTCCCACGCACAAAAGGAATCGGCCGCTGTGAAGACAGCGGCCGATTCCTTTTGTGTGTTGCGTTCGCGCGTGGTCAGGCGTCCGGGTCGGTAGGCGAATCGCTACCGGGACGATCCGAGTGCCGACGGTGATTCTCGCGATCCACACGCCACAGGAACTCGGGGTCGTCGTCGGGGCCGACAGCCCCGCCGCCCCTACCGCCTCCGCGTGCCGCGGTGGTGGGAGTGGGCCCGAACGCCTTCCAGAACAGGACCGCAAGCGTCACCAGGCCGATGAGCGCCAGTAGGTAGATCACGGTGCACCTCCTGGTTACGAGGGTAGCCGCGCCCGGGCGTTCCCGGCATCCACCTGGAGTCCGAAGTTCCGGACCCCCGGAGCTAGCTGTGATGCGCCTCGGTGGTGAGGGACGAGAGGAGTGCCATCACCTCGGCCTCCCGGAACCTCCGGTGGCCTCCGGGGGTACGCAGCGATCCGAGCCGGCCTGCGTGCGCCCAACGGGTGACGGTCTTGGGGTCGACATGGAACAGTGCGGCGACCTGGCCCGGGGTCAGCAGGGCTTCCTTGGCGCCGTTGTAGGTGGGTGCGCTCATCGATCCTCCAAGGTTCGGGGCCCACCAGGACGGTCGGCCGGGGAGAGATTCGGGACCGGTTCGTTTGTCGACCGGCTTCGACATAGTGGCACTCAACCCCCCAGGTACTCGAACGATCTAAAGTTGGTAAAGCGGAGGTAATAGACAAATCGGACTACTCGGGCCGATAGGTATCAACCGTGTCTCCGGAATCGGCAATCGGGTACGAACAGCACCGACGGCCCCTATGGTGGCCCGTGTCTGCCTCGACGCGAAGACGGCCGACCGGACATCCGGAAGGCGCCCGAGGCCCCGCATCTGCGAGACCGGTGAAGACGGGAGGGGGATGTGCATGGTCGCCGAGAACCGCGGTCCGCTTCTCGGGACGAACATCATCGACAGCGTCTACTGGGCCTTTCAGCAGGGCGCGACCATCGGCAACGCCGTGGTGACGGGGAACCGGGGCAGTCTGATGGTGGCGTTCGGCGTCTGGGAGTGGGACTCCACCCTCAACAACCAGGGACCGGGCGTGGCGCCCCTGGTCTTCTGAGACCGGTGACGGAGACCGCAGTCGGCCGGAGTTCCCGCAGGGCGCCGGTGGGCGATCGGTACCCTGGTCGTGTGAGTGAAGCAGCGCAGAACCGTCCTGATCAGGCCCGAGCCGACGGCACGCCGGCCGCCGGCAGCGTGACGACCGGGACGCTGGTCCGAGACGTCGTCCTCTACTCGGTGGCACGACTCGGCCTCGTCGTCGTGCTCGCGGTCCTGATCCTGTTCGGTGGCAGGGCCTTCGGCGTCGACGTGCCGCTCATCGTGGCTGCACTCTTCGCGGTCCTCATCGCGCTGCCGTTGTCGCTGGTCCTGTTCGCGAAGCTCCGCAAGCGGGTGAACCTCGACATCGCGTCGGTGGACGCGCAGCGTCGGGCCGACAAGGCCGATCTGCACGCGAAGCTGCGGGGTGAAGGCCCGCACCGGTGACGGCGGTCCTGGACCGGCGAGGCTCGCGGGCCTGGGTCGACAATGCCGTCCGGCTGATCGAGGCCGACGCGCAGCGCAGCGCCGACACCCATCTGCTGCGCTATCCGCTTCCGCCGGAGTGGAACGTCCAGCTGTACCTCAAGGACGAGTCCACCCACATCACCGGCAGCCTCAAGCACCGGCTGGCGCGGTCGCTGTTCCTGTACTCGATCTGCAACGGGTGGGTCGGTGAGAACACGACGGTCATCGAGGCGTCGTCGGGCTCGACGGCAGTCAGCGAGGCGTACTTCGCGAAGCTGCTCGGACTCGATTTCGTCGCCGTCATGCCCGCGAGCACCAGCCCCGCCAAGATCGCCCTCATCGAGGCGCAGGGCGGGCGCTGCCACTTCGTCGGCGATCCCTCCCGCATCTACGCGGAATCCCAGCGCCTGGCCGCCGAGACCGGTGGCCACTACATGGACCAGTTCACTCACGCGGAACGTGCGACCGACTGGCGCGGGAACAACAACATCGCCGAGAGCATCTTCACCCAACTCCAGCAGGAGGACCATCCGATTCCGGAGTGGATCGTGGTCGGTGCGGGCACCGGAGGCACCGGGGCGACGATCGGGCGGTTCCTGAGGTATCGCAAGTTCGACACCGGGCTGTGCGTGGTGGACCCGGAGAACTCGGTGTTCTTCGACGCCTGGCGCAGCGGGGACTGTGCCACCGCGCCGACGTTCGAGCGCGGCTCGCGGATCGAGGGGATCGGCCGTCCGCGCGTCGAACCGTCGTTCATCGGTCAGGTGATCGACCGGATGGTGAAGGTGCCCGACGCCGGGTCCATTGCCGCGATGCGGCACGCGAGCGACGTGCTGGGACGCAAGGTGGGCGGCTCGACCGGGACAAATCTGTGGGGCGCGTTCGGGCTCGTCGCCGAGATGCTCGCGCAGGGGCGCAGTGGCAGCGTGGTGACGCTGCTGTGCGATGGCGGTGAGCGATACGCCGGGACCTATTTCGACGACGACTGGGTCGGGTCGGAGGGCATCGACCTGGCCGGCCCGGCCGCGGTGCTCGCCGAGTTCACCGCGACCGGGCGCTGGACGGCCTAGTCTCCCTCGATGTCCGTCCGAGCGGGCGCGTCGATCGGCACGTGGCGGGTCATCACGACCCGCGGCCAGCGGTCGAGGCCCCGTTCGGCCTCGGCCGCGCGGATGGCGGCCAGACCGGGACCGAGATCGGCGTCGGCAACCGCCGTGAACCCGAGGCGCGCGTAGTACGGCGCGTTCCACGGCACGTCACGGAACGTCGTGAGCGTGATCTCAGGGAGGCCGCGATCGCGTGCCCACTCGTCGAGGTGATCGATCAGGGCCGCTCCGATCCCGCGCCGAGCATGGTCGGGATGCACCGAGATCTGTCCGATATGGGCGGTGCCGTCGACCACCTCGACGAGGCAGAAGGCGGCCGGTGGCTGCTTGCGCTTCCCCCAGACCCATACGTGCCCCTGGGCGAGATGCTTCTCGAACAGCGCGAGCGGAGGCGGTTCGTCGTCCGCGACGGCCTCCATGCCCACGTCGCGAAACACCGCGCCCGCCGCGACGTCGATCGCCGGGAGATACGCCAGGTCGGCGGGTTCGGCGAGCCGGATCACGCTCAGCCCTTGGAGACGACCTGCGACGCGATCGCGGTGCCGGCCGCGACCACGCCGACGGACGGCCACGCGCCGATCTTCTTGGCGAGCGGGTGCGAGCCACCGAACGCGCCGACGTAGGTGCCGAGCAGAGCTGCGGCCCGGCCCGGACCCGAGCTCTTGGCCCAGTTGTAGGTGCAGACGCCGCCGACCGCTGCGAGGACCGCGCCGCCGAGCTGACGGTTTCCGGTCTGCCGCGCGACGGTGTAGCCGCCGACGAGTCCGGCTGCGGCGAGGGCGGAGGTGGCGGTCTTGTTCAGCATGTGGGGTTTCTCCGATTCCGTGTGGTGATTCTTCGATTCGAGGCTACGACAGCCCGCTGTGGGGCCCGTCGTGAGAACCCCCACGCGTGCCGTTTCTCGATAACCGGGAAATGTTGTGTGCACTCCACCGAGGCCGATCGATCATGGCCGAATGTCACACGCGTCCAGTCCTGCTGGACGCGTGTGACATCGGGCCAGCCGCCCGTTCGTCAATCGAGGAGGAATCGTGTCGTCAGAAGTCACGCCGTCGGATCGGCCGGCGTTCAGTCCCGGGCCGCTGCTCGCGGGCAAGAAGGCGATCGTCACCGGTGGAGCGCACGGGATCGGCGCCGCGATCGCCCGATCCTTCGCAGCGCACGGAGCCGAGGTGCTCGTCGCCGACATCGACGCCGACGCGGCGCGGACGCTCGAGTTCGACCCGGCCGCCGGGGGAGCGATCGAGGTTCTCGGGTACGACGTCCTCGACGCGACGGTGCCCGCGCGGATCGTCGAGTTCGCCCCGGATGTTCTGGTGAACAACGCCGGCCACTTCCTGCGCCCGCCGCGCCCGTTCGCCGAGACCGAGCCCGAGTTCTGGGCGGAGGTCGGCGGCATCAACCTCGATCACGTCCTGCGGCTCACCCACGCGGTGCTGCCCGGGATGGCCGAGCGCGGGCGGGGCGGCTCCATCATCAATCTCACCACCGTCGAGGCGCATCGGGCGATTCCGGGGCACTCGGTGTACGCGGCGTACAAGGCGGCCGTGACGCAGTTCAGTCGCAGCCTCGCGGTCGAGGTGGGGCGCATCGGGGTCCGGGTGAACGCGATCGCTCCCGACCTCATCGAGTCCGTGCAGGTGCCGTACTCCGAGTGGCTGTCGGAGGAGGAGTGGGCCAAATGGCCGACGTGGGCGCCGCTCGGTGGCCCCGGACAGCCGGACGACGTCGCGGGCTCCGCGCTGTTCCTGGCGTCGGATCTCGGTCGCTACACGACGGGCACCACGGTGCACGTCGACGGCGGCACGTTCGCGGCCGGCGGATGGTTCCCCAAGCCCGAGGGCGGTTGGACCAACCGTCCGCGCAACCCGTGACCGGCGAGAACCCCTGCCGCCCTTCCGCTCCCCTTGCCGAAAGGTCGATCGTGTCCGTCGACAAACCCACCCTGAGCATCAACGTCCCGAACTTCGGCCCCCTGCTGGCGCAGGACGACTACGACCGGTTCGTGCGGTTCTGTGTCGCCGCGGACCGCGCCGGCATCGACCGGGTCATGGTCACCGATCACGTGGTGATGGGCTCCGACACCTCCGGCTACACGTGGTCGGCGTTCCCCACCGAGCCCGACGCGGTCTGGCTCGAGCCGCTCACGATGCTGGCGCTGCTGGCCGGCAGAACGGAGCGGGTGCGCCTGGGCACCGGCATCGTGATCGCGGCCCTGCGTGGCGGTGCCGTGCTCGCGAAGACGGCCGCGACACTCGACCTGGTCTCGGGCGGCCGTTTCGATCTGGGCGTCGGAACGGGTTGGCAGGCACGGGAGTACGAGGCCGCCGGACTCGACTTCGCGAAGCGCGGTCCGCTGCTCGACGACGCCCTCGCGACTTGCCGGGCGTTGTGGTCGGGTGCCCCGGCGGCGGTGTCGACGCCCAGACTGTCGTTCGAGGACGCGTACTGCTCGCCCCGTCCGGCGGCGGGCCGGAGCATCCCGATCTGGGTGTCGGGGTCGCTGTCGAAGCCTGTCGTGCGGCGGGTGACGACGTGGGGCGACGGTTGGATCCCGATCATGGGCGCGACCGACGAGGATCTCGCGGCGGGTACGGCACTGCTGCGGCGCAGCTTCGCGGAGGCCGGGCGTGACCCGCAGTCGCTGCAGGTCCGTGGTCGGCTCGTCGTGGAGCGCCGGGCGAACGGTTCGATCGACCTCGACCGGACGATGGACGGCGCCGAGGCGCTCGTCGCGAGCGGCGCAACGGATCTGATGATGGCGGTCGCCGGGATCGACCCCGACCCGGATGCCGCCGAGGCGGCTCTGCCCGGGCTGGTCGCGGCGTTCCGGTCGCGCCTGCACTGATCGAGCGCGACCGCGGGACACAACCTACGGTTGCGTAGGTTGTGTACCGTGGGTGATCGGGCGGGGGCATCCGAAGGAGAGGTGTGCCATGGTCCGGCCGGAAGTGACGCTCGAGAACTACGAGGACGTCTACCGCTTCTATCTGGATCACCGGCAGAACCGATTCCTCGCTCGCGCTGCCTACGCCGCGCTGAGTGCGCGCTACCGGCCGCAGATCCGGTATGCGGACGGCGCCCGGGCGCAGTTGCAGGAATTGCTGCGCAGTGGAACCCGTCTGATCGTGGTCGCCAACCACCTCACCGACCGGGATCAGTACACACTCGCGGCCACGGCCTGGCGGACGCCTCTGCGATCGGCCATCGGGCGAACCCGCGTGCTCGCGAAGGACGAATTGTTCGCCGATCCCAAAATGCGCCGCGCGATCGACATGATGGGCTCGATCCCGGTGTTCCGGGGCAAGGATCACGGACTGCGGGCGGTCGCCGACGCCGGCCGCGCCATGATGGACGTCGCGGCCGAACGATTGCACCGCGGCGACGTTCTCGCCATCTTCCCCGAGGGCACGTGCAACGACGGGGATCCGGCACGCGTCCAGCAGATCAACAGCGGCGTCGGGCACATCGCGGTGAAGGCGCGCAAGCTCGGATCCGAACCGGCGCTCCTCGGACTGGGGATCAGCTACCACCCGGACCGTCCCGCCGACGTCTTCGTCGCGCGCCCCGTCGCCGATCTCCCGACCACCCCGATGAACATCACGCGCACGGTCGCGACCGAACTGCAGGCCGCGGTGGACGAGGCGATCGCCACCCGGCCCGCCCGTCAGCGGACGCCGTCGCGGTAGCTCTCGATACAGCCGTCGGCGAAGCGCTGCCGGTCGAGCTCGCCCACCTGGATGACACCGCCGCGGTACCAGATCTGCGTCGCCGCAGACAGTTCCGCGCCCTCGTTGCACCATTGGGCCAAGTCGTGGTCGCTCGGGTCGGCGTGCTTGATCTGGTTGTACATGACGGCCTGATTGGAGCCGTACTCGCGGCCCGCCCGCACGGAGGCATCGTCCCCGACCGCTGTTCGGCCGGCCACCACGCCGACCACCAGCAGCAACACTCCCGCGCAGGCGGCCATCAGCCAATGGGCGCGGCGCGCGGTCATGGCTGGATGCTAGTCGGGATTGGGTGGGATCTGCGGGATTTCCTGTTCCCGGCATTGGTCACGTTTCGATGAAATTTCACGCGGGAATGCGGTCTCGTTCGGCCGACGCCCTGCCGCGGCCGTGGCAGGCTGTGGGCATGGAGCAGACGATGCAGGCCTTCTTCTCTGCACTCGACCGACTCGTCGGTGGGGCGTCACTGCACATCGACAGGCCCTGCGGCAGTGCGCATCCGCGGTTTCCCGAGGTGATCTATCCGGTCGACTACGGCTACCTCGAAGGCACGAGCGGGGGAGACGGCGAGGGCGTCGACGTGTTCCGGGGAACCGTGTCCGGTGCCGGCATCGTCGGCATCGTCCTCACCGCCGACCTGACCAAACGCGATGTCGAGGTGAAGATTCTGCTGGACTGCTCGCCCGACGAGATCGAGGCGATCGAGCACCTGCTGCACGAACGTCTGCGCCTGAACGCCAGCCTCGTTCGTCGCGAGTGACTGCCGCACCGCCGGTACTCCGCCGAACACGATCCGTGCCAGCATGAGGGAATGACATTCCTGATACGCCTGGTGATCAATGCGGTCGCCATCTGGCTCGCGTCGCAGTGGGTGAGCGGCATCACCGTCGCCGATTCCGGCGAGGGCACCGGCACGGACATCCTGATCGTCCTGGGGATCGCGCTGGTGTTCACCGTCGTGAACGCGTTCGTGAAGCCGATCGTCCAACTGCTGTCGCTGCCGCTGCTCATCCTGACCCTGGGCCTGTTCACTCTCGTGATCAATGCGCTGATGCTGCTGCTCACGTCGTGGATCAGTTCGCAGACCGAGTGGGGCCTGAGCGTCGACGGCTTCTGGACCGCGGTGTGGGGCGCGCTCATCATCTCGGTGGTGAACTTCGTGCTCAGCGCCCTCGTCCCGGACAAGAAGTGACATGACGATCCGGCGGGTCGTCCCCGACATCCGGGCGGCGTCGCTGGACGCGAGCCGCAGTTTCTACGGCGCGCTCGGCTTCACCGTGGTGATGCACCAGGGGTGGGTGATGACGATGGCGTCGCCGTCGAATCCCACCGCCCAGGTGACGTTCCTGGGTGACGACGCGACCGCTCCGGTGCATCCGGACATGAGCGTCGAGGTGGACGACGTGGACGCGGTCCACGACGCGATGGTCGCGCGCGGCGCGACCATCGTCCACCCGCTTCAGGACGAGGAGTGGGGCGTACGACGGTTCTTCGTCCGCGACCCCGACGGCAAGATCGTCAACGTGCTGGAGCACCGCGCCGAGCGTGGCCGTCCCTCAGCCGAGGCCTAGCGCGAGACCGGTGGCCGTGGCCCACACCAGCATCGACTGCCCTGTGACCGCGAGGGCGGGGATCAGTGCGGGGCCGCGGCCACCGCTGCGCACGGGGGCATTGGCCTTGACCGCCAACGGAAGCGCGAGGAGGCCCACGAGGGCCCACGGCGTCCGCGCCACCAACGCAAGGGTCACCACGAACGGCACCACCAGCAGCACCAGGTGCAGGGCGCGGGTCCGGGCGTCGCCGAGCTTGACTGCGAGCGTGATCTTCCCGGACTCGGTGTCGGTGGGGATGTCGCGCAGGTTGTTCGCCACCAGGACCGCACTCGAGTACGAGCCGACGGCGATCGCCGCGAGCAGGCCTGCCCAGTCGACGCGACCGGCCTGCACGAACTCGGTGCCGAGCACTGCTACCAGACCGAAGAACACGAATACCGCGATCTCACCGAAACCGCTGTAGCCGTAAGGCTTCTTGCCGCCCGTGTAATACCAGGCGCCGAGGATGCACACCGCGCCGACGAGGATCAGCCACCACGCCGACACGAGGGCGAGTGCGACACCGGCCACGGCCGCCACCGCGAAACACCCCATCGCGGCGGCCTTCACGGACGCCGGGGAGGCGAGCCCCGATCCCACGAGGCGCAGCGGACCGACCCGCTCGTCATCCGTGCCGCGGATGCCGTCCGAGTAGTCGTTGGCGAAGTTCACACCGACGATCAACGCGAGTGATACGACCAGCGCGAGCAGCGCCTTCCACCACACCGCGCCGTCGAGGGACGCCGCCGCACCGGTACCGGCGAACACCGGCGCGATCGCGTTCGGAAGGGTGCGCGGCCGGGCGCCTTCGATCCACTGGGAGACAGTAGCCATGTGGCGATCCTTTCACCCCCGCCGAATCGGGTGGCCGCACGGTCGGTTGCTCCCATAGGCTGGGCGCCGGTGCAACCAGTGACGAGCGATTCCGAGACTCCGGCACCCACAGGACCGCCGGTGGACGTGGCCCTGCTGGGTGACATCGCCACACGCCGGGACGGTGTGCTCGTTCCGTTGCCCGGTCCCCGCGCTCGCAGCCTGCTGGTCGCGCTGGCCCGGCGTCCGGGGCACAGTCGTAGCGCGTCCGCCCTCGTCGAGGACGTGTGGGGCGACAGCCCGCCCAAGTCGCCGGCCAATGCCCTGCACACCCAGATCTCCCGGCTGCGGTCGGCGTTGCCCGACGGGGCGGTCGAGGCCGGCCCGGCCGGTTACCGCCTCGCCCTCGCGCCGGAGCAGGTCGACCTGGCCCGCGTCCGGTTGCTGGCCCGGCGGGCGGGACAGCAGCACGCCGACGGCGACCAGCAGGGCGCGCTCGCGGCCGTGCGGGAGGCG
>NZ_JBDLNV010000007.1:0-354178 GCF_046042785.1 Rhodococcus parequi | reverse complement strand
TCGCCCCAGCCCCGGATCGATGCCTCCGCGCCCGAACCCGGGTGCGATGCCGCAGCGTGCGGCACGTCCGGCACCCGGTGCCGGTCGTCCCGGCGGCGGTCGTCCGGGTGCTCCGGGTGGTCGTCCCGGCGGCGGTGGCGGTGGCTACCGCGGCGGCGGCGCTCCCGGTGGTGCTCCCGCGGGTGCAGGTGCCGGTGCAGGCGCTCCCGGTGGTTTCCGCGGTCGCCCCGGTGGCGGCGGCGGTCGTCCCGGTGGTCGTGGCGGTGCCGCAGGTGCGTTCGGTCGCCCCGGTGGAGCCCCGCGTCGTGGCCGTAAGTCGAAGCGGGCGAAGCGCGCCGAGTACGAGAGCATGCAGGCGCCCGCAGTCGGCGGCGTCCGGCTGCCCCGCGGCAACGGCGAGACCATCCGTCTCGCCCGCGGCGCCTCGCTGTCGGACTTTGCAGACAAGATCGATGCGAACCCCGCAGCACTCGTGCAGGCGTTGTTCAACCTCGGCGAGATGGTCACGGCAACTCAGTCGGTCAACGACGAGACGCTGGAGCTGCTCGGCGGCGAGATGAACTACGTCGTCCAGGTCGTCAGCCCGGAGGACGAGGATCGCGAGCTGCTCCAGTCGTTCGACCTCACCTACGGCGAGGACGAGGGCGACGAGGGCGATCTCGCGTCGCGTCCGCCGGTGGTCACCGTCATGGGTCACGTCGACCACGGCAAGACCCGCCTGCTCGACACGATCCGCAAGGCCAACGTCCGCGAGGGCGAGGCCGGCGGCATCACCCAGCACATCGGCGCCTACCAGGTGCTGACCGAGCTGGACGGCAACGAGCGACTGGTGACGTTCATCGACACCCCGGGTCACGAGGCCTTCACGGCCATGCGTGCCCGTGGTGCCAAGGCCACCGACCTCGCGATTCTGGTGGTCGCGGCCGACGACGGCGTCATGCCGCAGACGGTGGAAGCGATCAACCACGCCCAGGCGGCCGACGTGCCGATCGTGGTCGCGGTGAACAAGATCGACAAGGAAGGCGCGAACCCGGACAAGATCCGTCAGCAGCTGACCGAGTACGGGCTGGTCACCGAGGAGTACGGCGGCGACACCATGTTCGTCGACATCTCCGCCAAGCAGGGCACCAACATCGATGCCCTCCTGGAAGCGGTGCTGTTGACCGCGGATGCCTCCCTGGATCTGCGCGCCAACCCGGACATGGACGCCCAGGGTGTCGCGATCGAGGCGCACCTCGACCGTGGCCGTGGCCCCGTCGCGACCGTGCTCATCCAGCGCGGCACGCTGCGGGTCGGCGACTCGATCGTCGCGGGCGATGCCTATGGCCGCGTCCGTCGCATGATCGACGAGCACGGCGACGATGTCGAGGAGGCTCTGCCTTCGCGTCCCGTCCAGGTCGTCGGCTTCACGTCGGTCCCCGGTGCAGGCGACAACCTGCTCGTGGTCGACGAGGACCGGATCGCCCGCCAGATCGCGGACCGGCGAAATGCACGCAAGCGCAACGCGCTCGCTGCCCGCAGCCGCAAGCGCATCAGCCTGGAAGATCTGGATGCCGCGCTCAAGGAGCACAACGAACTCAACCTCATCCTCAAGGGCGACAACTCCGGCACCGTCGAGGCGCTGGAAGAGGCCCTCATGGGGATCGAGATCGACGACGAGGTGCAGCTGCGCGTCATCGACCGCGGTGTCGGTGGCATCACCGAGACCAACGTCAACCTGGCGTCCGCGTCCAACGCGATCATCATCGGCTTCAACGTCCGTGCCGAGGGCAAGGCAACGGAGCTGGCGAACCGCGAGGGTGTCGACATCCGGTACTACTCGGTGATCTACCAGGCCATCGACGAGGTCGAGAAGGCCCTCAAGGGCATGCTCAAGCCGGTCTACGAGGAGGTCACGCTCGGCCGCGCCGAGATCCGTGCCATGTTCCGTTCCTCGAAGATCGGAAACATCGCCGGTTGCCTCGTGACGTCGGGCATCGTCCGTCGCAACGCGAAGGCCCGCTTGATCCGCGACAACGCGGTGATCGCGGAGACGATGACCATCTCGTCGCTCAAGCGCGAGAAGGACGACGCCACCGAGGTTCGCGAAGGTTACGAGTGCGGTCTGACCGTCACGTACAACGACATCAAGGTCGGCGACGTGATCGAGGCGTACGAGCTTCGCGAGAAGCCGCGCGACTAGTCACACCGAACGTGTCCCTCCCCGGTGGCCTGGTGCCACCGGGGAGGGACACGGCGGCTGTGGCCGAAGTCGACACGTCTGACACCGGAGGGAGGCCTGGTGTATCTCGGCGCGCTCGAGATGGACATCCTGTTCGGCGATGTGCGGTCATTGAAGGAGAAGCGGTCGCTGGTGCGACCGGTCCTGACCGAGTTGCGAAGATACGGGGTGTCGGCCGCGGAGACCGGCGAGCACGACCGCTACAGGCGGGCGCTGCTCGGCGTGGCCGTGGCAAGTTCAGGGGTGGGACACGTCCACGAGGTGCTCGATCAGTGTGAGCGGCACGTCGCCGGACGACCCGAACTGCAGCTACTTGCGGTTCGACGAAGAATTTTCGGTCCCAACGACTAGCACCGGCTAGCGCGGGCAGACGCTGGAGACAGCTGGAGAAATCCGGGAGAGGAGACTGGTTGCCATGGCAGATCCTGCACGCGCACGCAGGCTCGCGAAGCGCATCAGCACGATCGTCGCGACGGCGATCGACCACGAGATCAAGGACCCGCGTCTTGCCTTCGTGACCATCACCGATGCGAAGGTGACGGCCGACCTGCACGACGCCACGGTCTACTACACCGTGATGGGCGAGAACATCGACACCGAGCCGGACCTGGCCGGTGCCGCCGCGGGTCTCGAGAAGGCCAAGGGCGTTCTGCGCTCCAAGGTGGGCGCCGGAACCGGCGTCCGCTTCACGCCGACGCTCACGTTCGTCGCCGACACCGTGCCCGACACGGCGCGGCACATGGAGGAACTGCTCGCCCGGGCGCGTGCCGCGGACGACGCCGTCGCTCGCGCGCGGGAGAACGCGCGGCCGGCCGGCGACGCCGACCCGTACAAGGAGTCGGGCGCGGCCTCGGACGACGCCGCCGCCGAGGACGACTGATCCGAGGCCGTCGATGACTCACTGCCCGGAAACCGCGTCCCCGGCCCTCGTGTCACAGCCCCTGCAGTTGCAGGACGTGATCGAGGTGCTGGAGGGCGCGACGTCCGTCACCGTCCTCTGCCACGTCCAGCCCGACGCCGACACGATCGGTAGCGGGCTCGCACTCGGAATCGTGCTCGAACGCAAGGGAATTCCGGTGCAGGTGTCGTTCGCGTCGCCGGACCGTCTGCCGGTGTCGATGTCCGGCCTACCGGGCACGGACCTGCTGGTCCCGGCCGACGCGGTCGCCGAGTCGTCGGATCTGCTCGTGACGGTCGACTGCGGCAGCGCGGGACGCCTCGGTGCGCTCGCCTCACGACTCGACCGGGCAGGTCGTTCGTTGGTGATCGACCACCACCGCTCCAACACCCGCTACGGGACCTTCGACCTGATCGACGATTCCGCCGAGGCCACGACGGCGGTGCTGGCCCGCCTGTTCGACCTGTGGGACGTCGAGATCGACGCCGATCTCGCGCACTGCCTGTACGCGGGCCTCGTCACCGACACCGGTTCGTTCCGGTGGGTCCGTCCGGGCACGCACGATCTCGCCGAGCGTCTGCTCGCCACCGGCATCGACGGCGCGGACATCGCGCGGCGACTGCTGGACACCCACCCGTTCGGCTGGCTGCCGATGCTCGGCGCGGTGCTGTCGAGCGCCGTGCTGGTGCCGGACGCCGCCGACGGCCGCGGACTGGTCCACGCCGTCATCCGCTGCACCGACTCGGCCGGCCTCGGTTCCGAGGAGGTCGAGAGCGTCATCGACATCGTGCGCACCACCGCCGAGGCCGAGGTCTCGGCGGTGTTCAAGGAGTCCGCGCCCGGATCGTGGTCGGTGTCGCTGCGGTCCAAGGCGTCCGTGGACGTGGCGGCGGTGGCCGAACGTCTGGGCGGCGGCGGTCACCGCTTCGCCGCCGGCTACACCGCGACCGGTGCCGTCGAGACCGCGATCGCCGCTCTGCGCGAGACCCTCGGCTGAGTTGTCCGGGACCGCCGAGTACACCCCTGACGAGCGCGAGCCGACGGAAGCCGGCCCGCGCCGGATTCTCGGTCTCGCCGTGCCCGCCCTCGGCGTGCTCGCGGCCGAGCCGCTCTATCTACTCCTCGACATCGCGATCGTCGGGCGTCTCGGCGCGCTGGCCCTCGCCGGCCTCGCGGTCGGTGGTCTGATTCTCGCCCAGGTCAGCACCCAGCTGACCTTTCTGTCGTACGGCACGACCGCGCGGGCGGCGCGCCTGCACGGCGCCGGCCGCGAACGGGACGCGGTGCGCGAGGGCGTTCAGGCGACGTGGCTCGCGCTCGGGATCGGTGTGGTCCTGGTCGCCGCGGTGCAGGTGCTCGCGGGACCGATCACGTCCCTGATCGCCGGGGACGGCGACATCGCCGCTGCGGCGGAGCGTTGGCTGCGGATCGCTGTGCTCGGGGCGCCGCTGATCCTCGTCGCGATGGCCGGCAACGGCTGGATGCGCGGGGTGCAGAACACGATGCGGCCGCTCGGTTTCGTGCTGGTGGGACAGGCCGTCTCCGCAGTTCTGTGTGTGCTGCTCGTCCACGGTGTGGCGGGCGCGCCGCGCTGGGAGTTGGAGGGCTCGGCGGTCGCCAACGTCGCCGGGCAGGCCACCTCGGCGGTGCTGTTCGGTGTGGCACTGCTGCGCGCCCACGTGTCGTTGCGGCCGCGGTGGGCCGTGATGCGGGCGCAGATGGTCCTCGGCCGCGATCTGATCCTGCGGAGCCTCGCGTTCCAGGCGTGCTTCATGTCCGCCGCGGCCGTCGCATCCCGGTTCGGGGCAGCGTCCGTCGCGGCGCACCAGGTGGTGCTCCAGCTGTGGAACTTCGTGGCACTGACCCTCGATTCGCTCGCGATCGCGGCCCAGACCCTCGTGGGGGCCGCGCTCGGGCGCAGCGATGTGCGCGGCGCGAAGAGTCTCGCGTGGCGGGTGACGCGGTGGTCGGCGGTGTTCGCGACGATCCTCGCGCTGGCGTTCGCCGCCGGGGCGTCGCTGATCCCCACGTTCTTCACCGACGATCCGGACGTGCTCGACCAGACGTCCGTCGCGTGGTGGTTCTTCGTGGGCATCATGCCGGTCGCCGGCGTCGTGTTCGCGCTCGACGGCGTCCTGCTCGGCGCCGGGGACGCGGCGTTCCTGCGGACCGCGACGCTGGCGTGTGCGCTGATCGGGTTCCTCCCGCTCATCTGGTCGTCGCTCGTGTGGGATTGGGGGCTGGCCGGAATCTGGCTGGGGCTTACCGTGTTCATGGTGTTGCGGATGCTGGCGGTGCTGTGGCGCGCCGCGTCGGGCCGTTGGGCCGTCGGCGGCTCCGACCGCCAACTGCAGGAGGCGAAAGGATAGTGGTGTGGCAGGCAAACTGATGGCGGTGAGCGACACGCACGTCGGGCACCGGGGCAACCGTCCGATCACCGAGGAGATCTTCCCCGATTCGCCGGACGACTGGCTGATCGTCGCCGGCGACGTGTCGGAGAAGGCGGACGACATCCGCTGGGCGCTGACGCTGCTGAAGAGTCGCTTCGCGAAAGTGATCTGGGTGCCCGGTAACCACGAACTGTGGACCACCGCGAAGGACCCCGTGCAGATGCACGGCAAGGCCCGCTACGACTACCTGGTCGACATGTGCCGCGAGATCGGTGTCGTGACGCCCGAGGACCCGTATCCGGTCTGGGAGGGCGACGGCGGGCCCGCCACGATCGTGCCGATGTTCCTGCTGTACGACTACACCTTCCTGCCCGACGGGGCCACCGGCAAGGCCGACGGCCTGCGGATCGCTCGTGACAAGAACGTGGTCGCGACCGACGAGTTCCTGCTCTCGTCCGAGCCGTACGCGACCCGCGACGCGTGGTGCCGTGCCCGCGTCGAGGAGACGCGTGCGCGGCTCGACGCGCTCGACCTGTCGGTCCCGACGATTCTGATCAACCACTTTCCGCTCGTGCGCCAGCCCACCGAGGTGCTCTACTACCCGGAGTTCGCGCTGTGGTGCGGCACGACCTCGACCGCCGACTGGCACACCCGCTACAACGCCGCGTGCTGCGTGTACGGCCACCTGCACATCCCGCGGACCACCTACTACGACGGCGTCCGCTTCGAGGAGGTGTCGCTGGGTTACCCGCGCGAGTGGCAGCGTCGCGGGCTGCCCGACAAGCTGCTCCGGCAGATCCTGCCGGTGCCCGAGTACGCGCCGGGCACGCTCAACAAGTTCGGCGGCCACTTCCGGATCACGGCCGAGCAGGAAGCCGAATACGAACGCATGCGCGCGCAGCGCTGACAGGGGAGTTGGATTGATCGAGCGCATTCTGCCCGCCGGCGTCACATCTGCGGAACTGTTCGAGGATCCGCCGGGGCTCCGGCCGCATCCGCAGGAGGAGGCACTGATCGCCAAGGCGGTCGAGAAGCGCCGCCGCGAGTTCATCGGAGCCCGCCACTGCGCACGCCTGGCGATGGCCGACCTGGGGGTGGAACCGGCCCCGATCCTTCGGGGCGACAAGGGTTCTCCGGTGTGGCCGCGAGGTGTCGTGGGAAGCCTGACGCACTGCGACGGCTACCGGGCCGCGGTTCTCGGCTACGCGATGCAGATCCGCAGCGTCGGTATCGACGCCGAACCCAACGGGCCGCTGCCGAACGGTGTCCTCGACGCCGTGAGCCTGCCCGAGGAACGTGCGTGGCTGACGTCGGTCGGCCCGGCGCCGGTGCACTGGGACAGGCTGCTGTTCTGCGCCAAGGAGGCGACCTACAAGGCGTGGTTTCCGCTCACCGGCCGGTGGCTCGGGTTCGAGGACGCCCACATCACGTTCGCGTCCGATACCGAGACCGCCGACGGGATCGCCGGTACCTTTCGTTCGCGGCTGCTGGTGCCCGGGGACACGACGGACGGCGGGGCACCGCTCGCGGGTTTCGACGGCCGATGGATGGTGTCGGACGGGCTGATCGTCACCGCCATCTCGGTGAGCTGACGGGGAGTGGAATCGGCACGGCGGGCCGGGGCTGGCAGAATCGGACCACGTGCCCAAGTCTCAGAAACCGTCCTCCGGCCTCGTCGGCGCCGGCCTGCTGATCGTCGACAAGGAAGCCGGGATGACCAGCCACGACGTCGTCTCCCGCTGCCGGAAGCTGTTGAACACCCGCAAGGTGGGGCATGCCGGCACTCTCGATCCGATGGCGACCGGCGTGCTGATCCTCGGCGTCGAGCGGGCCACCAAGCTGCTCGGCCTGCTGGCGCTGACCACCAAGTCGTACACCGCGACGATCCGGCTGGGGCAGGCCACGACGACGGACGACGCGGAGGGCGAGTTGCTCACGACCGCGGACGCGTCCGCCGTCACGGACGAGCAGATCGCCGCCCAGATCGCGGCGCTGACGGGCGACATCCAGCAGGTACCCGCCAGCGTCAGCGCCATCAAGGTCGACGGCCAGCGTGCGCACGCACTGATCCGGGCGGGCGAGGAGGTCACCCTCGCAGCGCGACCGGTGACGGTGTCGCGCTTCGACGTGCTGGCGCGCCGGGACGTTCCGGCTGACGACAGCGGACCGGGCTTCGTGGACCTCGACGTCGACGTCGACTGCTCGTCGGGCACCTACATCCGCGCACTCGCGCGGGACCTGGGCGCGGCGCTGGGCGTCGGCGGGCATCTGACCGCGCTGCGCCGCACGAGCGTCGGACCGTTCACGCTCGAGCACGCGCGCACCCTCGACGAGTTGGCCGAGGATCCCGCGGTCAGCCTCGACATCGACCAGGCCGCGCAGACCGCGTTCCCGCACCGGCAGATCAGCGCCGAGGAGGCCGAGTCGATCAGCCAGGGGCGTTGGCTCGAGCCGATCGGCCGCAAGGAGATCTACGCCGCGATCGACCCCAGCGGGCACACGATCGCGTTGATCCAGGAGCGCGGCAAGCGGGCCGGTTCGGTGATGGTCGTCCGGCCCGCGACACTGCGGTAGCGGGCGTCAGCTGCCCGGAACGAAGCCCGGGTAGACGAAGTGGCCGGGACCGCCTCCGGGCAGGCCGGCGCCCAGCGAACCGGGGTAGTCCTGCGCGAGCTTGGTGAGCTTGTGCGGGTTGCTCTCCCGGTCGGCCTGCCAGCATTCGAGCAGGACGCCGTGGAAGCCGGTGCACACGATGCGGGTGCCGGTGCCGAACGGTGACGTCAGCCTGTTCTCGCTGACGAAGGGATTCCAGTAGTTCGGGTCGGTGGGCGTGAGGAACCCGTTGTAGTCGAACGGCGCCAGCGGGCTAGGGTACGGCGGGGGCACGGGCCACTCGTCCGCCGACGCGATTCCCGCGCCGGCCAGCACGACGGTGGCGGCCGCGCACAGTGATGCGGCGACGCGGGCGGTTCGACGGACGGCTGTGCTCATCGCGGACCTCGTCTCGATCGGCTGCCCGCCTCGGACGCGGGACGCGTGAACCGAGCCTAGACCAGCCAGATGGCTTGCGCCGCAGGGTTGCCGAGGTCGACGTTCCCGGTGTCCGGGTCGCTGCCGAGTCGGATCGAGACGGTGCCGGCGAAGTCGCGCCGCTCGACGACCGCGATCTCGGTGTCGAGGGCGATGCCGACGGAGTCGAAGTAGCGCAGCATCGCCGGATCGGCGTCGGATATCCGCGCGACCCGACCGGACTCGCCGTCCTGGTAGTCGCTCAGTTGCCGCGCCGGGGGAGTGGGCACCGACCCGTCCGCGGACGGGATGGGGTCGCCGTGCGGATCCCGTTCGGGGAAGCCGAGCTTGGCGTCGATCCGATCGATCATCCGGTCGGACACCGCGTGTTCGAGAACCTCGGCCTCGTCGTGGACCTCGTCCCAGCCGTAGCCGAGTTCGTTGACGAGGAACGTCTCGATCAGGCGGTGCCGACGCACCATCGACACGGCCGCGGAGCGCCCGGCGTCGGTGAGCGCGATCGAGCCGTACCGGGCGTGATCGACCAGTCCCTGGTCGGACAGCTTCCGGATGGCTTCGGACACCGTGGAGGCGGATACGCCGATCCGCTCCGACAGGAGCTTGGTCGACACCCGCTCCCGCGACCATTCCTGGACGGTCCAGATGACCTTGAGGTAGTCCTGTGCCACCGACGACAAGGTCTCCGGGTGCGTCACCTCGCTCGGTGCGGGTGCGTCTGATTTCTGCGTGGCCACGGATACGAGCTTAGGCAACCGTCACGTAGGACACACATCACCGCCCGTTCGGTTCATCGATTGCGCAACATGATCAGGGGATTCGGGGCGCAGGGTCGGTCCGAACGTGACCGGTGCGTGCCGTGGCCGTAGGCTGCCACCTGTGCAGAGATGGCGAGGTCTGGACGATGTGCCGGCGGACTGGGGGCGTTGCGTCCTGACGATCGGCGTTTTCGACGGCGTGCATCGTGGGCACGCGCAACTGATTTCCCGTGCGGTCGACGCGGCGCGGGAGCGCGGAATCCCCAGTGTGCTGATGACATTCGATCCGCATCCGGCGGAGGTCGTACGGCCGGGCAGTCACCCGGCGCAGTTGACGACGCTGCCCCGGCGCGCCGAGCTGGCCGAGGAATTGGGCATCGACGTCTTCTGCGTCATGCCGTTCACGACGGAGTTCATGAAGCTCTCACCCGAGCGGTACGTCCACGAGATCCTCGTCGAGCGCCTCCACGTCTCCGAGGTCGTCGTGGGGGAGAACTTCACCTTCGGCCGCAAGGCGGCCGGCAACGTCGATCTGTTGCGCGAGACCGGTGCGCGTTTCGGGTTCGCTGTCGACGGTGTGAATCTGCTCGCCGAGCACGCGGTGACGTTCTCGTCGACCTACATCCGTTCGTGCGTCGACGCCGGGGACGTCGCGGCGGCGGCCGAGGCGCTGGGGCGCCCGCACCGCGTCGAGGGCGTCGTCGTGCACGGCGACGGACGCGGGCGCGGACTCGGTTTCCCGACCGCGAACATCGCGCCGCCGATGTACTCGGCGATCCCCGCCGACGGTGTGTACGCGGCCTGGTTCACGGTGCTCGGTCCCGGACCCGTCGAGGGCACCGTCGAACCCGGTGAGCGATACGCGGCGGCCGTGTCGGTCGGTACGAATCCGACGTTCTCGGGTCGTACCCGGACCGTCGAGGCGTTCGTTTTGGATCGGGAGGCCGACCTGTACGGCCAGCACGTGGCGGTCGACTTCGTCCAGCGGGTGCGCGGGATGGAGAAGTTCGACTCCGTCGAGGCGCTCATCGAGGAGATGGGACGCGACTCCGACAAGGCTCGTGCGATCCTGGCCGAGGCGGCCGGTCGCTGATCGACCGAACCGCCTGGTAAGCTTTCCCGCTGGTGTGTGCTGCGGTTCGCGGCGGCCACACCGTCGGACGTCCGGGGAAACTCGCGAATTCCGATTCCTTTCACGCGGACGTCAGTTACAGGAGTGCACCAAGTGGCATTGACCACCGAGCAGAAGAAGCAGATCCTCGGCGAGTACGGACTGCACGAGACCGACACCGGTTCGCCGGAGGCGCAGGTGGCCATGCTCACCAAGCGCATCGTCGATCTCACCGAGCACCTGAAGATGCACAAGCACGACCACCACTCCCGCCGCGGCCTGCTGCTGCTGGTCGGACGCCGTCGTCGTCTGCTCAAGTACGTCCAGAAGGTCGACATCGCGCGGTACCGCTCGCTGATCGAGCGTCTCGGCCTGCGCCGATAAGACGCGCTCACGGCGAGTCGCCTCGCCGACCTCACCGATAGCCAGCGAGGCACTGTTTAGACTGAGCCTCGTTGGCTATCGGTGTTTGCACCACCGGGGTGAGCACCACAGCCACCCGTCCCCGTAGCCGTGGCGTCGGTCTTCGGTAGTGGCCCTCCGGACGAGTTCCGGCTGGCTTCGATCGACGGCCGCCTCCGCGCTGCCCGGGGTGAACAGCCGCGACCGCGACGGGCAAACGCCTGTGCGGAGCGGCAAAAGACGAGAGGGAAGAGAAGAGAAGCAATGACAGACAATTCCGCAGTAGAGGTCGAAGAGGGCGTGTTCGAGTCCACCGCCGTCATCGACAACGGGACCTACGGCTCCCGCACCATTCGTTTCGAGACCGGACGCCTCGCGCAGCAGGCCGCCGGCGCCGTCGTCGCCTACCTGGACGACGAGACCATGCTGCTGTCGGCCACCTCGGCCAGCAAGCAGCCCAAGGAGCACTTCGACTTCTTCCCGCTGACGGTGGACGTCGAGGAGCGCATGTACGCCGCGGGCCGCATCCCCGGCTCGTTCTTCCGTCGTGAGGGTCGCCCCTCCACCGACGCGATCCTGACCTGCCGTCTGATCGACCGGCCGCTGCGCCCGTCGTTCGTCGACGGCCTCCGCAACGAGATCCAGGTCGTCGTCACGGTCCTGAGCCTCGATCCCAAGGACCTGTACGACGTCGTCGCGATCAACGCGGCATCCGCGTCGACGCAGATCGCCGGTCTCCCGTTCTCCGGCCCCGTCGGTGGCGTGCGCGTCGCGCTGATCACGTCGGAAGAGAACAAGAAGGGCCAGTGGGTCGCGTTCCCGACCGTCGAGCAGCTCGAGGGTGCCGTGTTCGACATGGTCGTCGCGGGCCGTGTCGTCGAGTCCGGTGACGTCGCGATCATGATGGTCGAGGCCGAGGCCACCGAGAACGTCATCAGCCTGATCGACGGTGGCGCGCAGGCGCCCACCGAGGCGATCGTGGCCGAGGGCCTCGAGGCCGCCAAGCCGTTCATCGCGAGCCTGTGCGCCGCGCAGCAGGCGCTGGCCGAGAAGGCCGCCAAGCCCACCGGCGAGTACCCGCTGTTCCCGGCCTACCAGGACGACGTGTACGCCGCAGTGGAGAAGGCTGCGGCCGCTCCGCTCTCCGAGGCGCTGTCCATCGCCGGCAAGCAGGAGCGCGACGACAAGACCGACGAGGTCAAGGCCGCCGTCCTCGAGCAGGTCGCCCCGCAGTTCGAGGGTCGCGAGAAGGAGATCGGCGCAGCGTTCCGCTCGCTGACCAAGAAGCTTGTGCGCCAGCGCATCCTGCGCGACCAGTTCCGTATCGACGGTCGCGGCATCACCGACATCCGGTCGCTGTCCGCCGAGGTCGCCGTGATCCCGCGTGCGCACGGTTCGGCGCTGTTCGAGCGCGGCGAGACCCAGATCATGGGCGTCACCACCCTCGACATGGTCAAGATGGCGCAGCAGATCGACTCGCTGGGCCCCGAGACCAGCAAGCGTTACATGCACCACTACAACTTCCCGCCGTACTCGACCGGTGAGACGGGCCGCGTCGGTTCGCCGAAGCGTCGCGAGATCGGCCACGGCGCTCTCGCCGAGCGCGCCCTCGTGCCGGTGCTGCCGAGCCAGGAAGAGTTCCCGTACGCGATCCGTCAGGTGTCGGAGGCGCTCAGCTCCAACGGTTCCACCTCGATGGGTTCGGTCTGCGCCTCGACCCTGTCGCTGCTGAACGCCGGTGTGCCGCTCAAGGCTCCCGTCGCCGGCATCGCGATGGGACTCGTCTCCGACGAGGTCGACGGCGAGACCCGCTACGTCGCACTCACCGACATCCTCGGCGCCGAGGATGCCTTCGGCGACATGGACTTCAAGGTCGCGGGTACCAAGAACTTCGTCACGGCCCTGCAGCTCGACACGAAGCTCGACGGCATCCCGTCGCAGGTTCTGGCCGGTGCCCTGTCGCAGGCACACGATGCCCGCACCACGATCCTCGAGGTCATGGCCGAGGCCATCGACGCCCCGGACGAGATGAGCCCGTACGCGCCGCGGATCACCACCATCAAGGTCCCCGTGGACAAGATCGGCGAGGTCATCGGCCCCAAGGGCAAGATGATCAACTCGATCACCGAGGAGACCGGCGCCAACATCTCGATCGAGGATGACGGCACGGTGTACGTCGGTGCGGCGGACGGCCCGTCCGCGCAGGCGGCGATCGACAAGATCAACGCCATCGCCAACCCGCAGCTGCCCAAGGTGGGCGAGCGTTTCCTGGGCACGGTCGTCAAGACCACCGCCTTCGGTGCGTTCGTCTCGCTGCTCCCGGGCCGCGACGGACTGGTGCACATCTCCAAGCTGGGCAACGGCAAGCGGATCGCCAAGGTCGAGGACGTCGTCAACGTGGGCTCCAAGCTCCGCGTCGAGATCGCCGACATCGACAACCGCGGCAAGATCTCGCTGATCCCCGTCGAGGATGCTGCGGACGACTCCGCTGCGCCCGCCGAGGGTGACGCCGCCGCCGAGTAGGCCGCCACACGGCACTGCGCCTCGGCCCCGCACGGTTCGTCCGTGCGGGGCCGAGGTGTTTCACCCGCGGTGTATCGTGGATCGACGTTCACCACCCCTTCCGGCACCTGTCCGGACTGTCACAGACTCGCCCGCTGTCGCAGATGCTCCCGGCCTCGAGGAAACACGATTCGCCACATGGCTCAATCCCTTCGCGAGAAGCCCCGACGGGGCTCCGCACCGAAAAGTAGTCCGCAGACCGGCGTTCAGCGCACCGTCCTTCCCGGAGGTCTCCGGGTCGTCACCGAACACGTGCCGGGCGTCCGTTCCGCTTCCGTCGGTGTCTGGGTCGGAGTGGGGTCGCGCGACGAGCAGCCCACCGTCGCGGGCGCCGCGCACTTCCTCGAGCACCTGCTGTTCAAGTCCACCCCGACCCGCACGGCCCTCGACATCGCGCAGGTGATGGACGGCGTCGGCGGTGAACTCAACGCCTTCACGTCGAAGGAGCACACGTGCTTCTACGCACACGTGCTCGACGACGATCTCCCGCTCGCGGTGGACCTGGTGAGCGACGTGGTGCTGCGCGGCCGGTGCAGGTCGACCGATGTCGACGTCGAGCGCCAGGTGGTGCTCGAGGAGATCTCGATGCGCGACGACGACCCGGAGGACCTGCTCGGCGACGCTTTCCTGACCGCGCTGTTCGGCGACCATCCGGTGGGGCGACCGGTGATCGGCAGCGTCGACTCGATCGAGGCGATGACGCGGAGCCAGTTGCACTCGTTCCACGTGCGCCGCTACACCCCCGAGCGGATGGTCGTCGCGGTCGCCGGCAACGTCGAGCACGAGCACACGGTGGAACTGGTGCGGCGGGCGTTCGCGGGCCACCTCGACCGGGACGTCGATCCCGCGCCGAGGCGCGGCGGTGCGGTCCGGCTGCGGACGGCGCCCACGTTGAGCCTGACGAAGCGGGAGAGCGAGCAGGCCCATCTCGCGTTGGGCGTGCGGGCCTTCGGTCGGCACGAGGGCCATCGCTGGCCGCTGTCGGTCCTCAACGCCGCCGTCGGTGGTGGGCTGAGTTCCCGTCTGTTCCAGGAGATCCGGGAAGAACGAGGCCTCGCGTACTCCGTCTACTCGGGGGTCGACACGTTCGCCGACACCGGCGCGTTCTCCGTGTACGCGGGCTGTCAGCCCGAGAACCTCGGCGAGGTCGCGACACTGATCCGCGAGGTACTCGCGAACGTCGCATCCGAAGGCATCACCGACGCCGAGTGCGCCCGGGCCAAGGGATCGTTGCGCGGATCGCTGGTGCTCGGTCTCGAGGACTCGGGGTCGAGGATGACGCGGATCGGTCGCAGCGAACTGAATTACGGCAACCATCAGTCGGTGTCGGAGACCCTGGCGCGGATCGACGAGGTCACCACCGAGGAGGTGCGCGAGGTGGCTCGGGTACTGCTGCAGCGGCCGTTCGCGGCGGCCGTCGTCGGGCCGTACCGGCGCAAGCGGGACCTGCCGGCATCGGTGCGGGGGATCGTCGGGTAGCTCCGGCCGTCACTGCCGGAACAGCGCGACCCGCACGACGTCCGCGGGGTCGACGAGGTGGTCGTGGCCGTCCTCGCCGGCGTCGATCTGCACCCAGTCGATCCGGCCGGTGAATCCGTTGTCGCCGGCCGGGTACTCCGGGGTGACGGTGGACAGGCTGTCGCGCCCCACGTCGGTGTATTCGTAGCCGAAGCCGATCGGTTCGGTGCGCTCGATCCGTCCGGCCACGACCGGCGTGCCGTCGACGAACAGTGTCACGGTGGCGCCCTTGCCGAGTCCGCCGCCGTCGTAAGCGAACTCGCTGCGCACCTGGTGCACTCCAGCGGCGACCGGCGAGGGCGCGCGAATGTAGCTCCGCTCGATCCCGAAGAAGTTGTAGCAGAACGTCGGTCGGCCTTCCAGGAAGTAGAACGACCAACCGCCCGCATGGCCGCCCAGGTTGAGGACGACCCCGCTCGCCCCGCCGTCGGGCACGTCGACCTGCGCGGTCAGCGACCAGGATCGGTTGCGGCAGTTGACGATGTGCATCTCGAGCAGTGCCTGCATCCCGGGTAGCAGCACCTGACGGGTGCCGGGCACGAGCCGCGGTTTACCGGACAGCCCCGGCAGTACCCGTTCGTACGTCCGGTCGTCGAGCGGTAGCACGTTGTGACGGGTCGCCTCGATCAGGAACAGCCGCTGCAGCTCGTGCAGGCGATCGGGGTGCTCCCTCGCCACGTCGCGTGCCTGCGTCCAGTCGGCGGTGCCGTCGTAGAGCTCCCACACGTCGTCGTCGAACGCGACGGCCGGGCCGCCGAGGAACTGCCACGGCGTGCGGTGCTTGGTGACGGCGGACCAGCCGCAGTGGTAGATCCCGCGGTTGCCGAACATCTCGAAGTACTGCGTGACGTGGCGCTCCGGCGCCGAGGCGTCGTCGAAGCTGTACGTCATGTCGACCCCCTCGACGGGTGCCTGCCGGACGCCGTTCACCGTCGTCGGCGCCGGGATGCGCGCGGCCGCGAGCACGGTGGGAACGACGTCGACGACGTGATGGAACTGGTCCCGGATCTCGCCGCGCGCGGAGAAGCCGCGCGGCCAGTGCACCACGGTGCCGTTACGGGTGCCGCCCCAGTGCGACGCGACCTGCTTGGTCCACTGGTACGGGGTGTCCATCGCGTGCGCCCAGCCCACCGCATAGTGCGGTGACGAGTCGGGGCCACCGAGCTGGTCGAGCCGGCTCGCGAGGAACTCGGGCGTCTCGATCGCGGACAGGCCGTTGAGGCTGATCAGTTCGTTGAACGTGCCCTGCAGTGTGCCCTCGGCGGAGGCCCCGTTGTCGCCGATGATGTAGAACACCAACGTGTCGTCGAGGGCGCCGAGCTGTTCGATCGCGTCGACGACCCGGCCCACCTGATGGTCGGTGTGCTCGAGGAATCCGGCGTAGTTCTCCATCTGCCGGCGTAACACCGGCAGCAGCATCTCGTCCATGTCCTCCCACGCGGGAATCACGTCGTGGCGACGCGTGAGTTCGGCGTCCGGCGGCACCACACCGAGTTCCTTCTGGCGGGCGAACGTCCGCTCCCGCAGCGCGTCCCAGCCGTCGTCGAAGCGCCCCCGGTACCGGTCGGACCACTGCGGCGGAACCTGGTGTGGTGCGTGGGTGGCGCCCGGGGCGAAGTACAGGAAGAACGGCTTGTCGGGGGTGAGGACCTTCTGCTGCCGAACCCACGCGACGGCCTTGTCGGCCAGGTCCTCGGAGAGGTGGTACCCCTCCTCCGGGGTTCCCCACGGTTCCACCCGGGTGGTGCCCTCGCGCAGTGTGGGGTACCACTGATCGGTCTCTCCGCCCAGGAAGCCGTAGAAGTACTCGAAGCCGTTGCCGGGCGACGGCCAGCGGTCGAACGGACCCACCGGGCTGGTCTCCCAGATCGGCACCTCGTGGCACTTCCCGACCTGCGCGGTGGCGTAGCCGTTGAGTTTCAGCATCTCGGCGAGCGGCGCGCACGTGTCGGGGCGGACGGATGTGTAGCCTGGCGCGGCCGTCGCCATCTCGGTGATGCTGCCCATCCCCACGGTGTGATGGTTGCGGCCCGTGAGCAGTGCCGCCCGGGTGGGGGAGCACAGCGCGGTGGTGTGGAACCGGGTGTACCTCAGGCCGGTGTCGGCGAGGCGCTGCGCCGTAGGCGTCTGCGCCGGGCCGCCGAACGTGCTCGACGCCCCGAAGCCCACGTCGTCGAGCAGCACGATCAGCACGTTCGGCGCCCCGGCGGGTGGGCGCAGTTGCCGGAGCGGGATGTACCGCGCGTCCGGGTCCTTCGCGTCGTACAGGGCGGTGCCGGAGTACGTTTCGCGCGGTATGGGCAGGATCTGCCGGCCGATGTCGCCGGGATCGTGAGTTCCGCTCGTTGTGCCCATCGGGACGACCTCCCTGACGATTCGCGTGCCGTCGGCGCCCCCTCTCGACGGTACGGTCCGCTCGTGACGGTTCGCAGGGAAATCTCAGCCTCCGCAGCTGTCGACGGGGGTAGCCTCGAACTGCGTCGGTCGGTGGGATCGGACGCTCGTCCGATCCCGGTCGGTGCCGCTGTCGGCGCCCGAAACGGCTGTCCGGCATCGAATTCCGAGAATCGCAGCAACCGCAGGGACGAGGCTGGCGGGACAATGGACGAACTGGCGGAATGGGACATCGTCACCGGTGTCGGCATCACGGCGCTCGGGGTGGCGGCAGGCCGGGCGATGGAGACGCATCGGGACGGAGGCCTCGTCTCCGATCCGTACGCGGAGGCGTTCGTGGAGGCCGCGGCGCCACCGGCCCCGATGCCGACCCGACTCGAGGACACCGACGACCGCGAGGTGCCGTGGCGATCGATGTCCGACTACATGGGCGTGCGATCGCGCTACTTCGACGACTACCTCGGCGACACGAGCCGGGCGGGAATCGGGCAGGTGGTCCTGCTCGCCGCGGGACTGGACGTCCGCGCGTACCGCCTGGACTGGCCGGACGGCACCACGGTCTACGAACTGGACGCGCCCAAGGTGCTGTCCTTCAAGGACGACGTGCTGGCGGCTCAGGGTGCGCATCCTCGCGCGGATCGGCGGGTGGTCGCGGTCGATCTGCGGGAGGACTGGCCGAAGGTGCTGCAGGAGAGCGGCTTCGAACGATCGGTTCCGTCCGCGTGGCTGGCCGAGGGGTTGCTGCCGTTCCTCCCCAACGTCGCGAAGGAGAGGCTGTGCCGATTCGTCACCGACCTGTCGACGCCGGGTAGTCGCTTCGAGGTGGAGCACATCGACGACGTTCGCGGAATGATGCAGGAGGAGTCGTCGCAACGCGCCCGCGACCTCTTCGGCGTCGACATCGAGTCGCTGTGGCCCGACGACGGACCGTTCGACCCCGCGGCGTGGCTGGCGGACAATGGCTGGAACGTCGGCGTCGAGCGCTCGGCGGACGTCGCCGAGCGGTTCGGACGCACGCTCGAGAGCCCGAACGGGGATTCCGCGCGATCGAGCATGTTCATCACCGCCGTCCGCGTGTGATCGGCGAGCGTCGGGTGCGGGCGGCAGGCCCCCGCATCGTAGGCTTGTCTCGAACACATTCAGGGATTCAGGGATTTCGGGCGGAGCGTGTACGTGACTTCAGCAGCACCCATCAGGGTCGGTGTCCTCGGCGCCAAGGGCAAGGTCGGCCGCGCGATGTGCGACGCCGTCGAGCAGGCCGACGACCTCGAACTGGTGGCCGGCGTCGACCAGGGTGAGCGCATCGAGCATTTCGTCGATCAGCGCACGCAGGTCGTCATCGACTTCACCCATCCCGACGTCGTGATGGAAAATCTGCAGTTCCTGATCGCCAACGGCATCCACGCCGTCGTCGGCACCACCGGCTTCGACGACGCGCGCCTCGCGCAGGTGCAGTCGTGGCTCGACGACAACCCCGGTGTCGGCGTGCTGATCGCCCCCAACTTCGCGATCGGTGCGGTGCTGTCGATGCGTTTCGCGGCCGCGGCAGCGCGCTTCTTCGACTCCGTCGAGGTCATCGAACTGCACCACCCGAACAAGGCGGACGCGCCGTCGGGTACCGCCTACCGGACGGCCGCGCTCATCGCCGAGGCCCGCGACAAGGCCGGTCGCGGACCGAGCCCCGACGCCACCACGACAGAACTCGAGGGTGCACGCGGCGCCGACGTCAACGGTGTGCGGGTGCACTCGATCCGGCTCGCCGGGCTCGTCGCGCACCAGGAGGTGCTCCTCGGCACGCAGGGCGAGACGCTCACCATCCGGCACGACTCGATCGACCGGAACTCCTTCGCCCCCGGTGTGCTGCTGGGCGTGCGCGAGATCGGCACGCGCCCGGGCCTCACCGTCGGCATCGACCCCCTGCTGGACCTGTGAAGAACCAGTCGACGCGGGTCGTCGTCGCGATCGCGGCGATCGTCGTCGCGCTGTCGTTCTACTTCGTCCTGCTCGGCCAGCGCGGTATCGCGCTGATCCAGGACGGCCGCGCCGTCCCGGTCGTGTTGGGCATCGCCGTGCTGGTGCTGCCGTTCCTCGGCGTGTGGATGGTCGTCGCGACCATCCGGTCCGGGCTGGCGCACCAGCACCTCGCCCGGCGCATGCACGACGAGGGCCTCGAGCTCGACGTCGACGATCTGCCGCGGCGGCCGTCGGGCCGGATCGAGCGCGACGCCGCCGACGAGCTGTTCGCGCAGGTCAAGCAGGAGTGGGAGTCCGACCCCGACAACTGGCGCAACTCCTACCGGCTCGCACGAGCGTACGACTATGCCGGCGACCGCGGTCGGGCCCGCGAGACCATGCGCCGCGCCGTCGCGCTCGAGAAGCACGAGCGGGAGAACTGACCCATGGCTGACGGGTCGCCGGAGGACACGGACAAGGTGCTCCTCGTCGTGCACCACACGTCCTCCCCGGCGACCCGGGAACTGCTCGAGGCGGTGCTGGCCGGCGCCCACGACCCCGAGATCACCGGCGTCACGGTGCGGTCCGTCCCGGCGCTGCACGCGACGCCCGTCGACGTGCTGGGTGCCGACGGCTACGTGTTCGGGACGTCCGCGAACTTCGGCTACATGTCGGGCGCGCTCAAGCACTTCTTCGACACCGTCTACTACTCGTGCCTCGACGCGGTCGCCGGACGTCCGTTCGGGCTGTGGGTGCACGGCAACAACGACACCGCGGGCGCCGTGAAGTCCGTCCAGAAGATCGTCACCGGCCTCGAGTTGGTGCAGGCGGCGGGGATCGTCGAGATCACCGGACCGATCGACGCGGCCGTGCGTGAGAGCTGCTACGAACTGGGCGCAACCGTCGCGGTCACCGTCGCCGGCGACCTCTGAGATCAGTTCATCGGAACCGTGTTCGGATCGGACCGGTCCGGTGGACCTGCCTGGAAGGGCGGGGGATTGTCGACGTCGAAGACGTCGGGCAGCGCGGCGCACGTAGCCCCCGGCTCGGGGAAAGTGTTGCGGTTCAACCGGAGCGCGGCGACGAAGTGATCGATCCGGGTGTCCGACGGTCCGTCGACCACCAGTTGATGGCCCCACGACTGCAGCGAGATCGGCACGGACAGACCGGGATACGGCGACATCATGAGGTACGGCTGTCCCTCGACGCGGTCGACGAGTCCGTCGAGAGCGGCGCCGGTGACGAGGGTCGGGTCGTACGTGATCCACACCGCGCCGTGTTCGAGCGAGTGCACCGCGTTCTCGCTGCGGATCGGCTTGTCGTACACCGTGCCGGTGCACGCCGCCCACACCGCGTCGTGCGGGCCGCCGAACGGGGGAGTGCGGTCGTACGCCACCCGTTGGGTCGCGCGCACGTGCAGCCCGACCGGGTATTCGACGACGGTGATGCCCTCGATGCCGAGCGACGGATCGGGGTTGTCGTTCGACGGTGCGAACGGATCCGCGACGGCGGCACCCTCGACGGTGGTGCCGCAACCCGCGACGACGAGCACGAGGGCGCTCGCCGCCGCGGCCCGGAGGTAGGCCTGCACGGGCGTCGGCTCTACTTGCCGGCGAGGAACTTGGTGAGGCCCTGGCTGGCGGTCTCGAGAGCCATCTTCTGGGCCTTCTTCAGCAGGAATCCGGGCAGCGGGATCTTGGGATCGACGGTGAGAGCGAACTTGACCAGCGTGCCGTCACCCTTCGGGGTGAGCGTGTAGGAGCCGTCCTGGCTGTTCTGTTGCGTGCTCTCGACGAGCGTCCACGACATGCCCGAGTCGCCGTCCCACGTGTAGTCGACGACCTGTTCGTCGTTGATGCCCATGATCGAGACCGTCATCCGGACGCGATTCGCGCGGCCGTCCGGGTGGGTGCTCTCGACGATGACCTTCTTGTGAGCGGACGACCATTCGGGCAGGCGGTCGACAGCGGCGATCGCCGCCATCACGTCGGCCGGTGCGGCCTCGACCTGGAATTCCTTTGCCCCGGAAACAGCCATGCTCTCCACTCCTCAACGCTGTGAAAACAGTGAACGACGAGACGCAATTGAACCATTAGCGGCGCGGGGATTCCGGCAGGTCGCGATCGGAGGCGTCGGACGACCGCCGCGTCCTCACCGATCGTCGCCGGGGCGACTGCGCCGCATCTGATCACGCAGCGCGCCCTGAACGGCTTGCGAGACCCAGGAATTGAGCGACATCCCGTCCTGCAGGGCCGCTTCCTCCGCTCGGGACTTGATCTGGTCGACCAGTCGCAGCGTGACGCGGCTGATGTCGCCGGTGACATCCTCGAGCGTGCGGAAGGCGTCGGCGGGGTCACCTGTCCGCTCGCCGGGGTCGGTGTCCCGCTCGGGGCGGCGCCGCGAGGATTCGACCGTGGCCTCGGTGCCGTCGAACCGCACGTGCAGGGTGCGGTCGCCCATCTCCTCCGATGCCTCGCGAGCGAGATCGGACAGCGCTGAGACGAGCATGAGTTGGGCCGATCGCTCCGCCGCTCCCGCGAGGGCCTCGGCGATCCGCTGGGTGTCCGTGTCGCCGAGGGCTGCCGCGGCAGTCAGGTCGTCGCGCAGTCGGGCCGTGTACTCGGTGAGGTTCATGACGCCAGTGTGACGCCATCGTGGCGTCAGTTCAAGGTCTTGGTGACGTCATCGGTTGTTTCGCTGCGGCTCAGGGCAGGATCGAGTCCACGTAGCCGCCGTCGACGCGCACGGCGCCGCCGGTCGTGGCGGACGCGAACGGCGAGGCGAGATAGACGACCAGGTTGGCGATCTCCTCGGGCTCGATCAGCCTCTGTAGCAGGGACTGTGGGCGGTACTCGACCATGAACCGGTGCTGAGCCTCGTCCCACGGCAGCTCGCCGCCGACCAGTTCCCGGACGAACTGCTCGACTCCGCCGGTGTGCGTCGGACCGGCGATGACGGAATTGACGGTGACACCGCTGCCGGCCGCGTCCTTGGCGAATCCACGGCTCACGGCGAGCAGCGAGGTCTTCGTCATGCCGTAGTGGATCATCTCGGCGGGAATGGCCACCGCAGAGTCGCTGGCGAGGTTGAGGACACGTCCCCAGCCCCGCTCCTTCATCCCGGGCAGATAGGCGCGGATGAGCCGAACGGCGGAGAGCACGTTGACCTCGAAGTAGCGGCGCCACTCGGCGTCGTCGATCTCCAACGGGGGAGCGGACCCGAAGATGCCGAGGTTGTTGACGAGGATGTCGACGGTGGGCTCGGCATCGACCACAGCCGCGGTGCCGTCCTCCGTCGCCAGGTCGCCCACCGCCCCGACGACGGCGTCACTGCCGGATTCCGCGCGCGCCGTGCGGACCGCTGTGTCGACACGCTCCTCGCTGCGGCCGTTGACGACGACGCGTGCACCCGCGCGGGCGAGGCCGGTGGCGATGGCGTAGCCGATGCCCTGGGTGGAACCGGTGACCAGAGCCGTGCGATCGGACAGGTCGATCTGCATGAGAATTCCCCTCACCGAAGTTGTGGACCGCGGGGATGCGGGCTCGTCCCGTCCCGGCGGCCCGAGGAACATGGTCCCAGATTTCGGGTGCTGAGGTCGCGTGTTGTGTCGACGCGCCGCGCGCAACGTGCACGGCATAGGGTCGGGCAAAGGTGAAGGACGATCCCCGGAGGATGTGCAGTGCCCAACGCGGTGCCCCTGAAGGTCCAACTCGTCGCGAAGACGGAGTTCTTCCCGCCTGCCGACATCCCGTGGGAGACCGACGCCGACGGCGGTGAGGCCCTGGCGGAGTTCGCCGGACGGGCGTGCTACCAGAGCTGGTCCAAGCCGAACCCCCGCACCGCGACCAACGCCGGATACCTGCGGCATCTCCTCGAAGTAGGGCATCTCTCGGTGCTCGAGCACGGCAGCGTCAGCTTCTACATCAGCGGCATCTCACGCTCGTGCACCCACGAGCTGATCCGGCACCGGCACTTCTCCTACTCGCAGCTGTCGCAGCGCTTCGTCCGCGAGAACGACGCCAACGTCGTGATCCCGCCCGCGATCGCCGGAGACGAACGGCTCGAGGCACTGTTCGCGAAGGCGACCCAGGCCAGCCGCGGCGCGTACGCGGAACTCCTCGAAGCTCTCGAGGAGAAGCTCGCCGACGAGCCCAACGGGCCGGTCCGCAACAAGCAGGCCCGGCAGGCGGCCCGGTCGGTGCTGCCGAACGCCACCGAGACCCGCGTCGTGGTCAGCGGCAACTACCGCGCCTGGCGGCATTTCGTGGAAATGCGGGCCACCGAGCACGCCGACGTCGAGATCCGCCAGGTCGCCGTCGAGTGTCTGCGGCAACTGCAGGCGGCGGCTCCGAATGTGTTCGGCGACTTCGAAATCGTCACCCTGTCCGACGGTTCCGAGGTGGCGACGAGCGAGTTCGCTGCGGTCCTGTGAGCTGCCGGGGGTTCCGCGGTGCCGTCGCGTTCAAGTCTGCAACCGAGACCGGGTAGCCTTCTGACCATGACCTACGGTGATTCAGCTGCTTACGTCGAGCGTCCGTTCGGCACCGTCCTGACGGCAATGGTGACCCCGTTCACCAAGGACGGAAAGCTGGACGTAGACGCCGGCGTGCGGTTGGCCGCCCACCTCGTCGACAACGGGTGCGACGGACTCGTGCTCGCCGGCACCACCGGCGAATCGCCCACCACCACCGAGGACGAGAAGCTGGAACTGCTGCGCGCGGTCATCGCCGCCGTGGGCGACCGGGCCAAGATCGTCGCCGGTGCCGGCAGCAACGACACCGCGCACAGCGTCGAACTCGCGCGTGACGCCGCCCGCGCGGGGGCGCACGGTCTGCTCGTCGTCACGCCGTACTACTCGCGTCCGCCGCAGGCCGGGCTCTACGCCCACTTCACCGCGGTCGCCGACGCCACGGATCTGCCGGTCATGCTCTACGACATTCCACCCCGCTCCGTGGTACCCATCGAGACGGAGACGATCCGGCGTCTCGCCGACCACCCGCGCATTCTCGCGGTCAAGGACGCCAAGGGCGACCTCAATGCCGGCGCCGAATTGATCGGCACCACCGATCTCGACTTCTTCTCGGGTGACGACCCACTGAATCTGCCGTGGCTGTCCGTCGGCGCCGTCGGCTTCGTCAGCGTCATCGGCCACCTCGTCCCGCAGCGCCTGCGCGCGCTGCACACCGCGTTCGCCGAGGGCGACCTCGCCAAGGCGCGCGAGATCAATCTCAGCCTCGTCCCGGTGAACCGCTCCGTGGCGCGACTGGGCGGCGTCAGCGCCTCCAAGGCGGGACTACGGCTGATGGGCCTCGACGTCGGCGAGCCGCGCCTGCCGCAGGTCGCCCCGACGACCGAGCAGATCGACATCCTGGCAGCGGATCTGGCGGCAGCGGGGGTGCTGGCATGACTCGTCCCGCACGTCGTCGCAGCGCCTCCCGTCAGGCCGGCCCGCCGGCCCCCGCATCCGAGCGGGCCCAGCAGCCGGAGCCGGCCGTCGAGGCCGAGGCGACCGCCGGCAGCGCGCCGGCACAGCACGCCGACGCCCCCAAGCAGGCCCAGGCTCAGGCCCCCGCCGCGAAGTCGACCGGACGCCGCTCGGGGTCACGCAAGCCGTCGCGCAGTAAGGCGCCGGTACCGGTCGCCGCCGACCCCACCGACCGGCTCGGGCTGCCCCCGAAGGCGCCGAAGAACGGCCTGCGCGTCGTCGCGCTCGGCGGTATCGGCGAAATCGGCCGCAACATGACGGTTTTCGAACATCAGGGCAAGCTGCTCATCGTCGACTGCGGTGTGCTGTTCCCCGAGGACCAGCAGCCCGGCGTCGACCTGATCCTCCCGGACTTCCGGTACATCGAGGACCGGATGGACGACGTCGAGGCGATCATCCTCACGCACGGCCACGAGGACCACATCGGCGCCGTGCCGTTCCTGCTGCGCCTGCGGCAGGACATCCCGATCGTCGGTGCCAAGTTCACCCTCGCGCTGGTCGCCGCGAAGTGCCGCGAGCACCGTCTGCGGCCCAACCTCGTCGAGGTCGTCGAGGGCGACAAGACCACCCACGGTCCGTTCGAGTGCGAGTACTTCGCGGTCAACCACTCGATCCCCGACGCGATCGCCGTCGCGATCCGCACGACTGCCGGTGTCGTGCTGCACACCGGCGACATCAAGTTGGATCAGCTGCCGCTCGACGGCCGCCTCACCGACCTCGCCGGCTTCTCCCGTCTCGGTGACGAGGGCGTCGACCTGTTCCTCGTCGACTCCACCAATGCCGAGGTGCCGGGCTTCGTCACCCCCGAGCGTGAGATCGGTGGCGTCCTCGACAACGTCATCGGCAAGGCCACCCAGCGGGTGATCGTCGCGTCGTTCGCGAGCCACGTGCACCGCATCCAGCAGGTTGTCGACGTCGCCAAGCGGTACAACCGCCGGGTCGCCTTCGTGGGGCGGTCGATGGTCCGCAACATGCAGATCGCGCAGGACCTCGGATACCTGTCGGTGCCGGACGGCCTCGTCGTCGACATCGACACCGCCGCGAACCTGCCCGACGACAAGCTCGTGCTGATCTCCACCGGTTCGCAGGGCGAGCCGTTGTCCGCGCTGTCCCGGATGGCGCGCGGTGAGCACCGTCAGATCAACATCCGTGCCAACGACCTGGTCGTGCTCGCGTCGTCGCTGATCCCCGGCAACGAGAACTCGGTGTTCGCGGTCGTCAACGGTCTCGCCAAGCGCGGCGCCACCGTCGTCACGCAGCAGAACGCCAAGGTCCACGTCTCCGGGCACGCGTCCGCCGGTGAGCTGCTGTACCTGTACAACGCGGTGCGGCCCACCAACGCGATGCCGGTGCACGGCGAATGGCGCCACCTGCGCGCCAACGCCGCGCTGGCCGAGGCCACGGGTGTACCGAAGGACCGGATCGTCCTCGCGGAGGACGGCGTCGTGGTGGACATGGTCGACGGCCTCGCCGAGATCGTCGGACGCGTCCCCGTCGGCCACGTGTACGTCGACGGCAACTCGGTCGGTGACGTCGGGCACTCGACGCTCTCGGACCGCCTCGTCCTCGGCGAGGGCGGGTTCATCTCGATCTCCGTCGCCATCGACAACGAGACCGGCCGCGCCGTCAGCGAACCCGAGGTCAGTGGCCGCGGCTTCTCCGACGACCCGCAGGCACTGTCGGAGGCCGCGCGCCTCGTCGACAAGGTCCTCGGTGACCTCGCAGCCGAGGGCATCAACGACACCCACCGGATCGCACAGGCCGTGCGCCGGGTCGTGGGTCGCTGGGTGGCAGAGAAGTACCGTCGTCGACCGATGATCGTGCCGACCGTCATCGGGGTGCCCTGACCCGATCCGACGTGGGTCGCGCGCGGCGGGGTGAGGAGGTCGTCCCGTCATGGCCGAGCGGAAGCCGCTGCGCGCGACGTTCGAGTCGTGGGTCGAGACCCAGATTCGCGGCGCCTACGAGCGCGGCGAGTTCGAGAATCTCGAGGGGGCGGGCAAGCCCATCCCCGATCGTGACGGCGACGACTGGTGGGTGCGCGGCTACCTCGCACGGGAGGGTTTGTCCGCGGACGACCTGCTGCCCGAGCCGCTGCGACTACGCAAGGACATCGAACGGCTACCCGACTCGGTGCGCACCGCGCGCTCCGAGCGGGAGGTGCGCGACGAGGTCGCCCGGCTCAATCGCAGGATCGCGGCGTGGCTGCGCAACCCTTCCGGGCCGCGGGTCCCGATCCGGCGCGTGGACGCCGACGGGATCGTCGAGCGGTGGCGTGCCGATCGGCCCACACAACCGGTCGTCGACGTGGGTGCGATCGACGAGGAGCGGCGTCGAACTCGGCGAGCACAGGCCAGTGCGGCACTCGCGGAGGCCGGCTACACCGAGATCCGGCGAGGAAAGGTGCGCTCCGATCGACCGCAACGGAGCACCGGTCGCTTCGCGTGGGCGTTCCGGCGTCGCCGAAAGGTGAAATGAGCCTTGGGTGCTCAGCCCTCGAGCTTGCCGTAGTCGACGGTGAACCAGCGCTGCGGGTGCATCCGGATCAGCACTGCCCGATCGTTGAAGGACTCCGCGATGAATTTCTCCGCCTCGTCGTCCGGTAGGTACCGGCGCACGAGGGGGCGGACGTCCTCGGGCGTGACGGTCTCCTGGAACGTGGCCGGCCCCTCCACGCTCACGTAGCGGTACGGCGGCGCCTCCTGCTGCGCGCACAGACTGAACCGCCCGCTCGCGCGGATGAGTTGCTCCTTGACGGTGCCGCGCTCGGTCCACACCACCACTTCGCCGCCGGGCGAGTAGTGGTACCAGATCGGTACCGCGAGCGGGGCCCGGCCGTCGCGTTCGGCGGCAATCACCCCGACGTGCAGGTCGGCGAGGAACTCCTCGCGTTCGTGGGCGGACATGGTGGTCTTCGACATTCGTCGCTCCTCACCGCATACGTCGCTGAAGTGCTGTCGTCCTCCACGCTAGGGGTCGGGACCGACAAGCTCGCGCGTTCGGGTGGAGATCCGGTTACGGTGTGGTGTGCCCTACGCCCGTGACGAACGCCACTCCCTGGTCGAGACGATGCGTACCGTCGGCCCCGACGCGCCGACGCTGTGCGGGGACTGGACCGCCCGCGACCTCGCCGCGCATCTCGTGCTGCGCGAGCGCCGCCTCGACGCCGCACCCGGAATCATGGTCTCCGCCCTCGGGGGCTACACCGAGCGCGTCCAGCGCGGGATCGCGGAACGCGAGTGGAACATCCTGCTGGGCGACGTGGCGTCCGGCCCGCCGGTGTGGTCGCCGTTCCACTGGGTCGACGAGCAGGCGAACCTCGCCGAGATGTTCATCCACCACGAGGATGTGCGCCGGGCCCGTGACGGCTGGTCGGTGCGCACCCTGCCCGACGGAATGCAGGACAAGCTGTGGAAGGTCGCGACGGGGATCGGCCGCCGCAGCTACAGGCGGTCACCGGTCGGCGTCGTCCTCGAACGACCCGACGGCCGGCGGGCCACGGTCCGCAAGACCGACACCGGCATCGTGACGTTGCGCGGCGAGCCCGCCGAACTGCTGATGCACGCGTTCGGCCGCGATCAGGCGCGAGTGGAGCTCGTCGGGTCGGCCGAGGATGTGGCGGCTGTCACCGGACTCGATCGCAGTATGTGACTCCCAGGGCCGTCGGGGTGCATGTCAGGGCGGTTCGCGGGTGTGGCGGGTGTTGCGGATGGTCCCGATGGTGCCGGAGCGACTAACCTGACCTCTATGGCAGGTAAGACGAGCGCCCGCGGATCGAGTTCGACAGCATCCACCTCGCGGACCCGCGCGCGCTCGTCGGCTTCCACCGGGGCCGGCTCGAAGGGGTCCGGGCGCGGCACTGCGTCGTCCGGTGCCCGCAAGCCCGCCGCCGGCCGCCGGACGCCGGCGCAGCGCAAGCCCGCGGCCTCGCGAGGCGGTTCGAGCGGCCGTCGACCCGCGCCCAAGAAATCCTCGCGCGGAGGCGGCGCACTCGCGTCGATCGGCAAGGGCATCGGCTCCGGCTGGTCGATGGTCGCCAAGGGCGTCGGCGCCACCACCCGTACCGTCGGGAAGGCCACCGAGATCGAGCACGGCCACCGGCGGGACGGCATCGCGCTGGGCCTGATCGCCGTCAGCGTCGTCATCGCGGGCGGGATGTGGTTCTCGGCGGGCGGACCGGTGGGGGAGTGGATCGAGACCGCGGTCCGCGCGGTCGTCGGTGCGGTGGCCGCGGTCCTGCCCATCCTCGGCATCGGTATCGCGATTCTCCTGATGCGAACCGAGCCCAAGCCCGACATCCGCCCACGGCTGATCCTCGGATCGCTCCTCGTCGGCCTGCCGGCTGTCGGGTTGTGGCACATCGCTGCCGGATCACCCACCACTTCGGGCGGTTGGCCGTCCGCGGCCGGGGTGGTCGGCTACGTCGTGGCCGGCCCGCTCACCAGCGGCGTAACCGCCTGGCTGTCCGCGCCGCTGCTCCTGATGGCGATGTTCTTCGGCGTCCTGCTGCTCACCGGGACCACTGTCCGCGAGGTGCCCGAACGCTTCCGGGCGTACTTCGGCACGTCGTACCACGACGACGAGTACGACCACGCGGACGACCCGGACTTCGACGACGAGTACGAGCCCTACGAGCCGGACGACTACGACCCCGCGGGCTTCGACGCCGACGGGTACCCGGTCGACAACGGCCGCCCCGCGCGCCGCACGCCGCGGCGTCGCCGCAGCACCCCCGAACTGAACTACCCCACCGACGAGGTCCATCCCGAGGCAGCGACCGAGGTGCTCGGGCTGTGGGACCCGGGCGACCCCGTGCCCACCCCGCCCGAACCGGAACCGGTGCCGCCGCCGACGCGGCCGAAGCCGCGCGCCAAGGTGGCCCCCGCGCCGAAGCCGGAGCCCGAGCCCGCGGCGAAGATGGAGACACTGATCCCGGACCGTGTGGTCGAGGGCGACTACGCGCTCCCGCCGCTGTCACTCCTGGTCGAGGGCGATCCGCCCAAGCTGGGCAGCAAGGCCAACGATGCGATGATCGAGGCCATCACCGAGGTCCTGCAGCAGTTCAAGATCGATGCCGCTGTCACCGGCTACACACGCGGGCCGACGGTCACCCGCTACGAGGTGGAACTCGGCCCCGGCGTCAAGGTCGAGAAGATCACCGCGCTCGCCCGGAACATCGCGTACGCGGTCGCGACGGACAACGTGAGGCTGCTCGCGCCGATCCCCGGCAAGTCCGCCGTCGGCATCGAGGTGCCCAACTCGGACCGGGAGATGGTGCGGCTGTCGGACGTCCTCGGGGCGCCGTCCACACGAAAGGACCACCATCCGCTGGTGATCGGTCTCGGCAAGGACATCGAGGGCGACTTCGTGAGCGCGAACCTCGCGAAGATGCCGCACCTGCTCGTCGCCGGCTCCACCGGTTCCGGTAAGTCGAGCTTCGTCAACTCGATGCTGGTCTCGCTGCTCACCCGCGCGACCCCGGACGAGGTCCGGATGATCCTCATCGACCCCAAGATGGTCGAGCTCACGCCGTACGAGGGCATCCCGCATCTGATCACGCCGATCATCACGCAGCCCAAGAAGGCCGCCGCGGCACTCGCGTGGCTGGTCGAGGAGATGGAGCAGCGTTACCAGGACATGCAGGCCAGCCGGGTGCGCCACATCGACGACTTCAACGCCAAGGTCAAGTCCGGGGAGATCACCACTCCGCTCGGCAGCGAGCGTGTGTACAAGCCGTATCCGTACATCCTCGCGATCGTCGACGAGCTCGCCGACCTGATGATGACCGCGCCGCGCGACGTGGAGGAGGCCATCGTCCGCATCACGCAGAAGGCGCGCGCCGCCGGTATCCATCTGGTGCTCGCCACCCAGCGTCCGTCGGTCGACGTCGTCACCGGTCTGATCAAGACCAACGTGCCGTCACGTCTCGCGTTCGCGACGTCGTCGCTGACCGACTCGCGAGTCATCCTCGACCAGCCGGGCGCCGAGAAGCTCATCGGTATGGGTGACGGGCTGTTCCTGCCGATGGGGGCGGGCAAGCCGATCCGCATGCAGGGCGCGTTCATCACCGACGAAGAGATCGCGGGGGTCGTCGACTTCACGAAGAACCAGGCCGAACCGGAGTACACCGAGGGTGTGACCGCGGCCAAGGCGGGGGAGAAGAAGGATGTCGACCCCGACATCGGCGACGATATGGATGTGCTGCTCCAGGCCGTCGAGCTGGTGGTGTCGAGCCAGTTCGGGTCCACCTCGATGTTGCAGCGCAAGCTGCGTGTGGGCTTCGCGAAGGCCGGCCGCCTGATGGACCTCATGGAGACCCGCGGTGTCGTGGGGCCGAGCGAAGGATCGAAGGCGCGCGAGGTCCTGATCAAGCCGGACGAGCTGGAAGGTCTGCTGTGGTCGATCCGGGGCGGCGACCCGGAGTCGGCGCCCGGCGACGATGACTGACCGCTTTGTCGGAATTCAGCGACCGCGGCGCTGCTGTGGTTGAATAGGAAGCACTGTGGAGGGGAGTATCCCCGTTTCTGCGGCAGACTCGTCAACACGATCGGCACCGTTGCCGGTCCGGGTCTGTCGGTCGATCGAATCCGGCACCGCCGGCCGATCGGTGGGAGAGACCTCCGGTGGTGAAACGTACCTACCGGAGGGCAATTAGCTGATGCACGTCTCCCCGCTCGTCTGGATCATCACCTGTCTGGTGATCCTCGGACTGTTCGTCTTCGACTTCTTCGCGCACGTGCGCACCCCGCACGCTCCGACGTTCCGCGAGTCGGCATTCTGGTCGGCGGTCTACATCGGACTGGCGATCGTGTTCGGCCTGATCGTGATGTCGATCTGGGGCACCACGTTCGGTGGCGAATACTTCGCCGGATACGTCACGGAGAAAGCGTTGTCGGTCGACAACCTGTTCGTCTTCGTGATCATCATGTCCACCTTCGCGGTGCCTCGTGAGTACCAGCAGAAGGTGCTGCTCATCGGCATCGTGATGGCGCTGGTCATGCGCGGCATCTTCATCGCGGTCGGTGCCGCCGCGATCAACACCTACAGCTGGGTCTTCTACCTGTTCGGCGCCTTCCTGATCTTCACCGCAGTGAAGCTCGTCAAGGACTCCGGCCACGAGGCCGAGGTGGAGGGGAAGCGCGACAGCCGGATCATCAGGCTCACGAAGCGGTTCCTGCCGACGACCGAGGAGTACGACGGCGACAAGCTCGTCACGAAGATCGACGGCAAGCGCGTCGTGACTCCGCTGCTGCTGGCGCTGGTCGTCATCGGCTTCACCGACGTCCTGTTCGCGCTCGACTCGATCCCCGCGATCTACGGCCTCACGCAGGAGCCGTACCTGGTGTTCACCGCGAACGCGTTCGCGCTCATGGGTCTGCGGCAGCTGTACTTCCTCATCGGCGGACTGCTCGAGCGCCTGGTGTACCTGTCCTACGGTCTGTCGATCATCCTGGCCTTCATCGGCGTCAAGCTGGTTCTGCACGCGCTGCACGAGAACACGCTGCCGTTCATCAACGGCGGCGAGCACATCGCGGTCCCCGAGATCTCCACCGTGATGTCGCTGAGCGTCATCATCGGTGTGCTGGTGGTGACGACGGTGGCGAGCCTGATCAAGACCCGCAACGACAAGTCGGACAACACGCCGGTCCACAGCTAGGCGGAAAACCGGCGGTCGACGCCGACCGGGCCCGAGGCTCGGTCGGCGTCGCCGCTCACTTCACGAAGACGCCGAAAACCGGGATCCATTCCCGGACGACCCGATTCTCCACCAGGCTGCGTTTCGCGAACGGATCCTGGTCGAACAGTGCCTCGACGTCGGCGGCGGTTGGGGCCTCGACCATCATGAGCGCGCCGCCGCCGTCGGCGAACGGTCCCGACGAGTGGACGATGCCCCGGCGGACGAGATCTGCGAGCCACGCGCGGTGGTCCGTGCGATGGTCGTCGCGTTCCGCGGACTTCTCGTGTGCGTATGTGTACTGGACGGCGAACAGCGGCATGTTTCCTCGATCCCGAAGTCCGGTAGTGCTCAGAGCGTGAGCAGCATCCGGGTATTACCCAGCGTATTCGGCTTGACGTAACTCAGGTCCAGGAACTCGGCGACGCCGGTGTCGTAGGAGCGGCACATCTCGGCGTACACCTCGGCGGTGACCGGTGTGCCCTCGATTTCGGCGAAGCCGTGCTTGGCGAAGAAGTTCACCTCGAAGGTGAGGACGAACAGCCGCTCGAGGTCGAGCTCGCGAGCGACTTCGATCAGCTTCGCCACCACGAGATGGCCGGCGCCACGTCCCTTGACCGACGGATCCACCGCGACGGTGCGGACCTCGCCGAGATCGGACCACAGAACGTGCATCGCGCCGCACCCGACGACGGAGCCGGCGTCCTCCACGACCCAGAACTCCTGCACGGCCTCGTACAGCGTCACAAGATTCTTCTCGAGCAGGATCTTTCCGGCGTAAATGTCGATGAGTCGTTTGATTTCCGGTACATCAGAGGTGCGCGCGCGTCGCACCTTCATCCCTTCAGCCTCGTTCGTTCCAGCTGTCGGAGTCCCAGAAGTCATGTGGTGCACAGTAGTCATCCTTCGAACCGATATTGTGAGCAGTGTGCCGCCCCGATCCGTCGCCCCACCTCACGTCCCGTTCGTCTCGGGTGTGCCTGGGCTGACCCTCGGATCGGAGCGGCCATGAGTACCCCGCACCGTGACACGGCCGCCGCGCCGGACGCCCAGCCGGCGGCCGGCGTCGCACCGCACACCCCGGTGCCGCTGCTGAACATTGCGAACATCCTCACGATCCTGCGCATCGTGCTGGTCCCGGTCTTCCTCGTGGCGCTGTTCGTGGACGACGGAGAGTCGACGGGTTGGCGTCTCGCGGCCGCGTCGATCTTCGCGATCGCGGCCGTCACCGATCGGATCGACGGCCAACTGGCCCGCAAGCACGGGTTGGTGACCGACTTCGGGAAGATGGCGGATCCGATCGCGGACAAGGCGCTGATCGGTGCCGCCCTGGTCGGCCTGTCGGTGCTCGGTGACCTGTCGTGGTGGGTGACCGGCATCATCGCGGCACGCGAGCTGGGAATCACCCTGATGCGCTTCGCGGTGCTGCGCCACGGCGTCATCCCGGCCGGGCGCGGCGGCAAACTCAAGACGCTGGTGCAGTCCGTCGCCATCGGCCTGTACCTCGTCCCGCTGCCGGAGGCGTTCGCGCCGGTGAGTGCCACGTTGATGGGGATCGCGGTCGTGCTGACGGTCGTGACGGGACTCGACTACGTGATCCAGGCAGTGCGGCTGCGCGCCGGTGTGCGGCAAGTCGGCGCATGACGGATCCGCTGACGGCGGAGACACCCGCCCGCGAACTGGTCGAAGCGCTGGCTCGTCGGGGTCAGACCCTGGCCACAGCAGAGTCGCTCACCGCGGGTCTGCTCGCGGCGACGGTGGCCGGAGTGCCCGGCGCGAGCGCGGTGCTGCGGGGCGGACTGATCGTCTACGCAACCGATCTCAAGGGCACTCTGGCGGGCGTCGACCCGGGGGTGCTCGCATCGGACGGCCCGGTCGCGCCCACCACGGCTGCGCAGCTGGCGGAGGGGGCACGGGATCGCTGCGCGGCCGACTGGGGTCTCGGACTGACGGGAGTGGCCGGCCCGGATCCACAGGACGGGCACGCGCCCGGGACGGTGTTCCTCGGTGTGAGCGGGCCGGACGGTACCGAGGTCACGGCCCTGCAGCTGGCCGGTGGGCGATGGGAAATACGATTCGGCAGTGTGGGAGTGGCGGTGTCGAGTTTGCTCGATCGCCTGGCGCGATAGGGTTTCGGGAACCAATCGCTCACGTTCGTGCGTTTGTATTCACGAGTGGGGTGTCGGAAGAAGGAGGAGCGAGATGGCGCTGCTTTTGCGTGAGGCAATCGGTGACAGTCTTCGGCGCACACGCGTGTCGCAGAGCCGGACGCTGCGTGAGGTGTCGAACAGTGCGCGCGTCAGTCTCGGCTACCTCTCCGAGGTCGAGCGGGGTCGGAAGGAGGCGTCGAGTGAACTGCTCGCCGCCATCTGCGATGCCCTCGAGGTTCCGCTGTCCGAGGTGCTGGTCGATGTCAGCGAGTCGCTGGCGGTCAAGCCTCCGGAGACCGTCGATGCGGCCACCGGGGCGCAGCAGGTCAGCGGGCGCATCGCACAGGACACCAGGGTCGTGATCCCGGCACCGACTGCGCGCGCTCTGGCGGCCGCCTGAGCCGTGCGCCCGGTGCGCACGAACCGATAGATTCACAGCTAGACGATCGGACGCCGCGAGCCAGGCGGCTCTCGGCAGCCGGTCGAAGGGGTAGAACTCGAGTTCGATGTGCGACGGTCGCGCATCGGGTCGCGCATGGCGCGGCGCACCAGATGGAGGCAGGATCAACCCATGGCTAATCCTTTCGTCAAGGGATGGAAGTACCTGATGGCGCTCTTCAATTCCAAGATTGATGAGAAGGCCGACCCCAAGGTTCAGATTCAGCAGGCGATCGAGGACGCGCAGCGTCAGCATCAGGCACTGTCCCAGCAGGCGGCGTCTGTCATCGGCAACCAGCGCCAGTTGGAGATGAAGCTCAGCCGTCAGCTCGACGAGGTCGAGAAGCTGAATGCGAACGCTCGTCAGGCCGTCACGCTCGCTGATCAGGCCGCCGGCGCCGGCGACAACGAGAAGGCGATCCAGTACACCAACGCCGCCGAGGCGTTCGCGGCGCAGCTCGTCACGGCGGAGCAGTCCGTCGAGGATCTCAAGGTGCTGCACGATCAGGCGCTGCAGGCGGCCGCGCAGGCGAAGAAGGCCGTCGAGCAGAACGCCATGACGCTGCAGTCGAAGGTGGCCGAGCGCACCAAGCTGCTCAGCCAGCTCGAGCAGGCCAAGATGCAGGAGCGTGTCTCGGATTCGCTGCGGTCGATGGATCAGACCCTCTCCGCGCCGGGCAACACCCCCAGCCTCGACGCGGTCCGCGAGAAGATCGAGCAGCGGTACGCCAACGCGCTCGGCGCTGCGGAGCTGGCCCAGAACTCCGTGCAGGGCCGCATGATGGAGGTTCAGCAGGCGAGCGTCCAGATGGCCGGCCACAGCCGTCTCGAGCAGATCCGCGCATCCATGAAGGGCGACGCCCTTCCGTCCGGCGGCGCCACGGCGACTCCGGCGCAGCCCGCGGCCGCCCCCGAGCCTCCGGCGGCGTCCGCCAACGGTGAAACCTCCGCGCAGTAGCAACGCTTCGCGGCGAACACGAAGACGGGTTCGATGAGCAACGCACGAGACGGCCGGTCCGGGAGACGATCCCGGCCGGCCGGCTCTGTATCCGGAGATGCTTCGACGCTTGCCGACAGCGCGGCGTCGGCTGTGGTGAGCGCCCAGAGCGTGCTGCGGGAGGTGGGCGGCAACGTCGCCGACAAGGTCCGGCGGTGGTCGGATCCGCGCGAACGGATGCTGCGCAAGCGGCGTCGGGCCCGCAAACGCGCCACCCGATTCGGTATCGCGTCGGGCGCCGGTGCCGTCGGCACGGCCTCGCTCGCAGTGGCGTCGGCGCCGGACTGGACCGTTGTCGCCACCGGGGGAGTGTCGGCGCTGTTCGTGATTCCCGCGGTGGTCGCGGTGGGAACGTACCGCCGCCTGACCGCCACACCCCTGCCCCCGGCCTCGGTCACCCGCCAACCGCTGCCGCCCCCGGCTTCCGCCGCGCGGGCGCCGATGGAGCGTCTGACAGCGGCCGAGACCAGCCTGAACCAGATCCTCGGCGTACTGGGCCGCTCGGCGGTCGTGGACGTCGACGAGCTCGATCACACAGGCGAGACCGCGAGAGCGGCGTCCGCGGCGTTGCGCGCGGTCGCGTCCGACGTCGTCGCGATGGAGGAGGCGGGGCGGGGCACCGCCGCGGCCGCCCCGCATCTCGACCGGGCGGTCCGCAGCGCCGAGCAGCAACTCGACGTCGGCGTCGCCCAATACGAGGGGCTCGTCACCGCGGCCGCGCGGATGACGGCGCCCGTGCAGTCGTCCTCGTACTCGCTGCTCGACCAGCAGCGTGAGGAACTGCTGTCCGCGTCGGATCGACTCGAGGGCTGGGCCGACGCACTCGGCGAGGTCGACGAGATCGAGCGCCGCTTCCGGCGCTGACGCTCGGCTGGGTCAGTCGTCGACGCCGCGCGCGGCGAGCGCATCGCCCATCGCCTCAGCGGTCATCAGCGCCGACACGACGGCGGGAACGGCCAGCGCGCGTAGCGAGAATCCGAGTCCGCGTGCCTTCCGGGCGTCGGAGACCTGCTGCACGATTCCGGTGAGCAGCGGAATACAGCGCAGCGTCATCGCGAGGACCAGCCCGGCACGCTCCGGATTCACCCCGACACGGCGCAGCGGGCGCAGGGCTCGGCTGACGGTGTCGAGCATGTCGGTCACCCGGGTCGTGAGCGTGACCAGTGCGGCCAGTGCCACGGCGAGCACGATGGTGCCGCACACCACGGTCGCGCGCGCCCAGCCGGTGAAGATCACCTGGAAGGCGCCGATGAAGATCAGCGCCCACAGCAGCGGGCGGAGTTGAGCCAGCGCCACCCGCACACGGATGCGCGCGACGGCGTAGAGCGCCGCGACGACGGCGATGGCGGGCACCAGTTGCCACGGCTGCCGCACGAGAACCGTGACGGCGGTGATCGCCAGCACCATCGCGACCAGCTTGACGCCAGGCGACAGTCGGTGCAGGAGCGACGATCCGGGGGTGTACAGGCCGAGCGTGGTCATCCGATCAGCCGATCAGCCCGCGATAGTGGGCGATCGCCTCCGCGGGTGCGCCGTCGGCGGCGACCCGGCCGCCGTCGATCACGATCACCCGGTCGAAGTCGTCGAGGAGATCGAGATGGTGCGTGACGACGACGAGTTGCTGCGGCAACGCCGCGAGGGTCGATCGCATCAGCCGTGCATTGCGCAGGTCCAGCAGGGTCGTCGGCTCGTCGGCGACCAGCACGTCGGGTTCGGTCACCATCACCGCGGCGAGGGCCAGCAGCTGCTTCTGGCCGCCGGAGAGCAAGTGCGTGGGATGGTCCGCGTGGCCGTCGAGCCCGAAGTCGGTGAGGACCTGCGTGACCCGGTCGGTGCGCTCGGCCTTGCTCAGCGCACTGCGGCGCAGCGAGAACGCGATGTCCTCCGACACGGTCGGCATGACGATCTGGTGGTCGGGGTCGGTGAACACGAACCCGACCTTCTTGCGCACCTGACGGCCCTTCCGGGCGGCGTCGAGACCGTCCACCGACACCGTCCCGGACGTCGGTGTCACGAGCCCGTTGATCATCCTGGCCAACGTCGACTTGCCGCTGCCGTTCGCGCCGACGACACCGATCCGGCGCTCGGTGAGGGTGAGGTCGATACCGGCGAGAACCGTGCGCTCACCGTAGGAGTGGTGGACAGCCTCGAACCGGATCTCACTCATGACGCAGGTACGGCCCTATACGGCGTCGACTCGTACCGGGGCCGTGGGCAGGCTCCGGGCGGCGAGGGCCGGGTACGCGCGGTGGACCTGTGCGGCCACGACTGCGGCGACGACCGCCTTGATCACGTCACCGGGCAGGTACGTCAGATTGGCGGCGAAGGCGGCCGACACCGTCAGATCCGTCTTCAGAAGCATGCCGGGGATACCGAACGCGTAGAGGACCACGATGCCGCCGAGGAGGTTGATCGCGACGCCGCCGAAGACGTTGTACCTGGGCAGCATCCGGTAACTCAGCCAGCCGATCACGGCGGCCGCGGGCAGCCACCCGATGAGGAAGCCCGCGGTGGGGCTCGACAGCGACACGAGCGACGTGCGGCCGCCGGCGAGCACGGGCAGGGCCAGGCCGAGGACGATCACGGTGAGCACGGCCAAGGTGCCCTTGCGGGGGCCGAGCAGTGCGCCGGCGAGCATGACTCCGAGGGTCTGCAGCGTGATCGGCACGGCCGAACCGCCGACGTTGATCGTTCCGGGCAGGCCCAGAGCGATGATCAGCGCGGCGAAGACGGCGATCTGCGCGAGATCGCGAGCGGTGTTCCGGGGAGTGCCCGTGGTGGAAGTCGACGACACGGCTACCTAGTGCTCCTCGTGGTGTGCGCGAACGGGACGGATCGAGTCCAACCCGGCGAGCTTATGTCAAGGGGGGCGTCGAGACGCATTCCCTCCCGCTCGGTGGTCTCAGGGTCTTCCCCCATCTTTCCCCGATCTTGGCGTTGAGCTGCTGCTTTCCGACGTGCACCGTGACAGCATCTAGGTGCGGCGGTCGGAGGATCGCCCGTGAGGAACCAAGCGGGAGGCACATCGTGTTCTGGAAGATCGTCGGCGCCGTGGCAGTGGTGTGGATCGCGTTCGCGCTGATCGGAGCCCTGGTCAAGGGGCTGTTCGGGATCCTCGTGGTGAGCGCGATCGTCTTCGGGCTCTACATGTTGTTCAAGGCGATGGCGGGGTCGTCCGAGCGTTCCGACAACTCCCGGCTCTAGCCGCCGGCGAGGTGCTGTTCGACCAGGTCGGCGAACGCGCGGCCCGGCGGCGTCACGAGGGTCGGTTTGCTGATCATGTGCACCGTCCGGATCGGAGCGTCGGCGATGCGGAGTGTGTGGAGACCCGGTCGGGCGACCGCGTCGGACTCGGGGAGGAAGCCGACGCCGACGCCGGCCTCGGTGAGGGCGGCGACGAGCGTTGCCGACCCGGCCTGGGCGACGACGCGGCGCGGGAGACCGGCCATGGCGAACGCATCGTCGCTCTGCCGCCGGGCTCCGGTGCCCCCCGGGAAGTCGACGGTCGGCACGCCCGCCAGGTCGAGGAGGGTGACGGTGGTGCGCGCCGCCCAGGGGTGATCGCGTGCGACGACGGCGACCAGTTGTTCGGTGCCGAGCACGCGGGCGGTGAGGCCGGCGCGCGGCCGGGTGTGCCACAGGCCGATGAACCCGAGGTCGAGTTCACCGGCCTCGACCTGCGCGACGATCGATTCGCTCATCGACGACACGACGTGGACCTCGACCCCGGGATGAGCGTCGAGGAAGGCGCGGAGGTGTGCGGCCAGGTCGATCTGGGTGAGCGTCGTGATGGTGCCGATCCGCAGGGTGCCGGTCACCGCCTCCGCGGTTGCGGCGACGTCGCCGCGTAACCGTTCGGTGGCGGCGAGCACCTCGCGCGCCCGCAGGACGAATGCCTCGCCGGCGTCGGTCAGTTCCACTCGTCGGCTCGTGCGCGTGAACAGCCTGGTGCCGAGTTCGGCCTCGAGTTGCTGCACCTGATGGCTGAGAGCCGACTGGGCCACGTGCAGGCGGGACGAGGCGCGGGTGAAGTGGCGTTCCTCCGCCACCGCGATCGCGTAGCGCAGTTGTCGCAATTCCATCCGACCCCCACCAATCTTTCCGAACGATCGATTCGATCTGATTCAGATGTTAGACAGATGATTACCCGGGGTAAAGAATTGTTCCGGTGAGCGTCACCGAAACTCGAACCACCCGCCCCGCACTGTCGCCGGCGCTGCTGCTCGTCATGGCCGTCGCGTGCGGCCTGTGCGTCGGTGGCAACTACTTCAACCAACCCCTGCTCGATTCGATCGCGAGCGCTCTCGGCGTCGAGCAGTCGACCGCCGCCGTGACGGTCACGCTGTCGCAGGTGTTCTACGGCCTCGGCCTTCTCTTCCTCGTTCCCCTGGGCGACCTGATCGACCGCCGGTCTCTCAGTGTCGGGTTGATGGTCCTTGCCGCCGTCGGCCAGGCGGTGTGCGGGTTCGCGCCGTCGATCGGGTGGCTGATGGTCGGGACCGCGGTGGCGGGGCTGTTCTCGGTGGCGGCGCAGGTGCTGGTGCCGTTCGCGGCGGCGCTCGCCGAACCCGGCCGTGCCGCGACCGCGGTCGGCACCGTCATGAGCGGCCTCATGGTCGGAATTCTGTTGGCCCGCAGCGTCGCAGGCCTGCTCACCCCGCTCGGCGGTTGGCAGACGGTGTACCGAGTCAGCGCGGTCGCGATGATCCTGATCGCCGTCGCGCTGTGGCGCGCGTTGCCGACGTCCCGCGACGACCACGGGCTGGGGTACGGCGCGATCCTCGCGTCGATGGGTACCTTGCTGCGGCAGCATCCGCGGCTGCGTACCGCCACCGCGATGAGCGCGCTCAGCTTCGCCGCCGCGAGCACGGTCTTTGCCGCGATGGCCTTCGTGCTCGCCGCCGAACCGTTCGGCCTCGACGACGTCGCGATCGGCTTCGTCGGACTCGCCGGCGTGGCGGGTGCGGTCATGGCGAACGTCGCCGGGCGGCTCGCCGACCGCGGCTTCGCGCAGGCCACGGCGGGCGTCGGTGCGGCGGTGCTGGTCGCGTCGTGGGCGCTGTTCGGGCTCGGCGCGAGCAGCCTGATCGCGTTCGTGCTTGCCGTGCTGATCTCCGATGTCGCCCTCAAGTGCGTGCACGTGAGCAATCAGGGCGTCATCTACGCCCTTGCGCCGCAGGCGCGTTCCCGCGTCACGGCGGTGTACATGACCGGATACTTCGTCGGCGGCGCGGCCGGATCGGCACTCGGCTCGCTGCTGTGGGCCACCCACGGCTGGGCCGGCGTGTGCTGGGCGGGCGTCGGGCTGTCCGTCGCGGTCCTGATGGTGTGGTGGGTCGATCTGCGGATTTCGGCGCGCACGAGCGCCCCGGCCGGGGCATGCTGACCTCATGGAGCCGATTCCCGAGGACTGGCAGCGTGGGTTGGTGATCGTCGCCCACCCCGACGACATCGAGTACGGCGCCGCGGCGGCGGTGGCGCGGTGGACCGACCAGGGCAAGGACATCCGGTACGTCCTGGTGACGAGCGGTGAGGCCGGGATCGCGGGCCTGAACCCGCAGCAGTGCGGGCCGCTGCGCGAGGACGAGGAGCGAGCGTCGGCCGCGGTGGTGGGCGTGACCGAGGTCGAGTTCCTCGGCTATCCCGACGGCAGGATCGAGTACGGCCCGCAGCTGCGCATGGACCTCGCGCGGGTGATCCGGCGGCATCGGCCCGAGATGGTCGTCACGGCGAACTTCCGCGAGACGTGGGGTCCCGGCTTCCTCAACAGCGCCGACCACCGAGCCGTCGGCCTCGCGGTGCTCGACGCCGTCGCCGACGCTGCCAACGAGTGGATCTTCCCGGAGCTCGTGGAACCGCCGTGGACGGGTGCGCGCTGGGCCGCCGTCAACGCGATGGTCGGGATCACCCATGCGGTGGACGTCACCGCCAACGTCGAGCAGGCGGTGCGGTCGCTGTGCGAGCACCGCGCGTACCTCGCGGCGCTCAGCGGCGAGCCCGTCCTGGAGCAGGCGGCCCGGCAGATCGAGATGGCCACGGGAGCCAAGGCGGGCTTCGACGCCGAGCGCGCGGTCGGATTCGAGTTGTACGTCTTCGGGGGCTGACGCCTAGTTCAGCGGCGCTCCGGCGATCACCCGTCCGGCACCCGGCACTGCCTCGATGTCGATCGGCAGGCGGCCGACGAACTCGCCGTCGGCGTACGAGGTGACAGGGGTGCCGGTTTCGAGTCGCAGCTTCCGGGTGCGGTACGTCTCGACCTCGTCGAGGTCGACGTGGGTGCCCTTGTAGACCGTCGGGAACAGGCGGACCAGCCTGAACCGCCCACCCGACTTGACGACCGTGACGTCGAGCAGTCCGTCGTCGAGCTTCGCGTGCGGGGTGATGAGCATGCCGCCGCCGTACGACGTCCCGTTCCCGACGGACACCATCGTCGCGTCGAGTTCGATCGTGCGGTCGTCGAGGACGATCCGGTACGGGATCGGCTTCAGCTGCGCCAGTTCGACGATCATCGCGAGGTTGTACCGCATCGGGCCCTTGGGCCACCGCATCTGATTGGCGCGGTCGGTGACGAGCGCGTCGAACCCGCTCGACAGCACGGTGCCGAACCAGCGTTCGCCGGCCCGGGCGAGGTCGACGGCGGCGACCTCGCCGGACGCGATGATGTCCGCGGCCTTCACCGGATCGTCGACCGGGATGTGGAAGAGCCGGGCATGGTCGTTGCCGGTGCCGCCGGGGATGATCCCGAGCGGGGTTCCGGTCTGCGCCAGCGCCTGCCACGCGATGTTGACCAGCCCGTCGCCGCCGGCCGCGACGAGCGCGTCGGTGCCCTCGGCGACGGCCTTGCGCGCCAGTCCGAGGGCCTCCTCCACGGAGCTGCCCTCGATCTCGGTGACGGTGACACCGCGCTCGCGTAGTCGCGTGACCGCCGCCGCGGACGCCCACGGGGCGTGGCCGCTACCGGCGGCGGGGTTGGTCAGGACGGTGACCGATCGCGTCATGGGATCAGCTTGCCAGGGTTGAGGATTCCCGCGGGGTCGATTGCATCCTTGACCGCCCGGAGGATCCGGCCGCCGAGCTCGCCGACCTCGCTGCCCATCCACGGACGGTGGTCGACGCCGACGGCGTGGTGGTGGGTGATGGTGCCGCCGGCGGCGACGATCGCGTCGCCCGCCGCGCGCTTCGCAGCGGCCCACTGAGTCAGCGGATCGGCGGCCTGGCCACAGACCACCGTGAAGTACAGGGATGCGCCGGTCGGGTAGGTGTGCGAGATATGGCACATCACGATTCCCGGGGTGCCCTGCGCGGCAAGTGATTCCGTCAGGGCGGTCGTGACCGCCGAACGCAGGTTCGTGAGATTGGACCAGCGCGTGGCGGTTTCGAGGGTCTCGGCGATCGCCCCGGCATTGAGCAGTGCGTCGCGCAGGTACGGGGCGTTGAAGCGGCCGTGCTCCCACGCCTGTGCCGGCGCCTCCCCGAGGGCGGTTCCGCCGGCGGCGGCCAGCAGTGCCGTGGCCTCGGCGTAGCGGGCGTCGACGTGCGCGTCGGTTCCTTCGAACGTCGTGATCGCGAGGCAGCCCGACGTCGGGCTGTCGCCGCCGACGTCGCCGGACAGGGCCAGATTGATCCCGGTCTCGGCCTCGTCGGACAGGCGCATCACGGTCGGCGCGGAACCCGACTGCGCGACGGCCCGCAGCGCGGCCGCGCCGGTCTCGAAGTCGGGGAACGACCACGCCTGGTAGGCGGTGCGTTCCGGGACCGGATGCACTCGCAGGCCCACCTCGGTGATGATGCCGAGCGTGCCCTCCGAGCCGACGAACAGCTCGCGCAGGTCGGGGCCGGCCGCGGAGGCGGGCCCGCGGCCCAGGTCGACGGTTCCCGACGGTGTCGCGACCCGCATCCACTCGACCATGTCGTCGAAGCGGCCGTAGCCGGCGGACGCCTGCCCCGACGATCGGGTGGCGGCAAACCCGCCGATGGTCGCGAACTGGAAGCTCTGCGGGAAGTGGCCGAGCGAGAAGCCGTGCTCGCCGAGCAGCTGCTCGGCCTGCGGGCCCGTCACGCCGGCCTGCAAGGTGGCCACCCCGGAGACGGGATCGAGATCGACGAGGGCATCGAGGCGGCGCAGGTCGAGTGCGACGACGGACCCGAAGCGCCCACGGACCGGATCCACGCCCCCGACGACGCTGGTGCCGCCACCGAACGGCACCACGGCGATGCCCTCGGCCGCACAGAAGCGCAGCAGTGCGAGCACCTCGTCGTGCGTGCCGGGCAGCAGCACCGCGTCGGGCGCGTCCTGCGCGCCGGTGGACTTGCGGCGCAACAGGTCCGGGGTGCTCTTGCCACCGGCGTGCCGCAGACGGGTGGGTCCGTCGGTGCGGACGTTGTCGACGCCGAGGAGATCCTCGAGGGCGTGGACGAGAGGGGCGCCGAGTGCGCTGTCGCGCACGATCGCGTCGGCCTCCTCCGGCGGTGGGGCCTGCTCGGCCGGCACACCGAGCGCCTGCTGGAGGAGCGCGATGACCTGCGGCGAGAGGTGGCGGCGGAATTCTGCGACACCCCAGGCGTCCCACTCCATGTCGGGGGCGGGAGTGGTGGGGAACTCGGGGACGAAGGCGTCGGACATGCGTTACAGTGTTACACACGATGTCTATCTGTAACGACCTTTCGGACGCTCTCAGCGTCGACGACCAGATTCTGGATGCGGCGCGCTCGTGTGTGCTCGACTTCGGCCTTCGGCGCACGACGCTCGCCGAGGTGGCGCGCCGCGCAGGCGTGAGCCGACCCACCGTCTACCGGCGCTGGCCCGACACCCGCGCCGTCGTCGCGGATCTGCTGACCCGCGAGATCCGGGTCGTCATCCCCGACATGGACGGCGACGAGCCAGCCCGGATCCAGCTCGTGTCCGCCGTGGTCGACGTCGCGACCGGGATGAGCGAGCATCCGCTGTTCGTGAAGATCCTGCGCTCGGACCCGGACCTGCTGATGACCTACATCGTCGATCGGCTCGGCGCGAGTCAGCGTGCGATCGTCGAACGGGTGTCGCAGGCGGTCGCTGCCGGTCAGATCGACGGGTCGATCCGTGCGGGCGATCCCGTGCACATCGCGACCATGGTGCTGCTGATCGCGCAGTCGGCCGTGCAGTCGGCGGGCATGGTGGCCGAGGTGCTGCCCGCGGACGCCCTCACCGCCGAACTGCAGCTCGCGGTCGACAACTATCTCGCGCCGCGCTGACGCGGCATCCAGCATCACAATCAGGAGGAATCCGTGCAGGACAACGCGAAGTCCGCGCTCAGTGCCGACCGGCGTCGGCGTGACCTCGCCGATCTGGGCGACGGCGGCGATGTCGACGTCCTCGTGATCGGTGCCGGCATCACCGGCGTCGGCACGGCGCTGGATGCGGCGTCGCGCGGCTTGCGTGTGGTCCTGGTGGACAAGCAGGACCTCGCGTTCGGCACCAGCCGCTGGAGTTCCAAGCTCGCGCACGGCGGGCTGCGCTACCTGGCGTCCGGCAACGTCGGGATCGCCCGGGAGAGCGCCGTCGAACGCGGGATCCTCATGACCCGGACCGCCCCCCACCTGGTGCGCGCGCTGCCGCAGTTGGTGCCGCTGCTGCCGTCGGTGAGCCTGTTCGAGCAATCGCTCGTCCGTGTCGGATTCCTGGCCGGCGACGCGCTGCGCGCCACGGCCCGGACGCCGTCGGCGGTGCTGCCGCGGTCCCGCCGGATCGCCGCCGACCGAGCCGCGCAGCTCGCTCCGGCGGTGCGTCGCGACGGACTGCGCGGCGGCCTGCTCGCCTACGACGGGCAGCTCGTGGACGACGCCCGACTCGTCGTCGCGCTCGCCCGAACGGCCGCGGCGCACGGCGCCACGGTCCTCACGCGCGTCGGTGCGTACGACGTGACGGGCGACTCGGCTCGGCTGCGCGACGAGCTGACCGGGGAGGAGTTGACGATCCGTGCCCGCGCCGTCGTGAACGCGGCCGGGGTGTGGGCCGGGCAGGTCGACCCCGACATCCGCCTCAAGCCCAGCCGCGGCACCCACCTGGTGCTGCCCGCGGAACTGTTGGGCAATCCGACCGCGGCGCTCACGGTGCCGATCCCGGGGGAGACCAACCGCTTCGTGTTCGCGCTGCCCGCCCAGTTGGGGCGCGTCTACCTGGGGCTCACCGACGAAGCCGTCGACGGCGCCATCCCCGACGTCCCGGTCGCCTCGGACGGCGAGATCGACTTCCTGCTCGGCACCGTCAACACCGCGCTCGCGACCCCGCTCACCCGATCCGACGTCCTCGGCACGTTCGCGGGCCTGCGGCCCCTGCTCGACACCGGTGAGGGGGAGACGGCCGACCTGTCGCGCAACCACGCGGTGCTGCGGTCGTCGAACGGCGTCGTCAGCGTGGTGGGCGGCAAGCTCACCACCTACCGCAAGATGGCGCAGGATGCGGTCGACGCCGCGATCGCGGCCGGCGGGCTGACCGCCCGCGCGTGCGTGACGACGGCGCTGCCCGCGGTCGGGGCGGACCGGACGGTGCCGCGGAATCTGCCGTCGTCGCTCGTCGCGCGCTACGGCAGCGAGGCCGGGGCCGTCGCGGACTGCGGTGAGCTCACACCGATCGCCGACGGCCTCGACGTCACCCACGCGGAACTCGCGTTCGCGGTCAGTCACGAGGGCGCGCTCGACGTCGACGACCTCCTCGACCGGCGCACCCGGATCGGTCTCGTCGGAGCCGACCGGGAGCGGGCACTGCCGGCGGCGGAGCGGGCGCTCAGCGGCCGCTGAGCGTTCGCCTCACCGGCGGCTGCGGACGTCCTCGGCCCAGCCGAGCACGTCGTCGACCCGCAAACGAGCGGCCGCTCACGCATGACGCGACGATAACGGCATTCGCGACACGGTAGGCCGGAATTCGGCTGGCTGATAAGGGATTCGAAGTGCCGATTCGGCGAATCGGCGTAGCGTCGATCCACATGAGTATTCGACTGGGCTACCAGATTCCGAATTTCAGCTACTCGACTCCCGTGCGCGACCTGTTTCCAACTGTCATCGCCCAAGCTCGCGAGGCGGAAGCGGCCGGGTTCGACGCGGTCTTCGTGATGGACCACTTCTACCAGCTGCCGGGCATCGGGGAGCCCGACGAGCCGATGCTCGAGGCGTACACCTCGCTCGCCGGAATCGCCACGGCCACCGACTCGATCCAGCTGTCCGCCCTCGTCACCGGCAACACCTACCGGAACCCGGCGATGCTGGCGAAGACGGTGTCGACGCTCGACGTCGTCAGCGGCGGCCGCGCCGTCCTGGGTATCGGGGCGGGGTGGTTCGAGCTCGAGCATCAACAGCTCGGATTCGAGTTCGGCACGTTCACCGACCGGTTCGAGCGACTCGACGAGGCACTGCAGATCATCGCCCCGATGCTGCACGGCGAGCGGCCCACGTTCGAAGGCAAGTGGTACCGCGCCGAGAACGCGATCAACGAGCCCCGGATCCGGGACGACCTCCCGATCATGCTCGGCGGTGGCGGCGAGAAGAAGACCTTCGGGCTCGCCGCGCGGTACGCCGACCACCTCAACGTCATCGCCAACGCCGTCGAACTGCCACGCAAGCTCGACGCGCTCGCGCAGCGCTGCGAGGAGGCCGGCCGGGACCGTTCGACGCTCGAGACGAGTTTCCTGGCGTTCGTGATGATCGACGAGGACGGCGACAAGGCCCGCGCGATGCAGCGTGAGTTCCTGCTGTCTCGGGGCGTCGACCTGTCTGCACTGTCCGTCGCCGAACGCGCGGTGGCGACCGACCGTCAGTTCGTCGGCAGCCCCGACGAGGTCGCCGAGCAGATCAAGACACGCGTGCTCGACACCGGGATCGACGGCGTCATCGTCAATCTCGTCGCCAACGGGCACCAGCCGGGGATCGTCGAACTGGCCGGACGCACCCTCGGGCCGCTCGTGCGCGGCTGACCGTGCACCGGGCGGCGGGTGTGGCACGCTGTCCGGATGCGTGTAGCAGTCGTCGCCGGTCCCGAGGCCGGACATGCCGTCCCGGCTCTGGCGTTGTGTCGGAAACTCCTTGCCGCGGGCGACGATCCGGTGTTCTTCTCGGACGGGCGCTGGCTCGACGTCGCCCGCGACAGCGGGATCGAGGCCCGCAAGCTCGGTGGTCTCGCACCCCGTGAGTTCGACGACGACACCGATTCGGGGTCGAAGATCCACGGCCGGGCCGCGCATGTCTCCACCGCGCTGCTGCCCGACCTCGAGGCCGTCGCCCCGGATCTGGTGGTCTCCGACGTCATCACCGTCGGAGGCGGCATGGCGGCCGAACGTCTGGGCGTGCCGTGGGTGGAACTGTCGCCGCATCCGCTGTACCTGCCGTCGAAGGGATTGCCGCCCATCGGTTCCGGACTCGCCCCCGGGACGGGGATGCGTGGCCGGGTCCGCGATGCGGTGTTCCGGGCGATGACGGCGCCGGCGATCCGGAAGGGGAGGGTCCAGCGCGGTGAGGCGCGGGTCAGCGTCGGCCTCCCGTTCGACGACCCCGGTCCGGCCGCGCGCATGATCGCGACCCTGCCCGCGCTCGAGGTGCCCCGACCCGACTGGCCGGCGAATGCGCACGTCGTCGGTCCGCTCGTGTGGGAGCCCGCCGACAACGTCCTCGAGCCGCCGCCTGGAGACGGTCCGCTGATCGTGCTCGCCCCGTCCACGGCGTCCACCGGTGCCGGCGGCATGCTCGATACCGCGGTCCGCGCGCTGGACGGTCTCGGAGTACGCATGCTCGTCACCGTGTTCGAGAAGCCCGACGTCGACCTGCCCCACTGGGTGCGCGCCGGCTACGGGCGCCAGGACGAGATGCTGCGGAACGCGTCCGCACTGGTGTGCGGCGCCGGACACGGTGTGCTCGCGAAGGGACTGTTGGCCGGGGTCCCCCTCGTGACCGTGCCCGGTGGCGGCGACCAGTGGGAGGTGGCCAATCGCGTCGCCCGGCAGGGCAGTGGGGTCCTGATCCGGCCGCTGACGGTCGACGCACTCCGCGACGGCGTACGACGCGTGCTCGACGACCCCACCTTCGCCGCGGCCGCCCGACGAGCCGCCGCCGGCATCGCCGACGTCGCCGACCCCGTCGAGGTGTGCCGCTCAGCCCTCGGGTGACCGGCGGAAGCGATCGCCCGGTTTCGACTACGGTGGCACGTGTGCGACTGACCGAATTCCATGATCTCGTCCGGGAAGAGTTCGGGCAGGTCCGTGGCGACTCCCTGCTGGTCGACCACGTGATCCTCAGCCTGGGCGGGAAGACCGCCGCCGATGCCATCGAAGCCGGGTACGACCCCAAGGCCGTGTGGCGCGCGCTGTGCGACGAATTCGACGTCCCACCGCAGCGTCGATAGTGCGGCGCCGCCCCGCGAACAGACCAACTCCGGTGATTGACTCGAACACGTGTTCGCCTATGCTGGAGGTATCCGATGTCGTCCGCGAGTTGCGGCTGACCGAGACGGCGCGGATCGTTCGCGCCGGCGAAGTTGTCGGTACCGGGCTCTAACCTGACCTCAGATCGCTGGACGAGACTTCGAAAAGGGGACCACGATGGCACCACAGGCACACGACCGCGACAAGGCACTCGAACTGGCGCTGGCTCAGATCGACAAGAGCTTCGGCAAGGGTTCGGTGATGCGTCTGGGTGAAGAGGCCCGTCAGCCCATTGCCGTGATCCCCACCGGTTCTATCGCGCTGGACGTCGCGCTCGGCATCGGCGGTCTGCCCCGCGGTCGCGTCGTCGAGATCTACGGCCCGGAGTCCTCGGGTAAGACGACGGTTGCGCTTCACGCGGTGGCGAACGCGCAGGCCGCGGGCGGCGTTGCGGCGTTCATCGACGCCGAGCACGCGCTCGATCCCGAGTACGCCCGCAAGCTGGGCGTCGACACCGATGCGCTACTGGTCTCGCAGCCCGACACCGGTGAGCAGGCTCTCGAGATCGCGGACATGCTGATCCGTTCCGGCGCTCTCGACATCATCGTGATCGACTCGGTCGCCGCGCTCGTGCCGCGGGCCGAGATCGAGGGCGAGATGGGCGACAGTCACGTCGGTCTGCAGGCCCGACTCATGAGCCAGGCGCTGCGCAAGATGACCGGTGCGCTCAACAACTCGGGCACCACCGCGATCTTCATCAACCAGCTGCGCGAGAAGATCGGCGTGATGTTCGGCTCGCCCGAGACCACGACCGGTGGCAAGGCGCTCAAGTTCTACTCCTCGGTCCGCCTCGACGTCCGTCGCATCGAGACCCTCAAGGACGGCACGGACGCGGTCGGTAACCGCACTCGCGTCAAGGTCGTCAAGAACAAGGTGTCGCCGCCGTTCAAGCAGGCCGAGTTCGACATCCTCTACGGCCAGGGCATCAGCAAGGAGGGCTCGCTGATCGACATGGGTGTCGAGCACGGGTTCATCCGCAAGTCGGGCTCCTGGTACACGTACGAGGGCGATCAGCTGGGTCAGGGCAAGGAGAACGCCCGTAAGTTCCTGCTCGAGAACGTCGACATCCGCGACGAGATCGAGAAGAAGATCAAGGAAAAGCTCGGCATCGGTGCGGTTCTGACCGCCGACGAGACCGACGAGTCGGCCGACTTCTAGGCCCGTGACGATCGGCCCCGGCCCGGGCGGTTCCAGCGACCGGGCCGAGGCTCGAACCATCAGCCATGAGCGACGACTTCAGTCACGACGACAACAGTCACTACGACCGATACGGCAGTGACGACGTCACCGCCGGACGGCGCCGCGCCTCGAACCGCAAGCGTGGACGACCCGTCGGGGAGAACGGTGAGCCCTTCGAGCTGAAGGGGAGTCCGGAGACGCTGGCGGTCCGCGCGAAAGACGTGTGCCTGCGACTGCTCACCGAACGCGCCCGCAGTCGCGCCGAACTCGACCAGAAGCTCGCGCAGAAGGGTTACCCGCGGGCGGTGATCGACACGGTCCTCGACCGGCTCGCCGAGGTCAGGCTCGTCGACGACGCTGCCTTCGCCGAGCAGTGGGTTCACTCCCGCCACACCTACTCCGGCAAGGGTCGTCGGGCGCTCGCAACCGAACTGCGCCGCAAAGGAATCGACGACAGCACGTCCACGGAGGCGCTGTCGCAGATCAGCGCCGACGACGAGCGTGAACGGGCAGCCGAACTGGTCCGCAAGAAGCTCCTGCGGACAACGTCGGCGGACATCGCCGACCGCGACGATCGGGAACGGCTGATGCGGCGACTCGTCGGCATGCTAGCGCGCAGAGGATATCCGGCGGGCCTGTCGTTCGCGGTCGTCAAAGCTGAGCTGACCGACCTGGGGGCGGACACCGACCAGCTCCCGGAGGGCTGAGATCTCGACGGGCAATCTCGACGGGGAATCTCGACGGGGAATCTCGACGCGGATCGTGCCGGTCAGTGTCGACGAGGCATCTTTCTCGCGTACCGACTGTTCAGCCAGGCGCTCCTGAGTGTCATCAGGACACCGAGGCCGATGCCCCATCCCAACACCGAGAACCCCAGCCCCACTCCTTCCTGGCTGGTGATCGTCCGGCTCGCGTCGACGGCGAATGCGGTCGTGAATCCCGCTGTCGTGCCCATTGCGGCGGCGAGGCCTCCCGCCTTCGTCCAACGCGACAGGTGCGCGGCGACGAAACACGCCAGCACCACTGTGATGCCGCACGCCACTACCTGCCACGTCGGGAACTTGTTCGGCGCGGGCAGCCCCGGTCCGCGGAACTCGCCGGCGGAGTCGGCCGACCAGCTGAGCCAGCCTGCGCAGGCCAGGAATCCCAGTGCCGACGCGACCAGTCCGGTCGCCCACAGCCCCAGTCGGCCGCCGCCCGTGTGCCCGGGGATCGCGCCACCGAGATCGGCCCGCTCCGATTGCCAGACAGCTCGGACGACGCGAGCACCGAACAGGCCGGGCACACCCACGAAAATGAAGACGTTCCACAGGAACTGCGTCCAGGAGAAGTCGAAACCGGCGGCCATGCCTCGAGTATGCGACAGTTCGGGAGCGGAAACCGAAGGGCTCGCGGAGGATCGGAATCCTCGGCGAGCCCTTCGCGTGTGTCCGTCGATCAGCGCGGCGGCCGCGACTGCACGGTATCGCTGAAATCGTCGATGCCGGGGGCGCCGTCGAGTTCGTTGGTGTCGATCGGGACGACGGCCGTGCGGCCACCCTTCTTGCCGCCGGTGCGCAGGCGCTTCTCGAGCCACGTCGCGAACGAGGTCAACGCGAAGTTGATGATCACCATGATCACGCCGACGACGATCAGCGCCGCGAAGAAGTTGCGGTAGTAGGACGCCGCCTGCTGGCCACTGCGAATCAGTTCGATGTAGCCGATCTGGTAGCCGAGCGCCGAATCCTTCAGCGCGACAACCATCTGTGACACCAGCGCCGGGAGCATCGTCGTGATGGCCTGCGGCAGGAGGATCAGTCGCATCATCTGGCTCTTGCGCATGCCGAGCGCGGACGCGGCCTCCGTCTGCCCCTTCGGGAGCGAGAGGATGCCGGCCCGCAGGATCTCGGCGATGACGGAGCCGTTGTAGAGCGTCAGACCCACCACGACGGCGGCGAGAGCCAACTGGCTCGACGGGAAGATGCCGTACTGCGCGAACGCCTGGTAGGCGAAGATCATCAGAATCAGCACCGGGATGGCGCGGAAGAACTCGACGAACGCGCCGCTGAGCCAGCGGATCCAGCGGTGATCGGACAGCCGGCCGATCCCGAGGATCGCGCCGAGGATCAGCGCGAACACGATCGACAGGGCTGCCGCCAGCAGAGTGCCCTTGAGGCCCGGCAGCAGATACGTGGTCCAGGTGAAGTGGTCCAGGAACGGCGACCACTTGTCGGCCTCGAGCTGCCCGTTGTCGGCCAGCACGTTGATCACGTACAGCGCGACCGCGACCAGCACGATCCCGAAGACGATCGCGATCAGCCGGTTGCGGATCCGGGCACGGGGGCCCGGGATGTCGAAGAGAACGCTCGACTGCTGGGTCATCGCTTCACCGCCAGACGCTTGCCGAGGTAACCGAACAGGAACCCGACCGGCAGCGTCAGGATCATGAAGCCGATGGCGAAGATGCCGAAGACCAGGAACAACTTGTCCGCCTCGTTCTCGATCATCGTCTTCATCAGCAGCGACGCCTCGGCCACGCCGATCGCCGACGCGATCGTGGTGTTCTTCGTCAGGGCGATCAGCACACTGCCCAGCGGCGCGATGACCGCGCGGAAGGCCTGCGGCAGCACGATCATCCGGATGCCCTGGGTGAACGTCAGACCCAGGGACCGGGCGGCCTCCGCCTGACCGATCGGCACCGTGTTGATGCCCGAGCGCAGCGACTCGCAGACGAACGCCGAGGTGTAGACGACGAAACCGAGCACCGCGAGCCGGAAGTTGTTCTGGTCGATGAACGTCGACGAATCCTCGGGGGCGAAGTGCACACCCAGGTTCTGGTACAGGCCCACCGAGCAGAAGACGATGATCAGCGTCAGCGGTGTGTTGCGGAAGATGTTGACGTACCAGGTCGCGAAGACCCTCAGGATCGGAACGGGGGAGACCCGCATCGCGGCGAGGATCGTGCCCCAGATCAGGGCGCCCAGCGCCGACCAGAAGGTGAGCTGCACCGTCGTCCAGAATGCACTGACGAGCTGGTCACCGTAAGTATCGATCAGTCCCATGTCACCTCCTCCGCATCAGTACCGGTCGACGGCCGGCGGCGCGGGCAGCGCGTAGCCGGAGTCGCCCATGGTCTCTTCGAGCGCGCGCTGCCAGGCACCGGTCGCGATCATGTCTTCGATGGCGTCGTTGATCTTCATCCGCGCCTCGGTGTCGCCCTTCGGAAGTCCGACGCCGTACAACTCGGTGGTGAACGGTTGGCCGGCGAGCTTGAACTCGCCCGGGTACTGCGCGGAATAGCCCGCCAGAATGATGTCGTCGGTGGTCAGCGCGTCCACCTTGCCGCGGTGCAGTGCCTCGACACACGAGGAGTAGCTGTCGAACTGCTGCAGCTGGACGCCCGGGTACGACTTCTTGATCTTCTGGGCCGGCGTCGAGCCCGACACCGAGCACAGCTTCTTGCCGCCCTCGAGGGACTCCGCGCCGGTGATCGAGTCGTCGTCGGCGCGCACCAGCAGCGACTGACCCGCGACGTAGTACGGCCCGGCGAAGTCGATGACCTTCTTGCGGTTGTCGGTGATCGAGTAGGTGCCCACGACGAAGTCGACCTCGCCGTTCTTGATCAGGTTCTCGCGCTGCGCCGACGGGGCCTCACGCCAGGTGATGCCGCTCTCGGGCACTCCGAGGTAGTTGGCGATGTTCTTCGCGACCTCGACGTCGAAGCCGGTCATCGTCTTGTCGGGCTCGCGCAGGGCGAGACCCGGCTGGTCGTACTTGGTGCCGATGGTCAGGTGGCCGTCGGCGGCGTCGGCGAGCACGTCCCGTGGTTCGCTGCTGCCGCAGGCGGAGGCGGTCAGGACGACCGCGGTCAGGGCGGCGACGACCGCCAGCGCGCGAGGCGCTCGGATGCGTATGCGTCTCATGTTGTGTGTTCCGTCCCCGTCAGTGGCCGAGGATCTTGCCGAGGAAGTCCTTGGCGCGGTCCGACTCGGGCGCAGTGAAGAACGTGTCCGGGTCGGTGTCCTCGATGATCGAGCCGTCGGCCATGAAGATGATCCGGTCGGCGGCCTTGCGGGCGAAACCCATCTCGTGGGTCACGACGATCATCGTCATGCCCTCCTTCGCGAGATTCACCATGACGTCGAGGACCTCGTTGACCATCTCGGGGTCGAGGGCGGAGGTCGGCTCGTCGAAGAGCATCACCTTGGGATCCATCGCCAGCGAACGGGCGATGGCCACGCGCTGCTGCTGTCCACCGGACAGCTGCGCCGGATACTTGTCGGCCTGGGAGTCGATCCCGACCCGCTCGAGGAGGGCGTGCGCGCGCTCCTTCGCCTTGACCTTGTCGATCCCGCGCACCTTCATCGGCGCCAGCATCACGTTCTCGAGCACCGTCTTGTGTGAGAAGAGGTTGAAGCTCTGGAACACCATCCCGACGTCCGAGCGGAGCCGGGCGAGGGCGCGGCCCTCTGCGGGGACGGGCACGCCGTCGATCGTGATGGCGCCCCGGTCGATGGGCTCGAGCCGGTTGATCGTGCGGCACAGTGTCGACTTGCCCGACCCGGACGGGCCCAGCATGACGACCACTTGGCCGGTGGGGATCTCGAGCTCGATGTCCTTCAGGACGTGCAGGTCACCGTAGTGCTTGTTGACCCCCGTCATGGAGATCATCGACGGGGTTCCGGGAGCCGCTCCGGTGGTCTCAGGCTGCGTCATAACGCGTAACCCTATATGCACCGATTGCGTACCCGCTGGTCTAGCGCCCATCGATCTTGAACGATCCAGTCCCGGTCCGACCGTGCCGATCGACAATGTGGCCGCGACGGGCGGTTTTGCCGGGGGCCGTACCCTTGGATGCGTGGAGACGATCGACCAGAACGCCGGGCGCAGCTACGAGGTACGCACCTACGGCTGTCAGATGAACGTGCACGACTCCGAGCGGCTGTCGGGCCTGCTCGAGGACGCCGGCTACACCAGGGCCGTGCCGGGGGAGCAGGCCGACCTGGTCGTCTTCAACACGTGCGCGGTGCGTGAGAACGCGGACAACAAGCTGTACGGCAATCTCAGCCACCTCGCACCGGTGAAGGAGGAGCGCCCCGGCATGCAGATCGCGGTCGGCGGCTGCCTCGCGCAGAAGGATCGCGACACGGTCGTGAAGAAGGCGCCCTGGGTCGACGTCGTGTTCGGCACCCACAACATCGGTTCGTTGCCCGCGCTGCTCGAGCGCGCCCGGCACAACGAGGAGGCGCAGGTCGAGATCCTCGAGTCGCTGGAGGCGTTCCCGTCGACCTTGCCGGCCAAGCGCGAGTCCGCCTACGCGGGCTGGGTGTCGATCTCCGTTGGCTGCAACAACACCTGCACGTTCTGCATCGTGCCGTCGCTGCGCGGCAAGGAGGTCGATCGCCGCCCGGGCGACATCCTCGCCGAGGTCCAGGCGCTCGTGAACGAGGGCGTGCTCGAGGTGACGTTGCTCGGTCAGAACGTCAATTCGTACGGCGTGTCGTTCGCCGATCCCGCACTTCCCCGCGACCGCGGTGCCTTCGCGAAGCTGCTGAGCGCGTGCGGGCAGATCGAGGGTCTCGAGCGCGTCCGGTTCACGTCGCCGCATCCGGCCGAGTTCACCGACGACGTCATCGAGGCGATGGCCACCACGCCGAACGTGTGCCCGCAGCTGCACATGCCGCTGCAGTCCGGGTCGGACCGCGTCCTCAAGGCGATGCGCCGCTCGTACCGCAGCGCCAAGTTCCTCGGGATCATCGAGAAGGTGCGCGCCGCGATGCCGCACGCCGCGATCACGACCGACATCATCGTCGGGTTCCCGGGCGAGACCGAGGAGGACTTCCAGGCCACACTCGACGTGGTCCGGCAGGCCCGCTTCACGAGCGCCTTCACGTTCCAGTACTCCAAGCGCCCCGGCACGCCGGCCGCGGAGATGGACGGTCAGCTTCCCAAAGCCGTTGTGCAGGAACGCTACAACCGTCTCATCGCGCTCCAGGAGGAGATCACGCTCGACGAGAACCGCAAGCTCGTCGGCACCGAGGTCGAACTGCTGGTGACCGCAGGCGACGGCCGCAAGAACGCCGAGACCGCGCGGATGAGCGGCCGGGCACGGGACGGCCGACTGGTCCACTTCAAGCCCGAGGGCAATCTCGACGGCGATCTGCGTCCCGGCGACGTCATCACGGTCGTCGTCACGTCGGCGGCGCCGCACCACCTCGTCGCCGACGACACCGTCCTCACACACCGGCGCACCCGCGCCGGTGACTCTTTCGAACGCGGAGTCACCCCGAAGACTCCGCCGATCGGTGTCGGGCTGGGACTTCCCCAGGTGGGCGTCCCCGCACCGCTGCCAGCACAGATGGGATGCAACGCATGAGCGCCAGCGGCGACGCGGCCGACCACGAGAAGCGCTCGGGCGGGAATACTCCCGACCCGATCGCGGAGTACCAGAAGGACTTCGAGGCCGCCGAGAAGAAGATCGCCGGTGAGATCGATCCCGGCATGCGCGCCGTCGTCGTGGCGGTGTGCGTCCTGGTGCTGCTGCTGTCGTTCACGTTGCCGCACACCGGCGCCGCGAACGGTTGGGACGTGCTGATCTACGCGCAGCCGGCGGTCGACGAGCACGTCAAGCTGCCGTCGCGGATCTTCGTGTGGCTCGCGCTCGTGTTCGGCGGTGTGTTCTCGATCCTCGCGCTCGTCACCCGGCGCTGGGTACTCGCGTGGATCGCCCTCGCCGGCACCGCGGTGTCCACGGTTTTCGGCATGCTCGCCATCTGGTCGCGGCAGACGCTCCCGGTGGCGGACGCGTCCGGCGCGGGCCCCGGGATCGGCCTCGTGCTGGGCTGGATCACCGTCATCGTCCTCACCTTCCACTGGCTGAAGGTGGTGTGGACCCGCACCTCGATGCAGCTCGCCGCCGAGGAGGCCCGCCGCAACGCCGCCGACGAGGATCCGCACAACGACTGGACCGTCTGACGCCGCGGTTCCGTTGCGGAGACGGATGAGGGGTGCGACGCCGACCGGCGTCGCACCCCTCGTGCGTTCGTCACTCAGCGCTCGTTGACCGCGCCCTCGGCCGCCTCGGCCCACTCACGCCACTGCTGCGCCTGAGCGAGTGCCTTCTGGGCGTCCTTGGTCTTGCCGGCCGCCGTCGCCTTCGCGGCCTGCTCCTCGAACTGCGCGACGCGCTCGCGGAACTGAGCGGCGCGGGCGAGTGCCTCCGGGTCGGTGCGACGCCACTCGGAATCGGCGGCCTCGCGGACCCGCTTCTCGATCGCGCGGAGCTTGCCCTCGAGATCGTGCATGCGCTCACGAGGAACCTTGCCGATGGCGTCCCACTTCTCCTGCAGGTCGCGCAGGGCGGCGCGGGCGGCCTCGACATCCTTGTCCGGGTCGATGTGCCCAGCGCTCGCGAGCAGGGCCTCCTTCGCGGCCGCGTTCTGGGCGAATTCGGCATCGCGCTCGGAGGCTGCCTCGTTGCGGGCGGCGAAGAAGACGTCCTGCGCCTCCTTGAAGCGGCGCCACAGCGCGTCGTCCGCCTCCCGGGGTGCGCGGCCGGCGGCCTTCCACTCGGCGAGCAGGTCACGGAACTCGCCGGCAGTGGGGCCCCACTCGGTGGAGGTGGACAGGGCTTCGGCGCGCACCACCAACTCTTCCTTGCGGGTCTTCGCGGTTGCGCGCTCGCGATCGAGTTCGGCGAAGTGGGTCCCGCGTCGACGGTTGAAGGCCTCGCGGGCCTTCGAGAACCGCTTCCACAGCGCGTCGTCGGTCTTGCGGTCGAGTCCGCGCAGCGTCTTCCACTCGTCGAGGATCTCGCGCAGGCGGTCGCCGGCCGCCTTCCACTGCGTCGACTCGGTCCCGAGCTGTTCGGCCTCGGCGGCCAGCGCCTCCTTGCGGGCCGTCTGCTCCTGCCGGGACTGGTCCTTCTCCTGCTTCGCCTGCGTCGCCGCCTGTTCGGAGCCCTCCACGATCGCGGTCAGGCGCGTGCTCAGCGCGTCGATGTCGCCGATGACCGCAGCCGTGGGCAGCGTCTCGGCGAGGGCCTCGGCGGCCGACCGGGTCTTCTTGGGATCGCCCGCGCCGGACGCGAGGCGGGCCTCGAGCAGTCCGACCTCGGTCGCGAGATCGTCGTAACGGCGGCCGAAGTGCGCGAGGCCCTCGGCGGCGTCACCCGCCTGCCACGAACCGATCTGTCGTTCGCCGTCCGCGGTCTTCACCCACGCGGTGCCGTCGTCGTCGACGCGGCCGAACAGACTCGGATCGCTGGGCGCCGCGGCGTGAGGGGTGTGGGCCGAGGCCGGACCGGGCCGGGGGGTGCTGGTCTTCGCGCCACCGGGCTTGGCCGCGCCCGGCTTCGGGGAACCCGGCTTGGGGGTACCCGGCTTGGGGGCGTTGCTCTCGGTCATAGCTCCTCGTCTCTGCCGCGCGTCACGGCTGCCTCATCACACTGTCGCCTCTGCACCGCGCCCTCTGGGTCGGGGCCGGTGAGAGCGTGCAGCGACTGTCCACGACTATTGAAACAGGTGCGACCCTCCGAGGGCGTCACCTCGGGGTCGACTACCGTGGCGCAGTGTGTTGACAGCCGCTGCCTTCGTGCCCTCGCCGCCACTGTTGGTTCCCCAATTGGCCGGTGCCGCAGCGTCCGAAACCGACCGGTTGCGCCGAGCCGCCTGCGATGTGGCGGGCCGGTTGGCGGACTCGTGCACCGAATGGACGGCGATCGGTGTGGCCGAGGCCGGTGGCGCTGCTGTCGAGCTGCCGGCCGAATCGCTCGGCACCTTCCGCGGATTCGGAGTCGACGTCCGGGTGGGGCTGTCCGAAGGGGCGGCCGGTGATCCCGATCCGGAGATGCCACTCGCGGCGCTCGTCGCCGGCTGGTTGCGGGGCCGGTCCGCGCCCGCGGCGTCGGCACGGGTGCGGGTCCTGGCAGCCGACACCCCGGCTCGGGACTGCGTGCGTCTCGGCGCGCAGTTGCGCGCCGAGTTCGACGCATCACCTGTGCCGCAGGGGCTGCTCGTGGTCGCCGACGGTGCGAACACGTTGACGGACAAGGCCCCGGGCGCATTCGACGAGCGGTCCGCCGACCTCCAGACCACACTCGATCGGGCACTGGCCGGCGGTGATCCCGCGGCGTTGACCGCGCTCGACCCGGAGCTGTGCGCCGCGGTGGGGCTCACCGGACGCGCTGCCTGGCAGGTGCTTTCGGGCGTCTTCGGCGGGGAGGCGGGAGCCGGACAGCCACGCAAGGCCGAGTCCCTGTACAGCGGTGCGCCGTACGGCGTCGGCTACCACGTCGGCATGTGGCTGCCGTGAAATCCGATCCGGCCCACGGCCCCACCCCGATCGCAGTCGTCGGACCCACCGCGACCGGCAAGTCCGATCTCGGGCTCGACCTCGCGCAGCGCCTCGGCGGCGAGATCGTCAACATCGACGCGATGCAGCTGTACCGCGGCATGGACGTCGGCACGGCGAAGCTCACGATCGCCGAGCGGCGCGGCATCCCGCACCATCAGCTCGACGTCCTGGACGTCACGGAGACCGCGACCGTGGCGCGGTACCAGGAATCCGCGGTGCGGGACGTCGAGGACATCCGCGCCCGCGGCGCGGTGCCGATCATCGTGGGCGGCTCGATGATGTACGTGCAGTCGCTGCTCGACGAATGGTCCTTCCCCGCGACGGATCCGCAGATCCGCGCACACTGGGAGTCGGTGCTGGCCGAGGGTGGGGTGTCCGCGGTACGGGCCGAGTTGGAGCGGGTCGATCCCGACGCGGCCGCGTCCATCCTGCCGACCGACGGGCGGCGCATGGTGCGCGCGCTCGAGGTCGTGCAGCTGACCGGCAAGCCGTTCGCGGCGTCCGCCCCGACGATCGGCGAACCCCGCTGGGGCGCAGTCATCGTCGGTGTCGACCGGGAGACCACGACGCTCGACGCACGGATCCGGCTGCGGACCGAGCTGATGTTCGAGCGGGGTCTGGTCGATGAGGTCGAGCACCTCGTCGGGGTGGGCCTGCGGGACGGAGTCACGGCGCAGCGAGCGATCGGCTACGCACAGGTGCTCGCGATGTTCGACGGCGAATACGATCGCGCAGAGGCGTTGGAGCGCACCTTCATCGGCACCCGCCGCTACGTGCGCCGGCAGCGGTCCTGGTTCCGTCGCGATCCCCGGGTGCACTGGGTGGACGGCGCAGATCCCGCGATGCTGGACGGCGTGCTGCGCGTGGTCGAGGGGAACTGACGCCCCGCTAGAGTTGGCGGCATGGAATTCAGCAAGGGCCACGGTACCGAGAACGACTTCGTGATCCTCCCGGATCCGGACGTCGCGCTCGCACTGCCGGCGCACCGCATCGCCGCGTTGTGCGACCGTCGCCGCGGACTCGGTGCGGACGGACTCCTGCGTGTCGCACGCGCCGGCGCCCTCGCCGCCGTGGGCGTGCTGCCGGAGCTGCCCGAGGGCGTCGCCGCCGACGACTGGTTCATGGACTACCGCAACGGCGACGGATCGATCGCCGAGATGTGCGGCAACGGGGTACGGGTGTTCGCTCACTACCTGCGCGCGACCGGGCTCGAGCTGCGCGACGAGTTCGTCGTGGGCAGCCGGGCCGGCGCCCGCCCGGTCCGCGTGCACGCGGCCGATCACGTGCACGGCGACGTCACCGTCGACATGGGGCGGGTGCGCGAGCTCGGTGCGTCCACCGCGACGGTCGGGGGGCGCGTTCTCGAGGGGATCGGGATCGACGTCGGCAATCCGCACCTCGCGTGCGTCGATCCCGATCTCACGCCTGCCTCGCTCGCCGCACTCGACCTCACCGCCGCGCCCGGATTCGATCCCGGCTTCTTCCCCGAAGGCGTCAACATCGAGATCCTGACGGCGCTGGCGGACGGCGCGGTGCAGATGCGCGTCCACGAGCGTGGTGTGGGGGAGACCCGCTCCTGCGGCACCGGGACGGTGGCGGCCGCGGTGGCCGCGCTGCGTGCACACGGCGACTCCGACGGCAAGGTCGAGGTGCGGGTGCCCGGCGGTCGGGTCGAGGTGTCCGTGGACGGTGGCCGTGCGGCACTGCGTGGTCCATCGGTACTGGTCGCCGGCGGTCAGATCGACGACCGCTGGTGGACCGAGCTGGGCTGATCGGCGGCGGGCCCCGAGCGTGGGGGCCGGGCCGAAATCGGCGTGCACCGTGCTGCGGCTTCGTGGGACCATGAAGGTGTATGACGAAATCACATCACACCCATTTCCCGTCCGCGGCGGACGGAGCCACCGAACACGCGGCCTCCGACGAGGCCGAGTACTACGACGACCGCTCGGCGCCGTCCGTCGGCGAGATGCAACTCGACGAGCGCAGTGCGCTGCGTCGCGTGCAGGGTCTGTCCACCGAGCTCACCGACGTCACCGAGGTCGAGTACCGGCAGCTGCGTCTCGAGCGTGTCGTGCTGGTCGGCGTCTGGACCTCCGGCACCGCCGCGCAGGCCGACGCCAGCATGGCCGAACTCGCGGCGCTCGCCGAAACCGCGGGTTCCGAAGTGCTCGAGGGTCTGGTGCAGCGGCGCGACAAGCCCGACGCCGCCACCTACATCGGGTCCGGTAAGGCCGACGAGTTGCGGCAGGTGGTCCTCGCCACCGGCGCCGACACCGTGATCTGCGACGGCGAGCTCACACCCGCCCAGCTCACTGCGCTGGAGAAGGTCGTCAAGGTCAAGGTGATCGACCGGACCGCGCTGATCCTCGACATCTTCGCCCAGCACGCCACCTCCCGTGAGGGCAAGGCCCAGGTGGCCCTCGCGCAGATGGAGTACATGCTGCCCCGGCTGCGCGGCTGGGGTGAATCGATGTCCCGGCAGGCCGGTGGCCGGGCCGGCAGCAACGGCGGCGTCGGCCTGCGTGGTCCCGGTGAGACGAAGATCGAGACCGACCGCCGGCGCATCCGCGAGCGGATGGCGAAGCTGCGGCGCGAGATCAAGGGCATGAAGGCGGCCCGCGACACCAAGCGGAGCCACCGTCTGCGCAGCGAGATCCCGTCCGTCGCGATCGTCGGCTACACCAACGCCGGTAAGTCGAGCCTGCTCAACGCTCTGACCGGGTCGGGTGTGCTGGTGCAGAACGCGCTGTTCGCAACGCTGGATCCGACGACGCGGCAGGCGTCGTTCGAGGACGGCCGCGAGTACGTGCTCACCGACACCGTCGGATTCGTGCGGCATCTGCCGACCCAGCTCGTCGAGGCTTTCCGGTCCACGCTGGAGGAGGTCGCCGACGCCGACCTGCTGCTGCACGTCGTCGACGGGTCGGATCCGCTGCCCACCGACCAGATCAAGGCCGTCCGTGAGGTCATCACCGAGGTGATCCGCGAGAACGATACGACCGCTCCGCCCGAGTTGATCGTGGTAAACAAGATCGACGCTGCGGACCCGGTGGTTCTCACCCAGCTGCGCGGGCTGCTGCCCGGTGCGGTGTTCGTGTCCGCCCGAACCGGGGAGGGCATCGATGAGCTTCGTGAGCGGCTGGGTGAGATCGTTCGACGACCGGAGGTCGAGGTCGACGTGCTCGTGCCCTACTCGCGAGGCGATCTCGTCGCACGCATCCACTCGGACGGACAGATCCTCGACACCACCCACGAGGAGGACGGCACCCGCATGCGGGTGCGGGTCCCCGAAGCCCTCGCCTCGGCGCTGGTCGAGTTCGCGGGGCGTGGCTAGCCGACGCGGCACCGCCCGGCTCACGCTCGCCGGTGCCGCACTGGCGCTCCTTCCGGCGTTGTTCCTGGCCGGTCCGGCAACGGCGCAGAGCACCGGCTCCGGAATACTGCTGCCGGGTGCCGGGTTCGAGCCCGTCTGCACGCCCGACGATCCCGCGCTCGCGGAGTTGTCGGGGTTGGCGATGGTGGGCGGGAAGACGTACGGCATCGGCGACAGCGGTACCGACGACTCCGTCGTCGTGCTGGACGGCGACTGCGCCGTCACCGGCACCGTCCCGGTGCCCGTCGACCCGTACGACATCGAGGACATGGGGGTGGGCGCGGACGGACGCCTGTGGCTGGCCGACACCGGCGACAACCAGCGCATCCGGACGACGGTGGCGCTGATCGACCTCGACCCGACATCGGGCGACGGGGAGCTGCACCGGTTGACGTATCCGGACGGCCCGCACGATGCCGAGGCGCTACTGGTCCAGCGCGACGGCGTGCCGCTGATCGTGACGAAGGAAGTGCTGGTCGCCAACGGCATCTACCGCCCGGCCGGTGGCGCGTCGCTCGACGGCCTGGCCTCGCCCGGCCCCACTGCCCTCGAACGGGTAGGTGAGCTGCGCCTCGGGCCCACCACCACACCCGGTGGTCCCGTCCCGGTCGGTGGATCCACGCTGGTGACCGGTGGCGCGGTCAGCGCCGACGGCACCGTGGCCGCCCTGCGCACGTACACCGACGTCTATCTGTTCTCTGCCCCGGACGGTGACCTCGCTCGGGCGCTGACCACGACCACCCCGGTGCGGGTGGCGTTGCCGAACCAGCCGCAGGGCGAGGCCATCGCGTTCACGCCCGACGGCGACCTCCTCGCCGGATCGGAATCCGCCGGCGGTCCGCTGCCGCCGCTGCAGGTCCTGCCCGGCGCGGTCGACCTGGCCCGCGACGAATCCTGGTCCGGTGGATCGGTGTCGTTGTCGGCGTCGGTGGGGGAGTCGGCCGCGTCCGACCCGTCGGAGGCATCCGACCAGGCCGCCGCGGACGACGCTGCCGCACAGTGGTCCACATCGGTCCTCCTCGGCGGTGCGCTCGTGGCCGGCCTCGCGACGTTCGGCCTGGTCCTGCGCCGCTCGCGGTCGCGTAGGCACTGAGCGCGCCTGCTCTCATTCGCGGCGCTCGACGTGCCCCGACTGGATGAACCGGATGATCACCTGAAGTCGGGCATGGATCCGCCGCCGTCTGGTGGTACTGGAATCGATTGTCCAACACCGGAAATGGCATAGGGCAGATATGACGAGTCGGGGCTAACTGGTCGGTGGCGGCGGAGGGCGCCAGCCTCCGTGTCCTGCCCGGCAGCACTCTGTCGGTCGAGCGCGAGACGGACGGCGACTACGTGTACGCCCTCGACGGCATCGGGCTCCCGGGGTCGCCGACCCTCGACGTCCGGCACCGGGACGCCGTTCGCGATCGGAACGTGACCACCGGCGACCCGGTGAGCATCCCGGTCAATTCGTCAGCCGCCCGTCGCCGAACCGGGCACTCGGTACGGATGTGATCCGGGTGGCGAGTTCCGGTGCGGTGGTGTATCGCCGCAGGCGGTGGCCCTAGTATTGGCCAACTGTGACGAGTACAGAGGACCGCGCGGGAAGCGCGCCCGAACGGGAAGCCGGCACCGGGATGTTCGGATGGGCGCTGCACGGCGACGGCAGACGGATCAGCGACGGAGCGGTGGTGGCACCGCACGAGCGGCTGTCGTGGCCGCGCACCATCGGCATCGGGATGCAGCACGTGATCGCGATGTTCGGTGCCACGCTGCTCGTGCCGACGATCACCGGATTCCCGGTGACGACGACGCTGCTGTTCTCGGGCATCGGCACCGCACTGTTCCTCCTCATCACCCGCGGCCGGATTCCCAGCTACCTCGGGTCGTCGTTCGCGTTCATCGCACCACTCACCGCGGCCGCGGGCGACGGGCCCGCCGCACAGCTCGGTGGGGTGGTCGCGGCCGGTGTCGTGCTGATGCTCGTCGGCCTCGCGGTCAAGCTGATCGGTGCCCGAGTGATCGACGCCGTCATGCCGCCCGTGGTCACCGGCGCGGTGGTGGCGCTGATCGGCCTCAACCTCGCACCCACCGCGGCCGGCTCGTTCCAGGCGCAGCCGCTGATCGCCGCCGTGACGCTCCTCGGCATCCTCCTGGCCACCGTGATCGGCCCCGGCATCATGGGGCGTCTCGGCATCCTCATCGGTGTCGTGATCGGCTGGGTCTTCGCCGCGATCACCGGCGGCCTCGCCGACGAGCGTGTCGATGCGCTTCGTGAGGCCGCGTGGTTCGGCGTCCCGCACCTGCGCGGTCCGTCGTTCGACCTGTCCGTGATCCTGCTCGCGCTACCGGTCGTCATCGTGCTGATCGCCGAGAACGTCGGTCACGTCAAGGCCGTCTCCGCCATGACCGGAAAGTCGCTCGACGACCTCGCGGGCAACGCGCTGTTCGCCGACGGCCTGGCGACCACCCTCGCGGGCGCCGGAGGCGGATCCGGTACCACGACGTACGCGGAGAACATCGGCGTGATGGCGGCCACGCGCGTGTACTCGACCGCCGCATACTGGGTGGCGGCCGTGACCGCCGTCGTCCTGTCGTTCTCGCCGAAGTTCGGCGCGCTGGTCTTCACGGTGCCCGACGGCGTCATCGGCGGCGCGACGATGGTGCTGTACGGCCTGATCGGCGTGCTCGGGGTCCGGATCTGGATGGACGCCGAGGTGGACTTCACCGACCCGGTCAACCTCACCGTCGTCGCGACCGCGCTCGTGGCCGGCATCGGCAATCTGACGCTGTCGATCGGATCGGTCGAACTCGGCGGCATCGCATGGGGTTCGGTCGGCATCCTGGTGGCCTACCCGGTGATGCGCAAGCTCAACTCACTGCGCCGCGCATAGGCTTTCGCGCGTTCCGTCGAGCACGATTCGTGACCCGAACCACACGGTCACGAATCGTGCTCGTCTCGGTCATGGATCGCCACCGATCCTCGCTTTACGGTCGTGTCGAGGAAGCACGTCCGCCGCTGCGTGCCCGCACGCCGGCGAAGTCGACACGAGGAGACGCAGTGGAACGCACCCTGTTCGAACCCGAGCACGACCTCTTCCGGGAGTCCTACCGCAAGTTCCTCGACCAGCACGTCGCGCCGTTCCACGATCAGTGGGAAGAGCAGAACATCGTCGACCGGTCGGTGTGGGTCGAGGCCGGTAAGCAGGGATTCCTGGGCATGGCAGTGCCCGAGGAGTACGGCGGCGGGGGAGTCGAGGACTTCCGCTACAACGCGGTGGTCACCGAGGAGACCACGCGCGGAGGCTACAGCGGGGTCGGCTTCATGCTGCACAACGACGTCGTCGCCCCGTACCTGATCAAGTTGGCGAACGAGGAGCAGAAGCAGCGGTGGCTGCCCGGCTTCTGTTCGGGCGAGCTGATCACGGCGATCGCGATGACGGAACCCGGCACCGGCAGCGATCTGCAGAACATCAAGACCCGCGCCGTCAGGGACGGCGACCACTGGATTCTCAACGGCGCCAAGACGTTCATCACCAACGGCATCAACGCCGACCTGGTGATCGTGGTCGCGTGCACCGACCCCGACAAGGGCGCGCAAGGATTCTCGCTGCTCGTCGTCGAACGTGGGATGGAAGGCTTCGAGCGGGGTCGCAACCTGGACAAGATCGGTCTCAAGGCGCAGGACACCGCGGAGCTGAGCTTCACCGACGTCCGGGTCCCCGCCGAGAACCTCCTCGGCGAGGAGGGCATGGGCTTCATCTACCTGATGCAGAACCTGCCGCAGGAGCGCCTGTCGATCGCCGTCGTCGCAGCCGCGGCGATGGAGTCGTGCCTGGACATGACCATCCAGTACTGCCGCGATCGCAAGGCGTTCGGCAAGTCGATCGGCAGCTTCCAGAACACCCGCTTCGTGCTTGCCGAACTGGCCACCGAGACCACCGCCGTCCGGGTTCTGGTCGACAAGTTCATCGAGCAGCTCAACGACGGGAAGCTGACGGTGCAGGAGGCCGCGATGGCCAAGTGGTGGACCACCGAGGCCCAGGTCAAGCTCATCGACCGATGCCTGCAGCTGCACGGTGGCTACGGCTACATGCGTGAGTACCCGATCGCGAAGGCCTACATGGATTCGCGAGTCCAGACGATCTACGGCGGTACCACCGAAATCATGAAGGAGATCATCGGGCGCGGCTTGAACCTGAGCTGACCGGATCGAGCGAGAACGGCGAAGGGACCGCGGCAGGCCGCGGTCCCTTCGCCGTACATGTCGTCGTCAGAGCTTGCGCATCACGGTGACGACCTTGCCGAGGATTGCGGCGTCGTTTCCGGGGATGGGCTCGAACAGCGGATTGTGGGGCATGAGCCACACGTCCTTGCCGGTCCGCTTGAACGTCTTGACCGTCGCCTCGCCGTCGATCATCGCCGCGACGATGTCCCCGTTCTCGGCGACATTCTGCTGCCGGACCACCACCCAGTCGCCGTCGCAGATCGCGGCGTCGATCATGGACTCGCCGACGACCTTCAGCAGGAAGAGCGATCCCTGTCCCACGAGTTCGCGGGGCAGGGGGAACACGTCCTCGACGGCTTCCTCGGCCAGGATCGGGCCGCCGGCCGCGATCCGCCCGAGGACGGGCACGAACGTGGGAGCGGGGCGGTCGCCGGCGCCGTCACGATCGGTGGCCGACTCCTCGATGCTGTCCAGGCCGCGGACGTCGACGGCGCGGGGGCGGTTGGCGTCGCGGCGCAGGAAGCCCTTGCGTTCGAGGGTGCGCAACTGGTGGGCGACCGACGATGTGGACGTCAGCCCCACCGCGTCGCCGATCTCCCGGATGCTCGGCGGGTAGCCCCGCTCGGCGACCGACCCCCGGATCACCTCGAGCACCTTCCGCTGTCGAGCCGTGAGCTGGGAGGCGTCGAGCGTGGCAGTCGCCTCCTCCGGCGACTGGTTCCCGGAGGACGTGCTCCCGGAACGGCCCGAGATGCTCGTGCTGTCGTCCTTCATCGTGGGTGCGCCTCCTTCGCGGATACGTCGTGATGCGTATCGATTGGTGTGTCGAATCTATCCCGATCGGTCGGCTACTTCAAACATCTGTTCGAGCCGTGTCGGCGATTCTGCTGACTTTGTCGGAGTCGCGTGGTAGAAATCGAATATGTGTTCTATCGAACGCATGATCGAACAGGTTCACGGCGGACGGTTCGCGTGGAGACCAACAGCACGGCGAGCTGCAGCGATTCGACGATTCGCAGGAGGGTTCGGATGGGTACGGCACTTTCGGAGCAGCGAGGGGCACGAGCGTTCGAGGGAATGACCAGGGGTCGCGCGGTGTACGTGCGGGCGGACGCGACGGGAATCGAGTACGAATGCCGTCCAGCGCACCCGCGGGTGCGGGCCGCGGGAGTCGCTGAATCTGCCGCGGTGCGTGGACGGGAGCGGCAGCGCAGCACCTCCCGTCCCGCGGCGGGGGCGGTGGACTACGGCCGCGGGCTGCGGCACGGATCGGCCGGTACGCAGGTCTCCCGGGCGCCCGGTCCGTCCCACGGCAGGAAGCGTTCGCTGTCGGGGCTGTCGGCCGTCGTCGCGACCTTCGTCATCACGGCCGGTGTCGTGGCCGGTCTCGACGCCATCGCCAACCTCCGCTTGGCGCAGACGGATTCTGTTCCGACCTCTACCGATTCGGTGCAGGTGCGCCGGGGTGAGTCGCTCGGTGACGTCGCGGCGCGGGTGGCTCCCGAGGCTCCTGTCGCGCAGGTGGTCGACCGGATCGTCGAATTGAACGCGATGCCGGGTGCGGAGGTCCGCCCGGGTCAGGTCCTGATCAGCCCCGTGTCGTACGGAGGCTGACGTGGCCCGGCCGTGGACTGGCCGAGTGACCGCTGCGCCCCCTTCGCGCCGGACGTCGACAGGGAGGGTCACCCGCGAGTCGGTGCCGGGGCTGCCGGGGCGGGTATCCTCGATTCCTGTCAGTCCCACCACATCGCGTGGTCGCGTCGATATCGCGTCTCCTCTGCACGGGCCGGTCCTTCTGGTTTCGGCGGCGGTCGAGGAGCAATCCAGCGGCCACGATGGCCACGAAGGATTCACCATGCACTGCCCGTTCTGCCGGCACCCAGATTCACGCGTGGTCGATTCCCGTGAGGCCGACGAGGGGGCGGCCATCCGTCGTCGTCGATCGTGTCCCGAGTGCGGACGCCGCTTCAGCACGGTGGAGACCGCGGTGTTGTCGGTGGTCAAGCGCAGCGGTGTCACCGAACCGTTCAGCCGGGAAAAGGTGGTACAGGGTGTTCGGCGTGCCTGTCAGGGCCGTCAGGTGGACAACGATGCGCTCTACCTGCTGGCACAGCAGGTCGAGGACGCCGTTCGCGCCGCGGGGGCGCCCGAGATCCCCAGCCACGAGGTGGGACTGGCCATCCTCGGCCCACTGCGCGACCTCGACGAGGTCGCCTACCTCCGATTCGCGTCGGTGTACCGGTCCTTCAGCTCGGCGGAGGACTTCGAGCGTGAGATCAAGGACCTGCGCGCCCACCGCGACAGCCGCGACGAGGACCTGGCCGAGGCCGACAGCGCCGAATAGACCACGTGAGTCCCGGGGGACGGGCGTCCCGCGGCAATCAGCGCCGGATGGCGTCGATCGCCTTGAGGACCCGCTTCTCGGACACGGGGATCGACGTACCCAGCGACTGGGCGAACAGGCTCACCCGGAGTTCCTCTATCTTCCACAGGATCTCGTTCACGTCGTCGTCCCCGCGGCGTTCCTCGGGCAACGCCGACAGCATCCGGTCGTACGCCGCGTAGACGCGGTCGAGCGCATCCATCCCGACACGGTCTCGTTGCGCACTGCCCGGTAGGGATTCGAGGCGCAGCGCCGCCGCCGCCAGATAGCGCGGCAGCTCCCGTAGTCGCTTCGAGCCCAGCTCCGTGACGAAGCCGGGGAAGAGTAGCGACTCCCGTTGCTCGCGCACGTCGTCGGCCGCCTCGCCGGAACTGCGGTCGAGGATTGCCGACAGACGGTGCGCCTCGGTGAGCGCCGGCAGCAGCAGCCGCAGCAGCCGCGCGACCCGCGTGGCGAGCTGCGCGCGCACCTTGCCGGTGAGCTCCTCGAAGGCGGCCGGATCCTGCACGGGCCCGCCGTTCTCGGCGATCAGCTCGTCCACCGCGCAGGCGCGACAGTCTTCGAGGAGAGCGTCGAAGCCGCCGTCCGGGTTCTGCCCCAGCGCCAGGCGGTCGGCGTTGCTCATCCCGTTGATGACCGACTTGGCCTGCGTCGGAATGGCCTTCAGCAGCAGCTCGCGGGTGCCGGCCCGCATCGCTGCCCGCTGGGCGGCAGGTGTCGTCAGGACCCGCACCGCGACCCCGGACTCCTCGGCCACCAGCGCCGGATAGCCGGTGACCTTCTGGCCGCCGAGCTCGCGGGTGACCGACGACGGCAGGGTGCCGAGTGTCTGCGCCGTCCACACCAGCGCGGGCTTGCGTTCGGTGGCGGCGGCGGCCTTCGACACCTCCACCTCGACGCGGGGTGCGAGGGCGCGGCGCAGTGCCGTCAGGCTCTTGTCGCGTCCGAGGACCTTGCCCTTGTCGTCGACCGCAGCGAACGTCATGCGCAGGTGCGCCGGCAGGGACGCGACATCGAAGTCGGTCGGCTCGATCCGGCAGTTCCCCAGCCGGGACAGTTCCCGCGCCAGCGCATGCACCAGCGACTCCGAGCGCGGCTTCACCGAGGCGAGCGCGGCCGCGGCGAAATCGGGTGCCGGCACGACCTGTCGGCGAAGCTGTTTGGGCAGCGTCTTGATCAGGGCGGTGACGAGTTCGGTGCGCATGCCCGGTACCAGCCAGTCGAAGCCCACGGGGCGCAGGCCGGCGAGCAGCGCGACCGGGATCCGTGCGGTCACGCCGTCGTCGTCCTTGCCGGGCTCGAACTGGTAGGTGAGCGGGAACTGGATGTCGCCCTGACGCCACGCATCCGGGTAGTCGCCCTCGAGGACGGCCGCGGAGTCGGCGTTGACGACCGTCGACGTGGTGAAGTTCAGCAGGTTCGGGTTCTCACGTCGCGCTTTCTTCCACCACGTGTCGAAGTGCTTGGCGGACACGGCCTCCGCACCGACCCGCTCGTCGTAGAACTCGAAGAGCGTCTCGTCGTCGACCAGGATGTCGCGGCGCCGAGCGCGGTGCTCGAGTTCCTCGACGTCGTCGAGCAGCGCCCGGTTGGCGTGGAAGAACTTGTGTTGCGTCTGCCACTCGCCCTGAACCAGCGCGTGGCGGATGAACAACTCGCGCGAGACCTCGGGGTCGATCGAGCTGTAGGTGACGGGGCGCTCGGTGACGAGCGGGACCCCGTACAGGGTGACTCGCTCGTACGCCATCGCGCACGCCCGCTTGGTGGACCAGTGTGGCTCGGAGTAGGTGCGCTTGACGAGGTGGGGCGCCAGCTTCTCCGCCCACTCCGGTTCGATGCGGCCCGCCATCCGGGCCCACAGCCGCGACGTCTCGACGAGTTCCGCCGCCATCACCCAGCGCGGGGGCTTCTTGAACAGCCCGGATCCGGGGAAGATCGCGAACCGGCTGCCACGGGCGCCGAGGAAGTCGCGCTTGTCGCCCTCGCGCAGGCCGATGTGCGAGAGCAGGCCCGCCAGCAGCGACTGGTGGATCAGGGACTCCGAGACCCCGGAGGTCCCGGACGCGCCGGAATCGGAGGTCTCCCAGCCGAGCCCGCGGGCGATCTGCCGGAGCTGACCGTGCAGGTCCTGCCATTCGCGGATCCGCAGCCAGTGCAGGAACTCGTTGCGGCACATCTTGCGGAACTGGCCCCCGCTCAGCTCCTTCCGCTGCTCGCGCAGGTACTCCCACAGCTTCAGGTAGGCCAGGAAGTCCGAGTTCTCCACTGCGAAGCGGGCGTGCTTCTCGTCGGCGGCCTGCTGGAACTCGGCGGGGCGTTCCCGCACGTCCTGGATCGACAGTGCCGAGACGATCACCAGCATCTCGTGCAGGCAGCCGTTGCGGTGCGCCTCGACGAGCATGCGGGCCATGCGCGGATCGACCGGGAGTTGGGCGAGTTCGCGTCCGGTCGCGGTGAGCTGCGGGCCCGCCGGAGCCTGACCGTCGCCCTTCCCGGGCTGCTTGCCGGCCGCGATCGCGCCGAGTTCCTCGAGGAGGGCGATGCCGTCGCGGATCGCCCTCGGGTCGGGCTTCTCCACGAACGGGAACGCCTCGATGTCACCGAGGCCGAGTGCGGTCATCTGCAGCACCACCGATGCGAGGTTGGTGCGCAGGATCTCGGGCTCGGTGAACTGGGGCCGCGCCTCGAAGTCGTCCTCCGAGTACAACCGGATGCAGATGCCGTCGGCGACGCGCCCGCAGCGGCCGGCACGCTGACTGGCCGACGCCTGCGAGATCGGTTCGATCGGCAGGCGCTGCACCTTGGTCCGGACCGAGTAGCGCGAGATGCGCGCGGTGCCCGGGTCGACGACGTACCGGATACCGGGCACGGTCAGCGACGTCTCGGCGACGTTGGTGGACAGCACCACCCGGCGACCGGCGTGCGGGGTGAAGACCTTGTGCTGTTCGGCCGCGGACAGTCGCGCGTACAGCGGCACGATCTCGGTGTTCCGAAGTTTGCGGTCGCGCAGGGCGTCGGCGGTGTCCCGGATCTCGCGCTCGCCGGACAGGAAGACGAGGATGTCGCCGTCCCCCTCGGCCGACAGTTCCTGGACGGCCTCGCACACGGCGTCGACGGGGTCGCGGTCGAACGTCTGCTCGCCCACCTCGACGGTGAGCGGCCGGTAGCGCATCTCCACGGGGAACGTCCGGCCCGACACCTCGACGATCGGGGCGGGGACGCCGTCGACCGCGAAGTGCTCGGCGAACCGCTCGGGGTCGATGGTCGCCGACGTGATGATGACCTTGAGGTCGGGTCGGCGGGGGAGCAGCTGCTTGAGGTAGCCGAGGATGAAGTCGATGTTGAGGCTGCGTTCGTGTGCCTCGTCGATGATGAGGGTGTCGTAGCGGCGCAGCATCCGGTCCCGCTGGATCTCGGCGAGCAGGATGCCGTCCGTCATCAGCTTGACCAGGGTGGAGTCGGACACCTGATCGGTGAACCGCACGGTGTAGCCCACCGTGTCGCCGAGCTCCCGGCCCACCTCCTCGGCGATCCGCTCGGCGACGGTGCGCGCGGCCAGGCGGCGGGGCTGGGTGTGTCCGATCATGCCGCGGATGCCGCGGCCCAGTTCGAGGCAGATCTTCGGGATCTGGGTGGTCTTGCCGGACCCGGTCTCGCCGGCGACGATCACCACCTGGTGCGACGCGATGGCGGCGGCGATGTCGTCGCGGCGCTGCGTGACCGGCAGCGCCTCGGGGTAGGTGATCTCCGGGACCTGGGCGCGACGGCCCGCGATCCGCGTCTCGGCCGCGGTGATCTCCTCGTCGAGGGCGGCGAGCGCGGACGGGGACTTGGCGCGGTCGAGGCGTCGGCGCAGCCGGTGCTCGTCGCGCAGCGTGAGCGCACCGAGACGCTTCTTCGCCTCACGGCGATCGGTCTGGATCTCGGCTGCAGATGGTGATGTCGACATGCTGCGAACAGCCTATCGAAGCGCGCAACGGCAAATTCCCGGACGACCGGCGCAGCGCCGACGGCGACGGGCGGTCGGGGCGCCAACCGTGGCATAGTCGCTGGGGGGAGCGGGAAAGTACGTCTCGAACGAGTGGAGCACTGTGGTGAGTGGAGCACTGTGGCACGGGTTCGCCGACATGGGAGCGGTGCAGCGCGACGGCGCTTTCGTCGTCTCCCGCGGTGAGGGCGCCTACATCTGGGACGACGCGGGCACGCGCTACCTCGACGCGACCGCCGGCCTGTGGTTCACCAACGTCGGGCACGGCCGCACCGAGATCGCCGACGCCGTCGCCGCGCAGTTGTCGAAGGTGGCGCACTTCTCGAACTTCGGCGATTTCACCTCCGATGTGACCGTCGCTCTCGCCGAGCGCCTCGGAGCGATCGCGCCGGTGCCCGGCTCGAAGGTGTTCTTCACCTCGGGCGGCTCGGACTCCGTCGACTCGGCCGCCAAGCTCGCGCGTCGGTACTGGAACGAGCTGGGCCGGCCGGGGAAGAAACTGATCGTCGGACGGCAGAAGGCGTATCACGGCATGCACGTCGCCGGCACCGCGCTCGCCGGTATCCCGGTCAACCGGGAGGGCTACGGCGAACTGATGTCCGATGCTCGAACCGTGGGCTGGGACGACGCGAAGAGCCTGCTCGAGCTCATCGAGCGGGAGGGCGCGGACGCGATCGCGGCGTTCTTCTGCGAACCGATCATCGGCGCCGGCGGCATCTACCTGCCGCCCGAGGGTTACCTGACCGAGGTCCGCGACATCTGCCGCGAGCACGAGATCCTGTTCGTGGTCGACGAGGTCGTCACCGGTTTCGGGCGGATCGGGGGCTCGTGGTTCGCGTCCACCCGGTTCGGTCTCGAGCCCGACATGATCACCACCGCGAAGGGGCTCACGTCCGGCTACGTCCCGATGGGTGCGGTCTTCGTCGCGCCGACGGTGGCCGAACCGTTCTTCGGCGGCGGCGTGTGGTGGCGGCACGGCTACACCTACGGCGGGCACGCCGGTGCCGCCGCCGCGGCGATGGCGAACCTTGACATCGTCGAGCGGGAGAACCTGCTGGCGGAGGCGAAGCGGCTCGAGGCGGCGTTGCACGCGCATCTCGCGCCACTCGCCGAGCACCCGCGCGTCGCGGAGGTGCGCAGCGGACTCGGAGCGGTCGCGGCGGTGCAGCTGGCCGATCCCGCCGAGGCGCTGCCGTTCGTGAAGACGCTGCGCGCGCACGGCATCTCGGGTCGCGCCGCCGGCCAGGGTGCCATGCAGTTCTCGCCGTCGTTCGTCATGACCGACGAGCAGGTCGCCGAGATGGCGGCCGGGGTGCGTGCGGCCCTCGGCTGACCGCGGTCGGTGCAACGACACCGCCCCGGCCCGCCGTCAGGGCAACGTCGATCCTCGTGCGACGAGCACGGGGGTGATGGCGATCCGCTGCGGCGGCGGGCTGTCCGAGCGCGCCGCGGCGGCGTCGAGCAGGCGCACCGCCTGTGCGGCGATCTCGTCCTGGGGCTGACGCACGGTCGTCAGCGACGGCCGCGACAGCGCGGCGTACGGGGTGTCGTCGAATCCGGTGACCTGGATGTCCTCGGGGACCCGCATTCCGGCGGCGGCGAGGCCGTCGAGCACGCCGAGCGCGATCATGTCGTTCCCGCAGATCACGGCGTCGGGCCGGGGGTCGCGGTCGACGATGCGACATGCCGCCGCGCGCCCCCAGTCGGTGCTGAAGTCGCCGAGCAGGACATCCGGCTCGCCCAACCCGTAGCGCCCGGTCGCCTGCCGGTAGCCGTCCAGTCGTTCCTGGGCGGACGAGTCGACGGGTTCCGCGCCGACGAAGACCGGGCGGTACGCCCCGCGACCCACGACGTGATCGACGGCGAGCCGGAGTCCGAACTCGTTGTCGACGGTGACCGAACTGCCGGCATGGTCGTCGACCCGCAGGTCGACCTGCACGGTCGGGACCCGCGCGGCGGCGTCCGCGGTGGCGTCCCGGCTCGCCGTGCGATCGCACGGTACGAGGATCAGGGAGTCGACGCGGCGATCGAGCAGCGCCTGGATCTGGCGGCGCTCGGTCTGCGGCTCGTACCGGGAATTGGCGAGCAGCAGGCTGCGGTCGTCGTCGCGCAGCTGGTGTTCGACGGCCTCGACGAGGGTCGCGAAGTAGGGATTGCCGATGCTGGGTACCACCATGCCGACGGTGTAGGTGGTGCGTCCGCGCAGCGCGGCGGCAAGGATGTTGGGCTGGTAATCGAGCGCGGCCGCGGCGGCGAGCACGCGCTCCCGGTTCTCGGGGCGAACGCCGCGCTCGCTCGACAGCGCACGTGACGCCGTCGCGACCGACACTCCGGCTCGCGCGGCGACATCGCGAATGGTGGCACGCATGGGACCCCTCGAGATCGTGGAAACGTCACGGTAAACGATTTCCGGAACTCCGGGCAATCCAGACCGGAATGTACGCATTGCACCGCCTTGACGCGGGCGCATCGCTCCGTCATCGTGGGACCGCTACGGAAAACGATTTCAGTTCGTGGCGCAGTCGTTCTGTCCGACCGAGAGGCCGTCCCGATGTCCCAGACGCGTCAGTCCCAGCGCCCGCACGTTCCGGATCGTGCGTCACCGGAGGCGTCGCCGGAAGTCGTCGTCGTGGGCTCCGTGAACGTGGACACCGTCGTCCGCGTGCCGCGGTTGCCGGCGCCCGGTGAGACCGTGCTGGGGACCGGCGCGACCGAGCACGTCGGCGGCAAGGGCGCGAACCAGGCCGTGGCCGCGGCCCGGCTCGGGCGTCGGGTCGCCTTCGTCGGCGCGGTCGGCGATGATGCCGACGGCGGAACGGTCCGGGAGGCCTTGGCGGCCGAAGGCATCGACCTCGTCGGCCTCGGCAAGCGCCCCGGTGCCCGGACCGGTGCCGCCGTGGTGCAGGTCGACACCTCCGGCGAGAACTGCATCACCGTCCTGGCCGGCGCCAACGGCGACCTCGACGCCGCTGCCGTGCGGACCGTCGCCGACGACCTGCGACGCGCGCTGGTGACCGTCGTCCAACTCGAGATCCCCGACGACGCCGTCGCCGCCGCGATCGCGCTCGCGGGTGGCACCGTCGTCCTCAATCCCTCACCCGCGCGGCCCGTCGCCGCCGGGGTCCTGGACCGCGTCGACGTGCTCATCGTCAACCGGTCGGAGTTGGCGCTCCTCGCGGGGGAGACCGAACCGGAGACGGCGGGGCAGGCCGCGGAACTGGCGGGTCGGTTGTCCGGCCCCGCTGCCGTCGTGGTGACGCTCGGTGCGGACGGTGCGGTGCTGGTGCGCGCCGGTGCGGTGACCGAGGTGCCGGCCGTCGCCGTCGAGCGCGTCACGGATCCGACCGGAGCCGGGGACACGTTCGCCGGCGCCCTCGCGGACGCGCTGGTGCGCGGCGAATCGCTCGAGGACGCCGTGCGCTGGGCCGCGGAAGCCGCGGCGATCGCGGTCACCGGGTCGGGTGCCCAGTCCGCGATGCCTAGCCGCGAGCAGGTGCTCGCCGCGCGGCAGGCGAGCCGGTCGTGAGCGGGCCCGCGCGGCCCGGCCGGCTGGAGCTGGACGGAGTCTCCAAGCTGTATCCCGGTGTGCGAGCTCTCGATTCGGTGGACTTCGATCTGCACGGTGGCGAGGTGCACGTGCTGCTCGGCGAGAACGGCGCCGGCAAGTCGACGCTCATCAAGATGATGGCCGGCGTGCATCAGCCCGACACCGGCGAGATCCGGGTGGACGGAACCTCGGTGCGGCTGCGCGGGCCCGGGGACGCCGAGGCGCTGGGCATCTCCACGATCCACCAGGAGATGGCACTGGTGCCGCAGCTGACGGTGGCCGAGAACATCTTCCTGGGCAGGCCCCCGCGCCGGTTCGGGATCGTCGACACCCGCGCGATGCGCCGCCAGGCCCGGGAACTGCTCGAGCGGACCGGGCTCGACCTCGACGTCGACGCGACCGTCGGCGACCTCGGTGTCGCCCGGCGTCAGATGGTCGAGATCGCGAAGGCCCTGAGCATCGACACCCGCTTCCTCGTGATGGACGAACCCACCGCGGTGCTCAGCCGCGGCGAGGTCACCGCACTGTTCGACATCGTGCGCAGCCTCACCGCCCGCGGCGTCGGCGTCGTGTTCATCTCGCACCTGCTCGGGGAGGTCGCCGAGATCGGAGACCGGGTGACCGTCCTGCGCGACGGCGCGAAGGTGGGGGAGGCGCCCGCCGACACCGACGTCGACGAATTGGTACGCCTCATGGTGGGTCGGTCGATCGACCAGCAGTATCCGCCGCGCCGCAACGAGATCGGTGACGTCGTCCTCGACGTGCGCGGTCTCGGTCGGGACGGCCAGTTCGACGGCGTCGACCTGACCGTGCGTGCCGGGGAGGTCGTCGGCATCGGTGGACTGGTCGGCGCGGGCCGCACCGAGGTGGTGCGCGCGATCTTCGGCGCCGACCGGTACGACCGCGGCGAGGTGCTTGTCGACGGCCGCCCGGTGCGCCGCGGTGACGTCGTCGCCGCGCACGAGGCGGGACTCGCGCTGGTGCCGGAGGACCGCGCGGGACAGGGGCTGGTGCTCGGTGCGTCCGTCGAGGAGAACCTGGGCCTCGCGACGCTCGGGGACCGCACCCGTCTCGGTCTGGTCGACTTGAACGACCAGGCGGCGAAAGCCCGGACCGCCGTGCAGCGCATGGGGATCCGCGTGTACGGACCCCACCAACCGGCGGTCACCCTGTCCGGCGGCAACCAGCAGAAGATCGTCATCGGCAAGTGGCTCATGGCCAAGCCCCGCGTGCTGATCCTCGACGAACCCACCCGCGGCATCGACGTCGGCGCCCGCGCCGAGATCTACGAACTGATCGCCGAACTGACCGCCGACGGCACGGCCGTCGTGGTCGTGTCGAGCGACCTGCCCGAGCTGCTCGGGCTCAGCGACCGCGTGCTCGTGATGGCGGACGGAAGAGTCCGCGGCGAGCTGGACGGTACCCAGGCAACCCAGGAGAGCGTCATGGCTCTCGCGGTCACGGAAGGATGAGGGCGGTGCCCGAGAACAACACCGATCCCGCACGAGCGGGAACGTCGGCGGCGGGCGAGCAGCCCCCATCGTCCCGAGGCGGACTCTGGCGACGGGTGACGTCGGTGCGCGGCACCGGCGGCCCGCTCGCGGCACTCGTCGCCCTCGTGGTTCTGCTGGCGCTGCTGTCGGGGGATTTCCTCACCACGAACAACCTGCTCAATGTCGGGGTCCAGGCGTCGGTGACCGCGGTCCTCGCGTTCGGCATGACGTTCGTGATCGTCAGCGGCGGCATCGACCTGTCGGTGGGGTCGATCGCGGGCCTGTCCGGCATCGTCACCGGCTGGACCGCGACGACCGCGGGCGCCCCCATGTGGCTGGCGGTGCTCGCCGGTATGGCGTCGGGTGTCCTGGCCGGTGTGGTCTCGGGCGTCCTCATCACCGCCGGGCGGATGCCCCCGTTCATCGCGACGCTCGCGATGCTGTCCGTCGCACGTGGTCTCGCGTTGGTGATCGCCGACGGCCGGCCCATCCCCGTCGACGGCTGGCTCGCCACCCTCGGCAGCGGTGAGCTGTTCGGCTTCCTGCCGTATCCCGTCCTGGTGTTGGTCGCCGCCGCGATCGCGACCGGCCTGATCCTGCGCCGCACGTACGCGGGGCGGGCGATGTACGCGATCGGCGGCAACCCCGAGGCGGCGCGCCTGTCCGGGATCCGGGTGAACCGGCAGCAGGTGCTCGTCTACGCGCTGTCCGGACTCTTCGCGGCGGTCGCCGGCATCCTGCTCGCGGCCCGGCTGGCCTCGGCGCAGCCCGAGGCGGGCACCGGCTACGAACTCGACGCGATCGCGGCTGTGGTCATCGGCGGCGCGAGCCTGTCCGGTGGCGTCGGCACCGCGGTCGGCACCCTGATCGGCGCGTTGATCCTCGCGATCCTGCGCAACGGCCTCAACCTGCTCGACGTCTCCGCCTTCTGGCAGCAGGTCGTGATCGGTGCCGTCATCGCCGCGGCGGTGCTGTTCGACACGCTGCGGCGGCGCCGCCGCACCGGCGGCAAGGGCGGCGGACCGCTGAAGAGTCCGGCGGTCCGCAAGGCGGGCGCCGCGGTGCTGGTGCTCGTCGTGATCGCGGCGGGGTGGGCGATCGTCGACCGCCAGCGCAGTGGCGGCGCGTCCGGCACCCGCATCGCGCTGTCCCTGTCGACACTGAACAATCCGTTCTTCGTCGACGTCCGGGAGGGGGCGCAGGAAGAGGCGGACCGACTCGGCGTGAAGCTGACGGTCACCGACGCCGGATCCGATCCGTCCCGGCAGGCCAACGACATCCAGAACGCGATCGCACGTGGGGTGGACGCGATCGTCGTCAATCCCGTCGACTCCGACGCCGTCGTGCCGTCCGTCCAGGCGGCCAACGCGGCCGGTATCCCGGTGATCGCGCTCGATCGCGCGCCGAGCGGTGGTGTCGTCGTCACGACGGTGGCCTCCGACAACGTCGAGGGTGGACGACTGGCCGCCAGGCAGCTGGCGGAGCTGGTGGGCACAGGTCCGGTCGCGGTCCTCGAGGGCAAGCCGGGCACGTCCGCGGCGCGCGACCGGCAGGCCGGGTTCGACGAGGAGATCGCCCGGCACCCGGGAATCACGGTGGTCGCGTCGCAGCCCGCCGATTTCGACCGGACCAAGGCACTGGACGTGATGTCGAACGTGCTGCAGTCCAACCCGGACATCCGCGGGGTGTTCGCGGCCAACGACGAGATGGCGCTCGGCGCGGTCAAGGCGCTCGGCCCCCGCGCCGGCGGTCAGATCAAGATCGTCGGATTCGACGGCACGCCGGACGGATTGGCGGCGGTCGAGGCGGGCACCGTGAACGCCGATGTGGCCCAGCAACCGACGGTGCTCGGCGTCGACGCCATACGACTGGCCGTCGAGGCGACGGGCGACTCGGTGCTCGTGGACACGAGCGAGACCGGCGCGGTGCACAGCGTGCCGGTGCGGGTGGTCACCGCCAGCGACAACTGACGATCAGCGCCGCTTCAACAGGCGCGAGAGACGTTGCCGGACGGTGGGTCCGACGGAAGTCAGATCCACCGTCCGGCGACTGTCCGTGTCCGCGGCCGCTCGGGCGAACCGCGTGTGCAGTCGGTCGCGCACCTCGTCGGGAGTGTAGGCGCGGCGCTGGCGTTCGGCCCGCACCGCGAGCGCCCCGGTCGCGGCGACGCCCACCGCGCCCGCCAGTCCGAGTGCCTTCCACAGATGCCTGCCGTCGATGCGCATCGCTCTAGGCTAGGCGGATGATTCGGCGGACGCACTCATCGGAGATCACCCTCGACGAGGCGGTCGAGGCGACCCGAACGGGAGACATCTGGATCTTCCGGGGGCAGTCCGGTGCCGACCGCGCGATCCAGACCCTCACCAACAGTCCCGTCAATCATGTCGGCATGGCCGTCGTGCTCGACGATCTCCCGCCGCTCATGTGGCACGCCGAGCTCGGACGCTCCCTCCAGGACATGTGGACCGGCAGGTTCCAGCGCGGTGTCCAGTTGCACGACCTGCGTGCGGCGGTGCAGGTGTGGGGTGCGCGCTACGGGCAGCGGGGCTGGCTGCGGCAGCTCGCGGACCCGGTGACGCGTGAGCAGGAGGACGCGATGCTGCGCGCGATCGCGCGGCTCGACGGCACCCCGTTCCCGTCCACCACACGGCTCGCATCCCGGTGGTTCGGTGGGCGTCTGCCATCCCTGCTGCCCGGCCGTCGCCGTCCGTCGGCGGGCCTCGAGAGCGCGTACTGCGCCGAGGTGGTCGCTTCGACCTACGAGGCGATGGGCCTGCTGACCGCGGAGCGCCGGACCAATTGGTACGACCCGGGCCGATTCTGGAGCGGCGATCGCCTGCCGCTGGCGCCGGGCGTGAGCCTCGGCGAGGAGATCGCAGTCCTCCTCGGCCCGGAAGATCTGGCGGCGGGAGCCCAGCCGCGGCCGTGATCGGGTGAGCAGGGTCACCGAAAACGCGTGTCGATTGTCACATAACAACTGGATCACGACCGGTCTGTCGACTTGCGGACACGCCGAAGGCAACTGCGTAAACAGGGCTGCGTGACGGTGGTTCTCGGACGTCCGTACCGAAAACCGGGACAGTGACCTTTCCGTGACAGTCGCCTACGGTCGTTACCGGTTCGAGACCAACGGACCGAGCCGGATCGCCGCTGCACGACCCTGTCCCCGCGATCCGGACACCCGATTCTTCGAGGGGGCGGGGGTGAGACGGATGAGAGTTCCGCCCGATCGGATCGGTGCGCGAACGCCGTCTCTCCGGCAGGAGCGGAGAGGACCTACCCGAATGACCAGCTTCACCATCAAGCGTGCCCTCGGCGCAGTCGTTGCCACCGGCGCCGTCGTCGCGATCCCGTTGGCGCTCGGCGCCGGCACCGCCTCCGCCGCCGGCAGCCACGACTGGTCCGGCGTTGCCGAGTGCGAGTCGTCCGGCAACTGGTCGGCCAACACGGGCAACGGCTACTACGGCGGCCTGCAGTTCTCGCAGAGCACCTGGGAGGCCTACGGCGGCACCGGCAGCGCGAGCAATGCGAGCCAGTCCGAGCAGATCCGCGTCGCCGAGAACGTCCTCGACGGCCAGGGTGTCGGCGCGTGGCCGGTGTGTGGCCAGTACCTCACCGGCGGCAGCACTCCGGGTGGCTCCGTCGAGTCGATCGCCCAGCAGGCGCCGGCCCAGGTGACCGCGCCGGCCCCCGTCCAGCAGCAGGTCGCGGAGTGGGTCCAGACGGCGCCCGCCGGTGTCGGCAACTACATCGTCCAGCTGGGCGACACGCTCTCGCAGATCGCCCATAACCACGGCGTCGCGTTCGCGAACCTCGCCGCGCAGGTCCAGAACCCCGACCTGATCTTCCCCGGACAGACCCTCGCCCTCTGAGCGTCGGCTCCCGCGTAGGCCCCCGGGCCGCACAGCTCACAGCCCCACCGGTATCCCCCTCCCGGTGGGGCTGTGTCGTGTCCCGGGCCGGAGGCGCGTAACGATCGGTCTGTCGGCGGCGACGATACGGACATCGGCCCTATCCGTAAGGGAGTTGTCGTGACGCGATCTCTTCGAACTGTTCGACGTACAGCCTCGATGCTGGCCGCGGTGGCGGTGCCGGTGGTGGTCGCCACCTCGCTCGGCGTCGGTTCCGCGGAGGCGACCCCGTGGCGGTTCGGGCCCCTGTATCGCGGGGAGTTCTCCGGCGAGGGTGCCGAGTACCTGTGCAACAAGGCGCTCGCGCTCGAGAAGGCCTATCGAGCCGTCGTGATCGAGCCCTGCACCTACGACGCCGCCGAGGGTGTCTGGTATCGAGTCGTCTTCGCTCCCGACACCCTGGGCTTCGGCAGCAGCAGTTGACCATTGGGTTCCCCGTCGCGGCCGGGCGATCAGACCGTCAACGTGCGCTCCGGCTCCACGCGGCCGCCGACCTCGACCCAGTCGTCGTCGAACCTGGTCCGGATCTGTGACCCGCGGCCCTGGTTGACGAGCAGAGACCGGCGCAGGTGCGCGGTGATCCGTACCGCGGCCGCGCCGGTCGCCTCGTCCTCGGGGATACCGAGGCCCGGCGCGAACATGCGGGACCGGATCCGGCCCTCGACCTCGTCCTCCCACGCCCAGACGTAGTGGTGCCCCTCGGTGAAGTCGCGGGCACGAGCGTGCAGGACGTCGCGCACGTCCGGCATCGGATACAGCGCGAAGTCGGGCGCCCAGTCCGGATGTGCACGAACCCATGTCGCACCGTGCCGGTCGGCCGTCGCGACCCGGCCGGCGGGCACGGCGAGGGTCGTGACGCCGCTGCCCTGCTGCGTGAGCCACCACGACAGGCCGACGGTGGGATGCCCGGCGAAGGCCAGTTCCGTGGCGGGTGTGAAGATCTGTGCGCGGGCGACGGTCTCTCCGGGCGCCGGCAGATCGACGAACACCGTCTCGCTGAATCCGAGAACCTTCGCGAGACCCTGGCGTTCCGGGATGGCGACCGCGGCCGCGTCGACGATGCCCAGGGCATTTCCGTGCTTGCCGTCGGGATCGGTGAACACTCGGACGACATGGACTTCGATCGACATGCGCCCAGGCTATCGCTGTGACGGAGCGGAGCGTGCGTGGAGCCGCGCGTGCCGCCGACCGATTCCCGAGAGGGAAAGGCGATAGGTGCTACTACACTGATAGGCATGGCTGATGGGACCTATCAACCGACGCTGTCGCAGCTCCGCGCCTTCGTCGCGGTGGCCGAGTACCGCCACTTCGGCACCGCCGCCGCACGCTTGAGCGTGAGCCAGCCGACGCTGTCCCAATCGCTCGCCTCGCTCGAGAACGGGCTCGGGGTGCAGCTGATCGAACGGAGTACCCGCCGGGTCCTGGTCACCGCGGCGGGCGAGCAACTGCTCGCACAGGCCAAACTGATCCTCGACGCCGCGGACGGCTTCGTCGCCGCGGCCGCCGGGGTGGGGGACAGCCTCGTCGGCCCGCTGCGCATCGGCCTGATCCCGACCGTCGCGCCGTACGTGCTGCCGGCGCTGCTGCCCGCGATCCGCCGGGAGATGCCGGCCCTGGTGCCGCAAGTCATCGAGGATCAGACCGCCCGCCTGCTCGATGCCCTCCGCGCCGGCGCGATCGACGTCGCGGTTCTGGCGTTGCCGTCCGAGGCGCCCGGCCTGATCGAAATCCCGCTCTACCGTGAGGACTTCGTTGTCGTGCTACCGCGGGAGCACGTCCTCGCCGGGCGCGACGACCTTCCCCTCCAGGTGCTGGACGAGCTGCCCCTGCTGCTCCTCGACGAGGGACACTGCCTGCGGGATCAGACGTTGGACCTGTGCCGCTCGGTGGACGCGCACCCGCTCTCCGGGGACACCCGGGCCACGTCGCTCGCGACCGTCGTGCAGTGCGTGGCCGGGGGGCTGGGAGTGACTCTGGTGCCGGATTCCGCGGTGCCGGTCGAGACCCGGCGCGGCGACCTCGGCACCGCGCGCTTCGCCGCGCCCGCGCCGGGCCGGACCGTCGGGCTCGTGTTCCGGGCCTCGAGCGGCCGGGCGGAGGGCTACAGGCAGCTGGCCGGGCTGCTCCGGGCCGCGGCTCCGGTGGGCGTGGCGACCGTGCCCGCCTGAGGCCGCACCGGTCTCCGGCGGCGGCTCAGCGTCGCTTGCGGCCTCCCGGCTTGGCCTTGCTGCCGGGCTTGCCGCGACGCGAATCCTGGGCACGGGCCTTGCCCGCCTTGGCCGGCTGCTGTTTCGCGGTGCGCGGTTTGGCCGCCCGCGGCGTCCTCTCCTTGGTCTTCGGGGTCTCGTGCGGGTTGGGCCCACGCGAGCTGTTGGCCGTGCGTCCGCGCACGATGCCGATGAACTCCTCGACCAGTTCGGTCGTGCGATCCGCGGGCCACGACAGCGCAACCTGTGACGCGGGACCCTCCACGACCGGCCGGTACGTCAGATCCTTGCGATGGTGCAGGCGGGCGAGCGACATCGGAACCGCCACCACCCCGACACCGGCGGCGACGAGTTCGATCGCGTCGCCCGTCGTCGCGGGGCGATCCTGAGCCGGTCGACCCGGAAGCGTCTCCCATACGAGAGGGGTGTCGAGAGGGTCGAGTACCAGTTCCTCGGCGAGGTCGGTCAGGGCGACTTCCTCGGCGGCCGTGAACACGTGGTCCTTGGGGACGACGACGACCGGCACCTCCTCGTACAGTGTGATGACACTCAGGCCGGTCCGGTCGATCGGAAGTCGCAGCAGGGCCGCGTCGGCGCGGTCCTCGTGCAGGGCCGCCGGCGCGTCGGCAGCATCGACGGCCACCAGTTCGAGTGGAGTGTCGGTCACGCGCTCGCCCCAGATACGGACCCACTTCGCGGGGACGACACCGGGGACGTACGCGAGCCGGAACGGTCGGGATGCAGGCGCCTCGGTCACCCGGCAAGGCTACCCGGCGCTCTTCGGGAGCCACCCGTGCAGCCGCGCCACGCGTGCTCGATACCCTTGACACATGACGTCGCAGAAGACCCCCCAGACGATGAAGCCCGCAACCGCGGCCAAGAAGCTGGGTGTGTACCTCCAGGCCACCCCCGCCGAGTTCCAGGACGGTGTGGTGACCCGCGACGAGCTCAACGCATGGCAGGCCGACGCGCCGGAGTGGCTCGTCACCCTCCGCAAGGAGGGCCCGCACCCCAAGGACGTCGTCGCCGCCAAACTCGGCGTGTCCATCTCCGGCCTCGCCCGCGGCGGTGTGGACGAGGCGCTCACCACCGCGCAGATCGACGCGCTGCTCGCCGATCAGCCCGACTGGCTGGTTGCCGAGCGCGCCAACCTGGTCGAGGTCCGCAAGGACGAGAAGCGGATCCGCGAGCAGCAGGCCGCCAAGCGCGAGGAATCCAATCGGCGGCCGCGCAACGCGGGCCCCTTCAAGCCTTCGGTCTGATCTCCCGGCTCGGCCGGGTCCATCGTCGACCCGGCCGGATCAGCGGGGGCTGTACGTGAGGCAGCGCGCCGCGTGGTCGCCGGTACCGGCGCCGACCCGGACCTCGGTGGCACTGCACTCGAGATCGCGATTGTGCTTGCAGTCGGCGCGCTGGCACGCCCCGACCATGCTCGTCACGGTGTCGAGCCCACCCTTGGTGGACAGTGGGATGAACGTCTCGCAGTCGGCGCTGCCGTTGCTGCCCGCGACATTGATCGCGAAGGCGTGACAGCCGTCGTGGTTGTAGGAGCAGTCGGTCACCGAACAGTCGGTGACGTGGGGCATTTCCATCGTGGTCATGTGGCCCTCCGGACATCTCGACGGTCGTCCTGGTGCCACCTCACGGTATCCGCGTGGTGAGGGCCTGACCAGCAAGGATGGGCTGCCCTAAGCGCTCTGGGTGCGCTCCGGCGCCTGCTGCCACTGCGCGCGCAGTGACCGTTCGCGGCCGAGGAACCGTAGCTGCACCACCACGCCGGCGACGGCGAGCACGAGGTACACCACGTACCACCACCAGTCGTCGTCGATGGTGCGGGTGATCGACGCGTGCCCGAAGTCGGCGGCGTCGAGGACACCGGTGAGCAGCATCGCGCCACCGACGATCGCCACCGCTCCACCGAGCGCGCTGACGATCACCAGCAGTATCGCCGGCAGATCTGCCGCCAGTGCGAGCACTGCCAGCGCGATCCCGATCAGCACACCGACGAGGACGATCACCCAGTTCCACGTCACGCCCAGCGCCACCGTCGCACCGGCACCGAGCGCGAATCCGGCCGAGGCCATCGCCAGGACGACCGCGACCGCGTAGTAGAGGTAGGCAAGGATCGCGAACAGAATTGCGACCAGGATGCCGACGATCCAGCCCAGCGCCGTCGACAGGTAGCTGTCGCCGCCGATCGCGGACACCAGTCCGGCGCCGAGGCCGAAACCGACGAAGGCTCCCCAGAAGGCGATGACGACCCGCATCGCGGGAAGGCCGCGGAAGCAGAAGACTGCTCCGGCCAGAACGGCGAGGATCCCCAGCAGGACGTCGGTCATGCCGCGACCGTAGTCCGCAGCGGTCTGTTTTCAGGGGATGCTGCCGGGCAACACGCGGAGGCCGTCGGGGCGGATCAGCCCTCGGCCACCTCGAATTCGTCGAACACGACCTCGCCGGCCGCGTCGGACTCCGCCAGATTGACCTCTCCGAGCAGCGCCCAGCCGTGGTCGCCGTTCGGGTCCTCGAGGACCTGTCGGACCCGCCACAGCGTCGGCTCGACGGTGACCTGGAACAGCAGCGGGCCGCGCGCGGACGGGCCGGTTCCGATCTCGTCGTACTCGTCGAAGTACAACTCCAGCAAGTCCGCCCAGTCGTCGGCGTCGAGACCGTCACCGAGTGCGGCGAGCTCGTCCCAGCGCTGCCGGGACGCCAGTTCGACGCGGCGGAACATCGCGTTGCGGACCATCACCTTGAACGCGCGGGTATTCGCGGTGATCGGCCGCGGGATGTCGGCGCCGAACGCCACCTGCTGGTCGTCGGACTCGGCGCCCGGATTGGTGAGCTGCTCCCACTCGTCGAGCAGGCTCGAATCCACCTGGCGGATCAGCTCGCCGAGCCACTCGGTGAGATCTTCGAGTTCCTCGGTGCGGGCCTCGGCCGGAACCGTCTGCCGCAGTGCGCGATACGCGTCGGCGAGATAGCGCAGCACCAATCCCTCGGATCGCGCGAGGCCGTAGTGGCTCACGAGTTCGGCGAACGTCATCGACCGCTCCACCATGTCGCGGACCACGGACTTGGGGGAGAGGGCGAACTCGCTCATCCACGGATGCCCGGCACGGTACGTCTCGAACGCCGGGAAGAGGATGTCCGCCAGCGGCTTCGGCCACGTGATCTCCTCGAGGAGCTCCATCCGCTCCTCGTACTCGATGCCGTCCGCCTTCATCTCGGCAACGGCCTCGCCGCGCGCCGCGTGCTGCTGCGCCATAAGGATCTGCCGCGGATCGTCGAGCGTCGACTCGATGATCGACACGACGTCGAGTGCGTAGCCGGGGGATTCGGGATCGAGCAGTTCCAGCGAGGCGAGTGCGAACGGCGACAGCGGCTGGTTGAGCGCGAAGTCCCGCTGCAGATCCACTGTCAGTCGCGCCATACGGCCGTACTCGTCGGGCTCGTCGAGTTGCTGCACGATGCCCGCCTGCAGCAGACCCCGGTACAGGCGGATGGCCTTGAGAATGTGCTTGCGCTGCGCCGGTCGCGACTCGTGGTTGTCCTCGAGCAGGTGACGCATGGCCTGGAAGCAGTTGCCCGGGCGAGCGATCACGTTCAGCAGCATCGAGTTGCTCACCGAGAATCGCGAGACGAGCGGCTCGGGAGACGCGACGATCAGCTTGTCGAACGTGCCCTCGCCCCACGAGACGAATCCCTCGGGTGCCTTCTTGCGCTGCACCTTGCGGCGCTTCTTCGGATCGTCGCCGGCTTTGGCGAGCGCCCGCACGTTCTCGATCTCGTGCTCCGGCGCCTGCACGACGACCGTGCCCATCGTGTCGTAGCCGGCTCGTCCTGCGCGCCCGGCGATCTGGTGGAACTCGCGCGCCCGCAACTGACGGGTGCGGGTGCCGTCGAACTTCGTCAGGCCCGTCAGCAGCACGGTGCGGATCGGCACGTTGATGCCGACACCGAGCGTGTCGGTGCCACAGATCACCTTGAGCAGCCCGTCCTGCGCCAGTCGCTCGATGAGGCGCCGGTACTTGGGCAGCATGCCGGCGTGGTGGACGCCGATGCCGTGACGCACCAGGCGCGACAACGTCTTTCCGAACCCTGTGGTGAACCGGAACGCACCGATCGCCTCGGCGATCGCGTCCTTCTCGGCGCGGCTGCACAGATTGACGCTCGTCAGCGCCTGCGCGCGCTCGAGTGCCGCCGCCTGCGTGAAGTGCACGACGTACACCGGGGCCTGATGGGTGGTGACGAGTTCCTCGATCTCCTCGCCGATCGGCGTCTGCGAATACGAGAAATGCAGCGGCACCGGACGTTCGGAGCCCGACACCTCGGTCGTCGGACGTCCGGTCCGGCGGGTGAGGTCCTCACGCAGGTGCGTGACGTCGCCGAGCGTCGCCGACATCAGCAGGAACTGGGCCTGGGGCAACTCGATCAGCGGCACCTGCCAGGCCCAGCCGCGGTCCGGCTCGGAATAGAAGTGGAACTCGTCCATCACGACCTGGCCGATGTCGGAGCCGGCCCCCTCGCGCAGCGCGAGATTCGCGACGATCTCGGCCGTAGCGCAGATGATCGGCGCCGACGAGTTCACCGACGCGTCGCCGGTCATCATCCCGACCTTGTCGGCACCGAACACCTCGCACAGTGCGAAGAACTTCTCGCTCACCAGCGCCTTGATGGGTGCGGTGTAGAACGTGCGACGGCCTTCGGCGAGCGCGAAGAAGTGGGCGCCCAGCGCCACCATCGACTTTCCGGAACCCGTCGGCGTCGCCAGGATCACGTTCGCCCCGGAGACCAGCTCCATGAGCGCTTCCTCCTGCGCCGGGTACAGCTGCAGGCCACGATCGCCGGTCCACGAGGTGAACGCGTCGAAGAGGGCGTCGGCATCGACGTCGGTGGGGCCGACGGTGTCGGGGAGCAGATCGGGAAGCAGCACCGTTACAGGCTAGAGCCTCGCAGGGGCGGACGGGCCACGCGGGCATTCCGGACCCGCGGGTGCGGCGGGCGCCCGTCAGGTGGCGCTGCGCTCGTCGGACCCCATCGCGTCGAGCACCGCCATTCGGGTCTCCGGCGCGCCGGTGATCGTGGACTCGCCGACGCCGTCCGTGAGCAGCGCGCGCCAGCGATCCTCGTCGAACTCGAGCGCCGACGTCGAATCGAGGAAGCTCTCGAGGACGTCGAGGAAACGCATCGGATCGTCCCGGAACGGGAAGTGGCCCGCGTCGTCGAAGACGTCCAGGCGCGAACCCGGCATCGCAGAATGGGCGAGCCGCGCATGGCTGACAGGGATGACCGAGTCGCGTGCGCCCCAGATGAGCTGCACGGGCAGGTTCTCCGTCAGATAACAGCGGTCCAGCATCGTGACCACCTGCCCGCGCCAGTCGACGACGGATCGCAGTGTCCGCAGGTATGCCTCGTATGCCGTGGGATCGGGCAGCCCACCGAGCACCCGGACCAGATCGGGAGTGTCGTGCAGCATGGCGCCCGGGCGGAGCGGCGAACCGTGTATCCGGGACACCACGTCGCCGATCGCCCGCACCGCGGTCATCGCGCCGGGAACGCGCAGCAGCTTGAGGGCCTCGTTGACGACCGGCATCGAGATCAGACGCAACAGCGGGTGGACGTCCTTGGTGACGCCGCCCGCCGACACCAGCACCAAACGGTCGACCATGTGCGGAAACTGGTACGCGAACTGCATCGCGACCCCGCCGCCGAGCGAGTGGCCGACGACCGTCACCTTGTCGATGTCCAGAACCGACAGCAGGTCTCGCATGCCGTTGGCATAAGCCGCCACCGAATAGTCCGCACGCGGCTTGTCCGAACGCCCGTGACCGAGCAGATCCGGCGCGATGACCGTGTACTTCTCGGCCAGGTGCGGAATGATCTCGCTCCAGGTCGACGAGTTGTCGCCGATTCCGTGGATCAGGAGAAGAGCGGGCCCCTCACCGGCGATGCGGAAGGCGCGCCGGTAACCGTGGATGGTCCGGAAGACCATCCGTGGCTCGGTGTCCGGCACCGGGCGGAGCATCCGCGTACGAGAGTCGCTCATATCGCCTCCTGAAGCCACCACCCGCCGGGCGGGCGACGCTCAGATAATCGATCGTCCGAGTATATCCGTGCACCGAGAGCGTAGGTGGCGCAGTTGTCACAAGTGTGACTTCGGATAACGTAAAGGTTTCGTTATCGACGATACCTGGACGAACGACCGAACGGCTCGGCAACGAGATTGCTCAGCGGTCCTCGTCGGTGTCCCGGTCGGTCTCCCCGTCGATACGAGCCTGCTCCGCCAGGAACCGCTCGAACTCGGCTCCGAGTTCGTCGCCGCTCGGCAGATCCTCGTCGCCCGCCAGCAGCGTCGACTGCTGCTCCTGCGCCGCCACGTACGAGTCGTACTGGTTCTCGAGCGCCTTCACCACCGACTGGACCTCCTCGTTGGAGGTGATGTGCTCGTCGATCTGCTCACGGACGCGCGCGGCGGCTTCGCCGAGCGCGACCAGCGGGAGCTCGAGATCTGCGATCTCCATGACGTTCTCGAGCAGCGTCTCGGCGGCGGCCGGGTACTCGGTCTGTGCGAGATAGTGCGGCACGTGCACGGAGAAGCCCACCGACTCGTGTCCGTGCTGGCTCATCCGCAGTTCGAGGAGCGACGACGCGCTGCCCGGCACCTGAAGCTCGCCGGACCAGCGGTGATGATCCTTGATCAATTCCTTGTTCGTCGAATGTGCCGTCACGCTCAGTGGACGGGTGTGGGGGACGGCCATCGGAATGGCGTTGATGCCGACCGTGCGGCGGACGCCCAACTGCTCGGAGAGCAGCCGCACCGCGGTGGTGAACCGCTCCCACCGCAGATCGGGTTCCATGCCTGCGAGGAGTAGGAACGGGGTGCCGGCGGTGTCCCGCAGCGCGTACAGGTTCAGTTGCGGAGCGTCGAAGTCCGAGAAGTGGTCGGCCTTGAACGTCATCGTGGGCCGCCGCGACCGGTAGTCGATCAGCTCGTCCACCGCGAACGACGCGACCAGTTCCGTCTCGAGGCTCTCGCGCAGGTGCTTGGTGGCCAGCTTCACCGCGTGTCCGGCGTCGGAGAAGCCCTCGAGGCCGTGGATCAACACCGGACCCTGGCCGTCGGCCGAGGACAGATGCGGTGCCGGGAATTCCAGCTCGTACATCTTCGACTGCTCGTCCATGACGGCTCCTTTTCGATCGAACGTCTTCTTCCAGTGTCCCTCACCGCCTCCCGTCGTCCGAAAAGGGGAGCCGTGTAGGCGCGCGGCGGGTCGCAACCCGCCACCAGAGGACCAACATCGGCGGCCCGCGAATCATTCCGTGTGGTCCGGCCGTGTGACAGGGTGTGGCTGACGGGCGGGACCGTGAGCGAAACGTGCAGGAGGGCGCCATATGACGCAACGTCGGCTCTGCGCGCTCGCGCTGGGTTCGGTGGTGCTCGTCGCCGGGTGTGGGACGGTTGTCCCCGGCACGGCGACGCCGGCGCGGGAGGCGTCGCCGTCCCGGCCGCTCGGGGAGCTGCTGCTCGAACCGGAGGCCTTCCCGCCTGCCTACCCCGCGGTCGTTCTTCCCGCGCAGGCGGTTTCGCAGGCGGCCCCCGATCTCACCGGGATCGCGACCGGTGCTCGCGTCGTCCCGCCGGGATGCAAGCCGCCGCAACAGGACTACGGACCGAACGGAACCGCGATGGTGGTCGGTACGGATTCGGTGACCCGGTCGACCATCACGGTGGAACTGGTCCGCGCGGGGCCTCCGCTCGCGGAACTCGAGGCGCAGTTGGTCGAATGTCCGGACGTGACCGCGACGGCGAACGGCGTCGACGTGGCGGTGCGGACCACGGTCACTCCGCCGCCCGGCATCGAGGCGGACGACACGCTCGCGCTGCGGCGGACCGTCGAATCCGGGCGGCAGGGCGGCACGGTGACGCAGTCGATGCTCACGCTGATCGCGCAGGTCGCCGATGTGCGGATCCAGGCTACGTACATGTCCTTCGGCGACGAACCGGGTGGCGACGACGCAGCAATCCTCGACGAACTCTTCACCACGGCCGTCCAGAAGGTCCGTACGGGATGAGGGAGCGGCGTTAACACACGACCCTGACAGCGACGGCACCCGAGGCTGCCGGGACGACGGGTTCTGCACAGGCCGGCCGCTCATCCACAGGGCGGGCATCGCCCCAGGTCGCCGCGATCACCGTCGCCGGGTCGGGCGGCATCGTCGTGGCATGACGACACCGACCTCCGCACACGATTCACCCTGTCCCCACGACCCGCGCACGGCACGAGCGGTGCGCATCTCCGATCCCGGCGACCTCGTCAGCGCGGTACCCGCCCTCCTCGGCTTCCACCCGCACCGCTCGCTCGTCGTGATCTGCCTGACCGGAACCTCGGTCGGCGCTGTGATGCGGCACGACCTCCGCCCGGGTGAGACCGCCGTGATGCGCATCGTGCTCGAACAGTTCACCGCGGTTGCCGTTCGTGAAGGCGCCGACCGGATCCTGGTCGTCATGGTCGACGACCGATTGCCCGACCGGCCCTCGCCGTGTGATCTCGCGCCCTACCGGGAGATCGTGACCGTGTTCGACGAGCTTCTCGGGGCCCACGGGATCGAGATCGCCGCGACCCATCTCGTCGCCCGCATCGTGACCGGTGCCGAGTGGACCGGGCTCGACGGGACCGCGCGCGGAGTGCTCCCGGACCCGACGGCGTCGCGGGTCGCCGTCGCCCAGGTTCTCGGGGGGCGCGCCATCCGAGCGTCCCGCGACGAACTCGAGGCCGTGCTGCTCCCGAATTCGCTCGACGACCAGCAACGCGTCGCCTACCTCATCGACGACGCGCGCGCCCGGATCTCTTGCGGAGACGGGGTGGCGCGGACCGCCACCGACCCGAACGGGGTCGACCGGCACGGACTCGAACGGGTGCTCGTCGGGATCGCCCGAACCGCCGCCGGGGAGGAAGCGACAACCGAGGAGTGTGCGGAACTCGCTCTCGTGCTGGAGAATCCGCGGGTGCGAGACGCGTTGCTGGCGTTGTCGGCCGGCGCGTACGCGGACGACGCCGAGCAGTTGTGGATCGCCCTGGCGCGTGCACTACCCGAGCCGGAACGGGCCGAACCGCTCGCGCTCCTGGGGTTCGGTGCGTACCTCCGCGGGGACGGTCCGATGGCAGGGGTCGCACTGACCGCGGCGCTCGCGGCCGACCCCTGCCATCGCCTCGCCACTCTCCTCGACGATGCACTGCAGCGCGGCATGCGCCCGGACGTCCTGCGTGAACTCGCCGACGTCGGCCGCGACATCGCGGCCGAGCTGGGTGTGCCTCTGCCGCCGCTGACCTAGCGCCGCGCGGCGTGCGACCGGTCGCCCAGGGCCTGCAGGTATGTCCAGGCGTCGGAGACGATCTCGTCGAGATCGGTATGCGCTGGGCGCCAGCCGAGTTCGTCGACAGCGCGATCGCTGGAGGCGATCAACACGGCAGGATCACCCGCACGGCGAGGCGCGTCCTCGGCCGCAATCGGCAGACCGGTCACGCGTGCGCAGGCCGAAATGACCTCGCGGACAGAGAAACCTGCGCCACTGCCCAGGTTGTAGATGCGGTGTCGGCCGGCGACCGACGACTCCAGGGCCAGGAGGTGCGCGTCCGCCAGGTCCAGGACGTGGATGTAGTCGCGCACCGCGGTGCCGTCCTTGGTGGGCCAGTCGGTGCCGAACACCGAGATCTTCTCGCGCTGGCCCAGTGCTACCTGGAGAACGAGGGGAATGAGATGCGTTTCCACGACCCGGTTCTCACCGGCGCCCTTGTACGCGCCGGCGACGTTGAAATAGCGCAGGCTGGTCGCGGCGAGCGAGTGTGCGTTCGCGTAGGACGTGATCGCGTGGTCGATCGCGAGTTTCGTGGCGCCGTACGGATTGGTCGGGCGGGTCGGCGCGTCCTCGGTAATGGGGGTGCGCTCCGGCTCGCCGTACGTCGCCGCGGTCGACGAGAACACCAGGCGCGGTGTGCCCGACAGCCGCATCGCCTCGAGCAGTGCGAGCGTCGTCACGACATTGCCCTGCCAGTACTGCTCCGGGCGCTCGACGGACTCGCCCACCAGCGACTGCGCGGCGAAATGCAACACACCGTCGAAACGGGGTGCGCTGTTGCCGGATCCGAGTACGGACCCGGCAACAGCGGCGATGTCACCCTCGATGAACTCGGCGCCCTCCGGCACCGCGTCGGCGTTTCCGGTCGAGAGGTCGTCGACGACGACCACCTCGTGGCCACGTTCGAGCAGCACGGTGGTGCACACGCTGCCGACGTATCCTGCGCCGCCGGTAACCAGAAGTCTCACAGTTCATCTCCTCGCGTGCCGCAGCCGGACACGCGAAGCGAGGCGTCAGACCTGCTTCACCTGGACGGCGTGGGCCATTTCCTCGGGAAGGTCGAATTCGTCGTGACCGGACGCGGTGATCGTCACCGAGCCGGGTCGCGTCTCGACTGTAACCCGGGCGTCGGGCACGACGCCCGCCTCACGCAGCTGCCCGATCAGTTCGGGATCGGACTGCACGTGCTCGGCGAGGCGCCGCACGACCACGGCGGTCGGCTTGCCCGGCGGCACGTCCGTGAGCCTGATCAGCGTTTCCACACTGCCGGACGGGCGGTCCAGGCCCAGGTCCGCCAGACCCGGGATCGGATTGCCGTACGGCGAGGTCGTCGGGTTCTTCAGCACCTCGACGAGGCGCCGCTCGACATCCTCGCTCATCACGTGCTCCCAGCGGCACGCCTCGGCGTGCACCTGATCCCACTCGAGGCCGATGATGTCGACGAGCAGGCGCTCGGCGAGGCGATGCTTGCGCATCACCGCGACCGCGAGGTTGCGGCCCTTCTCGGTGAGCTCGAGATGACGGTCACCCGCCACCTGGAGCAGTCCGTCGCGCTCCATGCGAGCAACCGTCTGGCTCACGGTCGGACCGCTCTGCTCGAGTCGTTCGGCGATCCGCGCGCGGAGCGGGACAACGCCCTCTTCTTCCAAGTCGTAGATCGTCCGGAGATACATCTCCGTGGTGTCGACCAGATCCTTCACTCTCACACCCCTTCGTCTTGCGTGATTCTACCGGGCATTTCGGTTTGTCGGTCCCGCTCCGACACCGACGTGAAACGCGTCGCACGTGTTCCGGTCCGCGCGGTCCCGCGACCGTCTCCTCCACCCCCGTTCGTGGCGCCTCGCGCGGGCGGCATCGCGCCAAGTAGCTTGAGTGAATGGCCGCGTCGTCAGGTCCCGGCAGGGGCACAGCAACCACCGGATCGGATCGCGTCGTGGTCTGGAGTCCGGACTATCTCAGCTATCGCTGGAGTCCGCAGCACCCGATGAACCCGACGCGACTCGACCTCACGATGGCCCTCGCCGACGGACTGGGGCTGATCGAGGGCGCCGAGATGGTCCGACCGGACGCCGCGTCCGACGCCGATCTCCTCCGCATCCACACCCCCGCGTACATCGACGCGGTCAAGCTCGCGGGCGACGCCTCGGACGGGGCGCTGCCCCCGGAACTGGAGACCCGGCACGGACTCGGCACCGACGACAACCCGATCTTTCCCCGGATGCACGAGGCCAGCGCGGTGCTCGCGGGCGGTTCCCTGGCCGCGGCGAAGGAGATCGCGTCCGGCCGCGCACGGCGCGCGGTGAGCATCGGCGGCGGCATGCACCACGCGATGGCCGACTGGGCGTCCGGGTTCTGCGTCTACAACGACGCAGCGATCGCCATTTCCTGGTTGCTGGACAACGGTTTCGACCGCATCGCGTACGTCGACATAGACGCGCACCACGGCGACGGCGTGCAGCACGCGTTCCTCGGCGATCCCCGAGTGATGACCATCTCGATCCACCAGCATCCCGCGACGCTGTGGCCGAACACCGGGTGGTCGAGCGAGGTGGGGTCCGGCGCCGCCGAGGGCACCGCGGTCAACCTCCCGGTCCTGCCGGGCACCAGTGATGCGCTGTGGCTGAGGGGATTCCACGCGGTCGTGCCGGCCGCGATCGCGGGGTTCCGGCCGCAGATCGTGATCAGCCAGTGCGGTGCCGACAACCACCGCGAGGATCCGTTGGCCGATCTCGCCCTGACGGTCGACGGTCAGCGGGCCGCGTATCTCGCGATGCGCGACCTCGCCGACCGGTACGCGGAGGGACGCTGGCTCGCGGTGGGTGGCGGCGGATACGGGCTGGTGCGGGTCGTGCCGAGGTCGTGGACCCATCTCATCGCCGCCGCGCTCGATCGCGAGGTCGACCCCGCCACGGCGATCCCGGACGGCTGGCGTGAGAAGGCGCACGCCATCGCGCCCAGCGTCGACCTGCCGACGACGATGGGGGAGGGCGGCGACACGAAGTACCTGCCCTGGGACGGGCCGGGCGGGACGCCGGAGACCGGTGTCGCCTCGATGGACCGCGCCCTCACCCGCATCGACGCGGCGATCATCGCGACCCGCCGCGCCACGTTCCCACTGCTCGGCCTCGATCCGGAGGATCCCCGTGACTGACGGCACCGCCAAAGACGGCAAGCAAGTCGATCCCGAACGCGCGCGGAACTTTCCGCGGCACTGGCTGGCGGACGTGCTCGCGTCGGACGGAGGCGTCGTCCACCTGCGGCCGATCGTCCCCGAGGACGCCGACAAGCTCGTCGAGTTCCACGGCAAGCTCTCGGAACGCACCCGCTATCTGCGGTACTTCGGTCCGTACCCGACCATGTCCAAGCGTGACGTCGTCAACTTCACGACGGTCGATCATCGCAACCGCGTCGCCTTCGTCGCGATCCTCGGCGACGAGATCATCGCGGTGGGACGCTACGAGCGCCTGCTCGACGTCGGCGACGGCCGCTCCGCCGAGGTCGCGTTCGTGGTCGCGGATGCGCACCAGGGGCGCGGGCTCGGGCCGATCCTGCTCGAGCACCTCGCCGGCGCCGCCGCCGAGAACGGACTGAACATGTTCGTCGCCGAGGTGCTGGCCGAGAACCGCAACATGGTCTCGGTGTTCCGCGAGGCCGGATACCAGGTCAGCCGCAGCTTCGACGGGGGTGTGCTGCGCCTCGAGTTCGCGATCGACCCGACGGAGGCGCTGCTGTCGGTACGGAATTCGCGCGAGCGCGCCGCCGAGGCCCGCAGCGTCCGCAACGTGCTCAGCCCGCGATCGGTGGCGGTGATCGGCGCGTCCACCGACAGCTCCAAGGTCGGCAACGCGGTCCTGGCGAACCTGTTGCAGGGCAACTTCTCCGGGCCGGTCTATCCGGTGAATGCCGAACATCGGTCGGTGCGCGGTGTCCGCGCCTATCCGACGGTGCGCGACATCCCCGACGACGTGGACCTCGCCGTCGTCGCGGTCCCGGCCGAATCGATCGACGCGGTGCTCGACGACTGTCTCGCCAAGGGCGTCAAGGCACTCGTGGTGGTGTCGGCGGGTTTCGGCGAGACCGGGCCCGACGGGCGGGATTCCGAGCGTCGCCTCGTGCACGCGGCCCGTGCGCACGGGATGCGCTTGATCGGACCGAACGCGCTCGGCGTCGCGAACAACGATGTGGCGGTGTCGCTCAACGCGACGCTCGCTCCGGTGCTGCCGAAGCCGGGCCGGGTCGGCTTCTTCTGTCAGTCCGGCGCCCTCGGCATCGCGATCCTCGACCAGGCCGCGAAACGGCACCTGGGCCTGTCGACGTTCGTCTCGGCCGGCAACCGCGCGGACGTCTCCGGTAACGACCTGCTGCAGTTCTGGGACACCGATCCCGACACCGAGGTCGTGCTGCTGTACCTGGAGAGCTTCGGCAATCCCCGCAAGTTCTCCCGTATCGCCCGCCGGGTGGCCCGCAACAAGCCGATCGTCGCGGTCAAGAGCGGCCGGCACGCGGTGCCGCCGGCACACGCCGCGACCGGCGTCGAGATGGACGACTCGATCGTGCGGTCCCTGTTCGAACAGGCCGGCGTCGTGCAGGTCGGCTCGATCTCGCAGCTCTTCGACTGCGCGATGCTGTTCGGCTATCAGCCGCTGCCGGCGGGGCCGCGGGTCGCCGTGATCGGCAACTCGACCGCGCTGGGCGTCCTGGCCGTCGACGCGGCCCGCCGCGAGGGCCTGCAGGTGGGGGAGCCGGTCGACCTCGGCGCGCAGGCCACCCCCGAGTTGTTCGCGGACGCGGTGTCGACCGCACTCGCGTCGTTCGACGTGGACGCCGTCATCGCGGTCTTCGCCCCGCCCGTCGCGGTCGCCGTCGAGCCGTACGCGCAGGCGCTGCGAGAGGCGGTCGTCGAGACCGACAAGCCGATCCTCACCACGTTCCTCGCGGCCGAGGGGATTCCGGACGTACTCGCGGTCCGCGGGCCCGACGGGCATCCGACGCGCGGGTCGGTGCCGTCGTTCCCCGGACCCGAGCGTGCGGCGCTCGCACTGGCCCGCGCGTGGCGCTACGCCGCGTGGCGGGGCCGGCCGGTGTCGAAGGTGGTCCGGCCCAACGGCATCGATCCCGACCGGGCCCGCACCCTCGTCGAGGGCTGGCTGGGAGAGTCGAACGGCCGGTGGCTCTCGGACTTCGAGGCTGCGCAGTTGCTCGAGTGCTACGGCGTCCCCGTGGTCGAGTTCCGTGCGGCCACCACCGAGGAGGAAGCGGTCGCCGCCGCCGACGAACTGGGATACCCCGTCGCGGTCAAAGCGACCGGCGAGCTGTGGCGGCACCGCCCCGACCTCGGTGGCGTACGGCTGGATCTGGTGGGGCCGGACTCGGTGCGCCTCGCGTACCGCGACCTCGCGGCTGCGTCGGGGGAACCGTTGCTGCACGTGCAGAGGATGGCGACCAAGGGCATCGGCTGCGTCGTCGGGGTGCAGGACGACCCGTCGTTCGGTTCGCTCATCTCGTTCGGCCTGGCCGGCGTCATCTCCGACCTCCTGGGAGATCGCGCGTACCGGGTTCTGCCGCTGACCGAGGACGAGGCGACCGAACTGATCGACGCGCCGAAGGCCGCGCCGCTGCTGTCCGGCTACCGCAGCGCCGCGCCGGTGAACAAGAAGGCGCTCGTCGATCTGGTCCAGCGGGTCTCCGCTCTGGCCGACGACCTGCCGGAGGTCCGCTCTCTCGCATGTGAGCCGGTGCTCGCGTCCGCCGAGGGTGCCCAGGTCACCGACGCCCGGGTCCGGATCGGGCCCGAGCCGAGTCTGGCGGACCTGGGGCCGCGCCGACTCCGGGAGTGGTGAGCCCGCAACACCGAGAACGAGAAATCCCGGCCGATCTCCGAACCCGAGGGGGAGGGGCGGAGACCGGCCGGGAAGCCTGTGAGTAGAAGGATCAGCTCGCGTACGCGCGCAGACGATCGGCGCGCTCACCCTGGCGGAGCTTGCCCATCACCTCGCGTTCGATCTGCCGCACACGTTCGCGGGAGAGTCCGAACAGCTTGCCGATCTGGTCGAGGGTGCGCGGCTGGCCGTCGTCGAGGCCGTAGCGCAGACGAATCACCTGCTGCTCACGCTCGTCGAGCGTGGCCAGGACGCTGCGGACATCGCTGTGCAACAGCCCGGCGATCACGGCGTTCTCCGCGGATGTGGCCTCGGAGTCCTCGATGAAGTCGCCCAACGGGGCCTCTTCGTCGTTGCCGACGGGCATGTCCAGGCTCACCGGGTCGCGACTGTGGTCGAGCAGATCGGCGATCTTGTGCTCGGGGATCCCCGACTCCTGCGACAGTTCCTCGTCGGTGGCCTCGCGACCGAGCTGCTGGTGCAGTTCGCGCTTGATGCGGGCGAGCTTGTTGACCTGCTCGACGAGGTGGACGGGGAGCCGGATCGTGCGGCTCTGATCGGCCATACCGCGGGTGATCGCCTGACGGATCCACCACGTGGCGTACGTGGAGAACTTGAAGCCCTTCGCGTAGTCGAACTTCTCCATCGCGCGGATCAGACCGAGGTTGCCCTCCTGGATCAGGTCCAGGAGCGGCATGCCGCGACCGGTGTAGCGCTTCGCGAGGGAGACCACGAGGCGAAGGTTGGCCTCGAGGAGATGGCGGCGTGCCGCCTCGCCGTCCCGCACGATGATCGCCAGATCGCGCTTCTTCGCGGCGGTGAGGCGCTTCTTGTTCGCGAGCACGTGGGCGGCGTACAGCCCCGCCTCGATACGCCGCGCCAGATCGACCTCGTCGGCGGCTGTCAGCAGGGCCGTGCGGCCGATCCCGTTCAGGTAGACGCGAACGAGATCCGCGGCCGGGCTCTGGCCGTCCAGATCGGAGTCGATGGTGCGGGGTCGAGTGGTGCCGGGGCTTGTCATGACCTGCCTCCTCGTCGGGGTGTCTCATATCCCTCAACGCTTCGACGGTCCGGGAAAGTTCCCGAGACGATCCGTCGCCGCAGCCCTTGACCTGCAGGTATCGCGTAGGTCCCCTGAGAAGTTCCTGAGAACGTGCGGGCTCGGGAACGCGTCAGGCGGGTTCGATCAGCCCGTGACGCACCAGCGAGTGCACCAGCGGGATCGCGGTGGCGGTGAGTGACTCCTCGTCCTCGTCGTGCGCGAAGGCGAGCAGCGTGATGAGTTCTTCCAACGCCAGCCCGTCGCCGCGCATTCCCGCGAGCAGCGCCGCCGCCAATTCGTCCACCTCGTGCTGCCACTGCGGGCCGCTGCCGCGGTGCACCCGCGCGACCACCTGCTTCCAGCCGTCGTCGCCGGGCAGGAACACCCGCTCGAGCGCGGTGTCGGGCCGCACCGCGAACCGCGCCCCCAGCACGTCGTGGTCGCGCAGCCACGCGAGACGGTCGAAGTAGGCGAGCGCCTCGTCGCCCAGCGGATCGGTGAAGCCGTGCCGCAGGTCCTCGCACAGGATGTCCGACGGCGCATCGGTCCGTCGCAGGTACACGAACCCGAATCCGACGCCCTCGACGTCGGCCTCGGCGAGATGGTCGAGCCATGCCGCGGCGCGGGCCTGCACGGCGGGATCGCGCAGGTCCCCGCCGCCGTCGCGCAACCAGGTGCCCACGTACAGGGCGGGATCGGCGACGTCGCGCTGGACGATCCATGCGTCGACACCGTGTGCCGGCAGCCACGACGCCACCCGGTGGCGCCAGTCCTCCCCGTCGACGTGCAGCCACGACGCGAGCATCGCGGCCGTTCCGCCCGGTGCGAGGTGGTCCGTGGCTCCGGAGATCATCAGTTCGCTCGCGCCGTCGAGGTCGAGCCCGGAGTCGCGGTAGCTGTTGACCACCCGGGCTTCGCTGACCACGAACGGCGGGTTCGCGACGATCTGGTCGAACGTCCGGCCGGCGACCGGCGCGAACCACGAACCCTCGAGGATCTCGAAGTCGAGTCCGTTGAGCGCGGCCGTGGCCGCGGTCAGGTCGGTGGCGCGCGCGTTGACGTCGGTCGCGGTCACGGCGCCCGCATAGTCCGCCGCGCGCAGCGCCTGGATGCCGCATCCCGTCCCGACGTCCAACACGGTGCCGACCGGCCGGGTCGGGGTGCCCTGGAGCAGCGACAGCGACGCGTGGCCGACACCGATCACGTGGTCGTCGGCGGTCGGGCGGGGTCGCATCGAGCCGTCGAGGTCCGACAGCACCCAGCGAGTGCCGGTGCCGAGGTCGAGCGGCCGCAGATCCAGTTCGGCGCGCACGACGTCGCCGTCGCGAGAGAGCAGGCCTGCCGCCACGGCGTCGTCGATGTCGAGCGGGCTCAGCGCCGATGCCACCGCATCGGCGTCACAGTCGTCACCGAGCAGGAACAGGCGTACCAGGAGTCCGAGGTCGCCGCCGCCCGCGCACGCACGACGTACCGGCACCGGTTCGTGCCTGTCGAGGGCCGCGTGGGCCTCGGGGCCGAGCAGATCGAGGATCGAGTCGGTGTCGAACGCGGCGCGCGTGAGCGCCTCGCGGAGTGGGGCGCACACGGACAGCAGAAGATCACGGGTCACGGGAGCATTGTCGCAGCCGCCGGGTCACGACCGGCCGGCCGCGGACTCATCCCTCGATCGTGCGGTCCGTCCGCGGTTCGATGGCGCGGCCGGTGTTGCGGTTGTCGTACCGACTGGGCTCGTCCTTGGAGCGCGGCGGCCGGTCGTTCGCGATGAGGACCGCGATCCACGGCAGCGGAATCGACAGCGCGATGATGCCGACCGAGATCCAGGCGTTGCCGAACGCGCCGTACGCGAGGGCAGCGAGAATCAGCGCGGGAATCCGGAACGACATGATCGTCAGGTATTTCTTCACGCGCGCCCGGTGCTGATCCTCGATGGACTGCTGTGCCTCGGTGATCAGTGCCGGGTGGCGGGGTGTGCCGCTCTCGGAGGAGTCGCCGAACCCCGATGTTCTAGCCATGGTTCCACTGTTGCACTCTCGGGCGGCAATTGCACATGCGCTTGCGGCATTATTGAGGCGTGAGCACATTGACGAAGGAACGTCCCGACACCACCACCGACGAGACGACCGATGACGATGCCCCGAAGTTCTTCCACTATGTGAAGAAGAACAAGATCGCCGAGAGCGCGGTCATGGGGACGCACGTGGTCGCACTGTGTGGCGAGGTCTTTCCGGTCACCAAGTCCGCCAAGCCGGGCTCTCCCGTGTGCCCGGAGTGCAAGAAGATCTACGACGGATTGCGCAAGGGCGACTGATTCGGCGTTTCGTCGGTGGATGCGTCGCACTCGGGCGCGTCCACCGATTCGGCGTCGCCGGATTGTGACCGATCAGACGAGAAGCGGATCGGTCCGGTCGTGATCCGTCGGGTGATCGCGGTCACCGGGCCGGACTCGTCGGACGCATCGACCGCGGCCTGGGCGGCGATCCAGTCGCGGACCTGCTCCATGCGGGTGGCCCGGGCGGGCCAGAACTCCTGAATGGTGGCGTTGAACTCGGCGCCCAGCACGACCGCGAACCCCAGGAAGAATGTGAAGAGCAGGAACGCGATGGGCGTCGCGAGCGCACCGTACGTGTAGCCGGTGCCCGTCACCCAGGTCAGGTAGTGGCGGAGCACGGTGCTGGCCGCCATGAAGAAGACGCCCGCCAGCAGGGCGCCGCCGAGCAGGCGATGCCAGGGCAGGGACTTCGGCAGCGCAACCTTGTACAGCGTCGTCAAGCCGATGATCAGGAGTAGACCGACTGCGGGGTAGTAGAAGGTGTCCACCACCTCCGATCCGAACGCGTGCCACGACTCCGGCAGGGCCCGGCCGATCATCGTGGGTCCGAGCGCCACCAGCGGGAGCGTGAAGACCGAGAGAATCAGGAATCCCACGTAGAGCAGGAGCGCGAACACCCGTTGCCACACGGGATGGCGTGCGTCCTTCTGCCCGTGCGCCTCGACGATCGAGTCGACGAACGTGGAGATCGCGGAGGATCCCGCCCACAGCGACAGCAGGAAGCCTGCCGAGATGATCTCCGGGCGGCCGCGGCCCAGGACGTCGGTGACGGTGGGCTCGATGATCTGGTCCACCACGTTCTCACTGAACGCGCTGTGACTGAAGGTGATGATCTTCGACTGGATGATCTCGACGGTGTTGGGGCCGAACCAGCCGCCGACGTACCCGAGGCTGCCCAGCAGGCCGAGGAGGAGCGGCGGCAGCGAGAGGGTCTGCCAGAACGCAGCCGTCGCGGACTTGCCGAAGATCGAATCGTTCCACGCCTTGCTCGCGGTCCGGCCGACGACCTGAGCGCACCGCTTCAGCGGTCGGTGCTTCGTCGCTGCCGGAGTCTCACTCATGATGCTTCCAGGATTCCTGACGACGCGCCGAGATGCTCGGTGGGGTGCGGCCGTGTCGCGCGACGATCCTGCCAGCGGGTGTTCACCTGGGGCTTCCGTCGGCGCTCCGAGCTGATGCTGAAACGGTCGGTGGTGGGCGCTAGGCTCCTCGGGGGTCGTTGCCGGAGATCGGGGCTCCGAGACCGTGCCGTGGCAGCAGCCGTGACCCCTGTCAGCGAAGCAAGGAGTGGGAACAACTGTGCGAAGCCAGTGGCAAGGTGCGATGTGAGCGCTGACCCCGGAACTGTCGAAACTGCACCTGCTCCCACCGGCTCCCTCCGAGCGTGGCAGCGGCGCGCCCTCACGAAGTACCTGGCCACCAAGCCGCGGGACTTCCTCGCGGTCGCGACGCCCGGCGCCGGCAAGACGACCTTCGCGCTGCGCGTGGCCGCCGAACTGTTGCGGGACCGGACCGTCGACCAGATCACCGTCGTCGCGCCGACCGAGCATCTCAAGCACCAGTGGGCGGAGTCCGCTGCGCGCAACGGCATCGCCCTCGATTCGAACTTCTCGAACTCGACCGGGCAGACGTCGTCGGATTACCACGGCGTCGTCGTGACGTACGCACAGGTCGCGTCGCACCCGTTCAAACATCACGCCCGCACTGCGGCGCGCCGCACCCTGGTGATCCTCGACGAGATCCACCACGGCGGCGACGCCAAGAGCTGGGGCGAGGCGATCCGCGACGCCTACGGCGACGCGACACGCCGACTCGCCCTCACCGGCACGCCGTTCCGCAGTGACGACAGCCCGATCCCGTTCGTGACCTATGAACCGGACAACGAGGGCCACCAGCGCTCGAAGGCAGACCACACGTACGGCTACTCCGACGCACTCGCGGACGGCGTCGTCCGTCCGGTCGTCTTCCTCGCCTACTCGGGCGAGGCGCGCTGGCGCAACAGCGCCGGCGAGGAGTTCGCGGCCCGCCTCGGCGAGCCACTCAACGCCGAGCAGACCGCGCGTGCGTGGCGTACGGCGCTCGACCCTGCCGGCGACTGGATCCCGTCCGTCCTGACGGCCGCGAACACGCGGCTCGGCCAGTTGCGCGCGGGCGGCATGCCCGACGCCGGCGGGCTCGTCATCGCGACCGACCAGACGGTCGCACGGGCCTACGCGAAGCAACTCGAGGCGATCACCGGCGAGGCGCCGGCGGTAATCCTGTCCGACGACCCCACCGCGTCGAAGCGGATCGCGGAGTTCTCCAAGAGCACTCAGCCGTGGATGGTCGCGGTGCGCATGGTGTCCGAGGGCGTCGACGTGCCGCGGCTCGCCGTCGGCGTCTACGCCACCAGCGCCTCGACGCCCCTGTTCTTCGCTCAGGCGATCGGCCGCTTCGTGCGCTCGCGCGTGAAGGGGGAGACGGCCAGTGTGTTCCTGCCGTCCGTTCCCGTCCTGCTCGATCTCGCCAGCCAGCTCGAGGCGCAGCGCGACCACATCCTGGGCAAGCCGCACCGGGAGAAGGACGGTCTCGACGACGACCTGCTCGCGGACGCGAACAAGCAGAAGGACGAGCTGGGCGAGGAGGAGAAGGCGTTCACGTCGCTGGGCGCCGACGCCGAACTCGACCAGGTGATCTACGACGGTTCCTCGTTCGGGACCGCCACCTTCTCCGGTTCCGACGAGGAGGCCGACTACCTGGGCCTTCCCGGTCTGCTCGACGCCGAGCAGATGCGCGCGCTGCTCAGGCAACGGCAGCAGAGCCAGATCGACAAGCCCGCAGCCGTCGTCGAGGCCCCGGTGCCGCCGCCGGTGCCGCAGGTTGCGGAGCGGGTGGCCTCGGCCGGGCAGCTGGCCAATCTGCGCCGCGAACTGAACTCGCTCGTGGCCATGCACCACCACCGAACCGGCAAGCCGCACGGCATCATCCACGGCGAGTTGCGTCGCGCATGCGGCGGTCCGCCGACGGCGATCGCGACGGTGGAACAGCTCACCGATCGGATCGCGACGCTCCGGCAGTGGTGACAGAGCTCCGGAATAGCCGAAGCGGGCGACCACCGGTGGTGGTCGCCCGCTTCGGGAACTGGAGACGGACGAGCGTCCGCCCGGAGGGCTGACGCGTCAGATCGGGGCCGCGGATGATTCCGAATCGCTCACGATGGTGGCGTTCATCTCACGAAGACGATCGGCATGCTCGTTGGCGTGATGCTGGCAGAAGAGAAGCTCTCCTCCACTCGCGAGCACGGCGCGCACGCGGGCTCCTGCACTGCACCGGTCGCACCGGTCGGCAGCGGTCAACGGGGGGCTGGTCAGTGTTCCGGGCATGACTCCTCCGAACTGGCTGTGGGTTCGCACCCACCGCCTGGGGTCTTCCGCCGCGTCGGGGGTGACGCGGTAGGTCCACTCTGTCAGACGTTCGACTTGACCGGGTTGTTCCCGATTCGCTCCCGGTGTGTCGTCAGTAACAGCACCCGCCCTGAACTCGCACGATGCGATCCGCGACGATAGGGCTGTTCGCTAACAGCTGAGAATTGTCCTGGATGTACGGGGCGCGGGCGAGAGGAACAGTACATGTCGAACACCGGATCCGACCCCGATGCCGTGCTGCTGCACTTGTGTTCGCGGGCCGAGTGGGACCACCTCGACCGGGTCGGCCATCGCACCCCGCCCGGTTTCGAGGTCGACGGCTTCGTCCACCTGTCGACGTCGTCGCAGGTCCACCTGCCCGCGAATCGCCTGTTCGCGGGGCGGACCGATCTCGTGCTGCTGCACCTCGATCCCGCGCGCCTCGGCGCCGAGGTCAGATGGGAACCGGGCGTGCAGTCGGATCCGGAGTCGATGCGCTTCCCGCACCTGTACGGGCCGCTGCCGGCCGCGGCCGTGGTCGAGGTCACCGACTACCGGCCCGGTGCCGACGGGGTGTTCCCGCCCGTGGCCTGACGGGGCCGCGAAACGGAAGGGGGGGCTCGCCGGGAGGGTTCGTGGTCCGCCGCCCGCGCGGAGCGCTACCGTTTATCCATGAACGTCGAAGTGACGCCGCTGCCCGGTATCGGGGTCCGCAAGGACTTCGCACTCGCCACGGGGCGGCGCATCGGGGTGGTCACCCACCGTGACGGGCGCACCGATCTGATCGTCTCCAAGCTCGACGACCCGGACGCCTGCATGGCCTCGATCCCGCTCGAGTCGGAGGAGGCGTCGGTCCTGGCGAACCTCCTGGGCGCGCCACAACTGGTCGCGCAATTGCGGGAGGAGCACCGCGACCTGCCCGGCATCAGCACCCGCCAGCTGCCGATCGGCGAGAATTCGCCGTGGGACGGCCGGACCCTCGGTGAGACCGCGATGCGGACCCGGACCGGCGTCTCCGTCGTCGCCGTGATGCGCGCGGGGCAGGTCGCGCCGTCCCCGAACCCGGACTTCACCTTCACCGAGGGCGATCTCCTGGTCGCGGTCGGTACCCAGGAGGGCCTGGACCACGCCGCCAAGATCCTCGCGCACGGCTGATCCCGGCACGATCGACGCGCGATGACCGGCACCGCACTGGCACTCGTCGAACTCGGCGCTGTCTTCTTCGCACTCGGCGTGCTCGGCCGCCTGGCCGGACGCATCGGCATGTCACCGATCCCGCTGTATCTGATCGGTGGTCTCTGCTTCGGCCAGGGCGGCTTCATCCAACTCGGCGACATCGGCGAGTTCAGCCATCTCGCGAGTGAGATCGGTGTCGTCCTGCTGCTGTTGCTGCTGGGCCTGGAGTACACGGCGTCCGAACTCGTCACCGGACTCAGACGGTCCTGGTTCGCCGGTGTCGTCGATCTTCTCCTCAACGCCGCGCCCGGTGCCGTGCTGGCCTTCATGCTCGGCTGGGGTCCCGTCGGGGCCCTGACACTCGGTGGCGTCACGTACATCTCGTCGTCGGGCATCGTCGCGAAGGTACTCGGCGACCTCGGCCGGCTCGGTAACCGCGAAACCCCGGTGGTCCTCTCGATTCTCGTGTTCGAGGATCTCGCGATGGCGGTGTACCTGCCGATCCTCACCGCGGTGCTCGCGGGCGTGAGCTTCCTCGGCGGGCTGCAGGCGGTCGCGATCTCGTTCGCGGTCATCACGGTGGTGCTCGTCGTCGCGCTGCGCTACGGCAGCGTCGTCTCCGCCATCGTGGACAGCACCGACCGCGAGGTGTTCCTGCTGAAGCTGCTCGGCGCCGCGCTGCTCGTCGCCGGCTTCGCGTCGTCACTGCAGGTGTCTGCGGCGGTCGGCGCGTTCCTCCTCGGCATCGCGATCTCGGGATCCACGGCTCGGAACGCGACGCGACTCCTCGAGCCGCTGCGGGACCTGTTCGCGGCGATGTTCTTCGTCGTCTTCGGACTCAACACCGACCCGACGACCATCCCGCCGGTATTGCTGCCCGCGATCGGCCTGGCAGTCCTCACGACCGCTACCAAGGTGCTCACCGGATGGTGGGCCGCCGGACGCCAAGGCATCGGCACGATGGGCCGGGCACGCGCCGGAGCCGCGCTGATCGCGCGCGGCGAGTTCTCGATCGTCATCGCCGGCCTGGCCGTGTCGGCAGGCGCCGTCGAGGGGGAGCTGGCGGCGCTCGCCACGGCCTACGTGCTGCTGATGGCCGTCGTCGGGCCGGTCGGGGCCCGTATCGCCGAGCCGATCGTCCGGCTCTTCCAGCCGCCCCGACCGAAAGAGGAAGGGGCCCCGAAGGACCCCTTCCTCACCAGCTGACGCGCCGTCCGACCTCTAGTCGAGGTAGTCGCGCAGCACCTGCGACCGCGACGGGTGGCGCAGCTTCGACATCGTCTTCGACTCGATCTGGCGGATACGCTCGCGCGTGACGCCGTAGACCTGACCGATTTCGTCTAAAGTCCGCGGCTGGCCGTCGGTGAGACCGAAGCGCAGACGCACCACGCCGGCCTCGCGCTCGGAGAGGGTCTCGAGCACCGACTGCAGCTGATCCTGCAGCAGCGTGAAGCTCACCGCGTCGACCGCGACGACGGCCTCGGAGTCCTCGATGAAGTCGCCGAGCTGGCTGTCGCCCTCGTCGCCGATGGTCTGGTCGAGCGAGATGGGCTCACGCGCGTACTGCTGGATCTCCAGCACCTTCTCCGGCGTGATGTCCATTTCCTTCGCGAGCTCCTCGGGGGTGGGCTCGCGGCCCAGGTCCTGGAGCAGCTCACGCTGGATGCGACCGAGCTTGTTGATGACCTCGACCATGTGCACGGGGATACGGATCGTGCGGGCCTGGTCGGCCATCGCGCGGGTGATCGCCTGACGGATCCACCACGTGGCGTACGTGGAGAACTTGTAGCCCTTGGTGTAGTCGAACTTCTCGACCGCGCGGATCAGACCGAGGTTGCCTTCCTGGATGAGGTCCAGGAACGCCATGCCGCGGCCCGTGTAGCGCTTGGCCAGCGAGACGACCAGTCGCAGGTTCGCCTCGAGCAGGTGGTTCTTCGCGCGGTTGCCGTCGCGGGTGATCCAGTTCAGGTTGCGGCGATCGGTGGGGGAGGGCTTCTCGCCCTTCTCCGCCATCTCGCCCATCTTGTGCGTCGCGAACAGGCCGGCCTCGATGCGCTTGGCGAGTTCGACCTCCTCCTCCGCGTTGAGGAGCGCGACCTTGCCGATCTGCTTGAGGTACGCACGCACCGAGTCGGCCGAGGCCGTCAGCTCGGCATCCTTGCGGGCCTGTCGGAGGGCCTCGGACTCTTCCTCGTCCCAGACGAAGTCGCCGGACGCCTTGTCCTTCTCGGACGGCTCCTCGGTCTCCTCGTCTTCCTCGACGACGACGTCCTCGACATCTTCCTCGACGAGCTCGCCGTCGGCGACGTCGAGATCGGCGATGTCTACGTCTTCCTCATCGCCGATGTCGTCACCCTTGGCGGCCTTCGTGGTCGCCTTCTTGGTCGTCTTCTTGGCGGCCGTCTTCTTGGCGGCGGCCTTCTTCGCAGGAGCCTTCTTGGCGGCGGCCTTCTTCGCCGGCGCCTTCTTGGCGGCGGCCTTCTTCGCGGGAGCCTTCTTGGCGGCGGGCGCGCTACCGGTAGTGGCCTCGGCAGTGGGAGCAGTGGTCGCTGATTCGGGGGTGGAATCTGCGGTCTGACGCGTATCGGTGGCTGCCACGTACGCCCTTTCGTGACGGTGTCGTGCGGCGTCACGCCAGAGTGGAATTCCGGCGGAGAGGTCTGTCGGGTTTCGCCGACTCACAGTCGGCCACCATCCATTGTAACGACAGCTGGGAAAATGTTACGGAGCGATGCCGTTTTCCACCGCGTCGGACGGGGCGTCGGCCGAGGCCAGCGCGGCACCGACGATGCCCGCAGTGTTGAGCAGAGCTGCGGGAACGACCGGTGTGCGGTTCTCGAGCCGCGGAATCCACTTGTCGTGCTTGCGGCTGATCCCGCCGCCCGCGATGAACAGGTCCGGCCACAACAGGTCCTCGTAGCGGCGCAGCACGCGGGTCACCTCGACGGCCCACTCCTTGTACGAGAGCCCCTTCCCGTCTTTCACCGATGACGCGGCTCGATGTTCGGCTTCCTTGCCGTCGACCTCGAGGTGGCCGAGTTCGGTGTTCGGCAGTAGGACACCGCGGTGCAGGATCGCCGATCCGATCCCCGTGCCGAACGTCAGCAACACGACGACGCCGTCGACGTCCTTCCCGGCCCCGAAACGGTCCTCGGCCACACCGGCCGCGTCGGCGTCGTTGAGGACGGTGACGCCCCGGCCGCCCAGCGACTCGGAGAACAGGGCGCGCGCGTCGGTTCCGATCCACGACGGGTCGATGTTCGCGGCGGTACGGGCGATGCCGGAGGTGACGACACTCGGCAGGGTGATACCGACGGGCCCACTCCAGCCGGCCCGGGCGACGATCTCCGCAACCGTGGCCGCGACGGCGGCGGGTGTCGCCGGGCGCGGCGTCTCGATCTTGATGCGTTCCTCGACGAGTTCTCCCGTCGTGAGGTCGACGAGCGCCCCCTTGATGCCGCTGCCGCCGATGTCGACACCGAACCCACGTGCGCCCACCACCGTCTCCCTCCGTCGGATGACCGTCTGCGTCGAAACAGTAGTTGCTTCCGCAGCATCCGGCCGTGAGACAACGGGGGTGAAGGGTGGTGGGGTGGTTCGCGGTTGTGGTGCTATACACCCATGCACCGCGCGAACAGTCCGTCTGCCGAGACCACCGATACCGATCCGACCTCGACCGACCCTGTCGACCTCCTCCGGGTGGCCGTCGCCGTCGCCGAGGCCGCCGCAGACCACGTGCGGACGCGTCGCCCCGAGGTTTTCGGCGTGATGGGTGCACGAGTGCACGGGAGTGACGGGCAGTCGGTGCGCGCGAAGAGCACCCCCACGGATCCGGTCACCGTCGTCGACACCGAGGCCGAGCAGTTGATCCGGGCACACCTGTCCGAACTGCGCCCCCACGACGCCGTGCTGGGCGAGGAAGGCGGCGGCGACCGCGACGTCCCCGCGGGTGTGCGCTGGGTCGTGGACCCGATCGACGGGACGGTGAATTTCCTCTACGGAATCCCGGCGTACTCGGTCTCCGTCGCCGCCCAGATCGACGGTGTCTCCGTCGCGGGCGCCGTGGTGGACGTCGCTGCGCGCGTGACGTACTCGGCGGCGAAGGGGGAGGGCGCCCGGTTCGTCGACTCGAGTGCGCCGGACGGGGTCGTCGAGGGGACGCTGTCGTGCAACCCCGTCACCGACACCCCGTCGGTGCTCCTGGCCACCGGCTTCGGCTACGGCACCGAGCGTCGCCGCGCGCAGGGCCGGTTGATCGGCGAACTGCTTCCGCACGTGCGCGACATCCGCCGGATGGGGTCGGCCGCACTGGATCTGTGCATGGTCGCGTCCGGACGCGTCGACGCCCACTTCGAACACGGCCTCAACCCGTGGGACTGGGCGGCCGGCGCGCTCGTGGCCAGCGAGGCCGGCGCGCGGGTCCACCTGCCCGGCCCCGAGGTCGGCGGCGCTTCCGGTGAAGTGGTCGTCGCGATGGCGCCGGGTATCGCGGACGAACTCGAGGCTCTGATGCGCTCGGTGGGGGCGTACGCGCCGATACCGTGATCCGGTACGTCAGCAGCGGGCCGTGCGGGCGGCGTCGAGGAGTCCGCTGTCGAGCGGCGCGGGCTCGGCCCCGGCGATGGGGTCCTTCAGGGACTTGAGCACCTCGTCGGCGTCGGCACTGGGCGCGATGTCCTTCGAGTACGTGCCCAGCGCCAGGTCGACGGTGCTGTCGGTCCGGCCGTCCTGGATGAGTTCGGCGCACGGCGCCACGAGCCACAGTGCGCTCGCGGCGGCCAGTCCCTGTTCACCGAACCGGATCTGGCCGTAGCACTGGAGCGTCTGTTCCACGTAGACCGGATCGTTGCCGGCCTGGACATCGGGGGCGCTGGCGAAGCCGTACTCGCCCAGTTGCGCTGCGACGTGCGCGGCCTGTCCGCGTTCGCCGCTCGCGTTGAACACGCGCACCTGTGTCGAGGAGAGGGCGGCCGGGGGAACGTCGAGCAGCGTCCCGCGTCCCACCTTCTCGCCGAGGGGTTGGGGCGTCGGCGCGTCCGCCGACTTCGGCTTCACCGGGGGATTGCAGTCGACGGTGGTCGCAACCACCTCGGGCTCCGTGAGAATGCGGACCCACACCGTGAGGCCGACGAGTGCGAGCACGGAGAGGAGGGCGATCGCGGGCAGCAGGCGGCGCCGGGGAAACCGCCGGCCCTGATCGTCGGTCGAACGGCCTTCGGTGATCAGGGAAACCACGGTGTCTGTCGACCTCTCCGTAGATGAACGCGGTGCGGCGGCCCGCAGGGAAACGGTGTGGTTCCGGCCACGATCCGCCGACGGCGACCGAACTCCTGATCACTGTAGATCCCTGCTCCGTCACCGTCGTGCACATGCCGCGTGCAGGAATGTCTCGGCTCGAGCTGTTGTTGGTGACGATTGACGGACAGTTTTCGGGTGTGTCCGGTTCGGTTGCCACTTTTCCCGATGCGTCGGCTATTGTCTGGCGGCCCCAGTCGTGAGAACACACGATTTCGAGAGGGTCCGGAGGAAGACGAAAGTGAGGCGCAGGTCATGTTTTCCGGAAGGTGTTTCGGGCACTTCCGGAAGTCCTGGGGCGTTGTTCCAGCCGCAGGAATGTATCTGCCTGATCGTCGGTTTCCCAAGGATCGTCACACCTGTTGAGGGGTGACGGCCCGGGCACCGGGGATGTACGCACGAGGACGAGGGGAAGAGGAAATGGCAACCGACTACGACGCACCGAGGCGCTCGGAGACCGACGAGGTCTCGGAGGATTCACTCGAAGAACTGAAGGCACGACGAAACGAAGCGCAGTCCGCGGTCGTCGACGTGGACGAGACGGATACCGCGGAGTCCTTCGAACTCCCGGGTGCAGATCTGTCCGGCGAAGAACTGTCGGTGCGGGTGGTGCCCAAGCAGGCCGATGAATTCACCTGTGCGAGCTGCTTCCTGGTACACCACCGCAGCCGTCTCGCGACTGAAGAGAACGGCGTCATGATCTGCATGGACTGCGCGGCCTGACGCCGGTCCCTTCGGACACGCACAAAGGAAGAGGGACTACGCCTTCGGCGAAGTTCCGCTACCGATGGCGGCCAGCAGTTCGGCTGGCCGCCTCGTGCTGACAAGCCAGTACGGCGTCGGATCCTCGGGATCGTCGAGGACGATCAGAACGGTCTGCTTGACCCAGGAGCGATTGGTGACGAACGCGGCCGGATCGAGCTGCCGGCCCAACGCGGCACTCTTCGCGGACGGCGGGATGGTCGCTGTCCGGGAGATCACCGACAGCGGCAGGTGCGCGCGGCCCACCCGGAGTTCGCCGTCCGGCCCGTCGAACACCTCGATCCGCAGGCGCGACACCCAGAGCAGCGCCCACACCGGGAACGGGAACAGAAGCACGTACGGCAGCCAGGCGCGGATGCCGGGAGACCCCATGTGGATCTCGGCGGCGAGCAGTCCGGCGATGAGCAATCCGGCAGGCCACCACCACAACGGCACCCACAGGCGCTCCGAGTAGATCGGCGCTCGGGTGTCGGGCGTGGTAGCTGCGGGCTGAGACGATTCGGGCACGCCTTCAGAGTAGTCTCGGTGCACGTGAGCGATCTTCCTGCCATCGCGTTGAAGCGACTTGACTCCGGTGTCCCGCTGCCCAGGCGGGCCCACGAGGGCGACGCCGGCGTCGACCTCTGCACCACGACCGACGTCACGATCGAACCGGGCCGCCGAGTCCTGGTCGGCACGGGCATCGCGGTCGCCCTCCCGATCGGCACGGTCGGTCTGATCCACCCCCGTTCGGGCCTGGCGGCGAAGAGCGGCCTGTCCGTGGTGAACACGCCCGGCACGATCGACGCCGGATACCGCGGCGAGATCAAGGTCTGCCTGATCAACCACGACCTCGAGACCCCGATCGAACTTCGCCGCGGCGACCGCATCGCGCAACTCGTGGTCCAGAAGGTGGAACTCGTCGACTTCGTCGAGGTGGACACGCTCGACGAAACGGTCCGTGGAGCAAGTGGTTACGGATCGAGCGGTGGGCATGCGATCCTCGACGCGCACAATGCCGATCGAGCTGTCGACGGTACGGAAGGTCGCCCGCACGAGTTGACGCGGCAGCCGAGGGAAGGGGCCTGATCATGTTCGGACGTCGCAAGAAGAAGGAAGCCGAGCAGGCGGATTCCGCCCCGGTCGACTCCACTCCGGTCGACCAGGACGTGGAAGGCGACGCGGAACCCGAACTCGATGCACCGGTCGGCGCCCTCGACGGTGGTCCGTTCGACATCACCGAACTCGCCGAGGACGAGGAGCCCGCGAACACCCGACTCGACCTGGGGTCCGTGTTCCTCCCGATGCCCGACGGCGCGCAGTTGCAGGTCGAGATGTCACCGGAGGGGGCTCCGCAGAACGTCCACCTCGTCACTCAGTACGGCCGCATCACGGTGTCCGCCTACGCGGCGCCCAAGTCTCCCGGCCAGTGGCGCGAGGTCGCGTCGGAACTGGCCGAGTCGTTGCGTGCGGACAATGCCGAGGTCAGCATCGAATCCGGACCGTGGGGCCGGGAGGTGGCGGCCTCGACGCCCAACGCCGATCTGCGATTCATCGGCGTCGACGGACCGCGTTGGATGGTCCGCTGCGTCGTCGCGGGTCCGGCCGGCGCGATCGTGAGCGACGGTCCTCTCGTCGCCACCGCGCGCGCCGTCCTGCTGAACACCGTCATCAAGCGTGGCAACGATCCGCATCCGGTGCGTACCCCGCTGCCCGTGGTGCTGCCCCAGGTCCTTGTCGAGCAGCTGCAGGCGGCTCACGCCCAGCAGGTCGCGGCACAGCAGCAGGCGGCGCAGGAGCAGGCGGCCGCGCAGGGCACCGCTGCGCAGCCGCAGGCCCAGCAGCAGTCCGGGAACGGTTCCGAACCCCCGCGCCGCGGGGAGTCCGGTTCCGCGATGCAGCAACTCGGCCTCTAGGCGCGCCGGCCGTCGATTACCTCCCGGGTAATCGACGGCACGAACTCTCCCGCGGTTGGCTCGACGGCAGTCGCATCACCACCGCCGGAGAGGACAGGGCCGTGAGCACAGCCACCGCTACACCGAGCGCTACCGCGCAGCACTGGATCGACCGCGTGATCGTCAGTTCCCCGGTTGCCCGACATCTGGGTCTCCGCACGCTGCACGCGGAGGTCGATCGGGTCGATCTGGCGCTGGACTGCCGAGACGACCTCACGTTCGTCACAGCGGCCACCGGCCGTCGGCTGTCGGCGAGTGCGTTGGTGCGCCACCGCACCGGGTCCACGACGCACTGCGATGTCGTCGTCCGGGACGAGCACGACACGCTCGTCGCCACCGCGACCGCTACCAGTCGCATCTTCTCCTGAGCCGGGAGCCGCCGGCCCGGGGCACGTCAGAGAACCCGATCGAGCGCGGCGAGCGCCGCCCGGCCGAGCACACCCGGGTCTGCGCCGATCTCATCGAGCGTCGACTCGGACATCGCTGCTCTCGGCAGGACCGCGGTCCACTCCTTCGCGACCGTGAGGGGATGCACGGCGTCGTCGACGGCGGCGGCGATGCCCACGGGCACTCGAAGCGCCGCGAGGGTGGCGAGATCGGGTGCACGGTAGGTCGCCGCCTCCTCCAGTGCCGAGGGCAGATCGGGCCACTGGGACCGCCACGAGCGGCTGAGTTCGTCCGCCAGCCACGGCGGGCTCGACGCCGTCATCTCGGCGGTGACGGCATCGAGTCCGTCGGCGCGCAGCCGGGACGCGGTGAAGGTGGCGCTGGCCGCCGCGGGCGCATCCACGGGGGATCCGGTCCACGCCGGAAGCGCCGCGAGGACGGCATGGACGCGGTCGGGGTGATCCGACGCCCATTCGAGGGCCACGGCCGCGCCGATCGACACGCCCGCGACCACGATCGTCCCGTGCTCGGCGGCTGCGCGATCCATGGCATCGCGATAGCTGCCGACCACGCGCCTCGGATCGGGCTCGACCGCGATCGTTGCGACTCCCAGCTGGGACAATGCCGACCGGAACGCGCGATCGACGAAGCTCGCATCGGAACCGGTTCCGGGTAGGGCGACGGCCACCGAGGGCCATGACTGCGACTGCATGGTTCGATCTTGCACTGTCCGGTTCGTGGGGGATCCGGACCGCTGTGGTTGTCGGGTCACTTTAGGGTTACAGTGACCCTCATGGACCCCGCTCGGGACTCTCACGGGACTCGGGCAGGATTCCTGCAAGACAAGCGTTATACCCAGATACAACCCCTTCGTGCGACGTTCGGATGCGTCGCCATTTGCTCCAGGAGCGCGCTATGGCACCCGCCGCGGCAGGCTACTTTCGCAGGCTGACTCGCCGACTCACCGAGGATCTCGAGCAGCTCGACGCCGAGGAGATGGTCGAGACCGCCCAGGCATCCGGCGCCACCCGCGCGTGCGATTGCACGAGGGGCGAGGAAGTCACCATGTTCGGCAGGCTCCGCAGCGTCGAGGCGTGTCCCAAGTCGGCCAATGCCAGCGTCCGCGCCGAGTTCTTCGACGGAACCGATCCGGTCACGCTGGTATGGATCGGACGCCGCCGGATCCCCGGCATCGAGCCGGGTAAAACTCTCATGGTTCGCGGCCGGGTCGGCGACCGTGACGGTCAGAAGGTGATCTTCAATCCGTACTACGAGCTTCGTGGCGATTCCTGACGGACGTCCCGTCCAGGGCGCCGTTCTCCGTGCCGACGGCAGCTCGTCGTCCCGATGTGGCACCCTCGTCGCGTGACCGAAACGAAGCAGCAGACGATCCTCGAGCAGCTCGGTGGACTCAGCGGGCTGATCTACTCGTCGTTGCCCATCGTCGTCTTCGTCCCCGCGAACAGCCTCTTCGGTCTTGCGCCGGCGGTGTGGACCGCCCTCGGCGTCGCGGCCGCGATCCTCGTCTGGCGAGTGGTGCGGCGTGGCGCGATCCAGCCCGCGATCTCCGGATTCCTCGGGGTCGGCGTGTGCGCGTTCATCGCCTATCGGACCGGCGACGCCAAGGGGTACTTCCTCTTCGGCATCTACACGAGCCTTCTCTACGCGGCCGTGTTCCTGGTCTCGATCCTGGTGCGATGGCCCCTCGTGGGTGTCGTGTGGGGCTATCTGAACGGTCACCGCAACACCTGGAAAGCCCACAAGGGCGCCGTGCATGCCTACGACATCGCCACGGCGGCATGGGCGCTCGTGTTCGGGGCCCGGTATCTGGTGCAGTCCGAGTTGTACGACGCAGACCAGACGGGGTGGCTCGCGGCGGCGCGAATCGGTATGGGTTGGCCACTCACGGGTCTGGTGCTGCTCGTGACGATCTGGGCGGTGCGCCGGGCGGACAGGCTGGTCGAGCCCGGGCCCGAGCCGACTCCGGCCCCGGTGGAGCAGGACGAGAAGCCCGCCTCGACCGGTGAGACGGGCCCGTCGGCCGAATCAGATATCGATCGCGGCGCGTAGCTCGTCCTCGACCTCCACCGCGGCGACGAACAGCAGTTCGTCTCCGCCCTCGACCGGATCGTCCGGCTGCGGGACGATGACCCGGCCGCCCCGCAGGATCGTCACGAGCGCCACGTCACGCGGAAGTTTGATCTTGCGTACCGGCTTGCCGGCCAGTGGGGTGTCGTCCGGCAGCGTGATCTCGACCAGGTTCGCCTGACCCTGACGGAACGTCATGAGGCGCACCAGATCGCCGACCGTGACCGCCTCCTCGACGAGCGAGGCCAGCATGCGAGGGGTCGACACCGCGACGTCCACGCCCCAAGACTCGTCGAAGAGCCACTCGTTGCGGGGATCGTTGACGCGGGCGACCACCCGGGGGACGCCGAACTCGGTCTTCGCGAGCAGACTCACGACGATGTTGGCCTTGTCGTCGCCGGTGGCGGCGATCACGACGTCATAGGTCTCCAGCTGGGCGGCCTCGAGGAGGCTCAGTTCGCACGCGTCCGCGTGCACCCACTCCGCCTGGGGGATCACGTCGGGTTCGACGTGTTCGAGCTTGCGTTCGAGCAGCATCACGTGGTGCTCGCTGCGGACGAGTTCACGGGCGATGGAGCGGCCGACGGCGCCGGCTCCTGCGATGGCGACTCTCATCGGGAACATCCAATCGGGTCGAACGAGTATGGGGGCATGACCGGACTCAGTCGTCCGCCGGCGGCGGGTTACCGGCCAGCGCGACCGCCTCGGCGACCGTCCCGGACACGGCGGCCACGTAGACCTGGTCCTGGGCCTGGATGACGGTCTTGCGGTCCGGGAGGATCCCCGAGCCGAAGCGGATGACGAACGAGACACGGGAGCTCGTCGCGGCCTCGAGATCGGTGATGCTGCGGCCGACCCAGTCCTCGTGCAGGGGCAGTTCGGTGACCACGACGGTGCCCGAGGGATCTCGCCACTTCGAGATCTGGTCGTCCTGCGCGAGCGCGAGCATGAAGCGATCGGTGGTCCAGGGGACCGTCGCGATGGTCGGGATACCGAGGCGCTCGTACACCGCGGCACGCTTGGCGTCGTAGATGCGCGCGACGACGCGCTCGACACCGAAGTTCTCGCGCGCGACCCGCGCGGAGATGATGTTCGAATTGTCGCCGGAGGACACCGCGGCGAACGCTTCGGCGCGTTCGATCCCGGCGCGGATCAGCACGTCGCGGTCGAATCCCATCCCGACCACCGTGTGGCCGGTGAAATCGGATCCGAGCCGGAGGAAGGCGCTCGCGTCGCGGTCGATGACCGCCACCTCGTGTCCGATCCGGCTCAGTGCTGTAGCGAGGGACGAGCCGACTCGGCCGCATCCCATGACGACTACGTACACCCGTCCACTCCGTTCATCTCACGTCAGACCCGACGGGTTGCCGTCGGCGTCGAATCGAACCGTACAGCGCGCCTGGGTAAGAGCAAGTATCCGCCGACGGCGCTGTGAGGGAGGCCGCTCGTCGTCGCAGTCGGGGCGCGGAGTAAAGTCGATGAAACGCCCACAGCGCCGCCCCCGTGTCACGGAACTCTTCGGACGGCTTACGCTTTGGCGGTGTCGAAGGTTTCCACAGCCGCAAAACGGCTGATCCTGGGGCGGCCGTTCCGTAGCGACAAGCTCGGGCACACGCTTCTGCCCAAGCGCATCGCGCTACCGGTTTTCGCCTCGGATGCAATGTCTTCGGTCGCCTACGCGCCCGAGGAGATCTTCCTGGTTCTGTCCGTCGCGGGTATTTCCGCGTACGCGTACACCCCCTGGATCGGTCTGGCCGTCGCCGTCGTCATGGCCGTCGTGGTGGCCAGCTACCGGCAGAACGTGCACGCCTACCCGTCCGGTGGCGGCGACTACGAGGTGGCGACCGTGAACCTCGGGCCCAACGCCGGTCTCACGGTCGGCAGCGCCCTCATGGTCGACTACGTGCTCACGGTCGCGGTGTCGATCTCGTCCGCGGCGTCGAACATCGGATCGGCCGTGCCGTTCGTCGCCCAACACAAGGTGCTCTTCGCGATTGCGGCGATTGCGCTGCTCACCGCGGTCAACCTGCGCGGTATCCGCGAGTCGGGCTCGGCCTTCGCGCTCCCGACGTACGCCTTCATCGTCGGCATGCTGATCATGCTCGGCTGGGGATTCGCGCGGATCTACATCTTCGGCGACGACGTCCACGCCGAGTCGTCGGCGTTCGACCTGCAGGCCGAGGACTCCCACCTGTACGGCATCGCGTTCGCCTTCCTCATCGCGCGTGCCTTCTCGTCGGGCTGTGCCGCTCTGACGGGCGTCGAGGCCATCAGCAACGGTGTGCCCGCTTTCCAGAAGCCGAAGTCGCGCAACGCTGCGACCACGCTGCTGTTGCTGGGCACCTTCGCGATCGTGCTGCTGATGGGCATCATCATGCTGGCGCAGAAGATCGGGATCGTCTACGCGCACGACCCGGCGACACAACTCGTCGGAGCGCCGGAGGGCTACCACCAGAAAACGCTGATCGCGCAGCTCGCCGAGGCGGTCTTCTCCGGATTCCCGGTCGGATTCTTCTTCATGGCGATCGTGACGGCGTTGATCCTCGTGCTCGCCGCCAACACGGCGTTCAACGGCTTCCCCGTCCTCGCCTCGGTGCTCGCCCAGGACCGCTACCTGCCGCGTCAGCTGCACACGCGCGGCGACCGGCTCGCCTTCAGCAACGGCATCCTGTTCCTCTCGGGTGCGGCGATCGCGTTCGTCGTGGTCTTCGGCGCCGAGGTGACGAAGCTGATCCAGCTCTACATCGTCGGGGTGTTCGTCTCGTTCGTGCTCAGCCAGACCGGCATGATCCGGCACTGGACCCGGCATCTGCGGGCCGAGACGGATCCGGCGCAGCGTCGGCGCATGCAGCGCTCTCGGGTCATCAACTCGATCGGCCTGGGGATGACCGGTGCGGTCCTGATCATCGTGCTGCTGACGAAGTTCGCTGCCGGTGCCTGGATCGCCATCGTCGCCATGATCGTGATCTTCATCGTGATGAAGTCGATCCGACGCCACTACGACAGCGTCGCCGCGGAACTCGAGGAGCAGGAATGGGACGGCGTGCTGCCCAGCCGCACGCACTCGATCGTCCTGGTGTCGAAGATGCACATGCCGACCATGCGGGCGCTGGCGTACGCGCGCGCCACCCGACCGGACACCATCGAGGCGGTCACCGTCAACGTCGACGAGCCGGACACCCGCGCGCTCGTGCGCGAGTGGGAGAAGAGCGACATCACGGTGCCGCTCAAGGTGATCGAGTCGCCGTACCGTGAGATCACCAAGCCGGTGCTCGACTACGTCCGCAGGGTTCGGCGGGACTCGCCCCGCGACGTCGTCACCGTGTTCATCCCCGAATACGTGGTCGGCCACTGGTGGGAGCAGATCCTGCACAACCAGAGCGCGCTGCGTCTGAAGAGCCGGTTGCTGTTCCAGCCCGGCGTCATGGTCACGAGTGTGCCGTGGCAGTTGAACTCGTCGGAGAAGGTCAAGCGCGAACGGGTGGACAATGCTCCCGGCGCGATTCGGCGCGGATTCGAGGCAGAAGACAAGTGATCGAGTGATGGGCGGTTCGTGGTGAGTGAGGACTGGACGGGGCGTCGGCTCGAGGTCGAGTTGGGCAATCCCGGCCACGGCGGCTTCTGTGTCGCCCGGCACGAGGGTCGTGTGCTCTTCGTCAGGCACGGACTACCGGGCGAGAAGGTGGTCGCGCTCGTCACCGAGGACCGCGGTGGTTCGTTCTGTCGCGCGGACGCCGTCGAGATCCTCGCGCCGTCGCGCGACCGGGTCGAGTCGGTGTGCCCCATCGCGGGCCCGGGCGGCGCCGGGTGTTGTGACTATTCGCACGCCACCCTCGACGCGGGCCGCGAGATGAAGTCGTTCGTCGTCGCCGAGCAGTTGCGGCGGATCGCCGGCATCGAGCAGGACGTCGTCGTCGAGGAACTGCCCGGAACCGGGAAGGGAACCGGCTGGCGGTCCCGCGTCCGGCTGGCGGTCGACCCGGCCGGGCGGCCGGGCTTCCATCGCTACCGCAGCCTCGACATCGAGACGTTCCTGGCGTGCCCGCAGATCGACCCGTCTGCGTACATCGGGCTCTCCGAGCGGTCGTGGCAGCCCGGCGCCGAGGTCCAGATCGTGCTGGACGCGGACGGCAACCGTCACGTGGTGGAGATCGCCCCCGCCAAGGTGTCGCGCACCGGTCGCCGCAGCCCCGGTCGGCGGGGCGCGACGGCGCGCCGGGCGGCGTCGTCCGGTACCCGGGCGGAGCGGCTCGTCATCGGGTCCGGCCGGCCCGTCGAGCGGGTCGGTGATCGGGAGTGGCAGCTGGCCGCGACCGGCTTCTGGCAGGCGCATCGCGGTGCCGCAGGCACGTACGCGAGCGTCGTGGGGGAGTGGGCGCAGCCGTCCGCGGGCGACAACGTGTGGGATCTCTACGGCGGTGTCGGAGTGTTCGCTGCCACGCTCGCCGACCAGGTCGGGGTGACCGGGCGGGTCGATTCGGTCGAGTTCTCGAAGCAGGCGGTGGCCGACGGCACCGCCGCACTGGCCGACGTACCGCAGGTGCATCTGCACGCCGCCCGGGTCGAACGGGCTCTGCACGATCTGCCCACTCCGGATGTGGTGGTGCTGGACCCGCCGCGGACCGGCGCCGGCCGCGAGGTCGTCGACACCATCGTCGCGGCGGGGCCGCAGCGGATCGTTCACATCGGGTGTGACCCGGCGTCCTTCGCGCGGGACGTCTCGCTTTTCCGGGCGGGTGGGTACCGGCTCGAACAGGTTCGCGCATTCGACGCCTTCCCCCTCACACATCACGTCGAAAGTCTCGCGCTTCTGACTCGCTGACGTGGTTCCTGACACGTACCTGACGGTCTGTTGTCTCTAGAAGCGCTGGTCAGGGCATCGAAATGCGGTATGTCGCATTTGAGAAGTAATTGCTTGACACACGCAACTATGCATATAGTTGCGCTCTGCAAGTAATTACGAGGGATGCGGAGTGCGCGGATGGCTGTGCAAGCAGACACAGCACAGGCCCTGGTCGACGCGATCTTTCTGTTCGGTCGTTCACTGAAGAACGCGATCGCGAGTGCGACGGACGATCCGATCGCGCCCGCGCTGGTCGCGGTCCTGGTCGCGCTGTCGGCCCGAGGCCCGTGCCGGCAGAACGAACTCGCGTCGGTGCTGTGCCTGAGTCAATCGGGGCTGAGTCGGCAGATGACGGAATTGGTCGATGCCGGTCTCGTCGAGCGTCGACCGGACCCCGACGACAGGCGGGCTTTCCGCGTGCAGGTCTCCGAAAAGGGGGACGAGGTGTTGCAGACCGTCAAGGAACGAAGGTCCGCGCGACTGCGCACCCTGCTCGGCCAGTGGAGTCAAGAGGAGGCGGCGGCGGCGTTGTCCGCCGTCGAACGACTCACCGACTCGCTCACCGCGCGTCCGGATCCCTCGCTTCTAGTAGCCGATCAATGTGGGAGAGCACTTCGATGACGACACCAGTGGGGGAGAGCCGGGCAGGCACCGGCGAGGAGGCGATGACCCATCGCCAGATTCTCGAGGTCCTGGCGGGCCTCATCGCGGCGCTGTTCACGGCACTGCTGAGTTCGACCATCGTCTCGACGGCGTTGCCGACGATCATCGGTGAGCTGAAGGGCAACCAGACCCAGTACGCGTGGGTCATCACCACCGCGCTGCTGGCCAACGCGGCATCGACCCCGATCTGGGGCAAGCTCGCCGACCTGTTCAACAAGAAGATCCTGGTCCAGACGTCGATCGTGATCTTCGTGATCGGCTCGATCATTGCCGGCTTCGCGCACAACGTGCCGGTGCTGCTGGCCGCGCGCGTCGTGCAGGGCATCGGCATGGGTGGCCTGACCGCCCTCGTCGTCGCGATCATCGGCAGCATCATCCCGCCGCGCGACCGCGGTCGCTACTCCGGCTACATGGGTGCCGCGATGGCGGTGTCGATGTCGGGTGGCCCCATCCTCGGCGGCGTGATCGTCGACAGCCCGCTGGGCTGGCGCTGGTGCTTCTTCGTGTGCGTGCCGATCGCCGTGATCGCCCTGTTCCTGCTGCAGCGCACGCTGCACATCGCCACCGAGCGCAAGAGCGATGTCTCCATCGACTGGCTGGGCGCAACGTTGCTCACCGCGGGCGTCAGCATCCTCCTGATCTGGGTGTCGTTCGCGGGCAAGGCGGACTACTACGCCTGGATCTCGAAGGAGTCGGCGCTCTACGTCGGCGTCGGTGTCCTGTTGCTGATCGCGACCGTGATCGTGGAGTCGAAGGTGAAGTCGCCGATCATTCCGCTCGCCATCATCACCGAGAAGACGACCGGTCTGGCGATCATCGCCTCCATCGCGGTCGGTGTCGGCATGTTCGGTGCCACGACGTTCCTCGGCCAGTACTTCCAGACGGCGCGCGGACACTCCCCGACGATCGCCGGTGTCCTGACCATTCCGATGGTGATGGGCATGCTGGTCTCGTCGGTGGTCTCGGGCCAGCTGATCACCCGATTCGGTAAGTGGAAGCCGTTCATCGTCGGTGGCGCGGTGCTGCTGGTCGTCGGCTTCGGACTGCTCGGCACGATCGATCACGAGACCAGCCTGTGGCTGATCGGCGTGTACATCGCGATCGTCGGCGTCGGTGTCGGCAGCCTGATGCAGAACCTGGTGCTCGCCGTCCAGAACACCGTCAGCGTGCAGAACATCGGCTCGGCGAGTAGCTCGGTCGCGTTCTTCCGGACCTTCGGTGGCGCGATCGGTGTGTCGGTCCTCGGTTCGGTGCTCGCCACCCGGGTGACGACGCTGTCGGCCGACGGCTTCGAGAAGCTCGGCATCGACACGCACTCGCCGGGCAGCGGGGGCAACCTCGACCTCAACGCGCTGCCGGGGCCGATCGCGGACATCATCCGCGGCGCCTACGGTGACGCCACGGGCCTGCTGTTCCTGATCGCGGCCGCGGTCGCGCTGATCACGCTCGTCTGCGTGATCTTCATCCCGAACACCCCGCTCCGGAAGACCATCGACATCCAGAAGCCGACGGATTCCGACGAGGCGGCGGAGACCGCCGACGTCAACGCCTGACGTTCCGCAACACAGTCACGAAGACGGCCCGCAACCGAGACAGGTTGCGGGCCGTACTCGTCGGGGGATCCCGGTCTACGTCTTGCGGTTGTACAGCCGCATCGTCAACGGACCGAAGACGACGATGAAACCGGCGCACCAGATCAGCACGCCCGACATCTGGCCGAACTCGAAGGAGCCTTCGCAGAGCGCCCGCAGAGTGGTGACGAGGTGGCTGATCGGGTTGACCTCGACGAACGCCTGCAGCCAGCCGGGCATCGTCGAGGGGTCGACGAAGATGTTGCTGGCGAACGTGAGCGGGAACAGGATGAACATCGACACGCCCATGACGGCCTGTTCGGTCCGCATCAGCATCGCGAACATCGTCCACACCCACGACAGACTGAACGAGAACAACAGCAACAGCAGGACCGACAGCACCACTCCGACCACGCCGCCCGCCGGTCGGAAACCGAGGATCAGGCCGAGGATGAGGACGATCACCGATGCGATCGTGTAGCGGACGATGTCGCCGAACAGTGCGCCGACGAGCGGGGACGGCCGCCAGATGGGAAGTGACCGGAACCGGTCGAACACGCCCTTCTCGATGTCCTTGTTCAGTGTCAGCCCGGTGTACATCGTGATCATGACGACGGTCTGCACGAGGATGCCCGGGATGAGGAACTGGACGTAGGCGTCCGTCGAGCCGGCGAGCGCGCCGCCGAAGAGGAACGTGAACATCAGCGTGAACATGACCGGGAACATGGTCACGTCGAACAACTGCTCCGGAACATGCTTGATCTTGAGCAATGCGCGCCACCCGAACGACATCGACGTCGACAGCGCGTTCGGCCGCGGCGGCCGAGGCCCCGGCATCTGCAGGACGTTGCCGACCGCCTGCGCAGAGGTGGTGATGGTGTCGGTCATGACGGGGTCCCCTCGAAGGTGCCGGTGGCGGCAGTGGTCTCGGCGTTCTCGGCGCCGTGCCCGGTCAGGGCGAGGAACACCTCGTCGAGGCTGGGCTGGCCGAGAGCGAAGGTCGTGACAACGATGTTCTCGTCGTCGAGGGTGGCGAGCGCCCGCGCGACCCGCTGCGGATCGTCGATGCGTGCCGTGAGCGCCGCCGGATCGGATTCGAGCGAGACGGAGACGCCGAGCGTGCGTTCGAGCGTGACGGCCGCGTCGGCGCGCCGGGAGGGCTCGGCGACGCGGACGTGCAGCGCTCCGGACCCGACCGACGCCTTGAGCTGGCCGGTGGTGCCCTCGGCGATGACCTTGCCGTGGTCGATCACGGCGATCCGGTCGGCGAGCTGGTCCGCCTCGTCGAGGTACTGCGTGGTGAGCAGGACGGTGGTTCCCCCCGCCACCAGAGCGCGGACGATCTCCCACACCTGGTTGCGGCTGCGCGGATCGAGCCCGGTGGTCGGCTCGTCCAGGAAGATCAGTTCGGGGGTGACGATGATGCTCGCGGCGATGTCGATTCGTCGGCGCATACCTCCCGAGTAGGTCTTGACCTGGCGGCCGCCGGCCTCCTGGAGACCGAACGCCTCGAGGAGCTGGTCGCACCGGGAGCGTGCCGCGGCGCGCGAGTACCCGTAGAGCCGACCGAGCAGCATGAGGTTCTCGGTGCCCGTCAGATCCTCGTCGAGTGACGCGAACTGGCCGGTCAGGGAGACCTTGCCGCGGACCGTCTCGGCCTCCTTGGTGACGTCGTGTCCCAGCACCCGCGCCGAACCGCCGTCGATCGGCAGCAGCGTCGCGAGCATGCGGATCGTGGTCGTCTTCCCGGCGCCGTTGGGCCCGAGCACGCCGTACACGCCGCCCGTCGGAACGGCCAGGTCGACGCCGTCGACGGCGGTGTTGGAGCCGAAGCGTTTGACCAGTCCAGTGGTCTCGATGGCCAGTGCGGTGCCAGATCTCATGTGGTCCCCGTGGTCTCGTGTGGGCAATGTCGCAACTCGGTCGTCGTTCCAGCCTGTCGGATCCCGAGGGGCGGCGCAATCGATTTCCGGAGCATCGGACCGTCCCGTGTCCTCGGCGGTGGCCACGGGTCGGCGTCAGATCCGCCCGTGCTGCTCGAAGGTTCGCACCAGCACCTCGAGCTGTCCGTACGCGACCGCCGCCAGGCGTTCGAGAAGCGCGGACTTGACCTCCGGCGCCGCGGTCAGCCGGGCGAACCCGTCGGGCGGAAGAACGGCGAGGGTGAGTGTGGTGTCGGCGCGGACGTCGTTGAGATACGTCGAATCGAGCAGGGTCGGCATCTCCCCGAACGACATGCCGGCCGACAGCGTCGTGATCCGGTGAACCGAGCCGTCCTCGGACGTCACGGCGGTACTCGCGCGCCCCGAGAGAATGAGGTGGATGCCCGACGCGGGTGCGCCGCGCCGGGCGACCACCTCGCCGCGGGCGACGGTCCGCAGTTCCAGTTCGTCGGTGAAACGCTCGAACTGGTCGGTGGTGAGGTCGGCCAGGAGTGGATGCTGCTCGAGCTCGATCGTCTCCGGTTGCCGGCCGACGCCGCAGTGTCTGTCGAGCAGGACGTCCTCGCACCAGCGCGCCGCCGCGTCGGGGTCCGCGAACACTCGTCCGTGCGGATCGTCGGGGGACAGGCTCGACGTGGCGTGCCCGAACAGGGCGTCGGGGTCGACGAGGGCCGTGCGGCAGCCGGCGGCGGCGAGGTCGGCCCGCAGCAGTTCGATCATGCGGCGGGCGATGCCGCTGACGTCGTCGACCCGGCGTACGTCGACCACGACCACCTCGAGGTCCGCTCGTTCGGCATCGATCTCGCGCACCGCCGTCTCGGCACCGGCGAACAGCAGGTCGCCGTGCAGTTCGTAGATTCGTCCACGATCGCCGAAGGCCTCCAGTGACAGTTGCTCGGACTCGGTGCGCCGCGTGCGCGAGGGGGCCTCGACGATGCTGTAGCGCGCCCTGATCGACGAGCGGGCCGCCCGGGTGACGTGCAGGAAGTGCAGTTCCAGGTCCCGGGAGAGTTCGCGGCAGGCCTGCACGCCGCGGACGCTGTTGCCGTGCCGATCCAGGCGGGGCGAGTAGACCGCGATTCCCAATTGCCCCGGTAGGACAGCGAGGACGCCGCCGCCGACCCCGCTCTTGGCGGGCATACCGACCTCGGTCACCCATTCACCGGCGGCGTCGTACATCCCGCACGTCGTCATGACGCTGAGCACCCGCTCGACCAGCGCCGGGTTGAGGACCCGGTCGCGAGTCGACGGGTTGACGCCGTTGTTGGCGAGGGTGGCGGCCATGAGGGCCAGGTCGCGGCACGTGACCTCGATCGAGCACTGCCGGAAGTACACGTCGACGGCGTCGTCCGGATCGTCGGTGATGACGCCGAAGGACCGCAGCATGTAGCCGATCGCGCGATTGCGGTGTCCGGTGCGGGCCTCGGAGCGGTAGACGGCCTCGTCGAGGCCGAGGTTGCGTCCTGCGCACCGCGAATAGAGTGCGCGGATTCGTTCGAACTGCTCGGCCGGATTCGCGCCCTGCACGAGCGATGCCGCGGTGATCGCGCCGGCGTTGATCATCGGATTGCGCGGACGTTCGGTGTCCGGGTCGAGACTGATCTCGTTGAACGGCTCACCGGACGGTTCGACGTCGATCTTCTCGGCGACGGCGTCGACGCCGTGGTCGGCGAGGGCGAGCGCGTAGGTGAACGGCTTCGAGATGGACTGGATCGTGAACGGCACCGACGTGTCGCCGACCTCGTATACGTGGCCGTCGCCCGTGGCCACGGCGATACCGAAGCCGTCGGGGGCGACCGCGGCCAACTCCGGGATGTAGTCGGCGACCTCCCCGCTCGGGTTGGTTCGGACGACGTCGTACACGCGGGTGATGAACTCGTCCACAACGTTGCCCATGGAGCAACAGTAGGATGAGCGCACAGTCTTGGTTGTGTCATCCGGCACGGATCGCCGCGGCGGTGTCGTGGGAATCGATGCCGGACGGCACCGTTCCAGGCGGCTCCGTAGACTTGTCGGGCTGTCGTGTGACAGCCCGTGAACCTGCTGGAGGGAGCGATCTCGTTGGGTGTCCTTGCCCGCATCCAGACGCCTGACGACCTGCGTCGGCTCGACCCGGAGGAGCTCCGCGAGCTCGCCTCGGAGATCCGTGAGTTCCTGGTGCAGAAGGTGTCCGCGACCGGCGGCCATCTCGGTCCCAACCTGGGTGTCGTCGAGCTGACGCTCGCGCTGCACCGGGTGTTCGAATCCCCCTCCGACCCGATCGTCTTCGACACGGGCCACCAGGCCTACGTCCACAAGATCCTGACGGGCCGCAAGGACGAGTTCGATTCCCTGCGCAAGCAGGGCGGTCTGTCCGGTTACCCGTCGCGCGCCGAGAGCGAGCACGACTGGGTCGAGTCGTCGCACGCGTCCGCGGCGCTCTCGTACGCGGACGGCCTCGCCAAGGCCTTCGAGCTGTCCGGGCAGCACGACCGCCACGTCGTGGCCGTGGTGGGCGACGGTGCCCTGACCGGCGGTATGTGTTGGGAGGCGCTCAACAACATCGCGGCGGGCAAGGACCGGTCGGTCGTCATCGTCGTCAACGACAACGGCCGGTCGTACGCGCCCACCATCGGCGGCCTGGCCGACCATCTCGCGTCGCTGCGTCTGCAGCCCGGTTACGAGCGGATCCTCGACAACGGTCGTCGCATGGTCAAGAGGATGCCGTGGGTCGGACGCGCCGCCTACCAGTTGCTGCACGGCATGAAGGCCGGCCTCAAGGACGCCGTCAGCCCGCAGGTCATGTTCACCGACCTCGGCATCAAGTACCTCGGCCCCGTCGACGGGCACGACGAGGCCGCGATGGAGTCCGCGTTGCGCCGCGCGAAGGCGTTCGGTGGGCCGGTGATCGTGCACGCGGTCACCCGCAAGGGCATGGGCTACGCACCCGCGGAGAATCATCTCGCCGACCAGATGCACGCCACCGGAGTCATCGACCCGCTCACGGGCCGCGCCCGGGGGACGTCGGCCCCGGACTGGACGTCGGTCTTCTCGGCCGAGCTGATCGCGCAGGCCGAGCAGCGTGACGACGTCGTCGCGATCACCGCCGCGATGCCCGGCCCTACCGGGCTGGCTGCGTTCGGTGAGCGGTTCCCGGAGCGGATGTTCGACGTCGGCATCGCCGAGCAGCACGCCGTCACCTCGGCCGCGGGTCTCGCGCTCGGCGGGATGCATCCCGTCGTCGCGATCTACTCGACGTTCCTCAACCGGGCGTTCGATCAGCTGCTCATGGACGTCGCGCTGCTCAGGCAGCCCGTGACGATCGTGCTCGACCGTTCCGGGGTGACGGGCGCCGACGGTGCCAGCCACAACGGCATGTGGGACCTGTCGCTGCTCGGCATCGTCCCCGGCATACGAGTGGCGGCCCCGCGCGACGCGGCAACGCTGCGGGAAGAGTTGGACGAGGCGCTGGCGGTGAACGACGGGCCGACGGTGATCCGATTCCCGAAGGGCGCTGTCGGTGACGACGTCCCGGCGGTCCGCCGCCTCGACGGCGTGGTGGATGTGCTGCAGATGCCGGAGGATGATCGCGGCGACGTGCTGCTCGTCGCGGTGGGCTCGTTCGCCGGCGTCGCGCTGGAGGCCGCCGAGCGGCTCGCCCAGCACGGCATCACCGCAGCGGTGATCGACCCGCGGTGGGTCCTGCCCGTGCCCGAGTCCGTGATCAAGCTCGCCGAGAGCTTTCGGATGGTCGTCACGATCGAGGACAGCGGCCTGCACGGCGGTATCGGGTCCTCGGTGTCGGCGGCGCTCCGCGCGGCCGGTGTCGACGTCCCGTGCCGGGATCTCGGTGTGCCGCAGCAGTTCCTCGACCATGCGTCACGGGACCAGATCCACCGCGAACTCGGCCTCACTGCGCAGGACATCACCCGGCAGGTCACCGGTTGGGTCGTGGGACTGGACCGGGCGCGCCCCGGCGGGGGAATCGACGAGGGCGCGGACAGGTCGAACCCGGCCATCGGTTGACGGGATCTACCGGAAGGCCGCTTCCAGGGCCTTGACCCCGACCTTGGGGTCGAGCAGCCCGTGGTAGATCGGCGGGATCGCCTTGTCGACGGCGAACAGCGTGTAGACGGCGTGCATCGCGCCGTGCACCGAGTACTCGACGGTGAACACGACGTCCTCGGGCAGGGACGTGAACTGTCCGAGGAACGCGAAGTTCTGCGCCCCGTCGGGGACCACCTTCGGGCGATCCTCCGGGACGCGGCGGCTGAACAGGGCTGACGCGTACGGCATCATCACCGTCGTCACATCGGTGGTGGCCAGCACCTCGTCGAGCATGTCCTCGAAGCCGTACTGGTGGATCAGTTCGGTGAGGATCTCCGTGCCGGTGGCCTCCGACATCTTCTTCTTGACGTAATCGCCCTCGTTGTCGATCTCGAAGCCGTACCCCCACAGGGTGTAGATGTTCTCGGGTTGCTGCGCAAAGTGCGGTTGGTAGGCGATCACGGTCGACAGGTGCCAACCCGACTCGAACCACGTGGTCAGCGCGCCGGTCCCGGGTTCGTTGCCCGTGTAGTCGGTGATGCGGCGGAGCAGTCTGTCGCCGCGCATGGTGAGGGTGAACGACTCCCACTTGTTCTCGTCGACGTTGCCGTAGAAGGTGTTGGGGCGGCCGAAGTCGGATGCCTTCTTCGCGACCTCTTCCCACAGCGACCAGCTGCGGTCGACGCGGTCACGGATCAGTGCGGGTACGTCGTCGTTGCCCCCGTAGGTGGTGTCGGCCGTGATCGACCCGAGAGTGGCGAACATGTAGTCGTTCTCGCCCAGTTCGATGGCCGACGGGCCGCTCGCATCCTCGATGTGCAGCCGGGTCGCGCGGCGGGGCTGTCCGGCCTGGGCGAAGTCGATGTCGACCACCCGCGTCGCGAAACGGACGTCGACACCCTGGGTCCACATCCAGCGTTGCAGCGGGACGACCATCGAGTCGTACTGGTTGTAGACCGTGCGCCGGACGCCGGAGAGTGTGTGGATGCGGGGGAACTCCTGGACGAAGCGCAGGAAGTAGCGGCGCAGTTCGGCAGCGGAATGCCACTTCTGGAACGCGAACGTGGTGCGCCACATCTGCCAGAAGTTGGTGGTGAAGAAGTGATCACCGAACATCTCGTCGATGCGGCGGGCGCCGAGGGCCCGTTCGGGCAGGCCGAGCAGCCGCATCATCTCGAGCCGATCCCTGTTGTCGAGCCCCAGTTGCGACGCGTCGATGATGTTGTGCCGCGAATCGATCAGGCGCGCTTTGTCGTCGGTCCGGACCTTGTCGTTGAAGTCGCGGATCTCCTGCCGGACGCTGATGTCGGGGTTCTCGAGCGACGGGATCGACTCGAACAGATTCCACGTGCACCGGTACGCCTCCTCCTCGAGCATGCGTCCGCCGCGCGTGACCCAGCCGTCGGTGACGGCGGGGGATCGGGCACCGTCGAGCGAGCCGCCTTCGATGTCGAGTTGTTCGAGAATGTGGACGTTCTCGCCGGGGACTCCGGCGTCCCGGATCGCGAACGCTGCAGCCGCCATTCCGGCGATGCCGCCGCCGACGATCCAGATGTGGGCCGCTTTCGGGTCGACGCTCATGGGTTCCTCCCGCCGCGGCACGCCCGGTGGCACTCGTCCCGACCACGCCGGTGCCGCTCGGTGCGGCGTCGAGGGGAGCCACGACCAGTGTCGGCCGGGTCGTTCACGCCCGTCAACCGGTGGGCGAGGGCGGCGAGGCGAGTATCGCTGTCCGGCAATTGATTTGCCTGCATGGCCTGGATCGTGCGGAAATGGTGGTCCCCGATCCGTCAGGAGGTCCCGGTGCCGGAGCCGATCGTGTCGTCCGAGTTGGTCTCGGAGTGTTCGAGCTGTTTCGGTCTGTGCTGTGTCGCGCTACCGTTCGCCGCGTCGACCGACTTCGCCGTGGACAAGCCTGGGGGTGTGCCGTGCCGCAATCTGCTGGCCGATTCCCGGTGCGGGATCCACCCGCAGTTGCGGGACAAGGGTTTCACCGGATGCACCGTGTACGACTGCTTCGGCGCCGGCCAGCGGGTCTCGCAGGTGACGTTCGGCGGCACGAGTTGGCGCGAGGACCCGGACGTGGCGCGCGAGATGTTCGACGTGTTCCCGGTGATGCGGCAGCTCCACGAATTGCTGTGGTACCTGGACGAGTCGCTGCGGCTGCGTGTCGCGGAGCGGCTGCGTCCCGCGCTGGCGGCGTTGCGGGCCGAGACCGAGACCCTCACCGAGCAGTCGGCGGACGTGCTCACGGACCTCGACGTGGGCGCGCAGCGTGATGCAGTGAACGTGCTGCTCCTGCAGGTGAGCGAGTTGGTTCGGGCGCAGGCCCCGCGCCGTGGCCGGAATGGTCGCGGCGCCGATCTGGTGGGGGCGAAACTGGCGGGGAAGGATCTGCGCGGCGCGAACCTGCGGGGTGCGTGGCTGATCGGTGCGGACCTGCGAAGGGCGGATCTCCGGTGGGCCGACCTCATCGGTGCGGATCTGCGCGGCGCGGACGTCGGCGGGGCGGACATGTCCGGCGCGCTCTTCCTGACCCAGTTCCAGGTCAACGCGGCGCGTGGCGACGCGCGGACGGCACTGCCGGACGCGTTGTCGCGTCCGTCGCACTGGGGGTAGCTCAGCCGGCCTGTTCGAGGGTGCGCCCGCGGGTCTCGGTGACGAACCTGGTCACCACGAAGATGGAGACGACGGCCATCACCGCGTATCCGCCGTAGGTGAGCGACAGGTTCCAGTCCGCGAGCGACGGGAACGTGGCGGACACCAGGAAGTTGGCGACCCAGTTGGACGCGGTGGCGATTCCCACCGCGGCAGCGCGGACCCGGTTGGGGAACAGTTCGCTGATGAGCACCCACACGACCGGCCCCCACGACAGCGCGAAGAAGAAGACGAAGGCGTTGGCCGCGATCAGGGCGACGGTGCCGGAGGCGCCCTCGAGCGTGGCGACCGACTCGCCGATCTCGTTCGTCGTCACTGTTGCCGAATGGAAACAAATGGCAGCGGTGGCGAGGGACACCGCCATGCCCACCGACCCGATCAACAACAGGGGTTTGCGGCCGATGCGATCGATCACCGCGATCGCGACGAACGTGCCGATGATGTTGACGAGCGCGCTGACGACGCTGATCAGCAGCGAGCGGTCCTCGCCGAAGCCGACGGCCTGCCACAGCGTGCTCGAGTAGTAGAAGATCACGTTGATGCCCACGAACTGCTGGAGCGCAGCGAGCGCGATCCCCACCCACACCAGCGCCGAGACACCGGTGCTCTTGGCGAAGAGGGCCCGCACGCCCACCCGCGAACGCTCGGCTCCCAGAGAGGTCCGAATCTCCTCGATCCGGTGGCCGACGGCCTCCGCGTCCCCGCCCTCGAGTTCGCCGATGACCTTGCGTGCGGCGTCCTCCCGCCCGCAGCGGACGAGGTGTCGGGGCGACTCGGGGATCGTGAACGTCATGACGAGATAGAGCAGCGCGGGGATCGCTTCGATCGCGAGCATCCACTGCCACGCCTCGATGCCGAGGAGCACTCCGCGGCCACCGCCGGCGGCCTGGGAGATCGCGTAGTTGACGAGTTGGGAGACGGCGATGCCGAGCACGATCGCCAACTGGTACATCGAACCCAGGCGTCCCCGGATCGCGGCCGGGGCGATCTCCGCGATGTAGGCAGGTGCGATCACCGAAGCGAAACCGACTGCTACGCCGCCGAGTACGCGCCACAGCGTGAGGTCGACGATTCCGAACGGGAACGCCGAACCCAGGGCGCCGACGACGAACAACGCCGCCGCGATCTGCATGACGCGGATGCGGCCGAGGCGGTCGGCGATGGTGCCGGCGACCCAGGCGCCGAGCGCGGCCCCCAACAGGGTCAACGACACTGACAGCCCGGTCGCACCGGCCCCGATGTCGTAACGGTCGCGAATCGCGTTCACAGCACCGTTGATGACGGCGGTGTCGTAGCCGAACAGGAAGCCGCCGAGCGCGGCGGCCGCCGAGAAGAGCACGGCCAGCCCGACGGCCGCGTGAGCGGCCGGGGGCTGGCCTGTGGTGTCGAGGTTCGACATAGCTCGCCTCCCGCCGAAAGGAATGGTTCAGACGGGACGCTACGCCGAATTCGGTTGTCGCGGGGATCAACCGGACCGGGCGCTACGGCAGGTCGTCAGCCGACCTTCTCGGCGGCCTCGGACAGCTGCGGGGTGATCTTGTCGATGACCCACGGCGTCGCCAGGACGCCGGTGCGGCTCAGGCCGGCGACGACCTGGGTGTCGGACAGCGCGACGGCGCTGCCGCGCTGGACGGCCTTCAGCGAGCTGAAGCCGGGGTTCGCTGCGGCCTCGCTCTGATCGGAGACGAACGCGATGACGACATCGGCGTCGACCTCGTTGATGCGTTCGGCGGAGATGCTCGCGAAGAAGCTGTCGGGATCGCTGTCGGCGGCGATCTTCTCGACGCCGGGCGAGTTCACGAAACCGAGCTCGGTGAGGACCTGGACGCGCGGATCGGTCGGCTTGTAGACGTTGACCTGACCGTTGGTGGTGTCGAGATTGATCACCGAGAGGGTCTTGCCGGCGAACTCGGGATGCGCGGCCGCGGTGTCGGCGAGCATCTTGTCCATGCCGTCGATGAGGTCGGCGGCCTCGCCGGACTTGCCCATCGCCCGACCGACGATGGTGGTCTGGTCCTGCCACGTGGTCTGCCACGCCTTGCCGGGGTAGGCGACGGTGGGAGCGAGTGCGGACAGCTGACCGTACGTGGCCTGGTCGAAGCCCTCGTACGGCGCCAGGATCGCGTCCGGTCCCAGCGTGGCGATCGCCTCGATCGGCGTCGACGAGGTGGTGTCGAGGAGCGTGGTCCTGCTCGCGTCGAACTTGTCGGCCAGCCACGGCATGACACCGTTCTCGTCGGCGCCGTAGGAGTTCTTCGGCATACCGACCGGGGTGCCGCCGAGCGCGTACACGATGTCCTCGGCGTTCCAGCCGAGGGTGACGATCCGCTCGGGGGCCGCATCGATGGTGGTGGAGCCGAAGGTGTTCGCGATCGTGACGGGGAAGGCCCCGTCGGATGCCGCGTCGGCCGAGGTCGAATCGTCGCTGGACGAGCAGCCGGCGACGAGTGCGGTCGCGCTCAGCGCGGCGATGGTGGCGGCGATCCGACGCCGCTTGGTGAACGCGAACACCTGCAGACTCCTTCGTTGGGGTGAAGGGAAGCCTAACCTAGTGTGTGACGGCGCGAAGGGCGCGCCCCCGAAGCGGGAGCACGCCCTTCACGTGTGGGTGGGTCAGACGCTCGCAACGCCCTCGGCCAGGAACGTCTTGCCGTTCACGGCCTCCGACGTGCCGGTGCGGTCCAGGTACGGCGTGATGCCGCCGTTCCAGAAGCCGAAGCCGCCGCCGAGAATCAGGCACAGGTCGATGTCCTCGGGAGCGGCGACGACGCCCTCCTCGAGCATGATCGCGATCTCCTCGGCGAAGGCGCGGCGGGTGCGCTCGAGCACCTCCTCCGACGTCGACGGGTTGTCGCCCTGCTGCCACAGCGCGGCAACCTCGGGATCGACGACCTGACCCTTGTCGGTCCAGGTCCACACACCGGGCTTGCGCGCCTCGACGATCGCCTCGAGACCGGGCGACGGCTTGAACCGCTCCGGGTAGGCGGCGTTCAGCGTTTCGCCGGTGTGCAGCGCGATGGCCGGCCCGACGAGCGCGAGCAGCGTGAACGGCGTCATCGGCATGCCGAGTTCGGCGATCGCGTTGTCGGCCACGTCGAACGGCGTGCCCTCGTCGACCGCGTTCATGACCTCGCCGAGCGCGCGGATGAGCAGGCGGTTGAACACGAAGCCGGGCAGGTCGGCGGAGCCGACGGCCGACTTCTTGAGCGCCTTCGCGGTAGCGAACGCCGTTGCCAGAGTGGCGTCGTCGGTCTTCTCGCCCTTGATGACCTCGAGGAGCGGGAGCACGGCGACCGGGTTGAAGAAGTGGAAGCCCACGACCCGCTCGGGGTGCTTCAGGTCCGCGGCCATCTCGGTGATCGACAGCGACGAGGTGTTGGTCGCCAGCACGGTTTCGGGGGAGATGTGCTCCTCGAGCTCGGCGAAGACCTTCTTCTTGACGTCCATGTTCTCGAAGACGGCCTCGATGACGAAGTCGGTGTTCGCGAACGCGGCCTTGTCGAGCGAGCCGGTGACCAGGGCCTTGAGTCGGTTCGCGCCGTCCGGCGACAGGCGGCCCTTGGCGAGCAGCTTGTCGATCTCGCCGTGCACGTAGCCGACGCCCTTGTCGATGCGCTCCTGGTCGATGTCGGTGAGGATGACCGGCACCTTGAGCTGCTTGACGAACAACATCGCCAGCTGGCTCGCCATGAGGCCGGCGCCGACGATGCCGACACCGGAGATCTTGCGCGCCAACGACTTGTCCGGCGCTCCGGCCGGGCGCTTCGCGCGGCGGTTCACCAGATCGAAGGCGTACAGTCCGGCGCGCAGCTCGTCGGTCATGAGCAGATCGGCCAGCGCGTCGTCCTCGGCCGCGAAACCGGCGTCGAGCGACTTCGCGTCGGTGAGGTCGGTGGTGCGGGCCAGCTCGAGCAGCTCGACCGTGCGCACCGCGCCCGGCGCGTTGTTCTTGGTCTTGCCCTCGACGATCGCCTTGGCGCGAGCGATGGCCTCGTCCCACCCCGCGCCGCGGTCGATCTCCGGGCGAGCCGGGGTGATGTCGCCGGCGAGGACCTTCGCTGCCCAGGCCAGCGACTGCTCGATGAAGTCGGCGGAGCCGAGCACGACGTCGGCGATGCCGAGGTCGAGCGCCTTCTTCGAGTTGATGACCTTGCCGTTGTTGAGCGGGTTCTCGATCGCGACGGTGACGGCGCCCGCCGGCCCGATCAGGTTGGGCAGCAACTGGGTTCCGCCCCAGCCGGGGACCAGGCCCAGCATGGCCTCGGGCAGCCCGAGCGCGCCGACGTTGTCGGCGAAGGTGCGGTAGTGGCAGTGCAGCCCGACCTCGAGGCCGCCGCCGAGGGCGACGCCGTTCACGAACGCGAACGTCGGCACCTCGGACTCACGCAGGCGGCGGAACACCTTGTGTCCCAGGCGACCGAGCTCGAGGCCCTGCTCGCGGGTGGTGATGGACGGGACGCCCTTGAGGTCGGCGCCGGCCGCGAAGATGAACGGCTTGCCGGTGACGGCGATCGCGGCGGGATCGGCCTCGAAGGCCTCGCCCAGTGCCTTGTCGAACGCCAGCAGTCCGCGCGGACCGAAGGAGTTCGGCTTGGTGTGGTCGAAGCCGTTGTCGAGGGTGATCAGCGCGACCGGGCCGTCGATGCCCGGGACCGAGATCAGTTTGGTGTAGGCATTGGTGACGACCTCGTCGGCGAATGCGGTTGCGATGTCGGTCATTTACTTGGCTCCCGGCTCTTGGATCGACGCAGCGTAGTCGGCATGGTTGGGGTTCTCCCAGATGACGGTGCCGCCCATACCGAGGCCGATGCACATCGTGGTCAGGCCGTAGCGGACGCCCGGGTTCTGCGCGAACTGGCGCGAGAGCTGGGTCATCAGACGCACGCCGGACGACGCGAGCGGGTGGCCGCACGCGATGGCGCCGCCCCACTGGTTGACGCGGGGGTCGTCGTCGGCGATGCCGAAGTGCTCGAGGAACGCGAGCACCTGCACGGCGAACGCCTCGTTGATCTCGAACAGCCCGATGTCCTCGATCTTCAGACCCGTCCGGGCCAGCAGCTTCTCGGTGGCAGGCACGGGACCGATGCCCATGACCGCGGGATCGACACCCTGGAAGGCGAAGCCGACCATGCGCATGCCGACCGGCAGCCCCAGCTCCGTCGCGGTGTCCTCGCCGGCGAGGATCGCGGCGGTGGCACCGTCGTTGAGACCCGCGGCGTTACCGGCGGTGATGCGTCCGGCCGGACGGAACGGGGTCTTGAGCTTGGCGAGGTCCTCGAGCGTGGTGCCGGGACGCGGCGGCTCGTCCTCGGTGGCCAGGCCCCAGCCCGCCCCCGAGCGGGTCGCAACCGGCACGAGGGTGTCGCCGATGTGCCCGGCCTTCTTGGCGGCCTCGTACTTGTTCTGCGACGCGACGGCGTAGGCGTCGGTGCGCTCCTTGGTGATCGACGGGAACCGGTCGTGCAGGTTCTCGGCGGTGTTGCCCATCACGAGCGCGCTCGGGTCGACCAGGCGGTCGGCGAGGAAGCGCGGGTTGGGGTCGGCGCCCTCGCCCATCGGGTGGCGGCCCATGTGCTCGACACCGCCGGCGATGACGACGTCGTACTGACCGAAGCCGATGCCGGACGCGGTGGTGGTCACCGCGGTCATGGCGCCGGCACACATGCGGTCGATCGCGAAACCGGGGACCGTCTCGGGCAGGCCCGCGAGGATCGCGGACGTGCGGCCGATGGTCAGGCCCTGGTCGCCGGTCTGCGTGGTCGCGGCGATCGCGACCTCGTCGACCCGGGCGGGATCGAGCTGGGGGTTGCGGCGCAGTAGTTCGCGGATGGCCTTGACGACCAGGTCGTCGGCGCGGGTCTCGGCGTAGATGCCCTTCGGTCCGGCCTTGCCGAACGGCGTGCGGATGCCGTCGACGAAGACGACGTTTCTGGAGTTAGCGGAAGCAGCCACGCTGGATTCCTCCTGGCGGGAACGATGCGGTCACGCGGGTGCGATGACCCGACACGCACCACTGTAGCGCTAATTACCCGCCAGTAACATGTGGGGCGTCCAACCGCTCGTCTCGCCTGGTCAGGCCTTTGCGCGGATGGCCTCGACCAGGATCGGCACCAGCAGATCACGTTGCCACGGGCGTGCTCCGGCCGCGGCGAGAGCGGCGTCCACGGCGGCTGCCGCGTCGGTGTCGGACGTCGACGGCGTGGCGGGCGGTTCCCAGCAGACCCGACGCACGAGATCCGGGCTCAGCAGGTTCTCGACGGGTACGTGCACCCGCTCGCTCAGCTCCGAGATCCCAGCCTTCGCCGCGGCCAGTCGCGCCGCCGCGTCGGGATCGCGCTTGGCCCAGCGGCTCGGTGGCGGAGGGCCGGTGAACGGCTGGTTGACCGGCGGAAGCTCGCTCTGGGGCAGCATCCGCGCGCGCTCGAGTGCCCCGAGCCAGATCCGCGACGACCTCCGCTGACGCGGACCGCCGAACACGGGGAGTGCCCGCAGGGTGTCGATGCTCTTGGGATCGGCGCTCGCGGCCGTGACGATCGCCGAGTCCGGCAGGATCCGGCTGGGCGAGATGTCGCGCTTGCGGGCGATCTCGTCGCGGGTGGTCCACAGTTCCCGGACCGCGGCGAGCTGGCGCGGACTCTTGAGACTGTGGATCTGCGAGGTCCGGCGCCAGCGGTCCGGCTTGGGCTGCGGTGGCCCAGCCAGCCGAACGTGCTCGAATTCCTGTGCGGCCCAGTCCGTCTTGTCCTGCTCGGCGAGCTCCTTCGCCATCGCTTCGCGCAGTTCCAGGAGCACCTCGACATCGAGGGCGGCGTAGTTGAGCCACGCGTCCGGGAGCGGCCTGGTGGACCAGTCGGCGGCGCCGTGGCCCTTGCGCAACTCCAGTCCGAGCGTGCGCTCGACGATCGCGGCCAACCCGACGCGCTCGAACCCGGCGAGGCGTCCGGCCAGTTCGGTGTCGAACAGTGCGGCCGGCTCCAGGCCCAACTCGGCCAGGCACGGCAGATCCTGGTCGGCGGAATGCAGGACCCATTCGAGGCCGTTGATCGCGTCGCGGAGCGGTTCGAGATCGCCCGCGGTCGGAATCGGGTCGAGCAGGAACGAGCCGGCGCCCGCGCGGCGGAGCTGGACGAGGTAGGCGCGCGACGAGTAGCGGAAACCGGAGGCGCGCTCGGCGTCGACCGCCAACGGTCCCGTTCCGGCCGCGAGTCTTTCGGCGGCGTCGCGCACGCCCGCGGCGGTCTCGATCACCGGTGGCACACCGTCGGCCGGAACCAGGAGTGGCACGGGGGTGGTGGGCTCGGTGCTGTCTGGCATAGGCCAGAACTCTACGTGGGCAGAAACGATTTCCACGTCGGCGGACGCGTGTCCGTCCGTATTTCGCCGAAAAGCTGGACATGTGACCAAGAACACTGTCGTGGCGTGATTGCGCCGGTGGGCGCACCCTCGACGGCCGGGGGCTTCGGCCGGAATGCCGGAATGCTCCGCGGCAGAGCGGGTCATGAGGTAGAACAAGTTTCAGTTTTGCCGGTCCCGTTCGTGGGCAGCGCCGGCAGGGCGGGACACCAATCGAGAGGTAGTTCGATGGTCAACCTTGCGGCCGCCGTCGCTCCTGTCGGCGAGATGCCGGTCGGCTCGATGGTCGAGCTACCCGGGCGGGGCAGCACCTACGTGATCGACACGGGCGCCACCGAGCGCAATGCCGACAAGCCGACGCTCGTGCTCCTGCACGCACTCGCGTGCACCGGAACCCTGACCTGGTACCCGGCGATCGCCCGGCTCGCCGAGAAGACGCGGGTCGTGGTGCTCGATCAGCGCTGGCACGGGCGTGGCATCCGGTCGGAGCGGTTCACCCTCGAGGATTGCGCCGACGACGTAGCGGCCCTGGCCGATGTGCTCGGCCTCGACCGGGTCGTTCCCGTCGGGTACTCGATGGGCTCGCTGGTGTCGCAGCTCATGTGGAAGCGGCACCGCGATCGCGTCGCCGGCCTGGTGCTGTGCGCCGGTGCCGCGCACTTCAAGCGCAACTCCCGCGAGCGGGTCGCGCTCGAGTCCCTCAGCTACGGGCTGGGCGCCCTCAAGCCGCGCCCCGGCCCGGTGCCGGTCGGTGGACCGCGGTTCGGCGGCGACCGGGTGTGGGCGTACGCCCAGTTCCGGGAGACGAGCTACGGCGCTATCGGCCGCGCGACTGCGGAGATCGGCAAGTTCGATTCGACGGCCTGGGTGGGCGACATCGACGTCCCGACCGCCGTCGTGGTGCCCACGAAGGACCTCATCATCCCGCCGCGACGCCAGCGCTGGCTCGCGCGCCAGATCGCCGGCGCCGCGACATACGAGGTGGACTGCGGTCATTCGTCGTGCGTCATGAATGCGGATCCGTTCACCGAGGGGCTGCTGGCTGCTTCTTCTTCGGTGCTTGCGCGCGTGCAGCGCTGACCAACTCGGCGAGGGCCTCGGGGAACGCGTCCGCGAGGTCCCACAGCCGGGGCGCGAGCTCCTTGCACGAGACGAGACCCACGTCGAGCCGGCCCTCGAGCGACATCACGGTGATGTTGAGACCGGCACCGTGGAAGACCGGCCCGAGTGGATACATCTGCGTGATGCGGGCGCCCAGGAAGTAGAGCGGCATCGGCGGTCCGGGGACGTTCGAGACGACCAGGTTGTGCACCACCGGGTGCCGCTCGGCCAGCTTCAGCTTGGAGTACACGCGCATCGCGCTGCCGAACGTGGCCGGTGCCGCGAACTGCGCCCAGTCCTGCAGGAGCGTCGCGCCCAGTGATTCGGCGTGATGGTTCTTGTTGATCGCGTTGTGCTCGGCGATGAAGTGCAACCGCTCGATCGGGTCGGCGATCTCCGTGCCGAGTTGGGTGAACATCACCGAGATCTGGTTGGTGCCGGGACGATCCGACTTGTCGTGCACCGAGACCGGCACCGTCGCTACCAGCGAGCTGTCGGGGATTTCGTTGCGGTCCTCGAGGTACTTGCGGAGGGCACCCGCGCACAGGGTCAGAACGACGTCGTTGACCTTCACACCGAAGGCGTTCTTCACGAGCTTGACGTCGTCGAGGCTCAGTTCCTTGTAGGCGAGCGTCCGGCGGCCGGTGATCGCGCCGTTGAACGAGGTACGCGGCGCCGTGAACGGCGTCGGCATCGCCTCTCCCTTGCGGGCCCGGCCGATCCATCGCGGCAGCAACGTGACGCTCTCCGGTAGCAGCTTGACCATCTTGAGGGGGCGGGACGCGAACGACATCAGGCCGCCGACGGCGATATCGAGCGAACTCGCGCGGCCGGCGCCCTCGGGGAGCTGGTCGAAGTCCGGCCGGGGCGCGTCGGGTTCGAGCCCGCACAGCTGAGACATGAGATTGGAGCCGGTCACGCCGTCGACATTCGCGTGATGCATCTTCGACATGACCGCCACGGAGCCGTCCTCGAGGCCCTCGATGACGAACATCTCCCACAGCGGCCGCGAGCGGTCCATCGGCTGGCTGGCGATCGAACTGCACAGTTCGGACAGCTCGTCGCGTCCGCCGGGTGCCGGCACCGCGATTCGGTGGAAGTGCCGGTCGATGTCGAAGTCCGTGTCGTCGACCCACACCGGGTGATCCAGGTTGAAGCGGCTGTCCGCGAGCCGACGCTTGAAGCTGGGCATGGCTTTGACGCGAATCGCGAGTTCGTCGCGCAGTTTCGCGAAAGAATAGCCACCCGGAACCGTGGACCCGTCGAGGATGATCAGGCCGCACACGTGGAGCATCTGTGTCGGGGTTTCGAGGTAGAGGAAGCTGGCGTCCATTCCACTGAGTCTCTCCATGCAGTTAACGGTAGAACCTGTTCCAGTTTCCCGGGTGCGTTGTGACAAAGGTCATGGTTGAATGGCTTTATGTGGATCAGTAACCGGTTCCTGTTACGACAATTGGCAACTGCGGGCCTGGCAATAAATGCCCTTCGTCCGGTTCCCGGAATGCCGCTGTCGGTGCCGACCTTCCTGGCCGGCTGGCTCACCGCAGAGCTTGCTCCGCAGTTGCTCGCGGCCACGGCAGTCGACGCCGGGGTGCACGTCGCGCGCCACGGCGTGCGAGGCAAGGGCGACGCCGCCGGGGTCGCCGTCGCCGGGCTGTCCGTTGCCGGCCTCGCGGCGGTGATCGCCGCCGGACGGGGCGCACGTATGGAGGTCGAGGCCGCGCTCACGTCGGAGCTGGGACGCGACTACCGGGCCCTCGCCGGGGAATCGGCACCGGTCGTCGGGATGCCGTGGCGGCAGTTGGCGTTGCCGTTCCGGATGCGGCGCAAGGACGTCGTGCGGGTGCGCAACCTGGCGTACGCGCCGGGCGGCCGTCGGTTCCGGATCGACGTCTACCACCGCCGCGACACCCCGCAGGACGCCCCGGTCCTGCTTCAGGTGCACGGTGGTGGGTGGGTGATCGGGAGCAAGGATCATCAGGGCATCCCGCTCATGCTCGAGATGGCCTCACGCGGTTGGGTGTGCGCGGCGATCAACTATCCGCTCTCCCCGAGGGCGGTGTGGCCCGCGCACCTGATCGCGGTCAAGCAGTCGGTGGCGTGGTTGCGGGACAACGTCGCCGGCTACGGCGGCGATCCCGGCTTCGTCGCGGTCACGGGAGGCTCCGCGGGCGGGCACCTGGCGGCGATGCTGGCGTTGACCGCGAACGACCCGGGCCTGCAACCGGGCTTCGAGGACGCCGACACGTCGATCCAGGCGTGCGCCCCGCACTACGGCGTCTACGACTTCACCGGCGAGACCGGGATCAAGGCGACGCGCCAGCGTGTCGAGTCCGGACTCATGTCGATGGTCCTCGGCAAGAAGGCGCGCTTCCCCGAGGACTACGAGGCCGCGTCACCGCTCAACCACCTGCGCCGGGACGCGCCGCCGTTCTTCGTCGTGCACGGCACCAGCGATTCGTTCATCCCGGTCGGCGAGGCGCGGGAGTTCGTGCGCCGGCTGCGCGAGGTGTCGGACAACCCCGTTGCCTACGCGGAACTGAAAGGTGCGCAGCACGCGTTCGATATCTTCCCGTCGATCCGCAGTGCCGCCGTCGTGCAGGGTGTCGCCGACTTCCTGGGCTGGGCGCGGGCGTCGCAGCGAGGCGAGGACGCGCACGGGCGCGAGGACGTGGGTTAACGACTCCGCTTGCCGAGCTTGGTGACTCCGGCGGGCGGCAGGCCCGCGGCATAGGAGAGGACGTCGCAGAACGCCTCGACGTGGGAGGCCAGCTCCGTCGATGTCGCCGTCCAGGACGCCCGCAACTCCAACTGGTGTGCCCGGGGTGGGCCGGCGATGTCGCCGTAGCGCACCGAACTGGTCGCGGTCACCGTGCCGCCGAGAGCGACGATCTCGTCGGCCTTCTCGTCGAGCGCGTCGACCAGCCAACTCCATGCGACTTCGGGGAGCAGCGGATCGGCGGCGAGCGCGGGCTCGACGTCGGCCTGGATGTAGGCGACGAGCCGCATCGTCCCGTTCCACGCCTCGTCACCGTCCGGGTCGTGCAGCAGGATCAGCCTGCCGAAGGCGTCCCCCTCCGAGAACACTTCGTGCTCGCCGGTCGCGTCGCCGTCGTCGTGCCGCACCTCGGCGCCGATCGCGTAGCTGTACGGCGCGAGCCGCTGCGGGGGCCGGATCGGACCGACCTCGATTTCCGGGCGAACCACAGCCGAGTTCATCGCGTCGACGGCGGCGCGGAACTGGGCGGGTTCGTTGGGTAATCCCGGGGTCGTCACACCAGCGGACGTTAGACGGCTCACCTGGTGGCGCGGTGGAGGCGCGCCGATTCTGCCCCGGCGCCGGGTCATGGCAGCATGGACCCCGATGAGCGGCTTGGAAGATACGAATGCAGGGATGACCGGGCGCGCCGAGTACCCCGCCAGGCGGGTTCTCGACGACGCACCGTTGTTGGCGGCGGCCACGGGCCGTCCGGTGAAGCATCGACCCGTGTGGTTCATGCGTCAGGCCGGACGCTCGTTGCCCGAGTACCGGGAGATCCGGGCGGGAATCGGGATGCTCGAGTCCTGCTTCGATCCGGAGTTGGTCTGCGAGATCACCATGCAGCCCGTTCGCCGGCACAAGGTCGACGCGGCGATCCTGTTCTCCGACATCGTGGTTCCGCTCAAGGCGGCCGGTATCGACCTCGACATCAAGGCCGGCATCGGTCCCGTCGTGGAGAACCCGGTGCGGACGGTCGCCGATGTCGCCGCCCTGCCGCGGTTGGTGCCCGACGAGGTCGGCGCGGTCGCGCAGGCCGTCCGGCTGCTCACTGCCGAGCTGGGCGAGACGGCGCTGATCGGTTTCGCCGGAGCGCCGTTCACGCTTGCGTCGTACCTCGTCGAGGGCGGCCCGAGCCGCAATCACGAGCGCACCAAGGCGCTCATGCACGCCGACGCCAAGACGTGGCACGCGTTGCTCGGGCGCATCACCGACATCACGATCGCGTTCCTGCAGGCGCAGCTGCACGCCGGCGTCGATGCGGTCCAGCTGTTCGATTCGTGGGCGGGCGCACTGTCGCTGGCCGAGTACCGCGAATTCGTGCTGCCGCACTCCGAGCGCGTGTTCGCCGAGGTCGAGTCCGCGCACGTGCCGCGTATCCACTTCGGTGTCGGCACGGGCGAGCTGCTCGGTGCGATGGGAGAGGCCGGCGCCGACGTCGTCGGTGTCGACTGGCGCATCCCGCTCGACGTGGCCGCCCGCCGCGTCGGTCCGGGCAAGGCCCTGCAGGGCAATCTGGATCCGGCCGTGCTGTTCGCCGGCTGGGACGCGACCGAGAAGGAAGTTCGGCGCATCTGCCGCGAGGCGGACGCCGCCCTCGCCGCCGGGGCAACCGGGCACATCTTCAACCTCGGACACGGGGTTCTGCCGGACACCGATCCGGCCATCCTGACCGACGTCGTGGAGCTGGTGCATTCGCTGTGACCGGTAGGCGAGTCTCGGTCGCTGTCGTCGGTGGCGGCGTCACCGGGCTCGTCGCCGCATTTCGGTTGCGTCAGCAGCTGGGCGCCGACGCCGAGATCACCGTCGTGGAGGCGGGATCGCGGCTCGGCGGCAAGCTGCGGACGGTGCCCCTCGGTGACGGGCCCGTCGACGTCGGCGCGGAGGCGTTCATCGCGCGTCGTCCCGAGGTGGCCGAGTTGCTCGTCGAACTCGGCATCGAGGACCAGCTGGTCCATCCCGCCGGGCGGCAGCCGCTGATCTGGTCGGAGGGCGCGCTGCACCCGCTGCCCACGCGCACGCTCATGGGCATCCCGTCGACTGCACAGTCGGTCGAAGGGCTCGTGGATGCCGACACCCTCGCGCGCATCACGGCCGAGCCCACGGTCCCGTTCGACTGGGACGCGTCCGCCGATATCGACGTCGCGTCGCTGGTCGGCAGCCGGTTCGGCGAGCAGGTAGTCCGCCGGTCCGTGGACCCGCTACTCGGCGGGGTCTACTCGGGCCTGGCCGAATCGATCGGTGTGCGGGCTGCGCTGCCGGCGCTGGCAGCCGCTCTCGACGCCGGGGCGACGAGCCTCACCGCCGCCGTCACGGCGGCGCTGCCGACACCGTCACCCGGACCGGTGTTCGGCACCCTGCGCGACGGCTACGGCACCCTGCTCGACGCGCTGCGCGCCGCGGCCCGGCCGCACACCATCCTGGACGCCGCGGCGACCGATCTGCGCCGGGCCGGCGACGGGTGGTGGCTCGACCCGATCGGGCACGTCGACGGCGTCCTGCTCGCTGCGCCCGCTCCCGACATGATTCGCCTGGTCGCGGCCGCGGCACCGCGGCTGGCCGCCGCTGCCTCCGGCATCGAACTCGCGTCCTCCGCGGTCGTCGCGCTCGCTCTGCCGAACGACGCCGGGGTTCCGGAGAACTCCGGCATCCTCGTCGCGACGGGGGAGTCGTTGGGCGCCAAGGCATTCACGCTGTCGAGCCGCAAGTGGCCGCACCTGGCCGACCGTGAGGTCACGCTGGTGCGGGCGTCGTACGGCAGATTCGGGGACGCCGCCGTCGTCGACAACAGCGATGAACAGCTGATCGCGAAGGCGCGCGCCGACCTCGAGACGGTGACCGGGGTGTCGACCGAACCGGTGGACGTGTTCGTCCAGCGCTGGCACGGTGGTCTGCCGCAGTACGCGCCCGGTCACCTCGAGCGGGTCGCGGCCATCGAGTCCGCCGCCGACGGTGTGGACGGGCTCGAGGTCGCGGGCGCCTACCTGCACGGGGTCGGGGTTCCGGCCTGCGTCGCGTCGGCAACGACGGCCGCGACACGGCTCGCGGCCCGAGTGGCAGTATGAGGCCATGGCACGCCTCGATTTCGACAAGCTCAATTCCACCCTTCGCTACGCGATGTTCTCGGTCTTCCAGGTCCAGCCGGGCGTCCTCGGTGAGGACCGCGCCGCCGCGGTGAAGAACGCGCAGGACTTCTTCGCGTCCTACGAGGACACCGACACCGTCGTTCGCGGTATCTACGATGTCGCGGGTGTCCGCGCCGATGCCGACTTCATGATCTGGACGCACGCCGAGCACCTCGAGGATCTGCAGAAGCTGTACGCGGACTTCCGGCGCACCACCGACCTGGGACAGTCCAGCGACCCGGTGTGGTCCAACGTCGCGCTGCACCGCCCGGCCGAGTTCAACAAGAGCCACGTCCCGGCGTTCATCGCGGGCGAGGAGCCGGGCGACTACATCTGTGTCTACCCGTTCGTGCGCTCGTACGAGTGGTACCTGCTGCCCGACGCCGACCGTCGCAAGATGCTCGCCGATCACGGCATGGCCGGCCGCACCTACCCCGACGTCCGCGCCAACACGGTTCCGGCGTTCGCGCTCGGCGACTACGAGTGGATCCTCGCGTTCGAGGCCCCGAAGCTGGACCGCATCGTCGACCTCATGCGCGACCTGCGCGCCACCGAGGCCCGCATGCACGTGCGCGAGGAGACCCCGTTCTTCACCGGTCCGCGCGTCAGCGTCGAGCAGCTGGTCAACTCGCTGCCCTGATCTGATGCGACAACACCCCGCACCGGACAGGTGCGGGGTGTTGTCGCGTTCGGGGCGGTCCGAGGCGGCGTAGTGGCCGTACGATGAGTCCACGTCGGGGCCCACGAGAAGGGGCAGCGCGATGCGGATTTCACCACGGTTCCTCGGTTCCGGTGTTCTGGCGGTCGGCGTGGCTGCAGGTCTCGCGATGACGCCGATGTCCACTGCCTCGGCTGCGCCGACCGTCAACGCCTTCCAGATCCCCCTCGTCGTCAACACCGGCATCTGGGCGTGCAGCGGGATCCACACGTTTTGCTCCTACACCCCGGTTGCGATCACCGGGGAGGTCCCGGGAATGGTGACGTTCCCCGCTCGATACCCGGCGGAGCCGGGACGCCCGGCCGTCACGGGCAGCTATTACCTGCACTGGCGGAACCTGGCCACCGGCGCATTCGGGATGTCGGTGGTCCCGAACAGTGAGGCGGTGAGCGTGCACACCGGGGTCGGTCCGGTGGCGGCCTCTGTGACGGCGGAGGGTCAGGCGATCGCCGGCGCAGGCGTGTTCATCGTGCCCTGAGACACGCTGGCAGACTGAGGACCGTGAGTTCGGCGGCGCGGTACCAGCACATGGCGCACTGGGGCATGTTCGACGTCGAGTCCGTGGACGGTGACGTGAGCGCCGTGCACCCGTATGCGGGGGACGCCGATCCGTCCCCGATCCTCGGTAACCTGCCCGGGTCGGTGCGGCACCGAGCACGCGTCGCCGGTCCTGCGGTGCGGCGGGGCTGGCTCGAGTCCGGCCCCGGGCCGTCGGACATCCGTGGCGCCGACGAGTTCGTGGCGGTGTCGTGGGACGCGCTGACCGAGCTGCTGGCGCGCGAGTTGCGTCGCGTCGTCGACGAGCACGGCAACCGCGCGATCTTCGGCGGCTCCTACGGCTGGGCCAGCGCCGGCCGGTTCCACCACGCGCAGAGCCAGGTGCACCGGTTCCTCAACATGCTCGGCGGGTACACCCGGTCGGTGCACACGTACTCGCTCGGCGCGACCGGCGTCATCATGCCGCGGGTGGTCGGCACGCACTGGAAGCTGTTCGCCCGCTCCACCAACTGGGACGTCATCGCCGCCAACACGGATCTGATGGTGTGCTTCGGTGGGGTGCCGCTCAAGAACACCGCCGTCAACGGCGGTGGCACCAGCGAGCATCCGACGCGTGGCGCTCTCGACCGGCTGCGCGAGCGCGGCGGTGAGGTGGTCTCGATCAGCCCACTGCGCGACGATCTGCACGGCCGGTGCGAATGGATCGCGCCCGTCCCCGGATCCGACGTCGCGATCATGCTCGGCCTCGCACACGTGCTGGCGTCGGAGGGCCTGCACGACAAGGACTTCCTCGACCGCTACTGCGTGGGCTACGAGCGGTTCGAGAGCTACCTGCTCGGGATCGACGACGGCGTCGCCAAGACGCCGGAGTGGGCGTCGGCGCTGTCGGGGATGCCCTCCGAACAGATTGTCGCGCTGGCCCGCCGGATGGCCGCGGGCCGGACGATGGTCACCGTGACGTGGTCGCTCCAGCGGGTCCGGTACGGCGAGCAGGCCCCGTGGATGGGGGTCACGCTCGCCGCGATGCTCGGCCAGATCGGTCTTCCCGGAGGCGGATTCGGGCACGGCTACGGATCCATGAACGAGCCCGGACTCGCCCCGGTCCCGTATCCGCTGCCGACGCTGTTCCAGGGCAGCAACCCGGTCTCGGATCTGATCCCGGTGGCGGCGATCGCGGACCTGCTGCTACGCCCGGGGGAGGAGTTCGACTTCGACGGCCGACGCCTCACCTTCCCGGACACCCGCCTCGTGTACTGGGCCGGCGGTAATCCGTTCCATCACCACCAGGACCTCGCCCGGCTGCGCCGTGCGCTGGCGCGGCCGGACACAATCGTCGTACACGAGCCGTACTGGACTCCGATGGCCCGGCACGCCGACATCGTGGTGCCGTCGACCACGTCGCTCGAGCGCAACGATCTGGCCTGCACCCGCAACGATCCGTTGCTGGTCGCGATGCAGCAGGCGGTGCCGCGGTATGCCGACGCCCGCGACGACTACGACACGTTCGCTGCGCTTGCACACCGCCTGGGCTTCGGTGAGCGGTTCACCGAGGGCCGCACCACGCAGCAGTGGATCGAGCACCTCTACGAGCAGTGGCGCGGGTTCGTGCTGACGGACCCGGCGCACGTGGAGGCGCCCGCGTTCGACGAGTTCTGGCAGCGCGGGCACGTGCGGATGCGCACCGAGGACGGGCTCTCGCTGTTCTCCGATTTCCGGGACGATCCTCGCCGGAACCCGCTCACCACGCCGAGCGGGCGCATCGAGATCTTCTCCGCCGACATCGACAGTTTCGGTTACGACGACTGCGCCGGACACCCGCGCTGGTACGAGCCCGACGAGTGGTTGGGAGGGTCACGCGCGCAGCGGTTCCCGCTGCACCTGATCGCGAACCAGCCGCGGACCCGCCTGCACGGGCAGCTCGATCACGGCGCGACCAGTCTGGCATCGAAGATCCGTGGGCGCGAACCGATCCGGCTGCACCCCGACGACGCCGCCGAGCGGGGCCTCGCGGCCGGCGACGTGGTCCGGGTGTTCAACGACCGTGGAGCATGCCTCGCGGGTGCCGTGCTCGACGACGGCGTTCGGCGCGGGGTGGTGCAGTTGTCCACCGGCGCCTGGTACGACCCGCTCGACCCTGCCGATCCCGACTCGATGTGCGTGCACGGCAACCCCAACGTGCTGACGCCGGACGTGGGCAGCTCGCGCCTGGCCCACGGCTGCACGGGCCAGCACGTCCTGGTGCAGATCGAGCGTTTCGACGGTGAGCTGCCGCCGATCAAGGCGTTCGATCCGCCGCTCTGACTTGTTCTATTTGAACTAGAACAATATGGTGAGTGTGTGCTCATCCGTATCGATCAGTCGTCCGCCGTACCGCTGTACGAGCAGTTCGCCGCGAACGTGCGCGGCGCGATCGCCGACGGTTCCGTCGCGGCGGGGGAGCGGCTGCCCGCCGCCCGCGATCTGGCGGCGTCGCTGGACGTGAACGTCCACACCGTGCTCCGCGGATACCAGCAGTTGCGCGACGAGGGACTCATCGAACTGCGGCGCGGACGCGGTGCCGTGGTCGCCGCGGAAGCGCCGGCCCGGAGTCGGCTGCTGGACGCGGTGCGCGGGCTGGTCACGGAGGCCAAGCGTCACGGAATGAGTGCAGCCGACCTGCTGGATCTGGTGAAGAAGGAGATGACATGACCGACTCGATTCAGGCGCAGAAGGTTTCGTGGGTTCGCGGTCTTGCGGGTGCGTTGCTCGCGCCTGTCGTGGCGACCGCGACGGCCGTCGGCGTGCTGGCCGGCTGGTCGGACGAGCTACCCGACCCGGTCGCGGTCCACTTCGGGCCCGGTGGAGACGCCGACGGCTTCGCGTCCCGTGCGGCGGCGCTGTGGTCGCCGCTGCTCGGGCTCGCCTTCGCGGTGATCCTCGGCGGCATCCTTCTCCTGCTCACCCGGCGGGACGTCCGGGCCGCTCGCATGGGTGCCGCGACCGCCTCGGGAGTCGGCGCCGCCGTCGCGATTCTCCCGGCCGGACTCCTCGCCGGGCAGCGGGGGTTGGACGACGCGGCCGCCGCGTCCTTCGGCGGATGGTGGCTCGCGGTCTCCGCCCTGGTGGGGGTCGTCGCGGCATTCGTCGGGACGGTGCTGGTCGGTCGGCCTCCGTCGGCGTCGGCTGCGGTGGTGCCGCCCGCAGATGCGTCTCGGCTCGATCTGACGGACACCGAGAAGGTGGTGTGGACGGGGACGGCGACGATGCCGCGGTGGCTCGCCGTGGTGCTCGCGCTGGTGCCGATCGTGATCGTCGTGTCCGTCGTCTGGACGGCGTCCGAGGACGCGGTGCCGATGCTGCTGGTCGCGGCGGCCATCGGTGCGGTCCTGATGGGCCTGACCCTCGCACCGGTACATGTCGTGGTCGACGGCCGCGGGCTCGAGACGCGCTACGTGCTCACCGGCGGTCGCCGGCGCATACGGCTCGACGAGATCGCTCGCGCCGACGTGGTGACGATCGGGCTGATCAACCGGTACGGCGGCATCGGCTATCGGGTCGGCCCCGACGGTGTCGGGCTGCTGGTCCGCCCCGGCGCGGCGCTCCGCGTCACCCGCGGTGACGGCTCCAAGTTCACCGTCACCGTCGACGGCGCGGATCAGGCTGCCGCCGTGCTCAACTCGCTCGCCGCGCGGGGGCGCGTGGCCAGGTAGCGCGCCGCGGCAGCCGTCGCGGCGAGAACCAGGCAGACGACGGTGATCACCGCGACGAACGTCGCTGGTTCGGTGCTGAAGTCGCGCACTCGTGCCGCCCCCACGCCCGCCGCCGTTGCCGCCGCGGCGCCGGCGGGCAGAGTTGCGGCAAACCACCGAGCGGTGCTCCCCGAGCGCGGATCTCCGACCAGACGCAGGGCCATGAAGGTGCCCACGACTGCAAGTAGATACGCGAGCAGTCCCGTCATCGCGTACAGCCCGAACATGAGCTGGACGGGCTCGACCATGAAGGTATCCGGGGAGAAACCGATGACGAGGATCGGCAGCAGGAGCGCAAACCCGATGGCGACACCGACGAGTGCGACCGGGACGACGACGCCGAGTCGCAGCGAGCGTCCGGACAGCCCCCGCTCGTCTGCCCACGCACGCAGCGTTTCCTCGGGGTCGTCGCCGACGACGGCGCTGGCGGACCGGCCGTCCGCGTCGGCTGCGGCGAGTTCGTCCGACAGTTCGGTGAGCAGTGCGCGGCGGTCCGAAGGGCGTACGCCGGCTCTGCGCCAGACGCGTCCGGCATCCCGGAGAATGAGCGGGTCGGCCTCCGTACCCGGCGATGTACGCCCGGCGTTTGCCTCGGTCATGCGATTTCCTCCCCAGGTTTGGCTTCCGTTATCGGCGCCAGCAGCGCGGTGACACCCCTCGCCACCGTGAACCACTCGGCGGTGCCCTCCGCGAGTGCCGTCCGGCCGTCGTTGGTCAACGAGTAGTACTTCCGTGGCGGCCCCGAGTCGGATCGGCGGCTCTCGGATTCGACCAATCCAGCCTTCTCGAGGCGGGCGAGCAGCGGATAGGACGACCCTCCCGCGACCAGCAGATCCCGCTCGGCCAGTCGCTCGGTGAGTTCGTAGCCGTAGACGGGTTTCTCCTTCAGCAGGGCGAGCAGGCAGAGGTCGAGTACCCCCCGCAGGATCAGGCTGCGGCGCTCTACCGAAGGACTCATGCAGAGCAAGGTAGCACTACCGTGGTAAGCAAGGTAGTGAAATGCCGTTATGCCCCTACGGGCGTGGTCGAACACCGCCCCGCGCCCGAACTGACCCGCCGCGCCCGCGATCGCGCGGGCGGGAGACGAGTTCGGGAGCGGGGCCGACGACTAGGAACCGTCGGTCGGCTGCAGCGTGAGCGAGATGCTGTTGATGCAGTACCGCTGGTCGGTGGGCGTGGGGTAGCCCTCGCCCTCGAAGACGTGACCGAGGTGGCTGTGGCAGTTGCTGCACAGCACCTCGACGCGGTGCATGCCGAGCGAGTCGTCGGCCCGCAGGATCACCGCGTCGGAGTCGGCCGGGTCGAAGAACGACGGCCAGCCGCAGTGGGAGTCGAACTTCTCGGTGCTGCGGAACAGTTCGGCCCCGCACGCCCGACAGTTGTAGACGCCCTCGGTCTTGGTGTCCGTGTACTCGCCGACGTGCGGCGCCTCGGTGCCCGCTTGCCGGAGGACGCGGTACTCCTCGGGCGTGAGGTTCGCGCGCCATTCACCGTCGTTGCGGCGGAACTTCGGTTCGGGCAGGCCGGAATCCTGTGTGGAACTCATGCCACCACGCTAATACGTTCCGCCCGGCGGCTCAGACCTTCGCGGGCACGGTCGCGTCGGTAGGTGCGTCGACGGCGACGAGGAAATCGGGATCGATCCCCTTGTCGAGGCGACCCTCGCGCTTCGCGGTGAGGTAGCGATTGACCAGGACCGAGAAGATCACCACGATCAGCAGGCTCCAGCCGTACGTGGGCTTGAGGTACTCGACGGCGCGACCCTCCTCGACGAACCGGGTCGAGAACCAGGCGTCGGCGCTGAGGAATCCGTACGCGGCGAGCCACGCCGGCCAGTTCCGCATCACGCTGTTGCGCAAGACCACCGTCATCAGTAGCGGGAACAGCAGCATCGAGTAGTACATCTGGCCCAGCGACAGCAACAGGAACGACCCCACCATGAGCAACCCGGCCGTGGTGGTGACGAAGAACAGTTCGTCGTGACGGTAGTAGCGGTACAGCAGCCACAACGACACCGCGCCCATCGCCGCGAACGCGATCCGCAGCGCCCAGATCATCCCGACCGGCAGGCCGAAGTAGGTGCCATTGCCGACGATCGCGCTGTTGAAGTAGTCGCGCGACTCCATCAGGTACGGGAACGTGTGGTCGATGAACGCCATCGGGTCGGCGGCCAGTGGCCACGCCACAGCCATGAGGACCAACGGGATGCCGATCGCGGTGACGAACACCTTCCACTGGCCCCGCACGAGGGGTAGCAGCAGCAGCGGCGCGAGAATCGGCTTGATCGCGAAGGTGAGGCCGATCGCGGCCCCGGCCCACAGGTCCTTCTTGCGGAGAAGCAGGAACAGGAACGCCACCTCGGCAAGCAGGATGAGGCCGTTGATGTTCGAGAAGATCAGCGTGTTCGACACGGTCTCCGTGGAGAAGGCGGCGAAGATCAGGATCGGCGCGGCGATCGAGGTCCACGCGAGATCGAACATCTTCAACAGGATGAACAACGCGATGATCACCGCTACCGCGTTGGCCAGGATGAACAGCCAACGGGACTTCTCGGGATCGAGCACCGCGATCGGTGCCAGCAGCATGGTGCCGCTCGGTGGGTAGAGGTAGTGCGGATCCACCGAGTTGAAGTTGGCGGTGTAGACGTCCTGACGATTGAGGAACGCCAACGCTGCGTTGTAGACCGGCGCGTAGTCGTCGGTGATCGAACCGTTGACAGCCTTGACGACTATCCGGTGGATCACTGTCATCACGGCCAGAGGCCACATGACGAAATTGATGACCTCGGCGGTGGTGCGGCCCGTACGCGGCTCGAATCGTCGAAGGAACACTACGGCACGGTACACCGCCGCCGAGATTGTCGGGGTCGGCCACCCCGGACGGTCACGCGGGGCACATCCCCGCGTTCGGCGGTAGGGCTCCGGATTCGACGTAGCGCGAGAGGAACTGGCGCGCACAGTCCGAGTGTGTCGTCACGGGATGGCCGTAGCCTTCCCACGTGAGACCCGACCACGTGGCGCCCGCGCTCGTGAGCGTTCCGGTCACGGTCGGCAGTCCGGCGTTACCGACGATCGGATCCGCCGCGCCGGACAGCACCAGGACGGGCACCGGGACGCTGCTCGGCAGTGCCGGCGGCGGCATCGTCGGCCACGCCGAGCAACGCAGCAACTCCAGGGCCGCGTCGGAGCCGAAGGTGGGGTAGCGGGCGCCCCACTCGGTCTGCAGTTCGCGGGCGCGACCGGGTCCGGGCCACTGCTGACCGTCGCTGCACCGGGCGACGAACTGGCCGTCGGTGCCGACTGCTGCATCGGTAGTCGCCACGAGACCCGACAACGGCGCCACTTCGCCCCGCCCGGCGCCGGCGAGGACGTCGGACAGTTCCCGGACACGGTCCGGCTGATCGCTGCGCGGCGAGCCGAGGAACGCGGTGATCGTCGTGAGCAACGCGCTCGCCGACACCGTGCCGAGGTCGCCCGAGGCGGCCTTGTCGCGCAGTGCGATCACCGCCGCGGACGGATCGGGTCCGAGTGAGCAGTCGAGGGCGGCGCAGCGGCGCGCGAACGCCGCAAGTGCGGCCTCCTGCCCCTGCACGCGCTGTTCGGCCACGGTGGGCGAGTTCGCCGTCGTCGCGGGCGGCGAGTCGAGTACCAGGCGTCCGACCCGATCCGGGAACCGCGCCGCGTACGCCAGAGCGATCGACGCGCCGTTCCCGGTGCCGATCAGGCCCAGTCGGTCGACCTGCCAGGTGCGGCGCAACTGCTCGAGATCCTCCGCCGCATGCGCGGTGTCGAAGGCGAGTGCGGCGGGTTGCAGCGTGTCGGTGCAGGCCGTGGTGGCCTGACGACTCGCGTCCGCGACCCGGTCGGCATCGGCGGGGGTGCCGGCGGACTGCCCCAGGTCGGCGAGCGCCCGGCGGTCGAAGGTGCGGCCGCAGTCGATCGGCGTCGACGACCCGGTGCCGCGTCGGTCCACCGCCACGATCGGATGCCGCTCGAGCAGACCGGCGGCGGGGCCGACCGCGAGGGCGGCCAGTGTCGTCGCCGACGCGATGTCGGAACCGGAGGACAGAACGAGCGGGGCCGCGTCGGCGGGTGTCGCGGCGAGCCGGGCTCGGAGCGCGCCCACCTCGATCGTGCCCGAGGCCGGGCCGGTCGGGTCGATCGGCGCGGTGTAGCCGGCGCACTCCAGAACGAGACCGGCGGGGCCCGCGCCGAGCCCGAGACGCGTGAGTGTCGGCGCCGTGCAGTCGGACCACGCCAGGTCGCGGGTCGGCGGCTGCAACTCCGGTGCCTGCTGCGTCGAATCCGACGTCGGCGCGGATCCGCTGCCGTGTTCGACGACGGCGACGTCCGGGCGGATCGACGGTCCGGCACCACACGCGGTGCACACGGCCAGCACGATCGCGACGATCCCGATTCTCCGCATGCCGGACAGCGTGCCAGGTCGGTGACGGGTCACGCGCGCACCCACCGGGCCAGCAGCGTCCCGTCGCTGTCGGCCACCAGATGCTTCCGCGTCATCGCGGTCGGAACGGCGGCGGGGGAGACGGCGATCCGGCCCGCGCTGCCGCCGACGAGGTAGGGCGAGGTCGTCAGGCACAGCTCGTCCACGACGCCGTCCCCGATCAGGGTGCCGAACAGCGCGGGGCCACCCTCGCACAGGACGCGCAGTAGCCCCCGCCGGGCGAGTGCGGCCACGAGATCGGGTCCGCCGACCTCGCGTTCGGCGACGATCTCGACGTCGGCGCCGGCGTCCCGGAGGCGTTGCAGGCGTTGGGTGTCGGCGGCCGCGGAGGTCAAGACGATCGGTGGGACCGTGGTGTCGGTGAACAGCCGCGACTCGGGATCCAGCCGGGCGCCGGCGGTGACGACCGCGATCGGCGGGACCGCGGCCAGGCCCGCCCGCTCACGCCGCGCGACCGACGCCGGACCGGTGCGGGCGCCTCCGTAGTTCTCGCTGCGCGCGGTACCGGCGCCGACCAGGACGACGTCCGCGAGCTCGCGCAGCATCCCGAAGACGCGCTTGTCGGCGGGTGTTCCGAGGCCGGCGCTGACGCCGTCGACGGTCACGGCGCCGTCGATGCTCGACACGAAATTGGCGCGGACCCACGGCCGGTCGAGACGGTCCGGGTATCCGTACAGTGAACGGAGGTCGTCGTCGCTCAGCTGCGGCGGCTGCCCGCCGTTGCCTTCGTCCCGTGTGAGGTAGGTCGCAAAATCCAGACGGTGCACGTGTTCGATCACAGCACGTCGATACGCTCAGTGCATGCATGCACGTCTTGTCGATCGCAATCCGGTGGTGCCGGCCGATCAATTGGTTGCTCAGATGGTGCCGCCGGCGATGTTCGACGACGTCAGTTTCGCGTCCTACATCCCGGATCCGAAGGAGCCGAGCCAGGCCGCCGCGGTCCACAAGGCCGAGGAATTCGCCGGCAAGGTCGCCAAGATCCGCGCTGGTGGCCGCCGTGGACTGTTCGGTAAGAAGGCGCCGTCCACCGGTGCCGGTCTCTACCTCGACGGCGGCTTCGGTGTCGGCAAGACCCACCTGCTGGCGTCGATCTTCCACAGCTCGCCCTCGCCCAAGGCGTTCGGCACCTTCGTGGAGTTGACGCATGTCGTCGGCGCGCTCGGCTTCAACAAGGCCGTCGAAGAGCTCTCCTCGCACAGCGTGCTGTGCATCGACGAGTTCGAACTCGACGATCCGGGCGACACGATGCTCGTCTCGCGCCTGCTCACCGAGCTGTCGGCGCGCGGCGTCTCCATCGTCGCGACGTCGAACACCCTGCCCGGTCAGCTGGGCGAAGGCCGTTTCGCGGCGCAGGACTTCCTGCGTGAGATCAAGAAGCTCGGCTCGATCTTCGAGACCATCCGTGTCGACGGCCCCGACTACCGTCACCGTGACCTGCCGCCGGCCCCCGAGCCGACCGACGACGCCGACCTGATCGAGCGCGCCGATGCGATCGACGGTGCCACGCTCGACGACTTCGACGAGCTGTGCGCGCATCTGAGCACGCTCCACCCGTCGCGCTACGGCAAGTTGATCGAGGGCGTTCCCGCGGTGTTCATCAAGGGCGTTCACCCGGCCGCCGACCAGTCGGTCGCACTGCGCCTGGTGGTCCTCGCCGACCGCCTGTACGACGCGAGCATCCCGGTCACGGTCTCGGGTGCCAAGCTCGACGAGATCTTCACTCCGGAGATGCTGGCCGGCGGCTACAAGAAGAAGTACCTCCGCGCCACGTCGCGACTGCTCGCGCTCTCCCGTTTCGAGGTCGCGGCCTAGTTCGAACCTCCTGATGCAGCGCGGCCGTCAGAGGCTGCGCTGCATCACGAAGTCGTGGTGGGTCTGGGCGCCCACCCGGAACGTCTTGGTTCCGACCTTCTCGAAGCCGTTCTTGACGTAGAACCGCTGGGCCCGCTCGTTCTCCTGGTTGACGCCGAGCCACACGCCGGCACAGTTCGCGTTCCGCGCATGATCCACCGCCGCGTCCATCAGTGCCGCGGAGACGCCGGATCCGTGCCGGTCGGGCAGCACGTACAACTTGCTGATCTCCGTGGTGGGGCGCAGCGACAGCGCGGACCGGATGTCGTCGTCCTCGGGTGTTCCGTCGACGAGCATCACGTACCCGACGATCTCACCGTTGCTGGTCGCCTTGAGGACCGTGCGCGCCGGGTCGGTGAGGTATGCGCTGAACTTCTCGGCCGAGAGCACCTCGTCGATGAACGCCGCGATGTCCTCCTTGGTGGCGTGCGGGGGGCACGCGAGCGGGAAGGTCACCGCGGCGACGTCGGCGAGCGCCTCGGCGTCCCAGAGTCCGGCGCGGTCCACGGAAATCGTCACAGCTTCACCTCGAGTACGTCGGGTCCGTCCCGGTAAGTACACCACCTTCCGGGCCGGTCCCGGTCACGCGCCGGTGGGTGCGGACTCGGTCCGGGCGTCGCCGGACCGTGCTCGTGTCGGGGCGAAGGCGGGCGCGAGCACGAACAACACGACCGCGAACAGCAGGGGCGCCACGAACCCGATCCGGAGATCGGACAGCGCCGCGATCCCGCCGATGACACCACCGGCGATGACCGTGCCCGCGTAGTTGAAGAGGTTGATCCGCGCCACCACCGCGTCGGTCTGGTCCGGGGGCGCCAACCGGCCGGCGGCGCTGAAGCTGAGCGGCGCGATCACCGGCGCACCGAGGCCGACGATGAAGAATCCCGCGATGGCGACCGCGGGGGAGGGCGCGAGGACCGCGATCAGCAGACCGACGACGCTGATCGCGGCACCGACGCGCACGACCGCGATCTCGCCGAACCGGCGCACCCAGTAGTCCCCGGTCAGCCGTGAGATCAGTGCAGTCACCTGGTAGGCGCCCATCGCGAGGGCGGCGGTGCCGGCGTCGGACAGCAGCACCTCCTTGAGATACAGCGGCGAGTATGTGCCGATGCCGAAGTCGATCGCGTAGAAGAGCATCATTGCGATGCCGAGCGCCAGGAACGGGCGCAGCGGCACGGTCAGCGGTGCCGTGGCCGAGGTCTCGGCGCGCTCGTGTCCGGTGCGCAGCAGTCGCGGCCCGATCCATGCGCAGATCCCGGCGACCAGTGCTGCGGCAAGCAGCACCGACAGCTTGACCGACAGGTCGAGTGCCGAGCAGGCAGCGACATAGCCGGCGCCGACGATCGCCCCGACGCTCCACGAGGCATGGAACGACGAGAGGATGACCCGGCCGTAGGCGTGCTGGATGGACACGGCCTGCATGTTCGCTGCCGCGTCGACCATGCCGAGTCCGATGCCGTACAGCGCGAAGGCGGCGAGGAAGGCCGGTGTCGACGTCGTCATCGCGATGACCGCCGCGCCCACCGCGATGACGAACAGTCCGCTGCGCAGCGTGGTCCGGCTCGAGGTGGCCTTCGCGAGTTGTTCGGCCAGGACGCTGCCGACGCCGGCGACGATCGAGATTCCGACCACTGTGACGGCGACCAGGGTGTCGCTGAAGCCGAGGTTGTCCTTGAACTGCGGGAGTTGGGTGAGCAGCACCGCCAACAGGAACCCCTGCAAGCCGAACGCGACAGCCGTCGAGACGCGCGCCCCGCTAAGGGTTTTCGTGTTTCGAATCACTGAACGAGTGTCCAACATTCGGCTCCGTTTCGTGGCGTTCTCTGCTTCACTGCTCATCATGGCGGCAGAGCATCCGATTCCAGAGTTCCCCGACGGTTTCGTCTTCGGTGTCGCCGCGGCGGCGTACCAGATCGAAGGGGCGGTCGGTGAGGACGGCCGAGGCCGGTCCATCTGGGACGAGTTCTGTTCGGTCCCCGGCAAAGTCGTACGAGAAGAGACCGGCGACGTCGCGACCGACCACTACCACCGGTACCGCGAGGACGTCGCGCTCATGCGCGACCTCGGCATCGACTCGTACCGACTGTCGGTGGCGTGGCCCCGGATCCAGCCGGCGGGCAAGGGTGCCGTCAACGCCGCCGGACTCGACTTCTACGACCGGCTGATCGACGAACTGTGTACGGCCGGTATCTCTCCGGCCGTCACCCTGTTCCACTGGGATCTGCCGCAGGCGTTGCAGGACGACGGCGGCTGGCTGAACCGGGAGACGTCGTACCGCCTGTCCGAGTACGCGGCGATCGTGGGGGAGCGACTCGGCGACCGGGTCGGAATGTGGATGCCGCTCAACGAGCCCGTCGTCCACACCCTCTACGGCCACGCGCTCGGTGTCCACGCGCCGGGACTCGAACTCGGGTTCGGCGCCCTGCAGGCCGCGCACCATCAACTCCTCGGACACGGGCTGTCGGTGCAGGCACTGCGGTCGGCCGGGTGCGCGAACATCGGGATCGCGTCGAATCATGCGCCGGTCCACGCCGCGACCGACGCCGAGGCGGACGTCGAGGCCGCGGACGTCTACGACCACATCGTCAACTGGACGTTCGCGGACCCCGTGCTGCTCGGCAAGTACCCCGCGGACGAACTCGCCGCGCTCCTCACCGGGCCGGTCGACGACGACCTCGCGGTCATCGCGCAACCACTGGATTGGTTCGGAATCAACTATTACGAGCCGACACTGATCGCCGCCCCGCGCGACGGCGAGGGCACGGAGGGGGTCCTGGAGGTCGACCTGCCGCCGGGCATGCCTTTCGCGCCGGTCGCGCTCGAGGGCTACCCGAGGACCGATTTCGGGTGGCCCATCGTTCCCGACGGGCTCGCGGAAATCCTGACGATCTTCCGCGACCGCTTCGGTGCGGCACTTCCGCCGGTGTACATCACCGAGAGCGGGTGCTCGTTCCATGATCCGGCCCCGGACGCTGCCGGCCGGGTTCGCGACGAGCGTCGCATCGCCTATCACGCCGACCACCTCGCCGCGGTACGTGCCGCGATGGATGCCGGCGTCGACGTCCGCGGTTACTTCGTGTGGTCGATCCTCGACAACTTCGAGTGGGCCGCCGGGTATCGCGAGCGGTTCGGTCTGGTGCACGTGGACTACGACACTCTGGTGCGAACCCCGAAGGATTCCTTCCGGTGGTTCCAGCAGTTGCTCGCCGCGCGACCGAAGTCCTGAACTGGCGATCGACGGCGGAAAGGAACGAGCCCCAGCCGTGGATGGGGGGTCATGGCTGGGGCTCCGCACCATCGGGGGGATGGCATGTCCGACGATACCTGAGGGGTTCCTCATGTTCGAGTCGAACGTAGCCGACGAACGCGACCCCACATACGAAAAGAGGCACCTCGCAAGGAGGTGCCTCTTCTCGGTGGTGCGCGATACTGGGATTGAACCAGTGACCTCTTCCGTGTCAGGGAAGCGCTCTCCCGCTGAGCTAATCGCGCGGGTCTTGAATCGAAGATCCCGAAGAGCGGGTTCTCCTGATCGGCCCAGGGGTCGATCGTGGAGCGGATGACGGGATTCGAACCCGCGACCCTCACCTTGGCAAGGTGATGCGCTACCAGCTGCGCTACATCCGCATGGTCTTGCATATTCTGACACTCAAGTCTCTCAGCAGCGTACTGCTTCGAAACTTGGTGCGCGATACTGGGATTGAACCAGTGACCTCTTCCGTGTCAGGGAAGCGCTCTCCCGCTGAGCTAATCGCGCGAGGTGGAGACGGGAATCGAACCCGTGTGCACGGCTTTGCAGGCCGTTGCCTCACCACTCGGCCACTCCACCATGAAAGGTCGAGTCCAACCTCTCGAGCGGATGACGGGATTCGAACCCGCGACCCTCACCTTGGCAAGGTGATGCGCTACCAGCTGCGCTACATCCGCATTTCGCTCCGGTGGGGCGTTTCGGCCTCTCCGGTGCTGCTCCGGTGGGCGTTTCCGCTTTCCCGGTGCGGTGAGAACATTAGCGGACCATTTGAGAAAGGCACAAATCGCGAGGTCAGGGCCGAAAACGGGGATCCGGGGGGCTCTGTGGGGGTGCATTTCCCGGTGTATTTGGCGATAACCGACCTGCCGCTTCGAACTTTGCGGTCCGAAATTCGTCGAAGGCTCGGCCGCGAGGGCACCGGGGAGGAGCCGGTTCGATGCCCGAAGTGTCGAGAGGTGGATGCGGGCCGGTGAGTGTCGGAGGGAGTGCCTCGTCGTCGCGCCCGTGAGCTCCTCTCACGCGCCCGCGCACGTGCGCGTGAGAAGGCGGCAGGCGTGGCGCAGGGCCGGCGTCCGGAACGCCGTCCCGAGCCGGAGTGAGGGTCGTCGGCAAGGCGGAAACGAATGACAACCAGGGGATTCGTGTTCGGCGCAGGTGCGTGTTAGTGTTTCGTCTCGTTCGACCGCGAGCATTCGGCGCGGTTCGGTCCCGTGGCTCAGTGGAAGAGCGTCCCGTTCACACCGGGGAGGTCGCTGGTTCGATCCCAGCCGGGACCACAGGAAGAAAGCCCCATCCGGAAGTCCGGATGGGGCTTTCTTGTTCTCGACCTTCGACCCGCCCCGCCGAAGCGGGCGGATCGGTCGATCAGTCGATGTCGTACGTGATCGCCACATTCACAGTCAGTTCCTGCGAACCTGCCTGGATCGGCACGGCATCCGCCAGCGCCATGTCGGGTGCGCGCATGAAGGGATTCGGCGCACCTTGCGTCTGCGGAACCTCGACGATCGAGCGCACCTTCCCGAGTGTCACGCCGGCCGCATCCGCCATCTGTCGGGCCTGCTCCTGCGCCTGCTGGACGGCGCGGCTGCGTGCCTCGGCTCGCAGGTCGCTGTCGTCGGCGATGGAGAAACTCGTCTGCCGCACCCGGATGGCGTCCCCGGTGGCGGCCGCGGCCGCGTCGATGACCGCGCCCGCCTGGGAGATGTCGTGCAGGGTCGCGGTCACCTGGTTGCTGACCTGGTAGCCGTTGATCCTGCCGCTCTGCTCCCAGGTCGGATCGACTGTCAACTCACTGGTGCGAATGTCCTCGGTGGCGACGCCCTTGCTCTTCAGGGTCTCGATGAGGGCGGTGGCTCGCTGCGAGTTGTCCTGCAGTGCGGCCTGCGCCTCGGTTGCCTGGGTCTGCACGCCCAGTGTCACGGTCAGCGTGTCGGGGGTGCCCGCGATCGTGCCGGTGCCCTGGGCGCTGATCCCAGTCTGCTGGGTGCCCGGTGAGTCCGACGATCCGGAGGCGCAACCTGTCAGAACCAGTAGGCCGGTGGCCGCCGCTGCGACCGTCGCGATGGTGCGCTTCGTCTTGATTGTTGGCATCGGATCACTATTTCGGACCGAGGTGTCCACCGAGGCCGATTCGTCTGAATCGAACTCCCGGCCGGTCCGGGTCCGTCGGTACTCTCGAGGTACGCCGGTGGGCAACCGGCGCGGACGACGACGCGACGGTGGTGCGGATCATGGACGGTCAGGCGGTGAGCAAGCCCGTGCACGAGGACGCGCCGGAGGGGTCGTCCGAACGCGACGGATTCCATCCCATCGAGGACGCCGAGAACCGCTGGCTCCGCTGGCGCCGGCGAATCGCCCGAAACACGTCGTTGAACCTCGCCTACCGAATCGGGGTCGGGGTCGTCGGTGCCGTAGTGCTCGCCGTCGGCATCGTCACGATTCCCTATCCCGGACCGGGATGGCTGATCGTGTTCGCCGGGCTGGGCATCCTGGCCTCGGAGTTCGCGTGGGCCTACCGGCTTCTCCACTGGGCGCGCGCCCGCTACGACCGCTTCATGGTCTGGTTCTCCCACCAGTCCACCTTCGTCAAGGGCCTCGGGTTGCTGTTCACCACCGCCGTCGTTCTCGCGACGCTGTGGATCCTCGGGACCTTCGGACTGGTCGGCGGCTGGGTGGGCCTCGAACAGCCGTGGTTGGAGAGCCCTCTGTAGCGCTCGGGTGGCCGGGCCGTGGGACGGTTCCCCGAGTTGATCGGCCATGCCGATAACATGGGATCGCCCCTCATCCGGGGGCACACCCTCATACATAGGAGCGCATCGCCGTGACCACGCCCGCATCCGTCACCCCAGCCGCACGTGTCCAGGTGCCAGCCGGGACCACTGCGGGCACGGCGGTTCGCGATGCCGGACTCCCCGTCAAGGGGCCCGAGACGATCGTCGTCGTCCGTGATGCCGAGGGCAACCTCAAGGACCTGTCGTGGACGCCGGACGTCGACGTCGAGGTCGAGGCCGTCGCCGCCGACACCGAGGACGGCCGCAGCGTGATCCGGCACTCGGCCGCCCACGTCCTGGCGCAGGCCGTCCAGCAGGAGTTCCCGGACGCCAAGCTCGGCATCGGCCCGCCGATCAAGGACGGCTTCTACTACGACTTCCAGGTGGAGCGTCCCTTCACGCCGGAGGACCTCGCGAAGCTCGAGAAGCGCATGAAGAAGATCGTCAAGGACGCACAGCGGTTCTCCCGTCGCGTCGTCGACGATCTCGACGATGCCCGAGCGGAGCTCGCGAACGAGCCGTTCAAGCTCGAGCTCATCGACGACAAGTCGGGCATCGACGACCCGGAGGTCATGGAGGTCGGCGGCGGCGAGCTGACGATCTACGACAACCTCAACCCGCGTACGGGCGAGGTGATCTGGAAGGACCTGTGCCGCGGTCCGCACATCCCGACCACGAAGTTCATCCCGGCGTTCAAGATCACGCGCAGCTCGGCGGCCTACTGGCGCGGCGATCAGAGCCGTGAGGATCTGCAGCGCGTCTACGGCACCGCGTGGGAGTCGACCGAGGCGCTCGACAAGCACCTCGAGTTGCTGGCCGAGGCCGAGCGTCGCGACCATCGCAAGCTCGGTGCCGAACTCGATCTGTTCTCGTTCCCAGACGAACTGGGCTCGGGCCTGCCGGTGTTCCATCCCAAGGGCGGCATCATCCGTCAGGAGATGGAGAACTACTCGCGCAAGCGGCACGTCGAGGAGGGCTACGAGTTCGTCTACTCGCCCCACATCACCAAGGGGCATCTGTACGAGGTCTCCGGTCACCTCGACTGGTACAAGGACGGCATGTTCCCGGCGATGCACATCGACGAGGAGCTCAACGAGGACGGCACGGTCCGCAAGCCGGGCCAGGACTACTACCTCAAGCCGATGAACTGCCCGATGCACAATCTCGTGTTCGGGTCGCGGGGTCGCTCCTACCGGGAGCTGCCGTTGCGTCTGTTCGAGTTCGGCTCGGTGTACCGCTACGAGAAGTCCGGCGTCGTGCACGGACTCACCCGCGTCCGCGGCATGACGCAGGACGACGCGCACATCTACTGCACCAAGGAGCAGATGCGCGACGAGCTGACCACGACGCTGAAGTTCGTCCTGGGTCTGCTGAAGGACTACGGTCTCGACGACTTCTACCTCGAGCTGTCGACGAAGAACCCCGAGAAGTTCGTGGGTGACGACGCGCTGTGGGAGGAAGCCACCGAGACGCTGCGCGAGGTCGGCGAGGCGTCGGGCCTGAACCTGGTGCCGGACCCGGGCGGAGCCGCGTTCTACGGCCCCAAGATCTCGGTGCAGGTCCAGGATGCGCTGGGGCGCAGCTGGCAGATGTCGACCATCCAGCTCGACTTCAACCTGCCCGAGCGTTTCGACCTCGAGTACACCGGCAGTGACGGCACCAAGCAGCGTCCGGTCATGATCCACCGCGCGCTGTTCGGCTCGATCGAGCGTTTCTTCGGTGTCCTCACCGAGCACTACGCGGGAGCGTTCCCGGCGTGGCTGGCGCCCGTCCAGGTGGTGGGCATCCCGGTCGCCGAGGCGTTCGAGGACCACCTGTTCGACGTCGTCAAGCAGCTCAAGGCCGTCGGCGTGCGCGCCGAGGTCGACGTCAGCGACGACCGCATGCAGAAGAAGATCCGCAACCACACCACCCAGAAGGTGCCGTTCATGCTGCTCGCAGGCGAGCGTGACGTCGAAGCGGGGGCGGTGAGCTTCCGCTTCCGGGACGGCACCCAGGTCAACGGCGTGCCGGTCGCGGATGCGGTCGAGACGATCGCGGCGTGGATCGGTCGTCGCGAGAATGCTTCGCCCACAGCGGAACTCGTGGGCGGTGCCCAGTGACCGACCAGGCGGACGGCAACACCGACAACGGCACCCTCGTCGACACCGGCCCGGGTGATCCGGACCGGCTGCAGCGACTGTGGTCGCCGCACCGGATGTCGTACATCGCAGAGGCTCCCAAGGCGTCGAAGTCGAGCGAGGGGCCCTTCAGCGAGATCCCGAAGATGAGCGACGAGGAAGGCCTGATTGTCGCCCGGGGCGAGGCGGTGTACGCGGTTCTGAACCTGTACCCGTACAACCCGGGCCACCTGATGGTGGTGCCGTATCGCCGGGTCGCGGCACTCGAGGACCTCACCTCGGAGGAGAGCACCGAGTTGATGGCGTTCACGCAGCAGGCGATCCGGGTGATCAAGCGGGTGTCGAATCCGGACGGGTTCAACGTCGGGCTCAACCTCGGTGCGGCGGCGGGCGGTTCGCTCGCCGAACACCTGCACCAGCACATCGTTCCCCGGTGGGGTGGCGATGCGAACTTCATCACCGTCCTTGGCGGCGCGAAGGTGATGCCGCAGTTGCTCCGGGAGACCCGGGCGCTGCTCGCGGGGGCCTGGGACGCGTGATCTCCAAGGGCCGGCGGGGAAATCGCATGGCAGGATCGGATACGGGGTCCGCTGGGGCGCGCCACCGCGGTAGGTCGGGAGAGGGGGGAGAGGGATGCTGAGCTTCTTCGGGCGTGCGTCGGTGTCCAAGGTGACGGCACCGATGGGCAAGGCGTTGGTGAAGACGGGTCTCACACCCGATGCGGTGACCGTGATCGGCACCGTGGCCAGCATCGCGGGCGCATTGACGCTGTTCCCTTCCGGCCATTTGTTCTGGGGAGCCATGTTCATCTGGTTCTTCGTCATGTTCGACATGCTCGACGGCGCCATGGCCCGCGCGCGCGGCGGCGGAACACGCTACGGGGCAGTGCTCGACGCCACGTGCGACCGGATCGCCGACGGTGCCATCTTCTCGGGGCTCGCGTGGTGGGCGGTCTACCACGAGGGCAGCAAGAGCCTGCTGGTCGCAACGCTGATCTGTCTCGTGAGCTCCCAGGTGATCTCGTACGCGAAGGCACGTGCCGAAGCGAGCGGGTTGTCCGCGGACGGCGGCCTGATCGAGCGACCGGACCGGTTGATCATCGTCCTCGTGGGTGCCGGGTTCACCGGTATCGCAGGTCATTTCGACATTGCCTGGTTCCACTGGTCGGTCTACGTCGCGATGTGGGTCCTCGCGGCGGCGAGCATCGTCACGGTGTTCCAGCGGGTGCTCGCAGTGCGCAACTCCGCCGGCGCGCGTGACGTCCTGCCGATTTCGCCGAAGAACGACGAGCAGACCTCCGGTGCAGGGGAGGCGTCGACGTGAGTCTCGCCGAGCGGGCCGCCGACCTCGGTTACGCGACGGGGTGGCGTGTGGTTCGGGCCCTGCCCGAACGGGCGGCCGTCTCGATCTTCGATGCGGGCGCCGATTTCGCGGCGCGCCGCAAGGGCGGCCCACAGCAGTTGCGGCGCAACCTCGCCCGCGTGCTGGCTGTCGCTCCCGAGGACGTGCCGGACGATCTGATCCGGGATTCTCTGCGCTCCTACGCCCGGTATTGGCGCGAGGCTTTCCGCCTGCCGTCGATGGATCTGGCCGCGACGGCGGCCGCCGTCGACTCGAGTGTCGAGGGCCAGGAGTATCTCGAGCAGGCGATGGAAGCCGGCAAGGGTGCCATCCTGGCGCTGCCGCACAGTGGCAACTGGGACATGGCCGGGGTGTGGTGCACGCAGAGGTGGGGCGGCCTGTCGACCGTCGCCGAGCGGCTGAAGCCCGAGTCGCTGTATCTCCGGTTCGTCGACTATCGCGAGAGCCTCGGATTCGAGATCTTTCCGCTGAGCGGTGGTGAGGCACCCCCGTTCGTCGAACTGACGCACCGGCTGCAGGCGAACAAGGTCGTGTGTCTGCTCGGCGAGCGGGATCTCGCCGCGAAAGGCGTGCCGGTCACCTTCTTCGGAGAGCCGACCCGCATGCCCGCAGGGCCGGCCAAGCTCGCGATCGAGACCGGCGCGGTCCTGCTGCCCGTGCACTGCTGGTTCACCGACGGTGGTTGGGGATTCTCGATCGATCCGCCGATCGACGTCTCGGTCGGGCTCGACCGGGCCACGCAGTCGCTGGCCGACCGTTTCGCCGCGAACATCGCTGCCCACCCCGCGGACTGGCACATGCTCCAGCCGCTCTGGCTCGACGACCTCTCCGAGGCTCGTCGCGCCCGCATGGAGTCGCGATGAAGATCGGAATGGTCTGCCCGTACTCCTTCGACGTGCCGGGCGGCGTGCAGGCGCACGTCGTCGAGTTGGCCCAGGTGTTCATCGAGCGTGGGCACAAGGTGAGTGTGCTGGCACCGGCGTCGGAGGGCACGGAACTGCCGGACTTCGTCGTTTCTGCCGGCCGCGCGGTCGCGATTCCCTACAACGGATCGGTTGCACGCCTGACGTTCGGGCCCGTCTCGTACTCGCGGGTGCGACGGTGGATCGCCGACAACGACTTCGACGTGCTCCACATCCACGAACCCAACGCGCCGAGCCTGTCGATGCTCGCGATGAAGATCGCTGAGGGGCCCATCGTCGCGACGTTCCACACGTCGACCACGAAGTCGCTGGTGCTCAGCACCTTCCAGGGTGTTCTCCAGCCGTACCTCGAGAAGATCAGTGGCCGGATCGCGGTGTCCGAGCTGGCCCGGCGGTGGCAGGTCGAGTCCCTGGGCTCGGACGCGGTGGAGATCCCCAACGGCGTCGACGTGCCGGCCTTCGCGAACGCCGCGCCGCTGCCCGGATACCCACGATCCGGACCGACGGTGCTGTTCCTCGGTCGCTACGACGAGCCACGCAAGGGCATGGCGGTGTTGCTCGGCGCACTGCCCACGCTGGTCGAGAAGTACCCGGACCTCGAGATCCTGGTGGTCGGGCGCGGTGACGAGGAGAAACTGCGCAAGGAGGCCGGACGCCATGCCGGACATCTGCGCCTGCTCGGCCAGGTGAGCGACGCGGAGAAGGCGTCGGCCCTGCGCAGTGCCGACGTGTACTGCGCGCCCAACCTCGGCGGTGAGAGCTTCGGCATCGTGCTCGTCGAGGCGATGGCGGCCGGAACTCCCGTCGTGGCAAGCGAACTCGATGCGTTCCGCCGCGTTCTGCGCGACGGCACCGCGGGCCTGCTCGTCCCGGTCGGCGATTCGGTGGCTCTCGCGGCCGCGCTCGATTCCGTGCTCGGTGACGACGACCGGCGCCGGTCTCTGACCGACGTCGCGAGTGTCGTCGTCGGCGAGTACGACTGGCCTGTGGTGGCCGAGCAGATCCTGCGGGTGTACGAGACGGTGACCGTCGGATCGACCGGTGTGCGAGAGGTGCGTTCGTGACCTTCTCGGCTATGACCATCCTGATCCTCGCGTTGATCGCGGCTGCCGTCGCGGTCGTGGGGGCGTGGGCGTACGGCACGGCGAACCGGCTCGACCGCCTGCACGTGCGTTCCGATCTGTCGTGGCAGGCGCTGGACGCGGCTCTTGCCCGACGGGCTGTCGTGGTCCGGGCCATCGCGGCCGCGATGGCGTCGGCACCGGGCGAGAGCAGACGCCTGTCGACGCTCGCCGGTCAGGCGGAACGCGCGGAACGATTCCAGCGGGAGTCGGCGGAGAACGCGCTCTCGGGCGCGCTGGCGACCCTCGACGCCCACGCGTTGCCGCCGCAGCTGGTGGCCGAACTGGCCGACGCCGAGGCGCGGGTGCTGATCGCGCGGCGGTTCCACAACGACGCGGTGCGCGACACTCTCGCGCTGCGGACCCGCAGACCCGTCCGCTGGCTGCATCTGGGCGGTACGGCGCCGCTGCCGACCTACTTCGAGATCGCGGAGCGGACGGAGCCGTCCGGTCTGCAACTCGACGAGGTCCGCACGTCGGCGCGTGTCGTGATGCTGGGCGATCGCGGCCGGGTGCTGCTGGTGCGAGGTCACGACCCCGACAAGCCCGACACGTCGTTCTGGTTCACGATCGGCGGCGCCGTCGAGACGGGGGAGACCCTCCGTGCCGCGGCTGTCCGTGAGATCCACGAGGAGACCGGTCTGACGGTGGAGCCCGACTCCCTGCGGGGGCCGTTGTGGCGCCGGGTGGCGATCTTCCCGTTCGCCGGCGAACTGATCCGGTCGGAGGAGCTGTTCTTCGCCGTCCGTACCGAGGAGTTCGTCCCGCATCGGGGTGGTTTCACGGAACTCGAGCAGCGCACGATCCTCGAGCACCGGTGGTGCACCGCCGCCGAGATCCGGGCCATCCAGGGCGGCGGCGAGGCCGTGTACCCGCAGGACCTGCCCGAGCTGCTCGACGAGGCCAATCTGGCGGTCGTCCGGCGCGACGAACCCGAGGTGCGCGCCATCCGCTGACGCGCCGTCGTGACGGTCTCCGATCGGTGCGGACACCTATGACCGTCGCCACAACAGGCCAGGTATCGGGCACTGGCTATGGGGCGGCTCGGGGCGTCGTCATAGAATTGCCCACGCGCTGTGGCACTGCGAGCTCGAGCTGGGCTGAGCTGGTCCCGGCGTGTCAGACATTTCCCCGAAGCCGGCGAGAACCCAGGAGTTTGCTGTGAGCACCCCCGACACCACCCCCACTACCGGCACGGCGCGCGTCAAGCGGGGCATGGCCGAGATGCTCAAGGGCGGCGTCATCATGGACGTGGTCACCGCCGAGCAGGCCAAGATCGCCGAGGACGCCGGCGCTGTCGCGGTCATGGCGCTCGAGCGTGTGCCCGCCGACATCCGCGCCCAGGGCGGCGTCTCGCGCATGTCGGATCCGGACATGATCGACGGCATCATCGAGGCCGTCTCCATCCCGGTCATGGCCAAGGCCCGCATCGGCCACTTCGTCGAGGCCCAGATCCTGCAGTCGCTGGGTGTCGACTACGTCGACGAGTCCGAGGTCCTCACCCCGGCCGACTACGAGAACCACATCGACAAGTTCGCCTTCACCGTCCCGTTCGTGTGTGGCGCCACCAACCTCGGTGAGGCCCTGCGCCGCATCAACGAGGGCGCGGCGATGATCCGATCCAAGGGCGAGGCCGGCACCGGCGACGTCTCCAACGCCACCACCCACATGCGCAAGATCCGGCAGGAGATCCGCCGCCTGACCTCGCTGCCCGAGGACGAGCTGTACGTCGCGGCCAAGGAACTGCAGGCTCCCTACGATCTCGTCGTCGAGGTCGCCAAGGCCGGCAAGCTGCCCGTCACCCTGTTCACCGCCGGCGGCATCGCGACCCCCGCCGATGCGGCGATGATGATGCAGCTCGGCGCCGAGGGCGTGTTCGTCGGCTCGGGCATCTTCAAGTCCGGCAACCCCGCCGAGCGGGCCGCCGCGATCGTCAAGGCCACCACCTTCCACGACGACCCGGACGTGCTCGCCAAGGTCTCCCGCGGCCTGGGCGAGGCCATGGTCGGCATCAACGTCGACGACATCCCCCAGCCCCACCGCCTCGCCGAGCGCGGCTGGTGATCTTCGGCCGGTAGACAACCGACACGACGAACGCGGTGACGGCCCGGTGTGGCCGCCACCGCGTTCGTGCGTTGCTAGCCTGAGCGGATTCGGCGGAAGGGGCCCAGATGGCGAAGATCGAGCAGATCCTGGAACTCGAGCGGCTCGAGCGGGACATCTTCCGTGGGATCGCCACGGAGACGATGCTGCCGCGCACCTTCGGGGGCCAGGTCGCCGGTCAGGCGCTCGTGTCCGCCGTGCGGACAGTGGACGAGCACTTCCACGTGCATTCGCTGCACGGCTACTTCTTGCGCCCGGGCAATCCGGTGATGCCGATCGTGTACCTCGTCGACCGGATTCGTGACGGCAGATCGTTCACGACCCGACGCGTCACCGCCGTGCAGGACGGTCAGGCGATCTTCACGATGTCGGCGTCGTTCCACGTCCTCGACGAGGGCATCGAGCACGAGGACGTGATGCCGCCCGTTCCGGCTCCCGAGGATCTGCTCGACGCCGCGTCGCTCGCGTCCGAGGAGAAGTCGTGGGAGTTCCGGGAATGGGCCGACTGGGATCTGCGGTACGTGCCGGCCGAGCAGATTCAGCGTCGGAGGGGTGTGCCGGTGCAGCAGCAGGTCTGGTTCCGCTCCCGGGAGGAGCTTCCGGACGATCCGGTCTTCCACATCTGCACGCTCGCCTACATGAGTGACATGACACTGCTGGCGTCGGCGAGTACCACCCACCCCGACACCCCGATCCAGAGCGCGTCACTCGACCACGCGCTGTGGTTCATGCGCCCGTTCCGGGCCGACGACTGGCTGCTCTACGACCAGTCCTCACCGTCGGCGGGGTTCGGGCGCGCGCTGACTCAGGGACGCATCTTCAACCGCGAGGGCCATCTGGTCGCCGCAGTGGTGCAGGAAGGGCTCACGAGGTTTCTGCGGCGCGACTGACCGCGATCCGTGCACCGTCGGCGGATGTGAACTGCGGGAGTGGTGGCTGATAGCGTTTCCGAAGTCAACAAGCGTCGAACAGTGCAGGACTTCCACTCGTGACCAATCAACCGACGATCGGCGTGCTCGCACTTCAGGGCGATGTCCGCGAACACCTCGCGGCACTCGAATCCAGTGGGGCCCGTGCGATCGGCGTTCGCCGTCTGTCCGAACTCGAATCCGTCGACGGTCTGGTGATCCCGGGCGGCGAATCGACCACGATGAGCCGCCTGCTGTCGGTGTTCGAACTGCTCGAGCCGCTCCGTGCCCGCCTGAAGGACGGAATGCCCGCCTACGGCTCGTGTGCCGGGATGATTCTGCTGGCGAGCGAGATCCTCGACACCCGTCCGGACGCGCAGCACCTCGACGGGCTCGACATCACGGTGCGTCGCAACGCGTTCGGTCGTCAGGTCGACTCGTTCGAGGCCGACCTCGACTTCACCGGGATCGACGGAGATCCGGTGCGCGCGGTGTTCATCCGCGCGCCGTGGGTCGAGCGGGTCGGACCAGGGGTCGACGTACTGGCCCGGGTGCCGGAAGGCCCCGCCGCCGACCACATCGTGGCCGTGCGGCAGGGCCCTGTCCTGGCAACCTCGTTCCATCCGGAGGTCACCGGCGACGGTCGAGTCCACCAGCTGTTCGTGGACATGGTGCGGGGGAACTGACGCCCCGCACCGGTCACCGTCCGGTGGTCACCACGCGTTGAGAGCGTCGAGGATCTGAGGACGCGACTTCCACAGCTCTGCGGACCAGTAACCCCACGCGTGAGTGCCGTCGGACGTGAAGTCGTACGTCGCAGGGATCCCGAGGCTGTTCAGCCGCGCCTCGAAGGCGCGGGTGTTCATCAGCGCCAGCGACTCGAGGCCCATCGCGTTGGATGTGTTGAACGACGTCACCGAACCCGACGAGCCGAGCGATCCGCGCAGGTCGGACGAGCCGAGCGACCCCAGCAGCGCGCCCGGTGCGTCGTACTCGCCCGGCAAGCCGTTGCCCGACGAGATGTACATCGACAGCCCCTTCAGCATCGGGGCGAACACGAACGGGTCGTTGCGCATCCAGCGGCTGTCCCAGGGCGGGCCCCACATCGCGTCGGAGTTGTACCCACCGGAGTCGAGCATCGCGATGCGGATCATCTCGCGCATGCCGGGCGCCGACAGGTTGAGATAGCCCGAGTAGGAGCCCGCGAACTTGAACTGGTCGCGGTGATACGCGGCAAGCGTGAGTGCGGCGGACCCACCCATCGACAGGCCCGTCACCGCGTTGTTGGTGCGCGAGACGCCACGGGTCTCCAGGTAGGCGGGAAGTTCCTGGGTCAGGAACGTCTCCCACTTGTAGGTGACCTTCTGCCCGTTGAAGTTGCTCGGCGCGTACCAGTCCGTATAGAAGCTGGACTGGCCGCCGACCGGCATCACGAGCGTGACGTTGTCGACGGCGAACTGCTCGAGCGCGTTGGTCTCGAACGACCACGCGTTGCGATCGTCGCGCGCCCGCATGCCGTCGAGCAGATAGAGCGCGGCGTTGCCGCCGCGCGCCGCCCACTGGATCTGGACCTTGATCGGGCCCATCGACGAGTTGACCCATGCTTCCTCGTAGCCACCCCACGGGGCGGCGTTCGCGGTGGTCGTCCCCGACACCGCCGTCAGTGCGGGCAGCAGTAGAGCCGCTGCGGTGATTCCGATCAGTCGCTTCTTCAGACGGTGGGTGAATCCCGGTCTGTGAATGCGCATTCGTTCGCCTTTCCCCCACGATCCCGGCACCTGTATGTCCGCGCCCCCGCGCGAGAGACGCCGTCCGTCGTTCTCGATGTCACATCGTAGATGTCTCTGGAAGAGTCCATTGCGGACGACCCGCTGTCCTCGGAACGTCGGCAACATCTACCGGATCGTAACCTTCGGGAAGAGGCGGTGTGTCCGGTACGGACGGGTGTGCAGGTAGCATCGAACCTCCGACAAGCGTGCAGTGGAATTGCCGTGGCTTTGTCGTATCTGCCACGGTGCACTGCAGGAAGGGGCACCCACGAATGAGCGGCCACTCCAAATGGGCCACCACCAAGCACAAGAAGGCCGTGATCGACGCCAAGCGCGGCAAGATGTTCGCGAAGCTGATCAAGAACATCGAGGTGGCAGCTCGTACGGGTGGCGGCGATCCGTCGGGTAATCCCACCCTGTACGACGCCATCCAGAAGGCCAAGAAGAGCTCGGTCCCCAACGACAACATCGAGCGCGCCCGCAAGCGCGGTGGTGGTGAGGAAGCCGGCGGCGCCGACTGGCAGACCATCATGTACGAGGGTTACGGCCCCAACGGTGTCGCCGTACTCATCGAATGCCTCACGGACAACCGCAACCGTGCTGCCGGCGAGGTTCGCACCGCGATGACCCGCAACGGCGGCAACATGGCCGACCCCGGGTCGGTCTCGTACCTGTTCACCCGCAAGGGCGTCGTGGTGCTCGAGAAGAACGGTCGCACCGAGGACGACCTCTTGGAGATCGTGCTCGAGGCGGGCGCCGAGGAGATCAACGATCTCGGGGACAGCTTCGAGATCGTGTGCGAGGCCGGCGACCTGATCCCGGTCCGTACCGCGCTCGTCGACGCCGGTGTCGACTACGAGTCCGCCGATCCGGACTTCCGTGCGTCCGTCGAGGTTCCGGTCGACGCCGAGGGTGCCCGCAAGGTGTTCAAGCTCGTCGACGCCCTCGAGGACTCCGACGACGTCCAGAACGTCTACACCAACGTCGACGTCTCCGACGAGGTGCTCGCCGAACTCGACGCCTAGTCGCCCGCAGCGCCGACTGCGTGTTGGTGCATCGTCACGCGCCCACCTCCCGCTATGCTCGAACAACTGTTCGGAAAGTAGTGCGAGAGGTGGGCGCGTGCGCGTTCTGGGTGTCGACCCCGGCCTGACGCGGTGCGGATTCGGCGTCGTGGATGCCGGCCGCGGCCGGGAGGTGATACCGGTGGCGGTCGACGTCGTGCGGACCCCGCCCGACATGGAACTCGCATCGCGACTGCTGCGGATCTCCGACGCCGCGGACGAGTGGCTCGAACGGTTCCGCCCCGGCGTCGTCGCCGTCGAGCGGGTGTTCGCGCAGCACAACGTGCGGACCGCGATGGGAACCGCGCAGGCGGGCGGCGTCGTCGCGCTCGCCGCGGCGAGGCGCGGTATCCCTGTGTGTTTTCACACGCCGAGCCAGGTGAAGGCCGCGGTGACCGGCAGCGGCACCGCGGACAAGAAGCAGGTCACCGCGATGGTCACCCGCATCCTCGGGCTCGACACCGCACCGAAGCCGGCCGATGCGGCCGACGCGCTCGCACTTGCGATCTGCCATTGTTGGCGCGCGCCGATGCTCGATCGGATGGCGGCGGCCGAGGCGGCGGCGGCCGAGCAGAAGCGGCGGTACGAGGCACGGCTGAAGGAAATTGCGGCCGGAAAGGCAGGGACACGGTGATCGCTTCGGTTCGAGGGGAAGTACTCGAGGTCGGACTGGACCACGCGGTGCTCGAGGCCGCGGGTGTCGGGTACCGCGTCAATGCGACACCCGCCACGCTCGCGACGCTGCGGCGAGGCGACGAGTCACGTCTGTTGACCGCGATGATCGTCCGCGAGGACTCGATGACGCTGTACGGCTTTGCCGATGCCGAGTCGCGCGACCTGTTCGGTCTGCTGCAGACGGTGTCCGGGGTGGGACCGCGTCTGGCGATGGCGATACTCGCGGTGCTCGAACCCGAGGCGCTCCGGAAGGCGCTTGCCGAGGGCAATGTCACCGCACTGACCCGCGTGCCGGGCATCGGCAAGCGCGGCGCCGAACGCATGGTCGTCGAGCTCCGCGACAAGGTCGAGGCCGTCGCGGTCACGGGCGAGCTGCCGGGCGCGGGTGCCGCCACGTCGGCGAGTGTCGTCCGTGACCAGGTGGTCGAGGCGCTGACCGGGCTCGGCTTCCGACTCGATCACGCCGAGAAGGCCACCGATACCGTCGTGGCCGCGGATCCCGAGGCTCCGACGTCCGCGGTGCTGCGCTCGGCGCTCGCACTGCTCGGCAAGACGCGATGATCTTCGGCGACGGCATGGACGGTGGCGGCGAGCCGGAGGACGAGTCGGCCGTCACCGCGAACTTCGTCTCCGCGGACGGCGAGATCGAGGCGAGCCTGCGGCCCAAGAGCCTGAGCGACTTCATCGGCCAGCCGCGGGTTCGCGAACAGCTGCAGTTGGTGCTCACCGGCGCGAAGATGCGTGGTGGGACGCCCGACCACGTGCTGCTGTCCGGGCCTCCCGGCCTGGGTAAGACGAGCATGGCGATGATCATCGCCACGGAACTCGGTACGTCCCTGCGCCTCACGTCGGGGCCGGCTCTCGAACGCGCGGGCGACCTGGCGGCGATGCTCAGCAATCTCGTCGAGGGCGATGTGCTGTTCATCGACGAGATCCACCGCATGGCCCGCCCCGCCGAGGAGATGCTGTACCTCGCGATGGAGGACTTCCGCGTCGACGTCGTCGTGGGCAAGGGGCCGGGTGCCACGTCGATTCCCCTCGAGGTCGCGCCGTTCACGCTCGTCGGAGCCACCACCCGGTCGGGTGCGCTCACCGGGCCGCTCCGCGACCGGTTCGGCTTCACCGCGCACATGGATTTCTACGAGCCGCACGAACTGCAGCTCATCCTGCTCCGCTCGGCGGGCATCCTCGGCATCGAACTCGGCGAGGATGCGAGCGCGGAGATCGCCGGGCGCTCGCGGGGCACGCCGCGAATCGCGAACCGGCTGCTGCGCCGGGTCCGCGACTACGCAGAGGTCCGCGCCGACGGCATCATCACTCGCGAGATCGCGCAGGCTGCCCTCGCGGTGTACGACGTGGATCCGCTCGGCCTGGACCGGTTGGACCGAGCCGTGCTGGGCGCACTGGTCCGGAGCTTCGGTGGTGGGCCGGTGGGAGTGTCGACCCTCGCCGTCGCGGTGGGGGAGGAGCCGTCGACCGTCGAGGAGGTGTGCGAGCCGTTCCTGGTGCGCGCGGGCATGATCGCCCGGACACCCCGTGGTCGCGTCGCGACGGCGGCCGCATGGGCGCAACTCGGGCTCACTCCGCCCCCGGACGCCGCGGTCGGCGGAATCGAGGTGCGGGCCCGTGAGCCGCAGCTCGGCCTCTTCGATCCGAACGACACCGAGAGGGATGAATCCTGAGGTGATTCGCCGTTCGGCAACCAGCGTTGTTCGATATGAGCGAAATGCCATCGGTGACGATTTCCCTTTCGATCGACCCGCTAGTGGCACACTGGTCACTGCGCGGCACCGACCGGTTCCGTGATCATCGCCGTGTGTAACGCCTTACATGACGAAACCCGAGGACTGACTTCCCGATGGAATTGCTGTTTCCGCTTCTGATTCTTGCTCTGCTCGTGCCGATGTTTCTCGGCATCAGGCGCCAGAAGAAGGAGATGCAGAAGACGTCCGATCTTCAGGAATCCCTGAAGATCGGCGACCGTGTCATGACCACTGCCGGCCTGCACGCGACGGTGGCCGGGCTGGACGAGGGAACGGTCGACCTGGAGATCGCTCCCGGCGTCGTCACCACGTGGTCGCGGATGGTCGTCCGCGAGCACCTCGTCGACGACGAGCCCGCGGAGACCGAGGCCGTCGACCACGACGACGAGACCCCGGACGAGACGCAGCGTCGCCTGAACGGCGAATAGTGCGGTAGCCGCCCTCGTCGGCAGGATTCTCCTGTCGGCGGGGGCGTGTTCGCGCTCGACTCGTCGAGTGGCTCGCTTGTCCTTGCTTTGCGTCATCACCTGAACCGCACGTACCGAGGAGACAGACAGACCGTGGCACCTTCGACAGGATCGGTGCACCCAGTGCGCGCGCTCGCCGTTTTCACGGCGCTCGTCGCGGCGCTGTATGCCCTGGTCTTCTTCACCGGAGACAAGTCCCCGACGCCCGAGCTCGGGATCGACCTGCAGGGCGGTACACGCGTCACCCTCACCGCGCGGACACCTGACGGCAGCACTCCCAGCCAGGACAGCCTCCGTCAGGCGCAGCAGATCATCGAGACGCGCGTCAACGGGCTCGGCGTCTCCGGATCCGAGGTCGTGATCGACGGCGACAACCTGGTGATCACGGTCCCGGGTGACGACAGCTCACAGGCGCGTTCGCTCGGTCAGACCGCCCGCCTCTACATCCGTCCGGTCGTCGGTTCGCAGGCGGCCGCCGCTCCGGGCGCGCAGCCGGCGCCCGCGACGCAGGCCCCGACCACTCCGGCTCCTGCTCCGACGGAGCCCGCTGCGACACCGGACGCGCAGGAGCGCCCCTTCCCGGCGCAGAGCCCCACCGATACGACCGAGCCCGCCCCGCCGGCTGCGCCGGCGCCGGGAGAGCCGGTGCCCGGTTCGCCCGAGGCTGCCGCCGCCGAGATCGCGAAGGCGAAGGAAACGCGTCAGAGCGAGGATCCGGCGGTCCAGCAGCAGGCGATGGCCACGCTCGACTGCTCGGCACCCGACCCGCTGCAGGGCAACGACGACCCGAACCTGCCGCTCGTCGCCTGCTCGACCGACGGCACCACCGTGTACCTGCTGGCGCCGAGCATCATCGACGGCCAGGAGATCTCCGACGCCACCTCCGGCTACAACACGCAGCAGTCGCGCTACGAGGTCAGCCTGAGCTTCAAGTCCAGCGGCAGCACCACGTGGGCGCAGTTCACGGGTGCGAACATCGGCAAGCAGGCCGCGTTCACCCTCGACTCGAAGGTCGTGAGCGCCCCCGTCGTGCAGGGCGCCACCCCGGCCGGTAGCTCGACGTCGATCACCGGCCAGTTCAACCAGACGCAGGCGCAGGAACTGGCGAACACGCTCAAGTACGGCTCGCTGCCGCTGTCGTTCCAGGCGTCCGAGGCCGAGACGGTCTCCGCGACGCTGGGTCTGGCGTCGCTCGAGGCGGGCCTCATCGCGGGCGCGGTGGGCCTCGTGCTGGTCCTCCTCTACTGCCTGGTCTACTACCGCATGCTGGGTGTGTTGACCGCGCTGTCGCTGGTCCTGTCGGGCGTCATGGTCTACGCCGTGATGGTCCTGCTCGGCCGCTACATCGGGTTCACGCTCGATCTCGCCGGCATCGCGGGCCTGATCATCGGTATCGGTATGACCGCGGACTCGTTCGTCGTGTTCTTCGAACGCATCAAGGACGAGATGCGCGAGGGCCGCAGTTTCCGGTCCGCCGTCCCGCGTGGCTGGGCGCGCGCCCGCCGGACGATCCTGTCCGGTAACGCGGTCAGCTTCATCGCGGCCGCGGTCCTCTACGTCCTCGCCGTGGGCCAGGTGCGCGGCTTCGCGTTCACCCTGGGCCTCACGACGATCCTCGACGTGGTCGTGGTGTTCCTGGTGACGTGGCCGCTGGTGTACATGGCGTCCAAGTCCCGCTTCTGGTCGAAGCCGAGCGTGAACGGTCTCGGTGCGGTCCAGCAGGTCGCTCGCGAGCGCAAGATGGTCGCGGCGTCGACCTCGACCTCCGAGGAGGCATGAACATGAGTGAGTCGAACACCTCCGCGACCTCCCCCGAGGCGAGCGAAGCGAACACCGGCAAGGCCCTGCTGCCGCACCACAGTTGGCTGCAGCGCCTGTACACCGGCACGGGCGGCTTCGAGGTCGTCGGGCGCCGCAAGTTCTACTACCTGCTCACCGGCGCGATCGTCGCGCTGTCGCTGCTGAGCATCGTCGTGCGCGGCTTCACGCTGGGCATCGAGTTCGAGGGCGGCACCCGTATCCAGTTCCCGACCCCCGAGGGTGTCACCACGGAACAGGTCGAGACGGTCTACTCCGACACCCTCGGCCAGGATCCGGTCTCGGTGCAGACGGTGGGCTCGGGATCGAGCTCGTCCATCGAGATCCGTTCGGAGGCCCTGGACGCCGGACAGGTCAACGAACTGCAGAACGCGCTGTACGACGAGTTCCAGCCGAAGGACAGCAACGGCAACACGTCGAAGAATGCGATCAGCGTCGCCGACGTCAGCGAGACCTGGGGCGGCCAGATCACCAAGAAGGCGCTCATCGCGCTCGTGGTGTTCCTGGTGATCGTGAGTATCTACATCGGCATCCGCTTCGAACGGGACATGGCGATCGCGGCGATCGTCTCGCTGTTCTTCGACATGGTCGTCACCGCGGGTGTGTACTCGCTGATCGGCTTCGAGGTCACGCCCGCGACGGTGATCGGTCTGCTCACGATCCTCGGCTTCTCGCTCTACGACACGGTCGTCGTGTTCGACAAGGTCGAGGAGAACACCCGAGGGATCCTGCACCTGAACCGGCGCACGTACGCCGAGCAGGCGAACCTGGCCGTCAACCAGACCCTGATGCGGTCGATCAACACCACGGTCATCTCGATCCTGCCGGTGATCGCGCTCATGGTCGTGGCCGTGTGGCTGCTCGGTATCGGCACGCTCAAGGACCTCGCGCTCGTCCAGTTGGTGGGCATCATCGTCGGCGCGTACTCGTCGATCTTCACCGCGACGCCGATGCTGGTGTCGATCAAGGAACGGTGGGGGCCGGTCGCCGCGCACACCAAGAAGGTCCTCGCCAAGCGGGCTGCCAACGACACGCGCGGCGGCTCGCCGCGGCCCGAGACCCGCGTGGCCTCGGCGGCAGCCTCGGCGCCGCGACCCGGTGCGGTACCGACCGGGAAGCGCAACAAGAAGAGGCGTTGACATGCCGGACGCCAACAGTCCCCGCCGGCTCCGCCGCCGCGCGGTCAGGTCGATCGTCGCCCTGACCGCCGCGGCCGCGGTCGGCGCGACCGCAGCGTGCAGCAGCGAACCGACCGATCAGGTGCCCTCGCTCGGCTACGCGATCGACAACGTGGTCACCACCTACAACGGCAATACCGTCGAGGGTTCGGCGACCGGCGCCCTGCAGGCGCTCGGCCGGGTCCTCACCGGTATGAGCTACACGGGCCCGGCGGGGGCGCCGGTGGCGGACACCGACTTCGGGACCGCGAACGTGATGCCCGGCGACACGCTCACCGTGCAGTACCGGCTCAATCCGTCGTCGGTCTACTCGGACGGGGTGCCGATCGCGTGTGACGACTTCGTCCTGGCGTGGGCAGCCGGCAGCGGCCGCTTCACGCGGCCCGGCGACGGAGGCCCGGCGCCGATGTTCGACGCCGCCACACGCGCCGGCTACGCCGACATCGAACGGGTCGACTGCCAGCCCGGCGCCAAGGACGTCACCGTCGTCTTCTCGCCCGGCCGCGGCTATCTCGGCTGGCGGTCGCTGTTCGGTGCCACCGAACTGATGCCGGCGCACGTGGCCGCGCAGGCCGCCGGTGTGCCGGACCTGGTCGGCGCGATCCGTTCGGGCGATGCGGACGCGGTCGGGCGGATCGCCGATTTCTGGAACACCGGTTGGCGCCTCGAGCCGGGGGACCTCGAACTGGCGAAATTCCCCTCGTCGGGTCCGTACCGGATCGAGTCGTACACGAGCGACGGCGGTCTGGTGCTCGTCGAGAACGAGCGCTGGTGGGGCGTCAAGCCGCAGACCTCACGGATCGTGGTGTGGCCCAAGGGTACGGACGTGCAATCGGGTATGGACGCCGGTGACATCGAGGTCGTCGACGTCGGTGCGGGTTCGGTGCCCGGTCTCGATCCGGACGGCGGATTCGATGTCGCGCACGAGCCGTCGCGCAGTGTGGAGCAACTCGTGCTCGCCACGCGGGGCGTGTTCGGGTCGGCCGACGCCCGTCGGGCTTTCGCGCTGTGCCTGCCGCGGCAGCGCCTGTACGACGAACTCGGTCACCCGGGGTTCGACCGCGCCGACGGGATCGGATCGGGTGTCATCGACTCCCGGATCACCGGGCCGGACACGTTGTTCTATCCGTCGGCGGTGGCCGCCGAGGGCGGCATGTACACCGATCCCGATGTGCCGGGGGCCATCGAGGCGCGCGAGGCGGCCGGACAGCAGCAGCTGACGGTCCGCATCGGGTATCTCGGTCCGGACGAGCGGCGCGCGCGCACCGTCGGGATCATCGCGGAATCCTGTGCCGGGGCGGGCGTCATCGTCGAGGACGCGGGCTCGCCCGACTTCTCTCCGACGGCGCTGCGCGGCGGTGAGGTCGACGCGGTGCTGGCCGGCACGGCGTCCGCGGCCGGTGCCGCGGGGACGGACTCGGTCGACGACCCGGCGTTCGCGCTGCGGACCGGCAACGGCGACAACTTCGGTTCCTTCTCGAACCGCCGGTTCGACCAGGTCGTCGACCAGCTCGCGGTCGACGCGTCGCTCGCCGCCCGCATGTCGCTGCTCGGCGAGGCCGAGGCGATCCTGTGGAACGAGATGCCGACGATCCCGCTGTTCGATCAGCCGCGCACGATCGCCCACTCGAAGGGCATGCATGCGGTGGTGCCCAATCCGACGAGGTCCGGTTCGGGGTGGAACATGGACAGGTGGATACTTCTCAGGTGATTTCTCAGATGGATGCACCCGAAGCCACGTCCCCGGAACTCGCCTCGGCGCTCGAGCGTGCGGGTGACGCGGTCACCCGTCTGACCCGCTGGTGCGACGACTTCCCGACCGCCGGTGTCCGCTTCGCGGACCTCACGCCGGTGTTCGCGGACGGCCCGGGGTACCGGTCGGTCATCGAGGGCCTCGCGGTGGCCGGCGCCGGTGCGGATCTGGTTGCGGGCGTCGACGCCCGCGGCTTCCTGCTCGGTGGCGGCGTCGCGATGGAACTGGGGTGTGGTGTCCTGGCGGTCCGCAAGGCCGGCAAGCTACCGCCTCCGGTGCACTCCGAGAGCTACTCGCTCGAGTACGGCGCGGCGACGTTGGAGATCCCGTGCGACGCGCCCGATCTGAAGGGGCGTCGTGTGTTCGTGATCGACGACGTCCTGGCCACCGGCGGCACGCTGCTCGCGGCCGCGGAGCTGCTGGCACGGGCGGGCGCCGAGGTGATCGGTGTGGCCGTGGTCCTCGAGATCGAGGAGTTGGGCGGGCGGGGGCGGTTCGACCGGTACCCGCTGACGTCGCTGGTCAGAGTCTGAGGACTACAGTTGTGCCTGGTGGTGTAGCAGTGCCGCCAGGTTCCGAGTGGCCGTGACAGCGCGGTGGCAGGAGGTGACGGCATGACCCAGCATCTTGATCGTTCCCAGAACACTGATGCCACGAATACCGACGGGGCGACCCCCGCCGAGAAGAGCGCGCCGGTGCCGACGTCGGCGTCGCGGCGCGTGCGGGCGCGGTTGGCTCGCCGCATCACCGGGCAGCGCAACGCGCCGATCCGGCCCGTGCTCGAGCCGCTCGTCGCGGTCCACCGCGAGTTGTATCCCAAGGCCGATTTCTCGCTGCTGCAGCGCGCGTACGACGTCGCCGAGCAGCGGCATGCGACGCAGTTCCGCAAGTCCGGCGATCCGTACATCACGCACCCGCTGGCGGTGGCCAACATCCTCGCCGAGTTGGGGATGGACACCACCACCCTGGTGGCGGCGTTGCTGCACGACACGGTCGAGGACACCGGGTACTCGCTCGAGGAGCTGACGGCGGAGTTCGGCGACGAGGTGGCGCACCTCGTCGACGGCGTCACCAAGCTGGACAAGGTCGTGCTCGGTTCGGCGGCCGAGGGCGAGACCATCCGCAAGATGATCATCGCGATGGCGCGCGACCCCCGTGTGCTGGTGATCAAGGTCGCCGATCGTCTGCACAACATGCGCACGATGCGCTTCCTCCCGCCGGAGAAGCAGGCCCGCAAGGCCCGCGAGACGTTGGAAGTGATTGCGCCGCTGGCACATCGCCTCGGCATGGCGACGGTGAAGTGGGAGCTCGAGGACCTCGCGTTCGCGATTCTGCATCCGAAGAAGTACGAGGAGATCGTGCGTCTGGTCGCCGACCGGGCGCCGTCGCGCGACACGTACCTGGCGAAGGTGCGGGCGGAGATCAACGCGACGCTGTCGGCGTCGCGGATCAACGCGGTGGTCGAGGGCCGGCCCAAGCACTACTGGTCGATCTATCAGAAGATGATCGTCAAGGGCCGCGACTTCGACGACATCCACGACCTGGTCGGTGTCCGGATCCTGTGCGACGAGATCCGGGACTGCTATGCCGCCGTCGGCGTGGTGCACTCGCTGTGGCAGCCGATGGCGGGCCGGTTCAAGGACTACATCGCGCAGCCGCGGTACGGCGTGTACCAGTCGTTGCACACGACGGTGATCGGCCCCGAGGGCAAGCCGCTCGAGGTGCAGATCCGAACACGGGACATGCACCGCACTGCGGAGTTCGGCATCGCCGCGCACTGGCGGTACAAGGAGACCAAGGGCCGGCACTCCAACGACATCGCCGAGGTCGACGACATGGCGTGGATGCGCCAGTTGCTCGACTGGCAGCGCGAGGCGGCGGACCCGGGCGAGTTCCTGGAGTCGCTGCGCTACGACCTGGCCGTCAAGGAGATCTTCGTCTTCACGCCCAAGGGTGACGTTGTGACGCTGCCGGCGGGGTCCACCCCGGTGGACTTCGCGTACGCCGTGCACACAGAGGTGGGGCACCGGTGTATCGGCGCCCGGGTCAACGGCCGGCTGGTGGCGCTCGAGCGGACGCTCGAGAACGGTGAGGTCGTCGAGGTCTTCACGTCGAAGGCTCCCAACGCCGGGCCGAGCCGCGACTGGCAGACGTTCGTGGTGTCGCCGCGCGCGAAGGCGAAGATCCGGCAGTGGTTCGCGAAGGAGCGCCGCGAGGAGGCACTCGAGGCCGGCAAGGACGCGATCGCCCGTGAGGTGCGCCGCGGCGGACTTCCGTTGCAGCGCTTGCTCAATGCCGAGGCGATGACCGCGTTGGCCCACGAGCTGCGATACACGGACGTCTCGGCGCTGTACACCGCGGTGGGCGAGCACAACGTGTCCGCACAGCACGTCGTGCAACGGCTCGTGGCGCACCTCGGTGGCGAGACCGCCGTCGAGGAGGAACTGGCGGAGCGGTCGACGCCGTCGACCATCCCGACCCGGTCCCGGACGTCCGGAGACGTCGGTGTGCTGGTGCCGGGTGCTCCGGGCACCGTCGCGAAGCTCGCCAAGTGCTGCACCCCGGTCCCGGGCGACGAGATCATGGGGTTCGTGACCCGCGGCGGCGCTGTCAGCGTGCACCGCACGGACTGCACCAACGCGACGTCGCTGCGCGAGCAGTCGGAGCGGATCATCGACGTCGAGTGGGCGCCGTCGCCGACGTCGCTGTTCCTCGTCGCGATCCAGATCGAGGCGCTCGACCGACACCGGCTGCTGTCGGACGTCACGAAGGCGCTCGCGGACGAGAAGGTCAACATCCTGTCGGCCTCGGTCACCACGTCCGGTGACCGGGTCGCCGTCAGCAAGTTCACGTTCGAGATGGGCGACCCGAAGCACCTGGGTCACGTGCTCAACGTGGTCCGCAACGTCGAGGGCGTCTACGACGTCTACCGGGTCACCTCGGCGGCCTAGGAAGCCTCGGACACGGAGCTGACACAAAGTTGAAGGGTCCCTTCGCGCGCTCCACGCGCACGAAGGGACCCTTCAGCTGTCGGGGGGTCAGGCGACCTTGGCGGTCGCGATGGTGACCGTGTCGGTCGGTGCACCGTCGCTCGGGGCGGTCGAGCCGTCGACGCCCGCCGCCGCGATCTTGTCCAGGGTCGCGAGGCCCTCGTCAGAGATGGTGCCGACCACGGTGTAGTTCGGCTGGAGCAGCGAGTCCTCGAACACCAGGAAGAACTGGCTGCCGTTGGTATCGACGCCGGCGTTGGCCATCGCGACGGTGCCGCGCGGGTACACGACGGGGTTGTTCAGCGCCGGGTCGTTCGCCGCGAACTGGTTGGTCGGGTACTCGTTGGCATACCGGTAGCCGGGTCCACCGTTTCCGCGACCGCTGGGGTCACCGCACTGGAGCATGCCGAGGCCGGGGGCAGTGGAGATCCGGTGGCAGGGCGTGTTGTCGAAGTAGCCCTGCTCGGTGAGACTGACGATGCTGTTGACGCTGCACGGCGCCTCGCCGCGGTCGAGCGTCATGCCGATCGGGCCCTGCCCGGTGGTCAATGCGACGCCGACGGTGCCCGCCGTGGACACACCGGTCCCGTTCGGCGGCTGCACGTCCTTCGCGGCCGCGCCGGCCGCCGGGTACGTGCAGTCGACGGTCGGTGCCGCCGGTGCCGACGGCGCGGGCAGCGCCGGGTACTGCGACAGGTCGATCTTCGGGGCCTCGGGGGTGGTCCACATGCTCGACGAACTCGTCGAGCCGGCGGTGTCGGACGAGTTGCCGTCGTCGCTACCGCAGGCGGTCAGGAGGAGGGCGAGGCCGAGTCCGGCCGCCGCGAATGCCGTGCGCTTCATCAATCCAACCTCACGCTCGTGATGTCGACAGGAGTGGCGGGTTTGCCGTCGGCGCCGCCGCCTTCGGCGCCCGCCGCGGCGATCTTGTCGACAGTCGCGAGCCCGGTCTCGTCGATCGTGCCGAAGACCGTGTACTGCGGCGGCAGCGTCGAGTCGCCGTAGACGAGGAAGAACTGGCTGCCGTTGGTGCCCGCACCGGCGTTGGCCATCGCGATGGTGCCGCGCTTGTAGGTGACGGGCGTCTGTGCGGCGAGGTCGTCCGGCGCGTACTGATCGGTGGGGAACTCGTTGGCGAACTGGTAGCCCGGTCCGCCGGTGCCGGTGCCGGTCGGGTCACCGCACTGCAGCACCTTCAGCGAATCGCTGGTGGTGAGGCGGTGGCAGGTGGTGGCGTCGAAGTAGCCCTGCTGGGCGAGGCTGACGAAACTGTTGACGGTGCAGGGGGACTCGGCGTTGTTCAGCGTCAGCCCGATGGGGCCCTGCGTCGTCTCCATGCTCGCACTGACCGTCGCGGGCGTCGTCGGGATTCCCTCGGCGCGCGGCGGGGTGTTCGGCTTCGCGGCCGCCTCGGCCGGGGTGTAGGCGCAGTTGACGAGATCGGGCAGCGGCTCGGCGCGTCCCGCGGGCATCGCAGCGGCGCTGGGCGTCTCGGACGCGGCGGTGTTCTCCGTCGAGTTGTCGTCCTTGCCGGACAGCGTGACGACGACGGCGCCGACCGCGACCACGACGATGGCACCGACGATCGACCCGGCGATCGTCATCTGCTTGCGCTTCCGTGCGCGTTCGGCACGCCGTTCGAGCTGGCGTTCCAGCTTTCGTTTCGCAGCCTCACGGCGCTGCTGATTGCTCGGCACTGCAGTCGTCCTCCCGTACATCTCGTTCGGTTTGTTCGGAAATCTCCCGTGGTGCCCGTCACCGCACATGGGACATGCGCGAGTCTGCCACCTCAACCTGAGAGGATCCTGGCGGGGCGACGGCCTAGGCTGTACTGATCCACTCCGGACCCCGTTCGACCCCGTTAACCGCCCCGTACTCTAGGAGTTGTCGCCGTGCTCGTCACCGGATTCCCCGCCGGAATGTTCCAGACCAACTGTTACATTCTCGCGCACGACGACTCCGGGGAGTGTGTCGTCGTCGATCCGGGCCAGGACGCGGCCGAGCCGCTGATGCAGTTTCTCGCGCAGTCGGAACTCGACCCCAAGGCGGTGCTGCTCACGCACGGTCACCTCGACCACACGTGGTCGGTGCATCCGGTGTGCGAGCACTACGGAATCCCGGCGTACATCCATCCGGAAGACCGGTACATGCTCACCGATCCGGCGCGCGGTATCGGGTCGTCGATGAGCCAGATGATCGCGGGCGTCGAGTTCCGGGAACCCGGCGAGGTGATCGAGATCGCCGACGGTGACGAGTTGACCGTCGCCGGAATCGACTTCGTCGTCGACCACACGCCCGGTCACACACAGGGTTCGGTGGTGTTCCGCACCGAGATCGAGACCGAGGACGGTCCGCTCCAGGTGGCGCTGACCGGCGACACGCTGTTCCAGGGTTCGATCGGCCGCAGCGACCTGCCCGGCGGCAACCACGACCAGTTGCTGCAGTCGATCGCGCGGAAGTTGTTGGTGCTCGACGACACCACCGCGATCCTGCCCGGGCACGGGGGCTCGAGCTCGATCGGCCAGGAACGCGCGGCCAACCCGTTCCTCGTTGGACTGACCGCCTCCCAGTAAGGAAAAGTAAGCACCGTGAGTAAGTCAGGCCTCAGCAGCTTCTCGGCGCCCAAGGGCGTTCCCGACTACGTACCGCCGCAGTCCGCGGAGTTCGTCGCCGTGCGCGACGGACTGACCCGCGCCGCCCGGCTGGCGGGCTATGGACACATCGAGCTCCCGATCTTCGAGGACACCGGGCTGTTCGCCCGCGGCGTCGGGGAGTCCACCGACGTCGTCTCGAAGGAGATGTACACGTTCGCCGACCGCGGCGACCGTTCGGTGACGCTGCGTCCCGAGGGCACGGCCGGCGTGATGCGTGCGGTGATCGAGCACGGTCTCGACCGCGGACAGCTTCCGGTCAAGCTCAGCTACGCCGGGCCCTTCTTCCGCTACGAGCGGCCGCAGGCGGGCCGCTACCGGCAGCTGCAGCAGGTCGGTGTCGAGGCGATCGGCGTCGACGACCCCGCACTCGACGCCGAGGTGATCGCGATCGCCGACGCGGGCTTCCGCGGCCTGGGACTGGACGGTTTCCGCCTCGAGATCACCTCGCTCGGCGACGACACCTGCCGTCCGCAGTACCGGGAGCGCCTGCAGGAGTTCCTGTTCGGGCTCGATCTGGACGAGGACACCCGTCGCCGCGCGGAGATCAACCCGCTGCGTGTGCTCGACGACAAGCGTCCGCACGTCAAGGAGATGACGGCCGACGCGCCGCTCATGCTCGACCATCTGTCGGAGAGTGCCAAGGCGCACTTCGACCAGGTCCTCGCGCATCTCGACGCGCTCGGGGTGCCGTACGTCGTCAACCCGCGCATGGTCCGCGGCCTCGACTACTACACCAAGACGACGTTCGAGTTCGTCCACGACGGCCTGGGCGCCCAGTCCGGCATCGGCGGCGGCGGACGCTACGACGGTTTGATGGCGCAGCTGGGTGGGCAGCCGCTGTCGGGCATCGGCTTCGGCCTGGGTGTCGATCGGACGATCCTCGCGCTCGCGGCCGAGGGGAAGTCCGCCGGCAGTCCGGCCCGGTGCGAGGTCTTCGGGGTGCCGTTGGGCTCGGCCGCGAAGTCCGAGATGGTGAAGATCGCCCACGGGCTGCGTGCCGCGGGTATCCGCGTCGACATGGTGTACGGCGACCGCGGCGTCAAGGGCTCGATGAAGGCGGCGGACCGTTCCGGCGCCCGCCTGGCGCTGGTCCTCGGCGACGAGGACCTTGCGGCCGGCACCGTCGCGGTCAAGGACCTCAGCAACGGCGAGCAGACGTCGGTGTCGATGGAAGGTGTTGTCGCGCAGATCGGTTCGATTCTTGCCGACGCCTGACGGGCGGGCGGGGGAGGAGTTCTCCCTCGACCTGATCCCGGCGGCGATGCTCGCACCACGCATGCGCAGGGTCGCGCTCATCGCAGTCCTCATCGGGATCGTGGTGGGCGCCGTGGTGGCGTTCTTCGCAGCGCCACTGGTCGCGCTCGTGGTCGCAGCGGTGATCGCGTTGCCCACCGCGGTGTCGGCACTGCTGGCCACGCGGCGTCGAATCTGGCTGGCCGGGACGACGATCCACGCCTCCAACGGGCTGATCGAGAAGCGGGTCGACGTCGCGCAGGCGGTGAGCGTCGAGTTCGTGGTGCGCGCCGCCCGGATCAGCCAGGTCGCTGTCCGGATCGGTGACGGGCGGGTCGTCCGCACCGTCCCGCTCGCGCTCTACACCGCCGACGGCGGCCGGGAACTCGACGTGCTCGGCCTGCGCAAGCTCGCCGACGCGCTGTCGGCGAGCGAGGTGGCCCCCGCGGCCGGGGCGGCGTCGCTGCTGATCGACCAGTTGCGGGCGGAGGCGCGCGGCGCGGGCCTCGAGGAACGGCCGCTGTACCGCGCCGTCGCCCTGGTCCGCGACGCGGGGCGGGTGCCACAGACGACCCTGACCGACGAGGAAGTGGCGGGGTTGTCCAGCTGATCCGCGCCGAATGCGGTCGAACCGGACCGACCGTGCAGTAACTCCCTGATTGCGGGTTGCTCGGTTCGATGCGCCGGGCCCGCCGACAGGATTATCGTTCGAAGCATGGTCGGTCTCTGGCCCGTCCTGGACCGCAGGGCTGCGTTTGAGGGCGCGCAGGAACTGCTCCGCGACGGAAGGTCGTGCGGAGTGGTGCTGGTCGGTACCGCGGGTGTCGGCAAGACGACGATGGCCCGAGAACTCGTGGGTTCGCTGACCGGCGAGGCTCGCTGGATCGTCGGCACCGAGTCCACCCAGAGCATTCCCCTCGGGGCGTTCGCGCCGCACCTGGCCCGAACCACATCGCGTGACCCGGTGGTCGCTCTCCGGGCGGTCCGGGACGTGCTGGCCGAGGACGGGGCGGCCCCGGACGGCGGCGCCGCCATCGTCGGTGTCGACGACGCGCATCTGCTCGACGAGTTCTCCGCGGGCCTCGTGCACCAACTGGCCGTGGGCCGGGACGTGCGACTCGTCGTCACCGTCCGCAGCGGCGCCCCGGTCCCGTCGGCGATCGAGGCGCTGTGGAAGGACGGTCTGCTCACCCCGTTCGTGGTGAAGCCGTTCACCCGTGAGGAGATGGACGAGGAACTGCACCAGGTGCTCGGTGCCCCGGTCGAGCGGTTCAGTGCGGACGCCATCTGGGATGCGTCGGAGGGAAACCCGCTGTTCCTGCGACACCTCGTGGAGGGCGCGCTCGACGGCGGCACGCTGCGCCGGTCCGGCGGGGTCTGGCAGTTGCGGGGCCGGCCGGGAGTGTCCGCGGCGCTGGCGTCGCTGCTCGAGTCGCGGTTCGCCCGCACCCCGCGCGACGCGCTCGACGTCGTTGACTACCTGGCGTTCTGCGAGCCGCTCGAGCTCGAGGTACTCAGTGAACTCGTCAGCCGCCGGTCGATCGAGGAGGCCGAGCGCCTGGATCTGGTCCGCATGAGGAACGTCGGCAACGCCCATGTCGTGCGGCTGGCCCATCCGCTGTTCGGCGAGGTGATCCGCGACCGGGCGGGAGTGCTCGCCGCGCAGCGGATCAAGCGGCGGCTGGTGGAGGTGCTGCGCGAATCGCCGGACCCGGGCGTCGTCACGTCGATGCGGATCGCGGAGCTGGCCGTGGAGTCGGGTGTCGAACCCGACCCCGAACTGCTGGTGCGCGGCGCAGAGGACGCGATCGCGATGGCGAGCCTGGAACTCGGTGCCCGCCTGGCCGGGGCCGCCGTGCTCCGCGGAGGCGGTTTCGACGCGTCGTTCGCGCTCGGGCGCGCGCTGATGTGGCAGGGCAAGGGCGACGAGGCCGAGGAGGTCTTCGCGGCCGTCGATCCGGACGAACTGTGCGAGTACGACGTCGCGCGATGGTTGCTGACCCGAGTCGCGAGCCTCTATCTCGAGGCCGGCAGGCCCCAGGAAGCGGTGACTCTCTTCCGGCGTGAACGCGATCGGATCACCGACCCGATGCTGGCGGTGTCGGTCGTGGCCCTGGACGCAGTGCTGCACCTCTACGACCGAGACCTGGGGACGGCAATTGCCCTGGCCCGGCAGGTGGAGGCGGCGCCGGAAGCGCACCCGTGGGCCCGTGCGAGCGGTGTCTTCGCCGGGGTGGCCGCGCTGACGGTGTCGGGGCGCGGCCTCGAGGTGGGCGCGCTCGCGGCGTCCGCGTGGGAGGCGATCTCCCACGGCGACGGCCTGCTGCGTTTCCACATCGGCTACTTCGAGGTGCTCGCGCTGACGCTCGTCGGGCGGCTGTCGGTGGCGGAGTCGACGGCGGCGCGCTACCGGGAGATGGCGGCAGGTCAACCGAACAGTGCGGCGCTGGCCGATGTGGCGTCCGGCGTCGTCGAACTGACCGGCGGACGACTGGACGACGCCGCCGAGCACTTGACCGAGGCGCTCGCGGTGCTCGACCGCGAGACCCGCTCCGAGTGGATGCTGCTGGCCGCCGTGAGCCTGTGCCAGGTGCGGGCCGCGCAGGGCAGGGGCGCCGACGCGGCGGCCGCGCTCGCGATCGCGGAACGCAACTCCGGCCCCGAACTCGCGTTCTTCGACCCGTTGATCGACATCGCGCGGGCCTGGGTGGCGGGTTCGGCGGGGGAGGTGTCGGCGGCCGTGCACGCGGCCCGGCGTGCCGCAGAGCTCGCGGCACAGTCGGGACAGTACGCCGTCGAGGCGATCGCGCTCGACGTCGCGACGACGTTCGGCGACTACTCGACCGTGAGCCGGCTCGACCAACTCGCCGCTGTCGTGGACGGTCCGTTCGCCCGGGTCGCGGCGGCGCGGGCCCAGGCGCTCGCGAAGGCCGACGGCCCGTCGCTCGATGCGCTCGCGGCCGAGTTCGAACGCAGCGGGACGCTGCTGGCGGCCGCCGACACCTACGCGCAGGCGGCGACGGCCTACTCGCGGTCCAGCGATCGGCGCGGCGAGCTGACGTCCGCGGCCAAGGCGCACTGGCTTGCGTCGCGCTGCGACGGGGCCACCACGCCGGCGCTGGCGAAGGCCGCCCGCCCGCTTCCGCTGACCGACCGCGAACGCGAGGTCGCGGTGCTGGTGGGCCGGGGACTGTCGAACAAGGACATCGCCCGTCGCTTGGTGCTGTCGGTGCGCACCGTCGAGGGCCACATCTATCGCGCATGCGAGAAGCTGGCGCTCAGTCACCGCAGCGATCTGGCGAAGCTCGTCCAGGTGTGACGGACTGCACGATCCGAGATGGTCGTGGTATGTGACCGATCCCATTCTCCTGCGGTCGAATTCATGCCTACGGTGGAGGCTACGACTTCGATTCGAGGAGGCGGTATGCACACTGCACCTGCCGACCAGGCGCCCGTCACGGTCACCGTCACCGGTGCATCCGGCCAGATCGCCTACGGTCTGCTGTTCCGGATCGCCGCGGGTGACATGCTCGGCCCCGACGCCCCCGTCCGGCTGCGCTTGCTCGAGATCCCGGCGGCCGTCCGCGCCGCGGAGGGCGTCGCGATGGAACTCGAGGACGGCGCGTTCCCGCTGCTGAGCGACGTGGAGATCACCGACGATCCGACGATCGGATTCGACGGCGCGAGCGTCGCGATGCTGGTGGGCGCCCGGCCCCGCACGCAGGGCATGGAGCGGGGCGACCTGCTCGCCGCCAACGGCGCGATCTTCACCACGCAGGGGCGGGCCATCGAGGCCGCGGCCGCCGACGACGTCAAGGTCCTCGTCGTGGGCAACCCCGCGAACACCAACGCGCTCATCGCGATGAACAACGCGCCCGGCGTGCCGCGCACCCGGTTCAGCGCGCTGACCCGGCTCGATCACAATCGGGCCATCGCGCAGTTGGCGCACCGGACCGGAGAGCCCGCCGCGTCGATCCGGCGGATGACGGTGTGGGGTAACCACTCGGCAACCCAGTACCCGGACCTGTCTCACGCTTTCGTCGGCAACAAGCCCGCCGAGGACGCGGTCTCGGACCGGACGTGGATCGAGGACACCTTCATCCCGACAGTCCAGCAGCGCGGATCCGCGATCATCGAGGCGCGCGGTTCGTCGTCCGCGGCGAGCGCCGCGAGCGCGGCGATCGACCACGTGCGCGACTGGACCGCCGGCACGTCCGACGGCGACTGGGTGTCGATGGCGGTGTGCTCCGACGGTTCCTACGGCGTTCCGGAGGGGCTGATCAGCTCGTTCCCCGTCACCTGCGCCGATGGTGAGTTCCGGATCGTGCCGAATCTCGACATCGACGATTTCTCCCGCGCGAGGATCGACCTGTCGGTGGCCGAGCTCGCGCAGGAACGCGACGCCGTCCGCGCGCTCGGCCTCGTCTGACGACGGGGACCGATGACGACGGGGACCGAGCGCGCCGGACGTCAGCCCACGGCCGGGTCGTCGCTTTCGAGTTCGTCGAACCCGGTGAGCTCGTCGAACTCGACGCTGCCGATCACGGCGGGTGCGACCATGGGCAGCTCGCCGACGACCTCGTCGCTCGGTGCGGCGGTGGCCAGGAGGCCGGTTCCACTGCGGTGCACCGTGTCGTCGTAGGCGCCGCGCGGCTGTGATCCCATTCCGGTCGGCGCGTAGCCGGGAGCCGTGGGGTTGCCGGATGACGCGCGGACGCCCGTGTCGGGGCTCGCGGTGGTCGGCGGGGCGACCGCCGCGGGCTGCGCGGCCGACGGTCCACGGCCCGCCGATCCGGCCAGGGTCCCCACACCGCCAGCGCCGCCCGCGACGAAGCCGGGCACGAACCCGCCGCCGGCGCCGCCGGATGCACCGGCCCCTCCGCCGAACGAGGATGCGGTGGGCGCGAACTCCCGCCCCGAAACGGACGTGACGCTCGCGGAATGGGTCCGCGCCGGAAGCGAATCCCCTTGCTGTCCGGACGATTCGACGAGTGTCCTGCCGACGGACTCGAGCACCGACCCCGCGATCGCGATGGGTGACTGCCCACCCGCTGCCAGCAGGCCCGCCGCGGGCGCCGGAGGTGTGGGGACCGGGATCTCGGCGCCCAGCGCAGTCATCGCGGACTGGTGGCCGGCCAGTTCGGCGCGGGTCGCGGCGACCACCGAGAGCGCGCGTTGCAGATGATCGGCCGCCGCGGCCAGGAGCATCGTCTGGCCCGGGGGAGTGAGTGCCACCGGCGCCGCGGCGACAGCGGTCGCCACGAACGACTCGGCGACCGCGACGAGCTGGGCGTTGCCGCGCGAGACCGTGGCGGCGGCGTCCTGCGTGACGGACGCGATCGCGTTGCCGCGCTCGCTGAGCTGCTCGCCGGTGATCCGGACCTGCTCTCCCTGGGACTGCGCGGCGAGCGCCGCCGGTCCCTCCCACGCGCCGTCCAGGGCGCGCAGACCGGAGGCGCCCATCGACAGCGCCGTGTCGACGACCGACGACGACTGTCGCAACAGCACGGTGGGATCGAAGCCGCCGAACGATCCGGTGCCGAACGCGCTCGCGAGGTCGGCCACCGGCTGCAGCAACTGATCGATACCGGGCAACGGTGGTAGCGGCGGCAGTTCGGGAAGTGGCGGAAGCGCGGGAAGCGGCGGCAGCGCCCCCGCGGCGATGTCCGTGAACGGCGTGTTCAGCACCGGACCGAGCGGCGACGCGGCGAGCGCCTCCATCGGCGTCTGCGGAACCGGCATGTCCAGGACCGGTCCGACGGGTGAGGCCTGCAACAGGTCCAGCACGGTCGGCTGGGCCGGATCCGCGGTCGGCTCGGGCGTCGTCGTCATGCGTCGTCCCCCAGAGCGCTGCGGGCGTCGCCCAGGACGCGTCCGGTGGCGTGGTCGGTCACGTCGTACGCGTCGGCGATCGCGTGGGCGACCGCCCCGGTGCCCGCGTAATGGTTCGCGAGAGCGGCGACCGACCGCGCGTGTGCGGTCTGCGTGGCCGCGAAGGTAGCCAGGAAATCGGCGCCGATCGCGCCGAAAACCGGTGTCAGTGCCGCGACGTTCGCCGCGAGGTCCAACCCGCCCGCGGTCGCGATGTGTGTCGCGGCCCCCGCCGCGACGTCCCCGTACACCCGAATCTCATCGGGCACAGCAGAAAACCCGTCCATGATGACCCCCCATCGTTCGACTCGGGTCACACTGTAACCGACCGGCCGACCCGTGGACGGTCCTCACCGCCGGGGCTGTGGACAACTCCCTGTGAGCCGGTCGAGTTCCGCGCGTGCGACGGCTCTGACCTCGGTTGCCGGCCCGGAACGGCCCAGCACTCGCAGGACCGAGTCCGCCACGAGGTCGGGAGCCGGCGCCTGCGCCGGGGCGTCGGACCGGTCGACGGCGGCATCCGATCGTGCATTGATCGTCGCCTCCACGAGCCGGAACGGCAGCGACGCAGCCTCGGGTCCCACATCCGGATCACCGATCACCGCGATCGCCTCGAGAGCGAACTCGGTGTACAGCGCCATGAGTTCGATACGGAGCGAGCGGAATTCGGCGAAGCGGTCCGTCGTCACCTCGGGTAGCAGATAGAGGGCGCCGAGATTCCAGCGCGACTCGGCGAGTTGCGCGGCGTCGAACAGGGTCAGTGCGTAGAGGCGGACGACGGGGTCGCGGCAGTCCCGTTCCAGCGCCTCCGCGCACGCCAGGGGAGCGGTGACGGTGTCGAGCAGCAGGGCGGCGAGGATGTCGTCCTTGGTCGCGAAGTGGTGATACATCGACGCCTGCCGGATGCCGACGGCGTCGGCGATCATCCGCGTCGAGGTGCCGGTGAATCCGCGCGTCGTGAACAGTTCGGCCGCGGCGTCGAGGATCTCGTCTCGCGCGGTCGCGCCCGGCCGCGTACGCGTCTTCAGTCGTGGCCGTCCGGCGCCGGTCGTCGTCATGGCTCCATCCTTACAGGAAAGTGCTGCACAGCGTTTCGTGGTCCTGACCTGCGATTGTGAGCGACCGGACACCGGTCCGTAACCGGGGACACGCGTCGGCAACGGAAATAGCCTGTCGCGACCCACGATCGCAACCTGCGTGACATCGTGCGCGTCGTTCCGGCCCGAAAACTGTCGAGTGACAGAAACCGGTACCCGGGATTTCCGGGGAGGTGACGCTTTCCGTCTCTCGCAGGAGGGTTCATGACAGCCACCGTGACGACAGCGTCGAGCGACCGGGGCGACCTGGCCGAGTTCGGCTACGAGCAGCAGTTGCACCGCTCCCTCGGGAAGTTCGGGTCCTTCGCGGCCGGCTTCTCGTTCGTCTCGATTCTCACGACGATCTTCCAGCTGTTCGGGCTGGGCTTCGGCTTCGCCGGACCGGCGTTCTTCTGGACCTGGCCCGTGGTGTTCCTCGGCCAGTTCACGGTCGCGTTGTGCTTCGCCGAGATGGCGGCGCGCTATCCGATCTCCGGTGCGATCTACCAGTGGGCCCGGCGCCTCGGCGGCGCGCTCGCCGGCTGGTTCGCGGGCTGGTTCATGATCATCGCGCAGATCGTTACCGCGGCCGCCGCCGCGATCGCGTTGCAGGTGGTGCTGCCGTCGATCTGGAGCGGCTTCCAATTGATCGGCGACGATCCCGCTCTCACCTCGCCGGACGGCGCTGCCAACGCGGTCCTGCTGGGCTCGATCCTCCTGGTGCTCACGACCACGATCAACTGCATCGGCGTGAACTGGATGTCGCGCATCAACAGTATCGGCGTGACGTGCGAGATCGTCGGGGTCGTCGCCGTGATCGGAATGTTCTTCACCCACGCTCAGCGAGGCCCGGACGTCGTCTTCGACACCGGTGTCGCCGGCTCGCAGCCCGGATACATCTGGGCCTGGATCGTGTCGGGCCTGATGGCCGCGTACGTAATGGTCGGCTTCGGCTCGGCGGGCGAGCTGGCCGAGGAGACGCACAATCCGCGTCGGGTCGCGCCGCGGACGATCCGCCTCGCGCTGTCCGTGTCGGCGCTCGGCGGTGGCCTGATGATCGTCGGCGCGCTGATGGCTGCCCCGAGCCTCACCGACGGGCGCCTGGCCACCGAGGGCCTGCCGTACGTGCTGACCTCGATCCTGAGTTCGCCGTGGGGGACGCTGCTGCTGGTGGACGTCGCGATCGCGGTGTTCGTGTGCACCCTCGCGATCCAGACCGCCGCGTCCCGGCTGATGTTCGGAATGGCGCGCGACGGCAAGCTGCCCGCCAGCGACGTGCTCGCGAAGGTCAATCCCCGCACGGGAACTCCGATCGCCCCGAGCGTGCTGATCGGACTGCTGTGCATCGCCGTGCTGGCCGTGAACGTCGGCAACTCCGCGATCTTCGCGACGCTCTCGAGCGTGTGCATCGTCCTGATCTACCTCGCGTACCTCATGGTGACGGTGCCGATGCTCGTGCGCCGCCTGTCGGGGCGCCCGCTGGGCGGACCCGACGTCGACTCCGACGGCCGAAAGCTGTTCTCGCTGGGCGTGTTCGCGATTCCCGTCAACATCGCCGCCGTCGCCTACGGCGCCCTCATGGTCGTCAACCTGTCCTGGCCGCGCGCCGAGATCTTCAACCCCACAGGGGCGTACCCGATTCTGCAGTGGGCCGCCCCGCTGGCGGTACTCGCCGTGGTACTCGCCGGCGCCGCCTGTTACTCGTCGCGGGGCACCTCGCGCAGCGACCGAGTCCCCAACCCCGTCACGATCGGAGCCTGAAGTGATTACACCCGATCTCGTCGACCTCGTCGACCTCGTCGACGACACGTCCACCACCGCCACCGCCCGCGCGCACGCCCGTGCGCAGGCCGGGACGAGCACCGACGCGATGCCGGTCCTGCCCGCCTCGGCCTGGCCGACCCCGCCGGAGGGGGTCCGCGCGGATCGGCTCGTGTGGGCCGAGACGGTTCCCGGCGGCCGATACGCGTCCAGGGTGCTCGCCCGAGGCACCCGGATCCGGCTGCGGGACCTCGACGGCAACGCATGCGCCCACGTCCTGCTCTTCCGCGCCGACGCCCCCTGGGAGCGGCTCAACGTCGCCGACACCGTCAAGGTTCCGTGGCAGGCCTACCTCGGTGCCGGGCATCCGCTGCTCTCCGACGCCGGCCGCGTCCTCGCCACCGTCGTCGCCGACACCTCGGGACACCACGACGCGCTGTGCGGCACCACGAGCGTGGCGGCGAACGTGGCGAAGTACGGTGCCGGCGCCCTGCATTCGGCGTCGCCCGCCGGACGCGAGCTGTTCACGGTCGCCGCCGCCAAACACGATCTGGCTCCGCGGGATCTGCCGCCGTCGCTGTCGTTCTTCCACGGCGTGCGCGTCGGGCCGGACGGCGCCCTCGCCGGTACCGGAACGGCGGGTGCCGGGGCGCACGTCGACCTGCTGCTGCATCTGCCGGTGATCGTGCTGGTCGCCAACACTGCGCACCCCCTCGATCCCGCGCCGGAGTTCGCCACCACCGCAGTCGAGATCCTCGCCTGGTCCGCTCCCAGCGACCTCGCCGCACTCCCGAACGACGACCCCGAATACCGGCGTGCGGTCCTCAACACCGAGGACGCCTGGACTGCGCTGCACGGCGCCGCCGATTCCGATGGAAAGGACGCACGATGACCACCCTGCTCTCCGCCGCCGACCTGGCCCTCGTGCCGGGAGAGGTCGTCCTCGACGAAACCGTCGCCCCGCGCGGACCGTGGTCGGCGGTCGTCGCCGCGGGCGATGTCCTCACCATCGTCGACCTGCACGGCAACCAGGCGGTCGACACCCTGATCTACGCGGCCGGAGATCACTCCCGGCGCTACTCGGCGGCGGCCACGGTCGTCGGCGGGCGCAACCTGTTCCTCACCACCGACAGCGTGCTGCGTGACGACGACGGAAGCCCGCTCATGACGATCGTCGCCGACGAGGTGGGCAACCACGACACGGTCGGCGGCGCCTGCTCACAGGAGTCGAACACCCTGCGCTACGGCCACCACACCAAGCACCAGCACGCGTGCGTCGAGAACTTCCTGATCGAGGGCGCCCGCTGGGGGCTGGGCAAACGTGACCTGGTCTCGAACATCAACTTCTTCATGAATGTCCCCGTCGACCCGGACGGCGCGCTCGGCATCGTCGACGGCCTGTCCGCGCCGGGAAAGCGCCTGGCGCTGCGCGCCGACGTCGACGCGCTGGTGCTGGTCTCGAACTGCCCTCAGATCAACAACCCCTGCAACGGCTTCGATCCCACGGCCGTCCGCATGATCGTCACTCGACCGCAGGAGGTGCGGCCATGACTGCCAAGTGCACGGTGCTGCGACCCGGAATGGGCACCACGGTCCAGGACTACCCGGGCCGGACCGGGTACTGGCAGATCGGGGTGCCGCCATCGGGCCCGATGGACGACCTGTCGTTCCGTCTCGGCAACGTCGCGCTCGGAAACGCTGAGGGCGCGGCGGGTTTCGAGGCCGTGATGGCCGGCCCGGCGCTGCGGTTCGACGAACCCACGCACGTGTGCGTCACGGGTGCGCCGACCACCGTGTCCGTCGACGGCGCGCGCGTCCCGCAGTGGCGGCCGGTGCTCGTGCCGGCCGGGGGAGTGCTCGACGTCGGCGCCGTGTCCGGACCGGGACTGCGCGTCTACGTCCTGATCGCCGGTGGCCTCGACGTCCCCGAATTCTTCGGTAGCGCTTCCACCTTCACACTGGGGCGCTTCGGCGGGCTCGACGGTCGGACGTTGCGCGAGGGCGACGTCCTGGCCCTCGGCGATGCGCCGGTGTCGGCACCGGCGGCGGTCCCGGCCGATGCGGTGCCGGCGCTGTCACAGAGGTGGGAGATCGCCGTGACCGAGGGGCCGCACGGCGCGCCGGAGTTCTTCACCCGCGCCGACATCGACACGCTGTACCGCACCGACTACGAGGTGCACTTCAACTCCGACCGCACCGGGGTACGGCTGATCGGCCCGCAGCCCGACTGGGCTCGGCCCGCCGGCGGCGAGGCCGGGCTGCATCCGTCGAACATCCACGACAACGCGTACTCGATCGGTGCTCTGGACTTCACGGGCGACACCCCGATCCTGCTCGGCCCCGACGGGCCCAGCCTCGGCGGCTTCGTCTGCCCGGTCACGGTGGTCGCCGCCGACCGCTGGAAGCTCGGCCAGCTCGCGCCCGGCAACACCGTGCGCTTCGTCCCGGTCCGCGCCGACCGGGCCGCGTCGCGGCGGGACCTCGGGCTCGGCCGCCGGGCCGGCATGCCCGCGGTGCTCTCCACCGGAGGAGACGGCGACGACGGTGTGCTCGCCCGCCGCGATGGCGACACCGCGGTCACCTACCGCCGTTCGGGAGACGACAACGTCCTCGTCGAGTACGGCGACCTGGCGCTCGACCTGGCGCTGCGGGCGCGGGTGCACGCGCTGCACCGGCGGCTCGAGGCCGAGCGACCGGCGGGCCTGCTCGACCTGACGCCGGGGATCCGGTCGCTGCAGGTGCGGGTCGATCCGGACGTGCTGCCGGTTACCTCGCTCCTCGGCCTGCTGGCGGAGGCCGAGGAGCAGATCCCCGCCGCCAACGAGCTGGTGGTCCCGAGCCGCACCGTCCGGATGCCGCTGTCGTGGGACGACCCCGCGACCCGCGAGGCGATCGCGCGGTACATGCACGGTGTGCGCGCGGATGCGCCCTGGTGTCCGTGGAACATCGAGTTCATCCGACGCATGAACGGCCTCGACTCGGTGAACGACGTGTTCGACACCGTCTTCGGCGCCGACTACCTGGTCCTCGGCCTCGGCGACGTGTACCTGGGGGCGCCGGTCGCCACACCGCTCGATCCGCGGCACCGGCTGGTCACGACCAAGTACAACCCGGCGCGGACCTGGACGCCGGAGAACGCGGTGGGCATCGGCGGCGCCTACCTGTGCATCTACGGGATGGAGGGCCCGGGCGGCTACCAGTTCGTCGGCCGCACCACGCAGGTGTGGAATCACCGGCATCCGCAGGTGTCCGGGCCGTTCGAGGACGGGACGCCGTGGCTGCTGCGCTTCTTCGACCGGATCTCGTGGTACCCGGTCGAACCCGACGAACTGCTCGATCTGCGGGCCGATCTGGCGGCCGGCCGGGGATCCGGTGGGATCGAGATCGCCGACGGCAGCTTCTCGTTGGCCGAGCACGAACGGTTCCTCGCGGACAATGCGGCCTCGATCGAGACGTTCCGGGCGAAGCAGGCGATCGCGTTCGCCGACGAGCGACGGCGATGGGCCGACGCCGGCGAGTTCGCCCGGCGCTGAGGGCTCGATCACATCTCCCTCGTGGCGGGACGGCGATTTGCCACCGCGGGGTGAATGGGTGTTCACTCCAAGGTGAACGCTCATTCACCCCGGTCGTTCCGGAGCCGCTTCCCGCGGCCCCGGCGTCCGGCTCGCATGTCCGGAGATGATCCATTGGCCGCACGATCCCTCGTCACCGCGCTCCCCGGGGAGAAGGCGTCGCCGCGTCGCTCCAGCGCTCTGATGACCGCGGTGCTGTGCCTGTGCGGCACCCTCGTCTCGCTGCAGCAGACACTGGTCGTGCCGTTGCTGCCGGACCTGCGTCACATCCTGGACGTCAGTGCCGACAACGCGTTCTGGCTGGTCACGATCACGCTGCTGAGTGCGGCGGTGGCCACCCCGATCGTTTCGCGCCTGGCCGACATGGTCGGTAAGAAGCGCATGATGATGGTCTCGATGTCGGTGATGGTCAGCGGTTCGCTGCTCGCCGCGATCGGCGGCACCTTCGTCACGGTGCTCATCGGCCGCGGCATGCAGGGCTTCGCGTCGTCGCTCATCGCGGTCGGCATCGGAATCCTGCGGGACGAACTGCCTCGCGAGAAAGTGCCCGCAGCGACGGCGCTCATGAGTGCGACGCTCGGCATGGGCAGCGCGCTGGGGCTTCCGCTGGCCGGCGTGATCTATCCGCACCTGGGCTGGCACGCGATCTTCTGGATCTCCGCGGCAGCGGGAGCCGTGATGCTCGCGGCGGTCGCGTTCATCGTCCCCGAATCCAAGGTCCGCTCTCCCGGCCGGTTCGACATCGTCGGCGCCGTCATCCTCTCGGTGGCGCTCACCGGCCTGCTCCTCGGCATTTCCAAGGGCGGCGCCTGGGGCTGGGGCAGCGGCCGCGCACTGGGCTGCTTCGCGCTCGCGGCGATCGTGCTCGCAATCTGGATTCCGTACCAGCTGCGGGTCACCGACCCGATGGTGAACCTGCGGACGTCCGCGCGACGTCCGGTGCTGTTGACGAACATCGCGTCGATGATCGTCGGCTTCGCGATGTTCGCGAACATGCTGGCCACCACACAGCAACTTCAGATGCCCGAGAGCACGGGCTACGGGTTCGGGCTCAGTGTCCTCACGGCCGGCCTGTGCATGGTGCCGGCGGGCATGTCGATGGTGGTCTTCTCGCCACTGTCGGCGAAGATCACCGTGCGATTCGGTGCCCGGACGACGCTCATCACCGGCGCCCTCATCCTCGCGGCCGCCTACGTCATCCGGTTCTCGTTCAACGGCTCCGTCGCCCTGATCATCCTGGGGGCGATGGTCGTGAACATCGGCACGGCGATCACGTATTCGGCGATGCCCATCCTGATCATGCAGTCCGTGCCGATCACCGAGACGGCCGCGTCGAACGGGCTCAACTCGCTGGTCCGCTCGATCGGCACGTCGACGTCCAGTGCCGTCGTCACGGCGCTGCTGACCGCGATGACCATGGACGTCGCCGGCGTGCACCTGCCGACGCTCGACGCCTTCCGCACGGTCTTCGCGGTGGCGTGTGTGATGGCCCTGCTCGCCGCGGCGGTCGCGTGGTTCATTCCGCGGATGCCCCGGACGGTGCGTGTGTCGACCGTGGTCGAGGCCGCAGCCGAGGCCCGGGTGGAGACCGCATCGTGACTAGGGTGGGTGCGGTGAACGGAAAGTCCACGCGCGACAACATCATCGACGCCGCCCGTCGGCTGTTCTCCGAGCGCGGCTACACCGCCACGACGATCAAGGACGTCGCCGAACTGGCCGGCTACTCACCGGCGATGGTGATGAAGATGATGGGCAGCAAGGCCGAGTTGTACAAGGCGGCGGCGCCGACCCTGCCGTCGGTGGCCGACGACCCGCACTTCTGTGAGCACGAGGCCCCGGGATATCGACTGGTGCGCAACATCGTCGAGCGACGTGACGCCGAAGAGTCCGAACCGTGGGTGATGATGCCGCTGTTGATCCACGAGGCGCCGGATCGGAAGGCCGCGCAGGCCGACGCGCGCGAGCGCTACATCCGCGGGATCGCGGGCAAGATCGGTGACACCTCCGCCGACAAGTTGCCCACCCAGATGGTCGTCGCTGTCCTGCTCGGCCTCGCCGGCGGTATCCGGACGGTGGGAATCCTGTCCGCCGATGTGCTGGGGCCAGAAGACCTCGTCCGCCGCTACGGCGCCGTGGTCCAGTCGATCATCGACGGGATCCCGACGCCGTAGGCGGTGTTCGTCCGTGCCGACGCGCAGCCGGCGCGTCCCCGGCGATCGCCGCGAACCAGAGGCAGTCGACCGCCGTTGTGGCACAGTCGACCTGTCCGGGGGTAGACAGCGGGGGAGAAACGGTGCGGGGACGACGTGCAGTAGCGGGTGTGGCGGCAACGGGTCTTGCCCTCGTAGGGGCGGGCTGCGGAAGTGGAGGCTATGAAGCTTCTGACGACTCGGCCAATTCCGCGGCGGCGGCAACTGCGGCTCTGCCGGAGCGGGTAACCGTCGATCGACCGGGTCGGGTCGACATCGGCAATCCGGCTGATGAATTCCCTACCTGGCCGGGTCCGGAGCCCGCCGGGTTCCTGGGGCCCAGCCCACCCTCCGGCGAGCACGGAGAGATCATGGGCGCCCAGGCGGCCGCGGCGTATTCGGCGGCCCGCCACAATCCGGGCGCCCTCTGGAACGTGGACGGCATCGTCGAGTGGCTCGTCGTGAGCCCCGCGTCGTGAGCAGCGTCGTGACGAAGCTCCACAGGGCGTCGGTGCTGTGTGCGGGTGTGGCGATAGCGCTGGCAATGACCGGGTGCGCGACCGACGACGACCGACCAGCGACGAGCGTCGACATCCGGACGTTCGAGACTCGAACCGCGGTACCGCAGGTGGATTGCTCGTCCGGATCGGTATGGGAGTTCGGTCCCGCACGCCCCGGCACGGCCGAGAAGATGGTTCCGGACACCCCTCTGTTCGCCGAGGTGTGCCGCTACGACAGGCCCGGCGGAGAACAGACCCCGACCCCGACCCCGCCGCCGCTGACGGCGTCGGGTCGAATCGACGGTGCGGAACTGTCGGCTGTCGTGGACGCCTTCAACGCCGCCGCCGGCCCGGCGAATCCCCGCCGCTGCGGAGGGCCGGTGGGTGGCGGCCCGGACACTCTCGTGTGGGCCACCTTCCACTACGCCGACGGCCTCCCTGTGCGCGTCGCCTGGTCGGCACCGTGCCACCAGAGCGACAACGGCACCACGACTGCCGAGGGGCCGGCCGGTCCGATTCCGCCCTACTGGACCGACCCCGAACCGCGATAGCAACGACCGACGCCTGCGCGACCGTACGTTCCGTGATCGGGCGTGCCGGCCTGCCGCGGTGAGCAGGTGCGAGCGCTACGGGTCCTGTTGGTGTGCTCCCGGATTCTGTTCGGTCCCGCCCGCCGCGGCCGGCGTCCCTCCCGCAACGGGGCATGACGACGCCCGTCAGCGCAGGGTGTGCAGCTCTTGCGCGGTCGCCGCGTATGCGGTGTCGTAGTCGAGGGCGGTCAGGGCTTCGACGTCGCCGACCCGAGTGAACTCCTCCCAGGCCCGTCCGTCTCGGCTGCGCCACGCGTTGCCGCCGTCGTCCATGCCCCACAGTGAACCGTCGCGGCCTGCCGAGACCAGTCCCAGCGGCGGCGCCCCGGGAGTGGGCGCGAACGTGCGTGCACCGTCGGTGCTGAGCAGCGGCCCGTCCGGGGTGGCGGCCCAGATTCCGCCGGCGTTGACGGCCAGCGCCGACGCCCCGATGGCCGCACCCGGCGACCACGTCGCGCCCTCGTCCGCGGAGACCTGGATGCCCGACGACGTGTCGAAACCGACCAGGATGCGGCCGTCGCTCGCGAGGGCGTGGAAATCGACCTCGCCCACGAGCGAGCGCGACTCCCACGTCACGCCGCCGTCGGTACTCCGCGCGAGACCGAGCGGGTCGGGGGCTTCGCTCGACGGCCCCGGATGACCCGACGAGAAGAGTGTGTCGGTTCCGGGGATGCCGCTGAGTCCCATGAGGTCGTCGTCGGACGCGCCGATGCGCGTGGTGTTCCCGGACGGCGCGAGCGCGAGAAGGCCGGAATGCGTTCCGGCGAGCACTGTTCCGTCGGCATCGACGTGGAGACCGTGCAGGTGGTCCAGCTCGGGGCTCAGCGGCATGGTCGTCAGTCGCGGATTGATCACCGGGGTGGTGGTCGTCTCGGCGTCGGCAGTGCTCTGGGTGCCGCTGGTGCAGCCGGCGACGGCCAGTGCGGCCGCGGCGATCAAGGGTAGTGCGGCGGTACGGAATCGTGCCATCGAGTTCTTCTCCGTCGTCGGGGTGGGATGGGTGGTGCGCGGGAGCGTCGGGTTCAGCCGACGTAGGAGAGGACGGTCATCATCCCCGCCTCGCCGTGATACAGGTTGTGGCAGTGAACCATCCACTGTCCGGGATTGGTCGCGTCGAGGTCGACCTCCACGGTCCGGCCGGGAAGCACGAGCGAGGTGTCCTTGCGTGCGCCGGACCCGGAACTGTCCACCACCTGGTAGGTGTGCCCGTGGACGTGCATCGGGTGGAACATCATGGTGCCGTTGACGAAACGCAGGCGAACGCGTTCGCCCTCGGAGATCTCGAGGGGGATGTGGTCGGCGTAGGTGGCGCCGTTGATCGTCCATGTGTACCCCGACATCTCCATTCCGAGCACCAGGTCGTGAATGCGATCGGGCTCGCGAGCAGGCAGCCGGACGTCGGCCGGGGCGCGCAACTGCGCGCCCGTCACCGGGTTGGTGGTCAGTTCGGCCGGGCGGGCATCGGGACCGGGCGCCGCCCCGCCACCGGTCCGGAGGACGGCGAGAGCCTGGCCGTCCTTGCCCTCGGCGGAGGCGACGATCGGGAACGCGCCGTCGCCGAGCGTGACGGTGACGTCGAAGCGCTCACCCATGCCGATCAGCACGGAATCGGCTCCGAGAGGCTCGACCGGGAAACCGTCACTGTGGGTCACCGTCATCCGGTGACCGCCGACAGCGAACCGGAACGCGGTGTCCGCGGCCGCGTTGACGATCCGCAACCGGATGCGCAGACCGGGCCGGCCCGCGACCGTGATCGGGTCGACCGCCGTGCGTCCGTTGATCAGGTAGTGCGGGTACGCGACGTCCCCGGTGTCGGGGCCCAGCGGATTGGCCGGATCGGCACCCGTTCCCATCCCGCTCGTTCCCATCCCGCCCGTGCCGCCCATCGACCCGTGGTCCATGCCTCGCATGCCGCCCATCCCCGGCATGCCGTCCCGGCGCAGCGTCTCGAGCTGCTCGTCCGGGGTGCCGGCGGCACCGTCGAGCCAGTCGTCGAGGACGAGGACGGACTCGAGGTCGTAGTCCCGGCCGTCTGCGGGATCCTCGACGATCAACGGGGCGTACAGGCCGCGGTCCAATTGCATGCCGACGTGCGGGTGGAACCAGTGGGTGCCGGCGTCGGGCACGGTGAACTCGTAGCGGAACGCATCCCCGGGCCGTACCGCCGACTGCGTCAGGCCCGGGACCCCGTCCATGTCGTTGCGCAGGGCGATGCCGTGCCAGTGCACCGTCGACTCCTCCGGCAGGGCGTTGGCGAAGTCGACGCCGAGGACGTCGCCGCGCCGGACACGGATCTCGGGGCCGGGCACCCGGCCGTCGTAGGCCCACGTGTCGACGACGACGCCGCCGAGGTCGATCCGGTCCGGGCGTGCGCGCAGCGCCACGGGGACCGTGCGCCCGGTGCCGGTGCGCCGGGCCTGTTCGGCAGCGGTGACCGCGGGCGCACCCGGACCGACAGCCGTCGACGCGGTTGTGCCGGAACCGCACGCGGCGGCGACTGCGGCGGCGCCGATGCCGCCGGTGAGCAGCATGAATCGGCGGCGGGACAGGCCGCGCCGCGCAGGGGGGACTCGTTCGATCATTCGGGGGGCTCCTGGAAGTGGCGATCGTCCGATCGCTAGATCTACTGACCTACTTAGTAGGTTAGTAGAAATTTATCGGAGGTGCCCACGGGATGGCCCGGCTCACACGCGGGTCGTGCTGCGGTCCAGCCGGATCAGAGCAGTGTGGTGATGCACAGCATCCGGCCGGCGACGGCCAGTGCGGTGGCGCCGAGCGGGACTGCTGCGAGAAGGGTGATCGCCGCCCCGAGCTGGGCCCGGTTACGGACGCGGTCGCCGCGGCCCGCCGGCGAGGCGAGCCGGCCGGCCCGGTCGAGGACCGCGACGTCCCCTGCCCCCACGGCGCTGTCCGGAACCGGGCCCGCGCCGGTCAGTGCGACGAGCCCGTGCAGCAGCGTCCGCGGTTCGTGGGTGCGCATCGCCCGGTCGTCCGCGCACATCTCGAGCAGGCGGGCGATGTCGGCGGCGCCCGTCGTGAAGAGGGAGACGCGCGGAGCGGTGTCGGCGAGGGCACGCACGACTGCCAGGACCTGCGGGTGTCGCCCGCTGAGATGTGCACGCTCGTGCGCCAGCACCGCGTCGAGTTGGGGATGGTCGAGCGCCTTCAAGGCGCCGCTCGTCACCACGATCGCGTGCGGCCTTCCCGCGACGCAGTACGCGGCCCGCTCGGGTGCATCGAGTACGACGGCGTCGACACCGGCGATCCGGCGTCCCACCATGCGAGCGGAGCGGGCGTGCCCGAACGTCACGCGCCGCCGGTTGGCCAGGTCGCGCGTGAGCCGCACGCCCGCGCAGGCGACAGCCGTTGCCGCAGCAAGTGCCACGGCCGTGGTCGCGGACTGAGCGGCGGGAGTGCTGTGGGCTCGCGCGAACGCTTGCACGAGGTGTTCGCAGGCCTCCACGGCCGATGTTCCGGTGAGGGCCTCGGCGGCGATCACTCCGACGAACGCGGTCGACGCGAGCACCGCGGAAGCGATCGCCGCCAGCCAAGCGGCGACCCCCCATCGCGGCGCGATTCCGCTACGGGTCAGCCGCGGCAGGATTCGAGGTGCGGTGACGGCGATCGTGACGGCATACGCCGCCAGGCACGCCGCGGCGCTCATCCGTCGTCTCCCGGTGAGGTCAGACGGTCGAGCGCGATGCGCAGACTCGCCGACTGCTCCTCGGACATCTGCTCGATGAAGTGGGTGAGGACGAGGTCGGAGCGTCCACCGTCGTCGAAGGCGTCGCGCATCAGTCGAGCGGTGTGCTGTTCGCGGGTGAGCGTGGGCCAGTAGCTGAATGCCTTGCCGACCCGCTCGCGCTCGAGCCAGCCCTTGCGGTGCAGGTTGTCCATCGTGGACATCACCGTCGTGTACGCGATCGCACGCTCTTTCGCGAGCTGGTCGAAGACCTGCCGAACCGTGGCCGCGTCGCCGTGATCCCACAGTCGATCCATCACGACGGCCTCGAGCTCGCCGAATCCGCGAACACGCACACTTGCCTCCCGTTATCGTCGCCCTCAGGATACGACGCCGGGTGAGGTCCGGTCGCCGCGCGGAAACGTGTGGCAGGAACCGCCTACCGGGGTTCCGACCGATTGTTACGGTCTACGTACGTAGATAGTAGATAGCCTGGCGGCGTCCGCCGCCATCCTGTCCCGAGAGGCGGATCCACACGTCATGCACGCACTGCCACCTGCTCCGCAGCCGTACGGGGCCGTCGTGGTTCTCGTGCAGGGGTGGGGCGGAGGGTCGGGTTGCCGGAGCCGAAGGGGCAACGGCGGCAAGGGGAGTCGTCCTCGTTCTCGCGTGCTGCTCCGGGCTCGTTCCGGCGTCGGTCGACCGTACCGTCGGTTCCGCCCGCGCGATGTCGGGAATCCGCTGGTCGCAGCCGCATTCGGCGGGATTCGGATCGCCCGCGGCTCGAGGCTCGTCGCCGTAGGAGTTGCGCGGGCGACCGGGATGTGGAAGTTGTTCGTGTCGTGGATTCGTGACGAATACGTATCCGATGCGGTTCTACCGATCTGATCTAACGTTCGACGAAAGGGTGCGGGATGGCGGGTTCGAAGTGGCGCTTGGGGGTTCGGCGCATGGTGGCGGGAGTCGTGGCGGCGGCAGGGCTCACGGCGGGAGTCGCGGTGATGTCCGCTCCGGCTGCCTCCGCACAACCGGCGCTCCCGCCGTTGCCCAGCTCCTCCGAGATCACCGGGCTCATCGACCAGGCGACGTCGATGGTCGGAACCGTCGCCGGTGCCGTCCAGAGCCTCCAGAACCTGGACTTCGGCTCCAGTTCGGGTCTGCCGCTGGGCAGCCTCGGCCTCGGCGGCGTCGGACGTCCCGCTGCCGGGCCGATCTCACAGCGCTTCGGCGGCGGCCACATGGGCATCGACATCGCGGCGCCGATGGGTGCGCCGATTCTCGCGGCAGCCGACGGCGTCGTCATCAATGCCGGCCCGGCTTCCGGCTTCGGGCTGTGGATCCGAATCCGTCACAACGACGGCACGATCACCACGTACGGCCACAACGACGTCAACTTCGTCTCGGTCGGGCAGCGGGTGTCGGTGGGGCAGCGGATCGGCAACGTGGGTAATCGCGGCCAGTCGACGGGCCCGCACCTGCACTTCGAGGTCGATCTCCCGGGTGGCATCAAGATCGACCCCATTCCGTGGCTCGCCGCACGTGGCGTGCTCATGTTCTGATCCCCCACCGGTCGTCGAACGACGCGGGCCGCCCGTCGAGACAAGCTCGGCGGGCGGCCCGTGATCCCGCTTCTCAGTCGGCGACGACGGCGTCGGCCTCGATCTCGATCATCAGGTCGGAATCGATGAGCGCGCTCACCTCGAGGATCGTGGTGGCGGGCCGGATCTCGCCGAACACCTCACCGTGAGCGAGGGCGGCCTCCTCCCACTTGCTCATGTCGCGCAGGTACATCCGGGTGCGGATGACGTCCGGCAGGGACGCGCCGGCCTCGGTGAGCGACGCTGCGATGGTCGCGAGGGCGCCCCGGGTCTGCTCCTCGAGTGTGGCGCCGGGGGAGGTGGTGCCCGAGACGGCGATCTGGTTGCCGATCCGCACCGCGCGCGAGTAGCCGATCTTGGGCTCCCACTCGGAGCCGGACGAGATGTTCTTTCTGGTCATGGCGGAAATTGTGACAGTCGGATGTTTCCGCCGTGTTCCCGCCTACGGGCGGCATGTCGTCGAACATTGTTTCGAAGATGCGGTTGACACGGATTCGCACGCGTGTTCGACTGGATTCATGAGGTGGCAGGGGCAGACGCTCGACGCGGACGACGGTGCGCTCCCGGGGCTCGAACGTGCCGGGTTGGTACGCAGCATTCAGACGCCGGAGTTCGAGGGCATCACGTTTCACGAAGTGCTGTGCAAGAGTGCGCTGAACAAGGTGCCCGAGGAATCGGCGTTGCCGTTCCAGTTCACCGTCAACACGTTTCGTGGCTGTTCGCACGCGTGCCGGTACTGTTTCGCGCGGCCGACTCACGAATACCTGGACCTGGATGCCGGCAGCGACTTCGATTCCCAGGTCGTAGTGAAGATGAACGTCGCCGCCGTGCTCCGTAAGGAACTCGCCAGGCGGTCGTGGAAGCGCGAGCACGTCGCGCTGGGCACGAACACCGACCCGTATCAGCGGGCCGAGGGGCGGTACCGGCTGATGCCCGCGATCATCGGCGCGCTCACGGAATCGGATACGCCGTTCTCGATTCTCACCAAGGGCACGCTGCTCAGACGAGACCTGCCGATGCTGCGACAGGCAGCCGAGCGGGTGTCCGTCGGCATCGGGGTGTCGCTAGCGATCCACGACGCCGAACTCCAGAAGGCCGTCGAGCCGGGCACGCCGTCGCCGCGGGCACGTCTCGACCTCATCCGGGCGGTCACGGATGCGGGCCTGCCCTGCAATGTCATGGTGGCGCCGGTGATTCCGTGCCTCACCGATTCCACTTCGCACCTGGACGGGCTTCTGTCCGCGATCGCCGAGGCCGGTGCCACCGGTGTCACGATCTTCCCGATGCACCTGCGGGGCAGCACCCGCGGGTGGTTTCTGAACTGGCTCGCCTCCGAGCATCCGGCGCTGGTGCGGCGGTACCGGCAGCTGTACGGGCGCGGCGCCTACGTCACCCCCGAGTACAAGGCATGGCTCCGGGCGCGGGTGGAGCCGATGGTCGAGAAGTACGGGCTCGGTGGACGATCCGAGCATCGTGACACCCCGCCGCCGGAGCGTCGGGAACTCGTCGGAGCAGGGGCAGCGCCCGCACTGACCCTGTTCTGAGGGCCGCGGGCGCGCCCCTGCGTCAGCCGAGTCGTTCGACGATCAGCACGTTCGCGGTGCCGCCGCCCTCGCACATCGTCTGCAGGCCGAACCGCCCGCCCGTGCGCTCGAGTTCGTTCAACAGGGTGGCGAACAGCTTCGTACCCGTGGCGCCGAGGGGGTGGCCGAGGGCGATACCGCCACCGTTCACATTGACCCGGTCCGGGTCGGCTCCGGTCTCGGCGAGCCACGCCAGCACGACCGATGCGAACGCCTCGTTGACCTCGAACGCGTCGAAGTCGTCGATGCTCATCCCGGTCTTCCGCAGCGCGTACTCCGTGGCCGGAATCGGAGCGCTGAGCATGAAGATCGGGTCCGCACCGCGGACGCTGATGTGCTGGATGCGCGCTCGCGGCGTCAGACCGTGTGTCTTCACCGCTGCCGCCGACGCGACGAGAACCGCACTGGCGCCGTCCGAGATCTGACTCGCCAGCGCTGCCGTCAGGCGGCCTCCGGGTCGCAGTGTGGACAGCCGCGACATGGCCTCGAGGCTGGTGTCGCGGGGCCCTTCGTCAGTCCTGAAGTCGCCCACCGGAATCGTCTCGCCCGCGAACCGGCCCTCGACGATCGCCGCGTGCGCCCGTTCGTGACTGCGCAGCGCCCAACGCTCCATGTCGTCGCGGCTGATGCCCCACTTCTCGGCGATCAGTTCGGCGCCGTGGAACTGCGACACCTCCTGGTCGCCGTACCGGCGGTGCCACTCGGTCGACCCGGAGAACGGGTCCTCGAACCCGAACTCGCGTCCGGCCGTCATGGCCGCCGAGATCGGGATCCGGCTCATGCTCTGCACCCCTCCGGCCAGGATGAGGTCGGCTGTTCCACTCATCACCGCCTGGGCGGCGAAGTGCAGCGCCTGCTGGCTCGACCCGCACTGGCGGTCGACGGTCGTGCCCGGCACCTCCTCGGGGAGGCCTGCCGCCAGCCAGGAGGTGCGGGCGATGTTCCCGGCCTGGCCACCGATCGCGTCGACGCACCCGAAGACGACGTCGTCCACGGCCGCCGGGTCGACGGGGACTCGGGCCATGGCGGCCCGGATCACGGTGGCGCCCAGGTCGATCGGATGGACCGACGCGAGGGCGCCGTTCTTCCTCCCGATCGGGGTGCGGACGGCATCGACGATGTACGCCTCGGTCATGGACAGCTCCTCGCCGTTAATCAGTTAGATAATTAATCTATACCGCACGATGTGCGATACGTCCACCGCCGATTCGGCTGCGGCAACCTGCCCGCCCGACCCCTCGGTGGCGGGTAGGTTTCCGCGATAGGGCAGCAACCGTCACGGGGTGGAGGGTGCGATGAGTGGAGAGGAGTCGCGAGCCGGCCCGGACGGTCCGGCGCCGAACGGCCGCGACGACAGCCGACGGGCGAACCTGCGCTCGCTGCGTGTCGCGATCATCTACATCCTGCTCGCGGTTGGTGCCTATCAGATTTCCGGATGGCTGTTCCATCACCTCCGAGGCTTTCTCGGCATGCTGTTCCTCGCGTGGCTCGCCAGCGTCACCATCGAACCGGTCGTCGACCGCCTCGAACGGACGGGAATGCGCCGCGGCGTCGGTACCGGGTTGGTGCTGTTCGGGACGATCGTGTTCGGGATCGGGTTCATCGCGGTCTTCGGCGCGTTGCTGGCCGAGCAGCTCGGGCAGTTGCTCGGTGCGCTACCCGATGCCCTGACCCGCGTCACGGACTGGGCCAACCGCAAGTTCGGCACCGATTTCGCCACCGGCAAGGACCTCATCAACATCACGCCCGAAACGGTCCGGGATCTGGCCGAGAAGTACACGCCGGGGGTTCTGGGTATCGTCTCGACCCTTGTCGGGGTGGTCTTCCAGGCCGCGACGGTGCTGCTGTTCGTCTTCTACATGTCGGCCCAGGGCCCGCAACTGCGCCGCACGATTTCCAGTTGGTTTCCGGCCCGGCAGCAGAAGGTGATCGCGTCGGTCTGGGAGATCTCCGTGGAGAAGGCCGGCGGCTACGTGGTCTCCCGCGTCATCCTCGCCGCGTTCAGCGCGGTCGCCACCGGCATCTTCTTCCTGATCATCGGTGTCCCGTACTGGCTTCCGCTCGCGATCTGGACGGGCGTCGTCTCGCAGTTCATCCCGACGCTGGGCACCTACCTCGCGATCGGCCTGCCGGCCGTCATCGCCGCCGCCGCGCAGCCCCTCGATGCGGTGTGGGTGATCCTGTTCGGCACCGCCTATCAGCAGGTGGAGAACTACATCCTCCATCCGCGGATCACGTCGCGCACGGTGTCGATCCATCCGGCGGTGGCGTTCGGATCGGTGATCGTCGGTGCATCACTGTTCGGTGCGATCGGCGCGCTGGTCTCGGTGCCGGTGGTGGCGGTGATCCAGGCGATCGTCGAAACCTACGGTCGCCGATACGAGCTCGTGCAGGACCGGGAGGGCGCGGCGGAGCCCCCGGGCCGACCCGACGACGAGGAGGCCGACGGCGGCGACTGAGCGTGTCAGCGCGCCGTCCAGTACGGCGCCCGCAGCACCCGCTTGGTGAGCTTGCCCATCGTCGATCGGCCGAGATCGTCCCGGAACTCGACGGTCCGCGGAACCTTGTAGCCCGCCAGCGAGTCACGGCAGTGCGCGACGAGATCGTCGACGGCGGGCATCCGATCACGCGGCACCACCAGCGCCAGGACGGACTCGCCCATGTCGGCGTCGGGCACCCCGATCACCGCGGCGTCCGCGACGTCCGGATGGCTCACCAGCACGTTCTCGATCTCGGCGGGATAGATGTTGACGCCGCCCGAGATGATCATGTCGGTCTCGCGGTCGGTGATGAACACGAACCCGTCGTCGTCGACGTAACCGATGTCGCCGAGGGTGAACAGGCCCGGCCGGATCACCGCCTCCGACGTCTTCTGCTCGGCGTTCAGATACGCGACGGAACGACCGTCACGTTCCTCGAACGCGAGCCTGCCTTCGGTGCCTGCCGGGAGTTCGTTGCCGTCGGCGTCCACCGCGACGGCCCGGACGAACGGCGGACGCACCTGCCCGACACTGCCCGGGCGGCGCACCCAGTCGGCCGACGAGATCCCGCACAGCGGACCGGATTCGCTGCCGCCGTAGGAATCGAACAGCACCGGCCCGAACCAGTCGATCATCGCCTGCTTGACGTCGCGCGGGCACGCCGCGCCGGTGTGCGTGACCAGTTCGAGCGAGCCGACGTCGTATCGGCGGCGGACGTCGTCGGGCAGCGACAGCAACCGGTGGAAGTGCGTCGGAACCATGAGCGATGTCGCGATCCGGTACCGGTCGACGGTCGAGAGGACCGTCTCGGCGTCGAACCGCTCGAGCACGGTGACCGGCATGCCGCACGCGACGAGTCGCACGCCCGCGAGCGGGCCGGTGTGGTGCAGCGGGCCCACCACGAGGTGCCCGGGCCACTGGGCGAGCGGCAGCGCGCGCATCGACCGCACGTAGGCGTCCACCGTCGTGCCCGGGACCGGGCTGCCGGCAAGGGCATTGACGCCCTTCGGGGTTCCGGTGGTGCCCGACGTGTACGACAGGAACGGCAGCGCGGGCACGTCGGAGGGCGGGTCGTCGTCCGATGCCGCCGCGAGCCACTCCGGCCACGGGGTGACCGCGTCCGAGCCGCAGCGCCAGCCGACTACGAGGGGGACTCCGGCGATCCGGGCAGCCTCGGCGCCGACCTCGGCGTTCTCGGGTCCGACGAAGACCGCCGCGGCGCGCGCATCCGCGAGGATGTACGCGAGTTCCGGCGCCGTCAGGTGGAAGCTCGCGGGAACGGGGGAGCAGCCCGCGTGGATGATCCCGGCATGGGCCAGGACCGTCTCGGCCGAGTTGCGGGCGAATACCGCCACTCGCCGGTCCGGGCCCAGCTCGATCGCCCGCAGGGCGTTCGCGACCCGGTTCACCGTGCGGTCGACGTCGGACCAGGACAGCTCGACCCGGCCGTCGCGCAGCGCCACCTCTCCGGGGGCTTCGAGTGCGCGCTCACGATGCACGTTCGCCAATGGAGGCCTCCCGGAACTGTCGTCGAACATCGGTCCAGGACAGGCTAGGCGGAAAGGCTCAGCGCAGCGCGGGCGGATTGTTCAGGTCGCGGGCCGCGTACGTGTCGCACGCCGCGACCTTGCCGGTGTCCAGCCCCGCGAGAAACCACTGCTGCCGCTGGTCCGACGATCCGTGCGTCCACCCCTCGGGATTGACGCGGGCACCGGCGGACCGCTGGATGCGGTCGTCGCCGACGGCCGAGGCGGCCGACAGCGCGTCGCGGACGTCGGTCGGCGTGAGAGGCGCGAGGAGTGGAGCAGACCCGTCCGGGCCGGGCTGTGTCGACGCGTAGTGCGCCCAGACCCCCGCGTAGCAGTCGGCCTGCAGTTCGGTGCGAACCGCCTGCGACGTCGCGCCCCGAGGATCCTGCTGCGCGCGGCCGATGTCGCCGAGCTGGTTCTGGATGTGGTGGCCGAACTCGTGCGCGACGACGTACTCCTGCGCAAGCGCGCCGTCATTGGCGCCGAACCGATCGGTGAGAAGTTGGAAGAAGCTGGTGTCGAAATACGCGGTCGAGTCGGCGGGGCAGTAGAAGGGGCCCACGTCGCTGGTCGCGTTACCGCACCCGGTGTTCACCGCGCCCGAGAAGAGGCGGACCTTCGGCGCGACGTAGTCGACGCCGGTCTGTGCAGGCAGTTGTGGCCCCCACACTTCGTCGAGACTTCCCGAGGTGTAGACGACGCGGCAGTCGACGTCCCGGTTCGCGTCGACTCCGCTCCGGCACCTTTCCGCGAGCGAACTGCTCACGGCGCTCGCGCCGGTATCGACGGGCACGCCCGTCGAACCGCTCAGTCCCCCCAGCAACGAGCCGGGATCGCCGCCGAGGAGTAACGCGAGGACCAGCACGATCAGGCCGCCGGCGCCGCCACCGAGGACATATCTGCCACCCCGCCCGCCGCCTGCGCCTCCGGAGACCGATACGCGACCCGTGTCGACGTGTGCGCCTTCGTTGAACGTCATTCCGATGGCTCCCTGTCAGAATCTTTGTGTGCTGGTCGTAACAGCATTCCAGTAATCCGGGCGTGCGTTTCCGATAACACGAGGTGCCTCCGTAGGATCGCTGCAGACAGAACACCGTGCTGGAAGCACGAATCGACAACCGTGCTGCAAGCACGGATCGATCATTGTGTCGGATGATTGTGAAAGGAATCCCGTGCTGCGCACCCACCTGGCCGGCTCGCTACGACCCGAGCACGCTGAGCAGACCGTCACCCTCACCGGTTGGGTGGCCCGGCGGCGCGATCACGGCGGCGTGATCTTCATCGATCTCCGCGACGCGTCGGGCGTGTCCCAGGTGGTGTTCCGGGCCGGCGACGTCCTCGAGCAGGCGCACCGACTGCGCGCCGAGTACTGCGTCAAGGTCACCGGCAAGGTCGAGGTGCGCCCCGAGGGCAACCAGAACTTCGAGATCCCCACGGGCGCCATCGAGGTCAACGCGACCGAGCTCGAGGTGCTCAACGAGAGTGCCCCGCTGCCGTTCCAGCTCGACGACCAGGCGGGTGAGGAAGCACGCCTGAAGTACCGCTACCTCGACCTGCGCCGTGAGGGCCCCGGCCACGCGATCCGGCTGCGCTCGAAGGCCAACGCGGCCGCGCGCGCGGTGCTGGCGCACCACGAGTTCGTCGAGGTCGAGACCCCGACACTGACCCGCTCGACGCCCGAGGGGGCCCGCGACTTCCTGGTGCCCGCTCGCCTGCAGCCGGGCAGTTTCTACGCGCTGCCGCAGAGCCCGCAGCTGTTCAAGCAGCTGCTCATGGTCGGTGGCATCGAGCGCTACTACCAGATCGCGCGCTGCTACCGCGACGAGGACTTCCGCGCGGACCGCCAGCCCGAGTTCACACAGCTCGACATCGAGATGAGCTTCGTGACGCAGGAGGACGTGATCCTGCTCGCCGAGGAAATCCTGCACGCGGTGTGGAAGCTCATCGGCTACGAGATCACCACGCCGATCGAGCGGATGACGTACGCCGAGGCGATGCGCCGTTACGGCTCCGACAAGCCCGACCTGCGTTTCGACATCGAACTGGTCGAGTGCATGGACTTCTTCAAGGACACCACGTTCCGCGTCTTCCAGGCGGAGTACGTCGGCGCCGTGGTGATGCCGGGCGGTGCGAGCCAGCCCCGCAAGCAGCTCGACGCGTGGCAGGAATGGGCCAAGCAGCGCGGTGCGAAGGGCCTGGCGTACGTCCTGGTGGGCGAGGACGGCACGCTCGGCGGTCCGGTCGCCAAGAACCTCACCGACGCCGAACGCGACGGTCTGGCCGCGCACGTCGGTGCGAAGCCCGGCGACTGCATCTTCTTCGCGGCCGGCGCGACCAAGCCGATGCGTGCACTGCTCGGTGCCGCCCGCGGCGAGATCGCCCGCAAGCAGAACCTGATCGATCCGGACGCGTGGGCGTTCGTGTGGATCGTCGACGCGCCGATGTTCGAGCCCACCGCCGACGCGACCGCGAGCGGCGACGTGGCGCTCGGCTACAGCGCATGGACTGCGGTGCACCACGCGTTCACCTCGCCCAAGCCGGAGTCGATCGACACGTTCGACACCGATCCGGGCAAGGCCCTGGCCTACGCCTACGACATCGTCTGCAACGGCAACGAGATCGGCGGCGGCTCGATCCGTATCCACCGCAAGGACATCCAGGAACGGGTCTTCAAGGTGATGGGCATCTCGCACGAGGAGGCCGAGGAGAAGTTCGGCTTCCTGCTCGACGCCTTCGCGTTCGGCGCCCCGCCGCACGGCGGCATCGCGTTCGGCTGGGACCGCATCACCGCGCTCCTCGCGGGTGTCGATTCCATCCGTGAGGTCATCGCGTTCCCGAAGTCGGGCGGCGGAGTCGATCCGCTGACGGATGCACCGGCCCCGATCACCGCACTCCAGCGCAAGGAGTCGGGGATCGACGCCAAGCCCGAACCCACGGCAACCGAGTCCGAGTAGAACGCCGGGGCGGGGGGAACACACGTGCTGCACCTGCGCGTGATCTGTCCGGCGGACTTCACCGACGAGGTCCTCGCGCTGCTCGAGGAGGAGCCCGGCGCCACCCACATCACGGTGGCGCGGGGCTCCGCCGTCGAGCCGGCGGGTGATCTGGTCCAGGCCGACATCGCCCGCGAGTCCGCGAACGAAGTGCTCGACCAGCTCCACGAGCTACGCATCGAGCACATCGGTGCCATCACGCTCGTGCCGACCGAGACGGTGCTCTCGGACTCGGCGCGCGCGGCCGAACGCGCCGCCCCCGGCGACCCCGACGACACGGTCGTCTGGGAGGAGCTGATCTCCCGCACGCGCGAGGAATCCACGTTGAACGTCACGTTCCTGGCGTTCCTGACCATCGCGTGCCTGTTGGCCTCGGTGGGCATCGTCACGGATTCGCCGGTGACGATCGTCGGCGCAATGGTGGTCGGTCCCGAGTTCGGTCCGCTGGCCGCGCTCGCGGTCGCGGTTGCTCGCAGGAAGTTCAGCCTCGCGCGCCGCTCGCTGATCGCATTGGTGGTCGGGTTCCCGTTCGCGATCGCCGTCACGGTGGCGTGCACCCTCGTCGCGAAACTGCTCGGCTGGGTCGACCTCGAGACGATCGAGGACCTCCACCAGGTCGACTTCATCTACCGGGTCGGCCTGTCGTCGTTCATCGTGGCCCTGCTCGCCGGGGCCGCGGGGATGCTGGCCCTCGTGTCCGCAAAATCGGCCGCCCTGGTCGGCGTGTTCATCTCGGTCACCACCGTGCCCGCTGCGGGTTTCACGGCTGTTGCCGCCACCCTGGGGGAGTGGCGGGTCGCGCTGATGTCGGCGCTCCAGCTCGGCGTCAATCTCACCGGAATTGTGATCGCGGCCATCGCGGTCCTGCTTCTCCAGCGGGCGCGTACGCGCCGTGACCGAGCTGCAACCCGGAGTATTCCCAGCTCAGCGGCCTGGGTGCGCCGTCCCTGATCCCGAATGCCCGGCCTCCGGCGCCTCGGCCAGGTAGGTTGGTGAGCGATGACCGCAATATTGGCGGAACCCCTCTCCGAGGTAGTTGCCGCAGCCGAGAAGTTGCTCGCCCGTCGCACGGGCGCCGCTGTCCGACTCGTCGACCCCGTCGATCTCGGGGGGAGCGGCCGCACGATCGTGCTCCGAGTCCGGGTAGCCGAGAATCCGTTCTCCCTGCCGCGGACGCTCGTCCTCAAGCAGGTCCGCGAATCCTCCCGCACGGTAGCCGACCCCCGGCGGATCGAGTTCGACGGCGTCGACAGCAACTCGGTCGACGTCGCCTTCCTTCGCGAAGCGGTGTCGTACCAGTTCGCGACGGCGCTCGCGACGGAGAACCGGCCCGGCGCCGAGCTGCTCGCCTACGACTTCGAGGCCCGTCTGCTCGTCCTCGGTGACCTCGGTGATTCCGCCCCGTTCGCGACGCTGCTCAAGAACGCGGATCCCGACACGGTCACCAACTCGTTGATGGCGATGGCGCAGGCACTCGGCCGGATGCACGCCGCGACCGTCGGTCGCGAAGAGGACTTCACGGCGCTGCTGCGGCGAGCCGAGGTGGCCCACTGCGGCGACGTGGTGGCGGAGCAGGCCGCGGCCTCGCTCGAGACGGTGCCGGCGCTGCTCGCCGAACAACTCGGTGTCGAGGTCACGCCCGCCGTGCTCGAGGTGGCCGCCCGGGCCGGGAAGCTGTTCAGCGGCGGCCGTTTCCGAGCCTTCAGCCCCTCGGATCTCTGCCCGGACAACATCATCGTCAACGACGAGGGTGTCCGCTTCCTCGACTACGAGTGGGGTGGATTCCGCGACGCCACCCTCGACTTGGCGTACGCCCTGGTCTCGTTCCCGGCCTGCCTGTGCAGCATCGATCTGTCGTACGAGCGGGCGCGGGCGATGACCGAGGCGTGGCGCGCCGAGGTCGTGGGCATGTGGCCCGCCCTGGCGGACGACGACTTCCTCACCGAGCGCGTCCTCGACGCCCAGCTCGTGTGGGTGTGGCTCAGCACGTTCCTGTTCCTGCCGGAGGACTACACGCGGATCGCCGCCGTGCGCGGGCACCAGTTGTCCGCGCCGCGAGCCGAGGCTCTGCAGGCGCGTTGGGGGAGCCTGGCGACGTTCGCGGAGCAATCCGGCCACGAGGCCGTTGCAGAGCACGCCACGCAGGTCCTCGCGCGACTGCGCGAACGCATGCGCTGACAGCTCGTCAGCCGGCGTCTGCGGGGTTCGAGGCGCCGGCGACCAGCAGCTCTACGGACCGGCGCAGGTTCTCTCGCGCTGCCTGCTCCATGCTCGGCATGCCATCTCCGGGCGCCGCGTGTCCGAGCCCGCTCGCAAACGGGAATCTCTCGGCGAAGTCGGGGGCGGCCGCGGCCAGTGCGTCCAGACGGGTATTCCACGACGGTTCGTCGTCCTCCTCGGCACCCGACCGCGCGCGCCTCGCATCGGCGATCGTCCGTGCGGCCGCGGCGGAAAGCGAGTACGCCGACGAGGCGATCGCCACGACGTCCCGGCGATCGAAGCCGTAGGGCACGATCGTGCCGAGAAGGAGCTCGAAAGCCTGCTGCTGATGGGGTCCCAGCACCGGGCGCGCGGTCGCGATGTCGAGTAGCCACGGGTGCGCGAGATACAGCTCCAGGAGCCGTTCGGTCCACTCGATCACCGATACCGGTGCCGCCGTCCCGAACTCTCGGTGGACCCGGTCGTACATCAGGTCGAGGAGCTCCTCCTTCCCGTCGACGTAGGTGTAGAGCGCCATCGCGCTGCAGCCGAGGCGCTCGCCGATCGCGCGCAGCGGGACCGCGGTGTCGCCGCGTTCGTCGGCGACCTCGGTGGCGGCGTCGATGATCGTGGCAAGCGTCAGACCCGTCTGTGATGTGCGGTCCTCGCCCGGGGGTGTCCACAGCATCGACATCGTGCGTGACGTACGCGGACTTCCGGCTGACGCCTCCATCCCGTCTCCTTACGGTGTAAAGACTGCAGGTAGGGCATACTTTACAGCGTAAACCCAGGAGGTCGCGGAGACTGGCCGATTCGTGTCGGTTCGGCTGTTCCGACTCTCGTGTGGCGCTCCGGGGACGAGACTGGAGCGACTCGGAAGGGGTTCGGTATGGACATGGGTGCAGGCGGCGCGGTTCTGGGTGAGATCGCTGCGGGCGGTCCGTCGCTCGTGGTGGTGGCGCATCCGGACGACGAGAGTTTCGGATTGGGCGGGGTGCTGGCCGCGCTGGCGGTGCTCGGCGCCGACATTCGCGTGTTGTGCCTGACGGCCGGTGAGGCCAGCACACTCGGCGCTGTCGCGGACCTCGCCGAGATACGACGCGGCGAGCTGTCGGCCGCCGCCGCAAGCCTCGGAATCGGCGACGTCGCTCTCCTCGACTTCCCCGACGGCGGTCTGGACGGGGTGGACCCCGACGCGCTCGACGCGGTGGTCGTCGATGCGGTCGGGACGGCCGCGACGCTGGTCGTGTTCGAGTCGAGCGGCGTCACACGTCATCCCGACCATCGTGCGGCGACGGCGTCCGCTGTCCGCGTCGCGCGTGAACGAGGTCTGCGGGTGCTCGAGTGGGGAGTGGCACCCGCCGTCGCCGACGCGCTCAACGGCGAGTTCGGCGCGGCCTTTGCCGGGTTCGAGGGTGACGGCGTGCTCGATGTGGTCGTCGATCGTGAGATGCAGGCTGCCGCCATCGCGTGCCACGCGAGTCAGGCCACCGACAACCCGGTCCTGCGCCGGCGTCTCGAACTATCTGGACCCGTCGACCGGATTCGATCGACCGCACCGGCGCGCTGACCCGGCTCGGCCCGGTTGTGGGCACGAGCACATTGCCCTCAATACCCCAGGGGGTATCGTTGACGGCACGATCCACAACTTCCCCGAGGAGATTCATCGTGTGTTACCCCGTCACCTGCAAGACCTGCTCCAAGACCACATGGGGCGGCTGCGGCCAGCACGTCGACAGCGTCATGCGGACCGTCCCGGCCAGTGAGCGTTGCAGGTGCGAGAAGCCGGCCAAGTCGGGGTTCTTCGCGTCGCTGTTCGGCCGCTGACCGGGCCCGTCGACGGTCACGTGCAGAAGCCCGGTCCAAAGGTTCGGCGTCAGACCGCGGCAGGGTGCCGGTCGGTCGAGCGAACGTCTCGACGCGACGGATCGGGCAGCGGCACCGCGTCGATCAGTGCCCGGGTATAGGGATCGCGGGGCGTCGTGAATACGGTGTCCACCGGCCCCGTCTCGATCACCGACCCGGACCGCAGGACCGCGACCCGGTCGGCGACCTGGTGGACCACCGCCAGATCGTGGCTGACGAACAGGCACGCGAAACCCAGATCCTGCTGGATGGCGGTGAACAGTTCGAGCACTTCGGCCTGCACGGACACGTCGAGCGCGCTCGTCGGTTCGTCGGCGATGAGCAGCTTCGGCCGCAGCGCGAGAGCACGGGCCAACGCGATCCGCTGGCGCTGTCCACCCGACAGTTGGTGCGGGAACCGGTCGGCGAAGGCGGCGGGCAACCGGACGGCCTCGAGGAGTTCGAGCACACGACGGCGGCGGTCGACCGCGGAGCCGACGCGGTGCACGTCGAGCGGCTCGCGGACGCTGGCGCCGATCGTCAACCGGGGATCGAGCGACGTCGCGGGATCCTGCTGGACGAACGCCACGTCGCGCCGCAGTTCGCGCAGTTGCCGGGCGGACGTTTCACCGAGATCGTGTCCCCCGACCAGCACCCGGCCCCCGGTGAGCGGCACGAGTCCCACGGCGGCCCGGCCGAGAGTGGTCTTGCCGGAACCCGATTCACCCACGAGTCCGAGAACTTCGCCGCGACGGACCGTGAGGCTCACCTGGTCGACGGCGCGGAAGGCGGGACTCCCGTGACGCGCCGGGTACGTGACCGTGGCCGCGTCGAACTCGAGCACGACGTCGGCACCTGACGTCGGCGGCGGAGTCACGGCCACCTCCACGGGCAGTCGTGGAACCGCCGCCAGCAGGGATCGGGTGTACAGATGCGTCGGGGCGTCGAAGACCGCGTGCACGCTGCCGGTTTCGACGACGCGGCCGGCGCGCATGACGGCGACGCGGTCGGCGTGCTGTGCCACGACGCCCATGTTGTGGGTGATGAGCAGGATGCCCATGCCGGTTCGGCTGCGGATGCGGTCGAGCAGCGCCAGGATCTCGGCCTGCACTGTCACGTCGAGGGCCGTCGTCGGCTCGTCGGCGACGAGCAGATCGGGTTCGCCCGCCAGCGCGAGTGCGATAGCGACCCGTTGCTTCTGCCCCCCGGACAGCTGGTGCGGGTAGTAGTCCACGCGCCGCTCGGGGTCGGGGATCTCCACCTGCCGGAGGAGATCGACTGCCGCCGCGCGGGCGTCCGCCTTCGAGATCCGCCGGTGTGCACGGATCGCCTCCCGCAGCTGCCATCCGATGCGACGTACGGGGTTCAGCGCACTCTGCGGCTCCTGGAAGATCAGGGACACCGTGCTTCCGCGTAGGCGGTCGAGATCGGCGTCGGTCGCGCCCATCAGTTCAGTGCCGTCGAGGACGATCGACCCGCGTGCCGCGGCGCCGTCGGGTAGCAGGCCGAGGATCGCGCGGGCGGTCATGGACTTGCCGGACCCGGATTCGCCGACCAGGGCCACGATCTCACCGCGGGCGACGTCGAGTGACGCGGAGTCCACGGCGGGTCGTGCCGGCCCGAAGGTGATCGTCAGGTCGCGGATGTCGAGCAGTCGAGTGGTGGTCACGAGGAGTCCTTGGGATGGTGGGTCACCGCAGCCGGGACCGGGCGGCAAGGGCTTGCGAGATCAGGAGCAGTCCGAGTACGAGCACGACGACGACGGCGAGGGGGCCGACGGCGAAGAACGGTGAGTGGTAAGCGTTCTGCGTCCCCTCCTTGATGAGGGAACCGAGCGACGGGGTCGGCGGAGTGATGCCGAGGCCGAGGAAACTCATGGCTCCCTCGATGAACACTCCGACCGACATTGCCAGTGCGAGTTGCACCGTCAGCGGTTCGAGGCAGTTCGGTAGTACGTGTCGGCGCAGGATCCACCCCTCGTCGGCGCCGAGTGTCCTCGCGGCTTCGACGTAGGGAGCCTGCCGCACCGTGAGCACCGAGGTTCGGGTCAGTCGACCGAAGACCGGGATCTCGGCGAGCACGATCACCGTTGCGATCGTCCAGACGCCGGGCCCGATCACCATCGTGAGCGCGATCGCGAGGACGATGGTCGGGAACGCGAGGATCAAGTCGAACGCGCGTTGGATGACGGTGTCGATCCGGCCGTCACGAGTCGCGGCGAGACCGAGTAGTGAACCGATCACCGCTCCGGCCGGCACCGCCAGGAAGATCACGACGAGATCGATCCTGATGCCGTAGAGGGTTCGGGACAGGATGTCGCGTCCGACCGAGTCGGTGCCGAGGAGATGCTCACCGCTCGGACCGAGTAGCGCCGCGCCGGCGAATTGTTCGTCGGGCGCGTACGGCGCGAGCCAGGGCGCAGCGAGGCCGGCGAGCGCCACGACGCCCACCAGGACCACGCCGGCCAACCCACGGCCTCTGCGCAGCGCGGCCCAGCGCCCGAGCCGATCGGTGGCGGTCTTGGTCGCGTCCGGTGCGGACTCCATGGTGGTGCTCATGCCTGACCTCCCAGCCGGATGCGCGGATCGAGCCAGGCGTTGACGAGGTCGGTGATCAATTGGACGGCGACGAACAATCCGACGGAGAAGAGCAGCATCACTTGCACCACGGGGTAGTCGCGGCTCGAGATGGCCCGTTCGATCAGATGCCCCAGCCCCGGCCAAGCGAAGATCGCCTCGACCAGCACGGTTCCACCGAGTAGGTGTCCGACCTGGATGCCCAGCACCGTGACCGTCGACGGCAGCGCGTTGGGCAGGGCCTGCGTCAGCACGATGCGCCGGCGTGAGATACCCAACGCGCGGGCCGTGGTGACGTACGGTTCCGCGAGTTGGCTACGCAGCGATTCGGTGAGGAACCGGGTGAGCGCTGCCGCGATCGGCAGTGCCAGACACACGGCGGGGAGAATCAGATACTGCACCGAGATTCCGGGATCGTCGAGAAATCCCTTCCTGGGCACGCCTCCGGCGGGCAACACCGCCCACACCACACCGAACAGCACCACCAGGATCGTGCCGGTGACGAAATTGGGGATCGCGACGGCGGCGGTACCGAACGCGGTGGTGACGCTGTTCAGCCACGGCCGATCGATGGTCACCGAGACCGTGCTCAGCGTGAAGGCGATGACGATGGCGAGCAGCAGTGCCGCCACCGCGAGAACCATGGTGTTGCCGAGCGCGTCGAGCAGTAGGGAGCCGATGTCGCCGCCGAGGATCAGCGAATGTCCGAGATCGAACGAGGCGACACCGCCGAGCCATGAGAAGTACTGGCCTACTTGGGATCCGGTCAGGCCGAGCTGGTCGCGGAGGGACTCGAGCGCTTCAGGAGAGGAGTCCGGGCCGGCGAGGATCTGAGCGGGGTCGCCCGGCACCAGTCGCAGCAGGGTGAAGATCACGACCGAGCCGACGGCGAGCACGATCAGGGCGGACGGGATCCGACGGAGGCTGTAGCGCAGCATCGTTCGTCACCCACCCAGGTAGGCGTCACTCAGATCGAGCTCGCCCTTCTTGGTCCATCCCACGCCGTGGAGCGCAGCGGAAGTGGCCAGCTCGTTCTCATGGTTGAACAGGCCGATCACGAAGGCGTTGTCGAGCAGCTCGGTGTTCAGCTCGCGGTACGCATCCTCGGCGTCAGTGCTGCTCGGATCGGTGATCCCCCAAACCTTTTCGACCGCGGCCTGGTATTGGGCGTCGATGAAGTTCGACGTGTTCTTGTTCGCGTTGTACACGTAGGCGCTGGTGGGCAGGGTTGCCGGTGTGTACTGCGCGAAGGTGTGCTCGGTGATCCACAGGCCGCCGTAGGTGCCCGCGATCAGGTTCTTGAGGGTGGTGGCCTGGTCCTGAGGCTGGAGGGTGGTCTCGATCCCGACCGCGGCGAGGTCGGCCTGCAGGATCTGTGCGACTGCCTCGGATTCGGTGGATCCCGCCGTGTACGCGACGGGGATGACCGGCACGCTGCCGACCTCGCTGACCAGTGCCTTGGCCTTCTCGGTGTCGTGGGCGTACGTGCCGTTCAGATCCGCGTCGAAGGCGGGGGAGTACGCCGGCCAGGGCAGGTTGGCAAGGTTCCCGTGCCCCTGGTAGACGTCGGCGACGATCCGATCCCGGTCCACCGCGTGGGCGATCGCTTGGCGAAGCCGGATGTCGCTGAGGCCGGGTGCCTGCACATTGGCGCCGATGTACGCGGTGCGCTGGACACCGGTCTGGTCGATCACCTGGAAACCGGGATTGCTGCCCAGTTCGTCGGCGTCGCGGGGCGCAATGTTCAGCAGCAGGTCGAGTTGTCCGGAGCGCAGCTGCGATACCCGCGTCTGGGCGTCGGGGACGATGACGTACTCCACCCCGGCGAGGTGCGGCGCTCCGCCCCAGTACTGCTCGTTGGCGTCGAACGTGATCGACGCCCCCGGCTTCCAGGCGGCGAACCGGAACGCACCGGTCCCGTTGTAGCCCTTGCCGGTGTCGAGATCGGACAGGGTGTCCTGGTCGATGATCGGCATGACGTCGAACAGGTCGAGGAAATTCCCGGCAGGTCTGGCGAGCGTGAGCGTGATCGCGTGCGGATCGCTGGTGTCGAAGGCGGTGACCAGCGCGGCCGTGCGGGCGAGCTGCCCGGATCGGGCGGGATCGGCGTACCTCCGGATGCTGGCCTCGACGTCGGCCGAGGTGAACGGCTTGCCGTTGTGGAACGTCACGTCGTCGCGCAGTGTCAGGCGCACCGACAGCTTGTCCGCGGAGACCTCCCAGGACGTCGCCAGTTTCGGCTGCGGGTCGAGGCTGTCGGCGGGGTAACGGATGAGAGTGTCGTAGACCAGGCCGGTGATGGCGGCTTGCGCGGGGGCGCCCGAGTACAGCGAAGCGGGGGTCAGATCGCCGCCGTCGCCGATTCGAAGGATGCCGCCCTCCGTGACCTCGGTACGGGTGTCGGCGCCGGCCTGGTCGACCGCGGAGCTGCACCCCGCGGCGCCGAGGATACCGACGACGGACAGGGCGAGGGCTCCCAGGAGGGAGCGGCTCCGGGGGAGAGCGGGGCGGCTGAACACAGGGGGTCCTTTCGGGGACGTGTGGAGGGGGACGGGACGTGTCGGGGGCGGGGTGATCAGGCGTCGAAACCGGGGAGGAACTCGCGGGCGCCGATGTTCGCGCCGAGCGTGGTGACGGTGATGCCGCCGGCGGGCCAGGGCTGGAGAAGCTCTGAGGACCAAAGTAATTGGAGGGAATTAAATTGCGGAGGTATCGGATCCCCGTGCGTCGAATGCTTTACAGATCCGTCGCTGGATGGCGTGTCCGTCAATGCGTGACGAGCTCCGCCGCGAGCCGCTGAGTGTCGGTGGGCCGGCCGCCGGCCGCTTCGGTTTCGAGAGTGACCTCGCCGATCCGACCGGTGTACCGGTACTCGCCGTCGCGGGCGTAGTCGGAGGTGACCGGCGTGCCCGGGTTCGCACCCACCGTCAGCCGACCGGACCCGAACAGTGCCGTGCGTTCGACGCGACCTTCCCCGACGATCCGACCGTCGACGAGGATGCGACCGGTCCCGCCCCGCCCGATGCCTCCGCCGTCGTAGGCGAACACGTACTCGAGCAGGTGTTCGCCTGCCGCGAGCGACTCGGTGGCGCGTACGTGCGTGGTGACCAGGCTGCACAGGTTGTGGGCGAACGTCACCACCCCTTCCCGGACGTAGAAGGACAGCCCGTTGAAGGAGTTGCCCAGGCTCACCAGGACGCCGTCGGACACGGCACTGTCGGCCACTACGGGCACGCTCAGCCGAAACGACGTGTTCGATGTGCTGGGGAATGCGGCGGTCGGTAGTCGCCGTGTGCCGGCCGGCACGGTGACCCGCCCGCCCAGGTCGGGGACGCGGCGCCCTGCGACGGCCGCGTCCATGCGTTCGATGCCTCGATCATCGAGCGGCAGCACCTGGTGTAGTCGTGCCTGCTCCAGGAACAGCTCTTGCAGCGCGGCCAGCCGTTCCGGGTACTCGGAGGCCAGATCGGTGGCTTGGGAGAAGTCACGGGTGATGTCGTACAGCTCCCACGTGTCCTGGTCGAACGGAATGGGGTCGGTTCGCGACAGGTCCCACGGTGAACGGTGCTTGGTGACCGCGGTCCAGCCGTCATGGAAGATCCCGCGGTTACCGAAGATCTCGAAGTACTGGGTGAGGTGCCGGTCGGGCGCGGCGCCGTCGCGAAGCGCGTACAGCATCGAGGTGCCCTCGATGGGGCGCTGGGTGATCCCGTCGACCCGGTCGGGGTGGGGGATGCCGGCGGCCTCCAGGATGGTCGGTGCCACGTCGATGACGTGGTGCCACTGCGTGCGGACGTCGCCTCGATCGGAGATCCCCTTCGGCCAGTGCACGACGAGCCCGTTGCGGGTTCCCCCGAAGTGCGACGCGACCTGCTTGGTCCACTGGAAGGGGGTGTCCATCGCCAGGGCCCAGCCGACGGGGTAGTTCACATAGCTGGTCGGACCCCCGATCTCGTCGAGGCGATCCCGAATCTCGGCGGCGGTCTCCGGCAGTCCGTTGTAGGTCCGCGACTCGTTGAACGTGCCTGTCCGGCGCCCCTCGCAGGAGGCGCCGTTGTCGCCCAGAATGTAGAAGACCACCGTGTTCTCGAGCTCCCCGCCGGCGCGGAGAAACTCGATCAGCCGACCGACCTGCTCGTCGGTGTGCTCGGCGAAGGCCGCGTACATCTCCATGAGCCGCGCTGCGACGACGCGACCGTCGTCGTCGAGCTCGTCCCAGTGCGGAGCGCCGTCGGGCCAGGGCGACAGGAGCGTGTCGGGCGGGACGACGCCCAGCTCCTTCTGCCGCTCGAGGGTCTGCTCACGTTGCGCGTCCCAGCCGTGGCCGAACTTTCCGCGGTACCGGTCCCGCCACGAATCGGGAACCTGGAAGGGGGAGTGCGTGGCACCGAACGGCAGGTAGGCGAACCACGGGCGCTCCTTGTCGACGTCGCGCACCGATCGGATCCAGTCCCGGGTCTTGTCGACGAGGTCCTCGGAGAGGTGGTAGCCCTCCTCCGGTGTCGACGGCGGCTCCACCTGCGCGGTGCCGGAATACAGGTTCGGGTGGAACTGGTCGTCGGCCCCGCCGGTGATTCCGTAGAAGGTGTCGAAGCCCTCCCGGGTCGGCCAGTGCGTGAACGGGCCGACGGGCGTGATCTCGTCCTGCGGGATCTGGTGCCACTTACCGAACACGCCGGTCGCGTAGCCGTTCTCCCGCAACGTCCGCGCCAGTGGAGCGGCGTCCAGGGGTCGAACGCCGGTGTAGCCCGGGGCACTGGAGGAGAAATCGGTGACGACCCCCATCCCCACGCTGTGGTGGTTGCGCCCCGTGAGCAGCGCCGCCCGGGTCGGCGAGCAGATCGCCGTGGTGTGGAAGCGGTTGAACCTCAGCCCGTCGGCTGCCAACTGCTCGGCCACCGGCATCGAGCACGGCCCGCCGAAGGCCGACGAGGCCCCGAAGCCCATGTCGTCGAGCAGAATCACCAGCACGTTGGGTGCACCCTCGGGGGCGGTCACTCGCGGGGGCCCGGGGAAGGGCGCTTGCTGGTCGCGGACGTCGTGCGCGGCCTCGACCGGTTCCTGGGTGAGGTGGATAGGTAGCTGAGTGCGATCCATCGGGGCTCTCCTCTGTTCTGTACGGACAGTCGTGCGCACCGGTTCGAGAGGTCCGGGAATTCGCCCAGCTGCCGCTGACGTCGAGCCGCCGCGGGTGGCGACCTGTGAACAATCGGGTTCCGACGAGAGTGCCGCGGTGCCGCAATTCTCCTCCGTTCGCCGTGGCGCCGAAGGAGAATTGCGGTCGGTGACCTCTCCGGTACGGATGAATCAGGCGTCGAAGCCGGGGAAGCGGTCGGGGGTGTCGACGATCGAGAAATGCGCGGCGTCGCCGGCGAGGATGCGGCTGGAATCGCCGTCGACCGATACCGGGACGTCGCCGGCCAGGGTCACCCGGTGGACGCTGCGCTTGTGGGCGCCGAAGTCCGCGATGCCGTAGTGCTGGGTCGCGCGGTTGTCCCAGATCACCAGGTCGCCCGGCGTCCAGGCCCAGCGCAACGTGTTCTCGAGCCGGACGACCCGCTCCTGCAGGAGTTGGAACAGCGCGGCCGACTCGTTGGTCTTGAGTCCCACGAAGTTCTTGACGAAATGGCCGAGCAGCAGCGACCGCTCGCCGGTCTCGGGATGGATGCGGACCACTGGGTGCTCGATCTCGAACTTCAAGCGGGTGAAGTTCTGCATCGTCTCGTGACGGTTGACCGCAATGCCCTTGCGGTCGGCGTGCACGCCGGCATAGTCGTACTCGTTCGAGTGCACCGCCCACAGGTTGTCGACGAGGGCCCTGAGCGGGGCGGGAAGCTGCTCGTAGGCGGCGGTGGTCGAGGCCCAGGTGGTGGCGCCACCGTAGGGCGGGATGTCGACGGCCCGCAGAATCGATGCCTTCGGGATCCGGTCGACGAAGCTGACGTCGGTGTGCCAACTGTTGGCGGCCCCTTCGATGACCAACGTGCGGTTGTCCTCGGAGGTCAGCGTCGGATGAGTGGTGGTCTGGGACCCCAGGGTGCCGGCGAACCGGTACTGGATGTCGTCGGTGACGTGGTGCTGGCCGCGGAAGACGACGACCTTGTTCGCGGCCAGGGCGTAGCGGATCGCGTACGCGGTCTCGGCGGTGATGTCCCCGGAGACGTGTACGCCCTCGATCAGGGCGCCGATGTTCTCGCCGAGCTTGGTGACGGTGATGCCGCCGGCGGCGTAGATGTCGTGCGCGGTGGACGGGCGGGTCTCGACGGTGGTCACGATTGCTCCTCTGCTGTGGATGACGTGCGGTTCGAATGTGGTGTTCAGCGCGCGGGGACGGGTGCCTCGGGCGCGACCTCGATGCGATGGATCCGTCGTGGCTCGTCGCCGTAGTCGTAGATGGCGTTGTGCTGCACGAAGTGGTTGTCCCAGATCGCGATGTCCCCGACGCTCCAGCGGCGGCGGACGGTGAACTCCGGCCGAATCGACACGGACTTCAGCAGGCCGAGCAGCGCTCGGCTCTCGTCCTCGGTGACGTCGTCGATCGCGGAAGTGAACAGATCGTTGACGAACAGGGCCTCGCGTCCGGTCGCCGGATGCCGGATCACCAGCGGGTGCCTTGCCTCGGCAACATTCGGCAGTGGCGCGATCCGATGCGTCGCCGTCAGTCCGTACAGCGCTTCGCGGATCGGGGGCGAGAGTGCGTCGAGCGCCGCGTACTGGTTGGACCACAGTGTGTCGCCGCCGACCTCCGGCAGTACCTGCATGTGGAGGATGCTGAAACGTGACGGCTCCGCCCGCCACGCGACGTCGCAGTGCCAGCGGTTGGCCTGGTAAGCGCTGCCGTTGTCGGTGCTGATCACGCTGATCTCGCGGTATCCCTCGTCGCCGAGGTGAGCGAGGTGCTCGTGCGGGTACACGATGTCGCCGAAGTGCTGCGCGAACGCACGGTGGGTGGCGGGGTCGACACCTTGTCCGGGGAAGAACAGCACCCCGTGGCGGTGCAGCGCCGCCCGGACGAGGTCGACGTCGGCGCCGGACAGGGCCGCCACGTGCAGGCCGCGCACCTCGGCGCCGATCGCTCCGGCCAGGGGCGTGACGGTCACCGTCGAGTGTTCGAGTGTCGTCATCGGTCGTCCTCGAATCTGGGTGGGGGACAGGGGCGATCGTCAAAGTAATCGCGAGGTATTAATTTCCGGAATGGATTCGCTCCGCGTGCGTCCAGGGGTTTACAGATCACAGCCGGCGCGATAATCGCGGGCGCGGAACGGAGGTTCGGTGTCGGCGCGCCGAGTCGAGATCCTGCGCGATTAGGGTGAGCAGCCATGACTGCCAGACGCGGCCGCTACAGCGCCGGCCAGGAAACGCGGGTCCTCCTGGTGGAGACAGCCGAACGGTTGTTCGCCCGGCGTGGCTACGAGGCCGTCACGCTCGCCGAGATCCGCAGTGCTGCGGGGCAACACAATTCGTCGGTGATCGGCTACTACTTCGGGTCCAAGGAGAAACTACTCGAGGCCGTCCTCGAGCACCGCCTGCCGGCCATCAGCGCGGACCGTGAAGTGATGATCCGCGATCGGAGCACTGCCGACGGTCGGTTGACCGTTCGCGACGCCCTGTGGTGTCTCGTGCAGCCGCTCGCCGACAGTCTGCGCGAAGGAAACCACTACGTCGGTCTGCTCGACCGGCTGCTGGACGCCGAGATCCTGGGAAGCGTCTTCGTCTCGGCCGACCCCATGGTCACCGGCAGTGGCCTCGCCGTGGACCGGGCGCTGCACGAGGCCCTCGGCGATCTCCGGGAAGATGTGCGGCGGCAACGGATCATGATGGTCTACGCGAGTGCGCTGCGGACGCTGGCCCGCCTCGGCCGGTCGAGCGGGTCCCCCGATCACGGCGAGCTCTCGGCATGCATCGACGCGTGGGAGGGGTTGCTGTGCGCGCCGACGTCCGACGAGACCCGCCGTGCGCGCGCTCACTCCTGAGTGCGGCCGGCTCGGTGCGTCGGTGTCGGCTAGTAGCGTCGGGGCGTGACTGATTTCTTCGGCGACACGGACCCGGGCAGCGACACGGGCCTGTTCGAGGCGCCCGCCGCCGAGTCGGAGCCCGAGCCCCTCACATCGGTGCCACGGTCGGCGCCGACGTCCCATCCGGGCGCTCCGTTGGCCGTTCGGATGCGCCCCGCGGCGCTGTCCGAGGTCGTCGGCCAGCAGCATCTGCTGGCGCCCGGCGCGCCGCTGCGCCGTCTCGTCGAAGGCTCGGGCGCGTCATCGGTCCTGCTCTACGGCCCGCCCGGCACCGGCAAGACCACGCTGGCGTCGCTCATCTCCGGTGCCACCGGGCGCAAGTTCGAGGCGTTGTCGGCGCTGTCGGCCGGTGTCAAGGAAGTGCGCGGCGTCATCGAGCTCGCGCGGCGCCGACTGCTCCAGGGCGAGCAGACGGTCCTGTTCATCGACGAGGTCCACCGCTTCTCCAAGACCCAGCAGGACGCACTGCTCGCGGCGGTCGAGAACCGTATCGTGCTGCTCGTCGCGGCCACCACCGAGAATCCGTCGTTCTCGGTGGTCTCGCCGCTGCTGTCGCGGTCGCTGGTGCTGCAGCTGCAGTCCCTCACGTCCGACGACATCCGCGTCGTCATCGAGCGGGCCCGCGCCGACGAGCGGGGGCTCGGCGGTTCCGTCGAGATCGCCGACGACGCACTCGAGCATTTGGTCCGGTTGGCGGCCGGTGACGCCCGCCGGGCGTTGACCGCGCTCGAAGCCGCCGCCGGGACCGCGCTCGACCGCACCGACGAGCGGCCCGCGCTGCTCGACCTGGAGACCGTCGAGTCCAGTGTCGACAAGGCCGCCGTCCGCTACGACCGCGACGGCGACCAGCACTACGACGTCATCAGCGCGTTCATCAAGTCCATCCGCGGCTCCGACGTCGACGCCGCGCTGCACTACCTGGCCCGGATGATCACGGCAGGGGAGGATCCGCGGTTCATCGCCCGCCGCCTCGTCGTGCATGCCAGCGAGGACATCGGCATGGCCGACCCGACGGCGCTGCAGACCGCGACCGCCGCGGCGCAGGCCGTGCAGCTCATCGGGATGCCCGAGGCGCGGCTCGCGCTGGCGCAGGCCACCATCCATCTCGCGACGGCACCGAAGTCCGGAGCGGTGATCGCAGCCCTGGGCGCGGCGATGGCGGACGTCGCGGGCGGGAAGGCCGGCCTCGTGCCGCCGCACCTGCGGGACGGCCATTACGCCGGCGCCGCCCAGCTCGGGAACGCGGTCGGATACAAGTACCCGCACGACCACGCCGACGGTGTTCTTCCACAGCAGTACCCACCGGACGAACTGGTGGGCGTCGACTACTACGAACCGACCACGCACGGCGCCGAGAGAGAGATCTCGGGCCGGGTCGGGAAGCTGCGCAGGATCGTGCGGGGGCGCTGATCCGCCGTTCGGCCGGCGACCGCAGTCGCCGCCGAATAAATGGCGAGCGCCGGGGCGTTAAGCTTGCCCATGGCTGATTCGCGCCTCGGTGCCGATATCGGCTAGCTGAACACTGTGACATTTCGACGGACATACGTAAGGACGAACCCAGGTGCAGACCCACGAGATCCGTAGGCGCTTCCTCGACCATTTCGTCAAGGCGGGCCACACCGAGGTGCCCAGCGCCTCGCTGATCTTCGACGATCCGAACCTGCTGTTCGTCAACGCCGGCATGGTGCAGTTCAAGCCGTTCTTCCTCGGCCAGCAGACGCCGCCCTACGACACCGCGACGAGCGTGCAGAAGTGTGTCCGTACCGGTGACATCGAGAACGTCGGCGTCACGACCCGCCACAACACGTTCTTCCAGATGGCCGGCAACTTCAGCTTCGGCGACTACTTCAAGCGCGGCGCGATCAAGCACGCATGGGCGCTGCTGACCGACAGTGTCGAGGACGGCGGCTACGGCTTCGATCCCGAGCGCCTGTGGGTCACCGTCTACCTCGACGACGACGAGGCCCGCGACATCTGGAAGGAAGAGGCCGGCATCCCCGACGAGCGCATCCAGCGCCGCGGCATGGCCGACAACTACTGGTCGATGGGTGTTCCCGGTCCGTGCGGCCCGTGCTCGGAGATCTACTACGACCGCGGTCCCGAGTTCGGGGTCGAGGGTGGCCCAGAGGCCGACGAGGACCGCTACCTCGAGATCTGGAATCTCGTGTTCATGCAGAACGAACGCGGTGAGGGTTCCGGTAAGGACAGCTTCGAGATCCTCGGCCCGCTGCCGAAGCAGAACATCGACACCGGCATGGGCGTCGAGCGCGTCGCGTTCCTGCTGCAGGGCGTCGACAACGTGTACGAGACCGACCTGGTCCGCCCCGTGATCACCAAGGCCGAGGAACTGTCCGGCCGCACGTACGGCACCGACCCCGAGGCCGACGTCCGTTTCCGCGTGATCGCCGACCACGCGCGTACCGCCGTCATGCTGATCGCCGACGGCGTCAACCCGGGCAACGAGGGCCGCGGCTACGTGCTGCGCCGTCTGCTGCGCCGCATCATTCGTTCCGCGAAGTTGCTGGGCGCGGAGAAGCCGAGCATGCGCGAGTTCGTGACCGTCGTGCGCGACACGATGTCGCCGTCGTACCCGGAGCTCACCACCGATTTCGACCGCATCGTCGGTGTCGCGGTGGGCGAGGAGACGGCGTTCCTGCGCACCATCGCCGCCGGCTCGAAGATGTTCGAGGCCGAGGCCGACGAGGTGAAGGCCGCGGGCAAGAAGGTCTTCGGTGGCAACGAGGCCTTCGTCCTGCACGACACCTACGGCTTCCCGATCGACCTGACGCTCGAGATGGCGGCCGAGGCAGGCCTGAGTGTCGACGAGGCCGGGTTCCGCTCGCTCATGGCCGAGCAGCGCAAGCGGGCCAAGGACGACGCGCAGTCGCGCAAGCACGCGCACGCCGACCTGACGGTCTACAAGGAGTTCGTCGACCGCGGCGCCACCGAGTTCACCGGCTTCAACGAGCTGGTCTCCGAGGCGCACGTGCTCGCGCTCATCTCGAACGGCGTGCGCGTCCCCACCGCGACGGCCGGCCAGGACGTCGAGGTCATCCTCGACCGCAGCCCGCTGTACGCGGAGGCCGGTGGCCAGATCGCCGACGTGGGCACGATCTCGGCGAACGGCCTGCGGGTCAAGGTCAACGACGTGCAGAAGATCGCCAAGAAGGTGTGGGTCCACAAGGTCACCGTGACCGAGGGCCAGATCACCGAGGGTGACGTCGTGCTCGCGCAGGTCGACGCCGAGTGGCGCAAGGGTGCGACGCAGGGCCACTCCGGCACGCACATGGTGCACGCCGCGCTGCGCCAGGTGCTCGGCCCCAACGCCGTGCAGGCCGGCTCGCTCAACAAGCCGGGCTATCTGCGCTTCGACTTCAACTGGCAGGGCCAGCTGTCGGAGTCGCAGAAGCAGGAGATCGAGGTCGTCACCAACGAGGCCGTCGCCGCGAACCACTCGGTGAACACGTTCGTGACCGATCTGGACCGGGCGAAGCAGATGGGTGCGATGGCGCTCTTCGGCGAGAACTACGGCGACGAGGTGCGGGTCGTCGAGATCGGTGGACCGTTCTCGATGGAGCTGTGCGGTGGTACGCATGTGCAGACGTCGGCGCAGATCGGGCCGGTCACGCTGCTCGGCGAGTCCTCGGTCGGCTCCGGTGTGCGCCGCGTCGAGGCGTTCGTCGGCCTCGACTCGTACCGCTACCTGGCCAAGGAGCGCGCGCTCCTCGCCGGTGTCGCGTCGTCGCTGAAGGTGCCGTCGGAAGAGGTCCCGGGACGCGTCGAGGCGCTCGTCGAGCGACTGAAGGTCGCCGAGAAGGAACTCGAGGCCACCAAGGCGGCCGCAGTGCTCGCGTCGGCGGGCACGTTCGTCGACAAGGCCCACCGCATCGGTGAGGTGCTGCTGGTCGCCGAGCAGGCGCCCGACGGCGTCGCCGGCAACGACCTGCGCGGTCTCGTCACCGACATCCGCGGCCGGTTCGGCACGCAGCCCGCCGTGGTGGTGCTGCTGGGCAACGCCGACGGCAAGGTCCCGTTCGTCGTCGCCGCCACCAAGTCGGCACAGGATCTCGGCATCAAGGCCGGTGAGCTGGTGTCGAGCTTCGGCCCGCAGATCGGTGGCCGCGGCGGCGGCAAGGCGGACATGGCGCAGGGCTCCGGCTCCGACGTCTCCGGCATCCCGGCGGCGCTCGAGGGCGTGCGGGGCCGGGTTGCCGAGCTGGCAGGAAACTCCTAGCGGTGCCCGCGGCCTCGTCGGATCCCGACAAATCCGTGCTGTCGGGTCCCGATCGGCCCGGGGCGGACGATCCCGGGCGTGGACGCCGGATCGCCGTCGACGTCGGGAGCGTGCGGATCGGGGTCGCATCGTGCGATCCCGACGGCATCCTCGCGACACCGGTGGAGACGGTTCCGCGGTCGAAGGAGAAGGGGCCCGACGCGCCGGATATCCGGCGGATTGTCGCGCTTGTCGAGGAGTACGAGGCCGTCGAGGTTATCGTCGGTCTGCCGCAGACCCTGCGCGGCGAACGTGGCAAGGCCGCGGACCTGGCGTCCGCCTTCGCCCGGCGGTTGCAGCGCGGTATCGAGCCGATCCCGGTGCGGATGGCCGACGAGCGACTGACGACGGTCACGGCGTCGCGTGCACTGCGCGAGAGCGGCGTGAAGGCCAAGGGGCAGCGGCCGATGATCGATCAGGCCGCGGCGGTGGCGATCTTGCAGGGATGGTTGGACGAGCGGAGCAGAGCGGTGAACGTGTCGGATCCGGAAGGTGGCGATCGACCCACGGGAGACGCCCTGTGAACGATCATCGGCCGCCGTCGGGGCGTCCCGAGTACGAGTCCGGCCCCGGCTACGCGGGTGGTCCCGACGGAGGCTACGGCTACGACCACGGCCACCGGCACGGCCAGTCCTACGAGCCCGGATACGGGCCCGAGTACGGGCAGTCGTACGGCCAGGACCACGACCCAGGCTACGACCAGGCGTACGACCAGGACTACGGCTACGAACCCGAATACGACCGCTACGAGTACGACGACGGGCGTCGAGCGCTGCCGACGGCCGTCGGCACCCATCCGATCAGCCGCGGCGAGGCCCGCCGGCTGCAGGCGGCGGCGCGCCGCAAGCGTCGCGGGCGGATCATCGGCGTATTGGCCGGCGCGGTGCTCCTCGGCGGCATGGGCGCCGCCGCGGTCGCGGTGTACGACAAGGTCTCCGGGCGTGACGTCGCCGACTATGCCGGCCCCGCCGGCCCCGAGGTGGTCGTGCAGGTCCATCCTGGCGACACGGCGAACCAGATCGCGGACGAGATGGCCGCCAAGGACGTCGTCAAGAGCGAGGCCGCTTTCTACCGCGCGGCGCTGCGCGACGACGCCATGAGTTCGGTTCAGCCCGGCTACTACTCGATTGCCAGCCGGATCTCGGGGGCGGACGCGGTGTCGGCGCTCGTGTCGCCGGACGCTCGGGTCGGCGCGCTGGTGATCTCGGAGGGACGCCAGCTCCACGACACTCGCGACGTCCAGACCGGCGCGGTCAAGAAGGGCATCTACACCCTCATCGCCGAGGCCAGCTGTGTCGGCTCGTCGCAGGCGCAGAAGTGCCTCACCTACGATCAGCTCAACCAGGCGGGCGCGGGCCCGGACCTCGCGGCGCTCGGCGTGCCGGACTGGGCGCGGACCGCTGTCGCGAACGTCCCGGACCGGGACCGTCAGCTCGAGGGGCTGATCGCCGCCGGCAGTTGGGACTTCGATCCCACACAGACGCCTGCCGAGATCCTTCGCCAGCTCGTGAGCTCCAGCGCCGAGAGCTACGAGGCGACGGGACTCGAGACAGCCGGTGGCAACGTGGGCCTGGCGCCCTACCAGATGCTCATCGTCGCGTCGCTCGTCGAACGTGAGGCGCTGCCCTCGGACTTCGACAAGGTCGCGCGTGTCGTGGTGAACCGTCTGGCGGTGAACCAGCCGCTGCAGTTCGACTCGACCGTGAACTACGCCCTCGATACGACCGAGGTTGCCACCACCGATGCCGACCGCGCCCGGGTGACGCCGTGGAACACCTACGCGATGCCGGGCCTGCCCGCGACACCCATCGCCTCGCCGAGCATCAATGCGCTTCGCGCCGTGGAGAATCCGGCCCCCGGTGACTTCCTGTACTTCGTGACGATCGACAAGAAGGGCACCACGCTCTTCACCCGCAGCTACGAAGAGCACCTCGCGAACATCGAGTTGGCTCAGAAGAGCGGCATTCTCGACAGTGGAAGGTGATCGACGTGTCTGCCCGTGAAGCCAGGAAGGCTCGGAAGGCTGGGGTACTCGGGAGCCCGATCTCGCACTCGAAGTCCCCGAACCTGCACCTCGCCGCCTACCGCGCTCTGGGGCTGGCCGACTGGAGCTACGAGCGGATCGAGTGCACAGGTGAGCAGTTGCCGGGGCTCGTGTCGAGTCTCGGACCCGAGTGGGTCGGGTTGTCGGTGACGATGCCCGGCAAGGTCGCGGCGCTCGAGTTCGCGACCGAGCGCACCGCCCGCGCCGTCGCGATCGGATCGGCGAACACGCTCGTCCGTGTCGACGGTGGCTGGCGGGCCGACTGCACCGACGTCGACGGGGTCCGCGGTGCGCTCGTCGAGGGCGGGGTCGGCGACCTCACGGGCGCCTCGGCCGTCGTGGTCGGTGCCGGTGGTACCGCCCGTCCCGCGCTGGTCGCCCTCGCGGATCTCGGTATCGGCGCGGTGACCGTGGTGGCCCGCGACTCCGGCCGCGCCCGCGAGACGCTCGACTGTGGCGCGGCCGTCGGGTTGGACGTGCGGCACGTGACGTTCGACGATGCCCGGCTCGGCGATGTGTGTGCGGAGTCCGCGGCACTCGTCAGCACTGTGCCCGCGGCGGGTGCCGCACCGTACGCGGAGTCGATCGGCCGGGCCCCGCTCGTGCTCGACGCGATCTACGATCCGTGGCCGACGCCGCTCGCCGACGCCGTCGAGCGGGCCGGAGGCACCGTGATCGGCGGACTCGCGATGCTGCTCAACCAGGCGTACGGCCAGGTGGAGCAGTTCACCGGCATGCCGGCGCCCCGTGCGGCGATGGCCGCCGCGCTCGATTCCTGACTTCGCCGACGGCCCCGTCACCGCGGCGCGTCCGTCCGTGGCGGGTGAGACGCGGGCGACCGACGGCCCGCTGTCGAAGGTGACCCTACGGACGTGGAAGGATGCTGGATGTGTTGCGCTGGATAACTGCTGGAGAGTCCCATGGTCCCGCCCTCGTAGCCATGCTCGAGGGGATGGTCGCCGGCGTCGAGGTGACGTCCGACGACATCTCGGCGCAGCTGGCGCGCCGTCGTCTCGGCTACGGCCGCGGTGCCCGCATGAAGTTCGAGGCCGACAAGGTCACGATCATCGGCGGCGTCCGCCACGGCCGCACCCTCGGTGGTCCCATCGCCGTCGAGGTCGGCAACACCGAGTGGCCCAAGTGGGAGACCATCATGTCTCCCGACCCGGTGGACGAGGCCGAACTCGCCGGCCAGGCGCGTAACGCGCCGCTGACGCGTCCGCGTCCCGGACACGCCGACTACTCGGGAATGCTCAAGTACGGCTTCGACGACGCACGCCCGGTGCTCGAACGGGCCAGTGCCCGCGAGACCGCGGCCCGCGTGGCCGCCGGCACCGTCGCACGCCAGTTCCTCCGCCAGCTGTTCGGTGTCGAGGTGGTCTCGCACGTGATCTCGATCGGCGCGTCCGACCCGTACGTCGGCGTCGGCCCCGAGGCCGGGGATCTCGAGGCGATCGACGCCAGCCCGGTGCGGGCATTCGGAGAGTCCGCTGAGATCTCTATGATCGCCGAGATCGAGGCGGCCAAGAAGGACGGTGACACCCTGGGCGGTGTCGTCGAGGTGATCGTCCACGGTCTGCCGGTGGGCCTCGGCTCGTTCATCAGCGGTGCCGACCGACTCGACTCCAAGCTGGCCGCCGCCCTCATGGGTATCCAGGCGATCAAGGGCGTCGAGGTCGGCGACGGGTTCGAGACGGCGCGTCGGCGCGGCAGTGCCGCACACGACGAGATGCGTCCGGGCCCGGACGGCATCCTGCGGTCGACCAACCGTGCCGGTGGTCTCGAAGGCGGCATGACCAACGGCGAGGCCCTGCGGGTGCGTGCCGCGATGAAGCCGATCTCGACCGTCCCGCGGGCACTCTCCACCATCGACATGTCGACCGGTGAGGAAGCGGTCGCGATCCACCAGCGCTCCGACGTGTGTGCCGTTCCGGCCGCGGGCGTCGTCGCGGAGGCGATGGTCGCGCTGGTCGTGGCCCAGGCCGCGCTCGACAAGTTCGGCGGCGATTCGATCGCCGAGACCCGCTCGAACTTCCAGCGTTACGTCGACGGCATCGCGGCACGTCCGCCCCGGTGATCGGATGACACCACGCGCGGTGCTGATCGGGCCACCCGGCGCGGGCAAGTCGACCATCGGTCGACGGCTGGCGCAGGCGCTCGACCTCGAACTGCTCGACACCGACGTCGAGATCGAACGCCGGACCGGCCGCACCATCCCCGAGATCTTCGCGACGGACGGGGAGCCGTACTTCCGGGAGATCGAGGAGCAGGTCGTCGGCGAGGCGCTCGAATCCCACGACGGGATCCTGTCCCTCGGCGGCGGCGCGATCCTGTCCGAACGCACCCGTGTCCGGCTCGCCGGGCATACCGTGGTGTATCTGGAGATCAGTGTCGCGGAGGGCCTCAAGCGGACCGGTGCGACCACCGGCCGGCCGCTGCTCAACGGGGGCGATCCGAAGGCGAAGTACCACGCGCTGATGCGCCGCCGCCGGCCGCTGTACCGGCAGGTGGCGACCATCCGGATGCGAACCGACAGCCGCAGCCCGAGCCGGGTGGTCCAGCAGTTGGTGACGAAGTTGACCGACGGGCCCGCACCGGGCGCCCCGGCACACGAGACAGAAGCGGAGCAGTAGAGAAGTGACCGAACCGGTACGCGTCGAGGTGGCAACGGCCGATCCCTACCCGGTGATCATCGGGCGGGGTCTGCTCGGCGACCTCGTCGAGGAACTCGCAGGCACCCGCACGGTGGCGATCTTCCACCAGCCACCGCTCGCGGAGACCGCGGAAGCGGTGCGAGCGGCGCTGGCGGAGAAGGGAATCGATGCGCACCGTATCGAGATCCCGGACGCCGAGGAAGGCAAGGACCTCGCGGTCGCGGGCTTCTGCTGGGAGGTGCTCGGCCGGATCGGTCTGACCCGCAGCGACGCGATCGTCAGCCTCGGCGGCGGCGCCGCCACCGACCTCGCCGGTTTCGTCGCCGCCACCTGGATGCGCGGTGTGCGGATCGTGCACGTGCCCACGACGCTGCTCGCGATGGTCGACGCCGCCGTCGGCGGCAAGACCGGCATCAACACCGAGGCCGGCAAGAACCTCGTCGGCGCGTTCCACGAGCCGTCGGCGGTGCTCATCGATCTGGCGACGCTGGAGACGGTGCCGCGCAACGAGATCGTCGCGGGCATGGCCGAGGTCATCAAGACCGGTTTCATCGCCGACCCGGTGATCCTCGACCTCATCGAGGCCGATCCGGAGGCAGCGCTGGACCCGACCGGAACCGTGTTGCCCGAACTGATCCGCCGCTCGGTCGAGGTCAAGGCCAAGGTCGTCGCCGCCGATCTCCGAGAGTCGAGCCTGCGCGAGATCCTCAACTACGGCCACACCCTCGGCCATGCCATCGAGCGACGGGAGCGCTACCGCTGGCGTCACGGCGCCGCGGTGGCCGTCGGCCTGGTGTACGCCGCGGAACTCGGTCGCCTGGCGGGTCGTCTCGACGACGCCACCGCAGACCGGCACCGGTCGATCCTCGAACTCGTCGGCCTGCCCACCACGTACGACGGAGACGCGTTCGCGGACCTGCTGAAGGGCATGCAGACCGACAAGAAGAACCGCGCGGGCCTGCTGCGTTTCGTGGTGCTCGACGGACTCGCCAAGCCGGGTCGGCTCGAGGGCCCGGACCCGTCGCTGCTCGTCGGCGCCTACGGTGCCATCGCGCGGGACGCGAGCCCCAGCGGCGGGACCGTGCTGCTGTGAGGGTCCAGGTCGTCAACGGCCCGAACCTCGGTCGTCTCGGGAAGCGTCAGCCGGAGGTGTACGGCTCGACCACGCACGACGACGTCGTCGCGCTGTGCGAGCGGACCGCGGAGGAACTCGGCATCGAGGTCGTCGTCCGGCAGTCCGACAGCGAGGCCGACCTGCTGGGCTGGATCCACGCCGCCGCCGATGCGGGCGAGCCGGTGATCCTCAACGCCGGGGGACTGACCCACACGTCGGTCGTCCTGCGCGACGCCTGCGCCGAGCTCACCGCCGGCTTGGTGGAGCTGCACATCTCGAACGTCCACGCGCGTGAGGAGTTCCGGCACCACTCCTACCTGAGCGCGGTCGCGACCGGTTCGATCGTGGGCCTGGGCGTCGCGGGTTATGCACTGGCACTGCGGTTCCTCGCCGAGCGGGGCTGACCGACAGCACGTGTGCCGAGTCCGACGAGAACGGGCCGGGGCGGAATTCCGCCCCGGCCCGTTCGCCGTCCTGTACGCCCCGTCGCCTGCCGGCCGACGTCTACTTGTCGGCGCGGTGCGCTCCGCCCCCGCTCTGGCTGCCGTCGGGATCGACCGGGCTGAACACCTCGGTGACGGAATCGTCGGCGGCAGGGTTGGATTCGTGTCCGTGCTCGTACGACCACTCGCTGTCGGCGTAGTTCTCTGCCGCGTTCTCCTCGACCTCGAGATCCGCGTCGTGCTCGTACGCGACCGTGTCCTTCGCCGACTTCGACTCGCGGCCGACGAGGAAGCGCCCCAGCGCCACCGCGATCGACGCCGGGACGAACACCAGGAGCACCGTGAACGCGGCGCCGGAGGTGACCTCGAAGAACAGCGATCCGTTGGTCACCGCGATGTCGAAGACCAGACCGACGAACCACGAAACCGCGCCGGCGAGGATGCCGGCGACGAAGGCCGCCTTGAGCCACATCATCGTCAGGTCGGCGGAGTCGTCGGGATCGGGATGGGCGCGACGGTCGCGGATCCCGTCGAATGCCCCCCACAGGAAGGCCGCGAGGATCACGAGGATCAACGAGAACCACCGCATGATGCTGCCCTGCTGAGGCCACTGCGTCACCGCGGCGCCCAGGAAGGTGCGCACCACCGCGTGTACCAATGCCAGACCGAGACCTCGTACGACCCACCCATTCATGTGACACAGCGTAACCAGCAGGATTCGGAGCTTGTGTCGTAACCCACACAAACGCACCGAAGAGGCTTCGGACACGTTCGCTGCGAAGGGTAGTTTCGGTGCATGCCGATCCATGAGGTGACCACGTCGACCGCCGCGCGTCGAACCCGGCTCCGGGAGATCCTGCGTGAGCGGGAACTGGATGCGCTGCTCGTGACCGACCTGCTCAACATCAGGTACCTGACGGGGTTCACGGGATCGAACGCCGCGCTGATCGTTTCGGCGTCCGACGAGACCGGCTCCGAGGATCGCACGGTGATCGCCACCGACGGCCGGTACCTCGTGCAGGTGGGGGAGCAGGTCCCCGATCTACGTGCCGAGATCGCCCGGTCGTGCGTGCCGGGGCTTCTCGAGCTCGCGACGTCGTGGGGTGCCGGCCGGCTCGGGTTCGAGAGCCACGTCGTGACGTTCGATCAGCACGCGGCGTGGGCCGAGGCGGCGCCGCGGATCGAGTTGCTGCGGGCGCCCGGGATCGTCGAGCAACTGCGTGAGGTCAAGGACGAGGGCGAGATCGCGCTGCTCCGCCGTGCGTGCGCCGCGGCGGACGACGCCCTTGCCGCACTCGTCGAGCGTGGGGGACTCCGCCCGGGTCGCACGGAACGTGAGGTGGCCCGCGAGCTGGAATGGCTCATGTTCGAGAAGGGTGCCGACGGCATCTCGTTCGAGACGATCGTGGCGGCCGGCGCCAACTCCGCCGTCCCGCACCATCGGCCCACCGGAGCGGTACTGGCCTCGGGCGACTTCGTGAAGCTCGACTTCGGTGCGCAGATCGGCGGCTACCACTCCGACATGACCCGCACCTACATCCTGGAGACGGCGGCCGACTGGCAACGCGACCTCTACGACCTGGTCGCCCGGGCGCAGGCCGCCGGCCGCGCCGCCCTGAATCCGGGCGTGCCGGTCGGTTCGGTCGACGCGGCGGCCCGATCCGTGATCGAGGACGCCGGCTACGGAGACCTGTTCCTGCACGGATTGGGGCACGGCGTCGGACTCGAGATCCACGAAGCGCCCGGGATCGGCAAGCTCGGCACCGGTACACTGCTTGGCGGTGCGGTGGTGACCGTCGAGCCGGGTGTGTACTTCTCCGGGCGCGGTGGCGTCAGGATCGAGGACACGCTCGTCGTTCGCGAGCAGGGGCCGGAACTCCTCACTCTCACCAGCAAGGATCTCGCAATCGTCTGAAGGAGACGCGAACTAAGTGGCAGACACCAGTGATTTCAAGAACGGGCTCGTGCTGAAGATCGAGGGCCAGCTCTGGCAGATCATCGAGTTCCAGCACGTCAAGCCGGGCAAGGGCCCTGCGTTCGTGCGCACCAAGATGAAGAACGTCCTGTCCGGCAAGACCGTCGACAAGACCTTCAACGCGGGTGTCAAGGTCGAGACCGCGACGGTCGACCGCCGCGACATGACCTACCTGTACCACGACGGTAGCGACTACATCTTCATGGACGGCGACACCTACGACCAGATCCCGATCGGGGAGGCCACCGTCGGCGACGGCGCCCGTTTCCTGCTCGAGAACATGCAGGTCCAGGTCGCGACCCACGAGGACGCCCCGCTGTTCGTCGAGCTCCCGGTCACGGTCGAGCTCGAGGTCAAGCACACCGATCCGGGTCTGCAGGGCGACCGCTCGACGGGCGGCACCAAGCCGGCCACGCTCGAGACCGGTGCCGAGATCCAGGTTCCGCTGTTCATCAACACCGGCGACAAGCTCAAGGTCGACTCGCGTGACGGCAACTACCTCGGGCGCGTGAATTCCTGAGTGTCGGGCACGCATAAGAAACTCGGAGCACGTCACAAGGCCCGCAAGCGGGCCGTCGACTTCCTGTTCGAGGCAGAGGCTCGCGACGTCGACCCGGTCGACCTCGCGGACGAGCGATCCGACCTCGCCGGCCGCGACGATTCGGTGGCCCCCGTCGCCCCGTACACGGTGACGGTCGTCCAGGGTGTCGCCGAGAACCTGGACCGGTTGGACCAGGTGATCGAGTCGCACCTGCAGGACTGGACCCTCGACCGTCTGCCTGCGGTGGACCGGGCGATCCTCCGGATCGCCGTGTGGGAGCTGTTCCATGCGACCGACGTCCCGCCGGTCGTGGCCGTCGACGAGGCCGTCGAACTGGCCAAGGAGCTCTCCACCGACGATTCGCCGGGCTTCGTGAACGGTGTGCTGGGCCAGGTCGTCCTGGTCGCACCCCAGGTTCGGGCCGCTGCTGCTGCGACCTCGCAGCGCTCGAACGACGAGAACACCGAAGACACCGAGTCCTGACGTGTCGACGCTGCCGCCCATTCCCGGACCGGGGTGGGCGGCAGTGGCGTCCGTGTGACCCCGGACGCAGCGGCGTCCGGGGGCCGTGGATTCGGACTACCCGGAGTCTGGCGCGGCCGCGGCCGCTGATAGGCTGAGCCGCGTCAGACATCCTTTAACGATCCGTCCAGAGAGGCGGAGAAGGAGGTCGCTGTATGCGTACGCCCGAAGGGCCCTCATCCGGCATCCCCGCGAACGCTCGCGAGCTGTTGTCCCCGGCAGATGTCGGTCGGACCATCGCCCGTATCGCGCACCAGATCATCGAGAAGACGGCTCTCGACGCCGCTGCGCCCACGGACGGCACCGCCGTCGTCGGTTCGGCCCCGCGCGTCGTCCTCATCGGAATTCCCACTCGCGGCACGACGCTCGCCGCCCGCCTCGCCGACAAGATCGAGGAGTTCGCGGGTGTCCGCCCGCCGGTCGGTTCGCTGGACATCACGCTCTACCGTGACGACTTGCGGACCAAGCCGCACCGTCCGCTCGAGCGGACGTCGGTTCCGGACGGCGGCGTCGACAATGCGCTCGTCGTCCTGGTCGACGACGTCCTGTTCTCCGGCCGCACGGTCCGCTCCGCGCTCGACGCGTTGCGTGACCTCGGCCGACCGCGCGCGGTCCAACTGGCGGTCCTCGTCGACCGCGGTCACCGTGAGCTGCCGCTGCGCGCCGACTACGTAGGCAAGAACGTGCCCACCGCACGCACCGAGGACGTCGCCGTGCTCCTGGCCGAGCACGACGGCCGGGACGGTGTGGTGTTGTCGAGCGGGCACGCAGAGGAGAACGAGAAGTGAAGCACCTGCTCTCCATCGCGGACCTGACCCGGGATTCCGCGACCGAGCTACTCGACGAGGCCGAGCGTTTCGAACAGGCCCTGCTCGGGCGTGAGGTCAAGAAGCTGCCGACGCTGCGCGGCCGGACCGTGATGACGGTCTTCTTCGAGAACTCCACCCGCACCCGGGTGTCGTTCGAGGTGGCCGGCAAGTGGATGAGTGCCGACGTGATCAACGTCAGCGCCTCCAGTTCGTCGGTGTCGAAGGGCGAGTCGCTGCGCGACACCGCGATGACACTGCGCGCGGCCGGCGCGGACGCGCTGATCGTCCGGCATCCGGCTTCCGGTGCGGCGCATCAGATCGCGGCATGGACCGGCGCGGCCGAGGACGGCGGCCCCGCCGTCATCAACGCCGGTGACGGTACCCATGAGCACCCGACCCAGGCGTTGCTCGACGCGCTGACCCTGCGCCAGCGACTGGGTGGCATCGAGGGCCGTCGTATCGCGATCGTCGGCGACATCCTGCACAGTCGGGTGGCCCGCTCGAATGCGCTGCTGCTGTCGATGCTCGGTGCCGAGGTGGTCCTGGTGGCGCCGCAGACGCTGCTGCCGGTGGGGGTCGAGACGTGGCCGGTGCGGGTGTCGCACTCGATCGACGCCGAGCTCCCCGGACTGGACGCGGTGCTGATGCTGCGGGTGCAGGCCGAGCGGATGAACGGTGGCTTCTTCCCGTCGCCGCGTGAGTACTCGATCACCTACGGGCTCAACGAGAAGCGACTCGGTCTGCTGGCCGACCACGCTGTCGTGCTGCACCCCGGTCCGATGCTGCGCGGCATGGAGATCGCGTCGTCGGTGGCGGATTCGCCGAAAACCGCTGTGCTGCAGCAGGTCACGAATGGTGTCCACGTCCGGATGGCAGTGCTGTTCCGGTTGTTGGTGGGAACGGAAGAGGTCGCGTGAGCGACCTGAACACAACGAGAAACGAGAAGGTGGCGTCGCAGATGTCCGCGAGCGGGAACGTGTTGATCCGAAACGTTCTGGTGTACGGGGAGGGCGAGCCGACCGATCTGCTGCTGGGCGACGGGCAGATCCTCGAGATCGGCGCCGGGCTGAGCGCGGGCGACGACGTCGAGGTGATCGACGGTCGGGGCCAGATCCTGCTGCCGGGCTTCGTCGACATGCACACGCACCTGCGTGAGCCGGGTCGCGAGGACACCGAGACCATCGACTCCGGTTCCGCGGCGGCGGCGCTGGGCGGCTACACCGCGGTGTTCGCGATGGCGAACACCAGCCCGGTCGCCGACTCGGCGGTCGTCACCGACCACGTGTGGCGCCGCGGCCAGGAGGTCGGCCTCGTCGACGTGCACCCCGTCGGTGCCGTCACCGTCGGGCTGGCGGGCAAGCAGCTCGCCGAGATGGCCACGATGGCCGCCGGTGTCGGACGCGTGAAGATGTTCTCCGACGACGGCCACTGTGTCGCCGATCCGCTGATCATGCGTCGCGCGCTCGAGTACTCGGCGTCGCTCGGTGTTCTCATCGCGCAGCACGCGGAGGAGCCGCGTCTGACCGTCGGGTCGGTGGCGCACGAGGGCCCGACCGCGGCCCGGCTCGGCCTCGCCGGCTGGCCGCGCGCGGCGGAGGAGTCGATCGTCGCCCGTGACGCGCTGCTGGCCCGCGACGCCGGTGCGCGCGTGCACATCTGCCACGCCTCGACGGCGGGTTCCGTCGAGCTCGTGAAGTGGGCGCGCGGTCAGGGCATCGCCATCACGGCCGAGGTCACCCCGCACCACCTGCTGCTCGACGACTCGCGTCTCGAGACGTACGACGCGGTCAACAAGGTCAACCCGCCGCTGCGCGAGGCCTCCGACGTCGCGGCCCTGCGCACGGGCCTGGCCGAGGGGATCATCGACTGCGTGGCCACCGATCACGCGCCGCACGCCGAACAGGACAAGTGCTGCGAGTTCTCGCAGGCACGCCCCGGCATGCTCGGTCTCGAGACGGCGCTGTCGATCGTCGTGCAGACGATGGTCCGACCGGGTCTGCTCGACTGGCGCGGCGTCGCCCGCGTCATGAGCGAGCGTCCCGCCGAGATAGTCGGACTCGACGACCAGGGCCGCCCGATCGCGGTGGGCGAGCCGGCCAACCTGGTGCTCGTCGACCCCGATTCCGAGTGGACGGTCCACGGGCCGGAACTGGCGAGCGTCGCGAACAACACCCCGTACGAGGCGATGACGCTTCCGGGGAAGGTCACCGCCACCGTGCTGCGCGGGCGCGTCACCGCTCGTGACGGCAAGGTGCGGCCGCTCGGAGAGGCGCGGTAGTCATGGAACGAATCCTGTGGGTGGTCGGCTGCGTCGCGGTATGGGCGCTGCTGGTGGTCCTGATGTACCGCGGGTGGAAGGGCCGGGCCAGGCGCCAGGCCGACCGGATCGGTGAGCTGCCGCAGGTTCCCGCGGATCTCGGTGATCGGTTGATCGCGCCGAGCACGGGTCTGTACGTGGGCAGCACGCTCGCCCCGAGCTGGCAGGACCGCGTGGCGGTCGGTGACCTCGGGTACCGGGCGACCGGCGAGATCAGCCGCTGGACCGGGGGAATCCTGCTCGAGCGCAACGGCGCCTCGACGATCTGGATCCCGGAGGCGTCGATCCGCGCGATCCGGACCGAACGCGGCCTGGCCGGAAAAGTGATGACGAAGGACGGGGTCCTGGTGATCCGGTGGGAACTTCCCACCGGCACCGAGATCGATACGGGATTCCGTGGAGACGACAAGACGGTGTACCCGGACTGGGTACGCGAGACAGACAGTGATGACACAGCGAATGCGGCGGGCTCTGGTGAGGTCGAGCAGAACGGAGAAGACGCATGAGCGGCTTTGACAGCAATACGGCGGTCCTGGTTCTCGAGGACGGCCGCGTCTTCCGCGGAACCACCTTCGGCGCCGTGGGACAGACCCTGGGTGAGGCGGTCTTCAGCACCGGCATGACCGGCTACCAGGAGACCCTGACCGATCCCAGCTACCACCGCCAGATCGTGGTGTCGACGGCACCGCAGATCGGTAACACCGGCTGGAACGACGAGGACAACGAGTCGGTCGGCCCCACCGGGCAGTCCGGGGAGTCGAAGATCTGGGTGGCCGGTTACGTCGTGCGCGACCCTTCCCGCCGCACGTCGTCGTGGCGCGCGACCGGCTCGTTGCAGGACGAGCTCGAGCGGCAGGGCGTGGTCGGCATCGCGGGCATCGACACCCGGGCGCTGGTCCGTCACCTGCGTACCCGCGGCTCGATGCGCGCCGGTGTGTTTTCGGGCGACGCGCTCGCTGACGTGGATGTCCTGCTCGACCGGGTCAAGACCCAGCCGTCGATGCTCGGCGCCGATCTGGCCGGCGAGGTGTCCACGACGAACGGCTACATCGTCGAGCCCGCCGGCGGCGAGGCGCGCTTCACCGTCGCGGCCATCGACCTCGGCATCAAGACCAACACCCCGCGAATGTTCGCCGAGCGCGGCATGCGGGTGCACGTGCTGCCGTCCACCGCGACGCTGCACGACATCCTCGACATCAAGGCCGACGGCGTCTTCCTGTCCAACGGTCCGGGCGACCCGGCCACCGCGGACGGTGCGGTGCACCTCACCAAGGAGGTGCTGGGTCAGGGTCTGCCGCTGTTCGGGATCTGCTTCGGCAACCAGATCCTCGGCCGCGCCCTGGGCATGAGCACCTACAAGATGAAGTTCGGCCACCGCGGCATCAACATTCCGGTCGTCGAGCACGAGACCGGCCGCATCGCGATCACCGCGCAGAACCACGGCTTCGCCCTCGAAGGTGAGGCCGGCCAGGAGTTCGACACCCCGTTCGGCCGCGCCGTGGTCAGCCACACGTGCGCCAACGACGGCGCCGTCGAGGGTGTGCGCCTGCTCGACGGCTCGGCGTTCTCGGTGCAGTACCACCCCGAGGCCGCGGCCGGCCCGCACGACGCCGCGTACCTGTTCGATCGTTTCGCCACCATGCTCGAGGGAGTCAAGAAGTAATGCCACGTCGTACAGATCTCGAGCACATCCTGGTCATCGGCTCCGGCCCGATCGTCATCGGACAGGCCTGCGAGTTCGACTACTCGGGCACGCAGGCGTGCCGCGTCCTCCGCGAGGAGGGCCTGCGCGTTTCCCTGGTCAACTCGAACCCGGCCACGATCATGACCGACCCCGAGTTCGCCGACTCCACGTACGTCGAGCCGATCACGGCCGAGTTCGTCGAGAAGGTCATCGCCCGTGAGGCCGCCAACGGCAACAAGATCGACGCGGTTCTGGCGACCCTCGGTGGTCAGACGGCCCTCAACACGGCTGTCGCGCTGCACGAGCAGGGCATCTTGGAGAAGTACGACGTCGAGCTGATCGGCGCCGACTTCGACGCGATCCAGCGCGGCGAGGACCGCCAGAAGTTCAAGGACATCGTCGAGAAGGTCGGCGGCGAGTCGGCGCGCTCGCGCGTCTGCTACACGATGGAGGAGGTCAAGGCCACGGTTGCCGAGCTCGGCTACCCGGTGGTCGTGCGCCCGTCCTTCACGATGGGTGGCCTGGGCTCCGGCATGGCCTACGACGAGGTCGACCTCGAGCGCATCGCCGGCGGCGGCCTGGCCGCCTCGCCCACCGCGAACGTCCTGATCGAGGAGTCCATCCTCGGGTGGAAGGAATACGAGCTCGAGCTGATGCGCGACGGCCGCGACAACGTCGTGATCGTCTGCTCGATCGAGAACGTCGACCCGGTCGGTGTGCACACCGGCGACTCGGTGACGGTGGCCCCGGCCATGACCCTCACCGACCGTGAGTACCAGGCGATGCGCGACCTCTCGATCGCGATCCTGCGCGAGGTCGGCGTCGACACCGGCGGCTGCAACATCCAGTTCGCGATGGACCCGAAGGACGGCCGCCTGGTCGTCATCGAGATGAACCCGCGCGTGTCGCGCTCGTCGGCGCTGGCGTCGAAGGCGACCGGCTACCCGATCGCGAAGATGGCCGCCAAGCTGGCCATCGGCTACACGCTCGACGAGATCGTCAACGACATCACCAAGGAGACGCCGGCCTGCTTCGAGCCGACGCTCGACTACGTCGTCGTCAAGGCCCCGCGCTTCGCGTTCGAGAAGTTCCCCGGCGCCGACGGCACGCTGACCACGACGATGAAGTCGGTCGGTGAGGCCATGTCGATCGGCCGTAACTTCACCGAGGCGTTCGGCAAGGTCATGCGGTCGCTCGAGACCAAGCGGGCCGGCTACTGGACCGGCCCCGAGGTCGAGGGCACGCTCGACGAGCTGCTCGAGGCGATCAAGGTCCCGACCGACGGGCGCATGTACCAGATCGCGCAGGCCTTCGAGCTGGGCGCGACGCTCGAGCAGCTGTTCGACGCCACGAAGATCGATCCGTGGTTCCTCGACCAGATGCAGCAGATCGTCGAGTTGGGTGACCAGGTCCGCACCGCCGAGAACTTCGGCGAGACCGACCTGCGGTTCGCCAAGCACCACGGTTTCTCCGATCGCCAGATCGCCGCGCTGCGCCCGCAGCAGTTCGGCGAGGGTCAGGCGGGGGAGGACGCCGTCCGCGCGCTGCGTGACGAACTGAACGTGCACCCGGTCTACAAGACCGTCGACACGTGTGCCGCCGAGTTCGAGGCCAAGACCCCGTACCACTACTCGACCTACGAGCTCGATCCCGAGGCCGAGACCGAGGTCGCGCCGCAGACCGAGCGGCCCAAGGTTCTCATCCTGGGCTCGGGTCCCAACCGCATCGGTCAGGGCATCGAGTTCGACTACTCGTGCGTCCACGCCGCGCAGACCCTGTCGGAGGCGGGCTACGAGACCGTCATGGTCAACTGCAACCCCGAGACCGTGTCGACCGACTACGACACCGCGGACCGCCTGTACTTCGAGCCGCTGACGTTCGAGGACGTGCTCGAGGTGTACCGCGCCGAGAACCTGTCCGGCACCGTGGCGGGCGTCATCGTCCAGCTCGGTGGGCAGACGCCGCTGGGTCTGGCCAAGCGACTGAAGGCCGCCGGTGTCCCGATCGTCGGTACCAGCCCCGAGGCCATCGACCTCGCCGAGGACCGCGGCGAGTTCGGCCGTGTCCTCACCGAGGCCGGCCTGCCCGCGCCGAAGTTCGGCACCGCCACCACGTTCGAGGGTGCACGCGACATCGCGTCGGGCATCGGTTACCCGGTGCTCGTGCGCCCGTCGTACGTGCTCGGTGGCCGCGGTATGGAGATCGTGTACGACGAGAAGGCGCTCGAGAACTACATCTCCCGGGCCACCGAGATCTCCGACGACCGCCCGGTGCTGGTCGACCGCTTCCTGGAGGACGCGGTGGAGATCGACGTCGACGCGCTGTGCGACGGCACCGAGGTGTACCTCGGCGGCGTGATGGAGCACATCGAGGAGGCCGGTATCCACTCCGGCGACTCGGCGTGTGCGCTGCCGCCGATCACCCTGGGCCGCGCCGATCTCGAGAACGTGCGCCGCTCCACGGAGGCACTCGCGAAGGGCATCGGCGTCAAGGGCCTGCTCAACGTGCAGTACGCGCTCAAGGACGACATCCTCTACGTCCTCGAGGCCAATCCGCGTGCGTCGCGGACCGTGCCGTTCGTCTCGAAGGCCACCGCAGTCCAGCTGGCCAAGGCGTGCGCCCGCGTCATGCTGGGTGAGTCGATCGCCGAGCTGCGGGCCAACGGCATCCTGCCGGCCGAGGGCGACGGCGGCCACGCGCCGATCGACGCGCCGGTGGCGGTCAAGGAGGCGGTCCTGCCGTTCAACCGGTTCCGTCGTGCCGACGGCACCGGTATCGACACGCTGCTGAGCCCGGAGATGAAGTCGACGGGCGAGGTCATGGGCATCGACGCGGACTTCGGTACCGCGTTCGCCAAGAGCCAGACCGCGGCGTACGGCTCGCTGCCGACCAGCGGTTCGGTGTTCGTCTCGGTGGCCAACAAGGACAAGCGCTCGCTGATCTTCCCGGTGAAGCGGCTCGCGGACCTCGGCTTCCGGATCCTCGCCACCGAGGGCACCGCGGACGTCCTGCGCCGCAACGGCATCACCTGCGAAGAGGTACACAAGCAGTCCGGTGAGGATCTGCCCGAGGGTGCCCGCACCATCGTCGACCAGATCAAGGACGGCGAGGTCGACATGGTGATCAACACCCCGTACGGCAACTCCGGCCCGCGCGTCGACGGCTACGAGATCCGCAGCGCGGCAGTGTCGAAGAGCGTTCCGTGCATCACCACCGTGCAGGGTGCCTCCGCAGCGGTGCAGGGTATCGAGGCCGCCATTCGCGGCGACATCGGTGTCCAGTCGCTGCAGGAGCTGCACTCCCGCCTGCGGGACCAGCAGCAGTGACGTCCACGGAGACCTTCGGGGCGCGGCTCCACGCGGCGACGGGCCGGCACGGCTCGCTGTGCGTCGGCGTGGATCCGCACCCCGAGCTGCTCGAGGCGTGGGGGCTGCCAGACAGCGTCGAGGGCCTCGAACAGTTCAGCGAGATCTGCGTCGAGGCGTTCGTCGGGCAGGTCGCCCTCGTGAAGCCGCAGGTCGCGTTCTTCGAGGCGTACGGCTCCGGAGGTCTCGCGGTCCTCGAACGGACCGTCTCGGTGCTGCGGGAGGCCGGCACGCTGGTGCTGGCCGACGCCAAGCGGGGCGACATCGGGTCCACCATGAACGCGTACGCGCGGGCGTGGCTGGGCGCGGGGTCGCCGCTCGAGTCGGACGCGGTGACGGTGTCGCCGTACCTGGGGTTCGGGTCGCTCGACCCTGCCCTGGAGTTGGCGGAGCGCAACGGCGGCGGACTGTTCGTCCTGGCGGCGACGTCCAATCCGGAGGGCGCGCAGGTTCAGCTGTCGACCGCGGCGGACGGCCGCAGGATCAGCCAGGTCATGGTCGACGAGGCCGCCGCCCGCAATGCCGGCGCGGACGTCCTCGGGTCGATCGGTGTCGTCGTCGGCGCGACGCTCACGGAGGCACCCGACCTCGATGCACTGCACGGACCGATCCTCATGCCCGGGATCGGGCATCAGGGTGGCACGGCCGACGACGTGCGGCGACTGGCGGGCGCCGGGCTGCGCTCGGTGGTGCCGAGCGTCTCGCGTGAGGTGTTGCGAGCAGGTCCGTCCGTGACGGCGCTGCAGGAGGCCGTGGGCCGGTCGGTGGAGGCCTTCGCGTTCCTCCAGGATTGACCAGGACTGACCACGCCGATTCTGCGTGACATCCGGCAGGGCCGGACCCGGTGTACCCACCGGGTCCGGCCCTTTGTCGTTGCGGCGGCGCCGTTTCCGGCGAACCACGTCCGCGCGACACGCACAGTCGCCGACGGATTCTCGGGATTTCTTCCGAATTTCTCCGACACGTCGTGCCGTTGTGGCCGAAGTGTGTGCCATGCCACGTCGGAAAGTCGGGTCGGGCGTGGTCGTCGAGTCGGAAAAGGCGCCCTCACCAGGGGAGAAGCCGGTGAGCGGCGGGCTCGAGCTGGTGGCGGCGCACGAATCGGCCGGTCTGTCGGCTCCCGTTCGAACACCCCATCGAACGAACACATATCCCACCCGAATCGGGCGGCGACGGCGGGGGGTGGGTTAGCAATCGTCGCGTCACGTGGGTACGGTCGCTATCGCCCCTGGTTATCCGGGGGTTGTAGACCATATGTGCACACGATGAGACGGAGGAACCGTGGCCCTTCCCCAGTTGACCGATGAGCAGCGCGCTGCTGCTTTGGAGAAGGCGGCTGCCGCCCGCAAGGCCCGGGCTGAGCTCAAGGAGCGCCTCAAGCGCGGCGGCACCGACCTGAAGCAGGTCCTGAAGGATGCCGAAGAGGACGAGATCCTCGGCAAGATGAAGGTCTCGGCACTGCTCGAGGCTCTGCCCAAGGTGGGCAAGGTCAAGGCTCAGGAGATCATGACCGAGCTGGAGATCGCCCCGACCCGCCGTCTGCGTGGCCTCGGCGACCGTCAGCGCAAGGCTCTGCTGCAGCGCTTCGATTTCGAGGCCTGAGCGCGACACGTGATCTCTGACGCAGAAAACGTGTCAGGCGGCAGTGTCGTCTCGGCAACGACCGAGACAGGCAGCGCAGTGCGGAGGGGTCGGCTGGTAGTACTGGCCGGCCCCTCGGCCGTGGGTAAGTCCAGCGTCGTGCGGCTGCTGCGGGAACGTTTCCCCGAGGTCGTCTTCAGTGTCTCGGCGACCACCCGCGACCCGCGTCCGGGCGAGGTCGACGGTCAGGACTACCACTTCGTCACCCGCGAGGAGTTCGACCGCATGATCGCGGCGGGTGACCTGCTCGAATGGGCAGAGATCCACGGCGGTCTGCAGCGTTCGGGCACGCCGGCCGGGCCGGTTCGCGAGGCGCTGAGCGAGGGCAAGCCGGTTCTGCTCGAGGTCGATCTGGTGGGCGCACGTTCGGTGCGGGCAGCGATGCCGGAGGCCGTGCTGGCGTTCATGGCGCCGCCGAGCTGGGACGTTCTGGTCGCTCGACTGACGGGCCGCGGGACCGAACCCGCCGACGTCGTCGAGCGTCGACTCCAGACCGCGAAGGTGGAACTCGCCGCTCAGGACGAGTTCGACACCGTCATCGTGAACGAGGACGTCAGCCATGCCTGCGACGAGTTGGTATCCTTGTTGGCTGGACGACAGGTCTAGGCTCCGTCGTCCCTAGTTCCGACATTTCGATTTGCCAGTTTCCGAGTCCACTTCAGGAGAATCCGAGTGAGCAGCACCGAAGCAGTTGTGTCCGACACCGCAGGTCCGGGCGCCCTGCCTGCCTACGACACCCCGCTCGGCATCACCAACCCGCCGATCGACGAGTTGCTCGAGCGCACGTCGTCGAAGTACGCCCTGGTCATCTACTCGGCCAAGCGCGCACGGCAGATCAACGACTACTACAACCAGCTCGGCGACGGCATCCTCGAGTACGTCGGCCCGCTCGTCGAGCCGGGTCTGCAGGAGAAGCCGCTGTCGATCGCGCTGCGTGAGATCCACGCCGACCTGCTCGAGCACACCGAAGGCGAGTGAGCGGAGAAACGCCTGTGTCGGATCGGGAGGCCGAATCGGCATCCGGCGGGTCGGGGGACTCTCCGACGCGCAAGCGGATCGTCGTCGGCGTCGGCGGCGGTATCGCCGCGTACAAGGTGTGTGCGCTCATCCGTAGCTTCACCGAGAGTGGCCACAGCGTCCGGGTGATCCCCACCGAGTCCGCGCTGCAGTTCGTGGGCCGCGCGACGTTCGAGGCGCTGTCGGGCAACCCGGTGCAGACCGGGGTGTTCGCGGACGTCCCGGAAGTGGCCCACGTGCGTCTCGGCCAGGAAGCGGACCTCGTCGTCATCGCCCCGGCCACCGCGGACCTCATGGCCCGCGCCGTGGCGGGGCGTGCCGACGACCTGCTGACCGCGACGCTCCTCACGGCGCGCTGCCCGGTGGTGTTCGCGCCTGCGATGCACACCGAGATGTGGGAGCACGCGGCCACGGTGTGGAATGTCGCGACGCTCCGCGAGCGCGGCAACATCGTCATCGAACCGGCGTCGGGCCGGCTCACCGGCAAGGACACCGGCGCGGGCCGGATGCCCGAGCCCGAGGAGATATTCACGCTGGCCTCGTTGCTCCTCGAACGGACCGCGGCGCTGCCGCGCGATCTCGAGGGACACCGCCTGGTCGTATCCGCCGGCGGCACCCGTGAACCGCTCGATCCGGTCCGCTTCCTCGGTAACCGTAGTTCCGGCAAGCAGGGCTACGCGCTCGCGCGCCTGGCCGCCCAGCGGGGCGCCCAGGTGACGCTCGTCGCGGGCGCTGTCGCCGATCTCGGTGATCCGGCCGCCGTGGACGTCGTCCGCGTCCGCACCGCCGAGGAGATGCGTGAGGCGGTCATGAAGCACGCCGTCGACGCCGACGCGGTGATCATGTCCGCGGCCGTCGCGGACTTCCGCCCGGCCACCGTGGCCACCAGCAAGATCAAGAAGGGCGCCGACGAGCCGGATTCGATTCCGCTGATTCGAAACGAAGACATCCTCGCGGGTCTCGTGCAGGCCCGGCGCGACGGCACGCTCGCGTCGTCCACGGTGATCGTCGGCTTCGCCGCCGAGACCGGGGACGCGTCGGGCGGCGTGCTCGATCACGCGCGCACCAAGCTCGCCCGCAAGGGCTGCGACCTGCTGGTCGTCAACGCGGTGGGCGACGGCAAGGCATTCGAGGTGGACCACAACGACGGCTGGCTGCTCGGTGCGGACGGCACCGAAACGGCCATCGAACCGGGGTCGAAGTCGCTGATGGCCAGTCGCGTCCTCGATGCGCTGGCCGGTCTGCTGGTTCCCGAGTAACACACTGCGTGAGCAGTTGCCGCCGGGGACGGCTTCCTGGCACTAGGGTCGTCCGCGGTATTGAATAGAAGTCGAAATCAAAATCAGCTCAGGTGTCGTATCGAGTCCCCGGAATCCGTTGACACGGATTCGGCGAGGTGAGATTCGGGCAGAACGTCGAGAGGGAGATCTGTGAGCACGTCCGGCAAGCGGCTATTCACCAGTGAGTCCGTGACCGAAGGTCACCCGGACAAGATCTGTGATGCGATCAGTGACTCCATCCTCGACGCGATGCTCGAGAAGGATCCGCGCAGCCGTGTCGCGGTCGAGACCCTGGTGACCACCGGGCAGGTCCACGTGGCCGGTGAGGTCACCACGTCCGCGTACGTCGACATCCCGAAGATCGTGCGCGACAAGGTTCTCGAGATCGGCTACGACTCGTCGGCCAAGGGCTTCGACGGCAACTCCTGCGGTGTCAACATCGCGATCGGCGCGCAGTCTCCCGAGATCGCGCAGGGTGTCGACCACTCGCACGAGGCGCGGGTCGACGGCGCCTCCGACGACGAGATCGATCGTCAGGGCGCCGGTGACCAGGGCCTGATGTTCGGATACGCCTGCACCGACACCCCGGAGCTGATGCCGTTGCCGATCGCGCTGGCGCACCGCCTGTCGCGTCGCCTCACCGAGGTCCGCAAGACCGGGGTGCTGCCGTACCTGCGCCCGGACGGCAAGACGCAGGTCACCATCGAGTACGACGGCGACCGCCCGGTTCGTCTCGACACGGTCGTGATCTCGACGCAGCACGCCGCCGACATCGATCTCGACAACCTGCTGACCCCGGATCTGCGCGAGAAGGTTCTCGGCCACGTCCTCTCGGAGCTCACCATCCCGCTGGACACCGCCGATGTCCGGCTGCTGGTCAACCCCACCGGCAAGTTCGTGCTCGGCGGTCCGATGGGCGACGCCGGCCTGACCGGCCGCAAGATCATCGTCGACACCTACGGCGGCATGGCCCGCCACGGCGGCGGCGCGTTCTCCGGCAAGGACCCGTCGAAGGTGGACCGCTCGGCCGCGTACGCGATGCGCTGGGTCGCCAAGAATGCGGTCGCAGCGGGCCTCGCGGACCGCATCGAGGTCCAGGTGGCCTACGCGATCGGCAAGGCGGCCCCGGTCGGCCTGTTCGTCGAGGCCTTCGGCACGGAGAAGGTCGACATCGCCACGATCCAGCAGGCGATCAGCGAGGTCTTCGACCTGCGTCCCGGTGCGATCATCCGCGACCTGGATCTGCTGCGCCCGATCTACGGGGACACCGCGGCGTACGGCCACTTCGGCCGCACCGACGTGGACCTGCCCTGGGAGCGCACCGACCGCGCGGAGAAGCTGCGCGCGGCCGCCGGCCTCTGATCGCGACCGAGAGATCGGTTCGCTGACCGGCACCGACAAGACAGCGGCAGCACACGCGCCCGTGGCGCGGGTGCTGCCGCTGCTTCCTGTTGCGCACCTGGACCGGGAGTTCGACTATCTGATTCCCGCCGAGCTCGACGATCAGGCGCAGCCCGGCGTCCGGGTGCGGGTCAGGTTCTCCGGTCGCCTGGTCGACGGCTATCTCCTCGAACGGATCGAATCCAGCGAGCACCCCGGCAAGCTCGGCTGGCTGGACCGGGTCGTGTCCGCCGAACCCGTCCTGACCCCCGAGGTGCGGGATCTGGTCGACGCCGTCGCTCAGCGTTATGCCGGGACGCGGACCGACGTCCTGCGGCTGGCCGTTCCGCCTCGGCACGCGAAGGTCGAGGCCGAGGAGTGGGCGGCGCGTCCGGCGCCGGAGCCCCCGAAGACGGACCGGGAGGCCTGGTCCGCGTACACCCACGGCGTCAACTTCCTCGAAGCCCTCGAATCGGGGCGTGGACCCCGCGCGGCGTGGCAGGCCCTTCCCGGTGAGGACTGGACGACCCGGTTGGCCGAACTGGCCGGTGTCGTCGCCGCGATGGGCCGCGGCGTGATCCTCGTGGTGCCCGATCAGCGCGACCTCGACCGACTTCTCGTGGCGTGCGAGAGCGTGACCGGCGCGGACCATGTGGTGGGCCTCGCCGCCGGCCTCGGCCCGGCCGCCCGGTACCGCCGCTGGCTCGCCGCGCTGCGGGGCACGGCGCGCATCGTCGTGGGAACCCGGGCGTCGGTGTTCGCGCCCACCCCGGATCTCGGTCTCGTGGTGGTGTGGGACGACGGCGACAGCAGCCTGTCGGAGCCGCGATCGCCGTACCCGCACGCGCGTGAGGTCGCGTTGCTGCGCGCCCACGCGACCGGTTGCGCCGTGGTGCTCGCGGGCCACGCCCGGACCGCGGAGACGCAGGCTCTCGTCGACTCCGGGTGGGCGCACGATCTGGTGGCGGCGCGGGACGTCGTCCGGTCCCGAGCCCCGATGATCACCGCGCTCGCGGACAGCGACCATGCGCTCGCCCGCGACCCCGGGGCACGCGCGGCGCGCCTGCCGGGAATCGCGTTCGCGGCGGCCCGGCAGGCGCTGGCGGCGGGACACGGTGTGCTGGTGCAGGTTCCGCGTCGCGGTTACGTCCCGTCGCTCGCGTGCGCGAAGTGCCGGGCGCCGGCGAGGTGTCGGCGCTGCAACGGCCCGCTGTCGTTGCCGGCGGCTGCGGGCCCGGACGGCGCCGGCTCGCCCACCTGCAAGTGGTGCGGTGTCGCCGACACCAACCACCGGTGCCACGCGTGCGGTGCCCGGGCGCTGCGGGCGGTCGTGGTCGGTGCCGGACGCACCGCCGAGGAACTGGGCCGGGCGTTCGCCGGGTTCGCGGTCCACACCTCGGGAGGATCGGACGTCAAGGCCGAGATCGAGCCGGGTCCCAAGCTGGTGGTGTCGACGGTCGGCGCGGAACCGGTGATGCCCGGCGGTTACGGGGCGGCGCTACTGCTGGACGGGTGGGCGCTACTGGGCCGCGCGGACCTGCGGGCCGCGGAGGAGACGCTGCGCCGGTGGATGACCGCATCGGCGCTCGTGCGGCCGCACGGTGACGGGGGACAGGTCGTGGTGGTCGCCGATTCCGGGATCCCCACGGTGCAGGCGCTGGTGCGCTGGGATCCGGTGTGGCATGCCCGCAGCCAGCTCGACGAGCGGGCGGAGGTCGGATTTCCTCCGGCCGTGCACCTGGCGGCGATCGACGGAACCGCTGCGTCGATCGCGGAGATGCTCGATCTCGCGGCGCTGCCCGAGTCCGCCGAGGTGCTGGGTCCGGTACCGCTGCCGCCGGGCGAGCGACTACCGTTCTCGAGCGACGAACCGGAACCGGAGGACGTCGAGCGGATGCTCGTCCGGGTGCCCCGCGCCGACGGACGGGCGCTCGCGAAGGTACTGGCCGAGGCCCGAGCGGTGCGTAGCGCCCGCCGATCGACCGGCCCGGTGCGGGTGCAGGTGGACCCGCTGCGGATCGGCTAGCTCTCGTGGGTCTCGACGATGTACATGCGGTTGCGTGAGCGATCGAGGAACTTCTCCTCGTCGGCCTCGATCGCCGCGGCGACCTCGGGACGCGCGTGGGTGGCGAGCATGTCGTCGTACGCGGCCCGGTCGGCGAACACGAATTCGCTGACGACGTCGAAGTCCGGGTCCGGGGCGCCGTCCGCGCCGAGCCTGCTGTCGCGGACCAGGTAATTACGGCGGTACTCGCCGATCTGCGGGAGCAGGCTCCGGATCAGCTTCGCGTGGTTGTTCTCGTAGTACTCGACGAACTCGGCGTGGGTGAGTTCGGGCTTACGGGCCAGGAACGCAACGGCTTTGATCATGTCGGCACGGTAGGTCCTTCCGCGCCGCACCGGCAGGTGTGATCCCGCTCACCGGCAATCGTCGTGTCACAACCAGCGCTGCCGCTTGAACACGAAGTACAGCGTCACCGAGGTCGCGACCATGAGCAGCACGGCCATCGGATAGCCGAACGGCCACGCCAGTTCCGGCATGTTCTGGAAGTTCATGCCGTACACCGTGCCGACCAGAGTGGGCGCGAAAAGGATTGCGGCCCAGGCGGATATCTTCTTCACCTCTTCGTTCTGAGTGAGGCTGGTGAGGGTGAGTCGCCGCATCTCCTCGTTCTGTTGCTGCGCGACGAGGGTCGCGTGCACGGTCAGGGCGGTCTGCAGATGAGCGCGCGAGGAATCGACCCGCTCGACCACCCGCAGGGTGTGGTCGAGCACGTCGCGCAGGTGCCGTCGGAGTTCGAGATCGACGTGGTACTTGTCGGACCCGCGTTCGAGAGCCTCGAGGATCGACACGAGCGGATGCGTGGCGCGCTGGAAGTCGATCACCTCGCCGGAGAGGTCGTAGATGCGCCGGGCCACCGCGGGATCGCCGGTGAAGACCTGATTCTCGATCTCGTCGATGTCGTTCTCGAGGCCCGCGGCAACGGGCAGGTACTCGTCGACGATCTGGTCGAGGATCGCGTACAGGACGGCCTCGGGCCCCAGTTTCAGCAAGTCGGGGGACGCTTCGAGGCGATGGCGGACCTGCGCCAGGTCGGGCGACTCGGCGTGCCGGATGGTGACGACGAAGTCCGGACCGACGAAGACGTGGACCTCGCCGAACTCGACCTTCTCGACGTCGTCGAGATAGCGGGCGGGGCGCAGCACGACGAACAGCGTCTGGTCGTAGCGCTCGAACTTGGGACGCTGGTGGGCGGCGATCGTGTCCTCGACCGCGAGATGATGCAGGCCGAACTCGGTGGCGAGCGACTCGACCTCGGCCGCATCCGGGCGGTACAGCCCGATCCATGCCATGCCGTCGTGCTCCCGCATGCTCCGGTACGTGCAGTCGAGCGACTTCGGTGTGTCCACGCGCGCGCCGTCGACGTAGACAGCGTTGTCCACGATGGTCATCGAAGCCCCTGAATCTCTCGTGCAGTGGCCATATTGCACCACGGGGGCGGTCCTTGCGGGCCGATCTCCGGCGGGTGGGGTCGGCGTGCCGCCGGGTCGTTCCGCGATCGTGATCTCATCCACCGGTCCGATATGCGACAGCGCGGGAACGATCTTGGTAGACACGCTCGAGGAGTTCCGGTCGGGAGGTGCGCATGGGTCGAGCGATGCGAATGGTCGCGGCAACGGTGGGGTTCGTCCTCGCCGTCGGCGCCGGCAGCACGACCGCCGCCGCGGACCCGTTGGGCTCCGCCGCTGCGGGTTCGTCGTACGTCGTTCCCGTCGAACCGGGGCCGGTGCAGACCCGGCACGCGGCGGCCCTGCAGTACGCCGAGGAGCATCCGGACTCGGCGCCGCCCGGTGCGAACGATTTCGCCTGCCGCCCGACACCTGCGCACCCGGATCCGGTGGTCCTCGTGCACGGAAGCGATTCGGATGCGTACACGGACTGGTCGGCGCTGTCGCCGATGCTCGCCGAGCGGGGCGTGTGTGTATTCGCGCTCAACTACGGTTCCGACGGCACGCCCGGCAAGTACGCCCGTGGCGACATGGCGCGCAGCGCCGGTGAGGTCGGCGATTTCGTCGACCGGGTCCGGGCATCGACGCGGGCCGCGAAGGTCGATCTCGTCGGGTACTCGCAGGGGGCCACCGTCGCGCGCTACTACGTCAACCGTCTGGGCGGGAACGCCGCCGTCGATCGGTGGGTGGGCGTCGCATCCCCCACCTACGGCGGGAACATGTACGGCATCGTGACGTTGCTGAAGCTGCTGCCGCGTCCCGACCGGATCGTCGAATGGCTCACCTCGGAGGCGATCAGCCAGCAGATGCAGGGCTCGCCGTTCCTCGCTGCACTCAATGCCGGTGGGGACACCGTGCCCGGCGTCGGGTACACGACCATCGGGTCGCGCTACGACGAGATGATCCAACCGCACACGAACATTGCGTTGCGAGATCCGGGCGCCACGAACCTGCTGATCCAGGACCTGTGTGCCGAGAACCGGGGCGGGCACTTCAACATGGTGTACGACCCGTTCGCGCTCGGTCTGGTGGTGCGCGCACTCGACCCGACAGCGCCCGCGCCGCAGTGTCGTCCGGTGCCGCTGGGCACCGGGATCCTCGACATGATCGTCGTCAGCAACTCCTGACAGGCCCGAGCGCCGGGATCAGTCGGCCAGTGTCGCGACCGCCTGCGCCCACAGGAAGAACTTGTTGGTGCCCAGATCCCGCACGGTCCGGATGCCGAACGCGGCCAGGAGGTGTTCGGCGTCGGAGTCGCTGATCCCGTGCAGGGCCGAGACCGGGGCGTCGGCGAGGTCGTTCACCGAGCGCGATTCGAACGCCTTGTCGAACTTGCTGGCGATTCCCGTCATCTCGACCTCCATGGCTGCATCCCGATCGGAGCCGGCTTTACGCAGTAGAGCGCAGGACACGACGGTGGTGCGGCCATTGCGGCGTCGAAACGGTGTCGAGGCCTTATCGTTCCGGCCATGACTGCCGAGATTCGGGCATCCGACCCGGACGGTGACCGCGCCGCCGACGCATCCCGCGCCGACGATCCCACCACCCCGTCGGTGGGGCGTCGCGCTCTGAGGCGGCTGCGCGACTACGGAGGAGGACTGCACCCGGTGGCGCTCGCGGTCGCGCTGGTGCTGTTCACATGGTCGATCAGCCCGTCGCTCCTGCCCCGGGCCTGGTACCTACAGGGTGTCGCGACCGGGCTCTCGGTCGCCGCGGGCTACGGATTCGGCTGTCTCGCGGCATGGGTGGTCCGTTCGTGCGGTGTGCAACCGGCGTGGTCGGCGCGTACCAAGCGGATCGGCTGGTGGATCCTCGGCGTCGCTGCCGTGATCCTCGTCCCCGTATTCCTGGTCCTCGGCGGGGTGTGGCAGAACTACGTCCGTGACCTCGTCGGCATCGAGCGCACCAACCAGGCGAACGTCCTGCTGGTGCTCCTGATCGCCCTCGTCGTCTGGTTCGTGCTGCTCGAAGCCGGACGAGGTATCCGGATCGGGACCCGGAAGCTCGCCGCACTGGCCCGGCGCGTGATCCCGCGGCCCGCCGCCAATGTCGCGGGTCTGGCGGTCGCGGTCGTGCTCGCGGTCCTGCTCGTCAACGGCGCTCTCTACAACGGGCTGATCGCGTTCGCGAACTGGAGTTTCTCGGGCGCCGACACCGCCACCGCCGCGGGCGTCGAACAGCCGACCGTCCCCGAGCGCAGCGGGTCGCCGGCGTCCGCGCAGGCCTGGGACACGCTCGGGCAGGAGGGGCGCACGTTCGTCGGGCGCGGCCCGGGCGCCGCCGAGATCACCGCGGTCACCGGACGTCCCGCGAAGGAGCCGATCCGGGTGTACGCCGGACGGGAGTCCGCCGATTCGGTGCCCTCCGTCGCGAACCTGGTGGTCGCCGAACTGGACCGGACGAAGGCTTGGGAACGAAAGGTGCTGGCGGTCAACACGACCACCGGACGCGGCTGGGTGAATCAGAACGTGGCGTCGTCACTCGAATACATCGAGGCGGGCGACACCGCGATCGCGTCCATGCAGTACTCGTTCCTGCCGAGTCCGCTGGCATTCATCGCCGACCGGGAGAGCCCGCAGATCGCCGGGCGCGCCCTGTTCAACGCGGTGTTCTCCCGGTGGATCGACCTGCCCGTGGAGACGCGGCCCAAGCTCGTCGTGTTCGGCGAGAGCCTCGGGTCCTACGGTGGCCAGAACGCCTTCGCGGGCTTCCAGGACATGGCCGCGCGGGTCGACGGCGGCCTGTGGGTGGGCACGCCGAACTTCACGCCGCAATGGCAGGAGGTGACCGCGGCCCGCGACGCCGGCTCGCCCGAGATCCTGCCCGTCGTCGGGGACGGCGCCTCGGTGCGGTTCGCGTCCGATCCCGAGGACCTCGATCTCGGTACGCCGTGGAAGCCGCGGCGGATCGTCTACTGGCAGCACGCCAGCGACCCCATCGTGTGGTGGTCGCCGAGCCTGCTGTTCAACGAACCCGACTGGTTGCAGGAGCCGCGGGGCCGCGACGTGGATCCCAACATGACGTGGATGCCGTTCGTGACCTTCTGGCAGGTGACGCTCGACATGGTGTTCTCCGCGGACGTCCCGGAGGGGCACGGTCATTCGTACGGGCCCGAGGCGGCTGGAATGTGGGCGCGAATTCTGCAGCCGGAGGGGTGGTCGGACGCCGACACCTCCCGGGTGCAGGCGGCGCTGACCGGTGGCGAGGGCGCTCCGTAGAATCTCGGGGTGAACCCTCTTCCGGCACCGCCGGGATTCGACGCTCCGGGAGCCGCCCTCGTGAACTCTGTGTCCACTCGCAGGACCACCCGTACTCCGGGTACGGAGGTCCGACGCTGATGCGGATCGTCTTCGCCGGGACACCCGAACCGGCCGTGCCGTCGCTGCGACGGCTGATCGAGTCCGAGCGGCACGACGTGGTCGCCGTCGTCACCCGGCCGGACGCCGTCGCCGGTCGCGGCCGCAAGCTGGTGCGCTCGCCCATCGGGCAGCTCGCCGACGAACACGGCATCGAGGTGCTCACCCCGAAGTCGGCGTCCGACCCGGAGTTCCTGGCTCGGCTGCAGGAACTCGCGCCCGACGCGTGTCCCGTCGTCGCGTACGGCAACCTGCTGCCGCGTCCGGTGCTCGACGTCCCGCGCTTCGGGTGGATGAACCTGCACTTCTCGCTGCTGCCGGCGTGGCGCGGCGCGGCGCCGGTACAGGCCGCCATCAATGCGGGCGACGAGATGACGGGCGCCACGGTGTTCGCGCTCGACGAGGGCATGGACACCGGTCCGGTGTACGGCGTCGTCACGGAGGCCATCCGCACCACCGACACCGCGGGCGCGCTGCTCGGCCGGCTCGCCGAGAGTGGGGCGTTCCTGCTCGAGAGTGTCCTCGACGGTGTCGAGGACGGCGCCGTGCAGGCCGTTCCGCAGCCGCGGGAGGGCGTCTCGCACGCCCCCAAGGTGTCGGTCGAATCGGCACGGATCCGCTGGGATCAGCCCGCGCTCGCGGTGCACCGCCACGTGCGGTCGGTGACCCCGGCCCCGGGCGCCTGGACGATGATCGGTGATCTACGGGTGAAGATCGGCCCCGTGACGCTGGCACAGGACACCCTGCCGCCGGGGCGGATCGAGATCCGCAAGGACGGCTTCTACGTGGGGACGTCGACGACGGCGGTTCGGCTGGATCAGGTACAGCCGCAGGGCAAGAAGCAGATGGCGGCAGTCGACTGGGCGCGCGGTGCGCGCCTCGACGGAGAGGTTCGGGCACAGTGAGCGACGAGAAGCGGCCGGCACGGCGATCCGGGGGATCGGGTGGTCAGGGCGCTCGGGGCGGGCGGCCCGGAGGTCAGGGACGGCGCAACGATCGCCCGCGCCAGGCCCGTCGTCCCGACCCCGCGCAGGCCTCGATCGATCAGCCGCGGCGCGCCGCTCGTGACGTGCTGCGCGCCGTCCGTGAGCGCGACGCGTACGCGAATCTGGTTCTGCCGGGCCTTCTTCGGGAACGACGACTCGACGGCCGCGACGCCGCGCTGGCCACCGAACTGGCGTACGGTGCGGCCCGGGCTCGCGGTCTCCTCGACGCGGTGATCGCCAGGTGCGCGGGCCGCCCGGTGGAGGAGATCGACGGGCCGCTGCTCGACGTCCTCCAACTCGGCGCGTACCAGCTGCTGCGCACCCGGATCGCGCCGCACGCGGCCGTCGCCACGTCGGTGGACCTGGTTCGCGCGGAGGCCGGCCCGGGCAAGTCGGGCTTCGTCAACGCCGTGCTGCGCCGGGTGTCCGAGAAGACCGAGGACCAGTGGGTCGAGGAACTCGCGCCGGACGCCGTTGCCGATCCGGTGGGCCATCTGGCGTTCCGCTACGCGCACCCGAAGTGGATCGCGCAGGCGTTCGCCGATTCGCTCGGCGCGGACGCCGCTGAGTTGCAGGACGTACTGATCGCCGACGATGCCCGCCCCGCGGTGCACCTCGTCGCTCGTCCCGGTGAGATCTCGGCCGAGGAGCTGGCGCTCGTGACCGGCGGCGAGGTCGGCCCGCACTCGCCGTACGCGGTGCACCTCGACGGCGGTGATCCCGGTCTGCTCGACGCCGTGCGCGAGGGACTCGCCGGCGTGCAGGACGAGGGCAGCCAGCTGGTGGCCCGCGCGCTGACGCTGGCACCGCTGGAGGGGCCCGACAACGGCCGGTGGCTCGACCTCTGCGCCGGCCCCGGTGGCAAGGCCGCTCTGCTCGGTGCACTGGTCGGCATCGAGGGCGGCCGGCTCGACGCGGTGGAGCCGTCGGAGCACCGAGCGGACCTCGTTCGCAAGACGACCCGCGATCTGCCGGTGGACGTGCACGTCGCCGACGGTCGCGATCCGGGGCTCGAGGGTGGCTACGACCGGATCCTCGTCGATGCGCCCTGCACCGGTCTGGGCGCGCTGCGCCGCCGACCCGAAGCGCGGTGGCGCCGGCAGCCGTCGGACGTCTCCGGTCTGGTGAAGCTGCAGCGTGAGCTGCTGGCGTCGGCGTTGCAGCTCGTCCGGCCCGGCGGCGTGGTGCTCTACTCGACGTGCTCCCCGCACGTGTCCGAGACGGTCGCGGTGGTCGCCGACGCGGTTCGCCGCCACGGCGCCGTCGCGCTCGACACGCGTGAGCTGGTGCCCGGCGTGCCCGACGTCGGCGACGGCCCGGGTGTGCAGCTGTGGCCGCACCGGCACGGCACAGACGCGATGTTCATGGCTGCGCTGCGCCGGCCGCTGGACAGCTGACCCGGGCCGTGCGGGGGGCGTCGGGCGATCAGTTCGTCAGTGCGCGATAGCCCTTCGCTCCCGCGCGGTCGACAACGGCCTTGACGACGGCGAACACGGCGCCCTGCAGGGCCGCCGCGACGAGTACCTCGCGGTTGGAGCGGGCGAGGTCCTTGGGATCGGGTGCCTGGTCGTCGTCCCCGACGCGCTTCCAGATCTGACGGAAGGCGGCGCCCGCCAGAATGCCGCCGAGCACGCCGGTGGCGAGGGACAGCGGCTTGTACAGCGCCTTCGCGGTCATCTTGTTCATTCTCGATTCTCCTTCTCGTTCCGGTGTAACGGTCCAGGTGTGCGGGCAGGGAAAACAGGCCGGCGGCGGCTCAGCCGAGCAGGCCTTCCCGGGCGGCGACGGATGCGGTCTCCGGACCCGGTTCGAATGTCTCGATCAGGACGTCCGGATCGGCGTACCGGGCCGTGCGAACCAGACCCGTCCGGGCCGCGAGAGCGGCGTGGACGGCGTCGCCGGTCTGCGGGTAGTCGGCGACCGCATGTCGCCAGTGCACCGCGAGGATCACGCCGTCGGTGGCCAGGTGCTCGCCCAGGTCGTCCAGCGTCCGATCCAGGGCCTGCGGCGAGAGGTAGTACGCGACCTCGCTCAGCACCACCAGATCGAAGGATCCGGTCGGCCACGGATCGCCCAGGGCCCAGCGCCGGAACGTGACGTCGGCGCCGTCGAGGCGCGCCCGTGCACGCTCGAGGACGTCGTCGACGATGTCGGTCGCGAGCACGTGATCGCAGCGGGTCGCGAGCACTTCGGTGAGGTTGCCGATGGAACACCCCGGTTCGAACGCCGACCGGAACCGCCTGCGGGGCAGAACGGCCGCGGTGAGGGCGCGCTTGCGCTCCTCGTACCAGCGCTCGTCGAAGCCCCACGGGTCCGGGGCCTGTGAGTACATGTCGGCGAAGTAGTCGTCGGGCATCCGGTTCACGGGACGAACACCGTCTCGTGTGCCCGCAGCAGCCTGTCGAGCACGTGCTGCGGGAGGATGGCCCGATCGGCCGGATCGCGCGACAGATCGGTGATCTGGCTGGTGAACTCCGCCACCGCGTCCCGCTTTCGGCGGTGCCGGTACCCCGACGGATGGAAGGTCCGGGCGCGTTCCCACGGCACCGACGGGTCGCCGGGATGCGACCAGTGCCACAGCCACACCGGGTACTCGATCAGCACGGCGCCGGACCGTCGAGCGGCCTCCGCGGCGGCACGCCCGGTGGCCTCGTGGTCGGGATGGCCGTCGTGCCGATACGGGGCAGCGCACCATGCGCCGGGGTGCAGATGTTCGGCGATCGTCGTCGCGAGCTTCGTCTCGTGGTCGCCCACCCGCCCGTCGGGCAGACCCAGTGGAACCGCCTCGGGAAGGCCGAGTCGCTGCGCGGCGCGCCTCGACTCGACGCGCCGAAGGCCGGCCAACTCGGTGGGCGTCACGGTCGGAGAATCCGGATGCGACGCTTCACCGTCGGTGACGGACAGCACCGAGACCGGGACGCCGCGGGCCGCGAGCTCCGACGCGAGCGCACCGACGCCGAGGATCTCGTCGTCCGGATGCGGCGCGACCACGAGCAGCGCCGGGCACGCGTGGACGTCGAGATGGGCGAACGAGGTGTGGTCGGCCCACTCCGATTCGGGTGTTCCGCCGGCGTCCACCGGGGCGGCCGCGAAACGATCGGCGGCGGCCCCGGGCGGCGAGGTGGTCATGAGTTCCTCCTGTCGGGGCGGCTCAGGGCGGTGCCCAGATCGGCGAGGTCGTCCTCGGCGTGACTCTGTCGCAGGTAGACGGTGAGGTCCGCCACCAGTTGGGCGTGGGTGCGGTCGGCGCACAGCGGTCCCGCGCCCAGGGCGCGTCCCACCCGGTCGACGGTCTCGGTCGCGGCCGCCTCGACCACCGCCCGCACGCGGCGCGCCCGGATCCGGGCGGCGTGGCCGTCGGCCGGATCGCGGTCCACCTCGTCCGCGGCGATCTCGAGAACGCAGTCGGCCGCATACAGCGCGGCGTCGACCGCGCCCAGGTGCGCCAGCCGGAAGGGGTCGTCGCCGACCCGGCGCCGCAGTTCGTCCGCGACGGCGACCGCGCCGCCGTACCAGCACGCGGCGACACCGATCGCACCGTGCCAGAAGCCGGAACGAGTGAGGTACGCGCCGGGCTCGCCCACCCGGACGGCGGGGGCCCCGACGAAATCGACGGCACCGGAGTCGCTGGCGCCCATGCCGACCGCGTGCCACGTGTCGGGCACCGGGGCGGTGCCGGGTCCGCGGAGGTCGACGGCGAACAGTGCGCGGTCGTCGCCGACGCGGGCCGTCACGAGTGCGTGCGTGCACGAGTGCGCGCCCGAGCACCACAGTTTGCGGCCGTCGAGCACGTAGCCGTCGCCGGTTTCGCGCGCCGTGAGCGCGGGTGCGGGCGGCTCGGCGGCCCACACACCCCACAGCTCGCCCGGGCGGGGCTGCGGGCCGTGTAGTTCGGCGGTGATCGCGACAGCGTCCGCGTGCGCCTCGAGAAGCCGCCCGCCGACCAGGTCGCGTCGGGCCGCGTTCGTCAGTTGCGTCCACCGCTTCCTGGTCTCCCCGGATCCGGGGAGCGGCCACCGCGCGGCGTCGTCGGGGGTGACGGTCGGGTGCACCGACGCCGTGGCCGCGGTCATCGGTCCTCCGTACCGGCCGCGGTGCCGACCAGGCCGGGACCACCTCCGGGCCCGGTAGCAACGGAGAGCAGGTGCTCGCCGAACCCGCGCGGTGCCCGCGGATCCCGCCGATCCGACGTCGACACGACGGTGTGCTCGTCCCACGCGATGCGGTGCCCGGCGCGGTCCAGTCGGGTGACCAGGTCGACGTCCTCGCCGGTCGTCAGAGCACGGAAGCCGCCGACTGCGTGGTAGGTGTCGGCGCGGACGCCGAGGTTCGCGCCGTGGACGTGCCCGTGCACCGAGCCCCGGCGTCTGCGGTACCCCTGGTCGTATCGTCGCTGCGTCGCGGCGTCGTGCTCGGTCCAGTCGACGCGCACGGTGCCGACCATCGCGTCGTGGTCGGCCCAGTAGGTCAGTTGGTCGACGAACCACGCTTCGGGGACGACGGAATCGGCGTCGGTCGTGGCGAACCACACGTCGCGTCGCCCCGCGAGGCCGCTCGCGGCGAAGCCGGCGGCCCGGGCGGCTCCCACGTTGCGGCGCTCCAGGTCGACGCGCTCGATCCCGGACGGGACCACCAGTTCGGTGCCGTCCGTGCAGTCGTCGAGCACGACCGTGATGCGCACCGGCACCGGCGAACGCCGCGCCGCGGTCTGCAGCGCTCGCAGGCACCGGGGGAGCAGTTCTCGTTCGTCGTGGGCCGGGACGACCGTGACGATGCGCGACGGGGCGGGGGCGGCGCCCGTCCGAGTCGCCGGAGCCGTCGGTGTGGGGTGGGGGTAAGAGTTATCGGACACAGGGGCTCCTGTCGAGGCGATGTGCTGCGTCTTCGGGAGATAATCTGTGTCAAATCTGACATATTTCCGGAGTTGCCGCACGGCAACGGGCTCTCACACCGGTTCCGGCCACACCCAGTTCCGCACCTCGGGCATGTCCTCGAGGTGTTCGCGCACGTAGCCGTGGTGCCGTTCGAGCATGCGGCGGCAGTAGCCGGCCAGGTCGTCGGCGCCGTCGGGAGTGTGCCGGCACCGGCGCAATGCTTCGATCGCCAGGTGGTAGCGGCTCATCTGGTTGAGGACCACCATGTCGAACGGCGTCGTCGTCGATCCCTGCTCGGTGTATCCGCGGACGTGGAAGCGGTCCGGCTTCACCCGTCCGTGCAGCAACTGATGGAACGAGCGGGCGTAGCCGTGCCACGCGACGACGACGTCGACGTCCTCGGTGAACAGGCGGGCGAAGTCCTCGTGCGCGCGTCCGTGCGGGTGCACGTCGGGCGGGGCCATCGACATCAGGTCGACGACGTTGACGACCCGCACCCGGAGGTCGGGGACGTGGCCGCGGAGCAGCGCCGCGGCCGCGAGGGTCTCCTCGGTCGGCACGTCGCCGACGCAGGCCAGCACGATGTCGGGTTCGTCGCCGTCGGTGGTGTTCTCGGTGCCCGCCCAGTCCCAGATCGAGGCACCCGCCCCGACGTGCGCGCGGGCCTGCTCGAGCGTCAGGTACTGCGGATGCGACTGCTTGTCGACGACCAACAGATTCACGCAGTCCCGCGTCGCGAACACGTGTTCCGCCACCACCAGCAACGAATTGGAATCCGGCGGCAGGTAGACCCGGGTGACCCCACCGGACAGTGAGAGCACGGTGTCGATCAGACCCGGCCCCTGATGCGAGAAGCCGTTGTGGTCGTTGCGCCAGCAAGTGGAGGTCAGCAGGATGTTCAGGCTCGCGACCGGCGCGCGCCAGTCGAGCGAGCGCGCGCGTTCGAGCCACTTGGTGTGCTGGATCGTCATGGACGCGCTCACCATCGCGAACGCCTCGTACGTCGCGAACAGTCCGTGTCGGCCGGTGAGAAGGTAGCCCTCGAGCCAGCCCTGGCACAGGTGCTCCGACAGCACCTCCATCACACGGCCGTGGGGACCGACGTGATCGTCGCCGGGAACGATGGCGCCGGCGGAGCACCGGTCGGTGACCTCGAACACCGCGCCGAGGCGGTTGCTGTTCGTCTCGTCGGGGCAGAACAGCCGGAAGTCGTCGGGGTTCGCGACGTAGATGTCGCGCAACATCTCGCCCAGCGGGCGCGTGGTCTCGTGATGAACCGCGCCGGGCGCCGGTACCTCGACCGCATATCGGGCCGCGGGCGGGACGGCCAGATCGCGCAGCAGCCGGCCGCCGTTCGCGTGCGGGCTCGCGCCCATCCGTTTGTCGCCGACAGGGGCGAGTGCCGCCAGTTCGGGCACCAAACGTCCCTGCGGATCGAACTGCTCGTCGGGCTTGTACGAGCGCATCCACTGCTCGAGCCTCCGGAGGTGCTCGGGATCGTCGCGGACGTCGGCTATCGGGACCTGATGGGCGCGGAACGTGCCCTCGATCTCGAGGCCGTCGACGATATCGGGTCCGGTCCAGCCCTTCGGTGTGCGCAGTACGATCGCCGGCCAACGCGGCCGGTCCGTCAGGCCGGAGTCGCGGGCGTCGCGCCGGATCCGCGCGATGTCGGTGTGCGCGCGGTCGAGTGTCTCGGCCAGATCGCGGTGCACCTCCATCGGGTCGTCGCCCGCGACGAGCACCGCGTCCCAACCGAAGGCGCGCAGGAGCGCGAGCACCTCGTCGTCGCTGCGGCGACCCAACACGGTCGGACCGGAGATCTTGTAGCCGTTGAGGTGCAGGATCGGCAGCACGGCGCCGTCCCGGGTGGCATCGAGGAAGAACGGCACCTTCCACGACGCGGCCAGCGGTCCGGTCTCGGCCTCGCCGTCGCCGACGACGCACGCCACGATCAGATCCGGGTTGTCCATCGCGGCGCCGGCCGCGTGCGCGAGGGAGTACCCGAGTTCGCCGCCCTCGTTGATCGAACCCGGCGTCTCCACCCCGGAGTGACTCGGGATCCCTCCCGGCGTCGAGAACTGCCGGGCCAGCCGGCGCAGTCCGGCCTCGTCGGGAGTGACGTCCGGATACAACTCCGAATACGTGCCCTCCAGGTACGTGTTGGCGACGACGGCGGGGCCCCCGTGGCCCGGGCCGGCGATGAACAGCACGTCGGCACCGGTCCGCCGGATCAGTCGATCGAGGTGCGCGTACACGAGGGACAATCCGGGGCTGGTGCCCCAATGCCCCAACAGTCGAGGCTTGATGTCCGGTGGGACGAGCGGCCGCCGGAGCAGGACGTTGTCCCGCAGGTAGATCTGGGCGACCGTCAGGTAATTGGCCGCCATCCAGTACCGGTGGAGCAGTCGGAGCTCGTCGTCGGTCGGGGAGTCGTCCGTGCCCGATGTCATCGAATGCGTCCTCCGTTCGCGGGCGAAGGTGCTTCCATCCTGACGGCTGGCTCCGGCCGCCGCAGGGGAACGGGCGGCGGGCCGACCAGTTCCTCCGTTTCCCCCTTGTTGCGGGCGCGCCGAACCAGGCATCCTGGAGACGGCGACCGCGGCACCGTCCGACGATGCCGTGTTCCGGTTCCGCCGGCGCCTTCGCGACGAAGTACGGATCTTTCATGCGGACGGACAACTCGCGCACCTCGGCAACCGCGCTGCCGGCCACGACCATGCGGGCCTGGCGGACGACGAGACCGGGCCCGCTCACCGATCGCCCGCTCGCGCTGGGGCGGGAGTTGCTGCCGCGTCCGACGAGCAAGGATCTGCTGGTCAGGGTGCTGGCCTGCGGTGTGTGCCGAACCGACCTGCACGTCGTCGAGGGCGAGTTGCCGCCGCACCGACTCAATGTGGTGCCCGGCCACGAGGTGATCGGTGAGGTCGTCGGCGTCGGTGACGAGGCCGGGGGCCGGTTCTCCGTGGGGCAGCGGGTCGGTGTCGCGTGGCTGCGGGGGACGTGCGGGCACTGTCGCTACTGCGTGCGCGGCGACGAGAACCTGTGCCCCTATTCGACGTACACCGGTTGGGACGCCGACGGCGGCTACGCCGAGTACACGACGGTGCCGGCCGACTACGCGCTCGAGCTCCCGACGGGTTATCCGATCGTCGAACTGGCCCCGCTGCTCTGCGCGGGCATCATCGGCTACCGCTCGCTGCTGCGGGCCGACCTGCCAGAGGGCGGGCGCTTGGGCATCTACGGCTTCGGGGGCAGCGCCCACCTGACCGCGCAGGTCGCACTCGCCCGCGGTGCGCGAGTCCACGTGATGACGCGGGGTGCGGAGGCTCGCGAACTGGCGTTCGGTCTCGGCGCCGCGTCGGTGCAGGGCGCGTCTGATCCACCCCCGGAGCCGCTGGACTCCGCGATCCTGTTCGCGCCCGCCGGTGATCTGGTGCCGCCGGCACTCGAGGCTCTCGACGCCGGCGGGACGCTCGCGCTCGCGGGCATCCACCTCAGCGACATTCCGCCGCTGAACTACCAGCGTGACCTGTTCCGGGAGCGGCAACTGCGCAGCGTCACCGCGAACACCCGCGACGACGCGCGGGAGTTCCTGGCCTTCGCGCAGCAGCACCGGCTGCGGGTCAGCGCGCACCGGTACCCGCTCGACGCGGCGGACAAGGCGCTCGCCGACCTCGCGGGCGGAGTGTTCGGCGGCGCTGCCGTTCTCGTGCCGTGAGTGCGCCGCTGTCCTAGCGTGGACTGAGCGGTCCGATCTCGATGGGCCGTGTGCCCGCGAGTGGGAGGACGGCCGCATGATCACCCATCCCGCGTTCACCGTCGAGCCGTGGAGCCTGCGCGCCACGAGTCTCGACCTGGACGTCCTGGCGCAGAGCGAATCGCTGTTCGCGCTGTCGAACGGGCATCTCGGCTGGCGCGGCAACCTCGACGAGGGCGACCCGCACGGGCTGCCGGGCAGCTACCTGTCCGGCGTGTACGAGGTGCGGCCGATGCCGTACGCGGAACCCGGTTACGGCTACCCGGATTCGGGCGAGACGATCATCAACGTCACCGACGGCAAGATCGTGCGACTGCTGGTCGACGACGAACCGTTCGACATCCGCCGCGGCCGGATCCTGCTGCACGAACAGGAGCTGGATCTGCGTGCCGGCGTGTTGCGCCGGAAGGTCGAGTGGCGCTCGCCCGCGGGCCGGACGGTGCGCGTCAGCACGACGCGGCTGGTGTCGTTCACCCAGCGCACGATCGGGGCGATCGACTACACGGTGGAAGCGCTGGACGGGCCCGCCCACGTGGTGCTCCAGTCGGAGCTGGTGGCGAACGAACCGATGCCGCAGCAGGAGGCGGATCCGCGCGCGGCGGCGGTGCTGGCCGAACCCTTGTGCGCCGAGGAGCATTTCGACCACGAGTCGCTCGTCCAACTGACGCACACGACCGCGGGCAGCGGTCTGCGGATCGCGGTCGCGATGGACCACGAGGTGACCGGACCGGGTGTGCACGTCGAGGTGGAGAGTTACCCGGACCAGGGTCGGGTGACGATCACCTCGGAGCTGGCGAGGGGCGAGCATCTGCGCATGGTCAAGTACGTCTCGCACGCGTGGTCGGCACGGCGCACCCCGCCCGCGATGCGGGACCAGGTCGCGGGGGAGTTGACGCTGGCTCGGGAGAGCGGCTGGGACGGACTGGTTTCGGAACAGCGCGACTACCTCGACGCGTTCTGGGCGCACGCGGACGTCGTCGTCGACGGCGATCCCGAGGTGCAGCAGGCGGTGCGCTTCGCGCTGTTCCACATCCTGCAGGCGTCGTCCCGCGCCGAGGGGACCGCGATCGCCTCCAAGGGGCTCACCGGCCGCGGGTACGACGGTCACGCGTTCTGGGACACCGAGATGTTCGTGCTTCCGGTGCTGACCTCGGTGCTGCCGCAGGCCGTGGCCGACGCGCTCGGCTGGCGGCACTCGACGCTCGACCAGGCCCGGCGCCGGGCGCGGCAACTCGGATTCGCGGGCGCGGCGTTCCCCTGGCGGACGATCACCGGAAAGGAGTGCAGCGGCTACTGGCCGGCCGGGGCCGCGGCCTTCCACGTCAACGCGGCGATCGCGCGGGCCGCGATCGGGTACATCCGCACCAACGGCAACGGCGAGTTCGAGCGGACCGTCGGTCTGGACCTGCTCGTCGAGACCGCGCGGCTGTGGCTCGCACTCGGCTATTTCGACGACGAGGGCAAGTTCCGTATCGACGGCGTCACCGGCCCCGACGAGTACAGCGCGCTCGTGCGAAACGATCTCTACACGAACCTGATGGCGCGCGAGAACCTGGAGTCGGCGGTCGCGGTGGTCGAGCGACATCGGGAGCGGATGCCCGATCTGGGTGTCACCGACGAGGAACTCGGGCGGTGGAGAACCGCGGCCGACCGCATGTTCGTGCCGTACGACGAGCGGCGCGGGGTGCATCCGCAGTCCTCCGGGTTCACCGATCGTCAGGTGTGGGATTTCGCGGGGACCCCGCCCGAGCACTACCCGCTGCTACTGCACTTCCCGTACTTCGACCTCTACCGCAAGCAGGTCGTCAAACAGGCGGATGTCGTACTGGCGATGCAGTGGGTTCCGGACGCGTTCACCGAGGAGCAGAAGGCGCGGAACTTCGCGTACTACGAGCGGCTCACGGTGCGGGACTCGTCGCTGTCGGCGTGCAGTCAGGCGGTGGTGGCCGCCGACGTCGGTGCCCTCGATCTCGCGTACGACTACCTCGGCGAGACGGCGATGATCGACCTGCACGACCTCGAGCACAACACGAGCGACGGACTGCACCTGGCGTCGCTCGCCGGGATCTGGATCGCGCTGGTCCAGGGGTTCGGGGGCGCGCGGCGCCGTCGGGCCGGGCTCACGTTCCGGCCGACGCTCCCGCGGGGCATCGACCGCCTCGCGTTCGGGGTGGCAGCCGCCGGGTGCCGACTGCGCGTCGCGATCGACCACACCGAGACCCGGTACCACCTCGTGGCGGGGGACGAGTTGACGCTCCAGCACGACGGGAAGCCGGTCACGTTGCACCGCAACGAGGTTCGGGTGATGCCGACGCTGCATCCGCCCGCCGGCCCGGTGGTGACGCAACCTCCGGGGCGGGCCCCTGCCCGGCGGCGCCCCGGCACCGGCGATCCGCAGTCGTCCGCCGACTAAACTCGCCGACGTGGCAACCCCGATGATCGCACCGTCCATTCTCTCCGCCGATTTCGCGCGCCTCGCCGAGGAGGCCGACGCCGTGGCCGGCGCCGACTGGCTGCACGTGGACGTCATGGACGCCCACTTCGTACCCAATCTGACACTGGGTCTGCCGGTGGTGCAGAGCCTGCTGAAGGCCACCGACATCCCGCTGGACTGCCACCTGATGATCGACGATCCGGGCCGCTGGGCGCCGCCGTACGCCGAGGCTGGCGCGCACAACGTCACGTTCCACGCCGAGGCCACCGACGACCCGATCGCGGTCGCCCGGGACATCCGCGCCGCGGGCGCGAAGGCAGGCCTCAGTATCAAGCCGAACACGCCGATCGAGCCGTACCTCGAAATCCTGAAGAACTTCGACACGCTGCTGGTGATGAGCGTCGAACCCGGCTTCGGTGGGCAGTCGTTCATCCCGGAGGTGCTGGACAAGGCTCGCGCCGTCCGCAAGCTCGTCGACGCCGGCGAACTGCGTCTGCTCGTGGAGATCGACGGCGGGATCAACGTCGACACCGTCGAGCAGGCCGCCGAGGCCGGCATCGACTGCTTCGTCGCCGGTTCCGCGGTCTACGGTGCCGCCGACCCGGCAGCCGCCGTCCGCGGCCTGCGCGAGCAGGCGGCCAAGGCATCGCCGCACCTGACGCTGTCGATCTGACGGCACGGAGGTGACCACTCCCGACGCCGCGATGCGGCTCGCGATCGACGCTTCCGAGGCCGTGCGCGGGAGCACCAGCCCTAACCCCCCGGTCGGTGCGGTGATCCTCGACGCGTCCGGCGACGTCGTCGGTGTCGGCGCGACGCGACCACCGGGCGGCCCGCACGCCGAGGTGGTCGCCCTGGCGGCGGCCGGAAAGCGTGCCCGCGGCGGGACCGCGGTCGTCACGCTGGAGCCGTGCAACCACCAGGGTCGCACCGGCCCGTGCTCGCAGGCGCTGATCGACGGGGGGCTCGCAGTCGTGCACTACGCGGTCGCGGATCCCAACCCCACCGCAGCGGGCGGCGCGGAGACACTGCGCCGCGCCGGTGTCGAGGTGTCCGGTGGGCTGCTCGCGGACGATGTGGAGGGCGGTCCGCTGCGCGCGTGGCTGCACCGGCAGCGGACCGGACGCCCCCATGTGACGTGGAAGTTCGCCACCACGCTCGACGGCCGCAGCGCCGCCGCCGACGGCACCAGCCAGTGGATCACCGGACCCGAGGCGCGGGCACGCGTGCACGCCGACCGGCTGCGGCTCGATGCGATCGTCGTCGGAACCGGAACGGTGCTGGCGGACGATCCCCGGCTCACCGCGCGACTGCCGGACGGTTCTCTCGCCGAGCACCAGCCGTTGCGCGTCGTGGTCGGTACGCGCGACATCCCGGCCACCGCGAGGGTGCTGGACGACGCGGCACCCACGCTGGTACTGCGCACGAACGACGTCGACGAGGTCCTGGCGGCGCTCGCTGATCAGGACGACGTGCTGGTCGAGGGGGGTCCTCGTCTCGCGGGCGCCTTCCTCGCGGCCGGCGCGGTCGATCGCATCCAGGCGTACATCGCGCCGGTGGTACTGGGTGCGGGGTCCCACGCAGTGGAAGACGCTGGAGTGTCCACCATCACCGAGGCGCTACGGTTTCGTCGGGAGAACGTCGAGGTCCTCGGCGACGACCTGTTGTTGAACCTGATCCCTCGGGCTCAGTAGTTGATCGATCCAAGGAGTGGCGAAGACATGTTCACGGGAATCGTCGAGGAGCTCGGCGAGATCGTCGCCAAGGAAGACCTGGCCGACGCGGCCCGCTTCACCGTCAAGGGGCCGCTGGTCACTTCCGACGCCGGCCACGGTGACTCGATCGCCGTCAACGGTGTGTGCCTGACGGTCGTCGACGTGCTCGACGGTGAGGCCTTCACCGCGGACGTCATGCAGGAGACGCTGGTCCGGTCCAGTCTCGGCGCACTCGGGGTCGGCAGCCGGGTCAACCTCGAGCGGGCCGCGGCGGTGAGCAGCCGTTTGGGTGGGCACATCGTCCAGGGGCACGTCGACGGAACCGGTGAGGTCGTCAGCCGCACCCCGTCCGAGCACTGGACCGTCGTGCGCATCTCGCTGCCGTCGAGCATTTCCCGCTACGTCGTGGAGAAGGGCTCGATCACGGTCGACGGCGTCTCGTTGACGGTGTCCGCCCTCGGTGGTGAATCCGGTGCCGAGTACTTCGAGATCTCGCTCATCCCGACGACGCTCGCGCTCACCACGCTCGGCGCGGCACAGCCGGGTACGCCGGTCAATCTGGAGGTCGACGTCATCGCCAAGTACGTCGAGCGACTGCACACGGTCGCCGGTCGACAGCCGGAATAACGACCTCGTCACGCGAGGTCGTACTGTTGAGGTGCATCTGAAGCGATGCGCCGGGACATACTCGAGCACACCAGTTCAAGATTTTGGAGCCCAAGCACGTGACCAGGTTCGACAGCATCGAGCGCGCAGTCGCCGACATCGCCGCCGGTAAGGCGGTTGTGGTCGTCGACGACGAGGACCGCGAGAACGAGGGCGACCTCATCTTCGCAGCCGAGAAGGCCACCCCCGAACTCGTGGCGTTCATGGTGCGCTACACGTCGGGCTACCTGTGCGTTCCGCTCGACGGCGAGGACTGCGACCGGCTGGGCCTGCCGCCCATGTATGCGACCAACCAGGACAAGCACGGCACCGCGTACACGGTGACCGTCGACGCCCGCGAGGGTATCGGCACCGGCATCTCGGCGTCCGATCGTGCGGCGACGATGCGCCTGCTGGCCGATCCGGAGACCGGCGCCAACGACTTCACCCGCCCGGGGCACGTCGTTCCGTTGCGCGCGAAGGAGGGTGGCGTGCTGCGCCGCCCCGGTCACACGGAGGCCGCGGTCGACCTCGCCCGCATGGCGGACCTGCGTCCGGCCGGCGTGATCTGCGAGATCGTCAGCCAGAAGGACGAAGGCCACATGGCCAAGACCGACGAGCTGCGCGTGTTCGCCGACGACCACGACCTGGCGCTGATCTCGATCGCGGACCTCATCGCCTGGCGCCGCAAGCACGAGAAGCACGTCGTGCGGGTCGCCGAGGCGCGCATCCCGACCCGGCACGGTGATTTCACCGCCGTCGGCTACCGGAGCATCTACGACGAGGTCGAGCACGTGGCGCTCGTCCGCGGTGACCTCTCGGTCGAGGACGGCAGCGACGTGCTGGTGCGGGTGCACTCGGAGTGCCTGACCGGCGACGTCTTCGGGTCGCTGCGCTGCGACTGCGGTCCGCAGCTCGACGCCGCGCTCGACATGATCGCGCAGGAGGGCCGCGGCGTCGTCCTGTACATGCGTGGCCACGAGGGCCGTGGCATCGGCCTGATGCACAAGCTGCAGGCCTACCAGCTGCAGGACGCCGGTTCCGACACCGTCGACGCCAACCTGCAGCTCGGACTTCCCGCCGACGCGCGGGACTACGGCATCGGCGCGCAGATCCTCGTCGATCTCGGCATCAAGTCGATGCGCCTGCTCACCAACAACCCCGCCAAGCGGGTCGGGCTGGACGGCTACGGACTGCAGATCACCGATCGGGTCCCGATGCCGCTGCGCGCGAACGCCGAGAACCTGACCTACCTGCGCACCAAGCGTGACCGCATGGGTCACGATCTGATCGGTCTGGACGAGTTCGAGGCCGGTGACGCACTGTGAGCGGTGAGGGACGTCCCGATCTCCAGTTGGGGATGGCGAAGAACCTGAAGCTCGCGATCGTCGCCGGACAGTGGCATCCCGAGATCAGTGAGGCGCTCGTCGCGGGTGCCAAGCGGGTCGCCAGGCAGGCGCAGATCGAGGAGCCGACGCTCGTTCGCGTCGCGGGCGCGATCGAGTTGCCGGTCGTGGCCCAGGAACTCGCGAAGTCGCACGACGCCGTCGTCGCGCTCGGCGTCGTCATCCGCGGCGGCACACCGCATTTCGAGTACGTGTGCGACGCGGTGACCGCCGGGCTGACGCGGGTCGCACTCGACGAGGGCGTCCCGGTCGGCAACGGTGTGCTCACCACCGACACCGAGAAGCAGGCGCTGGACCGTTCCGGTCTCCCGGGCTCGGTGGAGGACAAGGGCGGCGAGGCGTGTGCGGCGGCGATCGACACCGCCGTGACGCTCGCCCAGCTGCGACGGAAGCGGACGGGGTCGACGTCTCGATGAGCACGAACGGCGACTGGGAGTTCGAGGTCCGGTCGAAGAAATCGGCACGGTACGCGTGGATCGCGGCCGGCGTGCTCGTGCTGGTGCACGTCACGTTGGCCATCCTGCTGCGCACGTCGGCGACGGGCGTGTACTTCCGTCTCGTCGACCAGTTCGCGATGGCGGGCATCGGCCTGCTCCTGGCGTGCGGTGTGCTGTTGCTCACCCGCCCGCGGCTGCGGGCCGGCCCGCGGGGCATCGCGGTGCGCAACATCCTCGGTGAGCGCGTCGTCGACTGGGATCTCGATCAGGGGCTGTCGTTCCCGGACGGTGCTGCGTGGGCTCGGATCGAACTGCCCGACGACGAGTACGTCCCGGTGATGGCGATCCAGGCCAACGATCGCGACCATGCCGTGCGGGCGGTCCGTCGGTTCCGCGAGCTCGAGGCGAAGTACACGAGCTCGCGAGCCGAGTGAGTACCGTCGGTACCGCCGACTAGCCTGGAATCGTGCCCGATCCCTCCACTTATCGACCCGCGCCCGGCTCCATCCCGGTGGAGCCGGGTGTCTACAAGTTCCGCGACCCGCACGGCCGGGTGATCTACGTCGGCAAGGCGAAGAGCCTGCGGTCGCGGCTCAACTCGTACTTCGCCGACGTCTCGTCGCTGCATCCGCGCACCCGGCAGATGGTGACGACGGCGGGCAGCGTCGAGTGGACCGTCGTGAGTACCGAGGTCGAGGCGCTCCAGCTCGAGTACAACTGGATCAAGGAGTTCGACCCTCGGTTCAACGTCCGCTACCGGGACGACAAGACGTATCCGGTGCTCGCCGTGACGTTGAACGAGGAGTTCCCCCGGTTGTTCGTGTACCGGGGACCGCGGCGCAAGGGCGTGCGGTACTTCGGCCCGTACTCGCACGCGTGGGCCATCCGCGAAACGCTGGACCTGCTGCTGCGGGTCTTCCCGGCGCGCACCTGCTCGGCGGGGGTGTTCAAGCGTCACAACCAGATCGGCAGGCCCTGCCTGCTCGGGTACATCGACAAGTGCTCGGCGCCGTGCGTCGGCCGCGTGAGCGCCGCCGAGCACCGTGAGATCGTCGAGGACTTCTGCGACTTCCTGTCGGGCCGCACCGACCGGCTGGTCCGACAGCTCGAGGCGCGCATGCAGGATGCGGCGGAGGACTTGGACTTCGAGACCGCCGCCCGGCTGCGCGACGACGTGGGCGCCCTCAAGAAGGCACTCGAGAAGCAGGCCGTCGTGCTCGGGGACGGCACCGACGCCGACCTGGTGGCGTTCGCGTCCGACGACCTGGAGGTGGCCGTGCAGGTCTTCCATGTGCGCGGTGGGCGCGTGCGCGGGCAGCGCGGCTGGGTGGTCGAGAAGGCCGGTGACGTCATCGAACGTGATGCGGTCGCGGCGGACGCCGGGGCGGAGTCGGAGCTGGCGATCCTCGTCGAGCAGTTCCTCACCCAGTTCTACGGCGAGCAGGCCGCGCTGTCCGACGGCGGCGCACCGGCCGATCAGCCCACGAACGCGGTGCCGCGCGAAGTGCTCGTGCCCGCGCTCCCGCGTGACGTCGAGGGCCTGCAGCAGTGGCTCGCCGGGCTGCGGGGCAGCTCGGTCACGCTCCGTGTCCCGCAGCGCGGCGACAAGAAGGCGCTGGCCGAGACCGTCGAACGCAACGCGAAGGAGGCGCTGGCCCAGCACAAGCTCCGGCGCGCGGGCGACTTCACGTCGAGATCTGCTGCGCTGCAAGGAATCCAGGAGGCGCTCGATCTGGATTCGGCGCCGCTGCGGATCGAGTGCGTCGACATCAGCCACGTGCAGGGGACCGACGTGGTGGCCTCGCTCGTGGTGTTCGAGGACGGCCTGCCGCGCAAGTCGGACTACCGGCACTACGCGATCCGGGAGGCGGCCGGCGACGGGCGGTCGGACGACGTGGCGAGCATCGCGGAGGTCACCCGGCGGCGGTTCCTGCGACACAACAAGGATGTCGCGTCCGGCGGCGGGGCCGACGGCGGCGACCAGGCCCCCGAGGCGGCCCTCGATCCGCAGACGGGCAGGCCCCGCAGGTTCGCGTACCCGCCGAACCTGTTCGTCGTCGACGGCGGCGCTCCGCAGGTCAATGCGGCCGCGGAGGTGCTCGACGAACTCGGTGTCACCGACGTCGCGGTGATCGGTCTGGCGAAGCGTCTCGAGGAGGTATGGGTCCCGGGTGAGGAGGACCCGGTGATCCTGCCCCGCACGAGTGAGTCGCTGTACCTGCTGCAGCGGATCCGCGACGAGGCCCACCGCTTCGCGATCACGTTCCACCGCAGCAAGCGGTCGCGGCGGATGACGGCGTCGGCGCTGGATTCGGTGCGCGGCCTGGGCGAGACACGGCGGACTGCGCTCGTCACGCACTTCGGCTCGGTGGCGCGCCTGCGCGAGGCCACGGTCGAGGAGATCACGGCGGTGCCCGGTATCGGTGTCGCCACCGCGGAGGCGGTGCTCGCGGCGCTCGCCGAACCGCGGACCCCCCAGCGCGGAACGGCCGATGCCGCCGAGCCCGCCGCCGAGCCCGCCGCAGATGTCGCTGCGGGAGGCGTCGTGGTGGGGGATGATGTGACGGACATCGGCGCATCGGAACGAACAGGACACAGTCGCGAGTGAACGACCAGCAGGAACGCGGTGGGGGAGACGTGGAGGTCGCGCTCGTCACCGGGCTGTCCGGGGCAGGACTGAGCACCGCGGCGAAGGTGCTCGAGGATCTCGGTTGGTACGTCGTCGACAATCTGCCGCCCGAGCTGATCACCAGGATGGTCGAACTCGGCGTCGAGTCCGACCCGCCGATCCGCCGCCTCGCGGTGGTGATCGACATCCGCAGCCGCCCGTTCACGGGTGACCTCGGGCGGGTCGTCGCGGCGCTCGAGACGATGCCGGTGCAGATCCGGGTCCTCTATCTCGAGGCCAACGACCCGGTGCTGATCCGCCGGTTCGAGCACGTGCGCCGCAGCCATCCGTTGCAGAGCGACAGCAAGGAAGGCACGCTGTCCGAGGGAATCGCCGCCGAGCGGGCCAAGCTGGCGCAGGTTCGCGCGTCCGCCGACCTGGTCGTCGACACGTCCGCGCTCGCCGTGCGGGAGCTGCGGGAGAAGATCGAGACCGCGTTCGGCGGTGAGGCCAGCAGCGTGATCCAGGTGACGGTGCAGTCCTTCGGGTTCAAGCACGGGCTGCCGATGGATGCGGACCTGGTGTGCGACGTGCGGTTCCTCCCGAATCCGCACTGGATACCGGAGCTGCGTCCGCACACAGGACTGGAGGAGGCGGTGCGGGACTACGTCCTGTCCCGCGACGGCGCCGAGGAGTACCTCGACACCTTCGGGCGACTCCTCGAACTGACGACGGCGGGCTACCGCCGGGAGGGAAAGCGCTACATGACGATTGCGGTCGGCTGCACCGGCGGCAAGCATCGGAGCGTCGCGATGTCCGAGGCACTCGCTGCGCGCCTCGGCCACGAGGACGGTCTGGCCGTCCGCGTCGTTCACCGCGATGTGGGGCGCGAATGACGGACGGATCGACTTCTCCCGACGCGCGTGCGCCGCGGATCGTCGCGTTCGGCGGCGGGCACGGTCTGTACGCGACGCTGAGCGCGGCCCGACGTCTGAGCTCCGACGTGACCGCGGTGGTGACCGTCGCCGACGACGGTGGCTCCTCGGGACGCCTCCGCAGCGAACTCGGCATGATTCCGCCCGGCGACCTCCGGATGGCGCTCGCGGCGCTCGCCGCGCAGACCCCGGAGGTCCGGTCGTGGACCGAGACGGTGCAGCACCGCTTCGGGGGTTCTGGTGCGCTCGCGGGTCACTCCGTCGGCAACCTCATCCTGGCGGGCCTCACCGAGGTCCTCGGCGACCCGATCGCCGCGCTCGACACGGTCGCCCGCCTGCTCCAGGTCGAGGGGCGGGTGCTGCCGATGTCGACGCAGGCCCTGCAGATCGAGGCGGACGTCGTGGGCTTGGAGACCGATCCTCGGGTCAGTCGCTGCATTCGCGGGCAGGTGGCGGTGGCGACCACACCGGGCAAGGTGCGCCGGGTGCGACTGCTGCCGACCGACCCGCCGGCCTGCCCCGACGCCCTCGCGGCGCTCGAGACTGCAGACCTCGCGGTTCTCGGGCCCGGTTCCTGGTTCTCGAGCGTCATCCCGCACGTGCTGGTTCCCGAACTTCTCGACGGCCTGCTGCGCACCCGGGCCCGCAAGGTGCTCATTCTCAACCTCGCGCCGGAACCGGGAGAGACGGCGGGATTCTCCGCCGAGCGCCATCTCCACGTACTGTGCCAACACGCGCCCGAATTCCGCGTCGACCACGTCGTCGTCGACTCGGCATCGGTTCCGCAGGGCCGCGAGCGTGATCATCTGTGCCGCGCCGCGATGAACCTGGGCGCCGAGGTGGTCTACGCGGACGTCGCCGAGGACGGCACCCACAAGCATCACGCGGGCAAGCTCGCGGATGTCCTCGCCCGCCTCGCGGGTCGGCAGGCGCCGGCCGGGTACGACGACATCGAACGAGCCACCGAACAGACAGTCGGGGGAAGGGAGAGCGCCTCGTGGCGATGACAGCCGAGGTCAAGGACGAGCTCAGCAGGCTCGCGGTCACGCAGGTCAGCTGCCGCAAGGCGGAGGTGTCGGCGCTGCTCCGCTTCGCGGGCGGGCTGCACATCGTCGGCGGCCGGGTCGTGGTGGAGGCCGAGGTGGATCTCGGGTCGACCGCACGGCGGCTGCGTGGGGAGATCCTCGACCTGTACGGATACCACTCGGACGTGCACGTGCTGAGCGCCGGCGGTCTGCGCAAGAGTTCGCGTTACGTGGTTCGGGTCGCCAAGGACGGTGAGGCGCTCGCCCGCCGGACCGGGCTGCTCGACATGCGGGGCCGACCGGTGCGGGGCCTGCCGGCCCAGGTCGTCGGTGGCAGCGTCGGTGACGCCGAAGCGGCGTGGCGGGGGGCCTTCCTGGCGCACGGTTCGCTCACCGAACCGGGTCGTTCGTCGGCGCTGGAGATCAGCTGCCCGGGCCCGGAGGCTGCGTTGGCGCTGGTAGGTGCCGCCCGTCGGCTGGGCATCGCGGCCAAGGCGCGCGAGGTCCGGGGTACCGACCGGGTGGTGGTCCGCGACGGCGAGGCGATCGGCGCCCTGCTCACCCGGATGGGCGCCCAGGACACGCGTCTGACATGGGAGGAGCGTCGCATGCGCCGGGAGGTGCGCGCGACGGCCAACCGCCTGGCGAACTTCGACGACGCGAACCTGCGCCGGTCGGCCCGCGCGGCCGTCGCGGCCGCGGCGCGCGTGGAGCGGGCACTCGAGATCCTCGGGGCCGACGTCCCGGACCACCTGGCCGCGGCGGGCACGCTGCGGGCCAAGCACCGGCAGGCGTCGCTCGAGGAGCTCGGCCAGCTCGCCGATCCGCCGATGACCAAGGACGCGGTGGCCGGGCGAATCCGTCGGCTGCTGTCGATGGCGGATCGCAAGGCCAAGGAGCTCGGGCTCCCCGACACCGAGTCGGCCGTGACCCCCGAGTTACTCGAGGAGGCCTGACGGCGACCGTACGGTCTCGTCGACGTCTCGTCCCACCCCCCACGGTGACCTGGACCGCTTCCGGTGACCGGGGCAGATGCGCGCCCGACGGGGTGCGCCAACTAGGGTGGGACACACATCGACCGATGAGTCCCGCGCGTTTCGGTTTCGATCGGCGTGGGTACCAACGTGCCCGCGAGGGTCTCGCGGGCAACAACTGGCACACCAGAGTAGATGGGCAAAGGAGCTAACTGTGACGGTCCGGGTAGGCATCAACGGCTTCGGTCGTATCGGACGTAACTTCTTCAGGGCGGTCGATGCGCAGAAGGCGCTCGGCACCACCGACATCGAGATCGTGGCGGTCAACGACCTCACGGACAACGCGACGCTGGCTCACCTGCTCAAGTACGACTCGATCCTGGGTCGTCTGCCGCACGAGGTCTCGCTCGAGGGCGACGACACCATCGTCGTCGGCGACACCAAGATCAAGGCGCTGGCGCACCGCGGCCCGCTGAACGAGCTCCCCTGGGGCGAGCTGGGCGTCGACGTCGTCGTCGAGTCCACCGGCATCTTCACGGACGCCGAGAAGGCCAAGGGCCACCTCGAGGCCGGCGCCAAGAAGGTCATCATCTCCGCGCCCGCCAAGGGCGAGGACATCACCATCGTCATGGGCGTCAACGACGACAAGTACGACGGCAGCCAGGACATCATCTCCAACGCGTCCTGCACCACCAACTGCCTCGGCCCGATCGCCAAGGTCCTCGACGACGAGTTCGGCATCGTCAAGGGTCTGATGACGACCGTCCACGCGTACACGCAGGACCAGAACCTGCAGGACGGCCCGCACAGCGACCTGCGTCGCGCCCGCGCCGCCGCGCTGAACGTCGTCCCGACCGGCACGGGTGCCGCCAAGGCCATCGGCCTGGTCCTCCCGCAGCTGCTGGGCAAGCTGGACGGCTACGCGCTGCGCGTGCCGATCCCGACGGGTTCGGTCACCGACCTCACCGTCAACCTCGCGAAGCCGGCCACGATCGCCGAGATCAACGCCGCGATGAAGGCTGCTGCCGAGGGCCCGCTGAAGGGCATCCTCAAGTACACCGAGGCGCCGATCGTGTCGTCGGACATCGTCACGGACCCGCACTCCTCGATCTTCGACGCCGGCCTGACCAAGGTCATCGACGATCAGGTCAAGGTCGTGTCGTGGTACGACAACGAGTGGGGCTACTCGAACCGCCTCGCGGACCTCATCGGTCTCGTCGCGAAGTCCCTCTGACGCCGTGGCAGTCAAGACTCTGAAGGACCTGCTGGACGAGGGGGTCGAGGGTCGTACCGTGCTGGTGCGCTCCGACCTCAACGTCCCGCTGGACAACGGAACCATCACCGACCCGGGCCGCATCGTCGCGTCCGCGCCGACCATCTCGGCGCTGGCCGAGGCGGGAGCCAAGGTCATCGTGATGGCACACCTCGGTCGGCCCAAGGGTGAGTTCGACGCGGCGTTGTCGCTGGCGCCGGTCGCCGCGAAGCTCGGCGAGGTGCTGGGCCGCAACGTCCAGCTCGCCGGTGATGTCGTCGGCCAGGACGCGCTCGCGCGTTCCGAGGGCCTGACGGACGGCGATGTCCTCCTGCTGGAGAACATCCGCTTCGATCCGCGTGAGACCAGCAAGGACGATGCCGAGCGCGAGGCGCTCGCCAAGGCACTCGTCGAGCTGGTCGACGGCGAGGGTGCGTTCGTCTCCGACGGCTTTGGTGTCGTGCACCGCAAGCAGGCGTCGGTCTACGACATCGCCAAGCTGCTCCCGCACTACGCGGGCAACCTGGTCGCGGCCGAGGTCGAGGTTCTGCAGAAGCTGACGCAGGATTCCGAGCGTCCGTACGCGGTCGTGCTCGGCGGTTCCAAGGTGTCGGACAAGCTCGCGGTGATCGAGGCGTTGGCCCCCAAGGTCGACACCCTCGTCATCGGTGGTGGCATGTACTACACCTTCCTTGCCGCGCAGGGCATCTCGGTCGGCAACTCGCTGTGCCAGGAAGAGATGATCGGCACCTGCAAGGAGCTGCTCGAGCGGTACGCGGACGTCATCCACATCCCGCAGGACGTGGTGATCGCCGACTCGTTCTCGGCGGACGCCGAGTCCGAGACGGTCTCCGTCATGGAGATTCCGGACGGCTGGATGGGCCTGGACATCGGACCGCGGTCGGTGGAGCGCTTCGCGGCGATCCTCTCGTCTGCCAAGACGGTGTTCTGGAACGGCCCGATGGGCGTGTTCGAGTTCGAGAAGTTCGCGGCGGGCACCAAGGGTGTCGCCGAGGCGATCATCGAGGCCACCGGCAAGGGAGCGTTCAGCGTCGTCGGCGGCGGCGATTCCGCGGCGGCCGTGCGTCAGCTCGGTCTGCCCGAGGACGGCTTCTCGCACATCTCGACCGGCGGCGGCGCCTCCCTCGAGTACCTCGAGGGCAAGACGCTTCCCGGTATCGCGGCGCTGGAGGACTGACACATGGCACGTAAGCCTTTGATCGCCGGCAACTGGAAGATGAACCTCAATCACCTCGAGGCCATCGCTCTGGTGCAGAAGATCGCGTTCTCGTTGCCTGCGAAGTACTTCGAGAAGGTCGACGTGACGGTGATCCCGCCGTTCACCGACATCCGCAGCGTGCAGACGCTGGTCGAGGGCGACAAGCTCCTGCTCACCTACGGTGCGCAGGACGTCTCCGCCCACGAATCGGGTGCGTACACCGGCGAGATCAGCGGCTCGATGCTGGCCAAGCTGGGCTGCACGTTCGTCGTCGTCGGTCACTCCGAGCGGCGCACGCTGCACGGCGAGTCCGACGAGACGGTGCTGGCCAAGACCAAGGCGGCGCTGGGATGCGGAATCACCCCGATCGTCTGCATCGGTGAGGGCCTGAACATCCGCGAGGCCGGCGAGCACGTGGCGTACAACGTTGCGCAGCTGAAGGCTTCGCTCGCGGGTCTGTCGGCCGACGAGATCTCCCAGATCGTCGTCGCGTACGAGCCCGTGTGGGCCATCGGCACCGGCAAGGTGGCCTCGGCCGCCGACGCCCAGGAGGTGTGCAAGGCGGTGCGTGACACGCTCGCCGAGCTGGCCTCGCCCGAGGTCGCGCAGGCCGTGCGGGTGCTCTACGGCGGCTCGGTCAACGCCAAGAACGCCGGCGAGCTCATTGCGCAGCCCGACGTCGACGGCGGACTGGTCGGCGGAGCGTCGCTCAAGGCGGACGAGTTCGCCACCCTGTCGGCCATCGCGGCCGGCGGACCGCTCCCGTGATCGGGTAGCAACCGAACGAGCGCGGGGCGCGTGACCGGAATGGTCACGCGCCCCGCGTTTTTCGTCGTGCAGGATCAGGCGAGGAGCTTGACGCGGAGCTTCGCGACAGTGCTCATGGAGAGCCCGAGGCCGTCGACCAGATACCGATCGAACGAACCGTAGTTGGCGTCGACCTCGGCGAAGGATGCCTCGAGGTAGCTGGCGTCGACGCCGATCAGTTGCCGGTAGATCTCCGCCGCCTCCGGGCCCTTCGCGGCGGTGATCTGGTCGAGCGTCGCTCGGATCGTGTCGGCCGAGTAGTCGTTCGACAGCAGGTAGTCAGCCGTGATGGTCTCCCGTGGCACTCCCGCGATGCCGAGCAGCAGGGCGGTCGCCCAGCCCGTCCGGTCTTTGCCTGCGGTGCAATGGAACACCTGCGGTCCCGCCGTGTCGGCCAGTTCGGTGAGCAACTGACGGTATCCGCTGCGTGACGTCGCATCGTTGACAGTGGAGCGGTAGCCGTCCTGCACGTACGTGCGGGCCTCCTCGGGGCTGCGCAGGCCTGCGATGTCGCCGCTGGGGTCGGCCGCGAGGACCTGGATCCGGGTGTAGCGGACGCCGTTCGGGAGCACGTCCGGCTTGGCGGCGATCTCCTGGTCGGTCCGCAGGTCGTAGACGGCGGTGAGCCCCAGTGAATCGAGTGTCCCGAGATCGGCGGGATCCGGAGTGAGCGCGTTGGCGCGGTAGAACACACCCGAGTTGACGTGCAGTCCGCCGAAGCCGACATACCCGGCTCCGGTCCCCGCGATGTCCCGGAAGTTGTTCACCGAAGCCAGTCGGGGTGCCTCGATTCGCTCGGGTTCGGTCGTCACGGATCCGGACGAGCCGAGTCCCGCGAGCGGGGACGCGTCGGCGAGTGCCGGTCCCGCCAGCATCAGGGCACCGGTCAGCGCGAGGGTGGTCGTCGCGCGGATGCGCGGGAAACGCTTGTGGTGCACAGGGTTTGTCACAGTGATTCCTTCCGCGATGGAGTTTCCGTCGGGAAGGTAGCGCGCCGGTCGTCCGCCGGTGTGATGCGTCTCACTCAGTGGGGGTGGTGGCGCCGGGCGCGCGCCGAATCCGCGCGCGCCCAGCGTCGTTCATCGGTGGGGGCTCAGCCGAACAGCTTGATACGCAGCTTGGCGAGCGTCACCGGCGACAGGCCGAGGCCGTCGAGCAGATAGTTCTGCACGGTGCCGTACTTCGCGGCCAGCTCGTCGAGCCCGGCCTGGAGGTAGCTGGCGTCCACGCCGAGGAGCGGGCGGTAGACGTCGGCGATGCCCTGGCCCTGGCCGGCCTTGATGCCCTCGTACGTGCGCTCCATCGACGCGGCGGTGTACTCGTTGGTGAGCAGGTAGTCGCTCATGACGTCGTCACCGGAGACCCCCGCGAGGGTCTGCAGCAGCGCGGAGGTCCAGCCGGTCCGGTCCTTGCCCGCGGTGCAGTGGTAGACCTGCGGTCCGGGAGTGTTCGCCAGATCGGTCAACAGTTGCGCGAATCCGGCGCGCGCGGCGGGATCGGTGACGAACGAACGGTTCATGTCCTGCATGAAGCGGCGGGCGTCGTCGGGCGTCCGCAGCTGGGCGACACCCGCGGCCAGATCGCCGGACAGGATCGGGATGTGGACGTACTCGGGCCCGGCGGGGAGGCGGTCGGCCTTCTGCGCGACTTCCTCGGGTGTCCGCAGGTCGTAGACCGCCGACAGCTTCAGGCCCTCGAGCGTGGCCAGGTCCGCGTCACCGGGTGTGATGGCGTTCGCGCGGTAGAACACACCGGTACGCATGTGACCGAACGGGGTCCGGTAGCCGGGGCCGGCGACGTCGCGGAAATTGTCGACGGTCGCGAGCCGCGGGGTCTCGACGGTGGTCGGCGCCGACGACCCGAACGCCCCGAGCGATCCGAAGGACGGCAGGTCGGTCGAGCCGGCGGCGTTTGCCGCGGTGGCGCCGGCGAGCAGGAACGAGCCGGACACGGCGACTGCCATGGTGGCTCGGGTGGTGCGGCGCAGAGCTGTGGAGCGGTGCGTCATGGTGGGGCCTTCCTCGCTGGGGTGCTGACAGCTCGGAAAGTAGTGCGGCACGTTGTGCCACAGAAGTGGGGCATCTCACTGTGCGGGAGGAGTGTGCCGCCAGCCACCGGGTGGCGCGGCCGCGGTCGGTGGCTGCCCCCGTCCGCCCGAACGAACGAGCGCGCGGGGCGTTCACGGGCCGGACGTCCGGCGCTATTCGGTGGCGTTCAGGCGGATCAGGTCCTCGTTCGTCTCGGTCACCTGCAGGCCGTCACGAATGTAGTTGGCGATGGTGCCGTAGTGCTGCTCGACCGCATCGAACGCCGCGGCGATGTAGCTGGGGTCCGCGCGCAGGAGCTGTTCGGCGACCGCGGCGGCCTGAGCGCCCTGCGTGGCGGTGATCTCCGCGAGCTGATCCTCGATGTCGGCCTCGAGGTAGTCGTCGGACAGCAGATAGTCCTGCTCGATGGTCGCCCGGGAGACTCCGGCGATGCTCTGGACCAGCGCGGCCGCCCACCCGGTGCGGTCCTTGCCGTTGGTGCAGTGGACGATCGAGCGCCTGGACGAGGTGTCGTTGAGCAACTGGCCGAATCCGGCGGTGGCCCCGGGGTCGGTGACGAACTTGCGGTACATGTCCTGCATGTAGGCGCGAGCCTGTTCGGGCGTGGTCAGGGTCTCCGCGACACCGGTGAGATCGCCGACGCCGATCGGGATCGACACCCGGTCGGTCGCGTTGGGGACCACGTCGGGTGCGGCACTCACCTCGGTGGGCGTTCGAAGGTCGTAGATCGTGTACACGCCCAGATCGTTCATCTTGGCCTTGTCGGCGGGGGAGAGTGCGCCGAAATCCCCGGACCGGTAGAAGAAGCCTCGGATGAACCGGCCGATGCCGTGGGAGCTGGCGTAGCCGGGGCCGGCCATGTCGCGAGAGTTCGCCACGCTCGGTAGGACGGGCGCTTCGGGAGTGCCGACCGGCTCGGTCGGCTCGTTCGGCGTGCCGGGGATGAGCGAGCCCAGTGAACCGACGGCTGTGAGAACGCCCGGAGGTAGCGCTGTGAGCGAGCCGGTGAGGTCGTCGGCGGGGTCGGCCGCCGCGGAGGTAGTCGCGGAGAGCGTGACGCCGCCCGCGACGACGAGGGTTGTGGCGAGAGCGGTGACCAGACGTGCCGAGGAGCGAGTGACGGGTGACATCCGAGAACCTTTCCGGCGCTTCGAGGAACGCGCACGACGGGTGTGATCGCGATAACAGTGACCTAAAGTAACAACCATCGGTCATCGGACGCGTCCCTTTCGTCAGGTTCGGTTCGGGCGAAACGGGAGCGGAGTTCGCGCTCGGGCGCGGACGCACCAGGTAAGCTGGGCGCGCTACTGGCCGAAATCCGTCGTGCGTGAAGGGCAGCGAATACCGAAATGGCACTGTTTTTGGACATCCTGCTGGTCATCACCAGCTTGCTGCTCATCCTGCTGATCCTGCTGCACCGTGCCAAGGGCGGCGGCCTGTCCAGCCTCTTCGGTGGCGGGGTCCAGTCGAGCCTGGCGGGCTCGAGCGTCGTCGAGAAGAACCTCGACCGCATGACGGTCTTCACCGCAGCGATCTGGTTGATCGCGATCCTCGGCATCGGACTCGAGATCAAGTTCAGCTGACGATGGCCGGGTACCGCAGTTCCGCCACCATTCCCGATGCTGCTGCGGCGCTGATCGACGCCCCGGAGTTCGCGACGCTCGCGACCGTCGAGCCGGGCGGACAGCCACAGCTGTCCGTCGTGTGGCTCGAGCGGGACGGCGACGACATCGACAAGCTGGCGCAGAAGTACACGGGGGCCGAACGGTGGGAACACGACACCCCCGACACCCCGCGGGTCATCGTCCGGCTGACCCCGGCGAAGGTGATCTGGAAGGGCTGAGACCCGTCTCCGCGTTGCCGTGCGGGGGGCCGGTCCGCAGCCGATAATCGGGTGATGACCGGGACCTCGGATTCGTCGGTAGCCACCTCCGTCCCCACGGCGTCGCGCGCGGCCACCGAGCCGCTGCGCGACGACATTCGACTGCTCGGCGGGATCCTCGGCGACATCGTCCGTGAGCAGGCCGGCGACGACGTCTTCGACCTGGTGGAACGGGCCCGTGTCGAGTCGTTCCGAGTGCGCCGCTCGGAGATCGACCGCGCCGACCTGGCCGAGATGTTCACGACCGTCGACACCGCGGACGCTATTCCCGTCATCCGCGCCTTCAGCCACTTCGCGTTGCTGGCGAACGTCGCAGAGGACATCCACCGCGAACGGCGGCGCGCGATCCACGTCCGCGCCGGGGAACCGCCCCAGAACAGCAGTCTCGCGGCGACCTACGCGAAACTCGATGCGGCACCGGTGGATCCGGAGATCGCGGCGGCCGCGCTCACGGGTGCGCTCGTCGCGCCGGTGATCACCGCACACCCCACCGAGACGCGTCGTCGCACCGTCTTCGAGACCCAGAACCGGATCATGGAACTGATGCGGATGCGCGAGTGGGTGAGCGGTGACCGCTCCGAGACGGACGACGTCGACGCGCAGCTGCGGCGGCAGATCCTCACCCTGTGGCAGACCGCGCTGATCCGCTTGTCGCGCTTGCGGATCCAGGACGAGATCGAGGTGGGTCTGCGGTACTACGACGCGTCCCTGTTCGAGGTGGTGCCGCGGATCAATGCCGAACTGCGCGACGCGCTGCGGACCCGCTGGCCCGACTCGGGGGTGCTTGCCGACCCCATGCTCCGGCCGGGCTCGTGGATCGGCGGTGACCGCGACGGCAATCCGTTCGTGACCGCCGACGTGGTCGCCCGGGCCACGCACCGGGCGTCGGAGACGGCACTCGAACGCCACCTTGCCGAGTTGGAGGTGCTCGAGCGCGAACTGTCGATGTCGGCACGGTTGGTCACCGTCACGCCCGAGTTGGACCGGCTGGCCGACGCCTCCGGCGACGAGTCGGCGTTCCGCGCTGACGAGCCGTATCGCCGGGCGGTCCGGGGTGTGCGGACACGGCTGACCGCCACGGCCGCGCGGATCCTCGGGCACCCGGCGGTCCACGCGGTCGCCGGTGACCTCCCGGACTATCGCGACCCCGCCGAACTGCTGGCCGATCTCGAGATCATCGACGCGTCGCTGCGTTCGCACGGCGACGGCACCGTGGCCGACGACAGGCTCGCGCAGCTGCGGAACTCGGTGGAAGTCTTCGGATTCCACCTGTGTGGACTCGACATGCGGCAGAACTCCGAGGTGCACGAGACCGTCGTGGCGGAACTGCTGGCGTGGTCGGGAGTGCACCCCGACTACGCATCGCTGCCGGAGGACGCGCGGGTCGCGCTGCTGACCCGCGAGCTGGCGACGCGCCGTCCCCTCGCCGGACCGCACGCCGAGTTCAGTGAACTCACCACGAAGGAACTGGGCATCCTGCGCGCGGCAGCCGACGCCGTCGACCGGATCGGGCCGGCGGCGATCCCGAACTACGTCATCAGCATGTGCGAGTCGGTCAGCGACATGCTCGAGGCGGCGATCCTGCTCGCCGAGGTCGGACTGTTCGACCCCGACGGCGAGGCCGGGCCGCGCTGCCCGGTGGGGATCGTGCCGCTCTTCGAGACGATCGAGGATCTTCGGCACGGCGCCGAAACGCTCACCGCCACCTTGGAGGTTCCGCTCTATCGGGCGCTGGTTGCCAACCGCGGTGACAGCCAGGAAGTGATGCTCGGATACTCCGACTCGAACAAGGACGGCGGCTACCTCGCCGCGAACTGGGCGCTGTACCGGGCCGAACTGGATCTGGTGCGCGTCGCGCGGGAGACCGGAATCAGGCTGCGGCTCTTCCACGGTCGCGGCGGCACCGTCGGTCGCGGCGGTGGCCCCAGCTACGACGCGATCCTCGCGCAGCCGCCGGGTGCCGTCGAGGGCTCGCTGCGGATCACCGAGCAGGGCGAGATCATCGCCGCCAAGTACGCCGAACCGCGGCGGGCCCGCCGGAACCTCGAGGCGCTGGTCTCCGCCACCCTCGAATCGACCCTGCTCGACGTCGAGGGCCTCGGCGACGACGCTGCGCCGGCGTACGCGGTCCTCGACGAACTGGCCGAGCTGGCGCGGGTGGCATACGCGGACCTCGTGCACGACACTCCCGGGTTCGTCGACTACTTCGAGGCGTCGACGCCGGTCGCCGAGATCGGCGCACTCAACATCGGCAGCCGGCCGGCGTCCCGCAAGCCGACGCAGGCGATCTCGGATCTGCGGGCGATCCCGTGGGTGCTGTCGTGGAGCCAGTCACGCGTCATGCTGCCCGGTTGGTACGGCACCGGAACCGCCTTCGAGAAGTGGGTGGGCGACGACGCGGACCGCCTCGCAACGCTGACCGATCTGTACGAGCGGTGGCCGTTCTTCCGGACGGTGCTCTCGAACATGGCACAGGTGATGTCGAAGTCCGACATGGGACTGGCCGCACGGTATTCCGAACTGGTGCCGGACGTCGCACTGCGGGAGGAGGTGTTCGGCAAGATCTCCGCCGAGCACGAACGCACCCTCGCGATGTATCGCGCGATCACCGGCCACGACGACCTGCTGTGGGACAACCCGTCACTCGACCGCTCCGTGCACAACCGGTTCCCGTACCTCGAGCCGCTCAACCACCTCCAGGTGGAACTGTTGCGGCGCTACCGCAGCGGCGACGACTCCGACAACGTCCGGCGCGGCATTCAGCTCACCATGAACGGTCTTGCGACGGCGCTGCGTAACAGCGGCTGACGGGCGGAGGGGGTTGCCGGCCGGTGTCGGGGCGCGAGGACAATCGGATTCGTGGACCTGACATTGATCGCCGTCGTCGGCGTCTCGAGTATCGTCGCAGTCGCCGCCCTGTCGAAGCGGCTGGGGCTCGCCGCGCCCCTCGTGCTGGTGGTCGTGGGCATCGCCCTGAGCTTCCTCCCGTGGGTTCCGGACGTGGACGTCGAGCCCGAGCTGATCCTCGCGGTAGTGCTGCCTCCGCTGCTCTATTCGGCTGCGGTGTCCATGCCCGCGCAGGACTTTCGGCGGAACTTCAAGGCGATCAGCGGGCTCGCGGTCCTGCTGGTGGTGGTCACCACCGCCGGCACCGGTCTCCTGTTCCACCTGCTGATCCCGGACATCGGCTGGGCGACCGCGTTCGCGTTGGGCGCGGTGGTGAGTCCGACCGATGCGGTGGCGGCCACGTCGGTCGGACGCAAGCTCGGTCTCCCGTCGCGCCTGTTGACGGTGCTCGAGGGCGAGGGACTCGTCAACGACGCCTCGGCGCTGGTGCTGCTGCGGTCGGCGGTGGCCGCAATGGCCGGTGCGGTGTCGTTGTGGCACGTCGCGGGGGACTTCGTCTACTCGGTGATCGTCGCCACGGTGATCGGCGCGCTGGTGGGCGTCATCGGCGTGCGGGTGCGCGGCTGGGTGAACGACACCGTCCTCAACACGGCGCTGTCGTTCGTCGTGCCCTTCGTCGCGTTCGTTCCCGTCGAGGAACTCGAAGCGTCGGGGGTGCTGGCGGTCGTCGTGTGCGGCCTGGTGACCGGGCATCTCGCGCCCCGCTACCTGAAGGCGCAGCACCGGATCGGCGAGGAGATGAACTGGCACACGGTCGCGTTCCTGCTGGAGTCCGCCATCTTCCTGATCATGGGATTGAGCCTCGAACACCTCGTCGACGAGGTCCAGGACTCGGGTCTGTCCGTCGGTGAGGCCGTGCTGTTCGGTCTGATCGCCTCGGTGTTCGTGATCGCGGCGCGGATGATCTTCGTCATTCCGCTCGTGGCGGTACTCAAGCGCGACGAGCGCCGTGCCGCGGCACGTATCCCGCGGCTCGAGCGTTGGCAGGCGGGCCTGGATCGGCTGGCTGAGGACGACGCCGTCGACGACCGGCGCCGGTTCCATATCGAGCGTCGCGTCAACCGGGCCAGCGCCGATGCGGACTTCCTGGTGAGCGAAAAGCTGGGCTGGCGCGGCGGCGTGGTCCTGGCCTGGTCGGGAATGCGCGGCGCGATCACACTGGCGGCGGCACAGACGTTGCCCGAGGACACGCCGTACCGCGCGGAGCTGATCCTGATCGCGTTCGTCGTGGCCGTGACGACTCTCCTGCTGCAGGGCTCGACCCTGCCGATCGTGATCAGGAGGGTGCAGATCCCCGGAGACGATACCGATCGGCTCCGCACCCAGTACGACGACCTGCTCGACGAGTTGGTGTCGGCGGCCGAGGAGGCACTCGCCGACGAGGACGATACCGACGTCGTGGACCGGGTCCGGGCCGACGGCCTGGTGGGGCGTCGTGCCGACCGGGCCCGTGCCCAACTCGATCCGGACAACGATGCGCGGCGCGAGCAGTACCTCCGGCTCCGGTTGAAGTCCCTCGCGGCGGAGCGCGCGGCGCTGCTCGAGGCACGTTCGCACGGCGGCTACAGCTCGCAGACCCTACTGACCGCCCAGCGCATGCTCGACGTCGAGGAGGCGCGGCTCGAGCAGCTCCAGGACTCCACACTCCGCTGATCCGCATCGCGTGATCGCACGGTGCGGCCACAGGCGGGAGGCGGTCACGGCGAGAGTGCGTCGCGCGCGTCTGCAGCGGCGTCCTGCATGCGATCGAGGAAGTCGGAGATGGTCCGCTGCTCGTCGGGGGAGAAGGCGTCGATGGTGGTCACCACCCGCTCGATCAGCGGCCCGAAGAACGTCCACCCGAGATCCTCCGCCTTCGGCGTCACCGTCACCAGGACGCGCCGGCGATCGGCCGTGTCGCGGCCACGCTCGAGCAGGCCGGCCGTCTCGAGCCGGTCGATCAGCGCGGTCGTCGACGCCGAACTGAGGGACAACTGCCCACCCAGCCATCCGGGGGTGGACGGAGTGCCCGCCCGTGCCGCGTCCAGCAGGCAGACGAGTGCCCGCAGATCGGTGGTGTGCAGGCCGTTGCGTGTCGCGAATTCCGCAGCGAGAAGGTTCAGTTCGACCGTGAGTGCCCTGATGCGGTGTACGTACGCGATCGCATCAGAGTGCTGTCCGTGATTCATTCCCGCTCCGCTCGACTCTCTCGACACAACTCTCTCGACAGCCTAGTCTCTCGATCACCGAGATAAATTAGGGACGGAGGGAACCGATGGGGGACCGGACGGAGTTCGCCGCGACAGCGGCCGGGAACGCATTCCTCGATCGCTACGACCGCGTGCTGGCGAAATGGGCGGCGCCGACGAGTGGTGTCGATGTTCCGACGCGCCACGGCGTCACCCACGTCAACGTGTGTGGGCCGGACGATGCGCCGCCCGTGGTGCTGCTGTGTGGTGGCGGCGCGACCTCCGCGTCGTGGTTCGCGGTCGCCGGGGCACTGGCATCCGGCCATCGGCTGTTCGCGATCGACCTGCCGGGCGAACCCGGTCGCAGTGTCGTCGGCGAGCGCCTGCGATCGGTCGACGACCTCATGGCCTGGCTGACCGAGACCCTCGACGCCCTCGGCGTCGCATCCACTGCGCTCGTCGGGCATTCGTACGGAGCGACGGTGGCGCTGGCCTTCGCGCGTCGCCGGCCCGAGCGCGTCGACCGCCTGGTGCTGCTCGACCCCACCTCGATTTTCGCCACCTTCCGGGCGGGCTACATCCTTCGGGCGCTGCCCCTGCTCCTGCGGCCCACCGACGCCCGGCAACGCGGCCTGATCGGATGGGAGACAGCGGGATCGGAGATCGACCGGGACTGGCTCGATCTCGTCGCGTACGGCGCCGAGCACTTCCCGGCGACGAGGCCGGTCGTGCCCGGGCGTCCACGACCGGGTGACCTCGAGCGCGTGGTCTGCCCGACGACGGTGGTGCTCGCCGAGCGCAGTCGGGTCCACGACATCGAGAAGGTGGCGGCGGGAGTCCGAAAGAGTTTGCCCGACGCCAGGATCGTGACGGTGCCGGGCGCGTCGCACTACACCCTGCCGATGGCGGGCACCGTAGCAACGGCCGCGCTGTCCGACGCCCTGCACGGGTGAGCCGTCGTGTCTACCGTCAGCGCTGCGTGGGTTGGAAGACCAGTGGGGTGATCGTGCCGGAGCCGTCCTCGCCGTCGACGAGCCACGGCAGTGCCGAGCGGGATTCGCCGACCCGGGACCATAGCGCCGTCAGCCAGTTCGCTGCCGCGTCGACGACGGCGTCCTCGACGGCGAAGGGGGCGTCGCGGGACATCAGTGGTACCTCGGGTTCCACGCCGTCCTCGGTATACACGATGCCGAAGAGGTGGCGGTGGGCGTCGATCGGCTTGTTCAGCGTGAAGTAGTCGGGGCCTTCGAGACGAACCCAGACGTCGAACGTGCCCTCACCGTCCTGGTCCGGGAACACGTCGATGCACAGTTCGGTCGCCTCCGCAGGAACCGCATCGAGGATCGCCGAGAGCTTGGCGGCAGCGGCGTCGGTGTGATTCTCGAGCACGGCAGCGAGTGTCGACAGGTACTCATCACGATCCATGACCGCAGACTACCGCCGGGGTGAGCTGTGCGGACGAGGGAACCGATCGGTGTGCGCCCACGTCCTACTGATCGAACGGAAGTGAATCAGGAGACCGACAGCGAGGGGGACAACCGATGGACCGACGCCCGCGAAGGACGATGTATCGACGACTCGGATCCGGTCGTCCGGGTGGTCCGCGTAGTCACGCGCTGTTGGCAGACGGGTGTCGGCCACGTACGAGCGTGGCCGACACCGGTGAGCTTGCGCCGCCGTGGATCCCGGGAGAGCCCGTCGAGGGGCAGCCGGAATGACGGGCGGCGTCAGGAGCGGGGAAGCGCGCTCGCCGCGGTCGCGTCGAGCAGCCACACGGTCTTGTCGACGCCGCGGGCACCCGCGGCCGGAATCTCGTCCGGGTGGGCGCCGCCGACCGCCGCCGCGACCGCGTCGGCCTTCGCCTCACCCGAGACGATCAGCCACACCTCGCGTGCGGACTGCAGCGCCGGCAGCGTGAGGGTCACGCGCACCGCCGGCGGCTTGGGGGAATCGGTGACCGCAACCACCAACTGCTCCGTTTCGCGCACCGCGTCGGTGTGGGGGAACAGCGAATTGACGTGCCCCTCACCGCCCATGCCGAGCAGATGCACGTCGAACAGCGGGCCGGTGCGGTCGGCGCCGAACGTCTCGAGCACCTCGCCGTACGCGGCCGCGGCCGTGACCGGGTCGCTGTTGTACGCGCCGTCCGACGCCGCCATCACGTGCACCCGCGCCGGATCGACCGGCACGTGGTCGAGCAGTGCCCGGTGCGCCTGGACCTCGTTGCGCTCCGGGTCGCCGGTGGGCAGGAAGCGCTCGTCGCCGAAGAACACGTCCAGTGCGGACCAGTCGATCGCACCGGGGTGGGCGCGGACGTGCTCGAGCAGCGCGATACCGGTGCCGCCGCCGGTGAGGACGACGGCGGCCGAACCGCGCGACCGCTGGGCCGCGACGACCGCATCGACGAAGCGCTCGGCAGCTGCCCGCACCAGGGCGTCGGTGTCGGCGAAGCGGTGGATCTCGTTCACGTCAGACATATTCCACCTTCGACAGTCCGGTCAGGGCGGCTTCGTAGATCTCGTCCGGATCGAGCCGACGCAGTTCCTCCGCGAGGCAGTCCCGGGTCTCGCGTCGCGCCAGGGCGACGAGAGCATCCGGCTCCCCGACACGACTGAGCGTCGCGGTCGTCTCGACCTGCGGACGACTGATCGAGATGCGGTCGTCGTTGCTGAGTTGCAGCTCGACGAACAGTGGCCCGGTCTGCCGACGGACGGGGCCGTCGATGCGGTCCGCGAGCCAGCCCGCCAGGATGTCGAGCGCAGGCTCGGTGGCCAGGCCCGACACCGTCGCGGACAGGATCTGTTCGTGCGGCGGCTGGTCCAGCGCCGACGTCAGCAGGGCGCGCCAGTAGGTGATGCGGCTCCACGCGAGGTCGGTGTCGCCCGCGGTGTACGAGCCGAGGCGGCTCTTGATGGTCGCGGTCGGATCGTCCGCGCCGGTCGCGTCGGTGATCCGCCGAATCGCCAACCGTCCCACCGGATCCAGTGCGGGCACGGTGGGCGCGTCCTCCGGCCACCACGCCACCACCGGAGTGTCCGGCAGCAGGAACGGCACCACGACGCTCGCCTCGTGGTCGGCGAGCTCGCCGAACACACGCAGGATCACGACCTCGGACGCGCCGGCGTCGCCGCCGACCCGGATCTCGGCGTCGAGATGCGTCTCCTCCGAACGGGATCCGCGCGCGACGACGATGACGCGACACGGGTGTTCGCGGCTGGCCTCGTTCGCGGCGTCGATGACGTCCTCGGAATTCTTGCTGTCCCGCGTGCACACGACCAGCGTCAGGACCCGGCCCAACGTCACCGCGCCACCGGACTCACGAAGCTCGACGAGCTTCTTGTTGATCGCACCGGTGGTGGTTCCCGGCAGCTCGATGATCACGGCCTTCTCCATTCACGACCGGTGCGGCGCATCATCTCCTGCGCCGAGGGCGGACCCCAGGTTCCTGCCTCGTACGGCTCGGGCTTGCCGTGCGCTGCCCAGTGGTCGAGGACCGGATCGAGGATCTTCCAGGACAGCTCGACCTCGGCGTTGACCGGGAACAGCGACGGCTCACCGAGCAGGACGTCGAGGATCAGCCGCTCGTAGGCCTCGGGCGACGACTCCGTGAACGCCTCCCCGTAGCTGAAGTCCATGTTGACGTCCCGGACCTCCATGCTCGACCCCGGCACCTTGGAGCCGAACCGCATGGTGACGCCCTCGTCGGGCTGCACGCGGATCACGAGCGCATTCTGGCCGAGGTCCTCGGTCATGGTTGCATCGAACGGTAGATGCGGGGCGCGCTTGAACACGACGGCGATCTCGGTGACCCGGCGGCCCAGTCGCTTGCCCGTGCGCAGGTAGAACGGCACGCCGGCCCAGCGCCGGGTGTCCACCTCGAGGGTGATCGCCGCATAGGTCTCCGTCTTCGAGTCCTTCGCGAACCCGTCCTCCTCGAGGAGGCCGACGACCTTGCGGCCGCCCTGCCAGCCGCCCGCGTACTGACCGCGAGCCGTGGTCTCGTCGAGCGGTTCCGCGAGGCGGGTCGCCGACAGCACCTTGATCTTCTCGGCCTGGAGCTCGGACGGCTCGAAGCTGACCGGCTCCTCCATCGCGGTGAACGCGAGCAGCTGGAGCAGGTGGTTCTGGATGACGTCGCGGGCGGCACCGATACCGTCGTAGTACCCCGCCCGGCCGCCGAGGCCGATGTCCTCGGCCATCGTGATCTGCACGTGGTCGACGTAGTGGGCGTTCCAGATCGGGTCGAACAACTGGTTCGCGAAACGGAGCGCCAGGATGTTCTGGACCGTCTCCTTGCCCAGGTAGTGGTCGATGCGGAAGACCATGTCCTCGGGGAACACGCTGTTCACGACCGCGTTCAGCTCGCGGGCGCTCTCGAGATCGTGGCCGAACGGCTTCTCGATGACGACCCGACGCCACTGCCCGTCCGCGGACTTGGCCAGGCCGGACCGGGACAGTTGCTCGCAGACCGTCGGGAACTGGGCGGGCGGGACCGACAGGTAGAAGGCGTGATTGCCGCGAGTGCCGCGCTCGCGGTCGAGCGCGTCGAGAGTGTTCGACAGCTCGGTGAACGCATCGGCGTCGTCGAAGCTGCCGTGCACGAAGCGGATGCCCTTCGCGAGCTGCTCCCACACGTCCTCACTGAACGGGGTGCGGGAGTGCTCGCGGACGGCGTCGTGCACGACCTGTGCGAAGTCCTGGTCCGCCCAGTCGCGCCGCGCGAACCCGACGAGAGCGAACCCGGGCGGCAGCAGCCCTCTGTTGGCGAGGTCGTACACCGCGGGCATCAGCTTCTTGCGCGCCAAATCGCCGGTGACTCCGAAGATCACCAGGCCACAGGGGCCGGCGATGCGAGGCAGTCGCCGGTCCCTGCTGTCCCGTAGTGGGTTGATCCAAACGTCCGCCGCGGGTCCGCTCACGGATCAGCTCTCTCGAGCAGCGGCGAGCTGCTCAGCAGTTGCGTCGAGAAGTTCGTTCCACGAGACCTCGAACTTCTCGACACCCTCGTTCTCGAGCACCACGAAGACGTCGGTGAGATCGATGCCCACGGACGCGAGCCGGTCGAAGACCTGCTGCGACGCCACCGCGGTTCCGGACGTGGTGTCCCCGGTGATCTCGCCGTGGTCGGCGACCGCGTCGAGAGTGCTCTCCGGCATGGTGTTGACCGTGTTGGGCGCGACCAGTTCGGTGACGTAGAGGGTGTCCGGGTACGCCGGATTCTTCACGCCGGTCGAGGCCCACAGCGCACGCTGGGGGCGGGCGCCGCGCTCGAGCAGAGCGTGGAAACGGGCGTCGACCTCGAACACCTCCTGGTAGGCGGCGTACGCCAGTCGGGCGTTGGCCACACCGGCCTTGCCGCGCAGCTCGAGTGCGTCCGGAGTGCCGATCTTGTCGAGTCGCTTGTCGATCTCGGTGTCGACGCGCGAGACGAAGAACGATGCCACCGAGTGGATAGCGGACAGGTCGTGACCCGCGGCCACAGCGGCGTCGAGGCCGGCCAGGTAGGCGTCCATCACCTTGCGGTACCGCTCGACCGAGAAGATCAGCGTCACGTTGACGCTGATGCCCTCGCCGATCACCTTGGTGATGGCGGGCAGTCCTGCCTCCGTGGCCGGGATCTTGATGAACAGGTTGGGCCTGTCCACGATCTTCCACAGCTCGACCGCTTGCGCGAACGTCTTGTCGGCGTCGTGCGCGAGGCGGGGATCGACCTCGATCGAGACGCGGCCGTCCTTGCCGTTGCTGGCCTCGAACTGCGGCGCGAGAACATCGCACGCTGCACGGACGTCGTCGGTGGTCACCGTGCGAATGGTGGCCTCGACGTCGGCGCCGCGGGCCGCGAGCTCACGAACCTGGGCGTCGTAGACGTGTCCCTTGCTCAGGGCCGCCTGGAAGATCGACGGATTGGTCGTGACGCCGACGACGCTCTTGGTGGCGACGAGCTCGGCGAGATTGCCCGACTCGATGCGGTCCCGCGAGAGATCGTCGAGCCACACCGAGACGCCGGCCTCGGACAGCTTCTGCAGATTCGCATTCTGAGTCATGGTGCGATTCATCCCTTCACTCGAGCGAGCGAGCGCTGCGCAGCCGCGGTGACGGCCTCGGCGGTGATGCCGAACTCGCGGAACAGGGTCTTGTAGTCGGCGGACGCGCCGAAGTGCTCGATCGAGACGATCTCGCCGGCGTCCCCGACGAAGCGGTACCACGGCATCGCGATCCCGGCCTCGACCGCGACCCGCGCCTTGACCGTGGGGGGAAGGACGCCGTCGCGGTACGCCTGGTCCTGCGCGTCGAACCACTCGACGCACGGCATCGACACGACGCGCGTGGGAACACCCTCCGCCTCGAGCGCCTCGCGGGCGGCGACCGCGAGCTGCAGTTCCGAACCGGTGCCGATCAGCACGACCTCGGGGGTGCCGGTCGAGGCCTCGGCCAGCACGTAGCCGCCGCGCGAGACGCCGTCGTAGTGGGTGCCCTCGAGGACCGGAAGGTCCTGTCGGGTCAGGGCCAGGCCGGCGGGAGCGCGGGTGGCCTCGTCGGAGCCCTTCTCGAGCACGGCCCGCCACGCGTGGGCGGTCTCGTTGGCGTCGCCCGGGCGGACGACGTACAGGCCCGGCATGGCCCGCAGGGCTGCCAGGTGCTCGATCGGCTGGTGCGTCGGGCCGTCCTCGCCGAGCCCGATCGAATCGTGGGTCCAGACGTAGACGACCGGGGTCTTCATGATCGCTGCCAGCCGGACGGCGGGTCGCATGTAGTCACTGAAGACCAGGAACGTGCCGCCGTAGGGGCGGGTCGGCCCGTGCAGCGCGATGCCGTTGAGGATCGAGCCCATCGCGTGCTCGCGGACACCGAAGTGCAGGGTCCGGCCGTACGGCTGGGCCTTCCACATGTCCGTCGAGATGGATTCCGGGCCGAACGAATCGGAGCCCTTGATCGTGGTGTTGTTGCTCTCGGCGAGGTCCGCCGAGCCGCCCCACAGCTCCGGCAGCACCGGGCCGACGGCGTTGAGGACCGCCGCGGAGGCCTTGCGGGTGGCCAGGCCCTTGGCGTCCGGCTCCCACGTGGGGAGGACGTCGGCCCAGCCGGCGGGCAGGTCGCGACCGGTCAGACGGTCGAGGAGCTTCTTGCCCTCGGGCGCGCGCTGGACCCATTCGTCGTACAGCGCCTGCCACTCCTTGTGCGCACGCACACCGCGATCGACGACCTGGCGAGTGTGGGCGATGACGTCCGGCGCCACCTCGAAGCTCCGCTCGGGATCGAACCCGAGGGCCTTCTTCACCGCTGCGACCTCGTCGGCGCCCAGAGCGGCGCCGTGCGCGGCGCCGGTGTTCATCTTGGTCGGCGCGGGGTAGCCGATGATCGTGCGGAGCAGGACCAGCGACGGGCGGTCGGTGACCTCACGGGCCTTCTCCAGCGCCTGCTCGATCGCCACGACGTTCTCGCCGCCCTCGACGACCTGGACGTGCCAGCCGTAGGACTCGTAGCGCGCCGCGGTGTCCTCGGACAGCGCGATCGCCGTGTCGTCCTCGATCGAGATCTTGTTGTCGTCGTAGATCACCGTCAGGTTGCCCAGCTGCTGCACACCGGCGATCGAGGACGCCTCCGACGTCACACCCTCCTCGATGTCACCGTCGGACGCGACGACGTAGATGTGGTGATCGAACGGGCTCTCGCCCGGCGCCGCCTCGGGGTCGAACAGGCCGCGCTCGCGGCGGGCGGCCATCGCCATGCCGACGGCCGACGCCAGACCCTGCCCGAGCGGGCCGGTGGTGATCTCGACACCGCGGGTGTGCCCGTGCTCGGGGTGGCCGGGAGTCTTGGAGCCCCACGTGCGCAGCGACTCGAGGTCTTCGAGTTCGAGGCCGTAACCAGCGAGGTACAGCTGGACGTACAGGGTCAGGCTCGAGTGACCACAGGAGAGGACGAAGCGGTCACGGCCGATCCAGTCGGCGTCCGCCGGGTCGTGCCGCATGACACGCTGGAACAGCGTGTACGCCAGCGGCGCGAGGCTCATCGCGGTGCCGGGGTGGCCGTTGCCGACCTTCTGTACGGCGTCCGCGGCGAGTACACGGGCGGTGTCGACGGCCTTGGTGTCCAGATCGGTCCAGTCGGTGGGGTGGACCGGTTGCGTGAGGACGCGGATCTCGTCTGTGATCGACACGGGCAGATGTCTCCTGACATGGTTGTACGTGGAGCCGGAGGGTATCCGGAGGGTGCAGTGGGCGTCGCCGGACCTCGAGTGCGCCTCCAGCCTAGTGTGCCGCCCCGATCGGGTCGATTCGGTTCAGGGGTTAGCGCCGTCTACCATCGTTTGTAGTAGTGAAGTAGTAAGCGAGGATGTAGTCGCGTGGGGCAAGGAGAAAGCGTGCGTACAGGGCATCGGCCGAGCGGACACGGCTTCGGCAGCCCCTCCGGCGCATCGGAATCGAAGGCTGCGCGGGACACCACCACGCTGTGGGGTCGGGTGACGTCGACGGTTCTGGCGTACATCGCGCTCACGAAGCCGCGCGTGATCGAGCTTCTGCTCGTCGCGACGATTCCAGCGATGCTGCTGGCGGACCGTGGACACATCGACCTGGTTCTCATCCTGAGCACGCTGTTCGGTGGCTGGATGGGCGCCGCGAGTGCCAACTCGCTGAACTGCGTCGTCGACGCGGATATCGACAAGGTGATGAAGCGCACAGCGCTGCGCCCCCTGGCCCGGCAGGCCGTGCCCACCCGGCACGCCTTCGTGTTCGGCATGACGCTCGGCGTCGCGTCGTTCGCGTGGCTGTGGTGGCGGGCGAACCTGCTCGCAGGCTTCCTCGTGGTCCTGACGATCGCCTTCTACGTGCTCGTGTACACGATGGTGCTCAAGCGCCGCACGTGGCAGAACGTGATCTGGGGTGGCGCGGCGGGCTGCATGCCGGTGATGGTCGGCTGGGCCGCGGTCACCGGATCGCTGAGCTGGGAGCCGGTGGTCCTGTTCCTGATCATCTTCTTCTGGACGCCGCCGCACACCTGGGCGCTCGCGATGCGCTACAAGGAGGACTACAAGGCCGCGGGCGTGCCGATGCTCCCGGTCATCGCGTCCGAGACCCACGTCACGAAGCAGATCGTGATCTACACCTGGGCCACGGTGCTCGCGTCGCTGGCCCTGGTCCCGGCCGCGGGCTGGATCTACGCGGTCGTCACGCTGCTGGCAGGCGCGTGGTTCCTGTTCGTCGCGCACCAGCTGTACAACAGCGTCCGCGGCGGTACCCCGATCAAGCCGCTCAAACTGTTCCTGCAGTCCAACAACTACCTCGCGGTGGTGTGCTGCGGTCTGGCCGTCGACTCGGTTCTCGGCTGGAACACGATCGCCGGCTACTTCTGACCCGGTACAGACGTCAGCACGAAGGGCCCGCTCGAACGAGCGGGCCCTTCGTCGTCAGTCGGTCGCCTACGGCACCAACACGATGGAACCGGTGGTCTTGCGGGCCTCGAGGTCGCGGTGCGCCTGCTCCGCCCGGTCCAGGGGATAGCTTCCGCCGACGCGCAGCTTCAGCGTGCCCGCCGCGATCGCGTCGAGCACCGCGCCCGCGCGCCACGACAGTTCCTCGCGGTCGTGCACGTAGTGGGCGAGCGTCGGCCTCGTTACGAACAGCGACCCTCCGGCGTTGAGCCGCTGCAGATCGAACGGCGGAACCGGTCCGCTGGCAGCGCCGAAGAGCACGAGCGTGCCGCGGATGCGCAGCGCATCGAGGCTCGCGTCGAACGTGTCCTTGCCGACGCCGTCGTAGACCGCCGCAACCCCCTCGCCGCCCGTGAGTTCACGGACCTTGTCGGCGAGCGCGTCGCCGTACCGCAGGACGCGCCAGGCGCCCGCCTCGCGGGACAGGGCCTCCTTCTCGTCCGTCGACACCGTCGTGATCACCTTGACGCCCTTGGCGGTCGCCATCTGCGTGAGCAGCAGACCGACACCGCCGGCACCGGCGTGGACGAGAACCGTCTCACCCGGGCGCGCCGGGTAGGCCGACTCGATGAGGTAGTGCGCGGTCATGCCCTGCAGCAGTGCCGATGCTGCCAGTTCGGGGGCGACCCCGTCCGGGACGTCCACGGCAGCCGATGCCGGGACGACGACCTTCTCGGCGTAGCCGCCGGCCGCGTCGGCCCACGCGACACGGTCGCCGACGCCGAACTCGGTGACGGCGGATCCGACCGCCACCACGACGCCGGTGCCCTCGTTACCGGGGACGTAGGGGAGTTCCGTGGGGTAGATCCCCGCGCGGATGTAGGTGTCGATGAAGTTGATGCCGATGGCGTCGGTGGCCACCAGGAGATCGTCCGGACCGGGCTGAGGGTCGGGGACCTCCGTCGGGGTCAGGACGTCGGGACCGCCGTTCTCGGAAACCACGATTGCACGCATGTTCTTGTTCTACACCGACCCTGCGGTCGCGTCGGCGGACGGTCGTGAGGGGTCGGCGGCTACCGCACAGTAGTCTGACCCCATGAGCACCGATACCCAGAGCACCGCTGCGGCCCCGGTCCTGCCCTCGGGCACGGTCGCCGCCATCCGGAAGTTCGTCTCCGAGCACGGTGGATCCGCGAGCGCGGTCATCCAGCCCGTCGGCCGTGCGGGCGTGCGGATCACGCTCGTCGGCGCCGACGGCATCCTCGGCGACCAGGTCGTCGACACCGTGGCGATCGCGAACGCCGTCGTCGCGTCGTTCGACGAGATCACCGTCTCCGAGTGGGACCGTGCGCTGACGAGCATCGTGACGCCGCGCAAGGGCCATTTCGCGAAGATGGCCGGCTGGGTCGCGCACCAGACGCGCTTCCCGAAGGCACGCAACGAGCGCTGACATACCGAGAAGGCCGGGATCCTGCGGTGCAGGGTCCCGGCCTTCGTCGTTCGTGGGTGCCGCCGGTCAGACGGGGGTGACCGCCTCGGCGTCGGTGCGGGTGTCGACCGGTACGCGAACCCGCCCGGCCGCGTAGAGGGCCGCGGTCGCGGCGGTGCAGGCACCGGCGAGCGCGACGTGGATGGTGACCAGTGCTGCCGGTACGTGCGTCCAGAACTGCACCAGGCCGACGCAGGCCTGCGCGACGACGAGCCCGACGACCACCTTGAGGCGCAGCTTCACCGCGGCGCTCGCACCCACGGCATACAGGGCGAAGCCCAGGCCGACGAGCAGAGCGAGATAGGCCACGAGCAACTCGGCGTGCAGGTGCACGAGGTTGGTGATGTCGAGGTCGAGGCGTTCGACCGTGCGCTCGGGGTTCTTGTCGCCCGCGTGGGGGCCGGCACCGGTCACCATCGTTCCGGCGACGAGGGTCCCGGACAACGCGACACCCGAGAGCGCGGTGAGCCAGCGCAACTGCTTGGGGAGGGTGATGACCTCGATGCCGTCGTCGGGCTGGTCGATCTTGTGGTACAGCATCACCGAGAGCCACACCATCGCCATCGACACGAGCAAGTGCAGCGCCACCGTCCACCACAGCAGCCCGGTGAGGACGGTGATGCCACCGAGAACCGCCTGCGCAACGGTCGACAGCGGCATCAGCCACGCGTAGGTGAGCACTTCACGACGTCGTCCCGCGCGGGTCACCGCCAGCACCACGGCCGCCGCGGTCGCCACCACCAGGAACGTCAGCAGCCGGTTACCGAACTCGATCGACTGGTGGAACCAGGGCGCGGTGGAGTCCCCGGTCGGGATGAAGCTGCCGGGATAGCACTGGGGCCACGTGGTGCAGCCGAGGCCGGACGCCGTCACGCGGACCACCGATCCGGTGACGGCGATGCCGCCCTGCGTCACGATCACCGCGATCGCGATCCACTTCTGGACCGCGAGCGACGGCAGCGGTAGACGGTTGACCAGGTTTACGAACCCGCGATACAGCACGCCCCGATGGTAGAGGGCGATCCACTACGAGGTGTAGTTGGCCCCGGTTCGTTCGGTGTGACATTCGGCGCAGGTCACGACCCCGACGACCCCGCCGAGCCGCTCGAGCCACCGCTTCCGGGATCGACGGACACGATTCCCGAGATCGTCCCCTGCATGTACCGGCCGTCCTCGGTGATGAGTGCCGACATCTGCAAGGTGTCGCCGAGCAGGGTGCCGGTGACGGTCTTCGTGGTCTTCACCGCGCCCGTCTCGGGGTCGAGGACGGCGTACGCGAAGCCGTCGAGCGGGGTCGTCGTGTCGAGTCCCTGGCGGACCATCGTGTAGATGTTGCCGTCGGCCGTGGACAGGTGCGGGACCGCGGAACTGCGGACCTGGTTCTGCCACTTGGTCTCGCAGCCCAGGCCGTCCTCGTCGACGTCCACGCGGGTCATGCCGCCGCGGAACGGGGCCGAAGCCGGTACGGCCTCGCCGACGCCGGCCGGCACCGTCGGGTACGGGTAACCGTAGGTGCTCGCGACGAACACCGACCGTCCGATGCCGATGGGGGAGTTCTCGCTGCCGCTGCCCGAACCGGTGCTGCCGCCGACACTGCCGGACAGGCTGCCACCCGAGCCGCCGGTGCTTCCGCCGCTGCCGGACAGGCTGCCGTTGTCCTCGGCCGGCGGCAGCACCGGTTCCTTGCAGACCTCGACACCGTCGGCGGAGCGGTACACCAGCAGATTCACCTGGCCGTCGGCGTTGTCGACGATCGTCAGGTACTCGGAGCCGGTGACGGGACCGAAGTAGGTGGGCGTGGAGCCGGTGCCCCAGCTCAGCTGCCCGGGCTTGCGCGCCGAGCCGCGGTCGTACGCCTGGCGCCACTCGACCACCGGCTGCGCGTCCGGCCCGGCGCTCAACTGATAGGTCGCGTGCGTCGTGGCCACTGCGGTCCCGCCCTCCGAGGTCGAGATGCTGTTCTGCACCTGCTCGCCCTCCGGCAACGAGATGGTCCGGGCGACACCGGCGGAATCGACGGTGCCGACGATGCCGCCGCCCGTCGCGAACCACACGTTGCCCGCCCAGTCGGGGGCGAGGCCGGTGACGTTGTCGTCGTCCGGGATCGCCGAGGTCAGGTCGACGCTCGTGTCGACGGCCAGCTGCCACTTCCCGTCCACCTGTGTGTGCCCGATTCGCAGCAGGTGCCGTGAGCCGTCCACCACGACGAGGCGATCGTCCGCGTCGAGGTAGGCGTACACGCCGCCGAGCAGGCTGCCCTTGGTGAGCTGGAGTTGGGCGAGCGTGCCGCCGACCGGGAACGTCGACGCCTCCGGATCCAGCAGATGCACCGTCGGGTTCTGGCCGATCATCGTGGTGCACAGTGCGACGACCAGGCGGTCCGAGCCCTGCAGCAACGTCGGGCAGGCCGATGCCAGGGGGTACTGGGCGATCGAGACGTCACCGGTGCCGGGGCCGGCCAGTGCGGTGGCGTCGGAGGATCCGGCGTCGCCGTGCATGGTCGAGGTCCCGTCCGGTCCCAGGTACGGGTTGGCGGGCGCGAGGGGCCCCCACAGCGGGGCGGCATCGGCCGTCAGCGGGGCGATCGCCAGCGCGAGTGCGCCGCACGCCGCGATCGAGGTTCGGCGGAGTCCGATCATCAAGGAGTGGGTCACGCCGGTCATTGTCGATCCGAACGGTCTGCTCCGGGAAGGGTTTTGCCGGACACGCGCCGAATGCACGAATACTCGTGTCAGACGAACTTGAACGTCCTGGTCGCGACGAAACCGGTGACCGCCGCCCACACCGCGAGGATCCCGACGCACGCGAGGTTGATGCTCCCCGCGGTGGCGTCCTCGAGGGCCTGCGCCAGCGCCCCCGACGGCACGATCTGGGCGGCGATCCGAACGCCGTCGTTGATCTGGTCGGCGAAGATGACGCTGCCGATGCCGGCCATCGCGAACCACAGGATGTTCGCGAGCGCCAGCACGATCTCGGCGCGTAGCGATCCGCCCAGCAGCAGTCCCATGCAGGCGAACGTCACGGTGCCGAGGGCGATCACGACGGCGCCGAGGACCAGGCCGAGCACGCTCGGACGCCAGCCGAGCGCGAAGCCGATCGCGCCGAGCAGCAGCGTCTGCATGGCGACGACGATCACCACCGCCGCGCTCTTGCCCGCGATGATGCCCCACCTGGGCAACGGGGTGGCTCCGAGGCGTTTGAGCGCCCCGTAGCGGCGGTCGAAGCCGACGGCGATGGCCTGCCCGGTGAACGCGGTCGACATGATCGCGACCATCATCACGGCGGGGACGATCGTGTCGACGCGGTCGCTGCCGAAGTCGCCGATCGGCAGCAGCGTCAGGCCGATCAGCAGCGTGATCGGGATCAGCATGGTGATCAGCAGCTGCTCGCCGTTGCGGAGCAGCAGCGTCAGTTCGAGCTTGGTCTGCGAGGCCAGCATCCGGGCCGGCGGCGCCGGCTGCGGGTGGGGGGCGAACGTGCCGGCGGCGAAGCGGTTGTCGGCCAGGCGTTCGTGGTTGGTCACGCTCATCCCCTCAGATCCCGTCCCGTGAGTTCGAGGAAGACGTCCTCGAGGCGACGCTGGTCGACCCGCAGCTCGGTGGCCAGCGCGTCCTGTCCCGCGCACCACGACGTGACCGCCGCGACCACGTGCGGATCGATCGCGCCGCGCACGACGTAGTCGCCGGGCGAGACCTCCTGTGCCTGGAAGTCGGCCGGCAGCACGGCATGCAGCGGGGCCAGATCGAGGCCGGGCGGGGCGACGAGACTCAGCAGACCCTCGGCTCCGGTGCGGGTCACCTCCGACGGCGTCCCGGACGCGACGATCCGGCCGTGGTCGATGATGACCAGTTCGTCGGCGAGTTCCTCGGCCTCGTCCATGAGATGGGTCGTCAGCAGCACGCTGACGCCGTCGCGGCGCAGCGCGTCGATGAGCTCCCACACGAGCAGTCGGGCCTGGGCGTCCAGGCCGGCCGTCGGCTCGTCGAGGAACACCAGTTCGGGTCGTCCGACGAGGGCGCACGCGAGCGCGAGGCGCTGCTGCTGCCCACCGGACAGCCGGCGATACGGGGTGCGCCGGGCGTCCTGCAGTCCGAGGCTGCGCAGCAGCCAGTCGGGATCGAGCGGGTTCGCGGAGTACGACGCGACGAGGTCGAGCATCTCGCCCGCCTTCGATCCGGGATACGCGCCGCCGCCCTGCAGCATGACGCCGATGCGCGGACGCAGTGCGGCCGAATCGGCGATGGGGTCGAGCCCCAGCACCCGCACGGAACCGGCGTCGGGTGTGACGAAGCCCTCACACATCTCCACCGTCGTGGTCTTGCCCGCGCCGTTCGGCCCGAGCAGCGCGAGCACCTGGGCGGGTTCGACTCGGAAGTCCAGCCCGTCGACGGCCCGGACCTCGCCGAACGTCTTGACGACGCCCTCGAGGCGCACGGCGGGCTCGCCCTTCTTCGACGCCGTCTCCGACGCTCTGCCAATCACGATGATCCAGCGTAAGCCCCGGCCCGATCAGACCGGTGCGGTGGTCTGCTGCGCATGCCACGGCAGCAGGTGTCGGGTGAGGAAGATGATGGCCAGGCATGCGAGCGCCGTGGCGATCGCGGCCTGGACGATCATGAACGGCTGGTACTCGGCGCCGTTGGGCATCAGGATGATGCTGACGACCGACGAGAACGCGATCGTCGGGACGCGGAACACCGGTCTGGTGGCCCATGCCGCCAGCGGGATCACCGCCCACAGCAGGTACCACGGTTGGACGACCGGGAACAGCAGGACGATGGCGCCGAGGGAGACGCCCAGCGCGCCGACCGGATGGATCCGCCCGACGAGCACGGCGACCAGCATGCGCAGTGTGATGAAGGCGGCGACGAGCGAGGCGATCGGCCGGGTGAGGCTGAGCACGGCAGTGGTGTGGTCGCCGAGTCCGAGTAGCACGCCGACCAGTCCGCTTCCCAGCCCCAACAGGGTCGGGATGGACATCCAACTGCGCACTTCCGTCGCGGTGCCCAGGGTTTGCGTCCAGCCCATGCCGAGGCCACTGGCGACGCTGACGAACACGGTCACTCCGATAGCGACCACGCCCAGCAGTGCAGCGGCCGATGCGAGCGCCTTCAGGTTCGCACCCCACCTCCGCGCCAGGGCCATGCCCACGAAACCGAGCGCGAGCAGGGACGGGATCTTGATCGTCGACGACAGCGCGATCAGCGTGGCGCCGGCGACCAGGAGGAGCAGCACCCGCCCCCGAATCGGGTCCGTGCCCTCGACGGCGCGCAACGCCAGCTCGACTCCGGCGAGCATGAGGCCGATCATCAGGGCCTCGTTGTGGATGCCGGCGACCAGATGGAACATCACGAGCGGGTTCGCCGCGCCGAGCCAGAGTGCGCTCACACTGGACACCCCGCAGCGGCGCGCGAGTCGGGGCAGCGCCCACACGATCATCGCGACGCCCGCGAGTGCCAGGAGACGGTGCAGGAAGATGCCCGCCACGATGTTGTCCCCGGTGATCGCGGTGATGCCGCGGCCCATCCAGAGGAACAAGGGACCGTACGGTGCCGGGGTCTCGCGCCAGATGTTCGGGACCGTGCGGGTGAGGACATGGTCGACGCCGAGGGCACCGGCCGGGCCGATCTCGTACGGATCGAGTCCACGGGCGGTGATCTCGCTCTGCGCCAGGTAGGAGTAGACGTCCCTGCTGAACATCGGCGGCGCCACCGTGAGGGGAATCACCCACAGGAGCAGCGTGCGGTCGAGTTGTGATCGGCTGAGCTGGCGGATCGCGCGCCCGCCGCGCATGCTCCCGACCGCGAACCGGCCGAGCAGCAGCCAGGCGAGCACGACCATCACGGTGCCGGTCATCGCCATGCTCAGCGTCGCACTCGGCATGCGGGCGGGAAGCCCGAGGATGCGAAGGCCCTGGACGGGGTTCTGCAGAACCGGTTGCGCGCCGGCGCCGAGTGCGCCGACGGCCATGAGTACCGCACCGGTGGCACCGAAGAGGCGGATCCAGTGCAGCTGACGCGTTTCGCGCCCGTCGAGTCCGGGGGCCTCGGGCTCGTCGCCGTGCAGTCGGTCCGATACCGAGGGGCGGTGGGAGCGTCCTTCGACGCCGAGCGCACGCTTGGCGAAGGTGGCGGTTCTCGCGGCCCGAGACGGGGCCGGGGCTTCCGACTCGTGTTCCATCTCGGTCTGCGGCACAGGGTGCAGCGTAGCGGGGCGAACGATGTGCTCCGGCCGGGGTTGCGGGACCGGGCTCCGGATCGGGTGTGGTCGGGATCACGCAGGTAACCCTTCGTGGACCTGTGCGCCTAATTCCGTCACACTGGTGTTGTGAAATCGGAAGCGGCTCGACGCGTGATGGGAGAAAGTGCAGGTCATGTGCCTGCACCGGCCCCCGGTGGTGCGCCGCTGCCCGTGACCGGCGCGCACGAAGGCCATACCCGCGCCGCCGTGGTGCAGTTGTTGGTCGAGGAGGGGCCGATTTCGGCCACCGACATCGGTGCGCGTCTCGGCCTCAGCGCAGCCGGCGTCCGCCGCCATCTCGATGTGCTCATCGAGGCGGGGGAGGCGCAGGAGGCGAGCGCCGCCAGCTGGCGGCAACGCGGGCGAGGCCGCCCGGCGAAACTGTTCCAGATCACCGCGGCGGGGCGAGGCAAGCTCGGTCATACGTACGACGACCTTGCGGGCGCGGCGATGCGGCAGTTGCGCGAGATCGGTGGCGACGCAGCCATCGAAGACTTCGCTCGGCGCCGGGTGCAGTCGATCGTCGGGCAGGTGTCGCCGGTGGTGGAGGACAGGCCCGAGGAGGTCGAGTCCACTGCGGAGGAGATTGCGGAGGCGTTCACGTCGGCGGGATTCGCGGCCTCGATCCGCCCGGTCGGCAACGGCGTGCAGATCTGCCAGCACCACTGTCCGATCTCGCACGTCGCGGAGGAGTTCCCCGAACTCTGCGAAGCGGAGCGGGCCGCCTTCGCGGAACTGCTCGGCACCCACGTCCAGCAGTTGGCGACCATCGCGAACGGCGACTGCGCCTGCACCACCCACGTTCCTCTCGCTTCACCCCGAAAGACCTCATAGATGTTCTCTCCGGTGGACAGCTCACACCGGTACGTAACAAGACTCCGGAAGGAGCTCGCATGACCGTCACACCAGACCAGGTGACACCCGAGGCGCCACTCACGCAGGAAGAAGCGATCGCGTCGCTGGGCCACTACGGCTACGGCTGGTCGGACTCCGACGTTGCCGGTGCCAGCGCGCAACGAGGGCTGTCCGAGGCAGTCGTGCGGGACATCTCCGCGAAGAAGAACGAACCCGAGTGGATGCTCGACATCCGGCTCAAGGCGCTGCGCACCTTCGACAAGAAGCCGATGCCGCACTGGGGTTCCAACCTCGACGGCATCGACTTCGACAACATCAAGTACTTCGTGCGCTCGAGCGAGAAGCAGGCCGAGAGCTGGGAAGACCTGCCCGAGGACATCAAGAACACGTACGACAAGCTGGGCATCCCCGAGGCGGAGAAGCAGCGCTTGGTCGCCGGTGTCGCGGCGCAGTACGAGTCCGAGGTCGTCTACCACTCGATCCGTGAGGATCTCGAGGCGCAGGGCGTCATCTTCCTGGACACCGACACCGGTCTGCGCGAGCACCCGGAGATCTTCCAGGAGTACTTCGGTTCGGTCATTCCGGCCGGCGACAACAAGTTCTCCGCGCTGAACACCGCCGTCTGGTCCGGCGGATCGTTCATCTACGTGCCGCCGGGTGTGAAGGTCGACATCCCGCTGCAGGCCTACTTCCGGATCAACACCGAGAACATGGGTCAGTTCGAGCGGACGCTGATCATCGTCGACGAGGGCGCCTCGGTGCACTACGTCGAGGGCTGCACCGCCCCGATCTACAAGTCCGACTCGCTGCACTCCGCGGTGGTCGAGATCATCGTCAAGAAGGGCGGCCACTGCCGCTACACGACGATCCAGAACTGGTCGAACAACGTCTACAACCTGGTGACCAAGCGCACCAAGGTCGAGGCGGGCGGTTCGATGGAGTGGATCGACGGCAACATCGGCTCCAAGGTCACCATGAAGTACCCGGCCGTGTGGATGATGGGCGAGCACGCCCGCGGTGAGGTTCTCTCCGTCGCGTTCGCCGGCGAGGGCCAGCACCAGGACACCGGCGCGAAGATGCTGCACCTGGCGCCGCACACGTCGTCGACCATCGTGTCGAAGTCGGTGGCCCGCGGTGGCGGCCGTGCGTCGTACCGCGGCCTGGTGCAGGTCAACAAGGGCGCTCACGGGTCGAAGGCGACCGTCAAGTGTGATGCCCTGCTGGTCGACCAGATCAGCCGCTCCGACACCTACCCGTACGTCGACGTCCGCGAGGACGACGTCACGATGGGCCACGAGGCCACGGTGTCGAAGGTCAGCGACGACCAGTTGTTCTACCTCATGAGCCGCGGTCTGACCGAGGACGAGGCCATGGCCATGGTGGTGCGCGGGTTCGTCGAGCCCATCGCCAAGGAGCTGCCGATGGAGTACGCCCTCGAGCTCAACCGCCTGATCGAACTGCAGATGGAAGGGGCGGTGGGCTAGTGAGCACCCCCGTGACGGGAGTACAGGGCGCGGCGGCCGGCGAGAACGCCGCCCCCGCAACCAACAAGGGCGAGGTCTTCACCTCGTTCGACGTGAACGCGTTCGAGGTGCCCTCGGGCCGCGACGAGGCGTGGCGCTTCACGCCGCTGCGTCGACTGCGCGGCCTGCACGACGGCACTGCCGTCGCGTCCGGCACCGCGACCGTGGACGTCGTCGGTGACGTCTCCGTCGAGACCGTCGGCCGCGACGACGCGCGTCTCGGACAGGGCGGCGTCCCGTTCGACCGTGTCGCCGCACAGGCGTACTCGTCGTTCGAGACCGCGACCGTCGTGACCGTCGGCCGCGAGACCGAGGTCGCCGCACCGGTGCACATCACCGTCACCGGCCCCGGTGAGGGCAAGGTGGCGTTCGGGCACCTGCAGATTCGGCTCGAGGAGTTCGCGAAGGCGACGATCGTGCTCGATCAGAAGGGCAGCGGAACGTACGCGGAGAACGTCGAGTTCGTGCTGGGTGACAGCGCGTCGCTGACGATCGTCGCGGTCCAGGACTGGGCCGACGACGCCGTCCACACCGCCGCGCACCACGCCCTCGTCGGCCGCGACGCGGTGCTGAGGCACACGTCGGTGAGCCTCGGCGGCGACCTGGTGCGCATCACCCCGACGGTCAAGTACGCGGGCCCGGGCGGCGACGCCGAGATGCTCGGCCTGTACTTCGCCGACGCCGGCCAGCACTTCGAGCAGCGTCTGCTCGTCGACCATTCGCAGCCGCACTGCAAGTCCAATGTCGTGTACAAGGGTGCGCTGCAGGGTGATCCGAACTCCGGCAAGCCGGACGCGCACACCGTGTGGATCGGCGACGTGCTGATCCGGGCCGCGGCGGAGGGCACCGACACGTTCGAGCTCAACCGCAACCTGGTGCTCACCGACGGCGCCCGTGCCGACTCGGTGCCGAACCTCGAGATCGAGACCGGCGAGATCGTCGGTGCCGGACACGCCAGCGCCACCGGACGATTCGACGATGAGCAGCTGTTCTACCTGCGCGCGCGGGGCATTCCCGAGGAGCAGGCCATGCGGCTGGTCGTGCGTGGTTTCTTCCACGAGATCATCAACCGCATCGCGGTTCCCGAGGTGCGCGAGCGTCTCGAGGCCGCTGTCGAGGCCGAGCTGGCCGCGGTCGGCGCCTGATCCGGTCCGCCACCTTCCCGATACTTCGCCGATACCCGTATAGGAAATCGAATGTCTACGCTTGAAATTCGCGACCTGCACGTCAACGTCGCAAACTCGGACGAGAACGCCGAGTCGATCAACATCCTCAAGGGTGTGAACCTGACCGTCCGTTCGGGCGAGACCCACGCCATCATGGGCCCCAACGGCTCGGGCAAGTCGACGCTGTCGTACGCGATCGCCGGCCACCCCAAGTACGAGGTGACCTCCGGCACCATCACCCTCGACGGCGAGAACGTCCTGGAGATGAGCGTCGACGAGCGCGCCCGTGCCGGTCTGTTCCTGGCGATGCAGTACCCGGTCGAGGTGCCCGGCGTCTCGATGTCGAACTTCCTGCGTACCGCGGCCACCTCGGTCCGTGGCGAGGCCCCCAAGCTGCGCCACTGGGTCAAGGAGGTCAAGGAGGCGATGAGCGAGCTGGAGATCGATCCGACCTTCGGTGAGCGCAGCGTCAACGAGGGCTTCTCCGGCGGCGAGAAGAAGCGCCACGAGATCCTCCAGCTGGGCCTGCTCAAGCCGAAGATCGCGATCCTCGACGAGACCGACTCGGGCCTCGACGTCGACGCGCTGCGCGTGGTGTCCGAGGGTGTCAACCGGTACAAGGAGCGCGAGGACGGCGGCGTGCTGCTGATCACGCACTACACCCGCATCCTGCGCTACATCCAGCCGGAGTTCGTGCACGTGTTCGTGAACGGCCGGATCGTCGAGTCCGGTGGCGCCGAGCTCGCCGACGAGCTCGAGGCCAACGGCTACGTGCGTTTCACCCAGGCCGGGGCGGGAGCGTAGTCCGATGACCACCACGGCGGCTGCGCTGGACGTCACCAGGATCCGGGCGGACTTCCCGATCCTGGGGCGGACCGTGCGCGACGGAAAGCCCTTGGTGTATCTGGATTCGGGTGCCACCTCGCAGCGTCCGGTACAGGTACTGGACGCCGAACGGGAGTTCCTGACCACGTGCAACGCCGCGGTGCACCGCGGTGCGCATCAGCTGGCCGAGGAAGCCACCGATGCGTACGAGGGTGCGCGCGCCGCGATCGCGGCGTTCGTCGGTGCCGACCCGGACGAGCTGGTGTTCACCAAGAACGCCACCGAGTCGCTGAACCTCGTCGCCTACGTGTTCGGCGACGACCGCTTCGACAAGGTCGTCGGCCCCGGTGACGAGATCGTCGTCACCGAACTCGAGCACCACGCGAATCTCGTTCCGTGGCAGGAGCTTGCGCGTCGTACGGGTGCCACGCTGCGCTGGTACGGCATCACCGACGACGGCCGCATCGATCTCGATTCGCTCGAGCTGACCGACAAGGTCAAGGTCGTCGCGTTCACGCACCAGTCCAACGTGACGGGCGCGATCTCGCCGGTCACCGAACTGGTCCGCCGCGCGCAGGCCGTCGGCGCGGTCACCGTGCTCGACGCGTGCCAGTCGGTGCCGCATCTTGCGGTCGACTTCCGTTCCCTCGGTGTCGATTACGCGGCGTTCTCGGGGCACAAGATGCTCGGCCCGTCCGGGGTCGGCGTGCTCTACGGACGTCGCGAGCTGCTGGCGTCGATGCCGCCGTTCATCACGGGCGGCTCGATGATCGAGACCGTCACGATGGAGGGCAGCACGTATGCGGCGCCGCCGCAGCGGTTCGAGGCCGGTGTTCCGATGACCTCTCAGGTCGTCGGGCTCGGCGCTGCCGTGAAGTACCTTCAGGACATCGGGATGGACGCTGTCGCGCAGCACGAGCACCTGCTCGTCACCGCGGCGCTCGAGGGTCTCGCCGGTATCGACGGTGTGCGGATCGTCGGCCCCACCGACGGCATCGACCGCGGTTCGGCGGTCTCGTTCCTCGTCGACGGGATCCATGCCCACGATCTGGGGCAGGTCCTCGACGACGACGGCGTGGCCGTGCGGGTGGGCCACCACTGCGCGTGGCCGATGCACCAGCGGTTCGGCATCGCCGCCACCGCGCGGGCATCGTTCGCGCTGTACAACACCCTCGACGAAGTGGACGCGCTGATCGCCGGCATCCGGCGCGCGCAGGACTTCTTCGGTGTGAGTGGAGGTAACTAAACGTGCGCCTGGAGCAGATGTACCAGGAAGTGATCCTGGACCACTACAAGCACCCGCACGGGCGCGGACTGCGCGACCCGTTCGGTGCCGAGGTGCATCACGTCAACCCGACGTGCGGTGACGAGATCACGTTGCGCGCGCACCTCACCGAGGGCGACGACGGCCGTCCGGTGGTCGCCGACATCTCGTACGACGGCCAGGGATGCTCGATCAGCCAGGCGTCGACGTCGGTGCTGTTCGACCAGATCGTCGGCATGCCGCTCGACGAGGCGCTGCGCACGGTCGACGCGTTCAACGAGATGGTCGGCAGTCGCGGCACGATCGAGGGGGACGAGGACGTCCTCGGCGACGGCATCGCCTTCAGCGGTGTGTCGAAGTACCCGGCGCGTGTGAAGTGCGCGTTGCTGGGATGGATGGCTTTCAAGGACGCCGTTGTTCGAATAGTCGACGACGAGAACGACCTGGCTCGAACCGGAGGACAGACATCATGACGGACACCCAGGCCGAGCAGGCCCAGACCGAGACACCCGCGACGGAGCCCGCCGCCGAGTACGGTGCGACGCTCACCCCGGAGCGCCTCGACGAGCTCGAGGAGGCGATGCGCGACGTCGTCGACCCCGAGCTCGGCATCAACGTCGTCGACCTCGGTCTGGTCTACGACTTCAAGGAGATCGACGAGAACGGCATCGACATCGTTCAACTCGACATGACGCTGACCTCGGCGGCGTGCCCACTGACCGACGTCATCGAGGAGCAGTCCAAGCGGGCCCTGGTCAACAGCAGCCTGTGCGACGAGCTCCGGATCAACTGGGTGTGGATGCCGCCGTGGGGCCCGGACAAGATCACCGAGGACGGTCGCGAGCAGTTGCGCGCCCTCGGGTTCACGGTCTAGCCGAAGGCCCTGCCCGGTGGGCGGCGAGCTGACCTACGACGAGGTCGGTGCGACCGCCGGAGAGCTGCCGGCGGGATACCGCCACATCCGGAAGTCGTCGCGACTCGGACGCGGCGAGGACACGTTCCTCGCCGCGTCCGACGCGTTGATGCGCTGGGACGTCCACCGTCGTGCGGGACTGCGAGTCGAGGCCGATGCGGACACGGCGGCGCCGGGGACCACGGTCGTGTTGCGGTGGTTCGGGTTCACGATTCCGTGCCGGGTCGTCTACGTGATCGACGAACCCCACCGTCGCGGTTTCGCGTACGGCACCCTGCCGGGGCATCCCGAGTCCGGGGAGGAGCGGTTCTGCGTCGAACGCGACGCCGACGGCGAGGTCCGGGCGACGATCACGGTGTTCTCCCGACCGGGGCGGTGGTTCACGCGAGTGGGTGATCCGGTGGCGCGCGTCGTACAGAGCGTGATGACCGGGCGCTACCTGCGGTCCTTCATCGCGCGACCGTCCCGCGGGTAGCGCAACTCAGGCTCGTTTCCGGCGCGCGGGCGCCTTCTTCTTCGCCGGTGCGGGTTTGACCTCCTCGCCGGCGGCCTCGAGACTGCGCTGCAACGCCGCCACCAGATCGACCACCTCGGCGTCCTCGCCGCCCTCGGTGCGTTCGGCGGCGGGGATCACCTTCTTGCCACCGCTGGCGATGGCGTCGTCGAGCAGTTGCCGCAGCTGGATCTGGTAGTCGTCGGTGAACTCCGTGGGATCGAAGTCCTCGGCCATGCTCTCGACGAGGGTGCCGGCCATCTTCAGTTCCCTGGCCTTCGGTTCCTCGACGTCGTCGAGCGAGGGGAATTCCGCTGCGCGCACCTCGTCCGGCCACAGCAGCGTCTGGATCACCAGCACGCCGTCGCGCTCGCGCAGCGCGGCCAGTCGGGTCTTCTGGCGCAGCGTGAAGTGCACCAGGGCCGTGCGATCGGCCTGCTCGAGCGTCTTCGCCAGCAGGACGTACGCCTTGGGGGACGACGAGTCCGGTTCGAGGTAGTAGCTCTTCTCGAACAGGATCGGATCGATCTGGTCCGTCGGCACGAACTGCAGCACGGGGATCTCGTGCTTCTCCGCCGCGGGAAGCTTCTCGAAGTCCTCGTCGGTGAGGATGACCCGGTCACCCTCGTCGGAGTCGTAGGCCTTGTCGATGTCGGCGAACTGCACCGTCTGGCCACACTCGCTGCAGACGCGGTTGTACTTGATCCGACCGCCGTCCTTCGCGTGGACCTGGTGGAACCGGATGTCGTGGTCCTCCGTGGCGGAGTACACCTTGACCGGCACGTTGACCAGCCCGAACGCGATGGAACCCTTCCAGATTGACCGCATGCCCCCACTATTGCCGAGTTTGCAGCGTCGCGCGCGGTACGCGGCGGAGATCATCACCATCTCGAGATATTTGCCGCGCCGGGCTCACGGTCCGCGTCGCCCGGATGACGTCAGGGCAACCGCGCGGCATCTCCGGCGAACGGCCGACGAACGATGGGACAACACTTGCGACAAAGGGGCGACAATTGGTCTAGTCCGATCCAGGGTGGAACTCGTGACCAACACCATCGCATCCCCCAAGGCACTGTCCCTCCTCCTCGCTGCGGGCACGCTCGCCGCCGGTGTCGCCACGGCGACCGCCGGTACGGCCGCCGCCGCGCCCACCGACGTCACCAAGACCGTGGTGATCGGCCTGGACGGCACGATGCTCGACCACGTGAAGTCCGCGAACACCCCCAACCTGCACCGCCTCGTCGCCGAGGGCACCAGCGGGCAGTCGTCGATCCTCGGCCACCCGACGATCTCCGGCCCGTCCTGGTCGACGATCCTGACCGGCGTGTGGCACACCAAGCACGGAGTGGTCGACAACTCGTACAACGGTGCCCGCTACGACCTGTATCCGACGGCATTCACTCGAATCGAGCAGACCAAGCCTGAGCTGCGCACCGCGTCGATCGCGACGTGGGGTGGAATCGCCACCATCCCGAACTCCGGCAACCCGAAGGCCGACGTCGTCGTCTCCACTCCGGATGCGGGCAGTGGCGCCGCGACGGACACGGCGACGGCGACCGCCGTCGCCACGGAGATCACCACCAACGGACCGGACTTCGTGTTCACCCAGCTCGACCAGGTGGACGGCGCCGGGCACTCGTCCGGTACCGCCGGATCCGAGTACGTTCCGGCGCTCGAACGCGTCGATGTCGAGGTCGGCAGGATCGTCGATGCCGTCGACGCCCGCAGCAAGGCGACCGGCGAGAAGTGGACGGTCCTCGTGACCTCCGATCACGGCCATAGGCCGACCGGCGGGCACGGCGGCCAGAGTGCCGAGGAGGCAACGACGTTCGTGATCGCGCGCGGTGCCGGCTACCAGGCGGGGGCCACCGACGACGACGTGACGATCGCCGACATCACGCCCACCGTGCTCGACAACCTGGGTATCGCTCAGCCCGCGGATCTCGACGGTGCACCGCTGCCGAAGACGGCGCCGCCCGCGACGGGTTCGCTCGGCCGGCTGCCGTCCTGGATCCCGACGGGTTCGCTCGGGTCCTGAGTCACGACCGCCGGACGCCGGCCAGTGCCAGCGTCCGGCGGATCGGTGGCGACACAGTGCGGAACAGTTGCCACATCGTGGAGGCGGTCCCGCGGACGTCGTCGCGACCCGACAGATAGGACCGCTGCCGCTCGACAGGCAGCGCGAAGAACGCGTCGAAGAACTCCGCGTTTCGGGCGGGGTCGAGACTCAGCAGTGCCGACAGGCCCACCTCGCGCAGCGAGCGGACCGCGCGAGCCTGCCACGGCCACAACGCCTTTCCCGGGTCGCCTCCCGCGAGGAGTGCGGCCACGACGTCGTCGACGGCAGACAGAGACGCCGCCACGCTGTACCCGGTGCCCGGGTGGACCAGTCCCGCCCGGGCACCGAACGCGGTGGTGCCGGAACGATGTCGCGGGGCGTGAACCGGGAACCGGACCCGCTCCACCTCCAGGTTGGCCGGTGGTTCGACCCCGCGGTTGTCGAGGCGTGCGTCGAGCCGTCGACGCAGTTCGCCCAGCGGCAACCCCGGGCGTCCGACCAGGCACGTCTCCTCGAGCAACACGGTGTCCTCGCCGAGCGGGACCGCGTACAGGAACGACGGCGGATCGGCCGGGGTCGTCCCGTTGTCGCGGCGCCAGTCCATGAACCAGCAGTCGGCGTCGCCCAGTGCGGGCGTCGCCGCCGACGTCGGCAGCACGATCCCGAAGGCAGTCTGCTCGGCGAGCGTCGGATCCGGGCGCAGTCCGCGGGCGTCGACCACCCGGTGTGCGCGGACGTCGGTGCCGTCCCGGAGGGCGACGACGTTCGGGGACACCGCTCCGGCGACCCCACGGATCACGTGGACGGCCGCGACGTCGAGGGCGTCGTGCAGAGCCGCGTTGTCGAGCACGGCGTACGTCCGGTCGAGCACGTGCGTCCGGGTGCCCCACGCGTGCGGGCGGGGGACGGCTCGGCGCAGTACGTCCGCGCCGAGCCAGCCGGGCAGCTCGTCCGCCCACGCCGCGTAGGTCGGCAGCCACGGCCGGTCCGGGTGCGGGTCGACAGCCACGACGCTCAGCCCGGCGCGCGCCGCACGGTGCGCGAGGGCACGGCCGGCGGGACCGAGCCCGACGACCGCGAGATCGGCAGTGCCGGTCAGAGGGCGCCCGTCGCGAGCAGGCCACCGTCGACGCGCACGGTCTCGCCGGTGATCCAGGCGGCCTCGTCGGAGACCAGGAAGCCGACCAGGCCGGCGACGTCCTCGGGGGTGCCGAGCCGCTTCATCGGGTAGATCGACGACGCCTGCTCCTCGCCGGCCGCGACGAGGGCGGCGGCGAACTTGGTCTTGACGACGCCCGGAGCGACGGCATTGACGCGGATCTTCGGACCCAGCTGCCACGCGAGTTCCTCGGTGAGCCGGATCAGTGCGGCCTTCGACGCGCCGTAGGCGGCGATCACGCCGGTCGACCGGATGCCGGCGACGCTCGCGAGGTTGACGACCGCACCGCCGTGCTCGCCCATCCAGGCTCGGTACGCCTCCTGCACGTAGCCGAGGGCGGCGACGACGTTGACGTCGAAGATCTTGCGGACCGCGTCCAGATCTGCGTCCATCAAGGCCCCGTACACCGGGTTGATGCCGGTGTTGTTGATCAGGATGTCGAGAGAGCCGAAGTCCGATACCGCCCGGGCGACCGCCTCGCGGCGAGCCTCCGTGTCGCCGGAGTTGCCCGCGACGGCGAGCACCTTTCCGCCGTGACCGAGGGCGCGCAGTTCCTCCGCGGCTTCCTCGAGCGGCTCGGGTTTGCGGGCAGTGACGACCACGTTCGCACCTCGGGCGAGGAGCTCGGCGGCGACGGCCTTGCCGATGCCGCGGCTCGCGCCGGTGACGAGGGCGCTGCGGTCCTGCAGATCCTTCACGCGTGTCATGGCATCGAACGTTAGCCGAGTCACTGGGTCGGGGAGTGGTGCCGAGCCGAGGTCACGGTAAAATCAGTGGTTCTTGTGCCCAATCGTGGGCACGATGACGTCCGAGGTCTTTTCTGCCTCGTTGTTCCGCTTGTCGTTCGTTTGAGGAGTTTTGCTTGATTACCGCCACCGACCTCGAAGTTCGTGCCGGTGTGCGAACCCTGCTGTCTGCTCCGGGTCCGGCGCTGCGTGTGCAGGCCGGTGACCGGATCGGTCTGGTCGGGCGCAACGGCGCCGGCAAGACCACGACCCTGCGCATCCTCGCCGGCGAGGGCGAGCCCTACGCGGGCGCGGTGATCCGCAGCGGTGATCTGGGCTATCTGCCGCAGGATCCCAAGGAGGGCAACCTCGACGTTCTCGCCAAGGACCGCGTCCTCTCGGCGCGCGGCCTCGACGAGATCCTGCGCAGCATGGAGAAGCAGCAGACCATCATGGCCGAGGCCGTCGACGACGCTGTCCGGGACAAGGCCGTGCGCAAGTACGGTTCGCTCGAGGACCGGTTCTCCGCCCTCGGGGGCTACGTCGCGGAGTCCGAGGCCGCCCGCATCTGCAACAGCCTCGGTCTGGCGGACCGCATCCTGGAGCAGCCGCTACGCACGCTCTCCGGCGGTCAGCGTCGCCGCGTCGAGCTGGCCCGCATCCTGTTCGCCGCGTCCGACGGTTCCGGCGGCAAGTCGAACACGACGCTGCTGCTCGACGAGCCCACCAACCACCTCGACGCCGATTCCATCACGTGGCTGCGCGGGTTCCTGCAGAACCACGACGGCGGCCTGATCGTGATCAGCCACGATGTGGACCTGCTCAACGACGTCGTGAACCGGGTGTGGTTCCTCGACGCCGTCCGCGGCGAGGCCGACATCTACAACATGGGCTGGAAGAAGTACCTCGACGCCCGCGCCACCGACGAGCAGCGTCGCCGGCGTGAGCGTGCGAACGCCGAGAAGAAGGCCGGCGCGCTGCGCGTGCAGGCGGCCAAGCTCGGCGCCAAGGCCACGAAGGCGACGGCCGCGCAGAACATGGCCAAGCGCGCCGACAAGATGATGGCCGCGCTCGACGAGGTCCGGGTCGACGACAAGGTCGCGCACATTCGCTTCCCGGAGCCGGCCGCGTGCGGCAAGACCCCGCTGATGGCCGAGAACCTCACCAAGATGTACGGCTCGCTGGAGATCTTCGCCGGTGTGGACCTGGCCATCGACCGGGGCAGCCGGGTGGTCGTGCTCGGGCTCAACGGTGCCGGCAAGACGACGCTGCTGCGCATCCTGGCGGGCACCGAAACGCCCAACGCGGGTGAGCTGGTCCCCGGCCACGGCCTGAAGATCGGCTACTTCGCGCAGGAGCACGACACCCTCGACGACGACGCCAGCGTGTGGGAGAACATCCGGCACGCCGCCCCGGACACGGGGGAGCAGGAGCTGCGCTCTCTACTCGGCGCGTTCATGTTCACCGGCCCGCAGCTCGAGCAGCCGGCCGGCACGTTGTCCGGTGGTGAGAAGACGCGTCTGGCGCTGGCCGGTCTGGTGTCGTCGGCTGCCAACGTGCTGCTGCTCGACGAGCCCACCAACAACCTCGATCCCATCTCGCGCGAGCAGGTCCTCGACGCGCTGCGTAGCTACAAGGGCGCGGTCGTCCTCGTGACGCACGACCCGGGAGCCGCCGAGGCGCTCAACCCCGAGCGCGTCATCCTGCTGCCGGACGGCCAGGAGGATCACTGGTCGCAGGAGTACCTCGAGCTCATCCAGCTCGCCTGATTCGTCCCGTCCCCGCTGGCTGAGCGAGTTTTCGGTTTGTTGATCACGCGTCGACCGGTGATCTAGCCTGGAAACCGAGGCTCGCTCAGCTGACCGGAGGACGTCATGGCGGAGAGCACGGGAATCTCGCGGGGGTCCCGCATCACCGGGGAATCGCGTGACAAGCTCCGCGACGACCTCAAGGCGCAGTACGAGGCGGGGGCGAGCATCCGCACCCTGGCCAATCAGACCGGCCGCTCGTACGGCTTCATCCACAATGTGCTCGTCGAGGCCGACGTGACGCTGCGCCGACGGGGTGGGCCGAACCGGCGCAAGAAGACGACCGGGTGACGTCCGCCCCGTCGCTCCGTCGCGGCTAGTGTCCGTCTCATGGGGAGCGCACCTGGGGACCGGGACCGGACGGCGCTTCGAGCGACTCGGCACGCTGCCGGTGGCGGCCGTTGTCGGCGCCGTCGGACCCTTGGCGTTTCCGCGCGGCTCTCGTTCCTTCGCGGGCGGCTTCGTCGTCGGATTCGTAGCGGTCGCCGCCGTCATGTGTGGCGTCGGATGCTCCGTGGACAACATGCCGTATTCCATGTGAGATCACGGACGTCAGCCGCCGAATGAGCTTTCGCATCCGCGTCGGGACCGTAGCCTGCAGTCCATGGCGTGGTGGGTGCTCGTCGGTGTGGGAGTTGCGCTGCTGGCGGCGGGAATCGTCTGGCCGCGGCGCGACCGACTCGGGCGGGCGCCGGGATTCCCCTGGTTCTGGGTCGTGTTCCCCGCCACGTGTATTGCGATGGCGGTAGCGGTGGGCGTCTTCACCTGGCCCGAGATTCTCACCGCCGGGCGGAACGTCTGGTGGAGTTCACCCGGTGCAGGATCATCCGGTTCGAGCTCGTCGGGATACCAGTTTCTTTCGAGCGAGCAGTACGGGCGCTACACGATGGTGCGGCGGTTGCGGCGAATCTTGCCGGTCGTATCCCTCGCGGGACCCGCGTTGTCTGTCTGGGCGTGGCGGCGGCGTCGGATATAAGCTCTAGCGTCCGCTACGCGTTTCGCCGGTGGGGTCTCGCACGAGCAGCCGCGATCCGATCGCGCAGTGTCGCCAGACCCGGACCCTCCAGCTCGTCCGTGACCGCGCCGCGGCCGGCCATCGCCATGAGCAGCGCCTCGCCGGTTCCGCGAACTTCGGTGCCCTCGGCCCGCGGTCCAGTCGAGGTCTGTTGCCGACAATCGAAGACCCCGAATTCGTCGGAGCGCGCCGATCGGGGGTGCGATGCGCGCGAAGTTCAGCGCGGGCACGAGCCTGTCTGCGGGGATGTCCCGGGGTAGGCCGAGCGGCCGGCGAACGTCCTGCTGGTGAATCATCCCGTCCACGAGCGCAATTCGGCCGCCGAACGCGGTGGTGAGTCCTCGGGGCTGCAGGCTCCGATCGAGCAGGTCCAGCAGTTCTTCAGGGCTGTGGTCGGCATAGTCGTCCAGCCCGATCGCATTGGCGCGGTCGAACCGCCACCAGCCGCGAGTGAACCTGCTCACGACGCCACCGGGGCTCAATTCCTCGCAGCTCAGCATGTGGGCGACCACGTCGCGGATGCTCCAGCCCTCACACAGCGACGGCGTCTGCCACTGCTGCGTGGTCAATGAGTGCAACAGATCCGCGAGTTGGGTGCGCTCGGCACAGGCCGACACCTTCACGTCATGCATCGCGGTCCCATGTCGGTCGGCGGCCAGAAGTCACGGAAGCAGTATCGCTCGATGCCGGCCGGCTTCGGGGCGGCTTGGTGAATGCTCGCGGACGACGAAGGGGCGAGTCGGTTCAGGAGTCTCGGCGGCGCACCGATTCCTCGACGAGATCGAGGACGGCCGAGAGGTTCTCGGCCCCGTGCCCGGACGCGATGCGGGCAATCAGACCGTCGAGCACCAGGTCGAGGTAGTCGAGCAGGACGTCGGTGGGCAGGTCGTCGCGCAGACGTCCGGCGGACTTCTGCCGCTCGAGGCGGCGCACGGTTGCTTCGGTGAGCTCGGCGCTGCGCTGCGTCCAGTCCCGGGCGAACTCGGGGTCGGTGCGCAGGCGCCGGGCGATCTCGAGGCGGGTGCCGAGCCAGTCGAACTGGTCGGGGGACGCGAGCATGTCGCGCATCACCTGGACGAGGCCGCCCTCGGCGACCACGTCGGCCATCCGCTTGGCGTCCTCGTGGGCAAGGGCGAGGAACAGGCCGTCCTTGTCCTTGAAATGGTGGAAGATCGCACCGCGCGAGAGCCCGGTGGTCTCCTCGAGTCGGCGCACGGTGGCGCCGTCGTAGCCGTACTGCGCGAAGCACTGGCGGGCGCCGTCGAGGATCTGGCTCCGCCGCGCCGCGAGATGGTCTTCACTGACCTTGGGCACAGCCGACTTCCTTTCGTACGAAACTGCAACGGCGGGCTCGAGACTGACGTCCCGAGCCCGCCGTCAGCGCACTGGGTGATCCCGGAGAACCGAGATCACACGATCAGGTGACTAGCCCCGGATCATGTTGCGCAGCACGTACTGCAGGATGCCGCCGTTGCGGTAGTAGTCCGCCTCGCCGGGGGTGTCGATGCGGACGACCGCGTCGAACTCGACCTTGGAGCCGTCGGCCTTGGTCGCGGTGACCTTGACCGTCTCCGGGGTGACGCCCTCGTTGAGCTTCTCGACGCCCGAGATGTCGAAGACCTCGGTGCCGTCCAGGCCCAGCGAGCCGGCCGACTCGCCTGCCGGGAACTGCAGCGGGACGACGCCCATGCCGATGAGGTTGGAGCGGTGGATGCGTTCGAACGACTCCACGATGACGGCCTTGACGCCGAGCAGGCTGGTGCCCTTGGCGGCCCAGTCACGCGACGATCCGGAGCCGTACTCCTTGCCGCCCAGCACGACCAGCGGGATGCCGGCCTTCTGGTAGTTCTGCGACGCGTCGTAGATGAACGCCTGCGGCGCACCGTCCTGCGTGAAGTCGCGGGTGTAGCCACCGGAGACGTCGTCGAGCAGCTGGTTCTTCAGACGGATGTTCGCGAACGTGCCGCGGATCATCACCTCGTGGTTACCGCGACGCGAGCCCAGGGAGTTGTAGTCCTTGCGCTCGACGCCGTTGGCGTCCAGGTACTGCGCGGCCGGGGTGCCGGGCTTGATCGGGCCGGCCGGGCTGATGTGGTCGGTGGTGACCGAGTCGCCGAGCAGCGCGAGGACGCGGGCGCCCTTGATGTCGGTGACCGGGGCCGGATCCATCGTCATGCCGTCGAAGTACGGCGCCTTGCGGACGTAGGTCGAGTTCTCGTCCCACGCGAAGGTGTCGCCCTCCGGCGTGTTCAGGTTCTGCCAGCGCTCGTCGCCCTTGAAGACGTCGGCGTAGGACTTGCGGAACATGTCCTGGCTGATCGCCGACTTGATGGTGTCGTCGATCTCCTGGGCCGAAGGCCAGATGTCCTTCAGGAAGACGTCGTTGCCGTCCTTGTCCTGGCCCAGCGCGTCGGTCTCGAAGTCGAAGTCCATGGTGCCGGCCAGCGCGTACGCGATGACGAGCGGCGGCGACGCCAGGTAGTTCATCTTGACGTCGGGGGAGATACGACCCTCGAAGTTGCGGTTACCGGAGAGCACCGCGGTGACCGACAGGTCGTGCTCGTTGATCGCCTTGGAGATCTCCTCCGGCAGCGGGCCGGTGTTACCGATGCAGGTGGTGCAGCCGTAGCCGCCCAGGTAGAAGCCGAGCTTCTCGAGGTAGGGCCACAGGCCGGCCTTCTCGTAGTAGTCGGAGACGACCTGCGAGCCGGGCGCCATGTTGGTCTTGACCCACGGCTTGGTCTCGAGGCCCTTCTCGACCGCGTTGCGGGCGAGCAGCGCGGCACCGAGCATGACCGACGGGTTCGAGGTGTTGGTGCAGGAGGTGATGCCCGCGACCGCGACCGCGCCGTGGTCGAGGACGAACTCGCCGCGGTCGGTCTTCACCGTGACCGGCTTCGACGGACGGCCGGTGGAGCCGTTGGCAGCCGAGGGCACGGGCGCGACCTCGTCGGTGGCAGTCGAGAGCGACGCCGGGTCGGAGGCCGGGAAGGACTCCTCGACGGCCTCGTCGAGAGCCGTGTGGGTGGCCTCGTTGCCGTTGGTGACGTAGGTGACGATGTCGCGACGGAACGCGTCCTTCGACTCCGACAGCAGGATGCGGTCCTGCGGGCGCTTCGGGCCGGCGATCGACGGCACGACGGTGCCGAGATCCAGCTCGAGGTACTCGGAGTAGGCGGGCTCCTTGTCGGCGTCGTGCCACATGCCCTGTTCCTTGGCATACGCCTCGACGAGCGCGAGCTGCTCGTCACTGCGGCCGGTCAGGCGCAGGTAGTTGATGGTCTCGCCGTCGATCGGGAAGATCGCTGCGGTGGAACCGAACTCGGGGCTCATGTTGCCCAGGGTCGCGCGGTTCGCCAGCGGAACCTCGGCGACACCGGCGCCGTAGAACTCGACGAACTTGCCGACGACACCGTGCTTGCGGAGCATGTCGGTCACGGTGAGCACGACGTCGGTCGCGGTCACGCCCGGCTTGATCTCACCGGTCAGCTTGAAGCCGACGACGCGCGGGATGAGCATCGAGACCGGCTGGCCGAGCATCGCGGCCTCGGCCTCGATGCCGCCGACGCCCCAGCCCAGCACGCCCAGGCCGTTGACCATCGTGGTGTGCGAGTCGGTGCCGACGCAGGTGTCGGGGTACGCCTGGCCGTTGCGGGTCATGACGGTCGGTGCCAGGTACTCGATGTTGACCTGGTGGACGATGCCCATGCCCGGCGGGACGACCTTGAAGTCGTCGAACGCACCCTGGCCCCAGCGCAGGAACTGGTAACGCTCGCCGTTGCGCTGGTACTCGAGGTCGACGTTGCGCTCGAGGGCGTCGGCCTGGCCGAACACGTCGAGGATGACCGAGTGGTCGATGACCATGTCGGCGGGGGAGAGCGGGTTGACCTTGTTCGGGTCGCCGCCGAGGGTGGTGACGGCCTCACGCATGGTGGCGAGGTCGACGACACAGGGCACGCCGGTGAAGTCCTGCATGATCACGCGCGCGGGCGTGAACTGGATCTCGACGCTCGGCTGGGCCGAGGGATCCCAGTTCGCGATGGCGCGAATGTGATCGGCGGTGATGTTGGCGCCGTCCTCGGTGCGCAGCAGGTTCTCGGCGAGAACCTTCAGTGCGTAGGGCAGCTTCTCGGTGCCGGGAACGGAAGAGAGGCGGAAGATCTCGTACGAGTTGTCTCCGACCTCGAGCGTTCCCTTGGCGCCGAACGAATCAATACTGGTGGTCACGTCAGCTCCACTCGTCTTTGAGGTTCGCCGTCGACGGGGCTGTGTCGACGGCTGAAGCGAGGCACGCGAGCAGGCGCTGGCTCGATCACGGATCGAGCCCGGCAGCTCCGCGAGCGTCTCGTCAGGAGTCTAACAGTACGCTTGTCCTGTGAGGCTGCGGGGTCGGGCCGGTGGCGGATGCCGCGCCGGCCCGCACCATCGACTCGCGTCGCTCCAATCCTCACGCAGTCGCCACGCGCGTGCAACGGACGGCGCGGCCCGCGGTCCGATACGTCACGTACTGTGCAGATCAGTCTGCCCGTCGCACCCGACCCCGGATGAGAGATGACTGCCTCTATCGCGCCCGTCCTGCTGCCGAACATCGCCAAGATCCCCGACGAGGTCTCTCTCGACGCGGTGTTCGCGGATCTGTCCGACGACAATGTCTCGGCGCCCGCCACGGACGTGGAGGGGTTGAAGGCGGTCGTCGCCCGGGCCCAGGAGGACGGCATCGCGCTGCGCATCGTCGTCGTGGACACCGATCCGCGCGGGCCCGAGCCCCTGCGCGATCTGGCGACCGAGGTGGGGAAGGTGGAGGGTGGCACGGTCCTGGTGTTGAGCCCGTCCGCCAACGGCACCTACAGCGACACCATCAGCCGCGTGGTGCTCGAGGAGGCTCAGGATCGGGCGTTCACCGGCAATCCCGTCGACTCCGCGAACAATTTCGTCGACGGCATCACCGAGCCGGCCCCCCGGTGGGGGCTCGTGACCGCGTTGCTCGTGCTGCTGGTCGCGGCCGTCGCCGGGGTGTCCTTCGTGGCGAAGGCCCGCCGCGGTCGTGAGGCACCGCCGGTCGCCCAGCAGACGGCGCCGGTGGACGGCGGGCATCCGACCGGATCTTGATTCCGGCATTCGCTCCAGCATTTCCGCAGGTCGAATTACGTCGACGTCATTTGTGACAAGAGTGCACCAGAGCGTGCAAAGTGTCGTACGGTGCCAGTGGCACTTTTTGGGGAAGAAGTGTCGCAAGAGTGACGTGACGATTCATGTGACGACGAAAAGTCGCATGGTCTGCGCGTCACCGCGGTGCACCACCGCGGTGGCGCTCCTCCCCGCACGGGTCCACCGGTGGTCGGATTCGGTCGCAGCAGTAGGGAGGATGTTGTGGGGCGAAGGGGCTCACGCGTAGGCGTGCGGCGTCCGGCATTTGCGCGTACGCGTTCGGCCGGGGCGCGGGCATTGCTGGGTGCGAGCGTCGTGTGCGCCCTCGTCGCGGGACTGCCCGGGACGGCCGGCGCGGTGCCGCCCCCACCGCCGAACCCGTCCGACTCCGAGATCGACAGTGGCAACGCGCGAGTGTCCGAAGGTGTCACCCAGGTCGGCGACCTCATCAATCAGGTCGCCACCGCGAATCAGCAACTCGCCCGCCTCGACGACGAGGTCGCGATCAAGCGCGAGGACGTCAACAAGGCGCTCGTCGATCTGCAGACCGCGCGCGACGAGGCGGCGGCCGCGGGAGTGCAGGTGGACCAGAGCCAACAGGCCCTGCGGGACGCCGGCACCCAGATCGACCAGGCGCGCAAGCGCTTCACCGACTACGCGGTGTCGAGCTACACCAAGGGCCGCAACGTCGCGTCGCTGTCGTCGTTCTTCGGCGCGGACGGACCCGAGGACATTCTCGACCGGGCGCAGATGATGAGGATGCTGTCCGCGAGCCAGAAGGCCGTGCTGGAGAACCTCGAGCGCGCGCGCACCGAACAGGCCAACCGGGACTCGGCGGCGCGGGAAGCGAAGCAGCGGGCCGACGCTGCCGCGGGCGCCGCCGAGAACAAGAAGGCGGAGGCCGAACAGGCGATCGCCGCGGCCCGCAACGCCCTGCAGGAACAAGCCGCCCACAAGACGCAGATCGAGTCCGAGCGGGACGGTGCGCAGGCGCAACTCGACGCCGCCCGCGCCAACGTCTCCGGTCTCCAGGGACAGCGTGACGCCTACCTCGAGTGGGACAACCAACGCCGCGCCGAGGAAGCCGCGGCGGCTGCTGCGGCGGCAGCGGCCGCGGAGGCCGCCCGTCGGGCCGCCGCCGACCAGGCGTCCCGGGAGCGGGCGTCCCAGGTCGCCGATGGGGAGCGGCCGCACACCCAACTCGACGACGACGAGGGCGGCTGGACGCCGCCCGCGCAGTCCGCCCCGCGGCCCATGGCGCCGTCGGTGACGGGCGCCGGTGCGATCGAGACGGTGATCGACCGCGGCATGTCGCAGCTCGGCCTGCCCTACGCGTGGGGTGGTGGCAACGCGAACGGCCCGACGCTCGGTATCCGGGACGGCGGTGTCGCCGACAGCTACGGCGACTTCAACAAGGTGGGATTCGACTGCTCCGGCCTGATGATCTACGCCTTCGCCGGGGCCGGGATCTCGCTGCCGCACTACACGGGCTACCAGTACACCGCGGGCACGCAGGTGCCGTCGTCGGAGATGCGCCGAGGCGACATGATCTTCTACGGCCCGAACGCCAGCCAGCACGTCGCGCTCTATCTGGGCGACGGTCAGATGCTCGAGGCCCCGCAGTCCGGATCGACGGTGCGTGTCTCGCCGGTGCGGTGGGACGGCATGACTCCGTACGCTGTTCGTATGGTGTCGTAGCCCACGCCGCCTTCGGGCGGGGGGCGGGCGACACCTGGAATAGTTGAGCGGGCAGCAAGACCGGCAAGTCGACGGATCGATCTAGGTGGAAGCGGGGAGTGTTGGTGACCTCACGTGACGGCGCGGTGGCTGGGTCGGGTTCGCAGGGGGCGGTCCATCCGGACTCGGGCTCGGGGACATCGGACCTGGCGCGGGACGTGCACACGCTCGAACGGGCGATCTACGAGGTCAAGCGGGTCATCGTCGGGCAGGACCGGCTGGTGGAGCGGATGCTCGTCGGGGTCCTCGCGAAGGGACACGTGCTCCTCGAGGGTGTCCCCGGTGTCGCGAAGACGCTCGCGGTGGAGACGTTCGCCAAGGTGGTCGGCGGATCCTTCTCCCGCGTCCAGTTCACCCCGGACCTCGTGCCGACCGACCTGATCGGCACCCGCATCTACCGCCAGGGCCGCGAGCAGTTCGACACCGAACTCGGACCTGTGGTCGCCAACTTCCTGCTCGCCGACGAGATCAACCGAGCCCCCGCGAAGGTGCAGTCGGCGCTGCTCGAGGTGATGGCCGAGCGGCACGTCTCGATCGGCGGCAAGACCTATCCGATGCCCGAGCCCTTCCTCGTGATGGCGACCCAGAACCCGATCGAGAACGAGGGCGTGTACCCGCTGCCCGAGGCGCAGCGCGACCGCTTCCTGTTCAAGGTTCTCGTCGACTACCCGTCGGTCGAGGAGGAGCGGGAGATCGTCTACCGCATGGGTGTCGCGGCCCCCGAACCGAATCAGGTGCTCGACCCGCAGGAGCTCGTCCGGCTGCAGAAGGTCGCGAGCACGGTCTTCGTCCACCACGCGCTCGTCGACTACGTCGTGCGCGTCATCGCCGCGACGCGCACACCGCGCGAGTTCGGCCTCGACGACGTCGCGGGCTGGATCGCGTACGGCGCGTCGCCGCGCGCGACCCTCGGCATCATCTCGGCGTCCCGCGCGCTCGCGCTGCTCCGGGGCCGTGACTACGTCGTCCCGCAGGATGTACTCGAGATCATCCCGGACGTCCTCCGGCACCGGCTGGTGCTGTCGTACGACGCCCTCGCCGACGAGGTCACCCCGCAGGACGTGATCACCCGAGTGCTGCAGACGGTCGGGCTGCCGCAGGTCGGTGCGCAGCCGGTGCCGCAGACGGCCCCGCCGGCACCCCCGACGTATGCCGCTGCGCCGCTGTCCCCGTCGGGCACGCAGCCGCAGTGACCCGGCAACCGGGTGCGGTGCCTTCCTTCCGTTCCGGATCGTTGCGTGATCCGGAACTGACCGCGGCGCTGCGCACGCTCGAACTGACGGTGCGCCGACGCCTCGACGGCGTGCTGCACGGTGACCATCTCGGTCTCATCCCGGGCCCGGGGTCCGAGCCCGGCGACGCCCGCGAATACCAGCCCGGTGACGACGTCCGGCAGATGGACTGGTCGGTCACGGCCCGAACCACCCATCCGCACGTCCGGCAGACGGTGGCCGACCGGGAACTCGAAACGTGGTTGGTGATCGATCTGTCGTCGAGCCTGGACTTCGGCACCGCGCTGTGCGAGAAGCGTGACCTCGCGGTGGCGGCAGCGTCGGCGGTGACATACCTCGCGGGCGGCAGCGGCAACCGGATCGGTGCCGTCGTGGCAACCGGTGACCGGATGCTGCGGATTCCGGCCCGCGGCGGCCGGGTCCACGCGCAGGCGATGCTGCGGCGGATCGCGACCACCCCGCACGCCGCGGAGGGGGTGCGCGGTGACCTGCGGGGCGCGCTCGAGTCGCTGCGCCGCCCGGAACGACGACGCGGGCTCGCCGTGGTGATCAGTGACTTCCTCGGCCCGATCGACTGGGAGCGGTCGCTTCGGGCGCTGTCCGGGCGGCACGAGCTACTGGGCATCGAGGTGCTCGACCCGCGCGACCTGGAGTTGCCCGACGCCGGCGACGTCGTGCTGTTCGACCCCGAATCCGGTCGGACCCGGGAGTTCGCCACCACCCCTCGGCTGCGTGCCGACTTCGCGCAGGCCGCGGCCGCGCACCGCGTCGAGGTCGAATCGACTCTGCGTCGCTGCGGCGCACCGCGTCTGAGCCTGAGCACCGACCGGGACTGGATCGCGGACGTCGTGCGTTTCGTCTCCTCCCGGCGGCACAGTTACGGCGCCCCCACCCGCGGGGTGGCCGGCCGATGAGTCTGTCCCAGTTCACATCCCCGTGGTGGCTGCTGTTCCTGGCGGTCGTGGCCGTGCTCACCGCCGGCTACGTGGTGATCCAGCGTCGCCGGCAGAAGCACGTGCTTCGGTTCGCCAACATGGAGCTGCTCGAGAAGGTTGCGCCCAACCGGCCGAACATCACCCGGCACCTGCCGACCGCACTACTGCTGGTCGGTCTGGTGTTCCTCACCGTGGCGCTGGCCGGTCCCACCGCCGACAAGCGGGTGCCGCGCAACCGCGCGACGGTCGTGCTGGTGATCGACGTGTCGCTGTCGATGAAGGCCACCGACGTCGAACCGAGTCGCCTCGCCGCCGCCCAGGAGGCCGCGAAGTCGTTCGCGGACGGTCTCACTCCGGGCATCAACCTCGGTCTGGTCGCATTCGCCGGTACCGCATCGGTACTGGTGTCGCCCACGCCGAACCGGGACGAGACGAAGGCCGCGATCGACAATCTGACGTTGAGCGAACGCACCGCGACCGGCGAGGCGATCTTCACGTCGCTGCAGTCGATCGACACCCTGGCGGCCGTGCTCGGCGGCAGCGAGCAGGCGCCGCCCGCCCGGATCGTGCTCCTCTCCGACGGCAAGCAGACGGTCCCGGAGAGCTCCGACGACCCGCGCGGCGGATTCACCGCGGCGCGTCAGGCCAAGGACAAGGGCGTGCCGATCTCGACGATCTCGTTCGGCACCGGTTACGGCACGGTCGACATCGAGGGCGACCGCATTCCCGTGCCGGTCGACGACCCGTCGCTGCGGGAGATCGCGAACCTGTCCGGCGGAAACTTCTTCACCGCGTCGAGTCTCGAGGAACTGCGTGACGTCTACGACACGCTCGAGGAGCAGATCGGCTTCGAGAACGCCCGCGGCGACGCGAGCCGTCCCTGGCTGGTGCTCGGTGTGCTGTTCAGCGCGTCAGGACTGGCCACCGCGCTCGTTCTCCGGCAACGCCTGCCCTGACCGGCGTCGGCCCGTACGCCGATTTCGTCCACCTGGACCCGTAACCCGCAACCGAACAGATAGGTTGATCGCATGTCGAACACCAGCAGCCCGTCCCGTTCCGTGCTCGTGACGGGAGGCAACCGCGGCATCGGCCTGGCCGTCGCGCAGCGCCTCCTCGAGGACGGACACAAGGTGGCGGTGACGCACCGTGGATCGGGTGCACCGGAGGGCCTGTTCGGGGTCAAGTGCGACGTGACCGACGCGGATTCGATCGACCGGGCGTTCAAGGAGGTCGAGGAGCATCAGGGACCCGTCGAGGTGCTGGTCGCCAACGCGGGAATCACCGATGACACGCTGCTCATGCGCATGGACGAGGACCAGTTCACCCGGGTGCTCGACGCCAACCTGACCGGCGCGTTCCGGTGCGCCAAGCGCGCCAACCGCGCGATGCTGCGCGCCCGCTGGGGCCGGATGATCTTCCTGGGCTCGGTCGTCGGCATGGCCGGCCAGGCCGGGCAGATCAACTACGCGGCATCGAAGGCCGGTGTGATCGGCATGGCGCGTTCGCTCACCCGCGAACTGGGGTCCCGCTCGATCACCGCGAACGTCGTCGCGCCCGGCTTCATCGAGACCGACATGACCGCCGACCTGTCGGAGGATCTGCGCGACACCGCCAAGAAGTTCATCCCGCTACAGCGACTGGGCCGTCCCGAGGACGTTGCAGCGGTCGTCAGTTTCCTCGCATCCGACGACTCCGCGTACGTCTCCGGCGCCGTCATCCCGGTCGACGGCGGCATGGGCATGGGTCACTGATCCCACCTGTCCTTCCCGGATCCTCACGCACCCACAGACTTTCATCACAGGAGTAGCAACAACATGGGCGGACTGCTCGCGGGCAAGACCATTCTCGTCACCGGCATCATCACCGACGCCTCCATCGCGTTCCACGTCGCGAAGGTGGCCCAGGAGCAGGGTGCGAAGGTGATCATCACCGGCTTCGACCGGCTGCGGCTGATCGACCGGATCGCGCAGCGGCTGCCGCAGCCGGTGCCGCCGGCCGTCGAGCTGAACGTCCAGGACGACGAGCACCTCGCGACGCTCGCCGACCGGGTCCGCGAACTCGCGCCCGAGGGCCTCGACGGTGTGGTGCACTCCATCGCGTTCTCGCCGCGCTCCGGCCTGGGCGCGCCGTTCCTGGATGCACCCTGGTCGGACATCTCCAACGCGATGGAGATCTCCGCATACTCGTACGCGTCGCTCGCCAAGGCGCTGTTGCCGGTCCTCAACGACAACGCGTCGATCGTCGGCATGGACTTCGATCCGTCCCGTGCGATGCCGTTCTACAACTGGATGGGCGTGTCCAAGGCCACCCTGGAGGCGGTCAACCGGTACGTCGCCAAGGAGGTCGGCACCCGCGGCATCCGCTCGAATCTCGTTGCGGCCGGCCCGGTCAAGACGCTGGCCGCCAAGGCCATCGCGGGCGATGCGACCGGTCCGGGCGCCGAGCTGAACAAGCTGAACACCGCGTGGGACAGCGCCGCTCCGATCGGGTGGGACGTCGACGACCCGACGCCGGTGGCCAAGAGCGTGTGCACGGTGCTCTCGGACTGGCTGCCGGGCACCACCGCGTCGATCATCTACGTCGACGGCGGCTTCCACGCAGTGGTCGGCTGACCCGTCTCGGGCAGCGATGTCGGCACTGGGCGACAATGGACGCATGAGCGGACAGCGGGCCACGGACTTCGATGCACTCCTCGTGCTCTCCTTCGGGGGACCGGAGAAGCCCGAGGACGTGATGCCGTTCCTCGAGAACGTCACCCGCGGTCGGGGCGTGCCGCCCGAGCGTCTCGCCGCGGTGGCCGAGCACTACATGCATTTCGGGGGCGTGTCGCCGATCAATGCCCTCAATCGTGACATCATCGCGCGTCTCGAGGCCGAGTTGCGCGGCGCCGGAATCGATCTGCCCGTGTACTTCGGCAACCGCAACTGGCACCCGATGGTGGAGGACACCGTCGCCCGCATGCGGGACGACGGTGTCCGCAACGCGCTCGTCTTCCCGACCTCCGCGTGGGGCGGCTACTCCGGGTGTCGTCAGTACGACGAGGACATCACGCGGGCCCGGGACGCGGTGGGCGCCGACGCGCCGACGCTGGCGAAGCTGCGGCAGTACTACGACCACCCGTTGATGGTCGCGGCGTTCGCCGACGCGATCAGTGCTGCGCGCGAAGAACTTTCGGAGGACGTGCGGGACCGCGCCCGGTTGGTGTTCACCGCGCACTCGGTGCCCCTCGCGGCCGACGCGAACGCCGGCCCGCCGGCGGAAGGCGGCAACCTGTACAGCCGGCAGGTCGCCGACGCGTCCCGGCTGTGTGCGGAGGCCGCCGGCGTCGACGACTTCGACCTCGTGTGGCAGTCCCGCTCCGGACCGCCGCAGGTGCCGTGGCTCGAGCCCGACATCTGCGATCATCTCGACGCCGTGGCTGAGTCGGGCGCGCCCGCGGTGATCGTGTGCCCGGTCGGGTTCGTGTCGGATCACCTCGAGGTGGTGTGGGACCTCGATACCGAGTCCCGGGACAAGGCAGCCGAACTCGGCATCGAGTTCGCGCGCGTCGCGACCCCCGGCACGGATCCGCGCTTCCCGCAAATGATTCGGGAGCTCGTCGAGGAGCGGCGCACCGGCGCCGCCCCCGCACGCCTGGGTCGGGAACCGCTGCTCGGCGCGACCGTCGACGGATCGCCGTGCGCGGTGAACTGCTGCGCGCCGGTGCGCCGTCCGGGCAAAAACTAGAGACGCACGCTTGACCTCAATCGATGTTGAGGTTCTAGGTTCGCGGAATGACCGAGATTCTGCGTATCGACAAGTTCCACGTCCCCGAGGCGTCCCTGCACGAGTTCCTCGCGAAGGTGAGCGAGACCCACGAGGAGTTGGGGCGCATGGACGGCCTCGTCGGCAACGACGTCGTCCGACTGCAGGAGGGTGAGAGTCGCTTCAATGTGGTCACCGTCATGAAGTGGAGGGACCGGCATGCCCACGATTCGGCGGGGCGCGTGATGGCCGAACGGGCCCGCAACACCGGTTTCGACAGGACCGCGTTCTGGGAACGTCTCGGCATCGAAGCGGATCTGGGGATCTACACGACCTAGGTCGTCCCACTGGTCGTCCACCGGCCTGTTTCCGGATGGAAACCGCGGGGCCGACTATGTTGATCGGGTGCAGGACAGCCTCTATCACCGCTTCGAGTTCACGTTCATCGTTCCGCTGCTGACTCGCTCCCGGGAGGCGGCGGTCGCGGACGAGTTCGACGTGACCGTGCGCGACCAGGCCGGGATGCAGTTGCTGACCGTGGCGGCCGAGGGAATGCGCTGTGCGACAGCGGGAATGAGTCTCGTCGATCAACTCGTCGTGCACGGGGTCACACCCGAACGTACACACCCCGATCTGGTCACCCGTCAGGACGTGGCGGACCGCGCCGGGGTGACCCGGCAGGCAGTGGGGCAGTGGGTGCGCGGGGTCCGCCAGCGTGGGACACCGTTTCCGGTGCCGTTCAACACCGTCTCCGGCGGCATCTGGCTGTGGGGCGACGTGTACGCGTGGTTGCGGCAGCACGATTACGGACGCGACACCGGACTGCTCTATCCCACACTCGACGAACACGTGCGTATCGACCGGCACATCGTGATGAACCACCGCTGACGACGGCGGTTGCTGCGGTCGTCAGGCGCGGTGCGCGTCCCGCGCGGACGCCGAGACCGCGGCCACCCGTGCCGTCCGGACCGCGGACCACAGCGGCCGGAGCAGTTCCTCGCGAGCAGCAGCGCTCGAAGCGGACGGCGCCTCGGTCGGTGAATCATCTTCCGCGACGGACAGAATCGCCGCCACCTGGTCGGCAGAGTCGAGGATGCGCAGCGCCCGCGTGGGAATCGAATCCGGGTAGCGGTGGTGCGCGCGGTCGTCGAGGGCCTCCGCGATGCGGCGGCGCGGGTCGCCGTCGGCCCGGCCAGTTTGCACCGACGACAACTGCAGGAGCGCGTCGGCGGCGTCCCGGATCGCTTCACGCATCGAATACTCGGCCTCGCCCAGTCCGGTGTGCTCGGTGATCTCGGGCACCGCCCCGATCGAGTGGACCGTCCAGCGCAGTACGTCCGGCCCCTCGACGGTCGGAACCAGCCCGATGCCGGGCTGCCCGGGTTCGCCGACGATCACGCCCTCGCCGGCGTCGAGCGCGGCCCGCGCGAACTCGGAGCCCGCGGGCAGACCGCGCACGTCGCCCGGCGCGGGCAGCACCAGGCGCAGTCCACCCGGCGTCTCGACGCTCCGTCGGACGATGCGCAGCAGGATCGGCGCCGCACCGTCCTGCACACCCGGCCACTCGAGATCGGTCGCCAGGGCGGTCTCGGCGTCGGCGGATCCCACGAGGTGCATCGGCGCCCATTGGTGCAGGGCGTCGATCACGTCGTCGGGTGCGCTGTCCCCGGCGAGCCAGGAAGCGGCCCACAGGGTCAGCGTCGCGCTGGGGGAACTCACGGTTATCGAGCATAGGACGGCGTGGCGGTGTTCGTGTACACCCCGCCTGGCCTAGCGTGAGGTGCCGTGAACGCGAGCAACATGTACGGCGACATCTTTGCCGGCCACTCCAGGACCCGGAAACCCAAGACTCCCGAGGTGGCCGCTGAACGCGACCTCGTGGTGGAGGATGCCGCCACCGGATTCTGCGGCGCCGTGGTCGGTATCGAACGCACCTACGACGGTGATTTCGTGCGGCTCGAGGACGGGGCGCGTCGCACCCGGTTGTTCGCGATGCGTGAGGCGGCCTTCCTGATCGACGGGCGCCCCGTCACCCTCGTCCGTCCTGCGCCACAGGCGCAGAAGTCGGCAGCGCAGCGGTCGGCGTCGGGGTCGACGAAGGTCGAAGGGCTGCGGGCGCGGACCGCGCTGCCGAGCCGGATCTGGGTGGAGGGCGTGCACGACGCCGCCCTGGTCGAGCGGGTGTGGGGCCACGATCTGAGGGTCGAGGGAGTGGTCGTCGAGCATCTCGAGGGACTCGACAACCTCGGTGATCGACTCGCCGAGTTCCGACCCGGACCGGGTCGCAAGGTCGGCGTGCTCGTCGACCATCTGGTCACCGGGTCCAAGGAGGAGCGGCTGACGCAGGGTCTGGGCCCGCACGTGATGGTCACCGGCCACCCCTACATCGATGTGTGGGAGGCGGTGCGGCCCAAGTCGGTGGGTATCGCCGCCTGGCCGACGATTCCCCGGGGCCAGGACTGGAAGACCGGTGTCTGCAACGAGCTCGGCTGGGGGACGCCGCAGGACGGTTGGCGACGCGTGTACGGCGCCGTCGAGAGCTTCCGGGACCTCGAGGCCCCGCTGATCGGTGCGGTGGAACGCCTGGTCGACTTCGTGACCGCCGACTGAATCGTGCATTCTCCACAGCTGCCCGTTCTTCCACAACCGCGTTTCGCGGGCCTCCCGGCGCCCGGGACGTCTGGTTAGATGGTCTTGTGGCAGCTTTGATTTGGCTGGTAGCGGGCGTTCTCCTCGCAGCTGCGGAAGCGTTGGTGGGGGAGTTCTTCCTGCTGATGCTCGCAGGCGGTGCGCTGGCGACCGCCGGATTCTCCGCGGCGACCGACTTCCCGGTCTGGGTCGACGCGGTGGTCTTCGGTGTCGTGTCGCTGGTGCTGGTCCTGGGTGTGCGCCCAGCGCTGCTGCGCCGGTTCGACAAGCCACCCCTGAAGCTGATGAACACGGAGGCCCTGCCGGGCAAGCATGCGCTGGTGCTCGAGGAGGTCGGCGAGCACACCGGCCGGGTCAAGCTCGACGGTGACGTGTGGACGGCCCGTCCGCTCGACGTCAGCGAGGTGTATGCGCCGGGGACGACAGTCACGGTGATGGAGATCGACGGCGCGACCGCCGTCGTATGGAGGGGACCGTAGAGAAGATGGCAGCACTGATAGTTCTGGCGGTACTGGTCGTACTCGTCGTCATTCTGGTCGCGAAGTCGGTGGCGCTGGTGCCGCAGGCCGAGGCCGCCGTGATCGAGCGGCTGGGCCGCTACGCGCGGACCGTGTCGGGTCAGCTCACCTTCCTGGTGCCGTTCGTGGACCGCATCCGGGCGAAGGTAGACCTGCGCGAGCGGGTGGTGTCGTTCGCCCCGCAGCCGGTCATCACGCAGGACAACCTGACGCTGTCGATCGACACGGTCGTCTACTTCCAGGTCACCAACCCGCAGGCGGCGGTTTACGAGATCAGCAACTACATCGCCGCGGTCGAGCAGCTCACCATCACCACGCTCCGCAACGTGGTCGGCGGCATGACGCTCGAGGAGACGCTGACGTCCCGCGACTCCATCAACGGGCAGCTGCGCGGCGTGCTCGACGAGGCGACCGGCCGCTGGGGTCTGCGCGTCGCCCGCGTCGAGCTCAAGAGCATCGATCCGCCGCCGTCGATCCAGGAGTCGATGGAGAAGCAGATGAAGGCCGACCGCGAGAAGCGGGCGATGATCCTCACTGCCGAGGGACACCGCGAGTCGGCGATCAAGACCGCCGAGGGTGCCAAGCAGAGTCAGATCCTCGCCGCGGAGGGCGCCAAGCAGGCGTCGATTCTCGGGGCCGAGGGCGAGCGGCAGTCGCGGATCCTGCGGGCGCAGGGTGAACGGGCCGCGAAGTATCTGCAGGCGCAGGGCGAGGCCAAGTCCATCGAGAAGGTGTTTGCCGCGATCAAGGCCGGCCGACCGACTCCCGAGATGCTCGCCTACCAGTACCTGCAGACGCTGCCGCAGATGGCGCAGGGTGATGCCAACAAGGTGTGGTTGGTGCCCAGCGACTTCGGCGACGCCCTCAAGGGCTTCGCGAAGACGCTCGGTGCACCCGGCGACGACGGCGTGTTCCGGTACGAGCCCAGCCGCACCGACGACGAGGACCTGCCGCGCCCGGAGGACGACTCCGAGGAGATCGCCGGCTGGTTCGAGACGAAGGCCGATCCCGCAGTCGCCCAGGCCGTCCGCGCGGCCGAGGCGGTGGCGCGGACCCCCGTCGACAGCCCGCTGTCGCAGGAGCACCTGCTCGGCGGCGGCGAGCAGCCCGAGGGGCTTCCGCCGGGTAGGGAGTAATGAACGCACCGTTCGGGCCCGCGACCGGCCGCGTCGAGCGTTGGGCCCGAACGGCGATGCTGATCGGGGCAGTGGTGCTCTTCCCGTCCGCGCTGCGCGCGGTCGTGGTGAATCCGTCGGTCGGCAATTGGCTCACTGCGGTCCTGGCCGTGATCGTGGTTGTCGGATCGACTGTGTCGGCATTATCGGCGTGGCGAAACCGCGCCACCGTTCGATCGGTGCCGGCGAAGGTCTCGCCGGCTGAGGTCGCGGTACCGGACGTGCTTGCGGCAATCGCGTCCTCGTCAGGCCGGATCGACGCGATCAAACGACTCCGGCAGATGTACCCGGGGCTGGGACTGCTCGATGCGAAGGTACTGGTGGAGAAGCAGCTGCCCGGTCCGGCCTGAGGTGTGCGGCGATCTACGGCCGGAGCGTTGCGGCGAACAGGTCCTCGACCTCGTCCAGCTCCAGTCCCGTCACCTCGGCGATGTCGTCCAGCGGTAGCCCCGCCCTGCACAGTTCGGCGGCCCGGGTACGTGGCCCGTCGAGCCATCCCAGCGTCGCAAGGGACTGCTCGGCGGCCCGCCTGAGCTCGGCCCGCTGGCCGGGCGACCACGGCGCCGACCGCGACAACGAGGCCCTTCCGATCCAGTGCCGCAGCAACTCCCCGAGAGTCTCGCGTTGCTGCGCTGCGGTGCGGCCACCCACCGCTTCCTCGGACACACAGACGTCGACGAGCATCGCGGGCTCGGTCTTCTCGTAGCGGGTGAACGACCGTCGGCCACCGCTTTCGGGTAGGCAGCGCAGACAGATGACGAGGGCGCCGGGGAGCGACTTCGTGGCGACGGCGAAGTCGGCTCCGGCGTCCTGCAATTCGCTCGCCAGCCGGTACACCTCGCCGACCGGTCCGGTGTCCGACGTGACCACGAGATCCATTCGCCCGACGATACCGACGTGCGGGCGGACGAGAAGGTCAGAGTTCCAGCAGTTGCTCGGCCCGGCCTTCGTCGAGTCCACCGCGCCAGGAGGCGAGGGGAACCGGGATGTCCGATCGCGGACCGCTCCTGACGTTGGAATAGGCCGCCCTGCGTTCGGTGTCGGGGATGAACCGATCCCAACTCGGCACGAGGGCAGGGCAGGGTAGGACTCCGATCTCCGACAGCCCGATCAGGATTCCGTAGCGCTGGTACTTGTCGGTTCCCGGAACGATCTTGGACCGGGCGACGGCCTTCTCGAGGTCGCTCGGGAGTGTCCCCGCAGGCTGCGCGCGGACGAGGTCCAACAGTGCACGCAGCCGTTGCCTGTCGTCATCGGTCGGGAGCGGCAGGCCCTGCGCCGCAGCGGCTTCCAGATCGGGAAGATAGTGCTGAGGCAGTTCGTTCCACGCCCATCCGAGCGCCAGTCGCAACAGCGTCTCCGTGACGTCGACCTCGTACGAGTGCTCGATCAGACCGCAGTCGGGGATACCGCGCTCGCCCGGGTCGGCGGTACCGAGATGCCGTGCCCACCCGTACGAGATCACCGTCTGCCGCCCGCGCGGAGCGCTACCCAGGCCGGCGACGAAGGCACCGAGTACACCGTCGGCGTCGAGGGCGTCGGCGGCGACGGTCGCGCGTGCGACGATCTCCGCCGGCGTCCAGTGTTCCGGGCTCCGGACAGGCCACCCGAAGCCTTCTGCAGCGGCGACGTCCTCGGGCGCGCGCGACCGTTCGGTGCCCTTGACGGTTCCCGCCCGGGTGAGGCGGTAGCCGTAGCAGAGCAGCAGGGGCTCGAGTTCGGCTCCGTGCGGGATGCGGCGCGGCGCGGCGTTCACCGTCGGTCCTGAAGTGCTGTTCTCACACATGGCGCTATGTCACCAGCGCCCGGCCGACGCCCGCCACGGCGATGGCCCACAGCACGCTCGTGAAGGTGCCGATGATGAACTGCTCCGACGCGTGCGGCTCCCGTAGTTCGGGATAGCGGGCGAGGCCCTTGACGGCCAGGACGATCGCGATGCCCTCCGGCCAGCCCGCCAGGATCGAGACCGCCACCGCGGTGCGCTCGAGCAGTCCGATCACGCGGCCACCGCGCAGCGGGCCGTCGTCGGGTTCGGGTCCGGCGTCGGGCTGGCGGCGGGCGAACCGGAAGGCGGCCAGCACCATCGGGGCGCCGCCGGTGGCGGCGGCCGCGACCGTCAGGACGTAGGTCGCGGCGAGGGCGAAGCCCCGGACCGGCG
>NZ_JBDLNV010000006.1:0-405989 GCF_046042785.1 Rhodococcus parequi | reverse complement strand
CGTTTTCCCTCGCTGACCTGTGAAGATCGCGTCCGGGTCGGTGTCCGTGTCGCTCTGACCTGGAATAAGTTACGCGAACTGGGCGGAGAATGCCAAATCGCCTGTTCAGGCCGCACTGCGGGCCCGAAGTCGCATCACGCGGGCCCTCTGCACCTCCGTCAGCGTCAGGGAACCCAGTACTTCGTGGCCAGTTCCTCTACGAGCGGGTCGTCCTCGGAGACCTCCTCGAGGGCGGCGAGATCGAAGTCGATCGCGACGAGGCGCGGATCGTCGCTCTCCACCTCCTCCACCGGATGTCCTCCGTTCTCGGAGAGCTGGCGCAGAAGTTTCTCGCGAACGCGGGCCTTCAGCGAATCACTCACCTTCCGAGCATGCCGCCTCACGCGCAGCCCTGTCGAGACCTCTCGTCACGAATCGTCGTGTCGCCGGTCGTCGTCGGATCGACGGAACACCTGTCGCGCGATCGGTATCAACGTGACCAACGCGCCGATGAGGAGGAGGAGCCAGAAGATCTCCATCCACACGATGAGCCACCCTCCTTCTTCCGGGGCGCCGGCGGAAACGCTCGTCCCCCAGTTCATCGTCCCCTTGTCGACGCGAGATCGCGAGGTGTCGGCCCGGTCGCCGTCCACGAAGGAGCCGTGGAAACCAGAAGGGCCCCTCACCTGGTGGTGAGGGGCCCTCTCGGAGCTGCCTGCGAGAATCGAACTCGCGACCTTTTCATTACGAGTGAAATGCTCTACCGACTGAGCTAAGGCAGCGTGCCTTTCGGCGCACGCGAGTCTATCCCGTCCCCCCGGCCCAAATGCAAATCGGGCTGGTTCTACCTGAACTCCGCACCCAGTCGGGCGACGAGGGCGTCGGCCGCGAACTTGGGTTTGACGTTCTGATCGAGCGCCTCCCGGCAGTCGAGGATCGCCTCGATGCAGCGCAGCAGCCCCTCCCGCGACGTGCGTCCCGCGAGTTCCGCCGCATGGTCGGCCATGTCCGGATGGTTCGGCGTGGCGGACGAGCCGAACGAGTACGCCAGCGCGTCGCGGTACAGACCGGCCAGGTCCATCAGCGCGCGATCGAGCGAATCGCGTCCGGTGCGGGTCGCGCGGGACTTCTGGCGACGTTCGAGTTCCTTGAGCACACCGGCCGATCCGCGCAGGGCGCCGGCGGCGCCCTTGCCGGTGCCGCCGGCACCGAGCGCCGTCCGCATCTCCTCGGTCTCACGCTCATCGCGTTGGGCCGTCAGTTCCTTAGCCTCGAGTTCCGCGGCCTGCACCAACTCCTCGGCGGCCGCGTAGGCGGTTCCCGGCCGGAGCGCCGCGCCCGCGAGCGCCAGGGCGCGCTTGCGTCGGCTTCGTGCGTCCCCGTCCCGCGCGAGACGCCGGGCCCGTCCGACGTGACCGCCGCAGACCGAGGCCGCCCAGTCCGCGGTCTCGGCATCGAGATGATCGCGCTCCCGCAGCACCTGCGCGATTGCATCCACGCTCGGCGTCACCAACGGAATGTGCCGACACCGCGAGCGCAGGGTCACGGAGATGTCCTGCGGATCCACGGACGGCGCACACAGGAGGAACACCGTCCGCTCCGGCGGCTCCTCGACGACCTTGAGCAGCGCGTTGGCGGCTCCCTCGGTGAGACGGTCGGCGTCCTCGACGACGACGACCTGCCAGCGACCGGTGCTGGGTCGCCGCGACGCGGTCTGCACGATGCCGCGCATCTCGCTGACACTGATGCTCAGGCCCTCGGGCACGACACGGCGAACATCTCCATGCGTGCCGGCCATCGTCGTCGTGCAGGCCTGGCACTGCCCGCAACCCGGGACGCCGTCGGACGTGCACTGCAGTGCCGCGGCGAAGCACACCGCGGCCACCGAACGCCCCGACCCGGGCGGCCCGGTGAACAGCCACGAGTGCGTCATCCGCGAACCCGCGTCGCCGCCGCGGGCCGCGGTCGCAGCAGCCGTCAGTTCGGCCTCGACATGCTCCTGGCCGACCAGTCGATCGAAAACACCCGCCACGCGCCGAGCCTAACTGTCCCCGCCGACGGCGACGGCGCGACCGCTCACGACTTCTTCGCCGCAGCCTTCTTGGCCGGCGCCTTCTTGGCTGCGGTCTTCTTCGCGGCTGCCTTCTTGGCCGGCGCCTTCTTCGCGGCTGCCTTCTTCTTCACCGGGCCGCGAGCGCGACGGTCGGCGAGGAGTTCGGACGCGCGCTCGTCGGTGATCGACTCGACCTCGTCGCCCTTCCGCAGGCTCGCGTTGGTCTCGCCGTCGGTGACGTACGGTCCGAACCGGCCGTCCTTGATGACCATCGGCTTACCGGTAGCGGCGTCGTTGCCGAGTTCCCGCAGCGGCGCGGCCGCCGAGGCCTGACGTCCCCGACGCTTGGGCTCGGCGTAGATCTTCAGCGCGTCCTCGAGGGTCACCGTGAACATCTGATCCTCGTTCTCCAACGAACGGGAATCGGTGCCCTTCTTCAGATACGGACCGTAACGACCGTTCTGCGCGGTGATCTCTTCCTTCGACTCGGGATCGATACCCACCACGCGCGGCAGCGACAGCAGCTTGAGGGCGTCCTCGAGCGTGACCGTGGCCAGGTCCATCGACTTGAGCAGCGATCCGGTGCGCGGCTTGGGACCGGCCGCCTTCTTTGCGGCCTTCTTCGCCGGCGCCTTCTTGACGGCCTTCGTCTTGGTGGTGCCGTCGGCCTGCGCCTCGACCGGCACGATGTCCGGCTCCGGCTCGGGTGCCGGTTCGGGCAGAATCTCGGTGACGTACGGGCCGAAACGGCCTTCCTTCGCGACGATCTCGTGGCCGGTCAGCGGGTCGACACCCAGCTTCCGTCCCTCCTGCGGCGTCGAGAACAGCTTCTCCGCATACTCGGGCGTGAGTTCGTCCGGCGGCAGGTCGTCGGGCAGGTTCGCGCGCTGCGAGACGAGGTCGCCGTCGGGATCGTCGGGGTTCTGGACCATCCGCTCGAGGTACGGACCGAAGCGTCCGACCCGCACGTGGACCTCGCGGCCCTCGGCGTCGTCGAACAGGCGGATCGAGTTGATCTCGCGGGCGTCGATGTCCTCGAGGTTCTGGCCGACCATCTTCTTCAGGCCACCGGCGCGCGCGATCGAGTCGTCCGCCGCCGCCGCGTCGCCGAAGTAGAAGCTCGACAACCAGTTGCCGCGCTGTTCCCGGCCGCCGGCGATCTCGTCGAGATCGTCCTCCATCGCGGCCGTGAAGTCGAAGTCGACGAGTCGGCCGAAGTGCGTCTCGAGCAGACCGATCACTGCGAACGCGACCCACGACGGAACGAGCGCACTGCCGCGCTTGTAGACGTAACCACGGTCGAGGATGGTCTTGATGATCGACGAGTACGTCGACGGACGACCGATGCCGAGCTCTTCGAGGGCCTTGATGAGGCTCGCCTCGGTGTAGCGGGCCGGCGGGTTGGTGGCGTGGCCGTCCGGATCGAGCTTGGTGGCGGTCACCTCCTGGCCCTGCGTCAACACCGGCAGCCGCGACTCGGCGTCGTCGGACTGGCCGCCGGCCTCCTCGTCGACGCTCTCGACGTACGCCTTGAGGAAGCCGGGGAACGTGATGGTGCGGCCGGACGCCGAGAACGTGCACTCCTCGCCGGTGCCGGCGGTGCCGGTGATCCGCAGCGTCAGGGTGGTGCCGCGGGCGTCGGCCATCTGAGAGGCGACGGTGCGCTGCCAGATCAGCTCGTACAGGCGGTACTCGTCGTTCTCGAGGCGCGAATGCAGCTGGCCCGGCGTCTGGAAGACGTCGCCGGCGGGGCGGATCGCCTCGTGAGCCTCCTGCGCGTTCTTCACCTTGCGGGTGTACTGGCGCGGGGTGGCGTGCACGTACTCGGCGCCGTACAGCTCGGTGGCCTGGGCGCGGGCCGCGGCGATCGCCGACTGCGACAGCGTGGTCGAGTCGGTTCGCATGTAGGTGATGTAGCCGTTCTCGTACAGACGCTGCGCCACCCGCATGGTGCGCTCCGACGAGAAGCGCAGCTTGCGCGCAGCCTCCTGCTGCAGCGTCGACGTCATGAACGGCGCGTACGGCTTGCGGGTGTACGGCTTGTCCTCGGCCGAAGAGACGACCAGGTCGACACCCTCGAGGGCCTCGGCGAGCCGGCGGGCATACGCCTCGTCGATGACCGTGACACCGGTGGACTTGAGCTTGCCGTCGGGGCCGAAGTCGCGTCCGACCGCGACCCGGGAGCCGTCGACCGACACGAGACGCGCACCGAAGGCGCGGGGGCTGGCGTCGGCGCCGGCGTCGAGTGTGGCCGAGATGTCCCAGTACTCCGCCGAACGGAACGCCATGCGCTCACGCTCGCGCTGCACGATGACGCGCGTCGCGACGGACTGCACGCGGCCCGCCGACAGCTTCGGCATGACCTTCTTCCACAGCACCGGGCTGACCTCGTAGCCGTAGAGCCGGTCGAGGATGCGACGGGTCTCCTGCGCGTCGACCAGGTCGTTGTCGAGGTCGCGGGTGTCCTCGGCGGCCGCGCGGATCGCAGGCTCGGTGATCTCGTGGAAGACCATCCGGCGAACCGGGACCTTGGGCTTGAGCGTCTCGAGGAGGTGCCAGGCGATGGCCTCGCCCTCGCGGTCGGGGTCGGTGGCGAGGTACAGCTCGTCGGCGTCCTTGAGGAGACTCTTGAGCTCCGTGACCTTCGACTTCTTCTCCGGGCTGACGACGTACAGCGGCTCGAAGTCGTGGTCGACGTTCACACCGAGACGGGCCCACGGCTCGCCCTTGTACTTCGCGGGCACGTCCGCAGCGCCTCGCGGAAGGTCACGAATGTGGCCGACCGACGCCTCCACGACGTAATTCTTGCCGAGGTAGGGCGCGATCTTCTTGGCCTTCGTCGGTGACTCGACGATGACGAGGCGGCGCGTGCCGGACGCTCCGTCCGCCGTGCTCTTCTCCCGTGATGCCACCTGTTGTCCGCACCTTCCTGCTCGATCAGTGCCACCGTGTGCACCTGATGCGAATCTCGCCTCCGACCCCGTTATACCGGGTCCGGTCAGTAACAGGGTGTCACACCGGGAAGCCGAGTACGTAGATCCGTCCCGGTCCGTTCGCTCAAATGTGCGGCCAGTTGCGGCGAGCGTCGGGATCATCGGGTGCTTCGCCGATATTCTCGGCGAGGTGCATCAGGCGCCTTCTCCCCGAAATGCGTAATCCAGGCGTGGACCCTCGGATTCCGACAATTGTCGGAGCGACGCCGGCCCGCATGAGGGACTGGGCCAGGACAACATGCGTGTCCGGCGCGTGCGGGTCCAGCCCGAGCAGATAGCGCTGGCCGTCGGCTTCGACCCGTCCGGCCGCCAGGACCCACGCCCGTTGCTCACGGGCGCCGGGAACCCAGCCCGCGGGTACGGATTTGACCGCTCCCCGAGTCCATCGGGCGGCGAGATCGGTCAGATGCGGAACCGACGCCGTCCGGACGAGCGGCCGCCCTTCTTCCGAACTGCCGATCTCGGGTTCGAGATCCGCCTCGGCCATCAGCGTGGCGATCGCTTCGGCCCGCCACAGGCTGTCGACGACGACGGACACCCGAGCGCCGTCCTTCGAGACGGCCACCTGCCCCTGAGCCGCGAGCAGTCCACCGAGATCGGTCACCGCAGGGGGCATCGACTCGGCGGAGAAGAACGACAGCTGGGCCACAAGTGGACACTAGGCCACGAATTCGCGTTGTTCGCGCTCTTCGCGCATCTGCACCGGGGAGCACTGCGGCGACGCCCGGAGCGCACGCCCCTCAACGCAGTCGTCCCCCGCTGCCGATTCGGCAACGGGGGACGACGTCAGGCAATGGTCGTGACGACCATGTCTGCCTGTCGTTCAGTTCTGACGTTCAGCTGGTGAACGAATCAGATAGCGCGAACGCCGGTGGCCTGCGGGCCCTTGGTGCCCTGGCCGACCTCGAACTCGACGCGCTGGTTCTCTTCCAGGGTGCGGAAGCCGCTGCCCTGAATCTCGGAGTAGTGGACGAAGACGTCAGCGGAGCCGTCCTCGGGAGCGATGAAGCCGAAGCCCTTTTCCGCGTTGAACCACTTCACAGTGCCCTGTGCCATGCTTTTCCTTCTCTTTCTTACACCGGATTCGATGGACAGCACTTCCGGTCCACCGGGCCGGTTCCGACCGCTGTACTTTCTCGATTCCCCCTCAGGAACGCATAAGCACCGCGCTCGCAACATCGATCCTGCGGGCGTGTAAACGAACACAGAAGCTGCGACCAGGTCATAGTCAACCACGTCCGACCCGCCCGCAACAGTCGAAAGACGAACAAAAACTGCAAATAGTTGATCTTGCACGCAGTGCCACTCCGGCTACTCTGCGGTACACCCCTCACGGATATTCCCGACAGGCCGTCGATAGGATCGAAACCGCAGGTCCAGCGCATAGCAGGCACCCAGAACGCACCACCGACGAGATTTCGGAGAGGCCCCGTGAATCCCTCGCCCCATCCCCGTCGAGCCGACGGAAACGGCGACGACTCATTCGGTCGGATGCTTCTCGACCGGATACTCGCGGGTACCCCGGCCGGTGAGCACCCCCTCACCTTCACCGCGGAACTCCCGCCGCGCGTGTCCCGCTACTCCGATTGGCCGGAATGGGCGGACCCGGCCGTGGTTCGGGCGCTTCGCGCGGCCGGCATCCCGCAGCCGTGGAGCCACCAGGCCGACGCCGCCTCCATCGCAGCCGCGGGCGAGCACGTCGTCGTCGCGACCGGAACCGCGTCGGGCAAGTCGCTCGCGTACCAACTTCCCGTTCTCACCGCGCTCGCCGGTGACTCCCGCGGAACGGCGCTGTATCTGTCGCCGACCAAGGCGCTCGGCGCCGACCAACTGCGTGCCACGGCCACGCTCACCGAGTCCGAGCCGGAGCTGCGGTCGATCCACCCGAGCCTGTTCGACGGCGACACCTCCGTAGAACTCCGGCAGTGGGCCCGCGCGAACTCGCGCTGGATCTTCACCAATCCCGACATGCTCCACATCGGAATCCTGCGATCGCACCAGCGGTGGGCGCACCTGCTGCGCAACCTCCGCTACGTCGTGGTCGACGAGTGCCACTCGTATCGCGGAGTGTTCGGATCGAACGTCGCGCTGGTTCTGCGGCGGCTCCGCCGCATCGCGGCCCGTTACGGCGCGCACCCGGTGTTCGTGCTCGCCAGCGCGACCACCGCCGACCCCGGGGCGGCCGCGTCCCGGCTGGTCGGCGCGCCGTGTGCGCAGGTCACCGAGGACGGCTCACCGCACGGCCCCCGCACGATCGCGCTGTGGGAGCCCCCACTGCTCCCCTCGGTCACCGGGGAGAACGGCGCACCCGTCCGACGCGCAGCGGGGTCGGAGGCGTCGCGCATCATGGCGGACCTGCTGGTCGAGGGCGCCCGGACGTTGACGTTCGTCCGGTCCCGGCGCGGCGCCGAACTGACCGCGATCGGCGCACGGCGGGCCCTGGCCGAGGTCGACCCCGACCTGCCCGGCCGCGTCGCCGCCTACCGCGCCGGCTACCTCGCGGAGGACCGCCGCGAACTCGAAGCCGGCCTCGCCGACGGCCGGCTCCTCGGGGTGGCGACGACCAATGCGCTGGAGTTGGGCGTGGACATCGCCGGACTCGACGCCGTCGTCGTGGCCGGCTTCCCGGGGACCGTCGCGTCGTTCTGGCAGCAGGCCGGTCGATCGGGTCGGCGCGGCCAGGGCTCGCTGGTGGTGCTCGTCGCGCGCGACGACCCGCTCGACACGTACCTCGTGCACCACCCGTCGGCGCTGCTCGACCGTCCCGTCGAGGCGACCGTCACCGACCCGACGAACCCGTACGTGCTGGGGCCGCAGTTGCTGTGTGCGGCGCTCGAACTGCCGCTGTCCGACGCCGAGGTGGCCGACTTCGGCGGCACCGAGGTGCTGACCGAGCTTGCGGCACAGGGGCTGATCCGACGCCGCGCACGCGGTTGGTTCGTCACCGCCGAGTCGGATCCGCACAGTTCGATCGACATCCGGGGTGGCATCGGAACCCAGATCGCGATCGTCGACGGCGAGTCCGGGCGCCTCCTGGGCACCGTCGACGCCGGGCGGGCACCGGCCACCGCCCACCCCGGCGCGGTGCACATCCACCAGGGCGAATCGTTCGTCGTGGACCATCTCGATTTGGAGGACGGTCTCGCGCTCGTCCACCCGGAGGAACCGGACTGGACCACCTCGGCCCGCGAGGTCACCGACATCGCGATCGCCGACGTCGCCGAACACAAGCGGTACGGCGACGTCGGCGTCGCGCTGGTGCAGGTGGAGGTGACCCATCAGGTGGTGGGCTACCTGCGCCGGCTGTCGTCGGGTGAGGTGCTCGACGCGGTGGAACTCGACATGCCGGCGCAGACGCTCCGCACCCGCGCGGTGATGTACACGATCACGCCGGAACTGCTCGAGGAACACGGCATCGGAGCGGACCGGATCCCGGGCGCGCTGCACGCCGCCGAGCACGCCGCCATCGGCCTGCTCCCGCTCGTCGCGACCTGCGACCGCGGCGACATCGGCGGCGTCTCGACCGCACTGCACCCGGACACCGGCCTGCCCACCGTGTTCGTCTACGACGGCCACCCCGGTGGCGCCGGGTTCGCCGACCGCGGCCACGACGAACTGGGCCGTTGGCTCGGTGCGACGCGGGACGCGATCGACGCGTGCGAGTGCGCCACCGGGTGCCCGTCGTGCGTGCACTCCCCCAAGTGCGGCAACGGCAACCATCCGCTCGACAAAGACGGCGCGGTGCGGGTCCTGACCGCGATCCTGGACGCGGTGACCCCGTCGGACCCCTCGGTCTGAGAGGTCATTCGACGGGGCCGGCCCGGGCAACGGCTCGGGCCGGACCGATCGGCAGCACCCCCGAACCCGTCGACGCCGTCGTCGATACGACGACCTGCCAGCCCTCGACCGAGCAGCCCGCGAGTTCGACCCGCATCCGATCCACGATCGACGACGCCGCCGCGCAGGCGGATTCGTCCCCACCGTCGAGCGCGTAGGCAGCGGCGAGGGCCGCGAGGTCGGCCGCGGCCTGCGCCCGGTGCCGGTTGACGACGACACCACCCAGGTGCACGAGGGCCGCCGTGACGACGACCAGTGCCGCCAGCACGAAACACGCGAGCACCGTCGCGCCGCCGGACTCATCCCGCAGCAACGACTTCGACCTCATCCGCTCTCCTGGTCCGGTTCCTTCACGGCCACCGCCTCCGCGGACAGTTCGACCAGCGGGAACAGCGTCGCCCGCGCGCGCACGGTCGCGACGACGAACGCGCCGTCGTCCCGGATCGCGATCTCCGCGCCGGTCGGGGCCACCCGGCCCGCCGCGACGACCGCGTTGGTGCGGTCGTCGCGAGCAGCGAGTCGGGCCGCCTCGCGCGCGGCATCGATGCACCGCACCTGAGTGGACACGGCCACGATCGCCCCGATGCAGAGCACCACGACAGTCACGATGGACGCGATCGCGATCGCCGCCTCCACCGTGACCGCGCCCGTGTCACCGCGCGCGCCGGGGCATTTCGTCACACCGCCGTGGCGAGCGCCTTGTCGATGATGCCCGTCAGCGCCGACACGATCGAATCGCCGGTGACCACCGTGTACAGCACCGCACCGAACGCCGCGGCCGCAATGGTGCCGATCGCGTACTCGGCCGTCGACATGCCGTCGTCGCCCGCGGCGGCCGTCATGATCCGGACCTGAACCCCTCGAAACATCCTCGACCACATTGCTTTCCCCCTCCATCGATACCGGCGCGGCTTGTCCGTGCCGGAGACTTTCGAATTCACTCAGAGCAACCCGCCCTCGAGCACCCGACCTGCCAGCCCGATCACCACCGGGACGATGCCCAGGCACACGAAGGCGGGCAGGAAGCACAGCCCCAACGGCCCGCCGATCAGTACACCGGCCTTCTCGACGGCGGCGATCGCGCGATCCTCGGCCTCGGTTCGCTGCTGTGTCGCCAGCTCGACCATCGCCGACGACAGCGCGGCGCCCGAACGAGCGGACCGTCGGGCCATCCGCGCCAACGCCTCGGTGGCGGGCTCCGACGCCACGACGTCCCACGCCGTCGCCGGATCCGCACCGAGGGCGAGCCGGTCCGCGGTGCGCCGCAGCGACTCCCGCAAGGGGTCCGGCGCCGAGACCGCGACCGCGGCAACGGCGTCGGCCAGGGGAAGGCCCGCCTTGAGGCACGCGGCCAGGAGGTCGAACGTGCCCGCGACGGCGAGCGGATCCGGAGGACCCGGCGACGCATCCGGCGCGGCGCGCTCGGTGCCGACGATCGCGTCGACCGGTCCCGCGGCGGCACGCAGGCGGCGTCGCAGGCGATCGGTCCCCGGCACGACCGAGACCGCCGCGGCCAGCATGAGCGCCGACATCCACATCACGGCACCGCCCGGTCCACGATGCGGTCGGTCCACGCCAAGCCGAGCGCGACCAACACGGTTCCGGCCACCAACAACGCACTGCCGAGGCCGCCGCCGGCAAGTACCCGCACGGGCGCCGCACCCATGAGCTGTCCCAGACCGATCCCGAGCACCGGCAGCCCCGCGAGAACCGCGGCAGTGGCCCGGGCGCCCGCGAGCCCGGCGTCGGCGCGAGCACGGAACCTACTGCGACCCTGCAGGTCCGAACGTGCCGCCTGCAGCAGGTCGGCGAGCGGGAGTCCCCGCGATTCGGCCACCGACCACGCCTCGGCCAGCCGGGAGAGCTCATCGGCGACGACGCTGCCGGGCAGGGCCAGGCCTCCGGCCGCCGACCCGCCCAGACGCGCTCGCCCCGCGGCGGTGCGCAGCGCCGACGACGCGTCACCGCGGCACTCCTGCGCGGCGACGTCGCACGCGACCGCGGGATGACCGCCGACACCGAGTTCACCGATCACGGCCTCGAGCCCGACCAGCACCTGGGCGCGCTCGCGAGCCCGGAGTGCGGCCTCGGTGCGCCGCCGGTGCCGACGCCGCGCGGTCGCGACCACGACCACCGCCGCGATCGCGGGGCCCAGCGCCCCCACGATCGCGAGCGGCACGCACACCGCGAAAGTCGCGTCGGACGGCGACAATCGACGCCACGTCAGTCGACCGGACGATCCACTCCCACCGCTCGGGGGCAGTACGGACCGCAGCCGGGCTCGCGCGCCCCGGTCCGGCACGACCAGGAGCGCAGCGGCGAGCGCCAGTGCCACGGCGCTCACGAGGCGCCTCTTCGAACCAGCATGTCCTGCAGGACTTCCGCCGCCGGATGCGCTCCCCCACGCCACGTCCAGGCGGGCGTCACCTCCACCGTTCCCACGGCGTCGCGTCGGAGCACCGCGATCTCCGTGAGACGCCGACGCCCCCCGCCGTCACGCTCGACGTGCAGCACGACCTGGACCGCGGCCGCCAACTGACTGTGCAGCGCGGCCCGGTCGAGCCCGCCGAGTGCGGCGAGTGCCTCGAGCCGGGCCGGGAGCTCGCGCGGCGAGTTGGCGTGCACCGTACCCGCGCCCCCGTCGTGACCGGTGTTGAGCGCCGTGAGCAGGTCGATGACCTCGGCACCGCGCACCTCTCCGACGACGATGCGGTCGGGGCGCATGCGCAGCGACTGCCGGACGAGGTCGCGCACCGTCACCGCGCCGACGCCCTCGACATTGGCCACGCGGGCGACCAGACGCACCACGTGCGGATGCCCCGGGGCCAGCTCGGCCGCGTCCTCGACACACACGATCCGTTCGCCCGGATCGACCCGGCCGAGCAGGGCCGCCAACATCGTCGTCTTCCCGGCACCGGTTCCACCGGTCACCAGAAACGCCAAGCGTGCTCGCACGATGCGGTCGAGCAGGGCCCGCGCGTCGCGGGGCAGCGCACCAGACGCGGCGAGCTCGTCGAAACCCTGAGTGGCCTGCCGCAGCACGCGCAGCGACAGGCAGGTCCCCGCCTGCGCGACGGGGGCGAGCACCGCGTGCAGGCGGACACCGAAGTCCCCGTGCCCGACCGCGGGGAGCCGGCCGTCGACCCACGGCTGCGCATCGTCGAGGCGTCGTCCGGCCGACAACGCGAGCCGCTGCGCGAGCCGGCGCACCGCGGCCTCATCCGCGAAGATCACGTCGGCCCGTTCGAGCCCGGCGCCCCGGTCCACCCACACCTCGTCGGGGGCGGTGACCAGGACGTCGGTGACGCCCGGTTCGGCGAGCAGCGCCTCGAGCGGGCCGGCGCCGGTCAGTTCGGTCTGCAGCACCCGCAGCGCGGCGAGCAGGTCGGTGTCCCCGAGCACGCCTCCCGATTCGGAGCGGATGGCCGCGGCGACGGTCGCCGGCGTGGGATCGCCGTCCGTGGCAGCGAGACGCTCGCGCACCCGGTCGAGCAACTCCGTCGAGAACAGCGCGCTCATGCCGCCCACCGCCCGGAGCGGGGGCGCGCCGCGAGCACGTCGAGCACCGAGCCCGCCGCCGCAGCCAGCGGCGAGCGTCGTCCCGGGTCGAGCCCGCCCCGTTCGAGTTCGACGTCGAGGCGCGGAGCCGGTCGCATCACCGCGATCACCGGCGCGTCCAGGATCGCGGCGAGGTCCGCAGCGCCCAGTCCGCCGGGTGCGGGACCTCGAACCACGATGCCGCGGTGCGGGTTCCGCTCACCGATCCACGACAGCACCCGCGCGGAGGAAACGCCGCCGCGCACGGTCGCGGGAACCACCACGACGACGAGGTCTGCGAGCTCGACGAGGCTGGCGCCGACCTCGCCGGGGTACCTGGCGACATCGCACACGACGAGGCTTCCGGCTCGGCGGCCGGCTTCGGCGACGGCCGTCGCCGCCGCGGGTGTGAGACCACCCGTCCGGCTACCGCGATCGCACGCGATGACGCTGACCCCGGCCCGTGAGGGAAGCGCGGCATGCAGCGCATCCGCGAGCACCCGTCCGCCCTCGACGGAGAGGCCGGACCAACGCAGCCCCGGGGTGCCCTCCACTCCCAGCAGCAGGTCCAGTCCGCTCCCGAGGGGATCCGCGTCGAGCAGCAGCACCCCCGGCGCCGCGTCGGCCTTTCCGGCCCGGGCGGCAGTGAGAGCGATGGCCGCGGCCAGTGTCGAGGCCCCCGCGCCACCCGTCCCCGCGACGACGGATACGACCGCGCCACCCGCTTCCCGTCGAGTGTTGCGTTCGGCGAAGACGGCAACCAGCATGCCCTCGCCCTCGGGGAGTCCCACGACGCGGTCGGCACCCACCTCCGCCGCAGCCTGCCAGTCCGCGATCGCGGGCGTACCCGCGCAGACGACCACCACACGGTCGCGGCGCGGCAGCCGCGCGCCGCACTCACGTGCCGCGGCGGCGTCGAGTACCACGAGGTCCGCCGACATCCACACGCTGCGCCCGATCGGTGCCGTCTCCTGGACAAACGATTGATCGGTCGCAGCCGCGACGGACCGCAGACTCTCGGCGACGGCCCGCTCGGCGACGACGGCGAGCACCCCGGGACATTCGAGAGAGGGGACGGCACGAGATTCGGAGGTCATGGTCGTCAGCCTGTGGCATCCGGGCGCTCTCGAGGCGACGGATCCGGCGAATGTGGACAGCTAAGGGGGCTGTGGATGAATTGTCGTACGTTCGTACCAGTTCTGCGCGACGCCGAAACCGGGAGCGCTGATTCGTCGGAGAAGGCGGCACGTCGAGATATCCGGGCGTATCGGGATATCCGGGCCAAGATATGGGACGACCCCCGCCAGGGGGGGAGGAGGCGGGGGTCGTCAGAGTTCAGCCCCGGGGGGTCGGGCTGAACACGCCTGGATCGCGTCCAGGTAGAAGCAATACTACACCTAGGTCCAGGAATAATTGCAAGTTCGACGCTCGCCCGAATTCGCCCGGATAGCCGGGAACGTCCGGTCCGCGGTACCGGGCCGAAGACGAGGTCTCTCCCCTATTCTTGGTCAGGTGACCGCCCACCCGAGCGACCTCACCCGACGCGGCCGCATCGCCGCGTTCTTCGACCTGGACAAGACGATCATCGCCAAGTCCAGCGCCCTGGCGTTCAGCAAGCCGTTCTTCGCGCAGGGACTGATCACCCGGCGGTCGGTTCTGCAGAGCAGCTACGCGCAGTTCCTCTTCATCCTCTCCGGCGCCGACCACGACCAGATGGAGCGGATGCGGAGCCACCTGACGAACATGACGGCCGGCTGGGACGTCGAACAGATCCGTGCGATCGTCGCCGAGACACTGCACGACATCGTCGATCCGCTGGTCTACGCGGAGGCCGCGGACCTCATCGCCGACCACAAGCTGCGCGGCCACGACGTCGTGATCGTCTCGGCGTCCGGAGAGGAGGTCGTCACCCCCATCGCCGCCGCCCTCGGCGCGTCCCACAGCTGCGCGACGCGCATGGTGGTCGAGGACGGACGGTACGCCGGCGACGTGGAGTTCTACTGCTACGGCGACGGCAAGGTCGAGGCGATGCGTGAACTCGCCGCGCGCGAGGGTTACGACCTCTCCCAGTGCTACGCCTACTCCGATTCCGTGACGGACCTGCCGATGCTCGAGGCCGTCGGCCACCCCACCGCAGTCAACCCCGACCGGGGCCTCCGTCGCGCCGCCACCGAAAATGGTTGGCCCGTATTGTCTTTCTCCAACCCCGTCTCTCTGCGCGCCCGCCTGCAATCTCCCTCGCGGTCGACGGTCACCGCCGCGGCAGCCGTACTGTCGAGCGCCGCGGTCGCCGGAGCCTTCACTTACGGGATACGCCGCCGCAAACGCTGAACCCGCGTCTGCCACAAAGGAAAATTGCCACTTGAAGTGGCTCGGAGCACAGGGTACAAAGGAGTTACGGAAGGCCGGAAAGCCAGAATCGATCCGGAAGAGAAGGACCGATTCCCCGAACGGACTTCCCAGCACGGACACCAGGTACCCACGCGGAGCACAAGCCACTATAAGGGCAGAAGCGTTGTGGGCTTGCGTGACTCGGATGACTGACGGTAAGGACCCTGCACGCGTTGCAGGGACGACCCGGCACCGCCCGAGCCCACGCCGAGGCCGTTGACACACAACCCACCTTGCACGCTTGGTAACCCGGAATCCGTGCTAGCGGGTGGCGACGCCGACCACGGTCGGTGGCACCACCCGCTTCGCATGGGCGGGGGCACTCGTCTCGCCCGCGCCGGCCGCACGCTCAGCCGGCCGCGGCGGCGTCCGCGATCGACATCGCCTCGCGGGCACCGGCTTCCAGGGCACCACAGCACAGGATCACCCAGCTGCCGACGCCCTCGGCCGTGCCGGACTCGAATCCCGCGATGCCATCCCGGTAGGCGGGGGCGCGGCGCATCCAACTCACCTCGGGCACACCCAGATTGTGCGGGTCCAACCCCGTCGACGTGGCAACCAGTCGGGATGCCGCACGGGCCACGATGCCGTCGGCCACCCCGAACGGGCGCAGCGCCAGAAGTTCCCCGTGCACGACCGCCGCCAACACCGGTGCCGGCGCGTTCGTCCCGCCCGTCACCAACTGCGCCAGCATGTCGAGTCGCTCACCGACACCGGGGTCGGTCCGCGGGCGCCCCAGCGTCGCGGCATCGTCGACCAGATCGGCCGCGGCGAGCAGATGCAACCGGGCCAGAGCCTGCAGCGGCGCCCGCTGCCACGTCGGCAGGATGACGGTGAGCGCTTCCCCGTCCAGCGCCTGCGCGACCCGCAGCGCACCCGACAGCACCGGATCGCCGACCGTTCCCGGCACCGGCAGTTCGGTGGAGCCACCGTCGATGGACGCCGACGCACGGGCCGCGCGAACGGAGGCCTCGGTGGCCGTCTTGGGCCAGTCCCGGCGGTTGGTCCGGTGGCGATGCACCTCGCCGAGTGCATCGCGCGCGCGGTCCGCAGCGTCGACGACACCCGGGAGGTCCAGCAGCGGCTGCAAGGGATCAGTCACGTCGTCAGACGCTACCCGCCTCTTCGTCGTCGACGCCCGGCCGGTACGGCGTCGAGCAGACGTCGTGTGTAGTCGTGCGCGGGATGCTCGAAGACGTCCTCGGCGGCCGCCTCCTCCACGACCCGACCGCCGTGCATGACCACCACACGATCGGCGATCCGCCGGACCACCGCCAGGTCGTGGCTGACGAACACGTATGTCAGGCCCAGGTCGCGCTGCAGGTCGTCGAGCAGGCGCAGGATCTGGTCCTGGACCACGACGTCGAGGGCCGAGACCGCCTCGTCGCACACCAACAGTTCCGGCGCGAGGGCGAGGGCGCGGGCGATCGCGACCCGCTGCCGTTGCCCGCCGGACAACTCGGCCGGGAAGCGGCGCGACAGATCGGCAGGCAGTGCGACGCGGTCGAGCAGCTCACGAACCCGCCGGGTCCGCTCGCCGCGGTCGCCGATCCGGTGCACCCGCAGCGGCTCCTCGACGATCCGGAACACCGAGTAGGTGGGATCGAGGCTGCCGTAGGGGTCCTGGAAGACCGGTTGGACACGGCGCCGGAACGCCTTCTCGCCGCGGCCGAGCTCGGCGGGGTCGGTGCCGTCGAACAGCACCGACCCGGCGTCGGGCCTCAGCAGTCCCAGAATCATCCGCGAGACCGTGGTCTTGCCCGAACCGGACTCACCGACGATCGCGGTGGTGGTGCCGCGATCCACGGTGAACGAGACGTCGTCGACGGCCGTGACCTCGGCGCGTCTGCTGTGAAACACCTTTCGCAGGCTGTCGACGACGAGGAGCGGCCGCGTGCCGGCCGGCACGGATCCCGCCGGCCGAGCACGGGCGGTGCCGAGGGACGGGGCCGCCGCGACGAGCCGCCGGGTGTACGGATGCTCGGGGGCAGTGAGAATCGCCTCCGGCGAACCGGATTCGACAACCCTGCCGTCGTGCATGACGACCACGTGTTCGGCGCGTTCGGCGGCGACACCGAGATCGTGCGTGATGAGCAGCAGCGCCGTCCCCAGGTCGTCCGTCAGGCGTTCGAGATGGTCGAGGACACGCTGTTGGACGGTCACGTCCAGCGCCGACGTCGGTTCGTCGGCGATCAGCAGGCGTGGGCGGGCGGCCAGCCCGACGGCGATGAGGACCCGCTGACGCATCCCGCCGGAGAATTCGTGCGGGTAGCGGCCGGAGCGCGCCTCGGCGTCGTCGAGTCCGGCCTCCGCGAGCAGTTCGTTCGCCCGCCGGTGGGCGGCCCGGCCCTTGACGATCCCGTTGGCCGTCAACGCCTCGCGCACCTGGAACCCGATCTTCCACACCGGGTCGAGATTGGTCGCAGGATCCTGGGGCACGAACCCGATTCCACTCCCGCGGATTTCGACGAACGCCCGCTCCGACGCGTGCGTCAGGTCGCGCCCCTCGAACCCGATGCGGCCGCCCGTCACCCGGCCACCGCCGGGCAGCAGCCCGATGAGCGCGTGCGCGAGTGTCGACTTTCCCGAACCGGACTCGCCCACGATCGCGACGGTCTGTCCGCGCCCCACCGACAGGTCGACGCCGCGGACCGCACGGACCGCGGTCGGGCCGGTCCCGAAGGTCACCTCGAGCCCGTCCAACGTGAGCAGCGGCGCGGTCATCGGTGTCTCGCTCGCGTCGGATCCAGGGCGTCGCGCAGGGCGTCCCCGAGCAGGACGAAACCGAGCACGGTGAGCGCGAGCGCGCCGGCCGGATAGAACAGGATCGCCGATCCGCGGCGCAGGGTGACCTGCGCGGTGCTGATGTCACCGCCCCACGACACCGTGGTGGACGGCAGTCCGATCCCGAGGAACGACAGCGTCGCCTCGGTGACGATGAACGTCCCCAGCGACATGGTCGCCACGACGATGATCGGGGCGAGCGCGTTGGGCAGCACGTGCCGGACGAGGATCGACGGACTCGACATCCCCACCGCCCGCGCCGCGAGCACGTAGTCGTGCGACTTGGCCGAGATGGCCGCTCCGCGAGCAATTCTCGCCATCTGCGGCCAGCCGAACAGGGCGAGTACCGCCACCACCGTCCAGATCGTCCGCTGCGCGAACAGCTGCATCAGCACGATGGCTGCCAGGATCAGCGGGATACCGAAGAAGATGTCGGTGACGCGGGACAACAGCGAATCGGCCCAGCCGCCGTAGTAGCCCGAGAGCGCACCGAACAGCACACCGATCGCCAGCACGGCCGCGGTCACGCACACCCCGACGGTGACGGACGGGCGGGCACCGTAGATCGTGCGCGCGTACACGTCACACCCCTGGCGGTCGAAACCGAACCAGTGCCCCGAGCGTGGCGGGGCGAGGCTGTCGGCGATATTGCAGTAGCGCGGGTCGACGCTCGTGAACAGCGCCGGGAAGAGCGCGATCACGGCCACGACGAGCAGGATCACGCACGCGAGCACGAACATCGGGCGCCGGCGCAACCGCCGCCAGGCCGAGCCCCACATCCCGTACGCCTCAGACATAGCGGATCCTCGGGTCCAGGACGGCGTACAGCAGGTCGACGAGCAGGTTCGCGATCAGATAGACCACCACGAGGACGCTGACGAACGACACCACCGTCGGCGCCTCCCCGCGGATGACGGCCTGGTAGATGGTGCCGCCGACACCGTTGATGTTGAAGATGCCCTCGGTGACCACGGCGCCACCCATCAGCGCTGCGAGGTCGGCACCCAGGAACGTCACGACGGGAATCAGCGAGTTGCGCAGCACGTGCACCCCCACGACGCGCGGCCGGGACAGGCCCTTCGCCGTCGCGGTCCGCACGAAGTCGGTGGAGAGTGTGGCCGCCACCGACGTGCGCGTCAGGCGCAGCACGTATGCGAACGAGACCGCCGCGAGCACGCACGCCGGCAGCAGCAACCGCGACAGGCTGGTGTCGGCCCCGACGGTGGGCGGCGCCAGGCCCCACCGGATCCCGACGAAGAACTGCGCCAGGAATCCGAGCACGAACACCGGGATCGCGATGAGCACGAGACTCAGGATGAGGACGGTGCCGTCGAACACCCCGCCCTGCCGCAGGCCGGCGATCAGCCCGGCCCCGATCCCCAGCACCGTCTCGATGACGATCGCCGTGAACGCGAGCTTCAACGTGATCGGAAACGCCTGCGCCAGAACCTCTCCGACGGGCTGACCGGAGAACGACGTGCCGAAGTCCAGGGTGAGGAGGCCCTTCAGGTACAGCAGGTACTGCACCAGGAACGGCTGATCCAGGTGGTATCGGGCGCGCAACTGCTCGGTCACCGCCGGGGTGAGAGCCCGGTCGCCGGCGAGCGCCGCGACGGGATCACCGGGAAGGAGGAACACCAGCGCGTAGATGAGGAAGGTGGCCCCGATGAACACCGGAATCATCTGCAGCACACGGCGGCCGGTGTAGCGGAGCACGACTACCTCTTCTCGACGAGGTAGTAGAGCGGCACCCCGTCCCACCCGATCCGGACGTTGGTCACATACTCCGACCAGCCGCCCGACGCGTTCCGGTTCCAGTTCGGGACCGCCGGCAGGTCGCGCAGCAGGATCTGTTGCGCCCCGTCGATCAGCCGCTGCGCCTCGTCCGGATCGGTCGCCCCGGCCGACGCCCGCAGCAGGGCGTCGAACTCCGGGTCGGAGTACTCGCCGTCGTTGGAGCTACCTCCCGTCTGGTAGTTCTGCGCCAGGAACCCGTACTGCTGCGGGTAATCGGCCTGCCAACCCGAGCGGAACGCGGTCCGGATGGTCCGCTCGGTGGCCTCGGTGCGCAACTGCGCGAACGTCGGGTACGGCGCACCCCGGGCGTCGATGTCGAGCGTGTTGCGGACGCTGTTGCAGACCGCGTCCACCCAGTCCTGATGGCCGCCATCGGAGTTGTAGGCGATTGCGAACGTCCCACTCCACGGCGCGAGAGCGTCGGCCTGCGCCCACAAGGCGCGTGCGCGCTCGGGAGCGAAGTCCAGGTTCGCCGAGCCCGGCAGATCCGGCGTCCAGCCCGGTACGGCGGGACTCGTGAAGTCGCGCGCCGGGGTACGGGTGCTCGCGAACAGTCGCTCGGTGATCTGCTCGCGATCGATCGCCAGCGAGATCGCCTGCCGACGCAACCGGCCCTCCTCACCGCCGAAGTGCGGCAACCGTTCCGGGATGGTGAACGTCTCGATCGTCGCGGAGGGCTGGTTGACCGTGCGGCCCGGCAGATCCTCCTCGAACGTGTCCAGCGCACTGGCGGGGACGCCGTCGAGGACGTCGAGGTTGTTCGACAGCAGATCGGTGTACGCCGTGTCGAGGCTGCTGTACATCACGAAGGTGACCCCCTCGTTCCGTGCCGCCCGCGGGCCCCGGTAGTCGGGGTTCACCGTCAGGTCGATGCGCACGTTGTGCTGCCACGCGTCGTCGCTCGCGAACCGGTACGGGCCGTTGCCGATCGGGTGCTGCCCGAACGCGGCCATGTCGGCGTACGCGGACTGCGGCAGCGGGTAGTAGGCGGCGAACCCGAGGCGTTTCGGGAATGCCGCCTCCGGTTGTTTGAGCGTGATCGTGAACGTCCGGTCGTCGAGTACCTCGAGTCCGGACATCGTCGTGGCCGTCGGGTTCGACGCCGCCACCTCGTCGTATCCCTGGATCGGGTCGAAGAACGACGACTGCAGTTGGGCGTTGGTGGACAGCGCGCCGTAGTTCCACGCGTCGACGAACGAGTGCGCCGTGACCGGAGTGCCGTCGGTGAACGTCCAGCCGTCGTCGAGTGTCACGGTGTAGCGCCGGCCGTCGACCGTCTCGATCGACCGCGCCACCTCGTTCTCGACCTCTCCGGCGGCAGTGTACGAGACGAGCCCCGCGAAGATCGCGTCGAGTACCCGACCTCCGGTGTTCTCGCCCGTGTCGGTGGGGACCAATGGGTTCTGAGGTTCGCCGCTCCACGCGTACACAGTGCGCGAGCTGGGCCCCGCCGTGCCGGTGCACGCCGCGAGCAGCGCCGACACCAGCACCACGACAAGCGTCGACGCCACCGCAGCTGCCCTGCTCCGCCGAACAGTCACCGCCACCTCCCGAAACACTCGGTTGGTTCCTGCGACGATAAACAGCACGGGCGCCGGGCGCCGGAGTCCCGCGGCTCCGGACCGGATCGGCACCCGTTCGAGGCCCGATCGCAACGTCCGCGCCGGGTAGCTACCGTCTGTCGCACCGTTTCGACCGATCGGCGCACACGGCGACCGCTCCGCGGGAGCGAATCGTGCGGCCCCGGCCGCGTGTGACTACCCTCACACGTGCGACAACCGTCGATTTCGACCCGGAAAGAAGGCAAGCCGAGATGACGAGCAGTGCAACCGACGCACCCCAGGTGTACCCGCCCAGCGCGGCGTTCGCGGCCGCAGCGAACGCAGGCCCCGAGTTGCAGGCCGAGGCGGACCGCGACCGGCTGGCCTTCTGGGACACCCAGGCCCGACGGCTGGACTGGGCCACCCCGTGGACCGAGGTCCTCGACTGGTCGGATGCGCCCGTCGCGAAGTGGTTCGTCGGCGGCAGCCTCAACGTCGCATTCAACTGCGTCGACCGGCACGTGCTGGCCGGCAACGGTGACCGCGTCGCCATCCACTTCGAGGGCGAGCCCGGCGACAGCCGCGACATCACCTACAACGACCTCCTCGTCGAAGTGAGCCGCGCGGCAAACGCTTTCACCGACCTCGGTCTCGTCGCCGGCGATCGCGTCGCGATCTACATGCCGATGATCCCCGAGGCGATCGTGACGATGCTCGCGTGCGCCCGACTCGGCCTGACCCACTCGGTCGTGTTCGCCGGATTCTCGGCCACCGCGCTGCGCTCGCGCATCGACGACGCCGCAGCCAAGCTCGTCGTCACCGTCGACGGGCAGTGGCGCCGCGGCCAGGCGGCCCCGATCAAGCCGGCCGTCGACGAGGCCGTCGACGGCGCGGAATCGGTGCGGAACGTGTTGGTGGTCAAGCGAACCGGCATCGACGTCGACATCACCGACGGCCGGGACCTGTGGTGGCACGACACCGTCGAGAAGGCGTCGGACACACACGAGGCGCAGGCGTTCGACGCCGAGCACCCGCTGTTCATCCTCTACACGTCCGGCACGACCGGGAAGCCCAAGGGCATCATCCACACCTCCGGCGGCTACCTGACGCAGGCGTCGTACACCCATCACAACGTGTTCGACCACAAGGCCGGAAGCGACGTGTACTGGTGCACCGCCGACATCGGCTGGGTCACCGGGCACAGCTACATCGTCTACGGCCCGCTGAGCAACGGTGTGACGCAGGTGGTCTACGAGGGCACCCCCAACTCCCCCGACGAACATCGTCACTTCCAGATCATCGAGAAGTACGGCGTCACGATCTACTACACCGCCCCGACGTTGGTGCGCACCTTCATGAAGTGGGGTCGCGAGATCCCCGACGCCCACGACCTGTCGTCGATCCGACTGCTCGGTTCGGTGGGCGAGCCGATCAACCCGGAGGCGTGGCGCTGGTTCCGCGACGTCATCGGCGGCGGCACCGCCCCGATCGTCGACACGTGGTGGCAGACCGAGACCGGCGCGATCATGATCTCGCCGCTGCCCGGCATCACCGCGACCAAGCCCGGTTCTGCGATGGCCCCGCTGCCCGGCATCTCCGCGAAGATCGTCGACGACGAGGCCCACGAACTCGGCGCCGGCGCCAGTGGCTACCTGGTCCTCGACCAGCCGTGGCCGGCCATGCTGCGCGGCATCTGGGGCGACATGGAGCGCTACAAGGACACCTACTGGTCGCGGTACGCGCAGGAGGGCTGGTACTTCGCCGGCGACGGCGCCAAGTACGACGAGGACGGCGCGCTCTGGGTGCTCGGCCGCGTCGACGACGTCATGAATGTCTCCGGCCACCGCATCTCCACCTCCGAGGTGGAGTCGGCACTCGTCGGGCACCCGTCGATCGCCGAGGCCGCCGTCGTCGGAGCCGCCGACGAGACGACCGGGCAGGGCATCGTCGCGTTCGTGATCCTCCGCGAGGGCGCCGACAACACCGGCGAGGCGCTGATCGCGGAACTACGCACGCAGGTCTCCACCGAAATCTCCCCGATCGCCAAGCCGCGGCAGATCACCGTCGTCCCCGAACTGCCCAAGACCCGCTCCGGCAAGATCATGCGCCGCCTGCTGCGCGACGTCGCCGAAGGCCGCGACCTGGGCGACACCTCGACGCTCGTCGACCCCAAGGTGTTCGACGCGATTCGCGGCAAGTAGCCGCAGAACGAACAGGTGTCCTGCAGTCCCGACCGGACTGCAGGACACCCGTTCTGTGGTTTCCGGTCAGGACACGGGCAGGAAGCCGTCCAGACCGCCCTGCGGGCGCATCACCTCGAGGCCTTGCGGCAGGTTCGGATTCACCATCCCGGCAAGCGGCGCAATCGCTGTCGACGTCATCGCGCCGAGGGTCGAGAACATCCGCCCGTCGGGCGCGACCGCCAGTAGTCCCTCGGTGCTGTCGCTGGCGATTGCAACGGTACGACGCGCGACACCCGTCGCGGGATCGAGCTCGACGATCGCCGCCTTCACCGGCGCGGACACCGGATAGCCCTGCACCGGAACGTCGTAGCCGTAGTACACCTCGATCAGAACGGCGCCGTTCACGACAGTGGGATTACCGTTGCCACGCACGATGGGCGCGCCGTACACGTCGTTGACGGGAAGAGCGTCCGCAGTCACCGCCGACAAATCTGCGTCCCAGAGCTTCTCACCGGACTCGTCGAAGGCCGACGCGACACCGGGGTTCGTCAGGACGTAGATGTCCCCGCCGGCGTCCACCGTCACCGCGGCCGCCGCCGCATTCGACGGGGCGCTCCACACCTGTTCCCCCGTCGACGCATCGAAGGCGTAGAGCAGACCCTCGTCGTCGCACGTGTAGACCAGACCGCCGTCCGGCGACAGCACCGGGCTCGACCCGCTACCCGGACCCATCTGCGCCGCGAAGCCGATCGACACCGAACCGGGCTGCCCGCCCCGCGGCGGTGTCACGTCCAGGCCGTACAACGCTCCCCGGTCCTCCTCGACATCGGTCGCCGCGACGAATACTCGCCCCGTCCGCGCGTCGACGGCAGGAGTGTTGGCGCTCTGCACGATTCCGCCCATGATGATCTGGAAGATGGGGTCCCGAACCTCCGGATCCATGATTCCGTCGGACCACATGCTCGGCGACATCGCGGTCTTCGTATGCCTCTTGGCCAGCGTGCCCGGCAACTGCAGGACCGGCGCACGCAGTTCACCGGTCGCCCGATCGACGACGACGACCTGACCGAACGCCGTCGTTCCCAGCACCCCGCCGTCCTTCGTGAACACGGCGGTGACGAAAGGATTGATCGGCCGCGATCCGGCGGCGAAAGGATTGGGCGTCGGTCCCATCGGCAGGTCGAGCACCCACCGCAGATCGCCTCCGCTCGTGTACGACCAGAACTGGTCCGCGTCGGCGATGTAGATGTTGCCGTCCACGTCCACGATGGGCGACGACATGATCGCGGCGGAATCGACACCGCTCTTGCCGCTCCACTCGGGCGCTTCCCACACGGTGTTGCCGAGCCGGTCGAGAACATGGAGATTCGCGTTGCCCTCGGCCTTACCGGTCGTCACGGCGAGGTTTCCGTTGGGCAGCAACACCGGAGCGGTGAGAACTGCCGCGCCTTCGAGGGCCGTCCAGCGCGTGTACTCGGCGGCCGTACTCACCCCCAGCTGCTGCTTACGATTGGCCGGATCGCCGTGCAGCGTGACCCATCCCGTATCCGCGTACGGCCACATGCCACTCTCGTCGGCACTTCCCGACCCGAGGCTCCCTCCCCTCAGACTGCCGCTTCCGAGGCTGCCCGTCGCGCCGGCTGCACCGACAGCCGAACCCGTCACCGCGGCCAGCGTCACCGCCGCCACGACGAGCCGTCCGATTCGTCTCTTCCGGGCCACTTCGATCGATGGCATTAATACTCCTTATTAGTAGTATTCCCGGAAGCTACACTGCCCGCATGGGCCAGGAGACCGTTTCGACGAAACAGAAACTTCTCGAGGTGGCCGAGGAGCTGTTCGCTACGCAAGGTGTAAGCGCGACCCTCGTCGGCGACATCGTCACGGGTGCAGGACAACGCAATCCATCCGCGCTGCGCTATCACTTCGGATCCCGAGAAGGCGTACTTCAGGCGATCCGCGAGAAGTACCTCACCCGCATCGAGGAGCGCCGCGCCACGCTGCTGTCCGGCTGGCCGACACCGGGCCCCCGCGATCCACGCGACGCTGTCGAACTCGCCGTGACCCCCTTGGCCGAACTGCTGTCGAGCGAGTCCGGGCGACGGTATCTGCGCATCCTGGGTCAGACGATGTACGAGCTGACGCCGGAACAGATGGACGGCGTCGAGAAGTATCCGAGCCTGGCAGCGACCATCGCACTGATGCGCGCCGGTATCGACGATCTACCACCTCGTGTCGTCGACGAGCGCATCCAAGGGACACTGCTCCTCATCTCGGCAATGCTGGCCATTCGAGCACGCGACATGGCGAACCGTCGCCGCCCGCCCCTGCCGCTCGAGACCTTCACACGAAATGTGATCTCCATGGCGACATCCACACTGACCGCACCTCTCACCGGGGAATGAGGCCGCTCGATGGACCCGAGCATGCCCCACACCGGCGGCACTGTCTGCCTGACCGCTCCGGCCAAGACAGCGTGATCGAGCTTCAGCCCGCTGAGAGATAGTCGAAGTAGTGCGGCGTATGCGTCACCCGTAGCCGGGTGAGCCTGCGGTAAGCGATCAGCCACCTGCCCTCGATCCTGCGGTACTCCTCGTGGTAGTGGCCGTAGCCGTGGAGGTGTTCCTCGAAATCACCATTGGTCCACCACAACTCGTCCTCCATGGCCCAGATACCGGTTGCCGTGGTGGCCGAGGTCAGAGCGATCTCAGGTGTGTGCCCATGATGGACCGATGTCACGAACACATTGCCGTCCAGGACATTCCGAATTGCATCCGTGAGATCGGCGCGACCGACCACCGATTTACCGGCACCGAAGGTCTCACTGACGACATCCGGCGTGTGCACGCTGCCGTAGAGATCCCATTGCTTGGTGTCCATGATCCGGAGTCGGCTCGCGAACAGTCGTCGAATCTCATCGAACGCGGCTGCCTGCTCGGCAGCCGCAAGCATGACCGGGGCGGGACCGTCACCCCTCGGTACCACTACGCATTCACCCCGATCCCCATCCGTGTGAGCATCTCCCGAGGATCGGGTGGGGGCGTCAGCCCGACCAGTTGACCAGCTCGCTGCGCTGCCACCTCGGCACACTTCTCGTCGTCGGAGAACACCCAGAAGTCTCCCCGCGCGATGGCCTCCGTCATGTGCACAGCTGCCTCGACCGGGTCCAGCCCGGACTCGACGTTGTCGCGCTGCATCGCCTCGAACACGGCGTTGGCGGTCTCGTTCTCGCACGGGGAAGCCTCCTGAGCGGCCAGGAAGATCCGGCTCCGAATGGAGTGCGGCAGGACCGCCGACACCTGGATCGGCGCGTCCACGAGAGACAACTCCTGATGGAGACACTCGGTCATTGCGAGCACGGCATGCTTGCTGGTGATGTACGGAGCTTGGACCGCAACACTTTTCAGACCACCGACCGAAGACAGATTGGCTATGCACGCCGGGACGTCGGCCGCGATCATGCGAGGAACGAACGATCGCAGACAGTAGAAGACACCGTCCACATTGATCTCCATGACGCGCTTCCAGCGTTCGACCCCGACTTCCCACAGGAGCCCGGCATTCTCGACTCCCGCGTTGTTCACGAGCAGTTCGACGGTGCCGTGTCGCGCGAAGACGTCCGCCGCCATCGCGTCGACGGCGGCCGGATCCGTCACGTCGAGTCGGTAGTGTTCCGCGACGCCTCCCGATCGCTCGACGTCCGCCGCGACAGCTGCCGCGCGGCTCTCGTCGACGTCGGCGATGACGACCGTCATGCCGAGACCCGCAAGGTGTCGGACGAACCCCTCGCCGATCCCCGCGGCGCCACCCGTGACGACTGCTGTGCCTGTCGAGAATCTGACTTGGGCTGTGGACACTGCGCCTCCTTGTTCTCGTGCTCCGACAGGCGGTACCGGTCGGGCGTGTGTTGCGATCGACAGGTCACTCCCCGTCGCGCGGCCTCCGCAGGATGGGGGCGAGGAATGCCACCGTGCGGTCGAAGACATTGCGGGCCTGGGGCAGAACCCCGAGCATGGTCGCGAATCCGTGCATCACGCCGTCGTAGCGCACCAGGTTCACATCGACGCCCGCTGCGGCGAGTCGCTGCGCGTACTCTTCCGTCGCATCCCTGATCGGGTCCACCTCCGCGGTGACGACGAAGGTCGACGGGATCCCTGTCAGATCGGACGCCAGCCCAGGACTCACGTCCGGCGATCGGCGCGACTCGAGGTCTGGCGCGTACAGGTCCCAGAACCAGTGGCAGTCCCGAGGAGAGGAGAGCAGACTGCTTTCCTCCGGGTTCGACACGCGCATTTCGACCATGCCGTAGAAGCTCACCTGTGCGGCAGGCATGGTGGCCCCCGCGTCCTTCAATTGCTGGGTGAGAGCGAAGGTGAGTGTGCCACCGGCACTCTCACCGGCGATCGCCGCCCGTGTCACATCCGCGGGCACCTCCCGAGGCCCGGACACCAGCCAGTCCCAGACGGTGCGGCAATCCTCCAGAGCCGCCGGATGCGGGTGCTCCGGGGCCAGCCGGTAGTCGACCGATACGACGACCACACCTGCCGCGATGCTGAGCTTGCGGAGGTACTCGGCATTCTGGTCGAGGCCTCCGAACACACATCCTCCGCTGTGCAGCCACATGACGACCGGCAGCGTCTCCTCCTCCGTCGGTCGGTAGACGCGCACCGGCACACCACCGGAAGCGGACGGAACGAGCACATCGCGCACGGAATGGATTTCGGTGGTCGGAGCGATCGTCCGAGCTGCATAGGAAGCCCGCAGTTCGCGCACCGACATGGTGTGCATGGGCAATCTCATGTCGGCTGCGATTCCGTCGATCACCCGCTGCGCATCAGACGTGAGCGGCATGATCGGCGCTCACCCCTGCCGAACTTCTGCGGGCAGGTCCGCATAGCGAACGGAGTCACGCGTATCGAGGATCACCTCGAGGCGGCTGAGCGCCGGCGCACCGTCTGCAGTTGCCTGCACTCCGCCGCGCACGATCGCGCTCGACGAGTTGAAGGGCTTCCCGTCGACGATCTTCGTGACGAAGATGTAGGAGGAGAAGGACGTCTCGGTGCCGTCGAACCCGGTGACGAAGACATTCGTGCCGTTGTGCCGCAGAGGATACGGGCTGTTCTCGCGGTGATCCTCCTGCCAAGCCATGACCGCGTCCACCCCGCGCAGGTCGGCACGGATGAAGTCCTCGTAGTCGGTGGCTCCGGTATCGCTCCGGCACACGAACCGGAAGTCGTCGGTCACCACCGAGCGGAGCACTTCCGGATCCCACTCGTCGTAGTGGAACCACCACTTGGCCACGACCTGCGCTACCACCTCGGGTGCGATCTCGGTTCGAATCATCAGTCCTCCTCGGTCGTTTGTCACAGGCCCGCAGGCAGGACGTTCGGGTTGGCCCAGGACGGCGGCTCCCGCCGCGGCAGTTCGGTTCGACCGTCCAGCGTCATCACCGGAAGGTTCTGGCTCCACGGATAGTGGAGGCTGAACGCGACGTGGCCGGTTCGCTCCGCGGCAGGCAACGTGCACATCGCCAGCACCGTCTCGGCCAGGTACTCGACGGGCTCGGTCTCGTAGCCGTCCGGAATCAGGGATGCGGCACCCGGCGTCATGATCGCAGTCGACGGGCCCACCGCGTTGACCGCGATGTTCGCGTCGACGACCTCGGCTGCGAGTCCCTGGGTGAAGCGGTGGACGGCTGCCTTCATCGAACCGTAGATCACGTCACCCGAGACCTTGTTGTACTCCCGGAACGGCCGGATCGGGGCCAGCCCCGTCACGGATCCGATGTTGACGATCCATCCCGCACCTTGCTTACGCATGTGCGGGATGGCGGCTCGCGACAAAGCAAAAGGCACACGAAGGTAGTGATCGACCGTGCGATCGAACGTCGCGGTCTCCATCTCCTCGACCAACGAGTAGTCCGCGAATCCCGCGTTGTTCACCAGTATGTCGATGCCGCCGACACTGTCGACAGCTCTGTCCACCAACTGGTCTCGCGCCTGCTCGTCCTCGAGATCCGCGGGGATCGCAACGGCCCGGCCGCCGGCCTCCTCGATCAGCGACACGGTCTCGTCGAGACTTCCCGGGACCGCCGCCTTCCGGCCGGACCGAACAGACTCCGACACGCCACGAGAGCGCGCGGTCACCACCACGGTGGCCCCCTCGGCCGCCAGGCGCTGGGCCACCGCGCGCCCGATTCCCCTGCTGCTGCCCGTGACCAGAGCAGTCCTACCTGTCAACGACGGCGCCATGCGTCCTCCACACCAATCACTCGCACTCCACGTGACGCAAGCCGACGCCCGGGAACATCCACAATCTGTTGAGCGACAGCATGGTCGGTAGCTCGGGAACGCGCACAGTGCTGCTGTCCACTCAGCGGACGAGATTCCTGTGGAGTCGCACCGACCCTGCCCGGCGGGTCCTGCCGGGCCGCGCGCCGACGTGTCCATCCACTGAACAAACGCCCTTCACACCGGGGCGCGACCGGCCGGATCATGCGGACCGACAGCCGTGTCACCGGCGCATACATGCAAACGGAGGAAAGATGACCACAGACGCGACAGACGTGCCGCAGACCGAAGAGGTCCGGATGATCGAGGCCGCTGCGGCGCCCACCCGCTTCGCGCGCGGCTGGCACTGCCTCGGTCTCCTCCGGGACTTCCAGGACGGCAAGCCGCACTCGATCGAGGCGTTCGGCACCAAACTGGTCGTGTTCGCCGACAGCAAGGGCGAACTCAACGTCCTCGACGCCTACTGCCGGCACATGGGCGGTGACCTGAGCCAGGGCGAGATCAAGGGCGACACTATTGCGTGTCCGTTCCACGATTGGCGCTGGAACGGCAAGGGCAAATGCACCGACATTCCCTACGCCCGCCGTGTGCCCCCGGTCGCCAAGACCCGCGCGTGGACCACGCTCGAGCGCAACGGCCAGCTCTACGTCTGGAACGACCCGCAGGGCAACCCCCCGCCGGCCGATGTCACCATCCCCGAGATCGCGGAGTACGGCACCGACGGGTGGACCGATTGGACCTGGAACTCGATCCGCATCGAGGGTTCACACTGTCGTGAGATCGTCGACAACGTCGTGGACATGGCGCACTTCTTCTACGTCCACTACGCGTTCCCGAAGTACTTCAAGAACGTCTTCGAAGGTCACATCGCGACGCAGTACATGCGCTCACAGCCGCGCGGCGACGTGATGCTCGGCACCAACTACGACGGGAACCCGGACGCCGAAGGGCGCTCGGAAGCATCCTATTTCGGTCCTTCGTACATGATCGACTGGCTCGAGAACGACTCCGCCGGCCACACGATGAGGACGATCCTGATCAACTGCCACTACCCCGTGACCGACAACTCGTTCGTCCTCCAGTACGGCGTCATCGTGGAGAAGATCCCCGGACTGTCCGACGAGGAAACCGCCGCCGTGGCCGCGGAGTTCGCCAAGGGCGTCGAGATCGGCTTCGAGCAGGACGTCGAGATCTGGAAGAACAAGGCGCCCATCGACAACCCGCTGCTGTCGGAGGAGGACGGCCCGGTCTACCAGCTGCGCCGCTGGTACCAGCAGTTCTACGTCGACGTCGAGGACATCACGGAGGACATGACCAAGCGCTTCGAGTTCGAGATCGACACCACCCGGGCGGTCGAGAGCTGGAAGAAGGAAGTCGCCGAGAACATCGCGCTGCGGACCGGCAGCGCCGCCGAGTAGAACGACATTCGAGAAGAGACCTGAAAACATGACTTACGAAGTACTTTCACGGGTCGAGGCCATGGCCGACGACCTGTTCACCGAAGGCGTCGAAGCGGATCGGCTGGGCAGGCTCGCTGACGAATCCGCGAAGAAGATGAAGGAAGCCGGGCTGATCCGGATGCTCCAGCCGAAGGAGCACGGCGGCCTCGAAGTCCACCCGCGCGAGTTCGCGGAGACCGTCATGCGCATGGCCTCGCTGAACCCGTCCGCGGGCTGGGTCCACGGCATCGTCGGCGTGCACCCGTGGCAGCTGGCCTTCGCCGATCCCAAGGTCCAGCAGGAGGTCTGGGGCGAGGATCAGGACACGTGGCTCGCGTCGCCGTACATGCCCGGCGGCATGTGCGTGCCGGTCGACGGCGGTTACCGACTCTCGGGCCGCTGGTCGTTCTCCTCCGGCACCGATCACTGCGACTGGGCGTTCCTCGGCGCGTGGCTCGCGGACGCCGACGGTCAGATGACGATGCCGCCGACCGGCCTGCACGTCATCATTCCGCGCACCGACTACGAGATCGTCGAAGACTCCTGGGACGTCGTGGGCCTGCGCGGCACCGGTTCGAAGGACTTGATCATCAAGGACGTCTTCGTTCCCGAGCACCGTGTCATGGATGCCGCCGAGGTCATGGACGGCACCGCGGTCCGCAAGTACGGCCGCACCGAGACGCTGTACCTGATGCCGTGGTCGAACATGTTCCCGCTGGGCATCACGTCGGCCACGATCGGCATCTGTGAGGGCCTCCTGTACCACGCCAACGAGTACCAGCGCGAGCGAATCAGCCCGACCGGGGCGCCGATGAAGGACGACCCTTACACGATGTATGCGGTCGGCGAAGCCACGGCCCGGCTACGCTCGGCCCGGGATTCTCTGCTGGCCAACGTCGATCGCATGTGGGACCTGGTGGACGCCGGCAGGACCCCGACGTTCGAGCAACGCGCGCAGGGGCGTCTGACCCAGGTCAACGCGGCCTGGCAGGCGGTCCAGGCCATCGATGCCGTGTACGCCCGCTGTGGCGGCAACGCGCTGCGCATGGACAAGCCGATGCAGCGCTTCTGGCGCGACGCCCATGCCGGCCTGCATCACGGCATTCACGTGCCCGGAACCACCTTCCACGCAGCCTCGCTGGCGAACCTCGGAGTGGACCCGCAGGGCCCGCTCCGAATGATGATCTGACAGAGATTCCGAAACATCGACGGAGACAATCCATGACAAACCCAATCGTCGGGGGCTTCGGCACCGACATCCGCGCCCTGGGCTACGTGACCGTCCAGACCGACGACATCGAGCGCTGGCGCACCTTCGCATTCGACGTCCTCGGCTTCGCGCAGGGCACCGGCCCGGACCCCGACGCCCTCTACCTGCGTATGGACGAGCGCGCCGCCCGCATCGTGGTTGTGCCAGGAGAGGACGACCGCGTCGTCACCGTCGGCTGGGAGGTCCGCGACCACGCCGCCCTCACCCGGGTGCGGACCGCAGTCGAGGCCGCCGGGATCGCGGTCAAGCCCCTTTCCGTCGAGGAGGCCGACGCCCGCCGCGTCGAGGAGGTCGTCACCTTCCAGGATCCCGGCGGGGCCACCCTCGAGATCTTCCACGGCGCGGTCCTCGACCACAGCCCGGTCGTCACCCCGTTCGGTGCCAAGTTCGTCACCGGGGCACAGGGTCTCGGCCACGTCGTACTACCGGTGACCGATCTGCAGGGCACCTTCGACTTCTACACCGAGGTCCTCGGCTTCCTACCGCGCGGCGCCTTCCGCCTGCCTGCTCCACCCGAGTACGGGCCCATCCGCGTTCGATTCCTCGGGGTCAACCAGCGGCACCACAGCCTCGCGCTGATCCCGGCGCCGAGGGAGGGGGCGCCCGGTCTCATCCACGTCATGGTCGAGGTCGACACTCTCGACGCCGTCGGACAGGCCCTCGACCGCGTGATGAAGGGCGGATTCCCGGTTTCCTCGACGCTGGGCCGCCACACCAATGACAAGATGGTGTCCTTCTACGTCCGCGCGCCCGGCGGCTGGGACGTCGAGTTCGGCACCGACGGACACCTCGTGGACGAGACGTTCTACACGTCCGAGGAGATCACCGCCGACAGCTACTGGGGCCACGATCTGTCGGGTGGCGAGCTACCCGCCGCTCTGCTGTAGGCACGTTCGCGTCACCGACGCGCATCACCGAAGGAGGGGCCCCGTCCGAACCGGACCGGGCCCCTCCTTCGCGTCCTCACATCAGTGTCTGCAGTGTCCGCGCCATCCCCCGGCGATCGCCTCGAGTGCCCTGATGTGAAGCCCGCGCAACTCGTCGACTCCCGTGTCCGGCCGACCGAGAATCCACTCGGTGTACGCCGCGCGCGAGGCGGTCAGGATCAGGATGGCCGTCGTCCTGCGAGTGAAGTCGTCGCCGGGGTGAACGGACCTGTCGGCGAGCCAGTCGGCGACTGCCGATACGACACAGTCGTCGACGCTCTCCCACCGGAGGCGGTACTCGGGCGTCCTGATCAGTAGTTCCAGCAGTTCTCGACGATCTTCGAGGTCGGTCGCGAGTTCCTCGGTCAGAGCATCCGCCAGGGCGTCCACGACGCCGGTGCTCGTACCAGCCGACCCGGCGAGTGCACGGACGAGACGTTCCATCGACCGCTCCAGGAGCGGCATGACGATGTCCGCCTTCGTCGGGAAGTGGCGGTAGAAGGTTCGTTCGGAAACCCCCGCTCGCTGCGCGATCGCCTCCACGGTCACGGACGTCGAGTGGTTCTCGACGAACAGATCCCGCGCGGCCGTCGCGACGGCCAGTCGAACATCGGCGTGCCGACGTTCGACGAGTGTCGTCGCCCGGCCACCCTGCATTGTCATTCCCTCCGCCCTCATTCCCACCGGAAGACCGTGCGCCGGCGATCCCGGGCGGGATGTCCGGTACGACCTGTCGATCGAAGCCCGCCGGCGACCGTCGCCCATTCTAGGGTGCAGCGAAGATCCTGCGGAGCCGCTCCGTTCGGGAGGGGATGTCCCCCGCGTGAGCAGATCCCCTTGCTGCGCAGTCACCGTCCCGCCGACTGCCTCGGTGCGACGCCGGGGTCGCCGACGGTGTGGACCGGGCGGGAAACCGAGTTGCGGCGTTCCCATCGGGGGCCTTGTTGTGCCGCAGTCCAGATGGCACGGGATGCCTGCCGCAGATGGACGGCGAGCTCGGCTTGACGCATCCGCTCGACGGGTCCCCACAGCGACAACGCGGTGGTGGCGTGGTCGGCGGGCCCGACCTGTACCGCCATCGACATCGATCCCAGGTAGTACTCCTCGCGGGTCGTGGCGATACCGGCTTCCCGGACACGGTGCAGCTCACGGTCGAGACCCTGTTGAGAAGTGATGCTGTAGCGGGTTTTCGGAGTCACACCGGTGAAATCGATCCCTGGGCGGGCCTCGGCCGGGAGGCACGCCAGCAACATCTTCCCCGACGCGGTCTGATGGGCGGGATGCGCGATGCCCCGGCGCAGCGGCGCAGCCCAGTCGGTCCACACCTCGTCGATGAACACCACGTCCGGACCCGACAGCGTGGCCAGATAGACACTCATTCCGGTGGCACGGCTGAGTCGCGACATATAGGGCATCGCGATCTGATGGACCTCGTGCTGAGCGAGAGCAACACTGCCGAGTTCGAAGAGCTTGAGCCCGACCCGGTAGTCGAACCCGTCCCGCCTGATCACGTCCAACTCCACCAACCGCTGCAGCAACCGATGCACGGACGACCGGGGCAAACCCGTCCGATGTGCGATCCGCGACGAGGTCAGGGCCTCGGATCCGGAGAACGCACTCAGGACCGAGATCACTCGATCGACGACGGCATGCGGTGAATCATCGCGGCTGATCACAGTCAACATGACCTCCAAGGCAGTTCCTGTCTGTTTGGCAGATCCTGCCACACCGTGACGCGCATCACAACAGTCGAGCGGGCTGGACACCTCGGACCGCAGCCCCGCTCGCGCTGTGCCGCGTCCGATCGTGAGATCTCCATGCCGGATCGGTCGCCCGCCAGATAGCGTTCGCGGCAGCCCGCAGAGGCGCGACGTGTCGAGAGTCGAAGTGCACGTGCGTGCGCGGGCCGGAAATCGCAATTGCCGCAGCTGAGCCGGGTGGCCCCACCGCAACCGCGATCGCCCCGTACCCCCTCCGGTCGTCCCACTCGTACGCCACGCCGGCTCGACGGATCCGGCCGTACTCCCGCTCCCCGCCGAGCGTGTTCGCGAGCAGCGCACGTCCGATCGCGTTGTCCCCGGCCGGACATCGGCCGCCGACACGGGTCGGCGCCGGGTCGGCCTGAAACCGCCCGAGCTTCTCCAGGCAGACGGCATCGCGCCCTGCGAGAACCGCCAGCTGAACCACCAGTCGGGTGGACCGATGCAACTCGTAGAGGAACGGCAGCGCGGCGGCGCGAAGCTTGTTCTGGTGCAATGCCAGCGAACCGAGCTCGATCAAGCCCAGCCCCAGCGAATACCGTCGGCCGTCCCGACGGAGCCATCGCATCCGGACGAGGCGTGCGATCATCCGGTGCACCGACGATCGTGGGAGTCCTGTTCGACTCACGACGTCCGTCAGCGTCAACGGTCCACCCTCGTCGAACGCACCGAGTACGAGCACAGCACGATCCAGGACCGCGCCGGGCACACCATCGGCATCGTGCAGACCGAGACCCGTTCCCGCCGACTCCTCCCTCACACCGCCCCGACTCGGTCGAGTGGCGCCGCCGCCGGGCACTCGGTGGAAGCCATGGCGTCGGCCCGGCTCAGGGTCTCGACGACCTGCGGCGGCTTATGAGGTGTCATGGGATGCCGGGTGGGTGCCGTCATGCGCGTTCCTTTCGGGCGTTCGGCGGCCGTGTCGCGACTGGAGATCGATTCGGCGCTCATGCGAAGGATTCCCGCTGACCGGATCGTCGATGAAGAGCGTTTTCCCACTGTGCGGACGCTCGTCATGTCGATGTCGTCGACGGGAAGTGGCAGGCCACGAAATGCCCGGGGCGGGCCTCCCGGATCTGCGGCTCGCGTTCCGCGCACAGCGCGTCTGCGCGCGGGCATCGGGTCCGGAAGCGGCAACCCGACGGAGGATCGAGAGGCGAGGGCAGATCGCCGGACAGCGTCGCCTCCCTCGGCGGCACCTCCGGGTCGGGCTCGGGCACGGCCGAGAGCAATGCCTCGGTGTACGGGTGCAACGGCGCGACATACATCTCGTTCGGATCAGCGACCTCGCAGATCTTTCCGAGGTACATCACCACCACCCGGTCGCTGATGTTCTTGACGACTGCCAGATCGTGCGCGATGAACAGCAACGTCAGTCCGTACCGTTCCTTCATGTCTTCGAGCAGGTTCAGGATCTGCGCCTGGACCGAGACGTCGAGTGCCGAGACGGGCTCGTCGCAGATCATGACGTCCGGCTCCACCACCATCGCCCGAGCGATCGAGATTCGTTGGCACTGCCCTCCGGAGAACTCGTGAGGCCGACGGTCCCCCGCAGTCTCCGGATCGAGCCCGACCACCTCGAGCATGTCGTCGACCAGAGCATTCCGCTCGCGGCGGTTGCGCCCGCCGACGACGTCGAGCCCCTCCCCCACGATGTCCCGTACCTTGCGCAGCGGGTTCAGCGAGGAGATCGGATCCTGGAAGATCATCTGCACCGGGCGGCGGACCGCACGCAGCTCGCGGGGCGCGAGCGTCGTGAGGTCACGACCCTCGAACGTCACGACCCCGGAGGTCGGGCGAGGCAGCTGCATGATGGCTTTCGCGAGTGTCGATTTGCCGCAACCGGATTCACCGACCAGACCGAGTGTCTCCCCGCGCCGGATGTCGAGACTGACATTCGAGACCGCATGGACCTTGCCCGACCCTGCGGTGTCGTACTCGACGACGAGGTCGCGAACGCTGAGCACGACCTCGTCGTCGTGCAGATGCGCCGTTCCTGTTCCGGCCATGTCAGACCACACTCCTCGAGTCGACGGGATGTCCGGCGGCCGTCCGGCCGGCGGCGGCGTTGGCGGCGAACGCGGACTCGCCTTCGGCGGTGCCCACGGGGTAGAAGCACGCGATCCGATGCCGGTCGCCCGCGGACGGGTCGACTGTCAGTACCGGCGTCTGCTCGAGACATCTCGGCTGCGCATGTGGACATCTCGGCGCGAACGAGCAGCCCGGTGGCGGATCGATGACGGTGGGCGGGCGGCCCGGAATCGCCTCGAGCCGAGTATGGCTCGGATCGGAGATCCGTGGGATCGACCGCAGTAGTGCCCGCGTGTAGGGGTGCCGGGTAGCGCCGAACAGGACACTGGTCGGCGCTTGCTCGACGACACGGCCGGCGTACATGACCGCGATCTCGTCCGTTCGCCCCGCCACGACACCGAGGTCGTGGGTGATCAAGATCAGCGCCATCCCCGACTCTTCCTGCAGTCGTGCCAGCAGATTCAGGATCTGGTGCTGCACCGTCACATCCAGCGCCGTCGTGGGCTCGTCGGCGATCAGCAGCCGCGGCGAACAGGCGAGCGCCAGAGCGATGACGACCCGCTGGCGCATGCCCCCCGAGAGGCTGTGCGGGTACTGACCCAGCCGCTTCCGCGGCTCGGGAATACCCACCCATCCCAGGAGTTCCTCGGCCCTGGCCAGCGCCTGCACCTTGCTCATCGGCAGGTGCCGCCGCAGTGTCTCGGTGAGCTGGTGCCCGATGGTCAGGACCGGGGTCAGGGACGTCATCGGATCCTGGAACACCATGGCGATACGCGAACCCCAGAGCGTCTTGGCCTCGCCTCGGGTGAGAGTGGCGACGTCGCGGCCCTCCACCTCGATACGCGTTCCGGGCCGAACCATCGCATTGGGCGGCAGGATGTTCATCACCGCTCTGGACAGAACAGACTTGCCCGAGCCGGATTCGCCGACGATGCCGAGCGTGCGTCCCGGTTCCACGTCCAAGCTCACGCCGTCCACTGCCCGCACCGCCCCGCGAGGCGTGTCGAACCAGACCCGCAGGTCGGCGACGGAAAGTGCCGGAGGCGCGCTCTCGGCGCGGTCGGTCGGCGCGTCGAGTCGGCGGACAGGGGTGTTCACAGCGAGGACTCCCGTCCCACTCGATCGCGCGCCCAGTCTCCGATGAGATTGAGCGACAGCACCGTCAGGAAGAAGAACAATCCGGGCACCAGGACGAGGGGCGGGTGGTCGTACAGGCTCTCCCGTCCGGCCGCGATCATCCCGCCCCAGCTCGGCGTGGGCGGGGGAATACCCAGCCCGAGGAAACTCAACGATCCTTCCGCGACGACCAGTGACGCGGCCACGACGGTCGCGAAGGAGAAGACCGGCAGAAGAATATTGGGCAGTATCTCCCGCCGCAGGATCCTGAACGTACTCGAGCCCAACGACTTCGAAGCCGTGACGAACTCACGACCTGCGAACGAGATTGCGTTCGCGCGCGCGATGCGGGCGAACGTCGGAGCGCCGACAATTCCCAGACCGAGGGTCAAGGTCGTCACACTCGGCTGCATCACCGCGACGAGAGCGACCAGCAGGATCAACGGGGGGAAGGCCAACGTCGTGTTGGTCGTGATGTCGAAGACCACATCCGTCACGCCGCGGAAGTATCCGGCGGCGAGTCCGACGGCCGTACCGACCGTGAGGGCGAGAAGCGTCGCCCCGACCGCGACGGCGAGGGACACCTGAGCACCGAACACGACTCGGCTCAGTTGATCCCGGCCCAACTGATCGGTCCCGAGCAGGTGGGTCATCGTCCGGAAGGGCGCCAGCGAATACTGGTCGCCTACTTGATCCGGCGCCGGCAACGGCAGCACCGGCGCGAGGATCGCGGCACCGGCGATCAGGACGAGCCAGGCCGCCCCGAAGGCTGCTACGGCGTTGCGCCCGCGGCGACGGCGGCGGGACTTCGTCGCACGGACCGGCGATTCGGCCGAGGGAGGGGACGGATCGTCGCGCTTCCCGGCATCCGGGCCGGGGACCGCCACTTCGGTCGTCGTACTCATGTCGATCTCACTCTCGGGTCCAGCAACGGGTAGGCCAGGTCGACCAGGGAATTGAGCAGGACGTACGCGACGGCGACGACCAGCACGATGCCCTGAACCAGGAGGTAGTCGCGGCCGTTGATGGCGGTGACCACGAGCGATCCCAATCCTGGTAGGGAAAAGAGGGTTTCGACGATCACCGTGCCCCCGATGAGCCTGCCCAACGACACGCCGAGCACCGTCACGAGCGAGAAGGCCGACGGACGCAGGGCGTGGACGACGAGGATCCGAGGCGTCGAGATACCCCGCGCCCGGGCAGAGAGGACGAAGTCCTGTTGCAGGGTCGCTGCCATGTCGTTACGCAGAAGCCGGATGAAGGCCACGGCCTCCATCGCCGCCAACGTCGCCACCGGAAGGACCAGGCTCCGCAGGTGCGGGACCAGCCCGGCCGACAGCGGAGTCCATCCGGTCACAGGTAACGCGTGCAACGTCACGGCAAATACGAACACCAGCAGAACGCCGAGCAGGAAGCTCGGAATGGACAGCGTCACCGAACACACGAGTGTGACGATGCGGTCCGCGATTCCGCCCGGGCGGTAGCCCGAGTACACGCCCAGCGGGAGGGCGATCAGCAACGCGACCAGAATCGACAGGCCTGCGAGTTCCAGAGTGACCGGGAGCCTTTCGACTATCGCATCGGTAACCGGGACCTGTGTCTGCATCGACCTGCCCAGATCCCCGTGCAGGGCGTTGCCGACCCATTCGAGATAACGCTGCACCAATGGACCGTCGAGGCCGAAGCGTTCCGCGGCCGCCGCCCGCATCTCCGGCGACGCCCCTTCCGGGAGCATCGCCGCAAGGGGGTCACCGGGAATCATCTCGAGAAGCAGGAACGTGACGACACTGACGAGCGTCAGCACCGCGATCAGCTTGGCAGCAGCCACCGAAACCCTTCTCGCCCTGACGCTGGCGCGGGTCGATCGACGAATCGACGACGTCGTCGCTGTCACGGCTACCGGATCCAGGCGAGCTCGGGGCGGAACCAGTACTGGTAGGCCGGCTGAACGTCGTGCACCGAGCCTGTCGACAGGAGGGTGGACTCACTGGGGCGCCAGAAACGGTACGCCGAATCGGCGACGATCTGCCGAATGGCCGTCTTGTAGGCCTCGTTCACGACCGCAGGATCGCTCGAGCTGTGGGTGATCTCGAAGGCTTGGTCGACGGCCGGGTTGGAGTACCCGGAGTTGTTGCCCGCGGCTCCGGTACGGAAGACCTTGTAGAGGTTCTCGGGGTGGGCCCCGCCGAGGGAGCTGATGATCAGGTCGTAGTTCCCCGACGTCATTGCCGACGCGAAACCGGCGCCGTCGAGTGACTTGATGTCCAACTTCAGTCCGTTCACCTGCTGGATCTGCGACTGCAGGAGTTCGGCAACACGGTTGAGAACGGGGCTGCCGGCGGTAGTCACATAGGTGAGTGTGATGTCGGCGCCGCCGTGGGCGGCCCGGTACTCGTCGACCAGCTTTCGGGCTCCGTCGACATCCTTGTCCGGCCATACCGCCTGCTCGTCGTAGAGCGGGCTGTCATCGGGCATGAAGTGCGTAGCTCCCGGATCGTCCGGGAAGGCGGCCGCCATGATCTGGTCGTTGTCGATCAGCTTGCCGACCGCCGTGCGCAATCCGGCGTCCGCGAGCGGTCCACGGAAGTTCAGGCGCACGCCGTTTCCGCCGAGCTGCTGGGACTGAACGACATTCATCCCGGCACCGCGGGCACGCTCGACATACTTGTCGCCGACGACCGTCATCACATTGATCTCACCGGCCTGCAGAGCATTGAAGCGTTGGTCGTCCGCGGCGATCGTCTTCATCACGAGCTTGTCCGCGTACGGGCGGGGCGCATCCCAGTAGCCGGGATTGCGGTCGAACTCGATCTGCGTGCCACGAGCCCACGAAGTGAGCTGGAACGGCCCCGCACCGACGGGCGCGTTGGCGAAATCAGCACCCTTCTGCGCGATCGCGGTAGGTGAGGCGACGAACGCGAGGGACTCGGTGAGCTGGAACGGCAGTTGGTGATTGATCTCGGTCGACGTGACCGCCAGCGTGGTGTCGTCGACAACGCTCCACGTGATCGTTTGGGCCGCAGCTCTACTCGGTGACAGCAGCGCAGGGTCGAGGATGCGGTCCCAGTTGAAGGCCACGGCAGCGGCGTCGAACGGCGTTCCGTCCGTGAAGGTCAGGCCCGGACGCAGTTTCAGCGTCCACACCTTGCCGTCGTCGGACGTGAAGGACTCGGCCATACCCGGCGTGATCTCGCCGGTCTCGAAATCGTAGTAGAGAAGCGCGCCGTAGACCGCCTGGCATGGGGCGACACCGATTCCGATCGCGCACGTCGCAGGATCCACGGATTGCGCGTCCGTGTTGTAGGCCTGGACGAGGGTGCCGCCTCGCTGCGGTTCCCCGGCGGGACCGCTCGTGGTCGCGGTCGACGCGCCTGAACAACCGGCGATCAGCAGTGCGAAGGCGGCGCCGGTGACAACGGTAGCGGTCGTGCGGGTTCGGGCTGTCAATGAAGACTCCTCGATTGGGTGAAGCTTCCGGATGGGAGAGGTGTGGTCAGAGGGTCTGGACGACCTCGATCAGGTGACCCTCGGGGTCGGTGACGAATCCGACCAGGACGCCGTGTTCCGGTATGCCCTTGACGGATTCGACGACGGCGCCACCGGCGTGCTCGACCCGTCGAATCGTCTCGTGCGCATCGCGGACGTCGAATCCGAGGGTCGCCGCGCCCGGAGCAGGTGCGGGTCGGTCGCGGTAGCGCCACAGGCCGAGCGTCGAATCGTCGCCGCGCCCCGTGGTGAGCAGGACCTCCTCGACGGCGTCCGCGCCCACCCTCCCCACGATCCGAGCCTTCTCGCTCAGTTCGAACACGGACTTGTAGAAGGACGCTTGGGCGTCCAGATCGGTCACGAACACCTTCGTGAAGGCGAATCGGGTGGAATTGGTCATCTGAATCCTCGAAGTTCGAACTGGCACATCGGCAATCGAGCCGGGAAGGCTGCTCCGCGAGAAGCTGTGTTCCGGATCACTCCGGTACCGGATTAGCGCACTTTCGAACTCGGCGCGACAACAGACATTTCCCGCTGGATGGACATCGCCCCACGGTTCGGACGGCCCGCAGATGCCGCGCGGGACGGAAGCGTCCATCGAGTGAGACAATCGCTTGGCCGAGTCCGGTCCACGCACCAGCATCTGACCATGCGACACGGGATTGTCTTGTCCACCGGCGGCTGTGGCCCGTCGTACACGCAGGCCCCACCGTTCGGGGAAGCCGCGGTCGGCAACTCCCGGATCTTGCGTCACAGAACCAGCGCTTCGCGTGCCTGAGCACGAAACCCCGACACGCCAGGTGCTCTCGCCGGTCGCCGAACAGCCCCACGTCTCACAAAGCCGCACCGGCTTCTCGAATCGGGTCATCGCGATCCTCGCGATCTGCGGCACTGTGATGACCCTCCAGCAGACGATGATCCTGCCGGTGCTCCCGGCACTACCCGGATTGTTGGGGGTGTCTCCGAGCAGCGCGTCATGGCTGGTCACCGCCACGTTGGTGACCGGGGCGGTGGTGACCCCGCTGATCGGCCGTCTCGCCGACATGTTCGGCAAGAAGCGGATGATCCTGCTCACGCTGGTGGTCGTCGTGGCGGGTTCGGTGATGGGCGGAATCGTCACTGCCCTCCCCGCTCTGGTCGTCGCCCGCATCCTGCAGGGCTGCGGGCTCGCCCTGGTTCCCGTGGCGATCGCGACGATGCGGGACGTCCTGCCCACGGCGCGCGTTCCCGGGGGCGTCTCCGCGATGGGAGCGTCGCTGGCAATCGGATCGGCGGCCGGACTCCCCCTCGCGGGCATCCTCGTCAACTACCTGGATTGGCGCGGAATCTTCTGGGTCACCGCCGTGTCCGGAGTGCTGCTGATGGCCGCGGTTGCACGCATCGTGCCCGAGACGTCGGTCCGGTCGCGGGCACGCTTCGACTATCCCGGAGCCTTCCTCCTGGCGGGCGCGTTGACGTCACTACTGCTGGCGCTGTCCAAGGGCGCGCAATGGGGGTGGCCGGCGACGACGGCGCTGGTCGGTGCCGGGGGTTTCCTCATCGCCCTGTGGGTACCGCTCCAACTACGGTCGCGTTCGCCACTGGTCGACTTGAGGGTTGCCGCACGACCCAGGGTCCTGCTGGTCAACGCGTCGTCCGCGCTCATCGGATTCGCGCTCTTCAGCAACATTCTCGTGTCCATCCAACTGCTGCAGGCGCCGCGGGCGGCCGGCTTCGGTTTCGAACTCGACATCCTCGAAGCCGGGTTGTGGATGATTCCACCCACCCTCGTCGGCGTCGCGATGGCTCCACTCGCGGCCCGAGCGATCACGCGGTACGGGGCCTGGACGACACTGCTGATCGCGACCGTCGAGATGGCGGTCGTGTTCGTCGGACGCGTCTACCTCAGCACCGGTCTGTGGCAGGTCCTGGTAGGTGCGGCGGCCGTCGGGATCGGGCTCTCGCTGGCTCAGGCCGCGATACCGATTCTGATCATGCAATCCGTACCGCCGTCGGAAACGGCTTCGGCGAACGGGCTCAGTTCGCTACTGCGCTCGATCGGAACGTCCACCGCCAGCGCCACCATGGCGGCTGTCGCCGCGGCGTGGACCGCGCATACCGTCCACGGAGTTCTGCCCACGTTCGACGCCTTCGCTGCAATGTTCTGGATATCCGCAGCGGCTACACTGGCCGCGGCCTGCCTGGTGGCACTGGCCACCACGATGTCGGATCCGGAAGCGAAGTGATGTGAAGACTCCCGCAGCGTCTTCGTCCGGGCGCGCGACCGCACAGGTGCTCGACGAACTCAAGCGCATGATCTTCTCCGGCGAGTTGCTGCCCGGGCAGCAGATCCGCCAGGAGACGATGGCCGAGCGCCTCGGCGTGAGTCGTCTCCCCATCCGGGAGAGCCTGCGTCAGCTCACCTCCGACGGCCTGGTCCAGCACGTGCCGAACGTCGGATACTCCGTCGCCCGCCTCGACCGGTTCGAACTCGAACAGATCTACCTGATGCGATCCGTGCTCGAACGCGAGACGCTCCGCGCCCTGCCCGTGATCGACCCCCAGGTCGTCGACGCCATCGAGGAGCTGGGCGATCGGGTCAAGGCCGCGGCCGAGGCACAGGACTTCCTCGAGATGCGGCTGCACAACCAAGACTTCCACTTCGCGATCTTCGAACAGTCGGGACTGGACCTCGTCGTACACGAGCTGCGGCGGCTGTGGACGCTCGCGATGCCGTACCACGCGGTGTATCTGTACGAGCCCGAAGGGCGAGCGCGGGTGATCCGGGAACACGACGAGATGCTCGCCGCGCTCCGCGCCCACGACAACGACCGCCTCGTCGAGTTGATGAACCACCACCGCGAGGGCGGGCAGCAGACCGCGAACCTCGTCCTCGGTCTGCGGGAGCCGACAGCGGATCGCGGATAGCCCCTCCGAATTCTCTTCCCGTGCAACGGAAAGATCACCTACTCACCGCGCTCGACCGACACTAGCTTTCGTTGCATGTCAGGAAAAGCATTCGTTGTCGACCGTGTGGTCACGGCGCCGGGCCGTGGGCGCGAGTTCGTCGAAACATACACATCTACGTACGTACCCGGCGGTCGATCGCGGGGCATGACCCTCGAGCGCGTCCTCGTCAGTCCACCGATCTGGCACGCCGAGACGGTTAACGTCGTCACGATCGTGTGGTCACTCGACGACGTCGCGGCCTGGTGGAACATGACCAGGCTCGGTCGGCCCGACGTCACGCTCGCGCAGTGGTGGGACAGCGTGGACGAACTGATCGTCGAACGCTCACGCTCGATGGCCGGCGAGGTCGCGGACGTCGAGGAGCTCTGCAATGTTTAACGTCACGCGAATCGTCCATCTCGTCCGGGGCTCGGACCCGGACGACTTCGAGACCCGGACGCGCACAACCGTCGACGCGATCGGCACGGCCGTCACCGTCGTGGGGCGGACCCTTCCGGGAACGATCAACGGCGGAGACCTCATCGCTCATCTGCAGTTCGCCGACCGCGACGAATGGCTGCGCGTCCGCCCGGGTGTGGACGAACTCCTCGCATCGCCCTCCGTCGAGAAGATGTACGGCGTCGAGTATTACGGCGGCACCACCGGTCGTGCGTCCGGCGCCGACCCCGGCACCCTCTACCGAACACTGCTCGTTCGCGTCGATCCGTCAGCAACCACGGGATCTCTGGAACACTTCGAGCGCGACATCCTCTCCATGCCTCGGCACATCTCGTCGATGCGGGCGTGGAGGCTGTCCCCCGTCGAGGCATCCACCGGTCCAGTTTCGTGGACGCACGTGTGGGAGCAGGAGTTTCGCGAGGTCGGTGACGTGACGGGCCAGTACCTCGACCACCCGGTCCACTGGGCCGTCGTCGATCGCTGGTTCGACCCCGAGTGTCCCGAGGTGGTCGTCCGCGACCGGGTGTGCCACACCTTCTGTGCCGTCGACCGAGCGGTGATCGGCGGGTGAGCTCGGACCGGGAGTGAGTCCACCGGCCACACTCCGACGAAGACGCATCCGAAACGAGGGCGGGGCGCCGGAGAACGACTCCGGCGCCCCGCGCATGTTTCGGCGCCCCGCGCATGTTTCGTGGTCGCAGCAAGCGACCGTGCCGCTCAACCCTCCGCGACGCCCCCCACGAAGTGGAAGTTCTCGACTGCCGGCCGACGCAGCATCGTCCAGTAGTCCACGAGCCGCCACGGACACGACACGACCACGCGCCCCTTCTTGTTGCGGTAGTAGCCGGTCGCCGTCTCGCCTGGATGAGCCCACACCGTGAGATCGAGCGCTTGGTCGACCCGCCGGTTGTAGTCCTCCTGGACCTCGGCCCTCACATCCATGGACGTGTTCCCGCTCTCGACGAGGTGTTGGAGGCACTCGACGACGTAGTGCACCTGCTCTTCACTCAGGATATTGTGTCCGGCACCATGATTCGGCGCGCTGTTGGGACCCGCCGTGACGAACAGATTCGGGAACCCCGATACCTGGATGCCCAGGTAGGCGCGCGGGTCGTCACCGTCGTCCCACTCGTCGGCCAGCTTACGCCCGCCGCGGCCGGTGATGTCGATGTAGGACGCGAACTGCAGCTTGAATCCGGTCGCGAAGATGATGACGTCAGCCTCGACGAACTCCCCTTCGGTGGTGGTGACGCCGTTGGGGTGGACACGGGCGAACGAAGCCCGGTGCAGGTTCACGTGATCCCGATTGAGCGCGGCGAAGAACCCCGGATCCTTGACGATGCGCTTCGCGTACGGACGGAAGTCCGGGGTGAGCTTCTCGATGAGATCAGGCCGGTCGGGGAAGGAAGTGCGCAGATGCTGAAGCGCAGTCTGCAGGACGCGGTCGTTCGGCTGAGAGGCCGACAGGTGCGTTGCCGCCCATTCCGGATCGATGCGCGGCATCGGATACAGGTTGTCCGATGCCAACCAGTAGGCCTTGAGCCGGAACCACTCCTGGTAGTACGGCAGGTGACGCATCGCCCACCGCTCCCCCTCCGGAACGTCGTTCACGACGGCCTTCTCCGGCACGATCCAGTGAGGGCTGCGCACCACTGCGTCGAGACTCTCGACCTGATCGACGATGTTCGCGACCACCTGCACCGCAGTGCATCCCGTGCCGAGGATCACCACCCGCTTCCCGGTCAGGTCCAGTCGTGGATCCCACTCGGCGGTGTGCACGACCTCGCCCTCGAAGGTGTCCAGGCCTTCCACGTCGGGAATGTTCGGCGCGTTGAGCATTCCGAGAGCAGTGACCACCGCCCTGGCGCGATGCCGCTCGATCGTCCCGTCGGCCGAGCGGGTCACCACGGTCCAACTCTGGTCGTCCTCGCTCCAGTCGGCGGACAGCACCGACGTCGACAGCCGGATGTTCCGGTAGAGGTCGTACTTCTCGGCGACGCCCCGCATGTACTCGAGGTACTCGGGGCCCGGTGGGTAGTACTTGGTCCAATTCGGATTCAATTCGAAGGAGTACGAGTAGTAGTGGCTCGGGGTGTCGACCGCCGCACCCGGGTAGGTGTTGCGCCACCACGTTCCCCCGATCCCCTCGGCGGCTTCGAACACGGTGTAGGAGAAGCCGGCTTCCCCGAGCTTGATCGCGGCATTGAGGCCGACCATCCCGGCACCGATCACGATGACGTCGAAGTCCGCCGGCGGCGGTGTCGTCACCGGAACGTGGCGGCGGGACTTCTCGAACCCCGCCTGTTCCAGCAGGAGGGGTACGAACTCCTCGTCGACCGTGCTCGCCGTGCACAGCGCGGCCATCCGTCGGAACGTTTCCGGATCCAGCGCGTCCAATCGGACCGGCAGGTCCGCGGTGAGGACGGCCCTGGCTCGTTCCCGAACCTCTTCCGAAATCTCCCGCGGAAACTGCCCCGGCGGTACCGCATCAGCACCGGACTGAGCCCCGTAGTGTGTCTGCGACGCAGCGGCATCCGCGCCGCGCACATGCTTGGCGGCGGCCAGCTTCGCCTCGAACTCGTCGAGCACCGACAGGTCGCCGGTGGCATGCACGACGGTCATCAGCAGGGCGCCCGGGTCGGCCGCGTCGATCGCCGCGCCGAGGGCCGCGTCCGTCACACGCTCCTGCGCACCGGCTGGGCCGCCGGACGTCCAGGTCAAAGTCATGATCAAATCCCTTCATTGCCCAAAATCGACGGTGATTCCCGGCCGGCGCACGCGGCGAGCGAACCCAGGCCACGCCGACCACGCGATCGACGAAACGGGAGACCTTTCCTGCGGCCGCCTAGTGACGGGAGACCTCGAGCGGCGCCTCGGCCGGATAGCGGCTCGGTGCCATCTGATAGAACTCGGTCAGCTGCGCGATGAACGCAGGATCGGTCATGGGATCGATCGGGTCCTCGACAGTGGCACCCTTGGCGCGCATATCGGCGACGAGCATGCCGAGCGCCCGTTCCGCGTCGATGTCGTCGGTGTGGTTCTGGTACCGGCGCACGTCCTCGACGTCGTCGAACAGGAGTGCCGTGTAGTGCACCAGCATTCGCATGTCGGCTTCCTCGAATCGGGCGATTTCCTCGTCTCCGTTACGAACCGACCAGGAGCCGTCGGGAAGGCTGTGCAGCAGCGACGACATCGTCAACTCGGGACAGTCGCGCCGATCGACCGGACCGTTCGATTCGCGGCGGTGGTACATCCGTGAGTTGTCCGTCAAGGTCGCCGTGTTCCAGAACGGCGGGCGCAGACGCTGCGGATCCCCGTCGGGCCCGTCGGGCCAGTACGTGAACCCGCCGGCGATGTCGGACTTGTAGAAGTACGTGATGACCTGTGCGGTCTTCACCTCCCACGCGTCGAAGAGACCCGATTTGGCCATCACCGACATCAGCCACAGCGGCGTGTTGTGGAGCCCCATTCCGCGGAAGCTTCCGGTATCGAAATGGCCGGCGTCGAAGCTGTGCGACGGCCCACCCAGGTTGAACAGGAGATTGTGTGACATACCGTATTTCGCACCGTGCAGACTGAGCGCGGTGTCGAGCAGCTTGCGGCCGAAATAGATCTCGTTCAGTTCGGGGTGGAACACGACACCATCGTTGGCGAGGAACCCCCGGAACACCGGAGAGGTGAAGTCGGACAGGCGCGCATCGGGATTGCGGTCCTTGCCGCCCGACACAGCCAGGTACTCCTCCGTCGACGCGAAATGATGCGCGAGAATCAGGCGCCAGGGCCCATTCTCGCGGATCACCGAGAAGATGGTGTCCAGTTCCTCCGGCGTGTAGAAGTCCTGGATCACCGAGGGAGGCGCGACCGGTGTCATCGGATGCCGCTCGAGTGTGGTCATGGATACCCCTTCAGCAGAATAGGCCGATCGGCCTTACAGTGACGTCAGCGACGCTAGGCCTGCCCGTTTCGGGGATCGAGCCCAAACGTCCGGCTGGCGGGAAACCATCCACGGCCGACATCGGGTGCCCGTCGTCCCGTTTCGTCAACGGCCCGAGTAGGAGCCGCCATTGAGGTGAATCGTCTGTCCCGACACGAATTCGCCAGCGCCGGAGCACAACCAGAGACAGGCCGCGCCGACGTCGTCACCGGTGCCGATGCGCTGCATGACGTTGCCCTCCCAGATCGCGTTCAGCATCGGCGAGGCCTTGGATTCGATCGCGTCCCGCAGCTTCTCCATCAGACCGAGGGCGAGGGTGTTGACGGTGACGCCCATCGGACCGACCTCGGTGGCGATATGGCGTACCGCTCCTTCGATGCCGGCCTTGCTCGCGCCGTAGAAGGTGCCGCCCAACCCGCGGCTCGCGACCGATCCCGACCCCGAGGAGATCTGGACGACGCGCCCCCATCCCTGCTCGACCATTCCGGGCAGCAGCGCATGCATCATGTGCAACGAGCCGAAGATGTTGATGTCGATGTACGGGTTCCACTCGTGTCGCGGGGTTTCGAGGAACGGCAACATCTGCGCGCCGGCAGGCAGGCCGGCATTGTTGACGAGGATGTCGACGACGCCGATCTCTTCACCGATCTTCTTCGTCGCAGCGGACACCTCCTCGTACGAGGTGATGTCGAAGGCGACGGGCGTCGCGGCGCCTCCGGCGTCCCGGACGGCGGCGGCACCCGCCTCGGCCCGCTCGGCGGTGATGTCGTTGACGATCACGTGCGCCCCGGCTCCCGCGAGCGCTCTGGCGATTCCCAGACCGGTGTTCTGGCCGCCACCCGTGACGAGGGCGATCCGGCCGTCGAGTGCGAAGCTTGTCATCGTGTCTCCTCCGAGAATCGGTGGTCGGATGCGGCGAGGGCGTCCCGCATCAGCGCCCAGATCTCCTCGCGCGCAGGCGCAGTGAGCGAGAGCGTCGGGAATGTCAAGAAGCCGTGGAAGAGACCGTCGAAGCGACGGTGACGCACCGGCACGCCATCGGCCGCGAGGCGTTCGGCGTAGGCGTCACCGGAGGAGCACGGCGGATCGAGTTCCGCCGTGACGACCACGGCCGCAGGCAGTCCGGCGAGCGTCGAGGCACGAGTCGGCACCACGCGGACGTCGTTCGTCCCGTCCGGCGCGTACTGCTCCCAGTACCACTTCATCGCCTTCGTTGTGTTGTAGTAGCCCGCGCCGTACAGGCGATAGGACTCGGTCTCGAAATCGTCGTCGATGACGGGATAGAGCAACGCCTGCGCCGCCACTGCGGGCCCCCCGCGATCGCGGGCGGCGATCGCGACCGTCGAGGCCAGGTTGCCGCCCGCGCTGTCCCCCGCCAGGACGATCCGGTTCGCGTCGCCGTCGTACTCGGCAGCGTTCTTCGACGCCCATTCGAGCGCGGCGTACACGTCGTCGTGCGCGGCCGGCGCCGGTGACTCCGGAGCCAATCGATAGTCCACAGCGACGACGACCGCGCCCACACCCTGCGCCATCGACCGGCAGAACTCGTCGTGGCTGTCGAGATCGCACATTACGAATCCTCCACCGTGCGCGAACACGACGACCGGAAGCCCGGCACCTTCATGGTGGGGAACGAACACGCGCAGGGCAAGATCGCCGCCGGGCCCCTCGATGGTGAGGTCGTGGACAGCCTGCATGTCCGGTAGACCCTGCAGTGGGGCGCGACGGCCTCGGATGATCTCGCGCAGTTCCGGCGGAGGCAGCGACGTGACGTCGGGGAACCCCGCGTCCAGGGCCGCCAACAGGGACGCGACTTCGGGGTGCACTGTCATACGAATCTCCTCAGGGGAAGCGGGTGGCAGCGACGCGACCTGTCCCACCGATTTGCTCCGGACGTCGGCGCGCGTCAGCGTGAATCCCCGATACCCGTCGGCAGCAACAGCGTCGAGAATTCGGCCGTACACCGCGAATCCGCCGATGTACGGCATGAAGACCCGCGGCTTCCCCGGTATGTTGGCGCCGAGGTACCACGAGTTCGCCTGCAGGAAGAGCGTCTTCTCGGCCAAAGTGTTGCACTCGCGAACCCAGTCCTCGACCGCGTCCGCGTTCGCCTCGATCGTGACGGCGCCGTCCCTCTCGGCACGCTCCAGCAGACCGGTGAGCCAGTCGACGTGCTGTTCCGCACCGAGCACCATGTTCGCGAGTGGCCCGGGGCTGCCGGGCCCCGTGAGGATGAACATGTTCGGGAAGCCGTCGACCCCCAGGCCGAGGTAGGTGCGCGGACCGCCGGCCCATTCGGCTCGGAGCTCGCGGCCGTCGCGGCCACGGATGTCGATGCGGCTCAACGATCCGGTCATGGCGTCGAACCCGGTCGCGTAGACGATCATGTCGAGGGGATACTCGCGATCGGTGGTCCGGATCCCGGTCTCGGTGATCGACGCGATCGGCGTCTCCCGCAGATCGACGAGCGTTACGTTCTCTCGGTTGAAGACCTCGTAGTATCCACTGTCCGTGACGATTCGCTTCGTTCCGATGGGATGGTCCCTCGGTGTCAGCTTGTCGACCAGCTCCGGATCCTCGACGACTTCGCGGACCCGACTCTCCCAGTATTCCCGTGCGGTGTCGTTCGCCTCCAGGTTCGACAGCTGATCCGGGAACGCCTTGCTGAACAGCACACCGCCACGCTGCCACCATTCGTCGTAGACGCGGGTGCGTTCCTCGACAGATACTTCGAGTGCACCCTTGGGATGGGCCGTGAACGGTGAACCGCCGCCGCTCGACCATGCCTGACGGCGCCGGTCCGCGTAGTTCGCCTTGATTTCCCGCATCTCGTCCGCGGGGAACGGTCGATTGCCCGCGGGAATCGAGTAATTGGCGGTGCGTTGCATGACGTAGACATGGTCGGCCGACTGCGCGATGATCGGGATCGACTGCATTCCGGACGAGCCGGTTCCGATCACCGCGATCCGCTTGCCCGCGAACTCGACCGGGCTGTGCGGCCATTCTCCCGTGTGGAAGGACTCACCGGCGAACGCGTCACGCCCGGGAATGTCCGGGACGTTGGTTGCGGAGAGAACACCTGTCGCGAACACGCAGTAGCGCGCCGTGACCCGATCGCCACCGTCGGTCGTCACGTGCCACAGCGATTCGGCCTCGTCGTAGACCGCCGAACCCACCCGGGTGGAGAACCGGAACGCGCTGCGCAGATCGAACCGGTCGGCGACGTGTTCCAGATACGCGAGGATCTCGGGTTGAGTGGCGAACCGCTCGCTCCAGGTCCAGTCCTGCTGCAGGTCGTCGTCGAACGAGAACGAGTAGTCCACGCTCTCGACGTCGCAACGTGCCCCCGGATACCGGTTGTGGTACCAGGTTCCACCTACTCCGGTGGCCGATTCGAACCCGCATACCGTCAATCCGCGCTGTCGCAGACGGTACACCGCGTACATCCCGGCGACGCCGGCCCCGACGACGACGACGTCGAAATGAGTTTCTGTCGGATCCACGACACCATGCCCTTCTTCACCACTGCACGTCACTGCCCCGGACCAGCCGGTCACCGACCACGCTAGGAGAACCGAATACACTGGGGGAGAGCGCTTTCCCGCCCAGTGGCCACATCGATCACTCGGCCGGAGCCGCCGCCACGGATGATCGACGGTCGTCAGAACACGATCATTCCGCGAACCGACTCGGCCCGCCGCATGTCCTCGAATCCGACGTTGATGTCATCCAACGTGTATGTCCGGGTGATCATCTCGTCCAGCAGGATCTTGCCCTCCATGTACATGCGGAGCAGCAGCGGGATGTCCGACCGGGGGTTGGCGTTGCCGTACCAGGACCCGGTGACCGTCTTCCGCATCGACGTCAGATCGATCAGGCTCAGTTCCACTGCGGTCTCGGCCGGGTCGCCGACCGACACCTGGACACAGGTTCCACCTTTGCCGAGCAGGGACATCGCGGGTGCGAGCAATCCACCGGTCATCACCCCCACCGTGATGACGACGACGTCGGCCATAGCCCCCCAGGTCAACTCACGGACGAGAGCTCTGGCCTCATCGACGGTCTCCGCGGTGTGCGTGGCGCCGAACCTCTTCGCCTCCGCCCGCTTGAACGGAGAGGGATCGACCACCACCACGTGCCGTGCCCCGGACAGAGCGGCGCCCTGCACCGCGCCACAACCGACTCCACCCATGCCGAGAACGACCACCGAGTCACCGGACGTGACCTTCCCGACGTACACGGACGATCCCCAGCCCGTGGGGATCCCGCAACCCACCAGGGCCGCCTTGTCCAGCGGCACGTCCGCCGTGATCTTCACGCACGACGCCTGATTCACCACCGTGTGCTCCGCGAACGTTCCCACGACACACATCAAGCGCGCATCCTCACCGCGTACACGATGGCGAGAGGTGCCGTCGGAGATCTGGGTACCGAGGCCGATGTGCGCACCCATGTCGCACACGCTCGACATTCCCCGGGCACACGAACGGCATTTTCCGCACGCGGGGATGAAACTGAAGACGACGTGGTCGCCGGGCGCAAGTTCGGTGACCCCGGGGCCGACCCGCTCGACGATTCCGGATCCTTCGTGACCGCCGATGAACGGATAGCCGATCACGCTCGTTCCGTCCCGGAAGTGCTCATCGGAATGGCACAGACCACTGGCGGTCAGTTTGACGAGCACTTCCCCGGTTCGGGGTTCGTCCAGGTCGATCTCCTCGATCGACCACGGCTCTCCCGGTGCCCACAGCACCGCCGCGCGAGTCTTCATGCTCCGACCTTCCGTTCTCGGGATTCGACGTAGATCGACTGGTATTCGACGAAGGCGTCGAGGCCCTCGGGACCGAGTTCGCGACCGAGACCGCTCGACTTGGTTCCGCCGAACGGCGCCCCGAGGTCCATCTGGTAGTAGTTCACTCCGAATGTGCCCGTTCGGATTCGACGGGCGATCTCCACCCCGCGGCGCTCGTCACGGGTCCAGACCGTTCCCGCGAGCCCGTAGGGGTTGTCGTTCGCGATCGCGACGGCGTCGTCCGCGTCCTCGTAGGGGATCACCGCGACGACGGGCCCGAACACCTCGTCCTGTGCCAACCTGCTGCGCGGATCGACATCCGCGAAGACGGTCGGTTGAACGAACCAACCGTCCCCGTCGAGCGCCTGTCCGCCGGTGACCAGACGGGCACCCGACGCGCGCGCCGCCTCGATATGACCGACGACCCGGTTTCGGTGCGCCTCCGAAACCATCGGCCCACAGGTCACGTCGGCGTCGAGTGGGTTGCCGACCACGAGTGACCGTGCCTTCTCGGCAACGATGTCCACGATCTCCTCGTATCGTGAACGTGGTGCGAGGATGCGCGAATGCAGGACGCAGGCCTGCCCGTTGTTGATGAACGAGGTCGTGGCGAGCCGATCGGCGAACACGTCCAGATCCGCATCGTCGAGCACGATCGACGCCGACTTCCCACCCAGTTCGAGTGTGACCGGGCGGAGCAATCTGCCGCATACCTCGCCGATGTGTCGCCCCGCGGCGGTGCTGCCCGTGAAGGACACCTTGTCGACACAGGGATGAGCTACCAGAGCAGCACTCGCATCACGCTCGGCCGGAACGACGTTGAGCACGCCGTCGGGAAGGCCGACCGCTTCGGCGGCGTCGGCGAGCACGTAGGCATCGAGGGCAGTCTCCGGTGACGGCTTCACGACGACGGTGCATCCGGCCGCGAGTGCCGGCGCAATCTTCGCCATCGCGATCAGCTGCGGAAAGTTCCAGGGCACGATCGCGGCGACCACACCCACGGGCGCCCTGCGCACGATGGTTGCACCGCGGAGGCTCGGCCGCACCTCTTCCAACCGACCGGACTCGATCAGGTCGGCATACCTGTGCAGAAGTGCCACGGGAACAGACACATTGGATCCCCGGGACACCGCGGACGGCATGCCGTTCTCGCGGGTCACCAGTTCGGCGGTGAAGTCGCCCCGCCGGTCCAGTTCCGCCGCCAACGCACGCAACATCACAGCGCGCTCGGCCACCGGCATCGAAGGCCACGGACCCCAATCGAACGCGGTACGCGCCGCGCGCACCGCCGCGTCGATGTCGCCCGCATCCGCCAGAGGCGCGGTGCCGAGCAGTTGGCCCGTCGCCGCTTCGTACACGGGCCGCGTATCGGTGGAGTGCGGCGCGGTCCACCGACCGCCGATGAACAGGCACTCCCGGGTGTAGTCCGGCACTGTCATGAACGCCTCTCCAACCCGGCGCCGTCCACGTCGAACGAGGCACGCGCAAGGGCGAACTTCGCCCGCACGAGCGCGCCGATCTCCGCGAGCGCGGCGTCGGCGCGTGCGAACGATCCGATCTGGACGAGAAAGCCGTGCCCGACACCGGGATACCGCAGCAGCGCCGTCTCGACCCCGGCGGCGCGCAATCGCGCGCCGAACTCCTCGACACCGTCGCGTAGCGGGTCGAACCGGGCGGACACCACGATCGCGGCCGGCAGACCCGACAGGTCGGCCGCCAGCGCGGGTACCCCGTACGCATCGTCGGCTGCGGGGTCGTCCCCCAGGTAGAGGGACTTCATCCAGTCCACATCCGTCGCACACAGGAAGGGACTGTCCCCGAACTCGATCATCGACGCCCGTGCCGTCCGGCGCTCGATACCCGGATACACCAGCACCTGCTGAACCAGTGCCGGCCCGCCGTCGTCGCGCGCCCGCAGGGCTGCCGCGGCTGCGAGTGATCCACCTGCGCTGTCGCCCCCCACCGCGATGCGCGCGGGATCCACACCGAGGGAGTCATGCTGTGCGGCAACCCATTCGACGGCGGCGTACGCCTCGTCGTTGGCAACCGGATACCGGTGTTCCGGCGCGAGCCGGTACCCGACGTTGACCACGACCGCACCGGACGCGACGGCCAATGCCCGGGCAAGGTGATCCCACGATTCGAGGGAACCCATGATCATGCCGCCACCGTGGAACCAGACCAGTGCCGGCGCCGGTGAATCGCAACCCTCGGGCGAATAGATGCGGACCGGCACGGAGCCGTGCGGGCCGTCGAACTCCGTCGACCGCACGCTGCGCATCTCGGGTCCGTGCCGTCGGGGGGCTTGTTCGAGCATGTTCCGGGACCGCTCGACCCCGAGTTCCTGCAACGTCGGCCTCGCCTGACGAGCCGCGAGCACCGCCCGCACGTCATCGTCCCACTGCAGCACCCTCGTCTCCTCTCGGTAGTCCGTGTCCGCGGTGAGTTCCACTGCCACGTCAGCCTTGCTCGCCACTACCGACCCGCCAATCGATTCGTCCATCTCCCGGACGAATCGGTGCCGTTCCTGTCACCAGCTCCCACAGGTCGCCATCGAGTTCGTGCATCAGATCGGCAATTCGAGTCCACCAATGGAGTTCGTTGCCGTACTCGTCACGCCAGGCCCACAGTCGCGTCGTGAGGGCACCGAGCGAGTGCTCCATCGTGAACCCGATCGCCCCGTGTGCCTGGTGCGCCGCGGACGCGATCGGCCCGGCGAGCGAGGACGCCTCGGCCTTGGCAGCAGAGACGAGTAGCGCGGCTCGAGGATCCCCGTCGACGAGCGCGAGAACGGCTGCATCCGAGGCCACTTCGACCGTCACGACGTCCGCTGCCAAGCGCGCCAACTGGTGCTGAACGGCCTGGAAGGCAACCAGCGGCCGACCGAACTGGTTACGCACATGGACGTACTCGCGGGTTGCGGTGAGAACCGCGCGGGCGGCCCCCGCCATCTGGACGGTGCGCGCAGTGGCACCGAGCAGTTCGAATCTCCGGAACCAGTCGGTGCCGCCGAGATCCGCGATTGCACCGACCCGGACCCGCTCGAGCAGGGCCGTCCCGCGCGATTCACCGGCAAGGTTTCGGCCCTGGACCACCGTGAACCCGGCTTCCCCGGTCGAGACGAGGACGACCGCGTCCCGCCCGTCCCGTCGCACCAGCAGCACGATGTGGTCGGCGCCCGAGATCCAGGGCACTCCGCGCACCACACCGGACAGATGCCAGCCGTCGCCGTCACGATCGAGTTCCACGTCCTCGGCGGCCGCGGCGGTTGTCGGACCCTGCGGGAGCGACAGTCCGCCGGCGGCGAGGAGCGGCCCCACCAGGAAGAGTGCCTCTGCCAACGGCGCTGCAGCCGTGACGGACTCGCGTACGATCACCGCGGCGTCGAGTAGATCTCCTCCGGATCCACCGAGCTCGAGCGGCACGGTCGACGATGTGAATCCGAGCTCCTCCAAGTCCTTCCACAGGGAACCGTCGAGGTCGTCGACGGGCCGGGAGTCGGTTCGACGGCGAGTACCCAGGACCGCCCGCACGGCGTTCCCGAGTTCGGCATGATGTTCCCGCATCGCTGTCACAGTCCTTTCGCCACGACCGAGCGCAACACTTCGTTGGTTCCGCCCCGCAGGGTGAACGCCGGCGAATGAAGTACGGACTGCGTCAACAGCCTGGTCAGGGTGTCGCCGGGGTCGTCCGGCTCCGGCCTCGCATGCCGCCGGACGACATTCACGACATCGCCCTCGAACTGGGTGCCGAGGTCCTTGACCAGCGCCGCTTCCGCCACCGGGCTCTCCCCCACCCGCAGTCGGTCGGCAACTGCGAGCGACAGTTGACGCAACGCCGTCATTCGGCCGACCAACCGTCCCATGTCGAGCTGTTCGACCGGCGAAGCCTCGGTGGAGTTCCGGCTCGCCCACGCCGTCAGCAGTGGGAGGGTACTCAGGATCCGTTCGGGACCTGAGCGTTCGTTCGACAACTCCGCGGTCACCTGACGCCAACCGTCGCCACGGCGTCCGAGCAGACCCGTCAGGGGAATCACGGCGTCGTCGAACACGACCTCGTTGAAGTGGTGTTCGCCGTCGATCGTGACGATCGGCCGGATGTGAACGGCCGGGTGCGGCAGATCCACGACGAACTGCGACATGCCCTCGTGCCGAGACTCGCCCCGATCGGTTCTGGCCAGGACGACGATGTTGGTCGCCACGTGTGCCGCGCTGGTCCACACCTTGGTGCCCGACAGCTTCCAGCCCCCCTCGACCTCGACGGCGCGAGTGCGGATGGACGCCAGGTCGGAGCCCGAATCGGGCTCACTCATGCCGATCGCGAAGAACCTCTCCCCCTCGGCGATACCGGGTAGATAGGCGCGCTTCTGCGCTTCCGTTCCGTTCCGGAGGATGCCCGGCGCCATCTGCCGGTCGGCGATCCAGTGCGCAGCCACCGGTGCGCCGGCCGCCAGCAGCTCCTCGGTGACCACGAAGCGCTCGAGTGCCGTCAGGCCGTGGCCGCCGTACTCGACCGGAATCGTCATCCCTATCCACCCGCGCGCCGCGAGCCGTTTGCTGAAGTCGACGTCGATTCCCGACATCCACGCGTCGGCCCCGGTCCGGATTCGGCGGGACTCGATCTCCTCCCGTAGGAACTCGCGAACCTCGAGACGCAACGCGAGGAGCTCGTCCGGGAGGCCGCCTACCGCGGTCAAAGTGAGCAATCGACAACCTTCCGACAAGAGCACTGGGGAACACGCGCTGTGCGCGAGCCTTGGACGGCTCGGGACTCTGTACGCCGTCCGCCCGACACCGCTCCCGCACCCTTATCGAGGGCACGGCGAACGGGAAGGCAAGCAGGCGAATGCCGTTCGCCCGGACGGATCCTCATTGAATGTCGATCACACGACTTTGTCAACAGATTGGATCCAATCTTGTATTCCGATCTCGACTGTTGCATCCTGGACCGGTCCCGCGTGGTCCGCCTCGCCGGGGCTGTCCGAGTCGACGTCCTGCGAGGTTGCCCATGACCGAGTCCCCAGCCACCCCCCGAGTCCTGTTCGCCGTCGAGAACTCCATTGCGCGGATCACCCTCGACAACCCGGATCGGAAGGGCGCGATCACGCTCGAGATGGCCGCACGGATCGGCGAGTGCTGCGACCGAGTGGAACAGGACGAGTCGATCGGTGCGGTTGTCGTCGCCTCCGTCGGCCCGTACTTCTGCAGCGGCGCGGACACTCGCGATCTCGCAATCTCCTCCGCCGACCCGGCCTCGTCCGAGGCGATGGCGCGAGTTTCGGCCGTGTACGGCGCCTTCGTGCGGATCGGCAACCTGCCGGTGCCCTCGGTGTCCGCGGTCGTCGGCGGCGCAGTGGGCGCCGGCCTGAATCTGGCCCTCGCGACCGACGTCATGCTCGTCACCCCGGATGCGGTGCTCGACAGCGGATTCCTCGCGCGTCGCATCCATCCCGGCGGTGGCCATCTGGCGCTGCTCGGGCGCGCCGTCGGGCGTCAACAGGCACTCGCGATGGGTGTTCTCGGTGCCGCACTCTCGGGCACCGATGCCGTGCGGCGCGGCCTCGCGTGGGACACCGCAGATGCGGATGAAATCCTCTCCAGCGCAGACGCACTGGTTGCCATCGCGGCGCGCGACCCTCTCCTCGCCCGGCGCACCAAGAACAGCGCGCGACTCGAACTCGACCAGCCCGGCGTGCCGTGGAGCGCAGCCGTCGAGATCGAACGCGGCGTCCAGATGTGGTCGATGGGACGCAAGGGCGAAGCCGCCTGGGACACCAAGCCGAGCAAGCCGACCGTTCCGGAAGGCCCGCGGTGAGCGGTGGCACCGGCCCACTGGGCGGCATCCGCGTACTGGACTTCACCACGACGTTCTCGGGTCCGTACTGCACGCAACTGCTGGCAGAGATGGGAGCGGACGTCATCAAGGTCGAGGCCCCGGGTGGTGACATCACTCGCAGCCTCGGCACGACACGGACCCCCGGCATGGGGAGTGTCTTCGTGGCGAGCAATCGGAACAAGTCCAGTGTCGAACTGGACCTCAAGTCCGACGAGGCACGCGCGACCATCCGCGCCTTGATCGGACGAGCCGACTGCCTGGTGCACAACATGCGACCCCCTGCCGCCGTCCGACTCGGAATCGGACCCGACACCGCACTGCAGATCAATCCACGACTGGTCCACGCAGCCATCACCGGGTACGGCAGCGACGGCCCGTACGCCGGACGCCCGGCCTACGACGACTGCATCCAGGCGGCATCAGGCCTGGCGTGGCTGCAAACCTCTGTCGCGCAGCAGCCTTCGTACATGTCGTCCCCGGTAGCCGACAAGGTCGCCGGGCTCGCGACGGCGAATGCGATCACCGCGGCGCTGTTCTGGCGGGAGCGCTCCGGATCGGGTCAGGCGATCGAGATCCCGATGTTCGAGACGCTCGTCGGATTTACCCTGATGGAGCAGTGGGGTGGGCGTGCGTTCGTGCCACCCGAGGGCCCCACCGGTTACGCGCGGATGCGCTCGCCGCACCGTCGGCCGTACCGGACGTCGGACGGATTGATCTCCGTGGTCGTCTACCACGAAGGCCACTGGCGCCGGTTCCTCGAATTCGTGGGCATGTCCGAGCTGCTCGAGCAGGACCGTTACCGGACCGTCGAGGCGCGAAACCGGAACATCGACGAGTTGTACATACTCCTCGAGGAACTGCTCGAGAAGCGGTCCACCGTGGACTGGTTGAAGATCCTCGACGAACTCGACGTGCCGGCGATGCCGATCGCCAGTGTCGACGACCTGTTCGACGACGAGCATCTCGAGGCCGTCGGCTTCTTCCACGAGGTTCTCGACTCCGAGAACGCGACCTACCTGGCCTCGCGGCCGGCTGCACGATTCAGCGCCTCGCCATTGGAGTCACCCCACCGGGTGGCGAGCCTCGACCGACTCGATGCCGGAGCTGCTGCCGTCGAGCGTTGGCTGGCCGACGAGTGACGCCGCCGGCTTGGTGAGCAGGCGTACCGTGACCTGAGGGGACCGAAAGAAGGTCGCGGATGGCAGCTGCCGTGCGAGGCAGGAGCGGCAACCTGCCTCTCGATCTGACCAGCTTCGTCGGTCGGCGCCGCGAGGTGACCGAGACGAGGCGAGCTCTCGGTGCGTCGCGGCTGGTGACGCTGACCGGCATCGGCGGGGTCGGGAAGACCCGTCTCGCGCTCCGCGTGGCCGCCGACTCGCAGCGATCGTTCGCCGACGGTGTCTGGCTCGTGGAGTTCGGGGAACGCCGCGATCCGCAGCTGGTGGCCGAGTCCGTCGCCGCGGCACTGGGATTGCGGGAGCAGTCGGCGATACCGACCACGCAGCTCCTCACCGACTATCTGACCTCCCGAAACCTGCTGCTGGTCCTCGACAACTGCGAGCACCTCATCGACGACGTCGCGAAGCTCGCCGAGACACTCCTCCGCGCGAGCCCCGAGCTGCGGATCCTCGCGACCAGCCGCGAGCCCCTCGCGATCGGCGGCGAGATGGTGTTCCGTGTCCCGCCGATGACCGTCCCGGTTCCCGACGAGTCGACGCCGCTGCGGACACTCGCCCACTACGAGGCGGTGAACCTGTTCGCCGAACGCGCTGCTGCCGCCGTCCCGGGGTTCGAGATCACCGAGGAGAACCGCGACTCCGTCGTCGCGATCTGCACCGAACTCGACGGCCTGCCGTTGCCGATCGAGCTCGCCGCGGCACGCCTGCGAGCGATGTCGGTCGACCAGATCCTCGAACGTCTGACAGACCGGTTCCAGCTCCTCACTGAAGGTAGCCGGGGCGCCCCCGATCGGCAGCAGACCCTGCGGATGAGCATCGACTGGAGCCACGAGCTGTGCAATCCGGACGAGCGGGAACTGTGGCGCCGGTTGTCGGTGTTCACCCGCGGATTCGAGCTCGACGCGGCCGAGGCGATCGCGGCGGGCGAGCACACGTCCCACGACCTGCTCGACGTCGTCGCCTCCCTCGTCGACAAGTCGATCTTCATCCGTGAGGAGCACTCCGGTGTGGTGCGCTATCGGTTGCTCGACAACCTGCGTGAGTACGGACTCGAGCGGCTGCACGAGTCCGGTGAGTTCTCCGATCTGAGCCGACGCCACCGGGACTGGTACCTGGCGCTGCTGGACCGCGCCGAGGCCGAATGGATCGGCCCGGACCAGCGCTCGTGGATCCTGCGGATCGAGCGCGAGCGCTCCAACCTGGCCGCGACACTCGAGTACTGCCTGACCCAGCCCGGTGAGGCGGAGATCGGTCTGCGCATCGCAAATGTTCTGTACATTTTCTGGATCTCCTGCGGGCTGCTCAACGAGGGGCGTCTCTGGCTCGCCCGGGTGCTTTCCGCGCAGGGTGGGGAGCCGACGCTCGAGCGGGTGAAGGCTCTGGCCGCCGCGGCGATCCTGGCGGCGAATCAGGGCGACGTCGCGGCGGGCCGGCAACTCGTCGGCGAGGCACGCGATGCTGCCGCCCGTATCGGTGATCGCGCGTCCGAGATCATCGCGATCCATGCCGCCGGCCACGTCCAGATCTATGCCGGTGACCCCGGCGAAGCGATCCGACTGCTCGGCAGCATCGTCGACGCCGTTCGCTCCGGACGGAACATCCTGCGACACATCTCCACGGTCCTCGGCCTCGCGACCGCCACGGCGGTCCTGCGCGAGCGCGAGGAGACCGCCCTGTACACCGACGAGGTTCTCGAGATCACGCGCGCCCACGCCGAGTCGATCTATCGCTCGTACGCACTGTGCATGCGCGGGCTCGCCCTGTGGCACGACGACCCCGCCGCGGCGCGCCCGGACTTCGCGCAGGCGGCGGCACTGAGTGGCGAGGTCGACGACCTGCTCGGGACCGCGATCTCCGTCGAGGCCCTCGCGTGGACCGCCGCGGCGACGGGCGAGTTCCGGCGGTCCGCCATCCTGTTGGGAGCCGCCGACGCCCTGTGGTCCGCCGCCGGAAATCCGGGCGTCGTGATTCCCGCCCTCCGGTTCAACCGTGACGAGGCCCGGGCGCTGTGCGAGCGCGCCCTCGGTGAGCGGGCCTTCGACACCGCTGTACGCCGGGGTTGCGACCTGACGCTGGACGAGGTCGTCGACTTCGCGGTCGACGACCGACTGCCCCAGGAGGAGCCGGCAGAGCGGGCTGCGACGGATCTGACGCCTCGCGAGCAGGAGGTCGCCGAGCTGGTGGCGCAGGGCCTGACGAACAAGGCAATCGCCGAAAAACTGGTCATCTCGCAGCGCACCGTTCAGGGCCACGTCGAGCACGCCCTCGCGAAACTCGGGTTCAACTCGCGTACCCAGATCGCCGCATGGGTCGTCGAGCGGGGCCGAGAGCCCGAAGGCGACACTGCCTGACCTGGGGTTTCACGACGGACGGGTACCTACCCACCGGAAACAGGTATGTGCACGGGTACTTCTACCGTCGTGGCCTTGCGTCTGTCTTGGAACTGTGGGAGCCGGACAACCCAAGCTTCACGAAGTCGAGGTCTCCCGATGCACGATCAACTCACCCGCCCCACCACCGAGGTGGACACCTTCACCATCGGCCGCTGCGACGGCTGCGACGCCCTGCTCGCCCCCGACGCGGCGGTGTGCTCCTCGTGCCGCGGCACCGACATCAGCCGCACGCCCTCCGCCGGCACCGGATCGATAGTCTCGTGGACCGTCATCGAGATCTCGCCCAGCCGCACCTGTACCGATTTCACCCCGTACACGATCGCGATCGTCGCGCTGGACGAAGGACCGTGGGCGTACGCCTGGATCGTGGGGGCGCTCGACGAGAGCGAGAAGCGCGCCCGGGTCCGGTACGACCGCATGATCGCCGGCGAGCGGTATCCACTGTTCGTCCGCCAGTGAGAACGAGACCTCGACGCAGTCGCGTGGCCCGGGACGTTGCGTCCCGGGCCACTCGTCTGTCTCGAGCTTTCGGATCGGACCCTTCGCTCACGGACCCTCGGGGGTTTGCCCGCCGTTCTGCTCACGGGGGCACGGCGACGTCAGCCCCGGCACGAACGGGAAGGGCACGTTCTGGAAGGGCGCGTTCAGGCACTGAGCGGCCGGGGCCGGCTGGTAGGGGGTGGTGAGCGCCACGCCGATCAGGCCGCCCAGCGCACCGAGCGATCCCAACGAGCCCAACCCCAGCGACCCCAACGCCAGCGGGGCCAGCAGTCCCAGCGACCCGGCATCTGCCGACCCCAGCGCCGCAGGCAGGAACGCGCTTCCGGCCAGGTCGCCCGCGCAGTCGGTGACGACTCGCGCGGCGGCCGGCGCGGATGTGACGGGCGTCCCCTCGGCGTCGCCGGTCGCCACGGCCGTGTTGGTGATGAGGCATGCGGCCTGATCCGCGTCGGTCACCTCGTAGTCGGCGGTGCACGTCACCGACTGCCCCGGGTCCAGCGTGTCCGGATCGCAGGTGACGCCGGGCGCCCCGCCCGAGCCGGTGAAGGCGGTCTCCTCCACGGTGACACCGGAGACCGCCGTCGTGCCGGCATTGGTCACCCGGAATGTGTAGGTGACGGTGTCCCCCGACGCGAGGCCGACCTCCGGCGAGGCCGACTTCACGAGCGTGAGGCCACCGACAGGGGGTTGAGCGAAGCCGGTCGGCCCGATCGCCGTCGTCACCAGCGCGATGAGACCGGTGAGCACCGCGATGACCAGAATCCGAAAAGCTGTACCGAAGTTACGCACGCTGGAAACTCCTTTTCGCCACATTCAGGACAAATCGGGTTCGAACTCAGGTGCCGCGATGACAAGCGTTTCGGAAGATACTGGATATTCGCGATCAATGCGCGCGAATGAAATCGACCGGCGGTATTCCGACTCTCGGGAAAATGCGCACATATGACGAAAACGGGCACGCCCCGCAGCGCGGAAGCGTGCCCGTCGGAGCCGGGTCGTCAGGCGACGTCGTCGAGCGACTCGTCCTTGGTCTCACGCATGATCAGCAGCGCCACGAAGGTCAGCGCCGACGCGATCAGCAGGTAGATGCCGACCCAGCCGACGCCGTAGGTCGTGGCCAGCCACGTGGCGATGAACGGGGCGACGGCCGCACCCAGGATGCTCGCGGTGTTGTAGGCGATACCCGAACCCGTGTAGCGGACGTTGGTCGGGAAGAGCTCCGGCAGCACGGCGCTCATCGGGCCGAACGTGAAGCCCATCAGCACCATGCCGATGATCAGGAACACCAGCATCCGGGCATCGCTCATACCGTCGACCCCGAGCAGCAGCCCGAACGTCAGACCGAAGACCATCATCGCGCCGGTGATGACCAGCAGTGTGATGCGGCGGCCGAAACGGTCCGCGAGCCAGCCGGCGACCGGGATCGTCGCCGCGAAGAACAGCACCGCCACCAGCTGCAGCACCAGGAACTCGCGGTACTGGAAACCTGCGCCGTAACCACCGTCGGCGGCGGTCTTGCCGGTGCCGTAGCTGAGCACCCACGTCGTCATGATGTAGAAGAGCGTGTACGTCGCGAGCATCACGAACGTGCCGATGATCAGCTGACGCCAGCTGGTCTTGAACACCGCCTTGAGGGGGGTCTTGACCTTCTCGCCGTTCGCGACCGCGCGGGCGAACACCGGCGTCTCCTCGATCTTGAGGCGCACGTACAGGCCGATCATCACCATCACTGCGCTGAGCAGGAACGGGATACGCCAGCCCCACGTGAGGAACGCGCTGTCGAGATCGGGAGACGAGCTGCTGGTGTAGCCGAGCGCCAGCGTGATGAGCAGGAACAGGCCGTTCGCGAAGAAGAAGCCGATGGGAGCCCCCAACTGCGGCCACATCGCCGCCCACGCGCGCTTGCCGCCCTTCGCGGTCTCGGTGGCGAGCAGCGCCGCGCCCGACCATTCGCCGCCCAAGCCGAGACCCTGACAGAACCGCATCAACGCCAACAGCGCGGGCGCCCACAGCCCCACCGCGTGATACGTGGGCAGCAGACCGATGAGGAACGTCGCGATGCCCATCGTGAGCAGCGAACCGACGAGCGTGGCCTTGCGGCCGATCCGGTCGCCGAAATGGCCGAAGAGAATCGAACCGAGCGGGCGGGCGACGAACGCGAGACCGAACGTCGCGAACGACGCGAGCAGCGCCGTCGTGTCGTTGCCCTTCGGGAAGAACAGATGCGGAAACACCGATACGGCGGCCGTCGCATAGATGTAGAAGTCGTAGAACTCGATCGAGGTCCCGACCATGCTGGCGACCACGATCCGGCTCCGGGGCACACCACCCACGGTCCCGTCGTCCTGCGCTAACTCACCCTGTCCGCGCTCGGCGGCCTCCACACCCTTGCTCACATCTTTCTCCTGCACCGATCTCCCCGAGGTCCCCAGCCGGACGCTTCCACTGAGTGGAATTCCATCCCAAACCTTAGGAATTGAACACGCTTTCCCGGACGCGCCGCAAGCCGGGCGTCGAGACTGAGCGGTTGCAAAGAACGCGTTAGGATCGTACGAGGTGTGCCGGGAAGTCTGGTCGGCGATGGTCTTGCTGTACCCGACGAAACCCCAGGTGAGAGGTTTTCCTTGATTTCTGCCGCACGCTCCGAACTCGGCCGCTATCTCCGTACGGAGACGGTCGGCGGCTCCATCCTCCTGATCGCGGCGGCCATCGCCGTCCTGTGGGCAAACTCTCCCCTGTCGGACGCCTACTTCGATCTGCGGGACTGGCAGATCGGCCCCAGCGCGCTCCACCTGAACCTCAGCCTCGGCACGTGGGCCCAGGACGGCCTGCTCGCGATCTTCTTCTTCGTGGCGGGCCTCGAACTCAAACGTGAACTCGTCGTCGGCGAACTCGCCGACCGCAAGAAGGCGCTCCTGCCGATCATCGCAGCGTGCGGCGGCGTACTGGTGCCCGCGCTCATCGCGGCCGTCGTCGGTTCGGGTGTCCCCGGCATGGATCGCGGCTGGGCCATCCCCGTCGCCACCGACATCGCCTTCGCCCTGGGCGTCCTGGCACTCACCGGGTCACGGATTCCCGCGAGTGCGCGCGTCTTCCTCCTGAGCCTCGCCGTGGTCGACGACCTGCTGGCGATCATCCTGATCGCGGTGCTGTTCACGACGTCGATCGCGATGCTGTGGATCCTGTCGGCCGTCGCGTGCCTCGCCGTCTACTGGTACGCCCAGCACCGCCGGATCACCACACCGTTCCTGTACGTCCCGCTCGCCCTGCTCACCTGGTACAGCGTCCACGAGGCCGGCATCCACGCGACCCTCGCCGGCGTCGCGCTCGGACTCCTCACCCGGGTCCGCACCGATCCGGACGAGGAGTACGCCCCCGCAGCGAGGCTCGAACACCGCATCCAGCCGTGGTCCGCCGCCATCTGTGTCCCGTTGTTCGCCCTGTTCGCCTCGGGTGTCCCGATCAACGGCGACGTCCTCGGCAAGCTGTTCACGGACCGGATCAGCCTCGCGATCATCCTGGGTCTGCTCGTCGGCAAGACCGTCGGCATCTTCGGTGTCTCGTGGCTCGCGATCCGACTGGGCATTGCCACGAAGCCGCGAAACCTGGGTCTGCGCGACATGTTCGCCCTGTCGGTGCTGGGCGCGATCGGGTTCACGGTTAGCCTGCTGGTGGCCGATCTCGCGCTCGCGGGAATCGGCGACGGCAGCGAAGCGGACATCGCGAAGGTCGCCGTGCTCGTAACATCGTTGACTGCGTCACTGATCGGATCGGCGCTACTGTTGCGACGCGGACGGGTCCATCAAGCCCGCGCCGCTGCCACCGATGTGTGAGGTCGACTCGCGCATCGCAGCTACCCGCGCGTCAGAGCTACCTGGAGGGGTCGAGAAGTGAGTGTCACCAGCGGCAGTGGAGTCACCGGCAACGGCAGCCGGGCCGGCGACGGAGTTCCGACGACGATCTCCTCGATCCCCCTCACCGATCCGCACAATCCGGAGACGGCGTCGATCGGCACGCTGGTGCGCGATGCGACCGCGCAGGTCTCCACGCTCTTCCGCGCCGAGGTGGAGCTGGCGAAGTCCGAGGTGACGAGCGAGGTCAAGAAGGGCCTGCAGGGCAGCCTGTTCTTCATCCTCGCGCTCTCCGTGCTGGTGTTCAGCGCGTTCTTCTTCTTCTTCTTCCTCGCCGAACTCCTCAGCGTGTGGCTGGACCGGTGGGCCTCGTTCCTCATCGTGTTCGCGCTGATGCTCGTCGTCACCGGTGTCCTCGCACTGCTCGGCTACCTGCGGGTGCGCAAGCTCCGCGCGCCGAACAAGACCATCGATTCCCTCAAGCAGGCCGCCACGGTCCTGCCCGGTCAGCGTCCGGAGGCAGGCTCCCCGCTGGGCACCGGAACGGGCACCGCCGGCTGATCGCAGCCGAGGCCCGTCAGTGACACAGCCAGATCCGTCCACGGTCCGTTTCGACGGACCGTGGACTCATCGGGACATCCACGCCAACGGCATCCGCATCCATGCGGCCGAGGCCGGACCGTCCCACCCCGATGCCCCTCTCGTCGTGCTCCTGCACGGCTTCGCAGACTTCTGGTGGACGTGGCGCCACCAGTTGACCCCCTTGGCCGACGCCGGTTTCCGGACGGTCGCGGTCGACCTGCGCGGCTACGGCGACACCGACACCCCGCCCCGCGGCTACGACGGCTGGACACTCGCCGGTGACATCGCCGGCCTGATCCGCGCGATGGGCCACACCGACGCGACCCTCATCGGGCACGCCGACGGCGGTCTCGTCTGCTGGGCGACCGCGCTCCTGCACCCCCGCCTCGTGCGCTCCATCGGTCTCGTCGGTTCGCCGCACCCGATCGCACTCAAGAACGCCGTTCTGCGCGACCGTCGCCAGCGGCGGGCGCTGCTTCCGACGTTCCTCCGCTACCAGGTGCCGTGGCGCCCCGAGCGCACACTGCAGCGGTCCGAGGGGGCCGAGGTGGAGCGTCTGCTGCGCGCCCGGTCGGGGCCGGACTGGGTGCAGTCCGACGAGTTTCCGGAGGTGGTGCGCCGATTGCGGTCCGCCATCCGGATCCCGGGCGTCGCCCACTCCGCCCTCGAGTATCAGCGGTGGGCGTTCCGCAGCCAGTTCCGTCCGGACGGCCACCGTTTCATGGCCGCGATGGATCACACGCTGCGGATCCCCGTCCTGCAGATCCACGGCGATCTCGACCCCTACGTGCTGAAGCGCACCGTCGAACGGTCCACCCGGCACGCGCCCGGCCAGCAACTGCACTCGGTCCCCGGCGTCGGCCACTTCGCGCACCAGGAGGCACCCGCCGAGGTGACGGGCGAACTGCTGCGCTTCGCGCTCGCTTCCCGCTGACCGGGCCCGATCCCGCCGTTCAGGCGATGCAGACACCGGTGCCGACCGCGCCGCGGGCCTGGCCGGCCTGCTCGAGCTGACGCGACACCTCGTCGGCGGTGAGGACGAATCCGGTGTCGCTGTCGTCGACGGCGGCGCCGAACACGACGCCGAGGACCCGTCCCTGCTCGTCGACCAGCGGTCCACCCGAGTTGCCCTGACGGATCGACCCGCGCACCGTGTACACCTCGCGCTCCACGTTGCCGGAGCGGTAGATGTCCGGGCCGCGCAGGTCGAGGACCTCGCGGATGCGGGCGGCGCTGGCCGTGTACGGGCCGCCGCCCGGGTAGCCCAGCACAATGGCGCTGTCGCCGGTGCGCGCCTTCTCGGGCGCGAACCGGAGCACGTCGGCGGTGAGCCCGGGAACGTCGAGCACCGCGACGTCCACGGCCGGATCGAACAGGACGACGTTCGCGTCGAGCGGCCCGGCGGCCGTGTCCACGGTGACCGTCGACGTGCCCGCCACGACGTGGGCGTTGGTCATGACCCGTTCGGGGCCGACGACGAAGCCGGATCCCTCGAGCGCCTTCTGGCAGCTCGGGGCCGCGCCGCGGATCCGCAGGACACTCGACTGCAACTGCTGCGCCACCGGGCTCGCGAGCACGCTGGCATCGGGCGGTTCCACGTTGGTGATGGGGGTTCGGCCGAACGGGCCGATGACGTCGGGCAGGCCCGAGGTGTCGAGCAGGGCCGAGAACTCGCTGGGTACGTTGCGCAACCAGCTCGGGGCGACGTCGTCGACGGTGCTGAGCACCTTCGAGCCGCGCACCGCGGTGGCCACGTTGGCCTGCGTCGAGGTGGCGAGCGGGATCGCGAGCAGCCAGGCCGCCACCAGGACGGCCGTCAGCTGCAGTCCGGCGCCGACGACACTGTCCACCGACCGCGCCACCGGACTGTGCATGCCGCTGCGGGCCGCGCGGCCCAGCACCATACCGGCGACCTCGCCGATCACGACGAGGACGACGATCAGCGCGATACCGGCGAGCACCCGCGCCCGCCCCTCGTCGACGTGGACCAGCACGTGCGGCGCGATGAGGATGCCGGCCACCGCGCCCAACACGACGCCGAGGAACGCGAGCGCCGAGGCGACGGCGCCCTGCCGCCAGCCCGACGACGCGGCCAGCAGCGCGATCAGGATCACCGCCAGGTCGATCCATGCGGATCCGCTCAACGGTCCCCCTTCCGGGCCTGGTGTCCGAAGTTGCTCTCGTTCTCGTCCATGCCGGTCGCAACGCGGGTGAGCGTGACATCGAGGTCACGGACGTCGTGGTGGTCCCATTCGATTTCCCAGCCGGACACCGCGAGCAGGCCCGCGAGCACGCCGGCGGTGAACCCCCACACGAGCATTCCGTCGACCTCGAACGCCGGACCCTGGTAGCCGGCGCGGTGCCGGACCTGGAACCGGTTGTCCGGGTCGATCAGGTCCCGCACGGGCACGCGCACCACGCGTTCGGCCTCCGCGGCGTCGACCACGCCGACCGGGCTGGGATCACGCCAGTAGGCGAGCACCGGGGTGACGTCGAACCCGGACGGCGGGATGAACAGCTGCGGCAGCGTCACGAGCGGTTGCACGCCGCTGCGCACCAGGCCGGTCTCCTCCTCCGCCTCGCGGAGGGCGGTGTCGACCGGACCGTCGTCCTCCGGATCGGCCGCGCCGCCGGGAAAAGCGACCTGGCCGCTGTGCAGGCGCATCGTCGACGCCCGCTGGGTCAGCAGCACGTCGGCGTCGGCGGGCAGGCCACCGACCGCGAGGGGGTCGGATTCGGCCGACCCGCCGAACAGCACCAGCACCGCTGCGGGCCGCACACTGGTGCCGTCGGGCGCCCGCCGGTTCAGGACCGGGTTGACGCGGTTGGGATCCGCGGGCGGGGTGTGCGTGACACCGCGCAACCATTCGGGTGCGGCCGCGGGATTCAGGGGCGGGTGGGATCGGAAGCTCATGCGGCGACGCCGAGGTACTGCTGCACGACGTCGGCGATCTCCCCGACACTGCGGAACGGCTGCGGGAGGATCTTGGCGACGGTGCCGTCCGGGCGGATCAACACCGACACCGGCAACACCGCGGGGGATCCGACGGCGGCCTGAACGCGCGCCGAGCCGTCCTGGACACCGGGCAGGTGGACGTCGTACTCGGCGAGGCGGGCGAGGGCGTTCGCCTCGTTCGGATCGGTGTGCACCGTGAGAACGGTAACCGCGCTGCCCGCCCGATCCGCGTACTGCTGCAGATACGGCAGTTCTTCCCGGCACGGTCCACACCAGTAGGCCCACAGGTTGAGCAGGACCGGCTTGCCGGCCAGTGAGGCGGCGAGGTCGACGCGGCTGCCGTCGCCGACGCACTCGAGCGTGATGCCCGCGAGCACCGACCCCTCGGGAGCGGGACCGCCCGGGGCCGGGCACGGTTCCAACTCGGCGTCGGCCCGGGCCGCGGCGAGTGCCTCCGGGGTGTCGTCCGCCCGCCGCTCCTGCTGCGACGTCGGACGGTCCGCGCCGGGGTAGCCCCCGACGTCGACGGTCTCGTCACCGCCGCGCGGCCAGATGGCCACGATCAATCCCACGACCACCACGAGCGCGACGAGGCTCCAGCGCGCGCCACTCGACATCCGCATACTGCTCACATACCTGCCAGTTCGAGAAGGTGCTCGGTCTCGGGGCCCTTCACGAGCGCAGCCGCGGCCACCTTGTCGGTGGGTCCGGTGCCGTAGGACGGGCAGTCCTTGGCGAGCACGCACACCCCGCACGCCGGCTTGCGCGCGTGGCAGACCCGGCGCCCGTGGAAGATCACGCGGTGCGAGAGGTCGGTCCACTCCTTGCGCTCGATGAGCGCGCCGACCGCATGCTCCACCTTGACCGGGTCGGTCTCCTCGGTCCATTTCCAGCGTCGGACGAGCCGACCGAAGTGGGTGTCGACTGTGATTCCGGGCACGCCGAACGCGTTACCGAGAACGACGTTCGCGGTCTTGCGGCCGATGCCCGGCAGCGTCACGAGGTCCTTCAGCTTGCCCGGGACCTCGCCGTCGTAGCGCTCCAGAAGGGCCTGCCCGAGGCCGATGATCGAGGTCGCCTTGTTCCGGTAGAAACCGGTCGACCGGATGTACTCCTCGAGCTCCACGCGATCGGCTTCGGCGTAGGCACGAGCGTCGGGGTAGCGCGCGAAGAGCGCGGGAGTTACCTGGTTGACCCGCACATCCGTGCACTGCGCGGAGAGAATCGTCGCAACCGTCAGCTCGAGAGGCGTGGTGAAATCGAGCTCGCAGTAGACGTGCGGAAAGGCCTCCTTCAGGCGGCGGTTCATGCGCCGGGCCCGGCGCACCAAGGCCAGCCGGGACTCACCCGTCTCGACGGGTTGCACGTCCGATTCAGGGTCGCCGGGTGAGGTCGCATGCACCCCGACAACTCTACGGACTCAGCGTCCGATCGGATTCCGGACCGTGTCGCTTCTGAGACCTTCGTTGTGTTTACTTCCGCATATGCAAGGTCTGGCTGTGGTGCTGTTTCCTGTGCTGCTGATGCTGTTCGCTCTGGCCATGGAGCGCGTCGAGTTCCGGCTCCGTCGACTCACGGTCCGCGAGCAGGAGGTCGAGGAGTTCCTCGATCAGGCGAGCCAGTCGGAGGTCGCGACGCTCGCGTCCGACGGCTTCCCGCACGCTCTGGCCCGGTTCAACCGCCGGCGCCGGCGCAGCGACGACGGTGAGGACGACATCCAGGCGCGCCGCGCCAGCTAGACGAACCGTCGACGCCCGACGCCCCGCGACACACCGACGGTAGGTTTTCGTCCCGACGGGGTATCCGCGGTGTCGTGACCGGAACCAACGCCCCACCGACCCCCACTCGGGTCCCGTCCCCACAGCTGCGCCGTTCGGTCGGCGGAGTCCTGCTGTTCGTGTTCATCATCGGCGACGTCCTGGGTGCCGGGATCTACGCGCTCGTCGGCGTGATGGCGGGCGAGGTCGGGGGCGCGGTGTGGGTGCCGTTGCTCGTGGCCCTGGCGATGGCCCTCACCACCGCCGCGTCGTACGCCGAACTCGTGACGAAGTATCCCGAGGCCGGCGGCGCGGCGGTGTTCGCGCGACGCGCTTTCCGCTCGGACACACTCTCCTTCCTGATCGGCTTCGCGATGCTCGCTGCCGGCGTGACGAGTGCCGCGGGACTCGCGCACGCCTTCGCGGGCGAGTACCTCGGAACGTTCGTCGAGCTGCCCGTTCTGGTGGCGGCCCTGTCGTTCCTCGCCGTCGTCGCGCTCGTCAATGCCCGGGGCATCCGGGAATCGCTGCGCGCAAACCTGCTCATGACGGTGGTCGAGGTCGGCGGGCTCGTCCTCGTCGTCGTGCTGGCGGCGATCGTGCTCGCCCGCGGGGACGGCGAGCCCGGACGACTGCTCGAGTTCGACGCCGACCGGTCCCCGGCTCTGGCCGTCCTCGCCGCCGCCCTGCTCGCGTACTACTCGTTCGTCGGTTTCGAGACGTCGGCGAACATCGCGGAGGAGGTGCGCGACGTCCGCCGCGTCTACCCGCGGGCGCTGTTCGGCGCGCTGCTCACTGCCGGTGCCGTGTACGTGCTGGTGGGGATGGCCGTGTCGATCGTGCTGCCGCCGGACGAGGTGGCCGCGTCGACCGGACCGCTGCTCGAGGTGGTGTCCGCCACGAATCTGGGGGTGCCGGATCGGCTGTTCGGCGCGATCGCCCTCGTCGCCGTCGCGAACGGCGCGCTCCTGACCATGATCATGGCGAGCCGACTCCTCTACGGCATGGCTTCGCACGGCCTGGTGCCGTCGGTGTTCGGGCGGGTGCTGCCGCACCGCCGCACCCCGTGGGTGGCGATCCTCGCGACGACGGCGGTGGCGATGGTGCTGTGCACGACGAGCACCCTCGACGCCCTCGCCGAGACGGTCGTCCTGCTCCTGCTCTTCGTGTTCGTGAGCACCAACATCGCGGTCCTGGTGCTGCGCCGCGATCGCGTGGAGGCGCCACACTTTCGGACACCCACCGTGCTTCCGATCCTGGCGCTGGTCACCTGCGTCGTGCTGCTGACGCAGCAGAGCGCCGCGACGTGGCTGCGGGCCGCGGTGTTCCTGGGGCTGGGCATCGGGCTGTATCTCCTGGCCCGGCTCCGCTCGCGGCGCACCGACCGGGAGGTGGCGTCGTGATCGTCGGCGTCGTCGCGGATCCCGGCTTCTCCACCCGGCTGGCACAGATCCTCACCGACCGGCTGCCCGAACTGCTGGCCGCCTGCCCGGTCGACCGGCCCGGCGAGATCGAGGTCGAGAGCGTGGCGCGGCCGCTCCCTCCCGCGACGGACGGATCACCCGCGCTGGACGAGTGGTTCGACGTGCTGCATCACCGGTTCGACCTGGTGATGGTCGTCTCGGAGATGCCCCGTCGACTGGCGTCGCGAGCCGTTGTCGCCGAGATCTTCCGCGACCGGATGTGCGTGTTCTACACGCCGTCCTTCGGCGTCCTCGGGACCGCCCGCCGACTGCTGCGCACCGTCGCGGACGCGCTGCCACGTCTGGTGGGGGCCGACCGGTCCGAGCCGACTCCCACCGGCACGCGCTGGACCACCGACGCGGACGGGGTCGAGCGGCTGGTCTCGACCTCTCCGCTCGGGCGGGTCCGGCTGGTCGCCGGGATGGTGCGGGGCAATCGCCCCTGGCGGCTCATCCCGGCGCTGTCGGGAGCCTTCGGCGCCGCGAGCGCGGCATCGGCTTTCGGGGTCTTCTACGCCAGCATCTGGCAGATGGCGGCATCGATGAGCGTCACCCGGCTCACGCTGGTGACACTGGCCGTCCTGGTGGCCATCAGCACCTGGCTGATCGTGCCCAACGGGCTGTGGGAGCGACGGAACTTCCGGAGCACCCGGGCCGATCGGGTGCTGTACAACTCGGCGACGCTCGGCACCGTGGTGGCGGGGGCGGTCTGCATGTACGGGCTGCTTCTCCTCGCGGTGATGCTCGCCGCCGTCGTCGTGGTGCCCGACGACTACCTCGCCGAGCAACTCGGCACGCCGACAACCCTGGCGACCTACGTGAAGCTCGCCTGGCTCGCGGCCTCGCTGGGCATCGCCGCGGGCGCGGTGGGATCGACGGCGTCGGACCGTACCGAGATTCTCCGTGCGACCTACGGGCGCCGCGAGGTCGAACGACGACAGGCCGCCGATCGAGAAAAGGACGCGGAGACGTGATGGAATGTCCCAGAACCCCGTACGCTCGGTCCGCCGACTCTTGTCGGCTCCGTGGACGTGACATGGACACCAACTCGCAGAACTCTCCGTGGTGTCCGTGACTCGTCACACAGGCGCGGCAAGTAGACTTTGTGTGCGTACTCGTTGCATGAGACTCCAGTCATGTGCAGCAACTTGCATCGATGAACAGTTTTTCCCAAAGGAGCGCACGTGGACGAGGTCCTGGCCAGAGCCGGCATCTTCCAAGGAGTCGAGCCCTCGGCGGTGGCTGCACTGGTCAAGCAGCTTCAGCCCGTCGATTTCCCGCGCGGGCACGTCATCTTCAACGAGGGTGAGCCCGGTGACCGGCTGTACATCATCGTTTCCGGCAAGGTGAAGCTCGGCCGCCGTTCCCCGGACGGCCGCGAGAACCTGCTGACGATCATGGGCCCGTCCGACATGTTCGGCGAGCTCTCGATCTTCGACCCGGGTCCGCGCACGTCGACCGCGACCACCGTCACCGAGGTCCGCGCCGTGAGCATGGACCGGGACGCCCTCAAGTCGTGGATCGACCAGCGCCCGGAGATCGCGGAGCAGCTGCTGCGCGTCCTCGCGCGTCGCCTGCGTCGTACCAACAACAACCTCGCGGACCTCATCTTCACCGACGTCCCGGGTCGTGTCGCGAAGGCGCTGCTGCAGCTCGCGCAGCGTTTCGGCACCCAGGAGGCCGGCTCGCTCCGCGTCACGCACGACCTCACGCAGGAAGAGATCGCCCAGCTCGTCGGCGCTTCCCGCGAGACCGTGAACAAGGCGCTGGCCGACTTCGCACACCGCGGCTGGCTGCGCCTCGAGGGCAAGAGCGTCCTGATCTCCGACTCGGAGCGTCTGGCGCGTCGCGCTCGCTGATCGCCTCCGGCGACAGCACCGAACGACTCGAAGCCGTCCGTCCCATTCGGGGCGGGCGGCTTTGTCGTCGCCGAATGGGTCGATATCCCGATTCAGGCATACCTCGATCCGAATTTCGCATTCGACAGGCATTCGGCGGCCCCAGAGGATGGGACGGTGACCGACGCGCAGATCGACGCGGACTACAACGTTCGCAACACCGTCTCCCCCGAACTGTTCGACGCGACCGTCGAGGAGTATCGGCGGCGTTCGCGTGAGGTCGTCGACGGCCTCGACGGGTTCGCCGATCTGCGATACGACCCGGACAGCACCGAGCGACTCGACGTCTGGGGAACCGGGGGCGACCTGCGTCCGGTGTTCGTGGCCATCCACGGCGGGTACTGGCGGGCACTCTCCCGGCACCACACCGCCTTCATGTCGCGCATGCTCGACGCGGCCGGAATTGCCACCGTCGCGGTCGACTACGGGCTGGCACCGCACACGCCACTCGAGGAGATCGTCCGGCAGGTGCGGGCCGCGGTCGCCTGGGTGTACCACTACGGCGCCGAGCACGGACTCGATCCGAGCCGGATCGTCGTCGGCGGCAGTTCCGCCGGCGGCCACCTGACCGCCGCCACGATGGTGTCCGGGTGGCAGGCCGATTTCGGACTTCCCGACGACGTGGTGCGCGCCGCCATGCCGATCAGCGGACTGTTCGACATTCGTCCGCTGGTGAACTCGTTCGCGAACGAGTGGCTGGGCTTGGACGACGCGCGCGCGGACGCCCTGAGCCCGATGCTGCAGACCGACCGGGTGGGGCCTCGCGCGGTCATCGCCGTTGCGGAACACGACGGCGTCGGCTTCCTCTCACAGAGCCGGATGTTCCACGATGCGTGGGCGCGGCACTCGGAGAGCGAGCTGCTCGTCGTCCCGGATCGCAACCACTACGACGTCTTCCTCGATCTCGCCGAACCCGAGTCGGCGCTCAGCCGCGCGCTGCTCGGCTTGTTCGCCGGCCTCGCGCACACATAGCCAGGCCCACGAAATCCGCTTCACCGCAATACGGTTGCGCATTGCAACCACCAAATCGCTGACGGTATACGCGGGATTCGGTCGTCGCTAGGATTCCCCCATGGACATGCCCAAACTGCTGGACGGGCGCCTCAAGCTCCGCCATCTGCTGCTCGTCGACGCGCTCACCAGTCAGGGCAGTGTCGTGGCGGCGGCCGCGGCCCTGCATGTCACCCAGCCGGTCGCGACGCGCAGCCTGCACGACATCGAGTCCATTCTCGGTGTCTCCCTGTACGACCGGGGACCTCGCGGGATCACTCCGACGATCTTCGGTGAGGCCTTCACCGCACACGCCCGAGCGGTGATCGCGCAACTCACGCAGGCCGGCCGGCACGTAGTCGAACTCGCGGACGCCGACCGCGGAACCGTGGTCGTGGGAACACATCTCGCGGGCTCCAACGTGCTCCTGCCCGGCGCCATCGCCCGGCTGAAGAACGAACGTCCGCTGCTGACGGTGGTGGTCCGTGAAGGCACCCCGGAGATGCTGCTCACCGAACTGCAGTCCGGGCGTATCGATCTCATCGTCGGACGCCTCACCTCCCCCACCGACGACATGGCCGTGCGGCGCACGCTGTACGCCGAGTCGGTGGAGTTGGTGACGCGGCGGGGTCACCCGCTGGCCGACCGGAGCGGCATCCAGCTGAGCGATCTCACGCAGTACCCGTGGATCCTGCCGGGCGTGGAGACGGCGCTGCGCCGCGAACTCGAGGAGTTCTTCGCCCGCAACAGCCTCGCGCTGCCCGAGAACCGGGTGGAGGCGACGTCGTTCCTGACGGTGCGTCAGCTGCTGCTCGAGACCGACATGGTGGCGGTCCTTCCGAGTCTCATCCCCCGCGACGACGTCCGGCTGACGACGCTACCGATCACGCTGGATCCGATCGGTCACAGCGTGGGGATCACGCTCTCGGCCGGGCGGACCCTCAGCCCGTCGGCCTCGGCGCTGGTGGACTTCCTGGCCGAGTTCGCGGCCGAGATCGCACCGGGCCGCACCTGACCCGGAAAACGACTCGGAGCCGCCCACCAGGTGGTGGACGGCTCCGGTTCCCCCGACGGGATCAGGCAGGGACGACCGCGGGTTCTTCGTGCTGCAGGCCCCGCGAGGAATCCGGCACGACCCGGAACAGCGCGATGGCACCGACCAGGCTGAGCGCACAGACGGACGCGAGGTACCACGTGACACCGGTGGACGACCCGGTGGCGTCCAGCAGTGCGGTGGCGATCATCGGCGCCAGGCCGCCGCCCAGGATCGCGCCGCTCTGCAGGATCAGCGACGACCCCGAGTAGCGCACCTTCGCGGGGAACGTGTCGGCGATGATGCTGCCCTGCACACAGTGCGTGACCGGGACGATCAGGCCCATGCCGAGGAACGCGACCACGGCGATCACCGAGTTCTCGGTGTTGAGCAGCGGGAAGAACACGATGCACCACACCAGGATCGCGGCCGATCCCGCGATGAACATCGTGCGGCGACCGTGCTTGTCGGCAACTCTGGTCCACACCGGAATCGATGCGAACCACAGGACCGCGGCGGCCGTCACGCACAGGATCAGGAACTGCTTGTCGAAGCCGAGATGCTGACTGCCGTAGGACAGCGAGAACACCATGAAGGCGTACGCGACGGCGGAGTTCGCGAGGACCGCGAGCAGGGTGAGCGACAGGCGCGGGAAGCCGACCCTGAGCGACTCGCGGAGCGGGAACTTCGAGACCTCGTTGTTCTCCACGAGGCCGGTGAACGACGGGGACTCGGTGACCCGCAGGCGGATGACGAGGCCGATCGCGACGAGAACGAAGCTGAGCAGGAACGGGATCCGCCAGCCCCACGAGGAGAACGCGCTGTCGGACATCACCGAACTGGTGGTGAGGAAGATGCCGTTGGCGAGCACGAGCCCGGCCGGCGTGCCCATCTGGGGGAAGCCCGCGTAGAGGTTCTTCTTGCCGGCGGGGGCGTGTTCCATCGACATCAGTGTCGCGCCGGCGCCCTCACCGCCCAGGCCGATGCCCTGCACGACGCGCATCGCGACCAGCAGGATCGGGGCCCACACCCCGATGGCGTCGTAGTTCGGGATGAGGCCGATCAGGGTGGACCCGATGCCCATCATCACGAGCGAGACCACGAGGGTCGCCTTGCGGCCGATCCGGTCACCGAAGTGGCCGAACACCAGGCCGCCGAGCGGGCGGGCGATGAACCCGACCGCGAACGTACTGAACGCGGCGAGGGTGCCGGCCGTGGGGCTCAGGCTCGGGAAGAACTGCTTGTTGAAGATCAGTGCGGCGGCGGTGCCGTAGAGAAAGAAGTCGTACCACTCGAGGGTGGTGCCGGCCAGGGTCGCCAGGGCGACACGGCTGCGCGCGGCCGGGGCGGGGGCGGCGCCCCGGCCTCGTGTCGTGCTGTCGGTCATCGCAGATACCTATCGGTGTCGGGGGAGGCGGTCGGATATCCGAGATCCGTTCTTCGCCAGGAGAATCCGGCGGCCTTATCGGCCTCGTACGAAAGATTCTGTACCCGTGAGACATGACTCACAAATACCGAATCGGCCGCCGGGTATCTCAATTCGGCTATGCCTCAGGCGTATCGGAGAGCCCGAGGAACCGTTCGGCGTTACCGCGCTGGATCAGATTCCGCGAGGTCTCGTCGAGGAACTCGCTCTTGCGCACGACCTCCCCCACCGGCCGCTCCCCCAGCGGGTACGGGTAGTCGCTGCCGACCATCACCCGCTCGACACCGATGGTGTCGACGAGCAAGCGTAGCGCGCGGTCGTCGAACACCACCGAGTCCACGTAGAACCGGCCGAGGTAGTGCGACGGCGGCATCTCGGATGTACCGATGATGTCGTTGCGCCGGTGCCACGCGTTCTCCATCCGGCCGAGCCAGAAGGCGAACGACCCTCCGCCGTGCGCGAACCCGATCTTGAGGCGGTCGTCGATGCGGTCGAAGACGCCGCCGAGGATCAGCGCGAGGATCGACAGGTGCGTCTCGGCCGGCATCGCCGTGAGCCACTGCGCCATCCACCGGTCCAACCGCGGTGACGAATCCATGTCCCAGGGATGCACGAACACCGGGACGTCGAGGGACGCGCAGTGCTGCAGGAACGTCACCACGCCCTCACTGTCGAGGTCGCGGTCGCCCACGTGGTTGCCGATCTCGACGCCGCGGTGACCGTTGGCGACACAGCGTTCCACCTCACGGCAGGCCGCGTCGGCATCCTGCAACGGCACCTGGCAGAACGGGATCAGCCGGTCCGGTGCCGGAGCGACGATGTCCAGTGCGAGGTCGTTGAAGATGCGCGCGATCCGTTCGGCCTGTGCGCCGGTGCGGCCGTAGTTGAAGAACGCCGGCGTGGGCGAGACCACCTGGGTTCGGACTCCGTCGGCATCCATGTCCAGCAGTCGGGTCTCGGCGTCCCAGGCGTCTGCCTGGATGCGCCGGAATTCCCTGGAGCCCATCATGACGACGGCCTCGGACTCGCTCTCGACCCGCAGCCACGGCGCGTCGGGCCCGGCGTCGGCGGTCAGGTCCGGCCACCCCTTGGGGACGTAGTGGGTGTGGACGTCGATGATGCCGGTCACGTCAGCCCTTTCCGGGATGCAGGGCGCCGCAGTTGTTGCACGTGCGCGCCTGCTCGTCCTCGTAGAACTGCACGAACACGGGAGGCAGGTCGGCGACGATGTCGCGGACCTGCAACTCGATCTCGTGGATCAGGTTGTTGCACTCGAGGCAGTACCACTGGAACTTCTCGAGGGTGCCCTCGCGGCGCACGCGCTCGATGACCAGACCGATCGAACCCGCGGTGGGGCGCTGTGGCGAATGCGGCAGATTGCCGGGGAGAAGCCAGGTCTCGCCTTCCCGGATGTGCACCCGCTCCGGACCGTCCTCGGTCATGACGTCCACGTGGATGTCGCCCTCGATCTGGTAGAACCACTCCTCGTACGGGTCGAGGTGGTAATCGGTGCGCTCGTTGGGGCCGCCGACGACCTGGACGATGAAGTCGTCGCCCAGCGCCATGGTCTGGTTGTTGACCGGCGGCGCCAGCAGGTGCCGGTTCTCGGCGATCCACTTCTGGAAGTCGATGACGGGCGGGATACGGGTCATGAGTGGTCCTCCGAGGTTGCCGTGGCGGTGGTGCGGTTTCGTCTGTCGGCGGGCACGTAGGCCACGCCCTGGATCTCGATGAGCAGGTGCGGGTGCGGAAGCTGGTGCACCGCAACGGTGGTGCGGGTGGGCCCGGCCTCGTCGAACATCTCGGCGTACACCTCGTTGTATCCACCGAAGTCGTTCATCGACACGAGGTACGACGTGACCTGCACGAGGTCGCTCAGATCGGCACCGACCTCCGCGAGGATCGAGCGGATGTTCTCGATCACCGCGCGCGTCTGGGCCCGGATGTCGAGATTCGTCGTACCCATCTCGTCGACCTCGACACCGACGAACGTGTTGTCCGGTCGGCGTGAACTGGTCCCGGAGACGTAGACGAAGTCACCCGCCACCTTCACGTGCGGGAACCGCCCGCGCGGCGTGGCGAGGCGTTCGATCACTTTCGCAGCATTGTCGCTCATGCGATTCCCTCCACCGTGACGCTGCCCAGACCGTCGATGTCGCACCGCGCGACACCGGCGGTGAGGGGGATCGCTGCCGTCGCAGCTCCCGCGAGGACGACGTCCCCCGCCCGCAGCGGGATGCGCCGGCGCCGGCTCATGTCGAGCAGCGCGTGCAGGGCGTTGACCGGGTCGTCGAGGATCGCGGCGGTCGAACCGTCGACGGTCTGCCCGCCCGCCTCGAGGCGAACCGCGAGATCGCCGACGGACCGCACGGGCTGCCACGGGCCGATCACGTACGCGGCCGCGGACGTGTTGTCGGCGACGACGTCGGTGTAGGTGAATCGGAAGTCCCGGTAGCGGGAGTCGATGATCTCCATCGCCGGTGCGACCGCGTCGACGCAGGATTCGATGTCGACGGTCGCGTCGTCGAGGTCCACGTCCCGCGAGAGTCGGTATGCGACCTCGGGTTCGATCTTGGGATGGATGAAGCGGTGCAGATCCACGGTCCCGCCGTCGTCGACGGTCATCGCGTCGGTGAGCCGGCCGACGATCACGTCGGACACCCCCATCTGGGCCATCTTCGCCTTGCTGGTGAATCCCAGTTTGACGCCGACGAGCGTCTCGCCGCGCTCGCGACGTCGCCCGATCAGCGCCTCCTGGACCCGATAGGCGTCGTCGATGCCCAGCTCGATGTCGTCGGCGAGGCTGAGGGTGTCGTGCACCCCCGCCTGCGCGTCGTCGAGCCGCGTCGCGAGCGATTCGATCTCGTTGCTGCTCAAAGTCTTCGATGTCACAGTTTCCACTCCTGACGGGTTACAGCGCCACGCACACGTTGGTCGGCTCGGTGTAGAAGTGCAACGAGGATTCGCCGCCCTCGCGACCGATGCCGGACAGTCCGACACCACCGAAGGGCGATCGCAGCTCGCGCGTGAACCACGTATTGACCCAGGAGATACCGACGTTCATCTTCTGCGCGACCCGGTGCCCGCGACGCAGGTCGTTGGTCCACACCGACGCGGCCAAACCGTACTTGGTGTCGTTGGCAAGCGCGATCGCTTCCTCTTCGGTGTCGAACGGCACCAGCGCGGCCACGGGCCCGAAGATCTCCTCGCGCAGTACGGGGTCCTCGTTGGTCAGCCCCGTCCACAGCGTGGGCTCGATCCACGATCCGAACGCGAACTTCTGTCCCAGATCCGGGATTCCGCCGCCGGTGAGGACCTTGGCACCCGACTGTTCGGCCATCTTGAAGAAGCTCATCACCTTGTCGCGGTGCCCCTGCGAGATCAGCGGCCCGGTGGTGGTGGCGGAGTCGGTCGGGTCGCCCAGACGCAGCTGCTCGGCACGCTCGGCGAGACCGGTGGCGATGTCGTCGAAGATGTTGCGGTGCACATAGACCCGCTCGGTGCACAGGCACACCTGGCCGGTGTTCGTGAACACCGACTTGGTGAGCCCGGTGAGCGCCTCGTCGAGGTCGACGTCGTCGAACACGATCGCGGCGTTCTTGCCGCCGAGCTCGAACGACACCGGACGAACCCGCGGTGCAACCGTCTTCATCACGTGCGAGCCGGTCGCGGACGAGCCGGTGAAGGTGACGCCGTCGATCCCGGGATGGGTCGTCAGGTACTCGCCGGCCGAGTTGCCACCGAAGCCGTGCACCACGTTGTACACGCCGGCGGGCAGCCCCACCTCGGCGAGCACCTCCGCCAGCAGCGTGGCGGTCGCGGGGGTCTCCTCGCTGGGCTTGACCACCACGGCGTTGCCGCACGCCAGCGCGGGAGCGACCTTCCAGGTGAGCAGTAGCAGCGGCAGATTCCACGGCACGATCACCGCGACCACGCCGAGTGGTTTGCGGACCGCGTAGTTGAGCGCCTGCCGACCGCCCGCGAGATCGGTCATGAACGATTCCTGGCCGGCGGCGGCCGCGACGTCCGCGAACGTGCGGAAGTTCGTGAGGGCCCGCGCCACGTCCAGCTCACGGGCCTGGGTGATCGGCTTGCCGGTGTCCGCCATCTCGGCCGCGACGAACTCCTCGAAACGCTCCTCGATGCGGTCCGCGGCCCGTCGCAGCAGCGCGGTGCGCTCGCGGACCGGGGTGTCGGCCCAGCCGTTGTCGAGGGCGCGCCGGGCCGCGGTCACCGCCCGGTCGACCAGCGCCTGATCGGCCTCGTGCACCTGGGCGAGGACCCGCCCGGTCGCCGGGTCGATCTGGTCGAAACCGCGCTGCGGATCGGGGTCGACGAAGGCGCCGTCGACGAAGTTACGGATCCAGCCGTCGAGGGTTGAAGTCATGGATCAATGGTCGAGCCCCGATCCATGCCGAACAAATGCCAAAACAGCCGCTCCCCATGCCCGGTAGGGCATATGTCCCGCACAGTGCCCGTTCAGCACTCCGACACCTCACGCATGATCCCGTCCAGCAGCTTCGCGAGCCCGTACTCGAACGCGCCGTCCGGATCCGCAGGCGCCTGGTACAGCTCCCCGACCGTTGCGCCCACCCGCGACGACAACGGAAACAGACTCGGCGGCATGACCGCGGCGAACAACGGGCCGTGGACCTGCCACCACTCGTCGTCGCTCAGTTGCCGCGTGGCGTCGATGGCCGCGACCGCGACCCGGGCGTTGCCGGTGGCGAACTCCGTCAGCACGGCGATCACCCGGTCCATCGCGACGTCCGAGAGACCGATGCCGTCGATCGCGGCGAGCTGTCGTTCGTAGCGACGCATGCCGCCCGGGCCGAGGACGAGCCGCCACGGCGGCACCTCCAGCAGCCAGGGATGTGCGATGAATTCGGAGCGGATCCGGCGGGCGATGTGGGCCATGCGCTCGCGCGGGGGGAGCCCCGAGGGAATCGCGGCGGCATCCTCGTCGGCGACCGCGTCGACCATGAGGACCGTAAGCGCGTCCCTGCTGGGAATGTAGGTGTACAGGCTCATCGGCCGCAGACCCAGCTCGGCCGCGACCGCGCGGATGGACACGCTCGCGTAACCCTCCCGGTCGGCCAGCGCGATCGCCGCGCCCACGACCGCATCGACGCTGACGGTCTGCCGGGGGCCACGCCTGACCGGCTGCGGCGGCAGCTCGTGCCGCCACAACAGGTCGACCACCTGTTTCGCCTGTTCGGCGGCGCTTTCCTCGCCCACGGGACCCCTTCGGGAACAAATTCGGTACGGTGTACGTTGTCCAGCTAACTCCGTACACCATACGCCACTCGGGAGATCCTCTGCGCAGCACACAAGCCACGTACCTGCCGGATCGGCACATGTTCGCGCTCTGGACGTGGGCGGGTCACGGAACCGGCCGAGCGCCGGACGTCCCGGGCGACCGCGAGACCCTCGCGCTCGCCGTGCCGGTCGGCGCAGCCGGCGCGATCGAGGTCGCCGACGTGGACACCAGGCTCATGGACGCCACCACCCTCGCCGGTCTGACGCTCGATCCGGCGGGTGAGTCGCTGACGCTCTGGCAGGACGCTCTGCACGCCGGTGGCCCACCCGCGACGGCGGACACCGGGAGGCCATTGCTGCCGCTCGCCGCCCACGCGGTGCCGAACGCCTCCGGCACGGCAATCGTGTCGGCGGCACACGCCTTCCGTGTCCTGCACCAATCCGAGGCCGTGACAGCGGAACTGCACTCGACCCTGCAGGCGCAGCTCCGGCCCTATCAGGCACGCGGCATCGGCTGGCTACGAGAGACCGTCGCCGCACACGGTGGCGCGGTGCTCGCCGACGAGATGGGACTGGGCAAGACCGTACAGACCATCGGATTCCTGCTCGGTCGTGCGGAGGCGGAGCCGCAGCTGGTGGTCTGCCCCACCTCGCTCGCCGGGAACTGGGCACACGAGATCGGCAGATTCGCGCCGGGGCTGCGTGCGACGGTGTGGCGCGGCGGTGAGATTCCCACGGGCCCGGGGACCGTCGTCGTCGCGGGATATCCCACCTTGCGCACTCATGGCGACCTGCTGGCCGCACAGGTCTGGAGCACAGTGGTTTTCGACGAGGCGCAAGCACTGAAGAATCCTCGGACCCAGATCTCCAAGGCGGCACGGGCCCTGGACAGCGCGGCGAAGGTCGCACTCACCGGGACGCCGGTGGAGAACCATCTCGACGAGCTGTGGGCGCTGGTGCATCTGGTGTCGCCCGGGTTGCTCGGGCACCGGGCGCAGTTCCGGCGCCGGTTCGTCCAACCGATCCGGGCGGGTTCGGTCGCGGCCGCGAACCGGTTGCGCGACGCCACCGAACCGATCGTGCTGGCGCGCAGGAAGAGCCAGGTGGCCGCGTCGCTGCCGCCGAAGATCCACAACGACGTGCTGTGCGATCTCACCGCCGAGCAGGAGGAGATCTACGACGTCCTGCTCGCGGAGGCCGTCGACGGCGGATTCGGTTCCGGCATCGAACGTCACGGCCGCGTCCTCGCGGTGCTGACCTCGCTGAAGCAGGTCTGCAATCATCCCGGGCTGGTCACCGGCGACCTGGACTCGCTCGCCGGCCGGTCCGGGAAGCTCGACCTGTGCACCGACATCCTGGCCTCCAATCTGGAAACCGCCAGTCCGACACTGATCTTCACCCAGTACCGGCGTACGGGCGAGCTGCTCGTACGTCATCTGGCCGACCGGTTCGGCGTCACGGCGCCGTTCCTGCACGGCGGGCTGAACCCTGCCGCACGCGCCGAGATCGTGACCCGGTTCCAGGCGGAGGACGGGCCGCCGGTCCTGATCCTGAGCCTGCGCGCGGCCGGTACCGGTCTGACACTCACTCGCGCGGCGGAGGTCATCCACTTCGACCGCTGGTGGAATCCTGCGGTCGAGGCGCAGGCTTCCGACAGGGCCCACCGGATCGGCCAGACCCGCACGGTCACCGTCACCACACTCACCTCGACGACCACCGTCGAGGAACACATCGCGGGCATGCACGACCGCAAGGCCGCCCTCACCGATCTCGGTGACACGGCAGGCATCGCCGCGCTCGCCGGACTCGACGACGCCCAGCTGATCGAGATTCTTCACCGCAAGAGGGGGAACTGATGGCCGACAACGAATTCGGTTACACCCGCTGGGGAATGGACTGGGTCCGCCTGGCGCAGCCGCTGCGCCAGAGCGGACCGGCGCGCCTGCTGCTTCCCCGCGCCCGCAGCCTCGCCCGCAACAACCTGGTGCAGGCCACGATCGAGGGACGAACCGTGCGCGCCTCCATCCACCGCGGGGGTCAGGCCTCGGTGACCCAGGTGGAAGTCGCGCCGCTGAGCAGGGCGTCGATCACCGGTATCTCGGAGATCGTTCCGGACGTCACGGTTTTGACGGACGACGCGCATCAGGCGATCGTCGCGGCCGGGATCACGCTCGCACCGGTGCTCGCGGACACCGACTGCTCGTGTTCGGCTCGTACCGCACCCTGTCTGCATCTGCTGGCGGTCCTCTACGAGATCGCACGCCGAGTCGACGAAGAACCCCGGGTCGCCCTCGACCTCCAGGGGTACGCCGTTGCGGCGCCGAGTGATTCGGAGGGGCCTGCGCAGCCGGCCCGCTGGACTCCCCTCGGCGCACTGGATCCGGCGACGTTCTTCGCGCGCGCCCACCCCTCCCTCTGAGTGGGAAGACACCGGGACTTCCCGACGCCCTTCGATTTACCTGGATCCGACGAAAGGGCGCGAGATGAACAATCGTTTGGACGGCAAGAGGATCGTCGTCACCGGAGGCGCGAGCGGAATCGGACGCGCCTGCGCGGTCGAGGCGGCCCGGGCCGGGGCCGCCGTGCTGGTCGCGGATCGCCATCCCGATGCCGCGCGGGAGACGGCGGAGTCGATCCGGTCGGAGGGCGGGCAGGCCGAGTCGTTCGCGGTGGACGTCACCGACGCGCGCCGCTGCGAGGAGATGGCGGACTACACGGCCCGGACGTTCGGCGGCGTCGACGGCCTCATCGCCGCCGCCGGGATCAGTGCGGTCGCCGTACCGGGCGACCCCGACCACCACGACGGCTCCGCGGCCGGCCTCGACTGGTCCACCGAGGTGTGGCGGCGGGTTCTCGACGTCAACCTCGACGGCCTCATGTACTGCAACCGCGCCGTCGCTCGGCACATGATCGCCGGCGGGCGCGGCGGCTCGATCGTCAACATCGCGTCCATCTCGGCAGCCTGGGCCAGCGGAAACGCGTCGGCCTACTCGGTGTCGAAGGCCGGTGCCTGGATGCTCACCAAGACCCTGTCGATCGAGTTCGCGAAGCACGGCATCCGCGTCAACGCGGTGGGCCCGGGGTTCACCGAGACACCCATGACCGCCGCAACGCGGGAGGACGACTCCGCCCGGGACGACATCGTCGGGCGGACGCCGTTGCGCCGCTTCGGAAAGCCCGAGGAGATCGCCGCACCGGCCCTGTTCCTGGCGAGCGACGCGGCGTCGTTCGTGACCGGAACGATCCTGTACGCCGACGGCGGTTTCAACGCCTACGCGCGGTAGGCCGTCACCCGCGCAGGTACTCCAACTGCACGCGCACCGACTGCTCGGCGGCGGGCCACAGCGTCTCGTCGACGTCCGTGTAGACGTGCTCGACCACCGCGCGGACGTCGGCGTCGACGCCGAGGAGTGCGAGGGCGCCCCGCACCTGCGCGAGGCGCTCCTCGCGGTGGGCGAGGTAGTACTTCGCGACCGCTTCGAGGTCGGGCAGTTCCGGGCCGTGTCCGGGCAGGACGGTGCGGCCCGGGCCGAGGCCGATGAGGGTCTGCATCGACTCGAGGTAATCGCCCAGATTGCCGTCGGTTGCGTCGAGGACGGTGGTGCCGCGGCCGAGGATGGTGTCGGCGGTGAGCACCGACCCCTCTCCCTCGATCACGAACGACACCGAGTCCGCGGTGTGTCCGGGGGTGCGCAGCACCCGCAGTGTCAGCCCCGCAGCCTCGATCAGTTCGTCGTGGTCGAGGCCGCCGCCACCGCCGCGACGGAACTCCTCGCGCACGGCGCGCACCGGGGCGCCGGTCAGTTCGAAGAACCGATCGACGCCACCGGTGTGGTCGTGGTGACGGTGCGAGATCAGCGTCAGGACGACGCTCCCGACGCCGGCGACCCGCGCCAGGTGCTCGGGGTCGTCGTCGCCCGGATCCACCACGATGCACTCGTCGCTACCCGGGGCACGCAGGATCCAGGTGTTGGTGCCGTCGAGGGAGTACATGCCGGGATTGTTCTCGAGCATGACCGCCGCGACGGGCGTGACCTGGCGCAACTGTGCGTACGCGGGATGCTGGAGCGTCATGGGCGCGCCTTTCGTAACGGACCGACAGCGGACCCGGAGAATCCGGGCACTCGAAACCGACATCACTGTACGACTCCGAACGGCTGCCGGTCGCGCCACCCGACACCTGGTGCGACGCAAGCGCACTCACATATGGGTGCCGCCGTCGATCCGGATCTCGGTGCCGGTGACGAACTTGCCGTCGTCGGAGGCCAGCATCGCGATCACGCCGGCGACGTCCTCCGGCGGTGCGAAGCCCTCGCCGATCCACGGGTAGAGCTTGCCGATCAGGCTCGGGTCGACACCCTCGGGGAAGCCGGGGTCGCTGGTCATGCCGGACGCGATGCTGCCGGGCTCGACGGCGACGGCGCGCAGGCCCTGCTTGGCGTACTCGAGCGCGATCGCGTGGGTGAACGAGCGGATGCCGCCCTTGGTGGCGGCGTACGCGGCCATGTACGGGTGCGCGAAGTGCGCGGAGGTGGAGCTGAAGTTCACCACGACACCCTTGCCCGATTCGAGCAGCGCGGGCAGCGCCTGACGGGTGACCAGGAACGTGCCGGTCAGGTTGACCCCGACGACCTTGTTCCAGAACTCGAGGGTGGTCTCGTGCGTGTGCGACGAGCGCAGGATGCCGGCGGCGTTGATCAGCACGTCGAGCCCGCCGAGACCCTCGATCGCGCCGCCGATGTTCTCGCGCACCGAGTCCTCGTTCGAGATGTCCACGACCGTGGTGGTCAGCCGGTCGGCGGCGCCGGCCGCAGCGGCGCGCTCACGCGTCGTCTCCAGCCCGGTCTCGGACACGTCGGCGCCGACGACGATGCCACCCTCCTCGAGGATGCGGGCGACGGTGGCCTGCCCGATTCCGGATCCGGCACCGGTGACGAGTACTCGACGGCCTTCGAATCGCTTCATGGTCTCTCCTGAATCAACTAGAGTCGTGTTGTGGACCTAGTGGCACAGTAGGCCGGTATGGCACGTCGTGTCACGCATTTCTTCGGAACAGGACCGGTAGTCTGCGATCCGACACCAGTGGAGGAGCCCAGCACATGCCCGGCGCACAGCCCGTGATCTCGCTGACCGAGCGCCGGAAGGCGGAGACGCAACTCGAGATCTCCCGCCGCGCGGCCGAGCTGTTCTCGACCCGGGGCGCCTCCGCGGTGACCGCCGAGGAGATCGCGGCCGCGGCCGGCATCGGACTGCGCACGTTCTACCGCTACTTCCGCACCAAGGAAGAGGCCGTCGCGCCACTGCTCGCGGGCGGGGTGACCGGGTGGATCGCGTACCTCACCGAGGACCCGGACGCTGCCGGATCGTCGGTGCGCGCCGCGATCGAGAGCGCGACGCGACGCGCCCTCACCCCGGCCGACGACGTGGCCGAGGAGATGCTGCACTGGACCCGCGGGCTACTGCGGACCGTGCACGACGAACCGGGCCTGCACGCGGTGTGGCTTCGGGTGCAACACGATTCCGAGGAAGGGCTGGTCGGCGCACTCTCGGCGCTGATGGGCCCGGATGCGGACCCGATGATCGTCCGGCTCACGGCCGCGTCCGTGAACGCCGCGATGCGCATCGCGGTCGAGACGTGGGCGGCCACGGACGCGCCCACCTCGGGCCCCGGCGGCCCTGCCGACCTCGCCGAGCGCTGCATGCGCACGCTGCTCGACCACCCCGCGTTGGCGTCCGGAAACAACTGAGCCGCATCCGCTTTCCGGGGATGCGGCTCAGCGGGCACCGGATGCTGTCAGCGCACCTCGGCGATGATCTCCACCTCGACGGGCGAGCCGAGCGGCAGTTCCGCGACACCGACGGCGGACCGGGCGTGGATGCCGGCGTCGCCGAACACCTCACCCAGGAACTCCGACGCCCCGTTGATCACGCCGGGCTGGCCGGTGTACCCCTCGGCGGATGCGACGAAGCCGACGACCTTGACGATCCGCACGATCGAGTCGAGCCCGACGAGCGCATCGACCGCGGCGAGCGCGTTCAGTGCACAGGTGCGGGCGGCGTCCTTGGCATCGGCGTCGGACACGCCCGCACCGAGCTTGCCGGTGAGCGGCAGCTTGCCGTCCACGAACGGCAGCTGGCCGGAGGTGTAGACGTGGTCACCGGTACGCACGGCCGGCACGTAGGCCGCGACCGGCGCGGCGACCGGGGGCAGTTCGATGCCCAGCTCGGTCAGGCGAGCGGTCCAGGACTGTGCAGTGTCGGTCACGCGGCTCAGCCCTTCGGACGCTTGAGGTACGCGACGTGCTGCTCGCCCGTGGGACCGGGCAGCACCGTGACCAGCTCCCAGCCGTCGCCACCCCACTGATCGAGGATCGCCTTCGTCGCGTGCGTCAGCAGCGGCACGGTCGCATACTCCCAGGTAGTCAATTCGCTCATGCCGCTGAGCCTATCCCCCACACATTCCTGCGCTGCGACTTATAGGCTCGTGCCCGTGGCAGCACCGACAGACACAGCCGCGCAGGGGCGGCCCGACGCCGACGAGCAGGCCTGGCCGCCCGTCGCCGATACGGCGCGCCTGCATTTCGTCTCCGGTAAGGGCGGGACCGGAAAGTCCACCGTGGCCGCGGCGCTGGCCCTCGCGCTCGCCGCCGGGGGCCGACGCGTCCTGCTCGTCGAGGTGGAGGGCCGGCAGGGCATCGCGCAGCTGTTCGACGTGCCCCCGCTGCCGCCGCAGGAGACCAAGATCGCGACCGCCGAGGGCGGTGGCGAGGTGTTCGCGCTCGCGGTGGATCTCGAGACGGCGTTCCTCGAATACCTCGACATGTTCTACAACCTGGGCTTCGCGGGCCGGGCGATGAAGAAGATCGGTGCCGTCGAGTTCGCGACGACACTCGCGCCGGGACTGCGGGACGTGCTGCTCACCGGCAAGATCAAGGAGTGCGTGGTCCGCACCGACAAGTCGGGCCGCAACGTGTACGACGCCGTCGTGGTCGATGCTCCTCCGACCGGCAGGATCGGCAAGTTCCTCGACGTCACCCGCGCGATGTCCGAGCTCGCGAAGGGCGGCCCGATCCATTCGCAGAGCCAGGGCGTGGTGCGGCTGCTGCACTCGGAGCAGACCGTCGTGCACCTGGTGACGTTGCTCGAGGCGCTACCCGTGCAGGAGACCGCGGACGCGGTGGCCGAACTGCGGGCGGCCGACCTCCATCTGGGGACGGTGATCGTCAACCGCAACGACACTCGATTCCTCCCCCAGGAGGCGCAGGTCGACGCCGCGAAAGGGCGAATCGACGCCGACGCGGTCCGGTCCGGGCTCGCGACGGCCGGCATCACGCTGTCCGACGACGACTTCGCCGGCCTGCTGACCGAGACCATCGAACACGCGGCCACGCTGGCCGCGCAGGACGAGAGCGCAGCTCAACTCGACGAGGTGAGGGTGGCCCGCATGCATCTGCCGGCGCTGGTGGACGGTGTCGATCTCGGGGGGCTCTACGAGCTGGCCGAGCGGCTCGCCGAGCAGGGTGTGCGATGAACCCGCCGCGGAAGGCTCCCGCCCTCGACCTGTCCGGCATCCTCACGGACCCCAAGACGCAGATCGTCGTGTGCTGCGGCGCGGGCGGTGTGGGCAAGACGACCACGGCCGCGTCGATGGCGTTGCGCGCGGCCGAGCAGGGCCGCCGCGTCGCGGTGCTGACGATCGATCCGGCCCGCCGGCTCGCGCAGGCACTGGGCGTCCAGGATCTCGACAACGAGCCCCAACTGGTGCAGCTCGCCCCGGGTTCGACCGGGGAACTGCACGCGATGATGCTGAACATGCGGCGCACGTTCGACGAGATGGTGCTCGAGCACTCGACGCCGGACAAGGCCCAGCAGATTCTCGCCAACCCCTTCTACCAAACGGTTGCCACCTCGTTCTCCGGGACGCAGGAATACATGGCGATGGAGAAGCTCGGCCAGCTCGTCGGCGACGACCGGTGGGATCTGGTGATCGTGGACACCCCGCCGTCGCGCAACGCGCTCGACTTCCTCGACGCGCCGCAGCGACTGGGCGCGTTCCTCGACGGGCGGATGATCCGCCTGCTCACTGCCCCGGGCCGCGGTATCGGCAGGCTCGTCACGGGCGCCATGGGGCTTGCGCTCAAGGGCGTGTCGACGGTGGTGGGCAGCCAGATGCTGTCCGACGCGTCCGCGTTCGTGCAGTCGCTCGACTCGATGTTCGGAGGTTTTCGGGAGCGGGCGAGCCGGACCTACGAGCTGCTCCGCCAGGAGGGCACGCAGTTCGTGGTGATCGCGGCCGCCGAACCCGACGCGTTGCGTGAGGCTGCGTTCTTCGTCGACCGGCTGTCCGGCGACGACATGCCGCTGGCCGGCCTGGTGCTGAACCGGACGCATCCCACGCTGTGCTCGCTGCCGGCTGATCACGCACTCACCGGAGCCGACCTCCTCGACGAGAAGGCGCCCGACGATCCGGCGGCGGTGCTGACGTCCGCGATCCTGCGGGTGCACGGGGATCGCGCGGTGACCGCGAAGCGCGAGGTGCGGCTACTCGGACGGTTCACGGCCTCGCATCCGCAGGTGCCGATCATCGGGGTGCCGTCACTGCCGTTCGAGGTGTCCGATCTCGACGCGCTGCGCGCGGTCGGCGACCAACTCACCCGGCAGGGCTGAACGCCGGGTGGAAAGGGCGCACAGCCGCGGCTGTGCGCCATTTCCAATGCTCTGGTGCGGTCGGTCCTACTCCCCGACGAGGGCCGACCCCGGTGTCGCGGTCAGACCGCGGACTGGTGCTGCCGCTGGGCTTCGAAGAAGTCCGACCACGACTCCACCTCGGGGTGCTGCTTGAGCAGTGCCCGACGCTGGCGTTCGGTCATCCCTCCCCACACGCCGAACTCGACGCGGTTGTCCAGCGCATCGGCACCGCATTGCATGAGTACCGGGCAATGGCGGCAGATGGTGGCGGCCTTGCGCTGCGCGGCGCCGCGTACGAACAGCTGGTCAGGATCCACTTCTCGGCAGCGCGCCTGCGCGACCCACTGAATGCGCGCTTCGGCCTGCTCGTAGTCGAGGCGCGTGGCGGGACTGGTCATGTGCATTCGGTTCCCCTTCGTCCGAGCGCCGTTCCCCACGACACTCGAAATCCTCGAGCGACCCTCGCAAATAGCACGAGAGGTACACACCACATTCCTAATCCAGTGTTAGCTGTATCACACTGACCTGAGTCAATCTAGGTAAAGGAAGCGCGAAGCGCAAGATCAGCTCGCCACTTTCTGGTACGGGCGTGCAGACTTCGCGGCATATGCCCGGCTCGGACACGAAGTTCATGTCGGGTTCACCGGCAACCGACCGGCCCGTTCGAAGCGTCCACCGGGGCGCACGGTCCGTTCGACGTACTCTGTACAGCGTGTCGAGAGCCAAAACGATCGCCAAGCTCGCGGGATGTTCCGCACTCGCCGGTGTTCTGCTCGCTGGAACGATGTTTCCGCTGGCAGGAGGGTTCGGATTCGCGTCCAACCGCGCCGCCGACGCCGTCGACAACGTCTCCGCCGAACTCGTGGAGGGCACCGTCCCTGCCGTGTCGACGATGACGGACGTCGCCGGGAACCCCATCGCGTGGCTGTACGAACAGCGCCGGTTCGAGGTCCCGAGCGACCAGATCTCCAACGAGATGAAGCTCGCGATCGTTTCGATCGAGGACAAGCGCTTCGCCGACCATCACGGCGTCGACTGGCAGGGCACGCTGCGCGCGGCGATGACGAACACCACCAGCGGTGAGGTCCAGCAGGGCGCGTCGACGATCGACCAGCAGTACGTGAAGAACTACCAACTGCTGGTGGTCGCGCGGAACGACTCCGAGCGCCGGGCCGCGATCGAGACGACGCCGGCCCGCAAGATCCGTGAGATCCGGATGGCCCTCACGCTCGACAAGAAGCTGTCCAAGGACGAGATCCTCACGCGGTACCTGAACCTGGTCCCGTTCGGAAACGGGTCGTTCGGCGTGCAGGACGCCGCGCAGACGTACTTCGGCGTCGACGCGAAGGACCTGAACCTCACGCAGGCCGCGATGCTCGCCGGCATGGTGCAGTCGAGTTCGGCGCTCAACCCCTACACCAACGTCGACGGCGTGACCGAGCGCCGCAACACGGTGCTCGACACGATGATCGCGAACATCCCCGAGCGGGCCGGCGAGATCCGGGCCGCGAAGACGACGCCACTCGGCGTTCTCCCGCAGCCCAATTCCCTCCCCCGCGGGTGCATCGCGGCAGGCGACCGGGGCTTCTTCTGCGACTACGCGCTGCAGTATCTCGCCGCGTCCGGCATCAGCCGCGAGCAGATCAACAAGGGCGGCTACACGATCAAGACCACGCTGGACCCGGTCGTGCAGGATTCGGTGAAGACCGCTCTGGTCAAGAACGCCGACCCCAAGCTCGACGGCATCGCGAACGTCATGAACGTGGTGCAGCCGGGTCAGGATCAGCACCGTGTCCTCGCGATGGGGTCCAGCCGCACGTACGGCCTGGACACCGCCAAGGAAGAGACCGTCCAGCCGCAGCCGTACACGCTCGTCGGTCACGGCGCCGGCTCGATCTTCAAGATCTTCACGACGGCCGCGGCGATGGAGAAGGGGCTCGGCACCAGCGCGGTACTGGACGTCCCGCAGCGCTTCGAGGCACGCGGCATGGGTAACGGCGGCGCCCGCGGGTGCCCCGCCGCCACCTACTGCGTCCAGAACGCCTCCAACAACTACCCGGCGAAGATGTCGGTGACCGACGCGCTCGCGCAGTCACCGAACACCGCGTTCGTCAAGCTGATCCAGTCCACCGGCGTCACCCCGACGGTCGACATGGCAGTGCGCCTCGGTCTGCGCTCGTACACGGCCACCGGCTCGTCCGGGTTCGGTGACCAGAGCATGGCCGACATGCAGAAGTCGCAGAACCTCGGCTCGTTCACGCTGGGCCCGACGTGGGTCAACCCGCTCGAACTCGCGAACGTCGCGGCCACCCTCGCCTCGCACGGCAAGTGGTGCCCGCCCACGCCGATCGACTCGATCACCGACCGCGAGGGCAAGTCGGTGTCGCTGACGCAGCAGGCCTGCGAACAGGTGGTCGACCCCGGCCTGGCGGACACGCTGGCCGTGGCGATGAGCAAGGACGACGCTCCCGGTGGCACGTCGTTCGGGGCGGCGAGCGCGGCGGGCTGGAAGCTGCCGATGTCGGGCAAGACGGGAACCACCGAGTCCCACATGTCGTCCGGGTTCCTGGGGTTCACCAACAACTTCGCCGCCAGCGTCCTGGTGTACGGCGACTCCCCCACCCCCGGCGAGATCTGCTCCGGCCCGCTTCGCCCGTGCGGTGACGGCAACCTGTACGGCGGCACCGAGCCCGCCCGCACCTGGTTCGACGCGATGATGCCGGTCGTCGGCAACTTCGGTCCCGTGACGTTGCCGGCCGTCGACGACAGGTACGTCCGCGGATCGCAGAACGCCCAGGTGCCCGAGGTGGTCGGGATGACGCAGGACGCAGCGACGGCGGCGTTGAAGGCGGCGGGGTTCGCGGTCAATCCGGTGAGCACCAAGTCCGACGCCCCGAAGGGCAACGTCACCGGTAGCGCGCCGTCCGGACTGGCGGTCCCGGGGTCGGCGGTGACCATCTACGTCAGTGACGGTTCGGTTCTGGCGGCACCGCCCGGTTCCGCCGCGCCGCGCACCTCGACGCCCGGCGGCTGATCGGTCCACACCGGTACGGTTTACGGTTCGCCCGCACGGGGTATCCACGGTGTGCGGGGGCCCGCCGGGCCCCCCAGGCCGGATCGAGGTCCGTCATGATCGTTCTCGGTTTGATTTTGCTGGTGGTCGGCTTTTTGACCGGTATCTCGATCCTGTGGACCATCGGGATCATCCTGCTCGTGATCGGTGTCATCCTGGCGATCCTCGGGGCCACGGGACGCGCCGTGGGCGGTCGACGGTACTGGTATTGACCCACGACCGACCCCCTGCGGCGTTCTGGGTGGGGTGGGGTTTACCGCGACAGGTTCACGGGTAGCAGACCTGTATGAACCTTCGACATCTGTACAACCGCGCGGAGTCCGCGTCGTCCTTGGACGGTGTCAGCGCAACCCTGCAACACCGGATCCAGAGCGGTCTCGGCCGCACGGCGATCGGTGACCGACTCCGCGGCGACTGGCTGGGCCATCCGGTCCATCCCGCCCTGGTCGCCGTACCGATCGGCGCGTGGACCGCGTCGCTGGTTTTCGACACCGTCCTTCGCGACCACCGCACGGCCCGCCGCCTCATCGGGGTGGGTCTGCTCGCGACACCGCCTGCGCTCGCGACGGGCTGGGCCGACTGGAGCGAACGCGATGTGCGGCAACGCCGCGTCGGCCTGATCCACGCGGGTGCCAACGCGACCGGGATCGCGTTGATGTTCGCATCGTTCCGCCGGCGTCGCCGAGATCCCGCCGCGCGGAACATTCTGGCCACAGCGCTGTCGACGGCCGCGATCGGCGCGGTCGGAGCGGGTGGCGCCCTGGGCGGACATCTCGTCTTCGGACAGGGCGCGGGCCTGGCGATGACCCCCGCAAACGACGGCCCCGCCTTCGATCCCGTGCTGGCCGACGTCGACTCTGAGGCCGAGCCGGAGTCGGCGGACGGCCATCTCGCCCACATCGGGCACCACCGGAAGGAGCACCCGTGACCGACACCCGAACACTCACCGGCCGGACCGTCGCGATCCTCGCGACCGACGGCGTCGAGGAAGTCGAACTCGTCCAGCCCCGTGCGGCGGTCGTCGAGGCCGGCGCCACCGTGCGTCTGGTCTCGTTGTCCGACGGACAGATCCAGGCCATGAACGGCGACGTGCACGAGTCCGGACGATACGACGTCGACGTCACCGTCGAGGAGGCATCCGTCGGTGACTACGACGCGCTCATCCTGCCCGGCGGCACCACCAATCCCGACCACCTGCGGCAGGACGAGAAGGCGGTGGCATTCGTGCGCGAGTTCGTCGAGTCCGGTAAGCCCGTCGGCGTCATCTGCCACGGGCCGTGGACGCTCGTCGAAGCGGACGTGGTGCGGGGCAGGACACTGACGTCGTATCCGAGCGTCCGCACCGACATCCGCAACGCGGGCGGCAACGTGGTGGACCGGGAGGTAGTCGTCGACGGCACGCTCGTCTCGAGCCGCAACCCGCACGACCTGCCGGCGTTCTGCGAGGCGATCGTCGACGTCTTCTCCTCGGCATCGACGAGGGTGTGAGACCTAGCCGCGGCCGACCGTCACCTGGACACCGCCGTCGGCCGCGACGACGTCGTTGGCGACCGCGCCGAAGCAGGTGAGGTTCGGCCTGCGCGGCGCGACCAGCACCGGAGCCCCGGTGTAGTCGATCGGAGTGGCATACGACGTCGGGGTCCCCACCCGCACCCGCGCGCGGGGCACGTCGCCGCACGATCCCGACGTCCCGTAGTAGCCGACGGACTGGTAGCCGAAAGGCATCATGCGGCGCAGTTCGTCCTTGATCTGTACCCCGTTGAGCCACCGCTGCACGGTGCCGTCGCCGACGGACGCCTGCCAGTAGTTGGACCCCATCTGTTCCACCCGCAGCGTGTAGGTCTTGCCGAGGGTGAAGTCGAAGAAGTCGCCGCGACAGGTCATTCCGCCGGGCGCCGGGTGGATGGGGCCGCATCCGGCCTGCTGGACGTCGGGGCCGAAGTAGCTGAAGACCGTCCTGGCGACGAGCGGTGCGTCGGCCGCGGGTCGCTGGATCTCGAATCCGATGTAGCCGCCCTGCCAGTTCTGGAAAGTGAAATGCTGCCCGACGGAGAGGGTCTGCCCCGGCCCGGTCACACCGATCTCGTCGATCGTGACGGGGAACGCGAACTCGGAGATGCCCTTCGTGCCGCCGTTGGTGGCAAGCCAGTCGATCTGGACCATTTCACCGGGAACGACGGCCGCAGTGGCGGTGCCGGGCGCCGCCATCACCACCGCCACGCCCACCCCGAATGCCGCAGCGAACGACCGCACCGCCCTCGAACCGATCCACCCCATACCGATCTCCTCCCCGTGGAGGGCTTCAGCAGCCCCGCTCATGATGATGATCTTGCACGGGGATCCGGTCGTTACGGACAGAAACGACCGAAGGCCACTCGCGCACCATCAGGGCGGGAGCAGCCCTCGACGAACAGCGGCCTCGATGGCCTGGTTTCGGCTCGAGACACCCAGCTTGCGGTACAGGTTCCGGGCATGGGTCCGGACGGTGTTCACGGACAGGTGCATTTCCTTCGAAATGTCCTTGAGCTTCTTCCCCGTCTGCAATTTCACGAGGACGAGCCTTTCGGTCGGTGTCAGTCCGGGATTGCGCCCGGCCGAGACGTCGGCCAGCTTCGCTCGCACATGGTCGAGGAACTGCTGCGAGACGCCTTCCCCGGGTCGGATCGCGGGCAGCAGTTCGGCGACGTCGGCCGCGAAGTTCATGAGTGGCCGCACGATGAGATGTGCCTCCGCCAATGTGAGCGCCCGCCGGATCGACACTACGGCGTCGGAGTGCCGGCGGCTGCGGCTCTCGGTGACGGCCGCCAGCACCCACGCCTGGACGGACAGGATGCGCGACTGGGGCGACTTTGACGCGAGCACCGGACGCAGCAGGCGCTCTGCCGTGGATGTGTCTCCCGCATCCAGCGCGACGAGAGCTCGCGCCACTTGCACATCCGGATTGGGGCCGAAAGTCTCGGACGCACGCTGCACAACGTCTTCCACGAGCGCCGACCTGCCCGTTTCCACGAGCACCGCGACCGCTGTGACGACGTAGTTGCTGGTGAGGTTCATGTGCGGGCTGTGCCCCATGACCGTGAGCATCGCGTGCCCGACGGCGTCGACGTCCTCGTCCTTCGGCTGCGCCAGGCAGCGAGCTCGGGCGACCGCGAAGGCGACCTGAGCGTGGGTACCGGTCACCGACTCGGTGGTTCCGTCCGGCCGGACGTGGACTGCGTCGTTCGACATCAGGCCGTGCAAGAGACTGTCGTCCGGCAGTTTCTCGCCTCGGTGATACGCGCACATGCACGCGATCGCGGCGCACTGGGCAGCGTCGATCCGATCCACCAGGGCGTGCTCCACGGCGTATTCGACGGCGTGTCCGGCGCGGGAGCACATCGTCACCAACTCCCCTCTCGCCGCAGCAAGCATCGCGAGTCGCGCGAGGCAGCGCAGGACGAGTCGTGGATGGCCACCGACATCGGCGAGTGCCAGTGCTTCCTTCAGCACACGCTCGCTCCGGGCGAACCGCCCGGAGAGCATGTGGGCGGCGGCGCACTGCACGAGGATGTAGCAGTCCGAATCGATGCTTCCGGTACTGCGGCAGTTCTCCACCCGGTCGACCGCGTCTCCCGGGATCGGTCTACCCCCGATGAGGTCGGCCTCGATCCCGAGTGCGGCCGCGAGACACTCTGCCGCCGGGGAACTCGTTCGATCGGTCGACGAAGAGCCCGCGGCGCGGAGGTGCGCCCGCGCGCCGTTCGGATCGTTCGCCTCCAGGGCGACGAGTGCGCGGAGGAGTCGGACACACGGCAGGCGCCCGTTGCGCACGCCGAGCGCGGCGATCACGGTGTCACCCAGGCCGTCGAACACTGCAGCCGGGCCGTATCGGTAGACGAACTCCTCGACGATGTGTTCTTCCGACACCGCCGCGAGTTGCGCGAAGGCCGCCCGGGTGTGGCCGGACCTCGCCAGCGATCGGGCGGCCACCGCGTGTAACCGCCGGTAGAGCTCCGGATCGGATTCTCGCAGAACTGCTCTCGCGTGAGCCCGCACCAGTGGATGCCACGAGTAGTTCACTTCACCGTCGACGGCCTCACGACGTACGGGCACACCCAGCCTCTCACATTCGTACAGGTGCAGGTCGGCGTACTCGCCCGCCAAGTCCTCCAGCAACTCGGTGGTGAACCGCTCGACGACACTTGTCGACAACACGAAGCGCAGGACGTCGGCGGGCAGGTGCGACAGCGTCTCCCCCACGACGTACCCGGATACCTGTCGGGGTCGCCCCAGCAACCCGTCGATCGCCCCGCGCACGTCACCACCGGTTCCCACGAACAGCGCCGCACTGCACACGGCGCCTGCCCATCCCCCGGTGAGGTCGAGCACGGCATCCACATCATCCGCCGACACTCGACCACGGTGAGCGGCGAGGATCTCTGCGATCGAGTCACGCTCCAGTGCAATGTCTTCGACTCCGAGAAAGGTCAGCGATCCGTCCGACGCGTATTTGGACCACGCCAGGTCCGGCACCCTACGCGCGGCGACGACAACCGTGATGCGAGCGGGCACCGACTCGATGACCGCGGTCAACTGCGCGAGCGCCCCGGCGTCGCTGACCGAATGGACATCGTCCAGGACGAGCACACCGGGCCCGCTCTGCGACTCGACGCCGGCCAGCGCATCCCGAACTCTGCGCTGCAACTGGGCAGCATCGTTGTCGGCGGCGTCCAACGTCAGCCGTGCCGTGTTCGGAGCAGCCTCCGCTTCCTCGTGATTCGCGACCCAGGCGTCGAGCAGCGTGGTCTTCCCGGTACCGGCGGGCGCACACACCAGGACCTTGGCGGCGGCCATGCCGGCGACGGCCGCATCCAGGGCCGAGAAGATTCGCCCTCGCCGACCGACGGCTGTCGACGCACCACCCCTCGCCGGGCGCGCGCCCGCACTGCGCTGAAACATACCTGTGTACAGCACGTTCCGATTCACCTGTCTCCCCCGTCTCGATCGGTTCGCACTACCGGTACCCGTCCGGAAACGTCGGCCGTACCGGCCAGATCCACCACCACACCGTCGATTCGGCGCAGTGCCGCAAGAAGTGAGGCTTCGACGTCGGCGCCCGTCGACTCGCCGTTACCGGACCACGTCCGCCCCGGCCGAACCCGAGGCGCGGCCGTGGTTTTCGCACCCACGTTGCACTGTCTGACGAGGTCGATGTCGTTCCGGACACCGCGTGCCGCCTCGTCCAGCGCCCCCGACTCTTCGCGCTCACGCACCGAATCGTCCTCGTGCGTTCGAACACCGGCTCCAACCGCCACGAGAGCGTGTGCGGCACGGTTGATCTCCCGCAGTCGCCGGAGCAACCACGACACCGATCGGCGGCCACGCGTGGCGGGGTCCTCGACCAACGTCGACGCCGCCGCTTCGACCGCGGCCATCTCGCCGTCCAGCGCCCTGACGGCGGCGAGCAGTTCCGCCGACTGAACCGGCGGATCATTCTGCAGCGCAGCCTTTCCGATCAACGAGGACAGCAGCACCAGGTAGCGATCCACGGCGACGGTGAGGGCCTCGCGTGAACTCGACGCGAGGACGGTATGCGCGGCGACGATTCCGACCACGGCGCCGACGACCGTCTCTTCCACCCGTACGACCAGGATGCCGACGCTGAACTCACCGAGGAGCTCGTACAGTCCGGCGAGCATCACAGTCATGAAGAACGTCTGCAGAACGTAGTGGACCGACACCAGGTAGAAGGCGAGGAACACACTTGCCATCACAATGACGGTCTGCCCACAGACACTTTCACCGACCACACCCACCACGAGCATGCCGGCGACGACGCCGGCAACGGTTCCCGCTACCCGCTCACCGGCCCGCACCATCACCTCTCCTCGCGTGCTGGTGCCGGTGTAGACGAGAAACGCGGTGAGGACGGCCCAGTACCAACGCTCCGAATCGACAGCCGAGCCCAGCAGGGCGGCGACACTCGCAGCCACCGCCACCTGCAGGGCCGAGCGGGTACTCGACGACACGCCGGCCGCGCCGGTCCGCGTATCGACCGACGCGGGCCGGTGTTCGCGCACCGGAGTGCGCTCACCATGCCCGTGCACCGCATTCGCGAGCCGCACCTGCGCCTCGCACATCCGGTTCCCCGTCGCGGCCATGTCCCGGGCGTCTATCGCAGTCTCCATCTCGTATCGCACGTCGAAGACGAGCTGGGAGAGAGCCGAGTTCGGTATCCCGATGACGAGGTCGGCATCGTTGCGATCGATCCAGTCCTCGATCAGGCCCACCGTCTTGTCGACCCGGTCCAGGGCGCGGTCGAGAGCACGGTGTCCGCGTCCACCCCGTGTTGCGATCTCCAGCGCGGACCGCGTCGTCGATCCGAAGGCGGTGACGAGACTCGAGATCTCCCGACGGGGCCGCTCGGGCAGCACCAAGGCCCGCACGATCAGCGTGACGACGACGCCCGCGCACACCCCCGCATACAGCAGCGGAAGGTCGGCCGTGGAGCCGTGCAGGACAAGTGTGTAGAAGTACGCGACATACGCCACCATGCCCGCTGCGAACCCCCTCGGCCCCCAACGTCGAACCCATACCGCCACGAAGAGCACCCCCACGAACCCGATATCCGCGGCTCTGCCCAGGCCGTGCAACAGCGCGCCGAGAGTGACCGACGAAACGGCCGGAACGATGAGGAGCGCGGTGGTCACGACACGATCGCGTTGCGTGGAGTCCTTGACGGCGGATGCGGCCTGGACAGCGACGAACGCACCGAGGAGAACAGCCGGCATCGCACGGTTCACCGGGTGGCCCGTCGCGGTGAGCAGCACGACGGCACCCGCCAACGCCGAGACGGTGGTGAGCGCGCGACGCAGCCGGAAGAAGCCGGGATCGGTGGCGGTCAGGTACCGGACGGTTTTCTGCCGGATGCCGACACCACCCGCCGTCACCGTGCCTCCTCGGAGCAGGACGGGGCCGGCGTGGGGTGGGACCGCTCCACCCCACGCCGGGCCCGTCAGTGAGCGAACGCCTGAGCCGAATGCCCGGCCCCGCGTAGGGACCGCAGGCTCGCGACCACCTCGTTGATCGCAACAGCGAGGCGATACGCCAGGTCGCGACTGAAGCCTTCTCGCAGCACTATCCGGAGAACGGCGACATCCTCGGCATCGGCCGGCATGGTGTACGCCGGCACCTGGAAGCCGCGCGCACGCAGTTCGTGGGAGACATCGAACACGGTGAACCCGGGATCGCCCACCACCTCGAACGAGAGGACCGGGATGGCGGACCCGTCCGTGATCACGTTCATCTCCTCGATCTTGGAGATCTCGGCGGACAGCATCAGCGCGGTGTCGCGCAGCGACTCCATGATCTGGGTGTACCCGGCCACGCCGAGGCGGATGAAGTTGTAGTACTGCCCCACCACCTGGTTGCCCGGCCGGGAGAAGTTCAGGGTGAAGGTCGGCATGTCGCCGCCCAGGTAGTTGACCCGGAACACCAGATCCTCCGGCAGGTAGTCCTTCGAGCGCCACACGACGAAGCCGATTCCGGGATAGGTCATGCCGTACTTGTGGCCACTGACGTTGATGGACACCACACGAGGAATTCGGAAGTCCCACTTCAGTTCCGGATGCAGGAAGGGAACGACGAATCCGCCGGACGCACCGTCCACGTGCAGCGGTACGTCGGGGCCACCGGCGGCCGCGATCTCGTCGAGCACCTGCGCGATCTCCGCGACCGGTTCCAGCTCCCCAGTGAACGTCGTTCCGAGGATCGCGACCACACCGATGGTGTTCTCGTCGACCGCCTCCCGCACCTGTTCCGGCGTGATGACGTACCGGCCCTTCGCCATCGGCAGGTACTTGGGCTCGACGTCGAAGTACCGGCAGAACTTCTCCCACACGACCTGGACATTGCTGCCGAGGATGAGGTTCGGTCGGGTCGTGTCCTTGCCGGCATCGGCCCGCGCTTGTCGCCAGCGCCACTTGAGGGCCAGTCCGGCGAGCATCACGGCCTCCGAGGAGCCGATGGTCGAGACGCCGGTGGCGGACGCGGGGTCGGTCTCGGACAGCCCTTCTGCGTGGAACAGGTCCGCCACCATGTTGACGCAACGCGTCTCGATCTCGGCGGTGGCCGGGTACTCGTCCTTGTCGATCATGTTCTTGTCGAACGTCTCCGCCATCAGTCGGTCGGCCTGCGGATCCATCCACGTGGTCACGAAGGTCGCCAGGTTGAGGCGCGAGCTGCCGTCGAGCATGAGCTCGTCGTGGATGAACCGGTAGGCGGCCTCCGGGTCGGTCTCGGACTTGGGCATGCGCAGGGCGGGAACGGGGTCCGTACCGAGCCTGCCGGTGTAGGCCGGGGCGAGGGTTTCTGCCGGGGCGGCAAAGCTGTCTGACATCTTGTCCTCCACTTCTCCGAACTGATCAGCGGACCGCTCGCGGTCCCGGGGAACTCGTTGACGGGTACAACACGAACGATTCAGACCTCGATGGGCGGATACAGCCGCTCCATCGTGTACCGGCGGTTGCGCCGGACGGACAGGGCGCTCGCGGTGAGGGAGGCGAGCAGGATACCCACCAGGACCGCGATCGCGATCCACAGCCGGGAGTCGACCTGCTCGCCGACCGTGAGCTGGCGAAGACCGTTGACCGTGTAGGTCATCGGGTCGAACGGATGTATGTACTGGAACGGCTTCGCGGTGGTCGGCACGGGATAGATCCCACCCGCGGAGACCAGCTGCAGCATGAGGAAGGCGAGCGTGACGACGCGTCCGACCGCCACACCGAACACTGCATTGAAGGCCTGGATCATCGCGAGGTAGGTTGCCGAGATCAGCATGAGGAACAGGACGGTGCCGAGCACGTGCTCGACGTCGAGCCCCACCCCGAAGTGGACCACGGTGTACATCACGACTACCTGCAGGACACCGACGAGGAGCGCCGGCCAGTACGATGCCAGCACCGTTCGGTACAGCCCGACTCCTCCGACGGTGGGTCGGGACTGCAGTGGCGTCAACAACATCCATGTGATGATGCCGCCGACGAACAGCGCGAGCGACAGGAAGAACGGCGCGAAGCCGGTACCGAAGGTCGGTGCGACGTTCGTGAAGTCCTGCTTCAGCGCCACCGGTGTCGACAACGTGTCGGCGGTCGCGGTGCGTTGCTCGTCGGTCCAGCTCGGTACCTGACCGGCGCCCTGCTTCAGTGCGTCTGCGAGCTGGTGGGACCCGGTCTGCAGTGCCACCATGCCCGACGCGAGCTGGTCTGCACCGCTCGAGAGCCGGCTGCTGCCGTCCGTCAATTGCACCAGGCCGGAGTGCAATGTCGCTGCACCGCTGCTCAGTTCGTCGGCGCCATCCCGCAGCTGCCGCACGTCGGAGGCGAGGCCGCCGCTCTGGAGCATGGCCAGCCCACTCTGCAGCGGGCTCGCGGGATCGGTGAGCTGATACTCGATCTCCCGCGCGTCCCCTCCCAGCCGCTGCAGTTCCGCCCGCAACGCGTCCGCGTCGTTCTGCAATTGTGGTGCAGCCAGCGGCGTCAGGGCGGCGACGGCCCGCTGCACGACCGGGTCGGGAATGCCACCCAGTAGATCGATCGCTACGGTGACCGGATTCGGTGTCGAGGGCGGACCGATCCGCGGCAGTTCGGCACCCAGCGTCTCCAACGACTGCCGGAGCTGCGCCACCTGGGCCCCGAGATTCGATGTCGCGGCGCCGTCGAGCGCATTCAGCAGCGGACCGGTGACACCGTCGACGGCCGTCGCGAGCTGCGTCGCCCCGCCGGAGAGCTGCGCGGAGCCGTCCCGGGCGGTGACCATGTCGGTCGCCAGTTCCGTCGCCCCCGAGGCGAGCTGATCGGCGCCACCCTTCGCAGTGTCGACACCGTCGGCGAGCTGCCCGGCACCGTCGGCCGCCTGTTTCAGGCCCGACCCGGCGCTCTCCAGGCCGGTCAGCACCTGGCCCACTCCCTGCGCGCCGATCGTGGTGTTGACCTGGTTGATGACCTGTTCCGACGCATCCTGGCCGATGATGGTCGCCAGGTAGTTGTTGGCGTCGTTGAACGTGAAGATCAGGTCGGCCTTCTCCGGATGATCTCCGTTGGGCGACTCGACGGCCTCGGTGAAGTTCTCCGGAATGGTGATGGTGTAGTAGTACTTTCCGCTCGACAGTCCCTTCGCGGCATCCTCCGACGAGACCTCGTCCAGGTCGAGTTGATGCGACTGGATCAGCGACGTGACCACCTGGTCGCCCGCGTCGACGCGTTGGCCGTCCGCGGTCAGCCCGGTGTCGTTGTTGACGATCGCCGCCGGAATCTTGTCCACCGCGCCGAACGGATTCCAGAACGCCCAGAGATACATCGCGCCGTAGAGGAGCGGCATGAGGATGATGGTGAAGATCGCGATCCGCGGCATCGTTCCGCGGAAGTACCTCTTCGAGTCACTCCCCAGTGAGACACCTGCCAGCATGGCTCACCTCGCCTTCGTCATGACGCCGATGTCGCCGGCGCCGAGGAGGCCGTGCATGTCGATCACCCCGCGGACGCCGCAGTGGGCCGAGACCGGATTCACGTCCGCGGTGATGACGGACTGCGACTCGCCCAGTGACACAAGCCGTTCCAGTACCGCCGAGCGCTCGCCGTCGTCGGCGATCCGGTCCAGCCGCCCCACCACCAACAGCGGTGGACGGCGGGTGTTCGCGACGGCGATACGAAGGAGCAATTGCTGTATTTCGGGGAGATCGTCGACGAACGCGTGCAGCGCCGGGCGCTCGATGTCACCGAACACGTGGGCGCACATGTTCTCGACGCCGCCCTCGTCGACACGCGGAACGAGTCTGTACCAGGGCGAATTCCAGCGAATCTGCTCGGTCACGAGGTCCTGGACCGTCACCGACGGCCGCACCTCGTCGAGCTCGTTGAGGCAGGCGATCGCCGAGTGGGCGAACACCTTCGTGGGTTTGTTCGCGTAGCCGAGCACGGTCAGCGACCCCCGCGTGAGCCGCATGCGCCCGCACAGTGCCATCAACAGTGCCGTGCGGGCCGCGCCCGACTGCGCAGCGAGGACGGTGACGCCGCCGCCGTCGATGTCCAGATCGAGTGGTCCGAACACGTGCCCCCAGGGCCCGTGCAGCTCGATCCCTCTGGCGGACACGAGGTCTCCCTCGGCCTGATGTCCGGAGGTGTAGTCCCCCTCCACGAATGTCTCGACCAACTCGAACCCCCGTTTCCACGCCGTCACGGACGGCGGCACTTCGAGAAGAGCTATTGGGTGACACTTCGAGATCGACGACGGCCCGGCCGGGCTCGTCACAAAATGTTCTTGACCACTTGCCCGTTCTTGACGATCACCGACAGGTTCTTCGCGGGATCGGCGAGCAGACCGAGGTCCTCGAGCGGGTTGCCGTCCACCAGCAGGACGTCGGCCCACGCCCCCTTCTCGATCGTTCCGAATTCGGCCTGCTGGTAGGGATCCCGCTCTCCGGCCATACGGAACAACTCGGCATTGCCGGAGGTGAGCATGCGGAGCGCCTCGAGATTGCTGTAATGATCTCCGAGGCGCGCGGCCATCTCGCTCTGCCTCGGCGCCAGCTGAGGCTCGAGCAGGAGATCGGTTCCCCACGCGGTCTTGACCCCGTGCTTCTTCGCCCAGGCGTACACGTGATCGGTGCCGGAGCAGATCTCACGATCCTTGTCGGCCCGGTCCGGGTCTGGGTAGTGGTGATCGCCGAGTGCGAACGGCTGCATCGACAACCACACGCCCTTGTCGGCCATGAGAGCAATGGTCGCCTCGTCGGCGAGATGGCCGTGCTCGATCGACCTGACGCCGGCATCGAGCGCCCGCCGGATGCCCGTGACGTTGTAGACGTGGGTCGCGACGTACGTGCCGTAGTCGGTTGCCGCGTGCACTGCGGCACGCAGTTCCTCGTCGACGAACTGCACCGTGTAGAGCGGGTCGTACATCGATGCGGCTCCACCGCCGACCATCAGTTTGATCTGCGATGCACCCTTCTTCAACTGCTCGCGCACAGCCGCCAGGACACGGTCCGGGCCGTCGGCGACCCGCATGAACCCGATCTGCTCGGCGCGACTCTGGTTGCCACCGAGCGCAGTTGGACACTCGTACACGAAGCCGAAGTCGCCGTGCCCGCCGGTCTGGGAGATCGCCGCCTGGGACGGGTAGATCCGTGGCCCTTCGAAGAGCCCGCGGTCGATCACGGATTTGATGCTGCCGGTGTCCCCCGCCATGTCCCGCACCGCGGTGAACCCTCGGTGCAGCATGTTCTTCGCTTCCGCGAGACCGTTGAGGGCGATGTGGGCCTCCGTGCCCATCACCATGTCGACGTAGGAGTTGGCGTTGCCCACCAGGTGTACGTGGGCGTCGCTCATGCCCGGCATGAGGACGCGCCCGCCACCATCCACGACGGTCGTCCTGCGGGCGGGATCGTCACCGACGGGCGACTCCGAGACTGCTGCGATGAAGGTGCCGTCGATGAGCACGTCACCACTGACAAGATCTGCCGATGATCCGTCGAACACACGAACGTTACGGAACAGCAGACGATTACTGGTTTCCGAGGTGGCCGTCATCTCCGGGACGCTAGCAGCGCGTTTCGGACATCGTTCGCCGAACGAACTCTTCCGGCCCGAACCTCATCCCCAATATCATCCGTCCGCGGCCGACGGTCGGCGATTCCGAAAGCACTGGAAGGCAGGCCCCCGCCCCGCGTGCGGCCATCCCGGCCGAGATCCGCTGCGCAACTAAGCCAAATCTCGACCGGTTTCGACTTACACTGCGGCGCATGTTGATTCATCCGACACTGCGAATGCAGTCATGGGGATTCGTGATCGGTGCAGCTCTCTTCGCCCTGGGCTCCGCTCCCGGCCTGTCGGTGCTGCTGGGAACGGCGGGCGCGAACACCGCGTTCTTCGTCGGATCGTGGTTCTTCACCGCAGCGGCCTTCGCGCAGCTGATGCTCAGCGGGTCGGCGACGACCTCCGACGAACGCGGCACCGCGATCCGCGCCGTGTGGCTGTCCGCCGCGATCCAGTTCCTCGGCACCATCCTGTTCAACATCAGTACCGGAGCGGCCCTGCGCGCACACACGATCAAGGGCGACATGCACCTCGTCTGGAATCCGAACGCCGAGGGGTCGGTCGCGTTCCTCGTCTCCAGCGGCCTGGCCGTGCTCGTGCTGTGGCGGGCCGGTACCTACTGGGAGCCACGTTCGAAGGACTGGCAGAGCGTCTGGCTGAACACGCTCGGTTCCGTCGCCTTCGGGGTGTCGGCGGCGGGGGCCTTCATCCTGCAGGACGGCACGAGCCTCGATCCGAACCTCGCCAACGTCGCTACCTTCGTCGGCGCGGTGTGCTTCCTTCTCGCCTCGGCACTCTTCCTGGGTCACCGCGCGGCGGCCGTGCCCGCGATGAGCGCCGCCTCGTGACCGGCCGCCGCGGGCGGCCCGATCACGAGGCGGTCAACGGTCGGTGCGGAAACTACAGGCGGTCCTTGACCGCCTTCGAGACGCGCGAGCCGTCGGCCTTCCCGCCGGCGAGGGCGGTGGCGGCCTTCATGACCTGACCCATCTGGCGCATGCCGGGGCGCTCGCCGATCTCCTCGGCGACCTGTGCGATCGCCGTGTCCGCGACGTCGGCCAGTTCGGCATCGGTGAGCGGCGTCGGCAGGTACTCGTCGATCACCTGGGCCTCGGCACGCTCGTTGGCGGCGAGTTCGCCGCGTCCGGCCTCGGTGTAGACCTCGGCCGCCTCGCCGCGCTTCTTCGACTCCTTGGCCAGCACCTTGACGACCTCGTCGTCGGTGAGCTCGCGGGCCTCCTTACCGGACGTCTCCTCGGTCTGGATCGCAGCCATGATCATGCGCAGCGTGGCCAGCCGCAGCTGATCCTTGGCCTTCATCGCGGCGGTGAGGTCGGCGCGGAGCGTGGACTTGAGGGTGGGAGCGGTATCGGCCATGCGCCGAACGGTACGCGCCCGACGCGGTGTCCTGCACCTTCATTGCACACACCCGTATTCTGAAATGGTGTCTGATCTGTCTCGCCGTTTCCCGAACCGCAGCACCCTGAACCGGGCCGCGCTGGCCACCGCCGGCGCCGCCGCGCTGGGCGTCGGCTACGCCTCACTCATCGAGCGCAACGCGTTCGCCCTCCGTGAGGCGACGATGCCGGTGCTGGCACCGGGCTCTGCGACGCTGCGGGTGCTGCACATCAGCGATCTGCACATGATGCCGAACCAGAAGCTCAAGCAGAACTGGCTGCGCGAGCTGGACCGGCTGGACCCGGACCTGGTCGTCAACACCGGCGACAACCTGTCGCACATGAAGTCCGTTCCGGCGGTCGTGCAGTCGATGGGTGGCCTGCTGGCCCGGCCCGGCCTGTTCGTGTTCGGCAGCAACGACTACTTCGCCCCCAAGCCGAAGAACCCGATGAAGTACTTCAAGAAGGAGCACCGCCGGGTGCTCGGCGCACCGCTTCCGTGGGCGGACCTGCGGGCGGCGTTCACCGAACGCGGCTGGCTCGACGTCACGCACGTGCACCGCGAGCTCGAGGTCGCGGGCGTCCGGATCGACGCGGCCGGTGTCGACGATCCGCATCTCCAGCGTGATCGCTACGACACGATCGCAGGCCCGCCGAACCCGCTGGCGCAGCTCAAGCTGGGCATCACGCACTCCCCCGAGCCGCGCGTCCTCGACCGCTTCGCGGACGACGGCTACGACCTGGTCCTCGCCGGCCACACCCACGGCGGCCAGCTGTGCCTGCCGTTCTACGGCGCCCTCGTCACCAACTGCCAGCTGGACCGGTCGCGGGTGAAGGGACCGTCGCGGTGGGGCGCGCACACGCGCCTGCACGTGTCGGCCGGCGTCGGCACGTCGCCGTACGCCCCGGCCCGGTTCTGCTGCCGTCCCGAAGCCACCCTGCTCACCCTCGTCCCCGCGCCGCGTGAGGAGACCACGTCCGGTCGCGGTTCCGCCGCCGTCGAAAGTGCCGTTTTGGGTCGGTGACCAGGCGATTTAACCCCTGGTGAAACAGTGTTGTAAGCTATCCGAGGTTCAACACCGGGGTGTGGCGCAGCTTGGTAGCGCGCTTCGTTCGGGACGAAGAGGTCGTGGGTTCAAATCCCGCCACCCCGACCAGTGAAGAACAGAAGACCCCGTCCGGCTCGTCCGGACGGGGTCTTTTCTCGTCAGTTCTCCGTTGCCGCGAGTCGGCACAGCTCGAGGAAGCTCCGCAGGGCGACGTTGGGGTTGTCGCGCCGATAGGCGATGCCGACGTCCAGATGCTTGGGGGGCCCGGCGACCTTGCACAGGTGCACGCCGCAGACACGGAAGGCGGCGGCCCGTCCGGCCGGCATCGGCGCGATGCCGACACCCGCCGCGACCGCGTGCAGCACCTGCTCGTCGTCGGCCTCGTTGCGCACCACGCGGGGCCCGGTCTCGGACCAGAACTGTTCGACGATGCTGTCGTACATTCCGGGACCGTTGACGCGGGGCCAGAACACGACCGGCTGTTCGGCCAGTTGCTCGGGCTCCACGCATGCCTGCTGGGCGAACTCGTGTGACGTCGGCACGGCGAGCAACAGCTCCTCCCGGTCGATGACCCGCACCACCAGGTCGTGTGCGCCGTCGATCGGTGGACGCACGACCGCGACGTCGACGACACCCTCCGAGGCGAGCTCGAGGTTGCGGGCGGTGAACCCCCGATGCTCGTCGATCGCCACGTCCGGATAGCGGGCTCGGAACTCCTGGATGGCGCTCGCGATCGAGCCGCCCGCCCACGACCGGGTGTGGGCGATCCGCAGTTCTCCGGAGTCCCGCGCTGCTGCGCGGATCCGGGCCACCGCACGATCGGCGGCCACGATCAGATACCGCGCCTCCTGGACAGCCACCCGGCCGGCTTCGGTGAGATCGATCCTCGGCCCGCGCCGATCGATGAGGGTCACGCCGATCTCGCGTTCGAGCACCTTGATCTGCTGGCTGAGGGCCGACTGCGCGACGTTGAGGTCGGCGGCGGCGCGAGTGAAGTTCATGTGGTTGGCAACCGACACCAGATATCGGGCCCTGTGGAGGTTCACCCGGTGACTATAAGAAAAAACGATTACGCGTTCGTAAATGCGACTTGGACGTGTCGCCGGGACACGGGGGAAGCTGACTTCCTCTCCCCCACCCGTCTGTCGCGTCACGACGGACTTTCACTACTTCGAGGAGTGAAATGCCCCAGGACACCCACGTCACCGCACCGGTGACCGCGCCGACCCCGCAGGCTCCTCCGCGGCCACGCACCCCCCTTCCGGCTTCCGTGCTGGCCGTCGTGGGACTCGCCCTGTCGGTCGCGGCGGGCATCGTCGTCGACGGCCCCACTCAGTGGGGTCTGCTTCCCATCGGCCTGTACGCACTGCTCGCGCTCCTCGGCATGGACATCATGGTCGCGACCGTTGTCGCGATCGCGTCCGCGCTGCTGATCCTGATGCCGGCGCCGGCGGCGGCCGCGAACATCCTCGGCGAGTCGGTGGGCGACCAGATCACGATGATCGGCCTGATCATCGTGCTGGGCGCGGGCCTCGCCGAGGTCCTGCGCGCGACGGGTGTGGCGGGTCAGATCGTGCGGGCAGTGATGCGCGTGGCGGGCGACCGAAGCCGCGCCGCAGTCACTTTCGGCATGATGATCTCCTGCCTGATCCTGGTTGCGGCCCTGGGCACGCTCGCCGGAGCACTCGCCATCGCCGCGCCGCTGCTGCTTCCCATCGCGGCCCGGATGGGATTCACGCGCAGCGCGACCGCATCCACACTGTTCATCGGCGGGTGCGCCGGACTGGCGCTGGCACCGTTCGCCGGGTCGAACATCGCCATCATGGACGCCGCCGAGGTCGGCTACCTCCAGTACGTCCTCTACGGCGCCGGACCGCTGGCGGTGCTGTCCCTCGTGCTCGGTCTGGTCGTGGTGCCGTGGATGCAGCGCCGGACCGAGCGCGACGGTGACGACTTCTACAGCGACGATATGTTCACCGACGACGGATCGTCCGAGTCAGCTCACTCCGTCCGCGCCACCGCGGTCTTCGCCGTGGCCCTCCTGGCGAGCGTCGTCTACGCCACCGTCACCTCCGCAGGCACGGCCTTCCCGTTGCTGGCGCTGCCGGTGCTCGCGATGGTCACCGGTTTCGCCGGTGGACTGACTCCCACCGAGACCGCCGAGCACATCTATCGGGGCGCCGCCACGCTCGTCAACATCTTCCTGATGTTCTGGTTGCTGGCCGTGTTGTTCAACGCGGTGAACCTGATCGACCCGTTCACGGTGGTCATCGAGTCCTACGGGGCGAGCCTGCAGGACATGGGCCCGTTCCCGTTCGCCGTGGCGATCTCGCTGTTGGGCTGGGTCGGCGTGCCCGGCGCCACCGCCGCCCAGGTGGTGTTGCTGGACAAGCTGTTCGGCGACATCGCGACGAGCGTCGGGGTGGGTGCGAGCACCTGGGTGGTCGTGCTGCTGTTCGCGTCCAAGGCCGACACGTACGGCCCGTTCCCCAACGCCAACCAGTTCGGCGCCCTGGGGCTCGCACAGTCGACGAGTCTGCGGAACATGCTGATCACCGGCTGGTGTCTGCTGGTGCCGGCGACCGTGATGTACGCCGTGATCATGTTCGTCGAAACCCGTTAGGAGACTGCACTCGTGGACCACGACATCACCGTCACGGGCGGACTGGTCGTCGACGGAACGGGTACGCCCGCGCGACGCGCCGACGTCGCGATCACCGGAGGACGAATCGCGGCGATCGGCGAGGGACCGTTCGCCGCTCGCACAACCGTCGATGCGGCCGGAGCCGTCGTCGCACCCGGATTCGTCGACCTCCACTCGCACGCCGATTTCACACTTCCAGCCCATCCGGCCGCGGAAACCCAACTGGCCCAGGGCGTGACGACGTTGATCGCGGGAAACTGCGGGCACTCCCCGTTCCCGCTGCCGGATCCCACGCAGACCGAGCTCGCCACCGTCTTCTCCGACGCCCCGCTCCCCTGCGACTGGACCGACGCGCACGGATTCGGCAGCGCACTCGAGGCCACCCGGCCGGCCGTCAACGTCGGACTGCAGCTCGGACACAATGCGCTGCGGAGCAGCGTCATCGGTGCCGAGAATCGGCCGCCCACGGCAGCGGAGCTCGACGAGATGTGCCGGATCGTCCGAGACTCGGCCACCGCACCCGGCGTGGTCGGGTTCTCGACCGGCCTGATCTACATGCCCGGCCTGTTCGCCGGCACCGATGAGCTCCGCGCGCTGGTCGCTGCGGCAGCCGCGTCCGGATTGCTGTACTCGACGCACATGCGCGACGAGACGTCCGGGATGGTCGCGGCGGTCGAGGAGGCGATCGGTGTCGCGGAGGCCGCGGGCGCCCGCCTGGAGATCTCCCACCTGAAGGCGATGGGACCCGAGAACTGGGGTGCCGTCGACCGTGCACTCGAACTGATCGACGCCGCCCGGGCGCGTGGCGTGGATGTGGCAGCGGACGTCTATCCCTACACCGCTTCGAGTACGGATCTCTCGTCGCGGCTGGCCGAGTGGGCGGTCGACGGCGGACGCGAGGCGCTCCTGGTTCGGCTCGCCGATCCCGTGCAGCGCACACGGATCGCCGATGCGTTGCGTGCCCGATTCGGCCGCGACATCGACCCGGACGGCGTGGTGATCGCGGACCTCTCGGCCGGGGAATTCGATGCCTGCATCGGCATGTCGATCTCGCAGATCGGTGCGGCGCGGGGCACCGACGCCGCGGAGGCCGCACTCGACGTACTCGCCGCTCATCAGGGTTCGGCCGCGATCGTCAACCATGCCATGGACGAAAACGATGTTCGTACCGTGCTGGCACACCCGTGGGTCGCCGTCGCCAGCGACGGGTGGGTGCTCACGCCGACCGGCGCGGGCCGCCCGCACCCACGGAGTTTCGGCACGTTCCCCCGCGTGCTGAGCCGATACGTGCGCGAGCAGGGGACGCTCCGCCTCGAAGAGGCGATCCGGAAGATGACATCCCTGCCGGCCTCCCGCATCGGACTCCACGATCGCGGAGTCCTCGCAGTGGGCGCGGCAGCCGACGTCGTGGTTTTCGACCCGAGCACGGTCGACGACACCTCGACGTTCGACGACCCGTGGCAGCTCGCGCGTGGCGTGCAGACCGTGCTGGTCAACGGCACGTCCGCCGTCCTCGACGGCAAGGTCACCGGCGCGCGGGCCGGCCGGCTCGTCAGCCGAAGCAAGTAGGAGGAGAAACAGTGCAGACCCTGGAACTCGTGGACGAGTTGGCGGCCGTCGTGGGTCGTGCCCACGTGCTCACCGACCCCGACGTCGTCGCCGGGTACGTGATCGACTGGACCGGCCACTGGGTCGGTCGGACCCGGGCCGTGGTGCGTCCCGCCGACACCGCGCAGGTCGCCGCCGTCCTGACGGTGTGCCACCGCGCCGGTGTCGCGGTCGTGCCTCAGGGCGGCAACACCGGACTGGTCGGGGGTTCCATCCCGATGGAGGGCGAGGTGGTGCTCAGCACCGCACGCCTCACCGAGATCGAACAGGTCGACCCGGTGGATCTGACGATCGCCGCCGGGGCCGGGGTGACGGTCGCCCGGGCCCAACAGGCCGCCCGCGAACTCGGCCTGGATCTGGGCATCGACCTCGCTTCCCGCGACACGGCGACGCTGGGCGGCATCGTCTCCACGAACGCCGGCGGAATCCGAATGATCAAGAACGGCAACACCCGTCACCAGTTGCTCGGAATCGAGGCGGTTCTGGCGGACGGACGGGTCCTCACCCGGTGGAAGGAACTGACCAAGGACAACGTCGGGTACGACCTGCCGGGCCTGCTCGCCGGGGCGGAAGGCACGCTGGCGGTGATCACACGGGTTCTCATGCGGTTGGTCGTTCCCTCCCGGGAGACGCAGGTGGCACTCGTCGGGGTCGACGGCGTCGGCGCCGCGTCCGAGGTGACGGCGGCGATACGGCGGGCGGGTCTCACCCTCGAGGCTGCCGAGTTCATGACCCGGGCCGGAGTGGACCTGGTCCGCGACCACTGTGGGCTGCGCGCACCCCTCGACGCCGACGCTCCCTTCTATCTCCTGGTCGAGGTGTCGGGTCAGGATTCGGCGCAGGAAGTGCTGTTCGGTGTCCTGCAGGAATCCGCAGCCGCCGTCCTCGATGCGGTGGTGGAAGAAGGCCCCGCTCACCGTCTCTGGCGGTACCGCGAAGGACACACGGAGTCGGTCAGTGCCGAATCGACGACGCCCCCGCTCAAGCTGGATCTCTCCACGCCGCTCCGGGAGATCGAGTCGTTCCTGACAGCGCTGGGCGAGGACCTCGCCGACGCGGCGCCGAACGTGCGCGCCATCTGCTTCGGTCATCTCGGCGACGGCAACATCCACGTCAATCTCCTGGACGTCGGCGTGGACCAGCGTGAGGCGATCACCGACCTGGTGCTCAGACGCGTCACCCGGCACAACGGCAGCATCAGCGCCGAGCACGGCGTCGGACGCGCGAAGGCGCTGTGGATCGGTCTCGGCCGCACCGAGGTCGACCTCGACGTCATGCGATCGATCCGAACAGCGTTGGACCCAGCGCAACTGCTCAATCCCCACATCCTGCCCGCAGGACAGCGGTAACCCTTCCACCGAGGAGTTCAGAGAACCGATGACGAACAGCGCAACGACCGGTACGTGGACCGAACGTCTTCACCTACTCGGCACCGAGCTTCCACCGGTCGCCGTTCCCGCGGCGGCGTACCTGCCCGCGGTGCGCACGGGCGATCTCGTCTACACGTCGGGGCAGCTCCCCCTCGTCGGCGGCACGTGCACCTGCACCGGAAAGGTCGGAGGCTCGGTGTCGGTCGCGGACGCGTCTGCGGCGGCGCGCCTGTGCGCTCTCAACGCACTGGCCGCGGTCGACGACCTGGTCGGGATCGACAACATCGTGCGGGCGGTCAAGGTGGTCGGCTTCGTGGCGTCCGCGGAGGGCTTCACCCAGCAGCCCGTGGTGATCAACGGGGCGTCGGACTTCCTCGTCGAGGTCTTCGGGGACGCCGGGCGGCACGCCCGGTCGGCGATCGGACTGGCCGAGCTTCCCCGCGGCTCGGCGGTCGAGGTCGAATTCGTCTTCGAGGTCCGATGACACCCGAGACGAAGATCACGAAGCCTGCAGGCTAGCCTGACCTAATGTTCGATCGATCCTCTCTGCGCAAGCGCGCCTCGGTCCGTGTTGCGATGGTCGCCCTCGCGACCGTGTTCGCCGCCGCCGCGTGCGGCTCCTCCGACACCGCCGCCGACGGCCCGGCCGGCAACACCGACGTCGCGACCGGCGGCCGCCTGTTCGCCACCGCGGACACCGCGACCGCGGAACTGGGCAGCGATGCGCAGCCCGGTCAGTTCCCGCGCACGGTCAAGCACGCGCTGGGCGAGACCGTCATCGAGAAGAAGCCGGAGCGCGTGGTCGTGCTCGACGGCGGCGAGCTCGACGACATCCTGTCGCTCGGCATCACGCCGGTCGGTATCGCGAATCCCGAGGGCCTCGCGGGTCAGCCGTCGTACCTCGCGGACAAGCTGGCGGGCGTCCCCGACGTGGGCACCACCAACAACCTCAACCTCGAGGCCATCGTGGCGCTGCAGCCCGATCTGATCCTGGGCAGCAAGCTGCGCGCGGACAAGACCTATCCGCGGTTGGCGGAGATCGCGCCGACGGTGTTCAGCATTCGTCCCGGATTCCCGTGGAAGGAGAACTTCCTGCTCGTCGCCGACGCGGTCGGTGAGGAGACGAAGGCCGAGTCGGTGCTCAACGACTACCAGGCCCGCGCCGACGAGGTCCGTGGCAGCATCCAGGGCGATCCGTCGATCTCGCTGGTCCGTTTCATGAGTGGCAAGACCCGCCTGTACGGCAACCTGTCGTTCATCGGCGTGATCCTGCAGGACGTCGGGCTCCGCCGCCCCGACATCCAGAACATCGAGGAGCTGGCCGTCGAGGTCAGCCCCGAGACCATCACGCAGGCCGACGGCGACTGGATCTTCTACTCCACCTACGGAAAGCCCGACACCACCGCCGAAGCCCAGGTGCTGGGTGGGCCGCTGTGGTCCGGGATGACCGCCGTCGAGAACGGCAAGGCCGTGCCGGTCTCGGACGAGACCTGGTTCCTGGCACTTGGCCCCACGGGCGCGATGATCGTGCTCGACGACCTGCAGAACCTGTTGGGCGGCAAGCAGTAACCGTTCCACTCACGACGAGGCCCGGCACCGATTTCGGTGCCGGGCCTCGTCGTTGCAACACCGTCGGCTCTCCACTAACCGGCCACGTCCTCTTCGAGGAACCGGTCGAGCACGCGGAAGAACAGCTCCGGTTCGTCCAGCTGCGGAAAGTGACCTGCGCGGGGGAAGATCTCGACACGGCTCCCGGGGACGACGCGACGGAGGTTGTCGGCGTGCGCGGCGGGAATCATCCGGTCCTTGCCACCCCACACCAGAAGCGACGGAAGCGACTCGAATCTCGGGAAGTGCTGCTTGGCGCTGACCGTCTGCCCGCGCAGTCCCACGACTGCGCGGGTGGACGCGAGGAAGGCGTCTCTCGTCGGCTTGTCGGACACCGTCTTGAACGTCCGCCAGGTTTCGGCGGCACTACGACTCGGCTGCGCCGGGAATCCGAACCTACCCAGGTGTCGGCCCAACTGGTCGAGCACGCCCTCGGTGTTGCGCCGCACCCAGTCGGAGGCCAGGACCGGCAGCACCCACTCGCTCCCCGGCAGGGTGGCGGCCTTGAGCAGCAGGCTCACTTCCGTTCCGAGTCCGCCACTGCCCACCAGACACAGGCGATCGACCCGTTCGGGAAACAAGTACGTCAGCTGCATCACGATTCCGCCGCCGAGCGAATGGCCGACGAACGACGCCGAGGAGATTCCGAGATGTTCCATCAGGTCCCGGAGGGTGGCCGCGTGGGAACTCAACGAATAGTCACCGGTCGGTTTGTCGGATGCTCCGTGACCGAAGAGGTCCGGTGCCACCACCCGGTACTTCTGGGACAGCTTGCCGATCTGCGGGCCCCACGACTCGTGCGAACCGAGCAGACCGTGTACCAGCACCACCGGAGGTCCGGAACCGACATCGACGAACCGCAGTACGTCACCGTGCAGGACTACGGACTCGAGCTCGTCAGGCGGCATTGCGCCCTCCCATCTCGTCGTTCGACCGGCGAAGCGTCTCGGCTCACCGTGGACCGCGCGAACCTGTCCGATCCTCCCACGCGGCTACGGCGCGGGCTCGGCATGATCCGCGCGATACGCTCCGCGTTGCTACACCGGTGCCGCGAGACACTCGGCCCAGCGGGCCGGGAGGCAGTTCGTGTACGCGGTCGGGAGGGACCTGCCGAATCTGTAGGGCGGCAAGCAGTAATCGGGCGTTCTCCTCATTCCGCCGCCTGCTGCGCCCGCGCATAGGCGAGTTGGAGGAAGTCCGCGCCCGCCAGCGCCGCCAGCGCGTCCGTGACCACTCCGGTGGCAGCCGGGGCGAACACCCGCCCGGCGGTGAGCCCGGAGATCGCCCAGACGTCCAGGCAGAACGGGCAGGTGAGCAGTTCCCCGATGCTCGACCGCAGCCCCTTCCCGGCCGGCTGATCGGCGACCTCGCCGGGGCCGCCGCCCTCCACGGGCTCGGCGAACGGCGCTCGCAACGGCCGCGTCACCGAGCTCTTGGTCACGGTGCGCGAGAGTTTCTGCGCCGCCGCGGCAGCCACCACCAGATCCCGTATTCGCATCCGGTCCGGCAGCGGGCGCTTCGTCACGGTGGCCACCCCGACGGTCGCAGCGACCGAGAGCCCGTACAGCGCCAGCGTCGAGAGGTGCCCCGCGTGCGACGCGTTGTCTTCGACCATGGACCGACGCATACCCCCCGATCGCGACGACGAATCATGCGACAGGCACGGTTCACCGACCGAGGAACGGGTAAGCGGCGCGGTATGACAGCTCCGCCGAACGTCCTGCCCACCAGACTCGGACTGGCCAAGGCCCACGGCCTCTTCAACACCGTGGGCGGGCTGTGGCCGCTGGTGCATCGGCGGAGCTTCGAGGCACTGTTCGGAGCCAAGTACGATCGCTGGCTGCAGTACACCGTCGGGGGCCTGCTCGCCGGGAACGGCGTGGTCCAACTGCTGGCAGACGACACACCTTCCGGCTACCGCGGTGCCCGAAACCTCGGAATCTCCACAGCGATCACATTGCTCGCCATCGATCTCGTCTACGTGCCCGCCGGAAGGATCAGGAAGACCTACCTGGTCGACGCGGCAATGGAGGCAGCCTGGCTGGCCGCGTGGGCGAAGCGCACCGAGCCATGATCGCGTTCTGTGATCAGGCCGGCCCCCTGCCCGGATACTCTCCACCGGCGACGCGGGATTGACCACGGCCTTCTCCACCGGCCCACCCGCCGACGTCTGGTACGCCATGAGCGCGTGTTCGCCGGGCGCCGTCGGGGTCCAGAGCATGATGGCATGGTCGAGAAGAACCGGGTTCTGCCAGTAGGGCGAGATGTGATCCCACGCAAACTCCTGCAGCGGGAACGACGAGGCCCGGTTGTAGTCGACGATTCCGACGCCATTGTCACTCGGTGTCCCCACCGAGGCCGCCGTTCTGGCGACGACGAGGTACGTGCACCCGGCGCCGTACGGCCCCGCCGCCGTTACAGTCGACTCCGCCGCGGGGTTACGGCAGCAGCCGGTCGTGGAAGCTGTTCGCGAAGACCCGGTGCGGGTCGTGCGCGTTGAGCGACGCCCGTGCCGCCGCGAAGTTGCCCGACGCCGGGATGCCGGTCGTGTACGCGGCCGGGAGGGTCTGGCCGAGCCACTCGTCGTCGCGGTAGCCGCCCTGGTCGGTGAAGCCCCACCCCTTGGCCCACTCGGACCGGAACGTCGCGTAGTCGCCCGAGTAGTGCTGCGCCATCCAGCGTTCCATCTCGCGGAAGTACTCGGCGGCGCCCGGTGTGCCGGGCAGGGTGACGACGTTCATCCAGATGCAGGTGTCCCACTCGGGACGGTCCGGACGCGGACGCACGGCCGAGAGGTTCGGGGGCCCGGCCGATTCCACCAAGACCTCCGCCTGGTCGTCGACCTTGCACATGCGCACCTCGAACGGGCCGTTGATCGGGTACTTGCCCTCGGCCGCGAGCGCCGACATCCGTCCGTTGTGCCACGTCGTGAACTCGTTGACGACCCGCTGGATGTTGGCGCGCTCGGTGACGACGACGCCACCACCGGCCGTGACGCGCATCGTGGTGTGCCGCAGATAGAACAGCACGTCCTTGGACCAGCCCCACAGGTCGTCGGTGTCGGTGAGCGCGAGACCGGCCTGCACCGCCACCAACTGCCCGATGCCGAACGCGGGGGTCGCGGCCTGGATACCACCGGCGACCTGGCCCAGCAGGTCGGTGAGCGGTTCCGGGAGGTTGTCGGTGAAGAAGTAGTTGTAGGGCCCGAACACCTCTCGCGACTCCGGCGGCTTGACGGGCGTCGGGGACCAGATCTTGAGCCACGGCTTGTCGGTGAACGGGAACCAGATGGCTTCGACCCGGCCCGACTGCTCGACGAACCGCTCGTACGTCCGGCCCGAGGATCTGGTGGGCGCGAACATCTCCTGCCACGGGATGTCCATGATGCTCTGGCAGCGCAGGCGGGTGTTGGCCCCGGCCTGCAGGGTGACCGAGGTGACGAAGCTGCGGCCCAGATGGGTGAGCAGCGCGGTGATCTCGGGATCGGCGCGGGTGAAGTCGCGCAGCACGAAGCGGTCGGTGGCGTCGTCCCACACCACCGCCGTCACGGCGGTCACGAGGTTCGACAGCGACCCGAACGACTGACCGGGAGTGATCGTCTCCCCCGCCGCCGGGTAGGTGGCGCCGTGCGCGCCGATCGCGAGGACGCCGGCGATCGAGAGGTCGCCGATCGCCGGCGAGTTCGCCCATCCCAGGCCGTGTTCCTGCAGCGCCGTGAGAATCGATTCGAGGCTGGCGCCGCCGCCGGCGGTCACGGTGGCCGGCGTGCCGTTCGGGTTCACGCTCACCGAGTTCAGGTGGGCCATCGTGTTGACGAGCACCATCTTCTCGACGTTCTCGCCGGGTACGACGGTGAGCGGACTCCACCCGTGCATGGTGCCCTTCGCGCGGACCCGGAAGCCGTTGTCCTTGGCCCAGTTCGCGATCCGCACCACGTCGTCGGGGGTGCGAGCGGTGGCGGTCCACACGGCATCGAACCGGATGTCCTTGGCCCAGTTGACGTAGCCCTGCTGGGACAGCGGGATGTCCTGCGGGAATGCGGGCGGAACCGGGAGATTGGACACCGGTCCGCCGCCCGATCCGGCCGATCCCGCCGGCGGCAACGCGAACGCCGGGGTCCATCCGATCCCGGACAGCGCCGCGGCGCCGGCCGCGACGCCTGCGGCCCGGCCGAGGAATCCCCTGCGGGACACCCCGTTACGCGGCTCATCCGTCGTGTTCTCGCTCCGCCCAGCATCCACAGGTGACTCCGCTCGTCTCGTCGGGGATAGGCGGCCGCACGTCTCGCCGCGCACTCTGGGAGTCAAACTAGAACAGGTTCGGTTCCGATGCCAGTGGTTCCGTAATATTGGTCCGAGCGAGAATCGCCTACTGCGCGACCTGCACCGAATTCCGCAGCGCATCGGTGATCGCCTCCGGCGCCCCGTCGATGGACCACAACGCGAGACCGACGGCGACGAGCGTCAACGCCGGGCCGAGGAAGGCCCGCTCGAACCCGCCGCCGGCGCGGATCGCGAGGAACGACGGCAACCGCAACTCCCACCACCGCCGCCCGCCGAGCGGGACGAACGGCGCCAGGAAGGGCACGCCCTCCTTGGTGATCATGTCGCCGAGGCAGTGCGTCGCGCACCCGAGCGCGACCGCCACACCGAGTCCCGTCGAGCCCACCTGATCCGGGAACCACTGCCACGTGAGGACCGACAGGAACGCCGACACCGCGGTGACGATCAGCCATCCCTTGTCCCGCGCCCAGCCCCCGAACAACCCCCGCAGCGCGAGCCCGAGTGTGAAGAAGAGCGTGACGATGATGGCCGGACGGCCGAACTGCCCCACCAGCGCCGACACCCCGGCCCCGAGTCCGATCGCGAACAGTGCGGTGTGGGTGAAGGTGCGGTGCCCGCCGCGCCGGTTCGCGTCCTTGCGCCCCTTCGTCACCCGGTAGACACCGAGAGACAGGGTGTCGATGCCCGCGGCGAGAGCCTTCGAGATCGGTCCGAACGAGCGCGCGACGGTGGACTGGGTGGTGTCGAGGTCCGGGAGCAGCGCGGCACCAGCACACACTCCCGCGAACGCGAACGTCTCGGCGGTGGAAGTGGGTCCGCCCCAGTCCGTCGGAAGCAGATCCGCGACGGCGAGACCGACCGCGGCACCGGACATTGCATGGGTTGCACCCATCACCATCTGGGACAGCACCTTTCGAGCACGAACTGCACAGCATCTATGACGGAGGGGCCCGACGCGGCAGCCTCGGACCCCTCGCACCAGACGCTAGCAACGCCCACCGACACGCCGCTCGAACCGCCTGCTCAGGCCGGGATACTCACCTAGATTGACGCCATGACGAGCACCTCCGCGCCGCCGGCGACACGGCTGAGTCCCGCGACGATCCGCGGCTACGCACTGGGATCGGTCGGTACCGGCGGCTTCTCGACGCTGCCCGGACTGGTACTCGCGTACTACCTCACCGACACGCTGGGCGTGGCGGCCGCGGTCGCCACGTTCGTGGTGTTCGCACCCAAGGCGCTCGACGTGGTGCTCAATCCCGCGATCGGCGCGCTGAGCGACTCGTGGGCCCGTCGGACGGGCAGCCGACAGCTGTTCCTGAGGGTCGGCGCCGCGCTGCTCCCGGTCTTCTTCGCGCTCACCTTCGCGGTGCCCGACGGTGTCGACGCGACGATCGGTGCGGTGTGGGTGGGCCTGGCGTTCGTCGCGTCGGCCATGGCCTTCAGTCTCTTCCAGGTCCCGTACATCGCGATGCCCGCGGAGCTGACCGACGACTACCACGAGCGGGCACGCCTGATGGCGTGGCGCGTCGCCGTACTCGGTGTCGCGATCCTGTTGTTCGGCGCCGGCGGGCCGCAGTTGCGTGAACTCGGCGGCGGCGGCCGGTGGGGCTATCTCGTCATGGGCGTCGTCGCCGGAGCGGTACTGGGCCTCGGCATGTTCGCGGCATCGCGGATCGCACCGCGACGGCCTCCGTCCGAGGTCACGGCCGGCGGGGAGGCGTCGTTCGCCGCCTCGCTCCGGGTCGTCCGGTCGAGTCGACCGTTCCGAATGCTCGTGACGGCTTCGGCGCTGCAGGCCTTCGCGACCGGCACCATGCTGGCGTCGGCGCAGTACGCGGCCACCTACGTGCTGGGCAACGAGGACAGCGTGTCGTTCCTGTTCGCTGCGCTTGTCGGGCCGGCGGTGGCGGTGATGCCGCTGTGGTCCCGGCTGGTCCGCTCGTGGGGCAAGCGCCGCGCCTACCTGCTGGCGTCGAGCCTGTTCCTCGCCGCCGGAGTCGCGCTGCTGGGTCTGCTCGCCGGCACCGGGGGATGGGTCTACGGGGTGGTCGCGGTCGCCGGTGTCGGCTACGCGGGCATGCAGATGCTGGGCATGTCGATGCTGCCCGACGTGATCAGCGACCACGAACGCCGCGAGGGTGGCGCGGTCCGCGCCGGGGCCTTCAGCGGCGTGTGGACCGCGGTCGAGACGATCGGTCTCGCGCTGGGCCCCGCGCTGGTGCTGGCGATCCTCGCGATCACCGGGTTCGTCTCGTCCACCGACGACGCGGAGGTGGCCCAGTCCCAGACCGCGATCGACGGCATCGTCGTGGCGATCTCGGCGGCCCCCGCGATCCTCACCGCGCTCAGCATCGTCGCCCTCTACCGCTACCGCCTCGAGGCCGAGACCGCCCACGCACAGAACGGAAGCCACTGATGCAGTTCCGGAACGAGCCCGCCGATGTCCTCGCCCGCCTCGACGCGCTGCGCGCCGCGGACGCCCCGACCTCGGGCGGACGCCTGCTGTCGTACGTGTACGACCCGGGCGTCGCCGAACTCGCGGAACTCGCGGGCACCGCGGCGCTGCGGGCGCAGTCGCTGAACGGCCTGGACCCCACGACGTTCCCGTCGATCGCGGTGATGGAGCGGGATCTCGTCGCGCTCGGCCGCGACGTGCTCGCGGGTGGTGACCCGGACGTGGTCGGCAGCGTCACCAGCGGCGGCACCGAGAGCTGCATGTTGGCAGTGAAGTCGGCGCGCGACGCGTGGCGGGCCCGCACCGGCGCCGAGCACCGGCCGACGCTGCTGATCGGCGCCACGGCGCACGCCGCGTTCCACAAGGCCGCGCACCACCTGGACCTGAGACTCGAGGTGCTACCGGTCGACCCCGTCACCGCGCGGGTGCGCGCCGGCGATGTCGCCGCGGCGCTGTCCCCCGACGTCGCGCTGGTGGTCGCGAGCGCGCCGTCGTATGCGCACGGCGCGCTCGATCCGATCGCCGAGATCGCGGACGTGTGCGCGGCCCACGACGTTGCGCTGCACGTCGACGGCTGCATCGGCGGTTGGGTGGTGCCGTGGTGGCCGGGCGCCGACGACCGCCGGTGGGACCTGACGGTGCCGGGGGTGTCGAGCCTGTCGGTGGATCTGCACAAGTACGGGTACGCCCCGAAGGGCGTGTCGCTGTTGTTGTTCCGTGACCGCGACCGGCACCGGGCGCACTGGTTCGCGACCACCCGCTGGCCCGGGTACGCGGTGGTGAATCCGACGCTGCTCGGCTCACGCAGCGCGATGCCCCTCGCCGCCGGGTGGGCCGTCGCGCAGGCGTTGGGCGTGCAGGGGTTCGAGGAGTTGGTCGCGCCGATGGCCCGCGCCACGCGGCGCCTTCGGGAGGCCATCACCGCCGTCGAGGGTCTGCGCGTGGTCGGTGACCCGGTGGGGCCGCTGCTCGCGGTCGCGACCGACGAGACGGTGCCGATCGAGCGCCGGATAGATCCGCACCGATGGTCCGACGCCGCCGCCGATGACGGGTGGGCGTTGCAGCCGCAGCCGCGGCACACCCAACCCGACGGCACGGTGCTGCCGCGCACGACGCACCTGACGGTCACCCCGGTCACCGAAACCGTGGTCGACGACCTGATCGCTGCACTGACCAAGGCCGCCGACCGGGTTCGCGGCATCGCCGGGGCGAGTGCGCCCGCCGAGTTCGTCACGGCCGCCGCCCACATCGACCCGAGGGAGTTGACCAGCGAGATCAGCGCCGGCGTCCTCGCGCTGGCGGGACTCGATCCGAAGGCGGGGCTCGACGGCCCCAAGGCCGACATCCTCGCGCTCGTCGAGGAGCTACCGCCCGCGGTCGCCGAGCCGCTGCTGATCGAGTTCCTCGCCCGGTTCCTGGAGCCCTGAGGGGGCCGTCCGCCACGACGCCGGACGGCCCGGACCGACGTCGCGGTCCCGACGCCGACGGCGCATGATGGAGGCAGGCGTCGAGTTCTCGGGAGGCGATCATGGACACACTGCTCCTGTGGTTGGCAGCGACACTGATCTACTGGTGGGGGCTGTTGCCCTAGCCGGACGGCCCCCGCTCAGTCGGGGGCCTCGTCACCGGTGTCGATGGGTGCCCGCCGGTGCCTGTCGGTGGCACTGCCCTCGACCCCACGCTCGTCGCGTTCCTCCTCGACCCGCTTCTCCATGTCGTCGACGAGATGCTCGAGATGCTCGCCGGGCCTGCCGGTGGAGCCCTGGTTCGGGTGCTCTTCGTGTTCGTCGGATGTCGCCATGTCCGGGCTTCCTTCCCGCTCGACGGATGGTCTGTGCGCGCTACTCCGGGCTCTCGGCTACTCGGTCGCCGGCGGCACTTCGTCGGGGTCGTAGTCCTCGAGTCCCGCCGCGACACGTTCCTGCTGCACGCGATGCTCGAGGTAGTCGTCCTCGTGCCGGTCGGGGAACTTCCCGTGTTCCCGGCGATCCTTGGGGGCGGCGACCGTCGGGTCGATCACGTCGTCGAGATCGGGGCGATCCGGTTCCTCTGCCACTGTTCTTCCTCCTCGCTACGGGTCTTCACGACGAACTACCCATGTGCGGGCGGAGCGAAACAGCGGGGGCAGGCGCCGGGAACGAGGAGACCCGGGCCCGTCGGACATCGACGGACCCGGGTCTCCTCCGGCTGCGGACTACTTCTGTCCGGCCCGCACGCCTTCCTCGATCTTCTTGCCGAGCTCGGCGTCCACGCTCTTCCAGTAGTCGAAAACGCGGGAGAGCACCGGCTCCTTCACCCCGGCGAGAACATGACCGACGACGTTGCCGACGAGCCGTTCACGCTCCCCGTCGTCGAGGACCTCGCGGACCAGCGTCCCGGCCTGCGTGAAGTCGCCGTCCTCCGGATGCTCGATGTATCCGGCGCGCACGGCCTCCCCGTCGAATCCCCAGATGCCCTCGTCGCCCGCCACCGTCGGATCGGCGTGCGGTCCGCCGAACGAGTTCGGCGCGTACACCGGCGTGCTCGGCGCGTCGAACGAGTACCGCATGGCCCCGTCCTTCGAGTACGAGTTCACCTCGTTCTTCGGGCGGTTGACCGGCAGCTCGGAGTAGTTGGCGCCGATCCGGTAGCGGTGCGCGTCGGCGTACGAGAAGACGCGGCCCAGCAGCATCTTGTCGGGGCTGAACCCGATGCCCGGCACCACGTTCGACGGCTCGAACGACGCCTGCTCGATCTGCGCGAAGAAGTTCTCCGGATTGCGGTCGAGCGTCCACTTGCCGACCTCGATCAACGGGTAGTCCTTCTGGGACCACACCTTGGTCAGGTCGAACGGGTTGAAGCGGTATCCCTCCGCCTCGGCGACGGGCATGATCTGCACCTTCAGCGTCCAGCTCGGGAACTCGCCGCGCTCGATCGCGTTGTACAGGTCGGCACGGTGATGATCCGGGTCGGAACCGGCCAGCTCGTCGGCCTCGGCCTGCGTGAGGAACTCGATGCCCTGATCGGTCTTGAAGTGGTACTTCACCCAGAAGCGCTCGCCGGCCTCGTTCACCCACTGATAGGTGTGCGACCCGAAGCCGTCCATGTGGCGCCACGTCTTGGGGATGCCGCGATCGCCCATCAGCCAGGTCACCTGATGCGCGGACTCGGGACGCAGCGTCCAGAAGTCCCACTGCATGTTGTGGTCGCGCAGGCCGGAACCCGGCAGCCGCTTCTGCGAGTGGATGAAGTCCGGGAACTTGATCGGGTCCTTGATGAAGAACACCGGTGTGTTGTTGCCGACGAGGTCGTAGTTGCCGTCCTCGGTGTAGAACTTCATCGCGAAACCGCGCGGGTCGCGCCACGTGTCGGGGCTGCCCTGCTCGCCGGCGACGGTGGAGAACCGCACCAGCGATTCCGTCTTCTTGCCCGGCTGGAGGAACTTCGCCTTCGTGTACTTGCTGACATCGCCGGTGATGACGAGCTCACCGAAAGCGCCACCGCCCTTGGCATGCACGACGCGCTCCGGGACCCGCTCACGATTGAAGTGGGCGAGCTTCTCGATCAGGTAGTGGTCGTGCAGGAGAATGGGTCCCTGCGTCCCGGCGGTGAGGGATTCGTTGTCGCTGTTGACGGGAATCCCGAAGTCGTTCGTCGTGGGACGTGGCTGAATGGACGTCATTGTGCGAAGCCTCCTTGGCGCTGACGGGCTGTGGCTGTCTTCGAAGTGATCGACCCACCCGATCCGGGCACATCGTCTTGATTCTGTGAGCTGGTAACGGCCTGTGCCCCCGTTTTCGCCGAATCGTGTCGGCAATCGGGACACAGACCCCAGAACACGACCTCGGCCTCGTCGATCTCGAAGCCGTGGTTGCTCGAAGGCTCCAGGCAGGGAGCGTGGCCGACGACGCAATCGACGTCGACGACCGTGCCGCACGAGCGGCACACCAGGTGGTGGTGGTTGTCCGCGGTGCGGGTCTCGTACCGTGCCGGCGAGCCCGCCGGCTCGATGCGGCGCAGCAACCCCACCCGGACGCAGGCCCCGAGCACGTCGTAGATCGCCTGGGTCGAGACCGACCCGAGCTGGCGACGCACCTCGGTGGCGATCTGATCCGCATCCGAATGCGGATTGGCGGCAACGGTGTTCAGGACCGCAACGCGTGGAGCCGTGACCCGCAGGCCCGCGTCGCGGAGCCCGGCGCGGGGGTCGAAGTCGTGCTCTCCTTGTTGCATGACACCAGTATGCCCCTTTTCTGGAATAAGTCAAAAGAACGAGTAGATCCAGATTGGCCACATGTCGACGGACCTCGAGGTAAGGTCCCCGCCAGGTGCCCCCGCGCCCGACGGCGTCGCCCGTCGGTCCTCCCTAGTGCGCGGGGTATGACGATGACGACCGCATCGGCCCGTCGCACGCTCGCCGTGTTCGTTCCCGGATGGATCCTCGACGACCGTTCCCTCGCCCCTCCGGCGGTGGGCGACCTCGTCGAAACACCCCTCACATTCGGCGAGTCGGAGACGCCACCCCAGTCGTATGCGCAGACCTTCCGGACCATCGCGCGTCCGGCGTACGGGCGGATGCCCGGAGGCGATCCGGAGAACGGCCCGCGCTGGCTGCACGAGTTGTCCGGCGACGGCTGGGCTGCCAACTGGTGGGCGAACCGGCCGACGACCGGCCGAATCGAGGTCCACGGAACCCTCTTCGCCGACTTGACCATGGGGACCGACAGTCCCCCGCCCGTGCGCGGACGGGTGCGGCGGGTGCAAGTGGTGAGCCGGCGATTCGACAGGTCACCGAGCGGCGCCCGTCGCGTCGCCGGGACCGAACGCTTGACCGAGGTCGACACGACACCGCATATCTTCTGGTCGAGTCAGGAGCCTCGAACGGATGACGCGTACGCCCGGACGGGCGTGCTGCTCGATCTGGACCTCGACGACGTCCCCACAACCGACTCCCCGTTCGTGGCGGGCGCGGTCTCCGTGGACGGGACCGATGTCTGGGTGATGGACCGGGCCGATCCCGTTCTGCTGCACGTCGCTACCGCGGCGACACCGCCGCGGGTGGTCGAATACCTACTGCCCCTGACCGCCGAGCAACCGCGCGATATCCGGACCCGCGCCGTGCATGCCGACCGCGACGGCTGCTGGATCACGTCCGGCCACGACGTGTTCCGCTGCGACCGGGAGGACGACGGGTCGTTGAGCGTCGAGCGGGTGTGCACCGAGGGCGGGCAGAGCATCGTCGACGAGGGACGCTCTACCTCCACGGCCCGACCGAACCGAGGATGCACCTCGACCACCGATACGGGGTGGTGCGGGTCGACCCGTCGCCGCATCCCGTCCGCGCGCTCGACGACGCGCGTCGACTGGTCCCGGTCGACGACCCGGCCACCGTCGCGCGGGTGCGGGCCGCCGCTCGTCGAGCCGACATCGATCGCGGCCCCGACGGCACGGAATGGATCGCCCACGGCGAGCTCACCGCCCGATCCCCGAGCGGTACAAGCGAATCGGTGGACCTCGCCACCCGCGCCCGCGGCGACGTCCGCTGGATCCAACCCGATCCGTTCGCCGACCCCGCCGACAGGGCCCTCGTTGCATACTGGCCGCTACGCTCCCGCTGACGGCTGAAGGGTCCGTTCATGCGCTGCCGGCGCATGAAGGGACCCTTCAGCTCTTACTTCGGAGCGGATCAGGCGAAGTGCTCCTGCACCGCCTGCAGGCCCGCGACGTAGACGCCGTCGCCGAAGATCTGCTCCACGGTGGCAACCGCGTCGTCCTCGGCCTCGTAGCGTGCGGTCCAACGGATCTCGGACTTGTTGTCAGCCTGCGGCGTCACCGCGAGGGTGGCGACGTAGTCGCGGATCGGCAGCATCGGGTCGAGCACCTCGTAGCTGTAGCTGCGGGCCTCGGGGTCGTGGGCCACGAGTTCCTCGCGCGCGACGACGCGCCCGTCGACCGAGAAGGTGCGGATCGAACCGACCTGCGTCGGATCGCCCTCGAGTTCCGCCGGGGGGACGCTGGGGTGCCAGGTGCCGAGGCCGTCGAAGGCACCGATGTGGGACCAGACGCTGTCCGCGTCGGCCGCGACGACGATGCTGCGTACGAGTGACCGAGCCATGTGAATCTCCGTTTCTGCTGTCGAACTACTTTCGAAGGGGTTGGGGGTCAAACACTTCGGGGCGATCGATCGACGTCCAGGCGGAGGACCGACAGCGCGGACGCCGCCAGCTGCCCGACGTCGACGGGGCCGGCCGCGCCGTCCGGATCGCAGGTCACCGAGTACTCGATCGCGACGGTGAGCGCGCCGAGCAACATGTGCGACAGCAGTCGGGCGTCGATTCCCTCCGGATCGACGCCCGCGCGTTCGGCGAGGTGGGGCCGCAGGTCGTCGGCAAGGTCGTGCGCCGCCACCATCCACCGAGCCCGGATTCCGGGGACCGACGTCATCATGACGAAGAGATCGCGGGTGGGCACCAGGGAGGCGTAGCGGTCCTGCCGCAGGCACTCGACGAAGGCCTCGTGCACGGCGGTCGCCACGGAATCCGTCAGCGGGCGCGCGGCGAGGTTGTCCGCGAAGTCCCGGATGCCCGAGGTGAGCACCGCCGTGAGGGTGTCCTCCTTGGCCTCGCAGTGCCGATAGAACGTGCGCACGGAGATCCCGGCGCTCTGCGCGATGTCCTCGACGGACGTCGCCTCGAAGCCGTCGGCGATGAACAGTTTCGCGGCGGCCGCCGCGATGTCCATGCGCACGGCGTCGCGTCGCCGCTCGGCCAATCCACGCTGGTCGCGTTCCACGAAGCACCTCCGAATGTGTCTTGACACACAGTAGCAGGGTGGCACAGACTGGCGTCCTGGCACAGATTGGCACACGGTCAGTGACGCCGATCACCGCTCCCGACCTTTCCCCGAGACGAAAGGGCAGCAGATGCCCCGCACATTCCTCGTCACCGGCAGCGCCTCCGGAATCGGCGCCGCGACCACCACCTACCTGCGCGAGCAGGGCATCCACGTGATCGGCGCCGACCTGCGCGACGCGGACATCACCGCCGACCTGGCCACCGACGAGGGGCGCGCCGCCCTCGTCGAGCAGGCCCGTGAGCTCACCGGCGGACGCCTCGACGGTGTCGTCGCGTGCGCCGGCGTGGCGCTGTTCGATCCGCTCACCATCAAGGTCAACTACTTCGGCGCCGTCGCGACCCTCGAGGGCCTGCGCCCCCTGCTCGCCGCCGGTACCGACCCGCGGGCGGTCGTGATCTCGTCCGTCGCGTCGGTGCACCCGAACGATCCGGCGATCGTCGATGCGGCCCTGGCCGGCGACGAGGCCGCGGCGGTGGAGGCCGCACGGGCCGCCGTCGACAGCGGTGCCGGCGCCCTCGTCTACGGATCCTCCAAGGCCGCGATCGCCCGCTGGGTACGCCGCACCGCGATCACTCCCGAGTGGGCGAAGGCGGGCATCCCGCTCAACGCGATCGCGCCGGGCACCATCGTCACCCCGATGATCCAGGCAATGCTCGACACCGAGGCCGGACGTCAGGCCATCGACGGCGCCGTCCCGATGCCGCTGCACGGCCATGCCCGCCCCGAGCAGATCGCTCCGCTGCTGGCCTGGCTCACCTCCCCCGTGAACTCGCACGTGACCGGGCAGGTGATCTTCGTCGACGGTGGCGCCGACGCCGTCCTGCGCGGCGACCAGACCTGGTAGTCCCGCAGCACGTTTCGCCGGGCCGCACGGAAAGGAACGCTCGTGACGACACTCGATCAGGGCTCTCGCATCTCGCCGGTGGAGGGTGGGGTGCCACCGTCGATGGTCGACCGGATGACGGTCATCCTCGACGCCTTCGGCGGATTCTCCTCGCGCGTGCCGCTCGAGGAACTCGCGCGGCGCACCCGGCTGCCGCGCTCGACGGTGCATCGCATCCTCGATTCGCTGCTGCGCCTGGGCTGGGTCGAACACTCCCCCGGCGGCTACCACCTGGGCCCGCGCCTGCATCGCCTCGGCGGCGGTGAGGGGCACCACGGGGAGATTCGCGCGGCCGCGGCGCCGGTCCTCAACGAACTGCACCACCGAACCGGCATGATCGTGCACCTCGGCGTGCTCGAGAACACCGACATCCTGTGTCTCGACAGAATCGGCGCCCGGCCCGATTCACCCGCGAACGCCCGTGTCGGAGGGCGCGTTCCGGCGCACGCGACGGCTGCCGGAAAGGCGATTCTGGCAGGCCTCGTTCCCGAACAGGTCGACCTCGCGTACGGCGGGGAGCCGCTGCGCCGCTGCACCGACCGGACGATTGCGGACCTCCCCGGGCTGCACCGCGACCTCGGTCGGGCGCGAGCCCGCCGCGGGGTTACGTTCGCACGAGGCGAGTCGTCCGGCGCCGTGGCGTGCGTCGGTGCGCCGGTGCGGGTCGACGGGGGAACCGTCGCAGCGGTGTCGCTGTGCGGTCCCCTCGCCGACGCCGCCCGCCTGGAGCGCTGCGCACCACTGGTTCTCGAGGCCGGACGCGCCGTTGCCGCAGCCCTCACGTCGTCGGTGCAGCTGATGTCCGCGTGAGGCGGCCACACCCTCATTACTACGCATTGTAGTAAAAATCCTCCGCCGCCGGACCAGTGTCGGATAGGTTGATTCCATGGGGATACCGAGGAGGCCTGATCCAACCACTGTCGAGTCGGCGCCGGACGAGCGGCCCGGAGTCGAAACGGGCAGTGCGCCAGCGGAATCGATCCCTCCCACGCGAAGGCGCCGGCTACTTCGAGCCGTGCGGCGGGTTTTCGTCGGACTGCTCGCGATAATCGTTGCGGCCGTTGCCGTGTCAGCACTCTTCCACAGGTGGCAGACACCGCGGGACAAGCACGCCATCGAGCAACTGATCGGCGCCGAGCACCGGTACGTCGACGTGAACGGACACCGGATGAGTGTGACGGTCCAGGGTTCGGGGCCCCGGACCGTCATCCTGATGCCCGGCCTGGCCACGCCGGAGCCGATCATCGGCTTCGCCCCTCTCGCCGAGAAGCTGGCGGAACAGAACACGGTCGTCACCGTCGAGCCCCTGGGGATGGGACTGAGCGACGGCACCGACGCTCCCCGCACCAGTGAAGCGATCGTCGACGAGATCCGCTCCGCACTGGTGACGCTGGGTATCGACGGCCCCTACGTCCTCATGCCACATTCCGTTTCCGGCCTCTACGCGCTGTGGTGGACCACGCACCACCCCGACGAGGTTGCCGCCGTGGTGGGTCTCGACGACGAGCGCTACACCGCCGATGCCGCCCACGGCTCGCCGGACTGGCCGAGTTGGATGTCCATCGTGAACGCCGCAGGAGGAACCCGGGATCTCATCGCGCTGGACAAGAGCACCGACTATCTGGGACTGGTGGCCGACTACCGCGAGAGCCTCGGCGACGCGGCCGAATTCACTACCGAACAGCAGGACCTGTACCTGCAGGCATATTCGTGGGTGCTGAATCCGACCGTGCTCGACGAGATGGCCCGCGGGGCACAGAACGTGCAGGCGGCCGAGGGCGCCGTGTTCCCACCCACACTGCCGGCCCTGTCGTTCCTTGCCGCCTCCTCACTCGAAGTGGAGCCGGAATGGGAGTCCTCGCACCGCGCCGCGATCAGCAACCCGGCGATCCAACAGGTCACGGTCATGGACGGCCATCACTATCTGTTCCACGCCCACGCGGCGGAGATCGCCGAGTCGACACAGAAGTTCCTCGACGAGCACGTCCCGACTCGATGACAACCGTCGCTGGATCGGCGGGATACGTCCGGCGAGTGGATACACTGGATGGGACACGGGGTTCGCCGCCGCCGGCGGGGGCCTGATTCCGCGCCGCCGGCGACGGGGCCTCGACCGCGCTACGACGCGACGAAGTGGGTGAGCATCGCCTGCACCTCGTAGATGTTCACGCCCTTGGAGAACTGCTTCTGGATGGGCATCGGATTGCCCGATATCCAAATCTTCAGTTCCGCATCGAGATCGAACGATCCGGCCGTCTCGACGGAGAAGTGGGTGATCGACTTGTAGAGGACACTGTGGTACTCGGTCTTACGGCCGGTGATGCCCTGCTTGTCGACGAGAATCAGCCGCCGACGCAGCGAAACCCGATGTGACTCATGCCCGTATCGATCATGTGCGGCCGGCGGGCGGCCGGCCGGTAACGGCGACAGTAGCTGTCGGCGCACAGGAACGATCCACCCTTGATGACCTTGCGGGGCACCCGGAACTGCGGTTGCCGCGGGTCGTAGCTGCCCTCGACGCCCGGGCCGCGCGGGTTGCGCGGCGCGCAGCACGAGTGCCCGTCGCCGTGCCCCTCGGCGTACCAGTCGTCGGTCCACTCCCACACGTTGCCGGCCATGTCGTACAGCCCGTACGGGTTGGACGGGTACGACGCCACCGGTGTCGTGCTGCCGTACCCGGGTGCTGCGCGCCAGGGGAAGTCGCCGTGCCAGAAGTTCGCGAGACGACCGCCGTCCGGTTCCGGTCCGTCGCCCCACGTGAACTCGGCGTGATCCAGTCCACCGCGCGCCGCCGCCTCCCATTGCGCCTCGGTGGGCAGTGCCCTCCCGGCCCACTCGGCATATGCCTGCGCGTCCTCGTGCGCGATGTGCACGACGGGGTGATCGCTGCGGCCGGTGAGCGTGGACCGCGGCCCCTCGGGACGGCGCCACGACGCCCCCGGCGTCCACCGCCACCACTGGTCGATGTGGCGCAGGTCCACCGGGCCCGGCGTGCCCACGAAGACCATCGATCCCGGCTGCAGGTTCACCGCGGGTGCCCCCGGGAAGTCGGCGGGATCGAGCGGCCGTTCGGCGACCGTCCGATATCCGGTGGCCGCCACGAAGGATGCGTACTGGGCGTTGGTGACCTGGCGGGACTCGATGGAGAACGTCTCGACCTCCACCCGGTGTGCCGGGCGTTCCTCCGGGTAGTGGGCGTCGGATCCCATCGTGAAGGTCTGTGCGGGAATCTGTCGGAGTTCGGTCAGGGTGGCGATACCGGTCGTCACGAGATTCTCTCCTGCTCAAGCTGTGCCGGGCGCGAACACCTCACGCCAATCATCCTTCATGCTCACCACGGTCCAGTCGTTTCGGCGCGCGTGTTCGAGGATGTCCTCGGCACCCGCGACGTAGTCGAACTCGCGTTCGCCGTCGTCGTGCAGGAGCAGCAGTCGGAGGGCCGGCGAGTCCGGCAGTCCGGTGAAGGCGAGCATCGGCAGGTCGCCGTTGGAGTTGCCGACCGACAGGATCGGCCGGCGTCCGATGCGGCTCCAGATGCGCACGGGCTTCTCCGGGCCGTCGTCGAAGAAGTCCATCGCAGCCTTGTAGAGCAGGTCGGGGGCGCCCTCCCGCTCCCGGTACGAGAGCCCGAGGGCACTGCCGATGATGCGCTCCGGCGGCACCCCGTACAGCTCACCGGCGACCGGTCGCATGAAGTCCCGGTCGCCGCCGGAGGCGATGTAGGTGGTGAACCCGTTGGCCTCGAGGTAGCGCAGCAGGTCGACCATCGGGGCGTAACCACATCCCCGGTACGGTCGGCCCAGCGTCGGATGGTCGGCGTCATCGAAGAACGCCGTCACCCGCGCGTCGTACTCCTCGACGGTCACCTCGTCGAACGCCCGGGTGATGGCTCCCATCAACAACTTCAGATCACCGTCGTCCCCATGGTAGTGCTTGACCATCGCACCACCGAGCCAGTCCATGTCGTTCTCGTGGGCCGCCTTCCACGGCTGCTGCGACTGCAGGGAGGCGTCGTCGTCCGCCATCTCCCCCAGACGTCGGATCGTGAAGTCCAGCTGGATCGGCATGGGCTTCTCGCACCACAGCGTGCCGTCGTTGTCGAACACCGCGACGCGGCTTGCGGGCTCCACGTAGTCGGGCCCCGCTTCGTCGACGACCCGCTCGACGAAATCGACTATCGCGGTGCGTGTCTCTCCGTCTGTCCAGGAGGGAAGCGTATCGGCCACGGTGATCAGTCCCGCGCCAGGAAGGCGTGCAGCTTCTTCACCGCGTGGTCGATGGTGAAGGTTGCGGGCTCCTGCCGGGGCGGGAACTCCTTGAACGTCTCGAGGAATGCCGTGCCGATCGCGGTGCCGTAGAAGGCGATGTAGTCGTGGTCGAGGAACCAGTCCCAGTACGTGTTCGACGTGACGTCCGCGCGCTCGAAGGGATCGGTACGCAGGTTGAACAGCTTCGGCACCCGCAGCTCCGTGAACGGCTCTGCCCAGATTCCGAGGGTGCCCTGCGCCCGCTGCTCCATGAAGACGATCTTCCAGTTCTCGAACCGGACGCCGAGAACGTCACAGTCGTCGGAGAAGTAGACCATGCCCCGGCGCGGACTCTTGTCCACCTCGCCTGTGAGATACGGAAGCAGGTTGTAGCCGTCGATGTGCACCTTGAACGTCTTGTCGGCGACGGTGTGCCCGGACTTCAGCTTGTCGACGACGTCCGCGTCTCCCGCCGCTGCGAGAAAGGTGGGCAGCCAGTCGTGATGCTGGACGATGTCGTTCGACACCGTTCCCGCCGCGATCCGGCCGGGCCACCTGATCACCTGTGGAACCCGGAACGCCCCTTCCCAATTGGTGTCCTTCTCGCTCCGGAAGGGTGTGGTCGCGCCGTCCGGCCACGTGTTCGCGTGCGGCCCGTTGTCGGTGCTGTAGATGACGATGGTGTCGTCGGCCAGACCGAGCTCGTCCAGCACATCCAGAACCGATCCGACGTTCTTGTCGTGGTCGATCATCGTGTCGTGGTACGGCGATTGCCAGATGCCGGCCTGTCCCAGGCTTTCCGGTTTGGTGTGGGTCCGCACGTGCATGTGGGTGAAGTTGAGCCACACGAAGAACGGGGTCTCGGCCTCGTGCTGCCGACGGATGAAATCGACACAGGCGTCGGCGATCTCGTCGTCGATCGTCTCCATCCGCTTCTTCGTCAGCGGTCCGGTGTCCTCGATCCGCTGTCTGCCGACGCGGCCGAACCTCGGATCCTCGGTCGGATCGTCCTCGTCGGTGGCCCACGAGCGAAGGACCCCGCGGGGACGCTGCAGGTTGTACAACCTCGGATACCGATCCTGATCCGGGTAGTCCGGAAGTTCCGGCTCCTCCTCGGCATTGAGGTGATACAGGTTGCCGAAGAACTCGTCGAAGCCGTGCGCGGTCGGCAGATACTTGTTGAGATCACCCAGGTGGTTCTTGCCGAACTGGCCGGTGGCGTAGCCGAGTGGCTTGATCAGCTCCGCGATCGTCGGATCGTCCGCCGAGAGACCGACGTCGGCGCCCGGCATGCCGACCTTGCTCATCCCGGTCCGGTAGACGCTCTGGCCGGTGATGAACGACGCACGCCCCGCCGTGCAGCTCTGCTCACCGTACGAGTCGGTGAACTTCATGCCCTCGTCGGCGAGTCGATCGATGTTGGGGGTGCGGTAGCCCATCAATCCTTCGCTGTAGCAGCTGAGATTGCTGATCCCGATGTCGTCTCCCCAGATCACCAGAATATTCGGCTTCGAATCCGGCATCACACGTCTCCTCGTCCGCTCCGCGTATCGTTTCGTCCGATATCGAGATCAGGCTGCGCCCTCCGGATGCCGGCCGCATCACCCGTTCGGGATGAGTCCGGCAGCGGCGGCCGTCATGTGACCGGCAGGACGGGGCCGGGCGCCGGCTCGCGGTCGTCGGTATCGGGCGCAGGTGGCGGATTGTCGGCCTCCGAGGGGATCGGATCGTCCCCCACCTTCTCGCCGATGAGGACGTTCACCCATCGGGTGGCCGGATCGATGTCGAGCAGCATGGCTTTGACCAGCAGAGTCATCGGAATGGCCAGCAACGCACCGAGCGGGCCGAGTACCCAGGCCCAGAACACCAGCGCCAGGAAGGTCACCGTGACACTCATTCCGACGGCGTCCCCGACGAACTTCGGCTGGATGATCGACTGGATGACGAAGTTGATGACGCAATAGACCACGATGACCCACACCATCAGGCCGGGCCCGCCGTCGAGCAGCGCGAGCAGCGCCGGCGGGATCACGCCGATCACGAATCCGATGTTGGGAATGTAGTTCGTGATGAACGACAACAGTGCCCACAGGACCGGCAGCGGCACCCCCATCAGCCACAGCGCCCCGCCGTCGAGCACCGCCACGATGAGGCCGAACACGGTGGACACGACCAGGTACTTGCGTGTACCCGCAGCGAAAGTCGAGAGCGCATAGGCGATCTCGGGTCGACTGCGCGCCACGATCTGCATCTTCTTGCCGATGCTCATCCCGTCGAACGCCATGAACAGCAGCAGCGCCAGGATGAAGAAGAGGTTGGAGAACACCCCGAGCAGGCCCTGCAGCGCTGATTCGATCAGTCCGACGACCTTGCCGACGTCGATGCTGCTGAGCACGTTGTGGATCTGCTCGGAATTCACACCCGCGCCGGCCAGGAACGATCGAACGTCGTCCAGCAGGTCGTCCACCGTGTCCGCGTACTGCGGCAGTTGGGTGGCGAGTTGCGCCGCGGACAGTGCCAGGGCCCCGATCAGGCCGATGAGGATCAGATACACCACGAGCACCGTGGTGATCATCCCGAGCCACGCGGGAAGCCCGCGTCGCTGCATCCAGGACTGGATCGGCTGGACCGCGACGGTGAGCATGAGCGCCAGGAACACCGGCCCGAGGATCCCGGCGAAGACCTTGATCCCGGCGATGGACACCACGGCGCCCGCGCCGGCGAGCAACACGATCAGCCCGCGGGGAATCGCCCACGGCGCCGGCGTCAACGTGGGTACCGGCACCGCGGGCACGGTCCGGCCGGATCGCGATCTGTGTGAGCGAGTCATCGTCCCTCCCGGACCGAGAGTGAGTTGTCGATCAGTCCGCGAACACCTCCCGAAGGTGCGCCTCCTGCTCGTGGGACAGATTGGTGGAGATCAGTTCGGCGTGCTGGCCGTGGAACTCGTCGTGCACGCGATCGAGCGTGGCATCGGAAGTGAGCACGAACAGCGCCGACGTGCCCGGCGTGATCTGGTCCTTGAGTCGCTTGATGAAGTCGTCGTCGATTCCGACATCGGTCAGTGCCCCGGTCAGCGCGCCGACGGCCGCCCCGACGGCAATTCCGATCAGGGGGATGAAGAACAGAATGCCGAAGAGCAGCCCCCAGAAGGCGCCGCCGAGTGCGCCCGCGCCGGCGAGGTTGTGGAGTTGCCTGGTCTTCGGCTTCCGGTGCCCTTCCGGCCAGCTCACCACGGCCGCATCGTGAACGGTGAGCAGCTCCTGCTTTCGCAGGTCCTCCAACGTCGCGACGGCGGTATCGGCGCCGGTGGGGGAGGCGAACTTCCAGACAGTCAGTGTTCCTGCCATGATCATCTCCTCGAGGTCGAGAGCCGGATCGGCCCTGTCAGCACCGTAGGCGCTGAACCCTCGCGAGAACTCACACCTTTCGGATGAAGTACCGACGCATCCTCGGCCGCGGCGCGTCGGATCAGCCGGCGACAGGCGCCGTGACCCCGAGCGAGAGCGCCCCCATGACCTTCGGAGCACCCTTCTCGTAGAAGCTGTCGAGATCCGCGATCTCGAACCCCGCGGCACGCACCAGGGCGGGGATGTCGCGGGTCAGATGGCAGCCGCCCGCGACGGTCTTCTGGATCGGCTCGAGCCGGCGCTGCCAACGCCGAACCTTGGCGTGCGGCGCGAGTCCGTGTTCGACGAAGTGCAGGGTCCCGCCCGGCTTCAGGACGCGTCGCACCTCGCGCAGCGCGGCATCGACGTCGGGAATCGTGCACATCGTCCACGTGGACAGTGCGGTGTCGAACGTGTTGTCGGGGAACGGCAACGACTGGCCGTCGAGACCGGATCGCTCGACGGGAACGCGCGAGCCGGCGAGACGCTTGCCGGCGATCTTCCACGCCTCGTCGGCGGGTTCGACGGCGCTGACGGAATCGACCGCGTCCGGGTAGAAGGGGACGTTGAGGCCCGACCCGAAGCCGATCTCGAGCACCCGGCCGTGGAGGTCCGCGCACGCCCGCCGCCGCGACGCCTCGGTCAGCGACATCCCGCACGAGACGTCCACCAGGTGCGGGACGATCCGATCCACGTAGAACCCCATGTCTGCCGGCCTCCCGATCCGCTCGTCACTCCCCCGACCCGACCTCGAATTCTCCACCGTAGGCGAGCGCGAGGAAGGTCCGCACCCCGTTCACGAGGGCACGCTCGTCCAGGTCGAAGTTCGGCGTGTGGAGATCGTGCCGCGGGCTCGTGCCGTCCCACACACCCAGCCGTGCCATGGCACCGGGAACGTGCTCGAGATACCACGCGAAATCCTCACCGCCACTCGACTGTCCGGCCTCGGCCAGGTTCTCGAGCCCCACGACGGCCCGGATCGCGGAGATCATCTCGGCGGTCGCCTCGGGATCGTTGACCACCGGGGGAACGCCCTGCACGTAATCCAGCTCGTGGTCGACGGCGTACGGCGCGAGCAGTTCCGCGATGCTCCGGCGGACCAGCGGTTCCACCGTCGCCCACGTCCGGTGCGACGCGCTGCGCAACGTGCCCACCAGTTCCCCCGACTCCGGTATGGCGTTGCCGGCGCGGCCGGCCCGGATCCGTCCCCACGTCAGGACGGTGGCGGTGCGGGCGTCCAGTCGGCGGTCGAGCACCGACGCCAGGCCGGTCACGAGCACCGCGGCGGCGAAGATGAGATCACCCGTCAGATGCGGACGCGCCGAATGCCCTCCCGCCGAGTGCAACCGCACGGTGAGCATGGCGCCGGACGAGGTGATCGGCCCGGCCCGCGTGGCGATCTTGCCGACCTCGAGTTGCGGCGCACAGTGCAGGGCGAAGATCCGCGAGACACCCTCGAGGGCGCCGGCGGCGACGACCCCGACGGCCCCTCCCGGAGTCGTCTCCTCACCCGGCTGGAAGATCAGGCGCACCCGTTGCGGGGGCGGCTCGGCCGCCAGCACGGTCGCGGCTTCGAGGAGCATCGCGGTGTGCGCGTCGTGCCCGCACGCGTGGCACACCCCGTCGACCGTGGACGCGTACGACAGCCCGGTGGTCTCCGTCAGCGGGAGCGCGTCGAGGTCGGCGCGCAGCGCGACACACGTCGGGGTGTCCGGCCCGACGTCGCACCACAGCCCGGTGCCGCTCGGCAGCAGCACCGGCGCGAGCCCCACCGAACGGAGCTGGTCGCGCACCAGCGCGGTCGTCCGGAACTCCTCGAAGGACAGTTCGGGATGGGCGTGCAGATCCCGTCGCCACGCGACGAGCCGGTCGTTGTCGATGCGCATGCGGGCACCCCCGTCAGATCGCCGACACCGGGGCGTCGGACCGCGCCAGCCGGCTGGTCAGCCAGTTCACCATCGTCGTCGCGAGCGTGTCCCGATTCTCCCGCTTGACGATGTCGTGACCCTCGTCGTCGAACAACAGGAGCTCGGCGACACCGCCGTGCGCCCGCACCGACGCCACGACCTGCTCGGACTCGCTGACCGGCACGTTGGTGTCGTGGGCGCCGTGCACCACGAGGACAGGCGCCCTCAGCGCGTCGACGCGGTGGATCGGCGACAGCTCGGCCAGCAGTTCCCGATCGTGCTCGGGGTGGCCGTACTTGGGGTAGGCGGCTGCCGCGATCCACGGCTCGGTGTTGGCGTAGAAGGTTTCCAGACTGCTCATGCCGCACACCGCGATACCGGTAGCGAAGAGATCGGGGTGGAACGTGAGTGCCGCCAGGGTCAGGTAACCGCCGTACGAGTGTCCGGCGCACGCGACCCGCGCGGGGTCGGCGACACCGTTGTCCACGAGGTAGCGCACGCAGTCGGCGACGTCGTCGATGCCGGCGAATCGGCCGTACCGCTCGTCGGCGTGCACGAAGGTGCGGCCGAATCCACCCGAGCCACGCACGTTGGGCGCGAACACCGTGATGCCGGCCTGGACGAGCGCCGGGAAGTAGTCGCTGTACCCGGGTCGTTCCTGCAGTTCCGGTCCGCCGTGGAACCACAACATCACCGGCCCGGGCTCCTCCCCCGGCGCCCTATACAGCCAGCCGGTGAGCGGCAGCCCGTCGCGCGCGGTGAACTCGACGAGGATCGGGGCGTCGGCCCGGGTCATGCGGGTCCGGGCCGGTTCCACCGGACCCCACTCGCCCGTCCGCGGATCCACGATCTCCACGGACGGCGGCATCCCGGGGCCCTCGACCGTGACGGCCAGCAACGAGCCGTCCGCGCTGATGCTCAGCTCCGACGCCACCAGCCCGGGCAGCTGGATCGGCGTGTCGACGGTCCCGTCCGCGAGATGCAGGATCTGCAACTCGCTCAGCCCCTTGTAGTTCCACAGCAGGGCCACGGTGGTGTGGTCGTCGCTGACGACGAACTCGTCGAGTCCGCAGTAGTCACGCTCGGCCAGGACCCGGTAGGAGGCGCCCTGCTCGGAAACCGCCACTCCCAGCAGTCGCGCGAACTCCGCGCCGTTGTCGCTGCGCACCAGTGCGCGGATGTACTGCTCCGGTTCACCCTCGCTCGACGCCCACGGCGACCGGCGCCGGCCGAGCACACCGGACAGGCGGTGGTCGTCGAGTATGACGCCCGCGTCGGTGGTCGATCCGAAGTCCGCCGGCAACAACGGGATCCGACTACCGTCGGCGCGTTGCAGCAGCAGCTCCCGATGCCCGCGGGGACCCACCCGGAGCAGCGCCGCTCCGGCCCACGAGTCGACGAGGAAGGAGCCGACCCGGCGGTCGAGCGTGATCGTGTCCTGGGTCTGCGGATCGACCAGCCGCGCCTCGGCCACGCCCTCCTCGTCGGTCGCCGTGAGCGCCAGCCGATTCCCGTCCCATCCGATCAGTTCGGTGGAACACGCGTGCTGCGACCCGACCAGTCGCGCCGACCGGTCCTGGGGGTCGGTTCGCACCACCCACACCTGGGTACGGTTGCCGCCGTGGGGTGCCACCTGGCACGCGAGCCAGCCGCTGTCCGCCGAGTGCACGATTCTCGTCACCGGACCCGGCACGGGCAGTTCCACCGGGCGGTCCGTACTGCCGGGCCGTCCCGACAGGAAGCGTTGGACGGCCCAGGGATACCCTCCGTCGTCGACGAGGTGCGCGAATCCCGTCGCGTCCGGGGAAACCGAGGCGCCGGATGTGAAGCGGATATGCTGTCCGCCTTGCCGTTCCGTGAAGCCCTCGACTGTCACAGCCGTTCCATCGCCTGTAGCCACATCTCCAGCAATCCCACCTGCCACAGGGTGTTCACTCCGCGTGCGGTCCGGATCTCGTTGGGAGCAGAGAACAGTGCGTCGAGAGCGTCCGGTCGATACAACCCGCGCTCGCGGACATTGCGGCTGCGCAACGCGTCCTGGACGAGGTCGAGAACGCCACCCTCGAGGTGCCGGATCCCGGGCACCGGGAAGTACCCCTTCGTCCGGTCGATCACCTCGCTCGGCAGGAGACCGCGGCTGGCCTCCTTGAGCACACCCTTGCCGTCACCGGCCAGCTTGAGTTCCGGTGGGCAGCTTGCCGCGAGCTCGACGAACTCGTGGTCGAGGAACGGCACCCGGGCCTCGAGTCCCCAGGCCATGGTCATCGTGTCGACCCTCTTCACGGGGTCCTCCACGAGCATCACCGTCGTGTCGAGACGCAGCGCGGCGTCGACGGAGGTGTCGGCGCCCGGAGCACTGTGGTGCCGGACGACGAATTCCGTGCTGACGTCGCGATCGAGGCAGTACTCGGGGCGGAGCAGTAGCGCGATGTCGTCGTGGGTGCGGTCGAAGTACACCTTGGCGTACGCCTCGGCGGACTGCTCCCGGGCCACCCCGACCAGCGGCGGATACCAGTGGTAGCCACCGAGGATCTCGTCGGCGCCCTGACCGGACTGCACCACCTTGACCGACTTCGAGACCTCTTCCGAGAGGAGGAAGAACGCCACGCAGTCGTGGCTGAGCATCGGCTCACTCATCGCCTCGATCGTCTTCGGCACGGCCGCCGGCAGCCGCGCCGGATCGATGTGGATCTGGTGGTGGTCGGTGTCGAACGTCCGCGCCACCAGATCGGAGTAGAAGTATTCGTTTCCGGATTCTCCTCCGGCGGAGTCGAATCCGATACTGAAGGTCGCCAGGTCCCGCTGTCCCTGTTCGGCGAGCAGTGCCACGAGCAGACTGGAGTCGATCCCGCCCGAGAGCAGTACGCCCACCGGTACGTCGGCGACCATCCGCCGCGACACGGCCCTCCTCAGCGAGTCCATCAGGGCGTGCTGCCACTGCTCCGACGTCCACGACGCCCGCTCGGGGGACGGCTCGAATCTGGGCTCCCAGTACTGCCGTTCGGTGGCACTGCCGTCGGGCTGCACCACCCTGATCGTCGCCGGCGGGAGCTTGCGTACTCCCTCGAACATGGTGTGCGGCGCCGGGACCGCCGCCGCGAAACTCAGGTAGTGGTGCAGGGCCACACGGTCGATCGTGGTGTCGACGCCGCCGCCGCGCAGCAGCGCCTGTAACGTCGAGGCGAACCGAAGCCGTCCCGGCAGCTCCGCGAAGTACAGCGGCTTGATCCCCAGCCGATCCCTGACGAATGTCACTACGCCCGTGTCGAGCTCGTGCACCGCGAACGCGAACATGCCCTTGAATCGGTGGACACAGTCCGCGCCCCAGCGGTGGAAGCTCTTGAGCACCACCTCACTGTCCGCCGTCGAGAAGAATCGGTAACCGGCCTGCTGCAGATCGGCACGCAGTTCCTTGTAGTTGTAGATGCAGCCGTTGAACACCAGCGACAACCGGAGATCGCTGTCGACCATCGGCTGCCCGCCCCGCGTCGAGAGGTCGATGATGCACAGGCGGCGATGGCCGAACGCCACCGACTGCTGGGCGTACGCGCCGGCTGCGTCCGGCCCGCGCGTGACCATCGCGTCGGTCATCCGGGCGACGGCCCCGACGTCGGGCGTCGCGCCGTCGAAACGCACCTCACCGCATATGCCACACATGTTCGGCAACTCCTCCCGGGATGTCGTCCCCGGTCACGGTCCGGGGGTTTCCGCCGCCCCGCCGCGACGGGTTCGGCTCACGGAGCCCGTAGTCCGGGCCCACCCGTCCCGCGGTCTCGGCCGCGAGCAGGTCGACGACGTCGGTCAGCCGACCCCGTCGCAGCAGGATGCGGCGCTGTCGCGCCGACGAACTTCCCACCCGCAGAGTGGTGGCGGCCAGCGTGGAGACCACGTCCCAGTCGCCGGCCGACTCGAGGTGGGGTCGCAGCGACCCGATCAGGCTCTCCACCACGTGCGGCGCGGGGCGCGGCGCCACCGTCTCCACATCGACCAGGTCGCCCTCGAGACCCGAGCGCGCCGCCCGCCACATGGCCGCGCGAACCAGCGTGGGCGAAACTTCCAGCGCCGGTCGCCCCTCGCGGAGGCCCGCGGCCTCGCGGTCGACGAGCGCGCGGAACAGTCCGGCCACGAGCGCGATCGTGTCCACCGACGGGCAGCTGTCGCACACCCGCAGCTCGAGCGTCGAGTATCGATCGGACGGTCGGAGGTCGAAGTACACCATCCCGGGTCCGCTGATGACGCCGCTCGCGACGAGGTCGGCGATCAGCCGGTCGTACTCGGCCGCCGATTCCACCGGCGCCGCCGGACCGGTGGTGGGCCAGCGACTCCACACGAGCGATCGCATGCTGGCGTATCCGGTGTCGGTGCCGTCGGCCCAGAACGGCGAGCTCGCGCTCAGGGCGAGGAAGATCGGCAGGTAGAGGGCCACCCGATTGGCGATCCGGACGGCCTCGTCGCGGTCCGCCACGTCCACGTGCACCTGGGTACCGCAGATCAGCTGTTCCCGGGCGAGGAGCTGATAGTCGGCGAGCATTCGCCGGTACCGGGGAGTCTCGGTGACGGCCATCTCGGCGGGCACCGAGAGGGGCACTGCCCCGGCGGCCACCACGCCGACACCGAGTTCGGTCGCGGTATCGACCAGAACCCGGCGTCGATGGATCAGGTCCGCGCGCAGATCGCCCAGATTCGGGAAGACCCCGCTGTTGACCTCGACGACGCAGCGCTGCAGTTCCTCGACGTAGACGTCCCCGGGCAGCCGCCGCAGCAGGTCCGGCGCGCGCGTGACGAGTCGCCGGGTCTCCGCGTCGATGAGGTGGAACTCCTCCTCGACACCGAGGTTACGGCCGCTCATCCGGGGTCCTCCGTGTCCGTCGACGAGTGATCCGGGCCGTGCCTACTGCCGCACGCGACCGACTCGTCGACCGCTTACCCTGACCGCCGGGATTTCAACCAGGCGCCCGAATCAGTGTTCGCACCCTGGCCCCCGCCGCGGCACACCTTTCGACGTTCGTTGGCAGGTTGATACCCACCCGCAACCTTGCGACCCGGTGGCGAAGGGAGCTAACGAGGCCCTGCGCAGCAGTTGGGATCGAGCACCAGACGGAGGGCATCCAGCGAATCGCCGCGCGCCCGGTAGTAGACGTTCATGCCGCGACGCTCGGACTCCACCATGCCGGCCTTCCGCAGCTGACCGAGGTGATGGCTGACGGTGGACTCCGCGAGCCCGACGGCGGTAGCGAGATCGCAGGTGCAGACCCCACCGGCGGCTGCGGTGAGCAGGATCGACACGAGCTTGATCCGAACCGGATCGGCGAGCGCCTTCAATCGGAGTGCGACCTGCAGCGCCTCGTCGTCGCTCATGGGAGCGGCGGAAACCGGAGCACAGCAGATCGGCGTACTGACGTCGAGGACCGGCAGAGCTTTCGGCATGACGACGATCCTACGCACCTCCTTGACTTATGTCGAAAAGGTGAGGAGGGTGGGAATGCAAGCAATTCGACATATATCGCACAGGTGGAGGCATGTCATGTCACGCGCCCAACTCGCCCTCAACGTCGACGACCTGCAGGAGGCGGTCACCTTCTACTCCAAACTGTTCGGGACACACCCCGCCAAACTGAAGCCCGGCTACGCCAACTTCGCGATCGCCGAACCCCCACTGAAACTCGTACTGCTCGAGAACCCCGGCCAGGGCGGGACGATCAATCACCTCGGCGTCGAGGTCGAGTCACCGGAGAAGGTCCACGCGGAGATCGCCCGCCTCACCGACGAGGGCCTGTTCACCGACGAGGAAATCGGCACCACGTGCTGCTTCGCCACCCAGGACAAGGTGTGGGTCACCGGCCCGGCCGGCGAGAAGTGGGAGGTTTACACCGTGCTCGCCGACTCGGAGACCTTCGGTTCCAGCCCGCGGCACCTCGACGGCCCACGGGCAGCTCAGGACGACGTGTGCTGCGGAACGGATGCAGAGAACGATTCGTCCTGCTGCTGAGCATTCTCGTCCGCCCATTCTCACCCACGCAGTTGGATATATAGATATCGCCAAATGTTGATGCATTCCGATATCGAGTGGTGCGGGACACATTCTATTGCCATTTACCGCCGAATTCCGGAAGCTGTTCGAGGGATTTCCCCATTCACCACCGATACATAGGAGATCACTGATGGGTTCCGCCGAGTTCATTCCTTACCTCGACTTCATCGCCGACTTCGCCGGCGCTGCTGCCGATCTGTTCGGCGCGTTGAGCTTCTTCACCGGATCCGCAGAGTCCGCCGGCCAGCTGCTCGGCTAGCCGATTACCTCAGCCGGAACGGGGTGTCACTGCGACTCGGTCGGCCCCGCAGTGGCACCCCGGCCTGGACGTCGCCGCGTCAGAGCGGCCGCCGTCCCCGATCGAATGCGAGTACCGAGTGGAGATTCGACATTCCCTGAAGTCGCTGAAAAAGCGACCCGGGCCCCAGGTGGTACGACGCAGAGGAAAGGTCTACGTAATCAATAAAAGAGATCCCCGATTCAAGGCACGTCAGCGGTAAGGAATTTTCGGCTACCCGTTCTCCGGCACGACACCTGCCGGCCAGGGCAGGAGTTCGGCAATCAGCGCTTCCACCCGGACGAGGATCTCGTCACGAATGGGCCGGACGGCTGCCAGTCCCTGCCCGGCAGGATCGTCCAGCACCCAGTCGCGGTAGGACTTTCCAGGGAAGACCGGGCAGGTGTCGCCGCAGCCCATCGTGATCACGACGTCCGATGCCTGCACCGCGCCGACATCGAGGATCTTCGGGGACTGCGCAGAGATGTCGATGCCGACTTCGGCCATCGCTTCGACGGCTGCGGGGTTCACCTGGTCGGCCGGTGCGCTGCCGGCCGATCGGACCTCGATCCGATCCCCCGCGAGGTGAGCCAGGAATCCGGCGGCCATCTGGGACCGGCCGGCGTTGTGAACGCATACGAAGAGGACGCTGGGAACGGTCATCTACTCAGGACTCCTTCGACGACGCCTGGGCGAACCCGGAGCGCGTGAACCGCTTACGCAACGCCAGGGAAACGTAGACGAGTCCGACGAGCACGGGAACCTCGATCAGAGGGCCCACGACGCCGGCGAGCGCCTGACCCGAGGTGGCACCGTAGGTGGCGATGGCCACCGCGATGGCGAGTTCGAAGTTGTTGCCCGCCGCAGTGAACGCGAGCGTGGTGGTGCGCTGGTAGCCCAGCCCGATCGCCACGCCGAGCAGGTATCCGCCACCCCACATGATCGCGAAGTACGCCAGCAGCGGGATCGCGATCCGCACCACGTCCATTGGCTGCGAGGTGATCCGCTCGCCCTGCAGCGCGAAGAGGATCACGATCGTGAACAGCAACCCGTACAGCGCCCACGGACCGATCCTCGGCAGGAAGGCCGACTCGTACCACGCTCTGCCCCTGAACTTCTCACCGAAGAATCGAGTGAGGAACCCGGCCAGAAGTGGGATTCCGAGGAAGATCAGAACGGACTTCGCGATCTGCCACGGCGAGGTGTCGATCGTGGTCTGCTCCAAGCCGATCCAGCCGGGCAGGACCGACAGGTAGAACCAGCCGAGCACGGCGAACATGATCACCTGGAACACCGAGTTGATCGCCACGAGTACCGCGGCTGCCTCCCGGTCGCCACACGCAAGGTCGTTCCAGATGATCACCATGGCGATACAGCGGGCGAGGCCCACGATGATGAGGCCGGTCCGATATTCCGGCAGGTCGGGCAGGAAGATCCAGGCGAGCGCGAACATCAGCGCCGGACCGAGGACCCAGTTGAGCAGCAGCGATCCGAGCAGCAACCGCCGGTCACCCGTGACGGTGTCGAGGCGGTCGTAGCGGACCTTCGCCAGTACCGGGTACATCATGATCAGCAGGCCGAGGGCGATCGGCAGCGAGATGCCGTCGATCTCGACCGTGCTCAGGGTGTCTCCGAGTCCCGGGATCATCCGGCCAAGGAGCAGGCCTACGACCATCGCGACGCCGATCCACACCGGCAGGAACCGATCGAGCGTCGAGAGCTTGCCGACCACAGCAGTCCGGTTGCTCGTGTCGGTCACCGGACGATCTCCACGACCGGCCGGCAGGCCGAGCCCGCGACGCCACCCCACTCCGCGGACAGCACCGTCGAAAGCTGCTCCAGCGCCGACGGAATCACGCGGTAGTACACCCAGGTTCCGCGCCTTTCGGAGTCGAGTAGCCCGGCCTCTCGCAGCACCTTCAGGTGGTGGGAGATGGTCGGCTGGGACAGATCGAAGCCGGGCGAGATGTCGCAGACACAGCTCTCCCCGCCCTCGTGGGCGGCGATCAGACTCAGCATCCGCAGCCGCACCGGATCGCCGAGCGCCTTGAACATGCAGGCCAGATCGCCCGCGCGGTCCTCCGCGAGAGGCGGACCCCCGAGCGGGGCACAGCGGGCCGGCTCGACATCCTGATTCGACATACATCTATATTGACATCGATCGAACCAAGCAGGCCCGGAGGGTGCACTCAGCGGGTCATTCCGCGACCGTCCGGTAACCGAGCATCATGTCGTGGTCCTCGTGGTCGAGCATGTGGCAGTGCCAGACGTAGCCCTGTAGCGGACCGGAGGCGGCCGGTGCCGCGTCGTGCCCGGCGTGCGCGGGTGTGCCGTGGCCACCGTGCTCCGGCGACACCGGCGCCGCGATCTCGCCGACGCCGAAGGTCGCGTCCGGGTCGAATCCCAGCCGGCCCGCCGTCGGGAACACCGCGACGATCCGGGTCACCGTGCCCGGGTTCGCGACCACGGTGTCCTTGTCTCCGGACTCCCACGGTTCCGGTGGGACGCGCGGGCCGGTGACGAAGGCGTCGACGGGCGGCGCCCACTTGGTGCCGACCGGCGGGGCCGGATTCTCCCGGACGTACCGCGCCACGTCGAAGGCCTGCCGCCCGAGAACCCGAAAGTTGACCAGATGCAGGTGGATCGGATGCGGCTCGGGGGTGACGTTGACGATGTCCCACTGTTCGACGGCGCCCTGCCGTGGCATCTCGATATCGGAGTCCCCGAACCGAAGGTTGTTGAGGGACATGAGCACGCTGCCGCTGGACGGGTCCGGCAACTGCATCACCGTGACGGTCCGCTGCACCTGCGGTGTCGGGACGGGCTCGAGGTCTGTCGGCTGCCCGGCCCCACCACGCAGCGTCTCCGGCACCGCACCGGTGAAGCCCCGGGTGTCCGCCACCCGGAATCGGCAGAACAGGGGCATCGCGCGTGCGCCGCGCTGCGACGCCGCGAGCGGTGGCGGTTCGTCGTTGCACAACTCCACCGTCCCGCCGGGTTCGACGGCGCCGAAATCCACGAGCAGGTCGACGCGCTCACCGGGGGCGAGTCGCACGCGCGTCGTCGGCACCGGCGCGGCGAGCAGGCCGCTTTCCATCCCGAGGACCCAGAAGCGCATCCTGTTGCCGAAGAAGAGGTTCCACACACTGAACGACGCGGCGTTGACGAGCCGGAGGCGGTACATCCCGCGGGCCACCTCGAGTTCCGGCCAGATCTTGCCGTTGACGACACCGACATCGCCGGGTGTCCCGCCGTCCCACCGCCCCTGCGGCACCACGGGGGTCGCCCGGATGCTCTGACGCCCGTCGGCGGTGAAGATCTTCTCCTGCAGGACCAGCGGCATCTCGAACTCACCGGACGGCAGGCCCCACGCATTACCGGTTGTCCCCGTGTCGAATTCGTCGCGCAGCAGGAACACGCCGGCCAGTCCGGCGTACACGTTGAGTCGGGTGATGCCCATCGCGTGGTCGTGGTACCAGAACTGCGTGGCCTCGTGGACGTTCGGATAGTGGTGCACGTGCCCCTGCCCGGGCCGCTGCAGGAACGCCGGGTGTCCGTCGTGTTCGGGCGGAGTCACGGCTCCGTGCAGGTGGATCGACGTCGGCACCGCCGTCCGGTCCTGCTCGGTGACGCCGTGCAGCGTCGTGTCGAAGTCCGCGGCGAGCGGGTGGACGCCTATCTCGTTGCGGTAGGCGACCGTCACCGCATCGCCGGCATGCGCCTCGACCGTGGGACCCAAGTAGTCCATTCCCCCGTACGCGAGGGCCGGGGAGGGATCCAGGTCGCGATGGAACCGGTGCGTGGTGCTCGCGGCCCGCAGTTCGAGTTGCGAGCCGGTCAGCACCGGGATCCGGGGCAGCGGATCGACGAAGGGCTCGAGCTGGGGCGACGCGAACAGCTGGGGGCGCGCCGGATCGATGTTCCCGAGGTCGCCCAGGTCCTGCGCCCGCACCGCGGCAATCCCCGCCGCCCCGGCCCCGATCGCCCCCGCCGTCCATGCGAGCCCGCGATTGAACGCGCGCCGCGAGATCCGTCCGCTCATGTCACGTCACACTCCCCCGTGGTCGCCCTGCCGGAGCACGCCCGCACGACGGTACGCCGGAACCGTCTGCCGCCCTGACCCTTTGCGAGCATCCACCCGGATTCGCCGTCCCGTTCCCGGCGAGCCGGACGAATCACCTCGTGGAACCTTTCCACTTCGCGGGAACTCGTATGGCAGGAGGACACGATCCGAGACAGGCTGGTGTGTCCTGATGACATTTGCGACAAGACAGAGGCTGACGATGGCTATTGAGATCAGTTACGAGGACTCCAAGCGGGAACTGCACACCGATCAGGGTGTCCTCCGGTACCACCAGGCCGGCGACGGTCCGCCGCTGCTGCTGCTGCACGGTTCGGGCCCCGGTGTAACCGGTTGGCGTAACTACCGCGGCGTCCTCGCGGACTTCGCGGAGCACTTCACCTGCTACGTCCTCGAGTTCCCCGGCTTCGGCGTGTCCGACCCGTGCGACGGCCACCCGATGGTCGAGGCCGTGGGCGCCGTCCCGACCTTCCTCGACGGACTGGGTCTCGGCGCGGTCGACATCATCGGCAACTCGATGGGCGGCGGCGTCGGCGCGAACATCGCGATCTCGCATCCCGAGCGGGTGAACAAGCTCGTCTCGATCGGCGGCATCGGCAAGAACGTCGTCTCCCCCTTCCCGGGCGAGGGCATCAAGCTGCTCACCGAGTTCACCGACAACCCGTCCCGCGAGAGCCTGGTCCGCTGGCTGCACTCGATGGTCTACAACCCGGCCGTGGTGACCGAGCAGCTCATCGAGGAACGCTGGGCACTGGCCACCGAGCCGAAGACGCTCGAGATCGCCCGCCGCATGTACAGCAGCAAGGCCATGAAGGCGATGGCCGCCGCAGCCGCGCAGGCCGACATCACGCCGTACTGGGCGAAGCTCGGCAAGATCAAGGCTCCGACCCTGATCACGTGGGGTCGCGACGACCGCGTCAGCCCCGTCGACATGGGTCTGCTGCCGATGCGCGACATCCCCAACGCCGAGTTCCACGTGTTCCCGAACTGCGGCCACTGGACGATGATCGAGGCCCGCGACGCCTGGCTGTCGTCGGTGCTCTCCTTCCTGCTCCGCGACCGCGCGTAACGGATGACGGTCGCCGCGGGTCACCGGTCGTCCGGTGACCCGCGGCGATCGGGAACCGTCATCGTCGGCCGGTTCCTCACCAGCAGCCAGACCGGCAGCACCGCGATGCACAGGACCGGCAGCACCGACACGGAGCCCACCATCGACACCGGGATGAAGATCCCGAGCCAGCAACTGCGCACCGCGACCACCACGGCGCCGAGCACCCCGCACGCGATCGCCGGCGCCACCGGCACTCCCGGCACGAGCGCGTGCCCGATCAGGCCGGCGAGCACGCCGAGAGCCGCCGACGCGATGACCCGGCCGCCCCGGAAACCACTCGCGGCGGCCACCGCGAATGCGGCGAGACTGCACCCGCCCAGCACGAGCAGGCGCGGAAGCGACACATCCGGCGCCGCCGCCACGAGGTCCCGCATCGTCCCGATGTCCTTGAACATCGACTCGCGTCCCCCCACCGCGCCCAGCAGCCCCAGGACGAGACCGCCGAGTCCCGTCATCGGCACCGGATTCGGGATGCGGTGGAACGACGCGTGCAGGGCACGGTGGGCGTACACCACGCCGAGCACCACAACCGCGGTCACGGTCGCGATCACGATCCCGCCGACGACGTCCCCCGGCGCCACCGTCGAGTAACCGGGCACGTCGAGGGTCAGCACCGGCCGGTCCAGGACCGCCATCGTCGCGGCACCGGCACCGGCCGCGACCAGCGGCGTCAGGATCGCATCCCACAGGTTGCCGCGTATCCGGCGCCCGGTGAGTTCGAGGTACGCGAGCGGCGCGGCGACGGGGGTGCCGAACTGGACGCCGATCGTCGCCACCGTCGCGAGCACCGCGACGCGGTCCGACGCGATCCCCGGCACCACCTTCGCCACCAGCCACACCGCCACGGCCGCGTTGACCGAGATGAGGACGTTCTCGGGGCTCAGGCTGACGCCGGCTCCGAGCGCGAGGACCAGCGCGAGGACCAGGCTCGGTAGCGCCCGGAGTGGCGTCGACGGCCCGATCAGGCCCGCGGTCGCCGAATCCCGCCCGCCGTGCCCCGGTGCCAGCCACACGACCAGGCCGACGACGATGCCCGCGACCGTCAGCACGATCGCGATCCACCAGGCAGCGTCTCCCGCGAACCCCAGTGCCCGCGGGACACTCTCGTACAGGACGACGGCCAGCCCCCGTGCCTGCGCGAGGACGGCGATCGGGATGGCGGCCGCACCGACACCGACGAACAGGGCGAGCACCGCCTCGCGCGCGATCACACGGGCGTCCGGGCGCTCCTCGTCCTTCAACGGCGCCTCCGGCGGCTCGGGATGGACGCTCCGCCACCGTACTGCGCGGAGGCGGAGCCGGGCACGCCATCCGATTCGGCTGCCCGCCGGCGCCGCCCGGTTCGCCTACGCTGTCGGAATCCGTCGGGACGGCGACCGTCTCCCCGGCGTTGGTGCGTTCGAAGGGGATGCCGTGCGATCGTCGAGGTTCAATGTCGCGCTGGCCCGGGAAGCACTCGCCGCCCGTTCGGAGTCCGCGCAGGGCTGGTTGCGTGGCACCGCACCCGGCCGGACGGTGCAGCGCATGCTGTCCGGCTTCGTCGACATCGAGTGGGCGGACCGCTCGATGACGCTGGCGGCCCAGTCGTTCACGTCGGTGCTGCCGGTGGTGATCGTGGCATCGACGATCGGAAGCCACGACAGTTTCACCAAGGGCTTCTTCGACCAGTTCGGTATCGACATGGACAGCGTCGACGTGAGTACCGACGGCTTCGGTGTCGACGAGCCGTCCTTCGCGGCCTTCGGCATCGTCGGGCTGCTGATGGTGCTGCTCGGTGGGACGTCCTTCGCCCGCGCCCTGGGCCGGATGTACGGGCGGGTGTGGCACGTCCCGACGCTGAAGTTCGCGAGCTGGTGGCGGTGGATCGCGGTGCTGCTGTCGGTGGCGGCGTGCGCCGCGCTGATCGGCGCCACCCGGGTGTTGCTCGGCGTGCCGTACCTGGGCAGTTCGCTGGTCCTCGTGGCCCAGTTCGCCGTGTGGGCGGGGCTGTGGACGCTGGTGCCGTATCTGCTCACCGAGCGCCGCCTGTCGGCCCGCGTCCTGTGGGCGACCGGAGTGATCACCGCTGCGGGGCTGACGATTCTGAGGATCGGCGGCAACGTCGTCCTGCCGCGGACGGTGGCGACCGCGGAATCCAAGTTCGGCGATCTGGGCCTGGTCTTCACCGCGATCGGCTGGATGTTCGTCGCGTGCGGCATCGTCGTCGGCGCCTCGGTCGTCACGAAGGCACTCGCGCTCGACGAGGGACCGGTCGGGCGTTACCTGCGCGGTCCGGCGGAGCCACTCACGGAAACCTCGATGATTCGCTGAAGGAGCGCGCCGGCTTCACCCGCCTGCGTGCGGAGTTCGCGGTCGCGGGGCGCAGCGAAACCCCAAGCGTCGCAATGTCCGGCCGACCGCCCAGCCGAGACCGTTACAGCATCGTTACCCATGAGACTGACCACTCGGTTTGCCCTGTTCATGGCGTTGCCCCGACGACGCGGCGGCCGTGTCGCGGTCCGCGCGCACGTCGGATACGCCCCCTCTGACCGACTTTGCTGTTGCAGGCCCGGCGTGCTGCGTCAATGGTGGAGAGGTGATCTTGGCCTCGGAGATCTTGGTCTCGGGATTACGCCAACCTGGATCACGTTCCGATGGTTCACATTTGGAAGGGGATGAACATGCAGTTGCGTAATCGGAAGACTCTCGGTCACGCGTTCGGCGGGGCTGCGATCGTCGCCGCGGCAGCGCTCGCGGCACCCGCCCTGGCCTCGGCCGAACCGGTCGAGCTGGCCAGCCCGACCGTCACGACAGGCGTCGAGGGCAACACGCTCTCGGTCACCGTCGCCAACACCAACGAGGACCCCACCACCAGCTGCGGCGCCTTCGCGCTCGAAGCAACCAAGCTGCCAGCCCTGCAGGCGGATCCGAGCAAGATCACGGAGCCTGGTTTCCTGTCGTGGCAGACGGATGTCGCCGATCGAGTGGGCGCCGGAGCCGAGGACACGTTCACGACCGATCTCGGCGACGGCGTGTACGCAGTTGTGGGTGAATGCATTTCGCTCACCAACCCGGAACTGCCCGCCGTCGGTGACCCGCAGATCGTGCCCGTCGGTGGCCTGCTCGGCAGCGTCGACCTCGGCAGCCTGCAGGACCTCCTGCCGGCCGACCTCGACCTGGGTAGCCTCCAGGATCTGCTGCCCGCCGACCTCGGCGATCTGCTCGCTGGTCTGCCCCTCGGCTCCACGGCCCCGGCTCAGTAACGCAGCCTTTCGCGCTTCCCTGGGCGGCGCCGACACCCGATCGGGTGTCGGCGCCGTTTCCCTCCCCAGGGAGTCGGGTGGTCAGCTGCCGAAGGCGAATCCGGAGAAGACGCTCTGGAAGGAGCCCGCGTACTGCGGGACGAGCTGGAAATCGACGAGATTCGCGTTGCCCAGGTCCAGATCGATCGACCGGGTCGGGTCGTCGGCGCCGCAGCCGGCCGGCGGGACGACCTCGACGGTGTAGTCGGTCTTCGCCTCGAGCCACTGGAAGAAGTAGAAGCCGAATTCGTTGGTCTCGGTGGTCGCGAGGAGACCGTTGTCGTCGCTGACATTCACCGTGACTCCGGACGTGCCCACGCCCGCACCTTCGGGGCATCCGGTCACCGTCCCGGTGATGTCGTGGACTGTGGTGACACGGAAGTCGACGTCGTAGACCGGTCCATCGGTGGTGTCCACCGCCCGTGTTCCGGGGAAGGCGCCGCAGCCCGCACCGATGTAAGGCTTGACGACATAGTTGCCGGGCGCCCTGTCGACGAAGGCATAGTCCCCTTCGGCATCGGTGGCCACCGAATCGATTCGGCCCGAGTCGTCCCACAGCTCGACCCAGATGCCGCCGGCGTTCCCCATCGGGTCACAGGTGTTGACCAACGTTCCCGCGACCGAGTCGTCCGACCGCGCCGAAGCGATCCCCGGAAGAGCCGCGACCAGACCCACGCCGAGCGCGAGGGAGGCCAGGGCGATGCGCTTCATGTTCACTGTTCTCGATTCGATCGAAACGATGCCACCCGCGGTGGCAAGCGCGTCCCCGTCGTTCGCGCCGCTGCGAAAGTTTGCACGGGTCACGATTGTCTCGTCAATGCGATCCGGCCAAGAGAGGCAATGATTTTCGATCCGCTCCAATCGCCGGAACAGGACAGAATTCACCCTTCGATTTCACCCTTCGGTGACGTTCGGTTCGGTCCGGCCACGATTCTCCCCGAGCACGCCCGCGAACCACGGCTCCGGGCATAGCCTGAACAGCAGGGCACATCCGGCCGAGATCCGTAAGGAGCACTCGATGACCCACTCGACGAGCGCGGAATCGACGGTTCGAGTCACCCGGACCGCAGTCAACTGGCGGCGACTGTGGGCGGGCGGCATCGCCACCGCGATCGTCGCCGCGCTCGCCGCGGTGGTGGGGGTACTGGCCGTGCGGGGCCCGATCGACGCCCCGGTGATCACACCGCCACACACCCCGTGGGACTCGCAGGTCACCACCGTGGCCGTCTACTCCGCGATCGCGGCACTGATCGCCACCGGACTGCTGCACCTGCTGCTGATCTCGACGCCGCGCGCATCGACGTTCTTCACCTGGATCGGTGTCCTCGCGACGGCCGCTGCCGCGCTGTGGCCGTTCAGCGTCGACGCCACCACCAAGTCGCAGATCGCCAGCGGCGCCATCTACCTCGTGGTGGGCATCGCGATCGTCTCGCTGCTGTCGGGGGTCGCGGCGTCCGCGCAGAATACGTTCACTGCACGCGCGTGACGAGAAAGGTCGACGGTATGCGCGCAGACCGCGGTTCCCGGCCGGCGCGCGTGCTCCTCGACGAACTCGCTGCCGAGTTTCTCCGGGAGCCCGGCGTCGAACTCGGGACGATGTTCCGCAGTCCCGGCCTGCGCATGTCCGGCAAAATCTTCGCGTTCCTCGGCCACGACGATCGACTGATCGTCAAGTTGCCGCGGGCACGCGCCCAGGAGGTCGTCGCCGCGGGCACCGCGCGTGAGGTCACGATGGGCCGACGGACGATGAAGGAATGGGTGTCGTTCGACTTCGACGACGACGACCTCGACGGCACGCTCGCGATGTGGCGCGACGCCGCCCGCGAAGCGCACGACTTCGTCTCCGGCGCTGCGTAACCGAGCCGTACCGGTCAGGCGCCGGGGATCCGGGCCGTCGCCTTGACCTCCACTACGATGCCCGGCATCCCGAGGGCCGTGACCCCGACCGCCGTCCAGGCCGGCCGGGCACCGTTCTGGAAGCGCGCCTTCGCGGCCATGAACTCGGTCATGTGTCGGGGGAAGTCGACGTGGAAGCTCATCAGTTCCACCAGATCCGACGGCCCTGCACCGTGTTCGGCGAGCAGTCTGCCGAGCGTCGCGAAGGCGAGGTCGTACTGGCGTTCCGGATCGGACGGGGCGCTGCCGTCCGCCTCGAGCCCGACCTGGCCGGAGCAGAACAGCAGATCGCCGCTGCGTACGGCGTCCGAGTAGCCGTACTCCTCTTCCCAGTTCTTCGACATCCGTGTTCCTTTCGTTTCGAGGTCAGCGCAGGTAGCCGGGGTGCGCGACCGGTTCGACCGTGCTGTCCCGGACGGTCCCGTCCAGCCCGCGGATCAGGATGTTCCGCAGCTCGCGCGGGTCGATGACGTCGTCGTAGAACAGCGTCTGCGCGAGCGCCCACGGGCCCGACGCCTCGTTCTCCACGAGCGCCCGGCGGGTGTCGTCGTCCTCCTTCGCGGTGCGTCCGCCGACATCCGCGGGAATGCCGCCGAGGGTGACCGCGGGAAAGGCGAGCGTCATCGTCTGGTTGTCGTACGGGTTGGCGCCCATCACCGAACTGCCGAACCCGAACGCCTTGCGCACGGTCACGTGGAACTTCGGGGTCCGCAGCCGGTGCTGCGCCGCGAACATCCGCGCACTGGCCTTGAGGATGCCGGCCTTCTCGGATGCGCTGCCCGCCATCACACCCGGGTTGTCGGCGAGGAACACCACCGGCAGGTGGAAGGCGCCCGCGAGTTGCAGGAAGGCCGCCGCCTTGTCCGCGGCCGCCACCGTCACCGCGCCCGCCGTCACCGTCGGCTGGTTCGCGACGACGGCAACGGCATGTCCGCCGATGCGCGCGAGCGCGGTGATGATCGACGTCCCGTACGTCGGCTGGATCTCGGTGACGGTGCCCGCGTCTGCGACGGCCGCCAGCATCACCCGCATGTCGTAGGGTCGCTTCTGGTTGACCGGGATCAGGTCGAGCAGTTCCGGAAGTGCCCGCTCCCCCACGTCGTGGTTGCCGCCGTCCGGCCCCACCCACGGCGGCCGCTGCCACGCGCTGCTCGGGAAGTACGACAGGTACCGGCGGGCCAGCGCCAGCGCGGCGTCGTCGGACTCCGCGAGATTGTGCGCCACACCCGACGTGTCGATCGCGACCTGCGGACCGCCGAGCGTCTGTTTGTCGATCTGCTCGCCGGTGGAAGCGGCGACCAGCGGCGGGCCCGCGGTGAACAGCGCGCCGTGCCCACCGACCATGATCACGAAGTCCGATAGCGGCGCGGCGAGCGCGCCGTGTCCGGCCGACGGACCCGTCACGATCGCCACGGTGGGCACGAGCCCCGACAGATCGGCCATCGCCTGAAGGTCGTTGGGCGCGGGACGGTTCCGCTCGAGCGCGTTGGTGGCGCGATGTCCGGCACCCTCGAGCATCATCACGAGCGGCACCCGGTTACGCAGAGCGAGCTGCGCGGCCCGGGCGCGCTTGGACGCGGCCGCGGTGCCGATCGACCCGCCGGCGACGGTGAAGTCCTCGGCGCCGACCATGATCGGACGGCCGTCGATCGTCCCGGACCCGGCGACGAATGCGTCCGCGGGAATGGCGGGATTCCCTGTGAGCGGCCCCAACTCGACGAAGGATTCCGGATCCAGCAGACCGGCGACACGGCTGCGGGCGTCGAGGCGCCCCGTCGCCCGATACCGCGCGAGTTTCTCGGCGCCGCCCATCGCCCGGGCCGCCGCCCTCCGCTCGGCCAGTCGCTCGAGCAGCGGCGCCCAGTCGGCGCCGTTTCCGGCATTCACCCTCGACCTCCTCGACACCGAGTGAGCCGGGTCACGTCGACGACCGGCGAGGTGAATGTACGAGGGAACGCGGGGGCCTGCAACAGGCGCCCCCGCTCACCGGAAACGGCGGACGACCAACCGCCGAGGGGCTACGCCGGGCGCTACCGCGAGGCCGCGCGCGGCGGCACTCACTGCGGCAGCGGGTCCCGCACGGCGTCGGCCTCCGCGTGGTGCAGGCGGCCGGTGTCGGGGTCCACTTCGACGGCGTGCGACGGCAGTTCGTGGACCGCGACGACGAAGTGCTGTTCGGGCGCCGGTCCCGCACCGGCCCGGGACGCCCGCGGCAACCCGGCGAGCGTCGCGGACACCCCGGCGGGCCGACGACGGGACGCGCCGTCCGCGTTCGGGGGCGCGAGTACGGGCTCACCGTCCGCACCGGCGCGCGTCGACACCCGCAGATACCTTGGAGTGGTGGCCAATTCGTAGCGGAACGCCTTGAGCATCGACACACACGCGAGCACCATGACGATCGAGAACGGCACCGCGGTGGCGATCGAGGCGGTCTGCAGGGCAGTCAACGATCCGGCGCCCCCGACCAGCAGCAGCACCGCGGCCGCGACGCCTTCCAGCACCGACCAGTACACGCGGGTCACCTTCGGTGTCTCGAGATCCCCACCGGTGGCGAGGATGTCGATGACCAGCGAGCCCGAGTCTGCGGACGTGACGAAGAAGAACACCACCACGGCGATCGCCAGCACACTGGTGATCGTCCCCAACGGCAGGCCGTCGAGGAGATGGAACAGCGTGGTGTTGGTGTCGACCGAGCCGTCGGCCGCGAGCATGTCGCCGTCATTGCGCTGGCGGAGGATCCCCGAGTCGCCGAACACCGTGAACCACAGCGACCCGATCAGTGTCGGCGCCAGCAGGACACCGAATACGAACTCGCGGACGGTGCGGCCCCGCGAGATGCGGGCGATGAACATGCCGACGAACGGCGCCCAGCTCATCCACCAGCCCCAGTAGAAGATCGTCCAGGTTCCGGCCCACCCGTCGTCCGCGAACGGTGACGTGCGGAGCATCATCTTCGGGAAGGCCTGGGTGTAGCCGCCGAGGTTCTGCACCCACGACTGCAGCAGGAACAGCGTCGGACCGAGCAGCAGGACGAACAATGCCAGGCCGGCCGCGAGGACCATGTTGATGTTCGAGAGCCACCGCAGCCCCTTGGTCACGCCGGTGACGACCGAGAAGGTGGCAAGTCCGGTGACGATCACGATGAGCCCGACGACGAACCAGTTGTCGGGATCGACCCAGCCCAGATATTCGAGGCCCGCCGAGATCTGCTGTACCCCGAAGCCCAGCGACGTCGCGACACCGAACAGGGTGCCCACGATCGCGATCGCGTCGATGGCGTGCCCGATCGGCCCCTCGACGCGCTTGCGTCCCAGCAGCGGCTCGAGCAGCCAGCGGATCGACAGCGGCCGCCCCTTGCGGTAGGTCATGTAGGCCAGGCCGAGGCCGACCACCACGTAGATCGCCCACGCGTGCAGACCCCAGTGGAACAGCGTCAGTTCCATCGCCTGGTTGGCGGCCGCATCGGTGGAGCCGGGGACACGCCCCGCCTCGGGCGGATCGACATAGTGCGAGAGCGGTTCGGCGACCCCGTAGAAGACGAGACCGATTCCCATGCCGGCGCTGAACAGCATCGCGAACCACGACAGCATGCCGAACTCGGGCTTCTCGTCGTCGTCGCCGAGTCGGATGTTGCCGATCCGGGAGAGCCCGCAGTAGAGGGCGAACAGCACGAATCCCGTCGCCGCCAGCACGTACCACCATCCGACGCCGTCGGTGATGGCGGTGTTCAGGCTGCCGAACGCGTCGCTCGCGGTGCCCGAGTAGACGACCGCGAAGGCGATCATCGCGAAAATCACCAGGGAGGCCGGCACGAACACCGGCTTCTTCAACCCTCGCCAGGCTTCTCGTATCGCTGCCACGTCGGTCCCTTCAGCGTGTGCGTCGAGCCGGGCCTGCACAACACACGAGTCGGCGGCCTCGGCGAACTCTGTGACCGAGGCAAACACAGAAAACGGCGAGGTGCTGGGCACCGATCCCACGCGATCGTTCCGACCTGCGATTTCGTTCCACGTTCGTGACGATTCGAACAATCGTCGGCGAACCGAGAGCCGGATCGCGTTCCCCCGTCTGGGTGCGCGACGCCGCGTGCGCGCCCGCCCCGGCCGGAAGGCCGGTGCGAGCGCGCGCGCAGGAAGGGGCCGGGGGAGCTAGACGAGCAGCTCGGCGATCTGAATAGTGTTGAGCGCCGCACCCTTACGCAGGTTGTCACCCGAGACGAACAGCGCCAGACCGCGGCCCTCGGGTGCACCCGGGTCCTGACGGATCCGGCCGACGAGGGACACGTCGCCGCCGGCGGCCGCGAGCGGGTTCGGCACGTCCACCAGCTCGACGCCGGGAGCGTCCGCGAGCAGTTCCTTGGCGCGCTCCACCGACAGCGGCCGCTCGAACTCGGCGTTGATCGCCAGCGAGTGGCCGGTGACCACCGGGACGCGCACGCACGTGCCCGACACCAGCAGGTCCGGCAGGCCGAGGATCTTGCGGCTCTCGTTGCGGAGCTTCTGGTCCTCGTCGGTCTCGCCACTGCCGTCGTCGACGATCGCACCGGCGAGCGGCACGACGTTGAACGCGATCGGCGCGACGTACTTGTCCGGCGCGGGGAAGTCGACGGCCGCACCGGAGTGGACCAGCTTCTCGGCGTCGGCGGCGACGGCACGGACCTGTCCGACCAACTCCTCGACACCGGCGATGCCGCTGCCCGAGACCGCTTGGTAGCTGCTGACGATCAAGCGCTGCAGGCCCGCCTCGTCGTGCAGGACCTTGAGGACCGGCATCGCGGCCATCGTGGTGCAGTTCGGGTTGGCGATGATGCCCTTGGGCGGGTTCTTCGTCTCCTCCGGGTTCACCTCGCTCACGACGAGCGGGACCTCGGGGTCCTTGCGCCACGCCGACGAGTTGTCGACGACGATCGCGCCGGCGGCCGCGAAGCGCGGGGCCTGCGCACGCGAGAGCGTCGCACCGGCCGAGAACAGCGCGATGTCGATGCCCTTCAGGTCCTCGTCGGACGTCGCGGACGCATCCTCGACGACGATGTCCTCACCCCGGAACGGGAGCGTCTTGCCGGCGGAACGGGCGGACGCGAAGAACCGCACCTTGTCGGCCGGGAAGTTGCGCTCCTCGAGCAGGGCGCGCATGACGATGCCGACCTGGCCGGTGGCACCGACGACAGCGATGGTGGTCATGACTGGTTACCGTCCCGTTCCTGCGTGTACGACGGCCTCTTCCTCGCCGCCGAGTTCGAAAGCTGCGTGGATCGCGCGCACGGCGTCGTCCAGATCGGTGTCCTTGACGAGTACCGAGATGCGGATCTCCGACGTCGAGATGAGGTCGATGTTGACGTCGGCCTCGGCGAGTGCCTCGCAGAACTTGGCGGTGACGCCCGGGTGGCTCTTCATGCCGGCGCCGACGAGCGACACCTTGCCGATGAGGTCGTCGAACAGGATCTGCGTGAAGCCGATCTCCGACTGCAGGGCCGTCAGCTTCTCGACCGCGCGCGGGCCGTCGGCCTTGGGCAGCGTGAAGGTGATGTCGGTCTTGCCGGTCTCGACCTTCGAGATGTTCTGCAGCACCATGTCGATGTTGATCTCGGCCTCGGCGATGGCGCGGAAGACCTTGGCGGCGTGGCCCGGCGTATCGGGCAGGCCGACAACGGTGACCTTGGCCTCGCCGCGGTCGTGCGCGACACCGGTGATCAGGGCTTCTTCCACGGGGATGTCCTCCATCGATCCGGACACGATCGTTCCGGGCTTGGTCGTGTATGACGAGCGGACGTGCACGGGCACGTTGTAGCGGCGGGCGTACTCGACGCAGCGCAGCATGAGCACCTTGGCGCCGCACGCGGCCATCTCGAGCATCTCCTCGAAGGAGACGGTGTCGAGGCGCTGGGCGTCGGGCACGATGCGCGGGTCGGCGGTGAAGACGCCGTCGACGTCGGTGTAGATCTCGCACACGTCGGCCTCGAGCGCCGCGGCGAGCGCGACCGCGGTGGTGTCCGAGCCGCCGCGACCGAGGGTGGTGACGTCCTTGCTGTCCTGGCTCACGCCCTGGAAGCCGGCGACCAGCACGATCGAGCCCTCGTCGAGCGCGGCACGGACACGGCCCGGCGTGACGTCGATGATCTTGGCGTTGCCGTGGCTGCCGGTCGTGATGACACCGGCCTGCGAACCGGTGAAGGACCGGGCCTGCGCGCCGAGCGAGTGGATCGCCATCGCGACGAGCGCATTCGAGATGCGCTCACCCGAGGTGAGCAGCATGTCCATCTCGCGGGCCGGCGGCACCGGGCACACCTGCTGCGCGAGATCGAGCAGCTCGTCGGTGGTGTCGCCCATCGCCGAGACGACCACGACGACGTCGTTGCCCGCCTTCTTGGTCTCGACGATCCGTTCAGCGACGCGTCGGATGCGCTCGGCGCTCGAGACCGAGGATCCCCCGTACTTCTGGACGACGAGAGCCACGCGTGTGTACCTCCGGATAGATGGGTTGATGCAGTCCAGTGGTCGAGCTTACCGAGGGGTGCCCGCGACAGTGCAGGGCGTCCTCACCGAGTGTTCGTGCCACCCGTCGGGTGCGCGGGTGGCAGCATCGTCGCCGTGGACATCACCCGCAGATTGACCACGCGTCCCACCGAGGAACGCGCGTCGGTCTCCCCACTCGAGCTCTTCTTCGACCTGGTGTTCGTGTTCGCGCTCACCAGAGTCACCGACCTCATGGCCGACGATCCCACAGGGATCAACCTTCTGCACGGCATCCTCGTGATGGCCGTGCTGTGGTGGAGCTGGGTCGGCTACTCGTGGCTGGCGAACCTGGTGCGCGCCGACGAGGGCGTCGTGCGGGTGGCGATGCTCGCGGCGATGTCCGCGGTCTTCATCGTCGCGCTCACGATTCCGGAGGCGTTCGACGACCTGCCCGGCGGGCTCGACGGTCCCATGATCTTCGCGCTCGGCTACTTCGCGGTCCGAGTGCTCCACATCCTGATGTTCCTGGTGATCAGCAAGGACGATCCGCAACTGCGCGGCCAGGTCAGACGGTTCGTACCGTCGATGCTCACCGGCACGACGTTCCTGCTGATCGCCTCGCAGCTGACCGGGCCGTGGCAGACGGTCATGTGGTTCCTCGCCCTGGCCGGCGACTACCTGGGCACGCTCGTCGGCGGACTCGACTGGCGGCTCCGCTCGGTGAGCCACTTCGCGGAACGGCACGGCCTGTTCGTCATCATCGCGCTCGGCGAGTCGATCGTGTCCATCGGCATCGGCGTCGCGAGCCTGCCGATCACGTGGGCCATCGTCGTGGCGTCACTGCTGGGGCTGGCGGTGTCGTCGCTGCTGTGGTGGGCGTACTTCGACGTCACGTCGCTGATGGTCGAGCACGCGTTCGAGGAGGCACAGGGCCGACGGCGCATCCGGATCGCGCAGCGCTGCTACAGCTACGCGCACCTGCCGATGGTGATCGGCATCGTGATGCTCTCCCTCGGACTCAAGAAGATCCTGTTCTACGTCGGCGACGGCAACCACCACCGGCTCACCGATCCGCTGCAGGGCTGGCCGCTCGCGGCCCTGTTCGGCGGGACCGCGCTGTACCTGGCGGCGCTCGTGCTCTTCAAGCTGTCCGGGGTGGGTGCGTTCAGCGTCCCGCGCACCGTCACCGTCGTCGTGCTCGTGGTGCTGATTCCGGTCGTGTGGCACCTACCGGCCCTCGTCACACTCGGGATTCTCACCGCGGTGCTGCTGGTGCTCATCTCCTACGAGACGCGCGCGTTCGCGGAGCACCGCCGCACCATCCGGGCCTGATCTCAGATCAGCGCGACCACGTTCCGGACCACGAACAGCGCACCGAATCCGAAGAAGACGGTGAGCGTGAGCGGGCGCTCGTGCGTGATCATCCATTCCTTGACGGCGGAGAGCGCGCTCTTCGCCCGGTCCCCGAACGCCAGGTAGACCCCGATCGGCACCAGGAAGTCGTGCGCCGCGGCCAGAGCAACACTGCGAGAAACCGCCCGCCGGGGCAACGAGTGGAGGAACGAACCGCTACCGACGCAACACCGACCGCGAGCAGTTCGCGATCACCGTCGATCTGAGGTTCCGTGGACCGTCGCACCCCTCGTGCTACCGCGACGGTTTCCAGGAACGCCATCACCGAGATCGCCAGCGCCCCCGACAGGAGATCCGCGACGTCGTGTAGTGACGGTACCCCGGGAAGCGGGATCCCCTGTGGAACTTCGGCAATGAGCGCGACGCCACGATCACGGAGGCCGGTGAACGCGATCAGCGCGATGCCGACCGCAACACGATGAGCAGACCCGGAACTCGCGGTACCAGTCGCCCCATCACGAGCAGCGCAGCGACGGACACGATCGACAGCACCACCGTCGCACCGTTGGCGTCGCCGGCCCGTCTCCCGAGTTGCCGTCATGGGCTCTCGTCCACCGCGCTGTCGGCCAGCGCGTCGGCGACGGTCGCGTAGACGCGCCCGTCCCGACGTCCGGCGAGCACATCATCGGGGTGGAGTTCGCGAAGGAGGGAATGGGACCCGACCGCGAAGGTGTGGGACCGCTGCGGCTGTACATCGACGACAAGCAGGTCGGCGAGCACCAGGTCCGCGCGGTGCTCGGACACTCCTCGCTGTGCGGTGAGGGACTGTGCATCGGGTATGACAGCGCGGACCTGGTGTCGAGTGCCTACCCGGAGCCGCGTTTCGGGTTCCGCGGAGGCGAAACGACAAAGGTGGTATTCGACATCGCCGACGACGCGTACGTCGACGTCGAGAAGCACATGCAGGCCGCGATGGCTCGCGACTGACTCGATATAGCCGACACGAACCGCCTGCGCGGGTTAGACTTTCCCCGCTGCAGGCGGTTCGTCCTTTTGTCCCGGATGACAACTCGTTTATGTGGGAGGCATGTCGGGTGTCGATCGCGCAGGGCGGGAATTTCACTGCGAGCACCGCGATTCCGGTGTTACGCAGTGATCGCGTCGTGTCTCGCACGCGCCTGTCCGAGGCTCTCGACTCCGCGTTCACCGATCCCCACGACACCGTGTCCGTCGTACTGGTCTGCGCACCAGCGGGTTCGGGAAAGACGACGTTCCTCGCGGACTGGGCGCATCGGACGCGCGAAGGATCCGGCGACCCGGTCATCGCGTGGGCCTCGGTCGACGAGGAGCACAACGCACCGCACGCCCTGCGAACGGAACTCGCTCGCGCGCTCGCCGACGCCGGCCACCCTCGACTACGGCAAGGCTGTGCAGTCGCCCTGGATCACGCTCGGGCACAGGACTTCACCTTCGAGGCGGCACTGGACGGGGTGGACGAGCCGGTCTGGCTGGTTGTCGACGACGCGCACCTGCTCCACGAGCGGAACGCGCTGTCCCAACTCGAGATGCTGCTGCGGGCGCCACCGGAACGACTGCGTGTCGTGGTGTGCTGCCGATTCGAACCCCCGCTCGCCTTCCAGAAGCTGAGACTCGACGGCCGGGTGCTCGACGTGACGTTCGACGACCTCGCCTTCACTCCCGAAGAAGCGACGGCCATGCTCGCCGAGCACGACGTGGAGCTCGGCGACCACGATCTCGCGGCCCTGATGGAGCGCACCGAGGGCTGGGCGGCCGGAATCCGGCTCGCCGGTATGTCGCTGGCGGGGCACCCGAACCCGAGCACTCTCATCGAGAACTTCAGCGGGTGCCGCCGAGCGGTGGCCGACTACTTGATCGAGCAGGTCCTGGCCGGCCAGAGCGACGAGATCCGGCAATTCCTCGTCAAGACCTCGGTCCCCGAGACATTCTCCGCGGCTCTGGCCGAGGAGCTCACCGGGTGCATCGACGCCCACGCGATCATCGATCTGCTCGAGCACCGGAACTTCCTGATCAGCCGGATCGAGAGCACGCCCACCCTCTTCCGCTACCACCCGCTGCTCCGCAGCTACCTGCGCGCCGAGATCAGCCTGCTCGGCCGCCGGGCGGTCGCCGAACTCGAGCACGTGACCGCGCGCTGGTACGCCCGATTCGGCGACGCGCTGCTCTCCCTCGAGCACGGGGTGACCGCGGGAGACGCATCCGACGTGGAGACCGTGCTGTCCGAATCAGGCCTCGCCCTGGTCCTGGACGGGCACGGGGAGACGATCGAGCGACTGCTCGCCGGAACCCCTCCTCCGATCCGAGACGCGACGATCACCTGTCTCGTGCGCGCAGCCGCGTACCTGCATGCGGACAACCCGGTGATCGCCGACGGCCTGCTGGGGACGATCGACGGTCGCAGTCGACGCGCCGGAAATCTCTCACGCACAGCACTTCTCGAAGACACTCTGCGACAGCAACTCGCGGTACGCACCGGCGACCTGGAGGCGCTCCGCGCCGATCGGACCGCGAACACCGCCCCGTCGGGCGACCTTCTCCTGGACGCCTTCACCGCCCTCCACAGCGGGCACAGCGATCTTCATCTCGGGCACCTCGACCGCGCCGTGGAGAATCTGGGCCGTGCCCGGGCGCGCGCCCGGGAGCTCGACTCCCCCCACCTGGCGGCACAGGCGTCGGCGGGACTCGGCGTCGTCGCCCTCTCGCGAGGGCTGCTCGACGACGCACACTCCTTTGCCGGCGAGAGCCGCGCGGCTGCAACCGATACCGACTCCTCCGCATCCGCCGACAACCGCGACGCGACCCTGCTCGAGGCGGTGTGTCGGTATCTCCGCAACGACACGGTGCGGGCCGGCGAGCTGGTCGCTGCGGCGACCGATGTCGACCCACAGTTCCACTCGGACAGCGCCGTTGCCGCCGCCCTGTTCGGCATCGACACCGCACCGGACCGCCGGTCCGCGGTGGCGGCGCTGCACGCCGCCACGACGTCGGGACGCCCCGCCCCGCATCCTCCCGGACTGATCGCGGTGTGCCTGCCGTCGATCCAGTTCGCGTACCTGCACATCGGCGAGACGACGTGGGCGCGCGAACTGGTCACCAACGCCTCCGCGGCGCTGGGTCCGGTCGGCGACGTGCACCTGCTCGAGGCCGTCCTGCTCCTGTGCAGCAATCAGCTGGAGCGGGCCCGGGCCACCCTGCAGCCGATACTCGACGGCGAGACTCCCTGCGTGGCAGCGACGAACGTCGTCACGGCCTGGCTCGTGGAGGCCGAGATCGCTCGGCGCCGAGCGCACGACGCACGGGCGCACGACGCGCTCGGCGAGGCGTTGCGCCTCGCCGCACCCGAGCGTGTCCTGCGGCCGTTCCACGACATGGCTCCGGCAAGCCTGGAGCTGCTGTCCACCAGCCGTGGACGCTTCGGGGCCCGCGATCGCTTCGCGGACGAGGTGTGGGCCTCGCTGCCCCGGATCGCGGTAGCGACCGCCGAGAAACTCACCAAGCGCGAACTGCAACTGCTCGCGGAACTGCCCACGTGGCGCACCGCCGAGGAGATCGCAGCGGACCTCTGCGTGTCGGTGAACACCGTCAAGACGCATCTGCGCGGCATCTACCGCAAGCTCGGGGTGACCACCCGGCGGGACGCCGTCACTGCCGCCCACACCCACGGGTTGCTGTGAGGCTCGGATTCACCATCGACGGGTGAGGTGGGCGACGCCCGCGCGCGGCATCCTCGACAGATCACGTGGGCACGCGATCGACTGAGGGGAGACGTCATGGCCGCATCCGACTCGGCATGGCCCGCCACCGTGCGGTACGCGTTCCTCGTCGGCGGCGAACTGTCCGAGCGGGTCCTCGCGGCCTTCCCCGAGCTCGAGGTCTCGAAGACGGCGCACGCCCACACCACGCTGTACGGTCCGGTCCGCAGCCGGACCGAACTGCGCGGCATGCTCGCGCGCTTCGACGCGCTCGGCCTCACGCTCGTCGAGATGCGACGGCTTCCGGACTGAGCGCTTCCGGACCGAGCGCTTCCGAACCCAGCACCGCTCAACCCTCCGCGCGAGCGGTCACCCGGACGATTCTGCGTTCGGCGGCGTCGAAGGCTCGTCGGGTCGATTCACCGATCGTGTCCGTGGCCGGGAACACCTCCAACGCCAGGCCCTGACCGGCCAACCGGTCCTCGTCCCAGTCGTCGGAGACCGCCCTGTCGATCCCGCTCAGGTACAGCCGCCCGCCGGCTGCCTCCAACCGCTGTGTGTAGTCGCGCACCACCGAAAAGAACGTCGCCCCGAACGTGGTCCGCCCGCGCAGTCGCAGGATCACCTCGGGGCTCACCGCACCTGCCGGATCCGGCAGGCGGGCCTGCAGCGTGCGGGCGCCGGCGTAGAACAGGCTGCCGTAGACGTCGAGGACGACGACCTGACCGTCGGCGAGTGTCTTCGGCGCCGGCTGCTCGCGCAACGTCCCGTCGTCACCCGGGACCAGTTCCACCACCGAGAGATCCATCGCCTCCCGATTGAGCTGCAACAGCAGCGAGAGCGCGACACCGATTCCCACTGCTGCTGCCACGGGAAGGAGCAGCGTCGCAACGAAAGTCGTCACGATCGCGATCTGCGACGTCGGCCCGGTCCGGAGGATCACGCCGATCTCCCGGGGGCGGATCGAGCCCACCGCCGCGACGACCAGGACCGCCGCCAGAGTCGGCATGGGCACCTTGCCGACGACACCCGCGAAAACGACGAGGATCACCAGCATCCAGATCCCCGACCACACCGCTCCCCAACGCCCGCGGGCGCCGGAGGACACGTTGAGAGCGGTCTGGCCCACCGAACCACCGACCGGCATCCCACCGAACAGCGCGGCGCCGACGTTGCCGACGCCCTGGGCCGAGAAATCGACGTCCGCGTCCGATCGACCACCGCCCCGGTTCGGCGCGGACTCCGCGACACCCGCGCCCTGGACGAGGACGATCACCGCGACCGCGAGCGCACCGCCCAGCAGTTCGAACGAGAACAGACCGGGATCGGGGAGCAGCGGCATCGGCAGTCCGGTGGGGATGGTGCCGACGTCCGAGACCCGCGCGACGCTGTCCCACCCGAACCCGATCACGACGGCGCTGGGTACGACCAGGGCCAGCAGCGAACCGAACAGTGCCAGCCGCGTGCGGGCCAGGATCACCAGCACCAGCAGTGCCGTCACCCCGGTGACCAGCGCACGCCAGTCGATCCCCGACGGGTTGGAGACCACGTCGAAGAACTTGGTCACCGCGATACCGGTGAGGAAGCCGGTCATCACCGAGTGCGAGACGAAACGCGTGTACCGGCCCAGGCGCAGCAGTGCTGCGGCGACCATGATCAGCCCCGCGATCAGCGTCAGCAGCACGATCGCGCCGGACCGGGCCGCCTCCGGAACGTCGGCGACGGCCGATCCCGCCGCCAGGGCGGCAGCGCTGGTCGTGGTGATCACCATCAGCTTCGTGCTGGTCTGCAGGCCGCCGAACAGCGGTCCCGCGAAGCTCGCGTACAACCCGTGCACGGGGTTGACCCCCGCGAGCACGCCCGACGCCATGCCGTCCGGCACGCTGCTGATCGCCCCGGGGATACCCGCGATCAGGTCGTTCTTGAACGTGCGGCGCTCCGGGAGCCGGGAACGCGCCCAGCGTCCCAGGACACCGACCACTCGAGCCATGGGTGCAGTGTGCGGGGCGGGCCAGGCCTCGTCCTCACTCCCGGGGGATGAGGTTGTTCCTGCGCACGAGGCGGAACTCGGCCCGGATCCGGTGGATGCGGGGGTCGTCGGCCGGGATCACGAACGTCTCGTGCACCCGCGCGGTGACCAGCGTGCGACCGAACAGCCCGGCGTCGATCAGGTAGTCGGCCACCACCTCGTCGCCCTCCACCCGGTATTCCTCGTCACGGATCGCGCGGATCAACCGGAACTGCGGACCGCGCGAAAGGCTGCGGCGCAAGTGGTTTCCCGAGAACCCGGTCTTGAGACCCACCTCGTAGCGCACCGCGCCGGGTGCATAGGGCGCGGAGTCGCCGTCGTGGCTGAGCAGAGCGGCAACGTAGGTCCGGGCCGCGTCGAGCTGTGCTGTCATGCGCACAGTCGACCACGCCGCGCCCACCCCGAGTGTGAATTTGCTCCCCACTTCTCACGTGCCGAGAGGGGGCAGGGGTACAGTGCTTTCTATGCAGCGCGCGCTCCTTCTTGGGTGCCGCGGCGGGGTCTGATCCAGACTGGCCACCCGTCGCGGGTCCTCTCCGTGCGCCGGTCGCCTCAGCTGTCGGGCTCTCTACAGTCCACACACCAACCTGGAGATCGATTCCCATGTCCCCCGCTGACGCCTTCACTTCCGGTTCGCGCACCATCACGCCGCCGTCCAAGCCGGCGCCCGCCGATCAGCCGGCCTGGAACACCCAGAAGAACTCGTCGATGCCGACCTTCCGCTACCGCCCGTACGGCGAAGAAGTCGAGACGGTGTCGCTGCCGGACCGCACCTGGCCCGACAAGGTCATCGACCGTGCCCCGCAGTGGTGCGCCGTGGACCTGCGCGACGGTAACCAGGCGCTGATCGATCCGATGAGCCCGGCTCGCAAGCGCCGCATGTTCGAACTGCTGGTCCGGATGGGTTACAAGGAGATCGAGGTCGGTTTCCCGTCCGCGAGCCAGACGGACTTCGACTTCGTCCGCGAGATCATCGAGGACAACGCGATCCCGGACGACGTCACCATCCAGGTGCTGACGCAGTCCCGCCCCGAGCTGATCAAGCGTACGTTCGAGGCCTGCGACGGCGCGAAGAACGTGATCGTGCACTTCTACAACTCGACGTCCATCCTGCAGCGTCGTGTCGTGTTCCGGGCCGACAAGGACGCGATCAAGAAGATCGCCACCGACGCCGCCGCGCTGGTGCTGGAGGAGGCGAAGAACCACCCCGACACCAAGTGGCGCTGGGAGTACTCGCCCGAGTCGTACACCGGCACCGAGCTGTCGTACGCCAAGGAGGTGTGCGACGCGGTCGTCGAGACCCTGGGCGCCACCCCCGACAATCGGGTGATCATCAACCTGCCGGCCACCGTCGAGATGGCGACGCCCAACGTGTACGCCGACTCGATCGAGTGGATGCACCGCAACCTGGCGCAGCGCGAGAGCATCATCCTGTCGCTGCACCCGCACAACGACCGCGGCACCGGTGTCGCGGCGGCCGAGCTGGGCTACCAGGCGGGCGCCGACCGCATCGAGGGCTGCCTGTTCGGCAACGGTGAGCGCACCGGCAACGTGTGCCTGGTGACCCTGGGTCTGAACATGTTCACCCGCGGCGTCGACCCGCAGATCGACTTCTCGAACATCGACGAGATCCGTCGCACCGTCGAGTACTGCAACCAGCTGCCGGTCCACGAGCGCCACCCGTACGGCGGCGACCTGGTCTACACCGCGTTCTCGGGCAGCCACCAGGACGCGATCAACAAGGGCCTGGACGCGATGAAGGTCGCGGCCGACGAGCAGAACGCCGACGTCGACGACATCGTGTGGGAGGTGCCCTACCTGCCGATCGATCCCAAGGACGTGGGCCGCACCTACGAGGCCGTCATCCGCGTCAACTCGCAGTCCGGCAAGGGCGGCGTCGCGTACATCATGAAGGCCGACCACGGCCTGCAGCTGCCGCGTCGCCTGCAGATCGAGTTCTCCCAGGCCGTGCAGAGGATCACCGACGGCGAGGGCGGCGAGGTCTCGCCCAAGGAGATCTGGGACGTCTTCGCCGACGAGTACCTGTCGCCGGTCAGCCCGCTCGAGCGCATGCGTCAGAAGGTGACGGCGGCCGAGGAGGACGGCGGCACCGACGCGATCACCGCGGTCGTCAAGATCAACGGAGCCGAGCAGGAGATCTCCGGCGCCGGCAACGGCCCGCTGGCCGCGTTCGTCGACGCGCTGGGCACCGTCGGCTTCGACGTCCGCGTCCTGGACTACTCGGAGCACGCGATGTCCGCCGGCGACGATGCCCAGGCGGCCGCGTACGTCGAGTGCGCGGTGACGCTGCCGGACGGCACCAGCAAGGTCGTGTGGGGCGTCGGCATCGCCACCTCCATCACCACCGCGTCGCTGCGCGCCGTGGTCACCGCGGTCAATCGCGCACACTGAGTTCCCACAGCCGAAGGGCCCGCATTCGTACGAATGCGGGCCCTTCGGCTGTGCGCCTGTCGCGTTCGACTCACGTCGCGACCGGGAGCCGGTCGGTTAGGCTGGGTGGACGCGGCCGGAGAAGGCTGCGATGTAGGACGCGGATCGGCAGATCCGTCTGCACGGCGCCGGATCCCGTTCCCTCGGGATCGAGCAGGTATTTCGTCCTGTGGGTCCGAGCGCAACGACACCGGGAACAGCGGAATTTTTCGTTCCCGGAGCAGAAAGAGAGCGCGATGAGCGCATCGAGCACCACCAGTCCTGTCCACCACCGCCGATTCGACGACGCGGTGCACGCACTGTCCGTCGTCACGCACCGTCCGACGAAAATCGTGGTCTTCCAATCGGAATCGGCTGTGCGCGTCGAATTCGCGTTCCGCCGACACGTACTCGCCACCCACGGCTTCGACGACGCGGGTCAGGATTCCTGGCAGGTGCAGTTCCGTGACCACCGGCACGCTCCCGGGCACGTCCTCGCCCGGGCCCACAGGTACTGGTTGATCGACGCCTTCGACGCGGTCATCACCGAACTCGATCGCACGGACCAGTGGGTCGAGAGCTCGGCGCGACTCGCCGGACTGAAAACCGGCGCAGCCTGACTGCGACCACCGACGGACGGGAGCGACGATGACACGCGACCACGACCCCCACGCGACACGGGGACGCCTGCGCAGTTCGCTGCTCCGCACCGGTGCGCTGACGGCGGGGACGGCAGTGGTCGGCTCGGCCGCGAGCCGACGGCCCCGCGAGGACAACTGGTTCGCGGGCCTGCGCAAGCCCGCGTTCCAACCCCCGCCCATCGTCTTCCCGGTGGTGTGGACCGCGCTGTACGCCGACGTCGCCGTCACGTCGGCTGCCGCGCTGGCCCGGCTGCAGGAGGAGGACCCCGGGCCCGCCGCGGCCTACCGGCGGGCACTGGTGGTGAATCTCGCCGTCAACGCGAGCTGGAGCTGGGTCTTCTTCCGCGCGCACCGACTGTGGGCCGCGCCGGTGGTCGCGGGACTGCTCACCGCGAGCAGTACCGACCTCGTCCGGCGCACCGCGCGCACCAGTCCGGCCGCCGGCGCCGCCCTCGCGCCCTACGCGGTGTGGTGCGCTTTCGCGACCGTGCTGTCGGGCACGATCTGGCGGATCAACCGCGGCCGCTCGAAGCGCTGACCTGGCTGTTTGTCGGCCGAACGGCCCCGGGGCGCGTCGGGCGCCGGCCCGCCCCCGGCCCCGCGCGAAGTCCCGCTGAGCGGGAAGGCGCCCCAAGCGGCGGGCGTTGCAAAATAGCTTCGGCTCGTGACGATCCGACAGCAGACGACGTTCCCCCGACTTCTCTCCCCCGGCAAGATCGGGCCGATCACGCTGGACAACCGGGTCGTACTCCCGGCGATGGACATGAACCTCTGCGAGGACGGCGAGATCCACCAGGGCGACATCGACCACTTCGCGGTCCGCGCCCAGGGCGGGACGGGAATGATCATCACCGGTTGCTGCGCGGTCGCGTACCCGGCGGGCTGTACCAGCCGCAAGGAACCCGGCCTGTCGGAGGACCGGTTCATTCCCGGCCTCAAGGCGCTCGCCGACGCGGTCCACGAGGCCGGCAGCAAGCTGTGCGTGCAGATGACGCACCACGGCAAGGTCGCCCGGATCGACACCCTCGACGGCCACCCGCAGCTGGTGCCGTCCATCCCGAAGCCCCCCGGCGACATGAGTGCGATGATCGACTGCACCCCCGAGGAACTCGGGAAGATGGCCGCCATCCAGGAGGGCAAGAAGGCCACCTACCACGAGGCCACCCACGAGGACCTGGAGTGGCTGGTCCGGATGTTCGCCGAGGCGGCCGGCCGCGTCAAGGCGGCCGGTGGCGACGCCGTCGAGATCCACGCCGCCCACAACTACGTCCTCGGCGGCTTCCTGAGCCGCTACTCGAACCAGCGCACCGACGAGTACGGCGGATCGCTCGAGAACCGCGCGCGGCTGTCCTGCGAGGTGATCCGCGCGGTCAAGGCCGAGGTCGGCGACAGCCTCGCCGTCATCGTGCGTCTGGCCGGGCAGGAGTACGGCGAGTCCGACGGCCTGACCCCCGACGAGTCCGCTCGTGCCGCCGCCATGTTCGAGGAGGCCGGCGCCGACGCCATTCACGTCACCGGCACCGCGCTGAACGCGTTCGCGAACTTCACCGACGGCCCGCTGCCCAACAAGGTCGGCTTCTACACCGACAACGCCGCGGTCGTGAAGCGGGCCGTGTCGATCCCGGTCATCACCGTCGGCCGCATGCTGCCCGAGGTCGGCGAGCAGATGATCACCGAGGGCCACACCGACTTCGTCGCGATGGGCCGCCAGCTGCTGGCCGACCCCGAACTGGTCAACAAGCTCGAGGCCGGCCGCACCGAGCAGGTCCGCCCCTGCATCAACTGCTACGTGTGCGTGCAGGAGAACTTCTGGGACGACACCCCGCTGTGCGCGGTCAACCCGGCGCTGGGCAACGAGACGCTGCTGCCGTTCCCGAGCGTCACCAAGCGCAAGCACGTCGTCGTGGTCGGCGCCGGACCCGGCGGCATGGAGGCGGCCCGCGTCGCCACCGAGCGTGGACATCGCGTCACCCTGCTGGACAAGACCGACCGGCTCGGCGGCACGCTCTGGTTCTCGACGCTCACCACGCCCGACAACGAGCGCCTGCTGAACTGGCTGAGCAACGAGGTGCGGCGCGCCGGTGTCGACGTCCGACTGAAGACCGACGCCACGGCCGCGACGATCCAGGCCCTCGCGCCCGACACCGTCGTCGTCGCCACCGGTGCGGTGCGCGCGCGGCCGAGCGTGCCGGGCGGCAGCCTGCCCCACGTGCACACCGGTGACAGCCTGCGCGGCCTGATGACCGGCACGGGCGACGTCTCGGACCAGTCGCTGTTCCTGCGGATCGCGGGCAAGGTGGGCGGTCTCGTCGGCATCACCAAGAGCCCCGAGAAGATCCGCACCCTGAGCCGCAAGTTCCTCAAGTTCCTGCCGATGAGCAAGAACGTCGTCGTGATCGGCGGATCGCTGGTCGGGCTCGAGCTCGCGGAGTTCCTCGCCGAGCGCGGCAGTCGCGTGACGCTGATCGAGGAAGGCCAGCAGCTCGGTGTGCCGATGGCGATGCCGCGCCGCTGGACCGCCGTCAAGCACGCGAAGGAGCTCGGCATCGACATCCAGCGCAACGCGACCGTCGAGCGCATCACCAAGAAGACCGTCGAGTTCACCGCGGGCGGCAAGTCGCTGTCCGCACCGGCGAGCATGGTCGTGGTCGCGTCGGGTGTCTCGGCGGCGGCGCCGCTCGCCGACGAGCTGGCCCGCGCCGGTGTCGACGTCCGCGTCGTGGGTGACGCCGGTGAGGTCGACTACATCGAGGGCGCGATCCACTCGGCATGGAAGGTCGCCACCCAGATCTGATCGTCCGTCGACGGCCGGCCCCGGAGATCGTCTCGGGGTCGGCCGTCGGCGTTTTCGAATGCTGCTCAGCGCGTGGTGAATCCACCGTCGATCGCGAGTGCGGCACCGGTGACGAACGACGACTCGTCGCTCAGCAGGAACGCCACGAACGGCGCGATCTCGTCGGGTTGCGCGATGCGATTCACCGGGTGCAGCGACTCGATGTGGGCCAGCGCCTCGGCGGTGCCGGCCATCGACCCGCGCGCCAGGGGCGTGTCGACGCCTCCGGTGGTGATGGCGTTGACCCGCACACCGCGGTCGGCCACCTCGAGCGCCACCGACCGTGTCAGACCCACGACCGCGTGCTTGGCGGCGACGTACGGGGCCGCCTCCGGCAGCGCGACCACTCCCATGTTCGAGGCGTTGTTCACAATCGCGCCGCGGGTGTCGAGGACGGCCGGGATCTGATGCTTGAGGCAGTGGAAGACACTCGTGACGTTCTGTGCCAGTTCGGCGTTCCACTCGTCGGCGTCGACGCTCGAGATCGGACCGGAGGCGTTCACACCGCCCGCGTTGTTGAACGCGCCGTCCAGCCGGCCGAACTCGGCGATCGCGGTGGTGACCAACAGCGCCGCGTCGTCCTCGACCGTGACGTCGGCGGGGACGAAGATCGCCGTGCCACCGCCGCCGCGCAGGCTCTCGGCGGCCGCCTCGCCGACGTCCTTGCGCCGGCTGCCGATGATCACCGCGGCGCCCTCGACGGTGAGGCGACGAGCCACCGCCAGCCCGATGCCGGACGATCCGCCGGTGACGATGAAGACCTTGTTTTCCAGACGTGCAGACATGCGTGACTTCCGTTCCGAGAAGTGAGTGGAGGGACGGGCGATCGCTGTCGTCCACACTGCTCGACGCCGGGGTGCGGTACCGGCGGAAATCGGACCGGGCGTTCTCTCTACGCCGGACGCGCCTCGGCCGCAAGATGCCGCCCGGACCCGACGAGCAGGACCAGACACACCACGACAGCCGGCCACACGAGCACCTCACCGATCGGCCGGAGCCAGTCGGCATCGGACGAGACCGCGACCGTGAGCGACGCCGCCGCCGTCATTCCCATGGGGAACGCGGTGGACCAGCGCCGCACGTCGTACTGCAGACGGGGCCAACGTATCTCGGAGATCACCAACACCACGTAGTCGATCAGCACTATGCACACGATCACCACGCCGGCGATCCGGATCGCGTCGTGGACACCCTCGGGCCAGCCGGCCGCGACCGACGCGGGAGCGAGCTTTCCCGCGGCCAGGGCACTGATCGCGAGACCGCCACCGAACACCCAGTGGTCGCCGGCACCGACGCGGAACTGGTCGTACGAGAACCGGATCAGCACGATCAGGTAGAAGAACAGCCCCAGCATGAACGCAACCAGCGCGGGACCGACGAGCCAGTGCGCCGACGCCGCCACCGCGAGCGAGGCTCCCAGGACCGCGAGGCCCTGCGTCGAGACGCAGAGCAGGAAGTGCACGCCGACGGTGGGTGATGCCCAGTGCCGCACCACCGCCGGAATCAGCACCGTCCAGGCGACGAGAGCGATCCCGAGCGCCACCCAGCCCACGTGGTTCCAGTCGAGCAGCACACACCGGGCACCGAGCACGCACGTCGCCGCCACGCCGGTGAGGGCCGGTGGGGTGTCCGCCTCGTTCGCCCAGCGCGCGCGGTCGTCGAACAGTCGACCGACGAAAACCACCACCAGCAGCACCCAGACCAGCCCGCCGACGATCAGCCAGAAGCGGGAAAACCACTCGAAACCGGTGAGATGCAGGGCCACCGACACGATGCCGGTCGACATGGCCGCGGCCCCTGCTCCTGCCGGAATGGCGGTCAGGGCGCGGCCGGTTCCCGCCTTCACACCCGGTCCGTCGGACACCTCCCCATGATGCGCGTGTCGGGATGCGCCCGGTCCCGATTCGGCGGTTCCGGTCGAGTTTCGCTGCGCGCCTCGCCCGTGTGCGCCATCCTCGACAGAGGGAGGCAGCCATGTCGCGTGCAACCGAGGACCCCGATCGCTCCGCCCCGACACCGCCCGCGCCGATCGAGAGCCCACTCGGTGCGGCCCTGCTCGAGACGGGGCGCTTCTTCACTCGTTCCACCTTGTCCGCGGACCTGCGCGCGGTGTACCGGACGGGTGGGCGCGAGGGTGATGTGTTCTACCGGGACCGGTGGAGCCACGACAAGGTCGTCCGGTCGACGCACGGGGTGAACTGCACGGGGTCGTGCTCGTGGAAGGTGTACGTCAAGGACGGCGTCATCACGTGGGAGACGCAGGCGACGGACTACCCGTCGGTGGGTCCGGATCGCCCCGAATACGAACCTCGCGGTTGCCCCCGCGGCGCTGCCTTCTCGTGGTACACCTACTCCCCCACCCGGGTTCGCTATCCGTACGTGCGCGGCCTGCTGCTCGAGATGTTCCAGGAGGCTCGCGAGCGGTTGGGTGATCCGGTGCTGGCATGGGCCGACGTCGTGGGCGATCCCGACCGTCGGGCGCGCTACCAACGGGCACGCGGCAAGGGTGGGCTGGTGCGGGCGTCGTGGGAGGATGCGGTGGAGATGATCGCCGCGGCCCACGTGCACACCATCGCGAAGTACGGCCCCGACCGCGTCGCCGGGTTCTCTCCGATCCCGGCGTTCTCGATGGTCTCGTTCTCGGCGGGGTCCCGGTTCATCGAACTGCTCGGCGGGGTGATGGCGTCGTTCTACGACTGGTACGCCGACCTTCCGGTCGCCTCACCGCAGGTGTTCGGCGACCAGACCGACGTGCCCGAGTCGGGCGACTGGTGGGACGCGGCGTACCTGATCATGTGGGGCTCCAACGTCCCGGTGACACGCACCCCGGACGCACACTGGATGGCGGAGGCCCGCTACCGCGGCCAGAAGGTGGTGGTGGTCTCCCCCGACTACGCCGACGCCACCAAGTTCGCCGACGCATGGCTGCCCGCACAGCCCGGCACCGACGGTGCCCTCGCGATGGCGATGGGACACGTGATCCTGCAGGAGAACTACGTCGACCGACGTGTCCCCATGTTCTCCGACTTCGCCTCGCGCTACACCGATCTCCCGTTCCTCGTCACGCTCACCGAGCGCGACGGCGCGTACGTGCCCGGCCGGTTCCTGAGGGCGTCCGATATCGGCGACGACGGTGAGGGCGCCGAATGGAAGACGGTGCTTCTCGACTCGGCTGACGGCGCACCGGTCGTCCCACGCGGCAGCCTGGGCTTCCGGCACACCGAGTCCGGTGTCGGACAGTGGAACCTGGACCTCGGTGACACCGTGCCCGCGCTGAGTGTGCGCGACGCACCCGGCGCCGGTCGTGATGTCGAGATCCTGTTGCCGCGCTTCGACGTCGGCGAGCAGGGCGCGGTGCTGCGGAGGGGTGTGCCGGCCCGCGAGGTCGGCGGACACCTGGTGACCACCGCTCTGGACCTGATGCTCGCGCAGTACGGGGTGCGACGGGACGGACTGCCGGGCACGTGGCCCGACGGATTCGACGACCCCGACGAGCCGTACACCCCCGCGTGGCAGGAGTCGCTGACGTCGGTTCCGGCCGCGTCGGTGGTGCGCATCGCCCGCGAGTTCGCGCACTCCGCAGAGAGATCCGGCGGACGCTCGATGATCATCATGGGCGCGGGCATCTGCCAGTGGTTCCACGGCGACGCCACCTACCGCGCGGTGCTGGCGCTGTTGATGCTCACCGGCAGCATGGGCAAGAACGGCGGCGGGTGGGCGCACTACGTGGGTCAGGAGAAGGTGCGGCCGTTCACCGGGTGGGCGACGATGGCGATGGCCACCGACTGGTCGCGGCCGCCGCGCCAGGCGATCGGCACCGCGTTCTGGTACATGCACGCCGACCAGTGGCGCTACGACGGCTACCGCGCCGACGCCCTCACCTCCCCGCTCGCGGAAGGACGCCTCGCCGGGCAGCACACCGCGGACACCATCGCGCAGTCCGCACGGATGGGGTGGATGCCGTCGTACCCGCAGTTCGACCGCAATCCCCTCGATCTCGCGGACGACGCGGCGGCGGCAGGGGCCGACGTGGGCGACTACGTCGTGGACCAGCTTCGCAGCGGGAAGCTGCATTTCGCAGTCGAGGACGTCGATGCCGAGGAGAACTGGCCCCGGGTCCTGACGCTGTGGCGGGCGAACCTACTGGGCGCGTCGGCGAAGGGCAACGAGTACTTCCTCGAACATCTCCTCGGTGCGGGGTCGAGTCTGCGCGCCGACGAGACACCGCCCGAGACCCGCCCGACGTCGGTGCGGTGGCGGGACGACGCACCCCGCGGCAAGCTGGACCTGATGGTGTCGCTGGACTTCCGGATGACCAGTTCGACGCTGCTGTCGGACATCGTGCTGCCCGCGGCGACCTGGTACGAGAAGTACGACCTCTCCAGCACCGACATGCACCCGTTCGTGCACGCGTTCACCCCGGCCGTCGATCCTCCGTGGGAGGCCCGCAGCGACTTCGACGCATTCACCGAGATCGCCCGCCGCTTCAGCGAACTCGCGAGGACCCACCTCGGCACTCGACGCGACCTGGTGGCGACCGCGCTCGGCCACGACACCCCCGGCGAGACGGCGCAACCGTTCGGCGAGGTGCACGACTGGCGCACGGGCGATGTGGACCCGGTCCCGGGCTGGACGATGCCGGGGCTGACGGTGGTCGAGCGTGACTACACCGCGATCGCCGAGAAGATGGCCACGCTCGGACCGCTCGTCGAGAAGCTGGGACTGAACACCAAGGGCGTCACGTTCCACCCGGACGCGGAAGTGGCCGATCTGGCGCAGCGGTGCGGCGTGATGTCGTCGGGCGCGGGTGCGGGTCGGCCCGCGCTCGACACCGACGCGAAGATGGCCGAGGCGATCCTGGCACTGTCTGGGACCACGAACGGCCGCCTCGCGGTCGCCGGGTTCGAGGAACTGTCCCGGCGTGTGGGCAGACCGTTGAGCCACCTGGCCGCGGGCAACGAGGAGCGTCGGATCCGGTTCGCCGACACGCAGGCGCAGCCCGTCGCGACGCTCGCCAGTCCCGAATGGTCGGGCAGCGAGGCCGGTGGCCGGCGATACGCGCCGTTCAGCATCAACGTCGAGGAGCTCAAGCCCTGGCACACGCTCACGGGCCGAATGCATTTCGTCCTCGACCACGAGTGGATGCGGGAATTCGGCGAGGTCATGCCCATCTACCGTCCCCCACTCGACATCACACGCCTGTTCGGGGAGACCCGCCTCGGGGACCGCGACGGCAAGGCGCTGTCCGTGCGGTACCTGACACCGCACTCGAAGTGGTCGATCCATTCCGAGTACCAGGACAACCTGCTGATGCTCTCGCTGTCGCGGGGCGGGCCGAACGTGTGGATGAACGTCGACGACGCCGCCGCGATCGGCGTCGCGGACAACGACTGGGCGGAGGCCGTCAACCGTAACGGTGTGCTCGTCGCCAGAGCGGTCGTGACGCATCGCATGCCGCCGGGCACCGTGTTCGTGCACCACGCCCAGGAGCGGTTGATCAACGTCCCGAAGTCGGAGACGGACGGCCGGCGCGGCGGCATCCACAACTCCCTCACCCGGGTGCTCGTCAAACCGACACACCTCATCGGCGGATACGCGCAACTGTCCTTCGGCTGGAACTATCTCGGTCCCACCGGAAACCAACGCGACGAGGTCACGGTGATCCGCCGCCGCAGCCAGGAGGTGCAGTACTGATGCAGGTGGCCGCGCAGATGGCGATGGTGATGAATCTCGACAAGTGCATCGGGTGCCACACGTGCTCGGTGACGTGCAAGCAGACGTGGACCAACCGGGGCGGAACCGAGTACGTGTGGTTCAACAACGTCGAGACCCGTCCGGGGCAGGGCTATCCCCGCAAGTACGAGAATCAGGATCTGTGGAAGGGCGGGTGGACGCTGAACCGCCGCGGACGTCTGACGCTGCGCGCCGGTGGCCGGGTCAAGAAGCTACTGTCGATCTTCGCGAATCCACTACTGCCGAACATTCGCGACTACTACGAACCGTGGACGTACGACTACGACACCCTCACCAGAGCACCACTCGGCGACGACTTCCCGGTGGCGCAACCGATCTCGCTGCTGTCGGGCAAGCCGATGCCGATCGAGTGGAGCGCCAACTGGGACGACGACCTGGGTGGCACCGCGGCCACCGAGGCGCACGATCCGATCCTCGACCAGATGCGGAACCAGGCCACCGAGAAGGTCCGGCTCGAGTACGAGAAGACGTTCATGTTCTTCCTGCCGCGCATCTGCGAGCACTGCCTCAACCCGTCGTGCGTGGCGTCGTGCCCGTCGGGCGCGATGTACAAGCGTGCCGAGGACGGCATCGTGCTGGTCGACCAGGACCAGTGCCGCGGGTGGCGGATGTGCGTCACCGGATGTCCTTACAAGAAGGTCTATTTCAACCACCGGACGGGTAAGGCCGAGAAGTGCACGTTCTGCTACCCGCGCGTGGAGGTGGGTCTCCCCACCGTCTGCTCGGAGACGTGCGTCGGGCGACTGCGGTACATCGGCATCGTGCTCTACGACCTCGACCGGGTGGGCGAGGTGGCGTCGACGCCCGACGAGCAGGATCTCTACGACGCCCAGCGGGGTCTGCTGCTCGATCCGGAGGATCCGGCGGTGATCGAGGCGGCGCGGGCGGCGGGCATCCCCGAGGACTGGATGGATGCGGCGCGCCGGTCACCCGTCTACGCGCTGATCGAGAAGTACCGGGTGGCGCTGCCGCTGCATCCGGAGTTCCGCACGCTGCCGATGGTCTGGTACGTCCCCCCGCTGTCCCCGGTCGTGGACGTGCTCACCGAAACCGGCAACGACGGTGAGGATCTCGACAACCTCTTCGGCGCGATCGACACGCTGCGGATCCCGATCGAGTACCTGGCCGGGCTGTTCACGGCCGGCGACCCCGAACCGGTCACCGACGTCCTGCACCGTCTGGCCGCGATGCGCTCGTACATGCGCGACCTCAATCTCGCGGACGAACCCGACGAGTCGATAGCGACGGCGGTCGGCATGACCGGCGAGCAGATCTACGAGATGTACCGACTGCTGGCGATCGCGAAGTACGAGGAGCGGTACGTGATCCCCACCGCGCACGCCGAGCAGGCCCATCAACTCGAGGAGCTCGGGTGCAGCCTCGACTTCGAGGGCGGCCCCGGCATGCTGGACAGCGGACCGTTCGGGGAGGCGTCGGGCCGGCCCGTCCCGGTCGCGGTCGAGACGTTCCACGCGCTCAGACACCGGCAGACCGCCGAGGACGTGGCCGACCCGCAGGACCGGTCCGCGCGGGTGAATCTGCTGAACTGGGACGGCAAGGGCGTCGTGGACGGCATGTTCCCGAAGCGCGACGGGGACACGCGATGAGCGCCGCGGATCTGCGCGTCCTCGACCAGGCCTCGTCGCTGCTCCTCGACTACCCCACCCCAGCGCTGGTGGACCGGCTGCCGGTCGTCGCGCAGGCACTGGCGGAGTTGCCGCACGGCGCTGCGGCGGCGTCACTCGCCGCGTTCGTCGAACATCTACGGACACAGCCCCTTCCGGACCTCACGCGGCACTACGTCGAGACGTTCGACCTGCGGCGCAAGAGCTGCCTGTACCTGACGTACTACGCCGACGGCGACACCCGCAGGCGTGGGGTGACGCTGGTGCGGCTCAAGCAGTACTACCGGCGCGCCGGGATCGAGTTCTCCGCCGCGGACCTGCCGGACTTCCTGCCCGTGGTCCTCGAGTTCGCCGCCGCCACCGGCGACCGGGCGCTGCTCGTCAAACACGTGCTGGGTCTGCAACTGATCCGGCTCGGCCTCGTCGACGTCGACAGCCCGTACCTCGCGGTGCTCGACGCACTGCTGTCGACGCTGCCGGGCCCGACGCCCAAGGACCGGGACGCGGTGCTCGCGCTCGCGCGCAGCGGTCCGCCGCAGGAGGACGTGGGACTGGAGCCCTTCCCGACCGGAGGTACGCGATGACCGACAGCAGCCTCACCGACATCCTGCTGTGGGCGGTGCTGCCCTACGTCATGGTAGCGATCTTCGTGACCGGCGTGGCCTGGCGGTACCGATACGACCAGTTCGGTTGGACCACACGGTCGTCGGAACTCTACGAGTCACGGCTGCTGCGAATCGGTAGCCCGCTGTTCCACTTCGGCCTGGTGTTCGTCGTCGCCGGACACGTTCTCGGGCTGGTCATCCCCGACGAGTGGACCGCCGCGCTCGGGGTCACCGAGACGCGGTACCACTACGTCGCCTACGTCCTCGGCGGCCTCGCCGGCTTCTGCACCCTCGTCGGCATCGGGATCCTGTTGTACCGCAGGCGCACCAAGGGCCCGGTGTTCATGGCGACGACCCGCAACGACAAGATGATGTACCTCGTCCTCGTCGCCACCATCTGCGCGGGGCTGTGGACCACCGTCGCCGCCAACTCGCTGCACGAGGGCTACAACTACCGCGAGACCATCGGCCCGTGGTTCCGCAGCCTGTTCATCCTGCAGCCCGAGATCCACCTGATCGCGACCGCGCCGCTCACCTACCAGGTGCACGCGCTGATCGGGATCGTGCTGTTCATCCTGTGGCCGTTCACCCGGTTGGTCCACGCCTTCAGCGCCCCGGTGAAGTATCTCTTCCGGCCCTACATCGTCTATCGCAGCCGGGACGTCGGAGGAGCCCCGCGCACCGAGATGCCCGGGCGGGGCTGGGACGCCGGCGCGACCCGTCCGCCCCGCACCCCGCGATAAGTGCGCACATCGCGTATCTCGACACCCCCCGAGCGCGATAAGTGCGCACTCCGCGGTCCAGGGCCCGCGGAAGGCGCGATAAGTGCGCAAAACGCCGGAGAGAGTGACCTGGATTTCATCCGCGGAGAATGAGCCAATTGTGGCGTCCGATGTGTCAAAGTCAGATGCACTTTCGACAGGACACGCGAATGGAGCTCTACAGATGGACTCTTTCTGGGATTTTCTCTGGGTGATTCTCGTCAGTTTCGCGTTCGTCGCGTACCTGATGCTGTTGTTCTCGATCATCACGGACCTGTTCCGAGACCACAAGGCATCCGGATGGGTCAAGGCGATCTGGGTGGTCTTCCTGATCATCCTGCCGTTCATCACCGCGCTGATCTACCTCATCGTCAACGGTGACAACATGACGAAGCGCTCGATCCGGGCCGCCCACGACATGCAGAGCGCGCAGGACGCCTACATCCGTCAGGTCGCCGGCAAATCGGGTCCCGAGCAGATCGCCGACGCGAAGGCCCTCCTCGACTCGGGCACCATCACGCAGACGGAGTTCGAGTCGCTCAAGGCGAAGGCCCTCGCCGGCTGACCCTGGCACTCACCGCGCTGCTCGTCGCGATGCCGCGCTCCCGCTCGGGGGCGCGGCATCGCCGTTTCCGCGGCGGCGACCAGCGCCGGACGACGGCCTACACGGACCTGTGGAAAACTCGTCCCGTGGGAACCAGCACTCGAATCAACCTGCGTGGACGCGTCGCGATGCGCGCCGCCGCCGCCGCGGCCTGGGCGTCGCAGAAGGCCGGACGGGGCAAGGGGTCGATGATCGGTGGCCTCATCGCGCTGAAGATCGACCCGACGCTCATGCAGCAGCTCGGTCGTGGACGGCGCACCGTCGTCATCACCGGCACCAACGGCAAATCCACCACCACCCGCATGACGGCCGCCGCGCTCGCGACACTCGACGAGGTCGCCACCCAGGCCGACGGCGCCAACATGGACGCCGGCATCGTCGCCGCACTCACCGCACGCCCGGACGCGCCGCTGGCGGCGCTCGAGGTGGACGAGCTGCACGTGCCGCACGTGTCCGACGCGGTGAATCCCGAGGTCGTGGTCCTGCTGAACCTCAGCCGCGACCAGCTCGACCGGGTCGGCGAGATCAACATGATCGAGCGGGCCCTGCGCGCCGGCCTCCAGAAGCATCCCGACGCGATCGTGGTCGCGAACTGCGACGACGTCCTCGTCACGTCGGTCGCGTACGACTGCAAGAACGTCGTGTGGGTCGCTGCGGGCGGCGGCTGGGCCAACGACTCGGTCAGCTGCCCGCGCACCGGCGAGCCGATCCTGTGGGACGGCCCGCACTGGCGCAGCACCGGGTCGGACTTCGCACGTCCCACTCCCGACTGGTGGCTCGACGACGACAACCTGTACGGCCCGGACGGGCTCGTGGTCCCGATGAAGTTGACGCTGCCCGGCAAGGCGAACCGCGGCAACGCGGCGCAGGCCGTGGCGGCGGCGGTCGCGATGGGGGCGAGGGCCGAGGACGCGGTCGCTGCCGCATCGATCGTCGACGAGGTGGCGGGCCGGTACAGCACCGTCCAGGTGGGCGCGCACTCCGTGCACATGCTGCTGGCGAAGAACCCGGCCGGCTGGCAGGAGGCTCTGTCGATGATCGACCACACCGTCGACGGCCTCGTCATCGCCGTCAACGGCCAGGTCCCCGACGGCGAGGACCTGTCCTGGCTGTGGGACGTGCGCTTCGAGCACTTCGAAGGCGTCAAGGTGGTCGCCGCGGGCGAACGCGGCACCGACCTCGCGGTTCGGCTCACCTACGCGGGCGTCGAGCACACGCTCGAGCACGATCCGATGCGGGCCATCGCGTCGTGCCCGCCCGGACGGGTCGAGGTGCTGGCGAACTACACCGCCTTCCGTGACCTCAACACCGCGATCGCGAAGGAGAACAGCCGCGATGTCTGAGTCGACGGTCCGCATCGGCCTGGTCCTGCCCGACGTCATGGGCACCTACGGCGACGGCGGCAACGCCCTGATCCTGCGTCAGCGCCTGCGGATGCGCGGCTACGACGCCGAGGTCGTCGAGATCACGCTCAGCGATCCGGTCCCCGAGACCCTCGACGTCTACACGCTCGGCGGCGCGGAGGACTCGGCTCAGCGCCTCGCGACGCGGCATCTCACCACCTATCCGGGGCTGCAGCGCGCCGCCGAACGGGGAGCACCCGTGCTGGCGATCTGCGCGGCCATCCAGGTACTCGGGCACTGGTACGAGACGTCGTCGGGCGAGCGCGTCGACGGCGTGTCGATGCTCGACGCCACCACCTCCCCGCAGGCGACCCGCTCGATCGGCGAGGTCGTCACGACGCCCCTGATCGACGGCCTGACCGCCCCCCTGTCCGGCTTCGAGAACCACCGGGGCGGAACGACACTCGGCCCCGACGCCAAGCCGGTGGGCCGCGTGACCCGCGGCGTCGGCAACGGAGTCGACGACGGGCTCGAGGGCGTCACGCAGGGATCTGTGATCGGCACCTACATGCACGGACCGGTGCTCGCCCGGAACCCGGAACTGGCCGACCTGCTGCTGAAGCGCGCCATCGGTGTCGACGAGCTCGCGCCGCTGGATCTGCCCGAGGTGGATCTACTGCGCCGCGAGCGCCTGCGGGTGCGCTGAGAAGCCACTGTTCGGGGACGGGCTCCGGAATCGGACGCCCTCGCCGGGGGTCCTTGCCGAATATGTTCGGTACCTCTCGCGCGATCGAAACACCCCGAACAGGGGTGTGGCCGGGAATGCTTTCACATCCTCGGCCGCATCTCTGTTTCACGAGACTTTCACCGTTTCCGATTACTTACTCGATCCGCACTACTGAAACTACGCCCGTGGGCAGTGCGTGGCAACGCCTCGGGCACCAGTTTTCCGAGTTGTGACCCACGGTCCGGAATTCGCGTCCGATGCGTTACACGAGCCGTCTTCCGGAGCGGATGCGCCGTTCCAGGTCCCGCATCAGCACGCGACTCGGCAGGTGCCGCACGAACCGGGGAACGAACCGGTTCACGAACGACACGAAGATGAAGAGATGCTCGAAGCGGCGGCGATCGTCCTCGCTCCACTCCATTGCGAGTTGCTCGCGGAACAGCGGCGGCAGGAAGCCGGTGGTGAGGAACCTCAGCAGCTCTCCGAACGCGATCCGCAGAGGCCACCGCACCATTCGCAACGCGATCAGGTCGTTCAGGTAGTCGCGGACGGTGTCGTCGATCGCGACCCGCTCGCACGCGATGTTCCAGTACCGGTCGAAGTCGGCCCGCGTCGCCGGCCACATGTCCTCGGTGACCTGCAGCGTGGTGCCGAGGGTCGACGACGACCGGTAGAACTCCTCGGCCTGCTCGGGCGTCATCTTCCCGTGCAGCAACTGGTGGGTGTCCTCGAACCCGATGAACAGGCACGCCGCCACCCACAACTGCAGCTCGCGGTTGAACGCGTTGTAGGACACCGGGCTGTTCTCGTCGGACCGCACGTACCGGTGCGCGCCGTTGACCGCCTCCCGGTAGGCCCGGCGCTCGTCGTCGGAGCCGAGGATCGCCACCGACAGGTAGGTGAACGTGGTGCGGGCCCGCTTCCACGGATGCTTGGCCAGGCTGCCGGATTCGACCTTGCTCTCGGCGACGCCGTGCCCCACCTCCGGCCACGACAGCTGCATCACCACGTTCGCCGCGCCGCCCGCGAACGACCAGAAGTCGAGCGCGTCGGAGATCCTGGCCGGCCGTCCCCCGCGGCGCGGCCCGGTCGCGATGCGGATGCGGGTGCGATCGTTCGTCAGGCGCGGTTCGGCGCCCGGGAGATCGAGGTAGCGGGTCGGCATGGATCCCTCCGTCGTCGGCGGTTCGCGGCTTTCCGGTCTGTGCGGCTACTTGGTCTCGACGTTGTCGACGATCCAGCGGTCGCCGTCGCGGTCGAGAGTGACGACCATCCGGTACTTCTGCGACTTCCCCTCGGGGGCGATCACATTCTTCGCCTCCTGATCGACGAAGGCCAGCACGACCGCGCGGGAATCGTCGATGCTCTCGACACCGATGTTCGAGACCGTGGCGGTCGCCTGCCCCTGCCCGTCGGTGACGAGGCTCCGCAAGGCGTCGACCATCTGGTTGTACTTACCCGTGAACTCGGGCGTCGACATCCCGGCGATCTTGTCCCGGTTGGCATCGAGGTTCTGGTAGTCGAACGACGCCACCGTCTGCGCGTAGTCGCGGGTGGTCTCGACCGCCTGCTCGTGCAGAGTGTCGAGCTGTCGCTGTTCCCACCACTGCCAGCCGGCCAGCGCCGCGAACACGACGGCCGACGCGGCGAGAACGGCCACCGGCACCACACCGAAGCTGCGCGACCGGTTCGCTGCCGGTCGTCCGTCGCGCGGCGCCGGCGCGACGCCGTCCGCCGCGGGTTCCGGCAGCGTGGCAACCGGCGCGGCGGCGGTGTCGTCGTGGTCCGGCTTATCGTTCGCCATTTCCGAGCTCCTCCAGCAGTTGGTTCCATTGGTCGAGCGCCTCGGCCCCGGTGGGGACGAGGACAGGGTCCGGCACCATCGGCGGCCCGATGACCGTTCCCGGCGTGGTCGCGTTCTGCAGCCCGAGATCGTCCGGACGCGGCGCCGTTCGCGACCCGCGCTGCGCGATGTCTTCCCCGGGCGGGCAGTACAGCGTGAGGTTCGGGTCGATGGGGCTGATGTCCCCCACGGCACGGCGGGTCGTGTCGTAGTTACAGACCGGCCCCTGGGTGCCGACGAGCGCGAACTGTGCCCGATCCCCCTTGACGATCGACTCGAGTTTCCCGAGTCCCTCGGGGATCTCGTCGAGTCCGGCGGCGAGTGCGCTACGTCGATCCGAAATGACCGGAGCGACCGTGGCGAGATTCGCGAGCAGCGCACCGAACGAGTTCCGGTAGCGGTCGAACAGGTCCCGGGTCCGGTTCAGCGCCGCGGGCGACCGGTCGACGAGGTAGACCAGGACGGGGCTGCCGGCGTCCAGCTGTTCGGTGAAGTCACGGGCGGCGCCGGTGCCGCGCACGAACGCGTCCGACGTGCCGGACATCGTCCCGAGCAGGTCCGCGGTGCGTACGAACAGCGAACGCAATTGCGGGGCTTGCCCGTCGAGCAGTGCCGAGAGCTTGTCCCCGTCCTCGATGAGGCCCGACAGCGTGGGGCCGAGTCCCTCGAACGACGCACCCAGTTCGGTGCCGAGCGTGCCGACGTCGTCGGGGTCGAGTCCGTCGAGCAGCTTTGCGGCATCCCCCATCAGCCGATCCATCTGGACCGGCTGTCGATCCTGTGGCGCGGAGAGCTCGTCGCCGTCCTCGAGGTACGGCCCGGTGTCGGTGTTCGGGAAGATGTCGACGTTCTGGATGCCGGCGACGGTCCCCATTCCGACCTTCGCGATGCTGTCCCGCGGGATCCGGGTGCCCGCATCGAGGTCGAACTCGATCCGCGCGCCGCCCCGTTCGGGGGCGAGCGCCACCGACGCCACCTGTCCCACCTGCACCCCGCGGTAGGTGACGCTGGTGCCCGCGGTGAGGCCCAGTGCGTTGGACATGTTCGCGTGCAACCGGATCGGATCGCGGAATGCCCCGGGCCCGGCGACGTAGGCGATGCCGAACGGCACGACCACGGCCGCGGTGATCGCGAACAGCACGAGCTGCACCAGGACGATCCGTCTCATCGGACACCTCCCGAGAGCAGGGACTGCAGGGAATCAGCCCCGGCGGGCACGGCGGCCGTGCCACCGGTCAGCAGGTTCTCGATGGACCCGGGGACGTCGAGGGTGCCGTCGAACATCAGGTAGTCGCCCTTGGCCGCCCGCGCGAAGTTGTCGAGGAACCCGTTCATGGTGGTGAGGGTCTCGCCGATGCTCGCGTTGAACGAGCGCAGCGACGCCAGCACCGTCGCGCTGTCGCCGAGCAGCGCATCGAACCCCGTCGACGACTGCGTCAGCACGAAGTCGACGTGCCCGGCGAGGGCGGCACTCGAGTCGAGCAGCGTCGAGATCCTTTCTCGTTGCGCCACCAACACGTTCGTCACCTCCGGCGCGATGTCGAGGAAGCCGTCGATCGTCTGCTGCTGCGCCGCGAAGCGGCTCGAGATGTCGGCTGCCAACTGCATTGCGGCGTCGAAATCCTGACGGTGCTCCATCGCGGCTCCGGTCAGCGTGGTGACGGTGTCGAGCAGACCGCGAACCTGTTGCGGACGGCCCGCGAACGCCACGTTCAACTCGTCGAGCACGGTCCCCAGTTGGTCGAAGCCGCTTCCGGTGAGGACCGCGCCCAGTGCCGCGAGTGCGCTCTCGATCTGCGGCCCGATCTCGGTACGCGACTCGACGATCACGTCACCGTCCGCGAGTGTCTCGGTCGACGGCTGTTCGGGCGCACGCATCCGGATGAACGGACTGCCGAGTGCGGACGGCAGTTCCACCGCCACCTCGACGTTCTCCGGCAGTGCGACGGACGACGACAGGTTCAGGTCGACGAGCGCGCCGACGGTGTCCGTGGCCAGAGCGGAGACCCGGCCGATGACACGCTGCCCGTTGCGGACGTCGGCACCCGTCAGCAGTCCGTCCGCGTGTGCGAGTTGCACACGGACGGTGTAGTTCTCGCCCGGGGCGGACCGGCCCAGCGGCAGGTCCTGGATTCCGGCACCGCAGCCCGCGATCAGCACGGCCCCGGTCAGGGCTCCCACGACGATCGCGGCACGCCGCATCAGTTCCCCCCGGTCGGGGCCATCCCGCCCGAGAGCAGCGTCGCCAGCCCCAGGGGGTCGGAGGCACTGATCGGGAAGGAGATCGGGTTGGTGAATCCGGCGCCCGTACACAACGGCATCGGATACTGCGCGCACAGCGGCTGCGCCACCGCGAACTGTGTCAGCGCGGTGGAGACGTTGAGCCGGATACGGCCGCGGTCGTCCGGCCCCACCGTCTGCGACAGGTTCTGCATCAGCAGCGGCACCAGGTCCATGAACTCGGCGAGCCCCGGTCGATTCGCGGCGAGCGTGTCGCCGAGCACCGTCATGTTCTGCGAGATCGCCCCGACGTCCTCGCCGTGTTCGGCGGTGAACCGGTCGATCTGACCGAACACGGTCGCCAGATCCTGCAGGGGCTCGGCGAGGTCCAGATCCTGTGCGGACCATTCGTCGCCGAGCGCTGCCAGGTCGGACACCAGCGAGTCGAGACTCACCTGGCGCTCGTCGAGCTGCGCCATCAGCATGTTCAGGTTCTCCACGACGGCACCGATGTCCTCGGTGCGGGCGCCCACGACACCCGTTGCCGCACCCAGATCGCGGACGGCGCGGTTGAAGTCGTCGCCGCGCCCCTGCATGCCGGACGCGGCCCGCGACAGCAGGTCACCGGCGTTCCCGCCCTCCGGCCCCAGCGCCTCGGTAAGGGTGCTCAGACTGCCCATCAGGCCGTCGAAGTCGATGGGCGCGTGACTGCGGTCCAGGGGAATCACGTCGCCGTCCTGCAGCTTGGGACCGCCCTGGTATGCCGGGCCGAACTCGAGGTGCCGGTCGCTGATCACCGCCGGGTTGAGGACGTACGCGTTCGCGTCCGCAGGCAGGTCCACCGACTCGGGCACCGATGCGGTCACCCGCACGAACGTGCCCATCGGTTCCACCTCCTCGACCGTGCCGACCGGGACACCGAGCACGGTCACCTTGCTCCCCGGGTAGAGGCCGTTGACGTACGCGAAGTCGACCTGGACCGTGGTCGTGCGGTCGGTCCCCGCGAAGACGTACCACGCACCCGCCGCGACTGCCGACACCAGAATCAGCACCAAGGCGATCCTGCCGACCCTGCGCGGGCGCGTCGGGGCGGTCATCGGCACCCCTGCATCACGCCGAGCGCGCACAGCAGGTTGTCGGGCACCACTGCGGCGGGGGCGGTGACGTCCGTCCACGTCCCGTTGCCCGTCGCGTCGGTGGCCGCCCGCAGGGCGCGCGGGAGCTTGTCGAGGATCTGTCCGATGTGATCGGCGTTGCGCTGCAACGTATTCGTCACCTCGACGAGGTTCGCCGTCATCTGCCCGAACTCCTCCTCGTGTTCGGTGTAGGTGGTCGTGAGGGTCGACAGCACAGAGCGCAGGTTCTCGACCAGCCTGGTGACGACCTCCTTGCGCACCGCGAGTGTGCGGACGATCGTCTGCGCATTCGCGACCGTCGTGGTGAGCGAATCACCCTGTCGAACCGCAAGATCGGACAGTGACCGGGACATCGCCAGCAGCTGGTCGATCTGCTCGGCGTTCCGGGAGACCACGGCCGATGCCCCACTGATGCCGGCGAGGGCCCGGCCGAGCTGCTCCGGATCGTCGGGCATCACCTCCGACAGCGTCGTCATCATCGCTTCCAGTGACGCCGTGTCGATCCGGGTGGCGGCGTCGGTCGCATCCTGGCTGACGTCGTCGAGGCTGTAGGGCACCGTGGTCCGGGCGAGCGGAATGACGTCGGCTGCGGCCCCATCGGGGCTCTCCTCGATGACGCCGGCCGGAACCACCTCGAGATAACGCTTGCCGAGCACGGTCTCGAGACGCACCGTGGCGGTGGTCCGGTTGCCGAGCGGTTGCCCGTTGTCCAGCCGGAAGTCCACGCGCACATGGTCCCCGGCGAGGTCGATACCTTCGACGCGCCCCGCGGGGACACCGGCGACGTAGACGGGGTCACCGTCGGACAGACCGCTCGCATTCGCCAGCTCCGCCGAGTACGGGCTGGTCCGGGACAGGTACCACAGCTTCGGAATACCGATCGCCGCCGCGAGACCGGCCACGAGCAGCACGATGCCGATCGCTCCGAGTGCGAGCGGGGTGCCGGATCCGGGACGCCGCTCACCGCGGATCAGGAACAGCCACGCGCCGACGACGACGTCGATCACCCTGACCAGGAACATCATCGGCACACCTCCGAGTGGGTACTACCGAAGATGTTCGCCTCGACGTCGCCGGCCTGCAGGACGAAGTTGCACAGGTACAAGCTCACGAACCCGCCGTAAGCGCTGATCCGGTTGACCCCGTCCGCGAACTGCGGCATCTTCGCGACGAACTGCTCGAAGGCCGGGGTGTCGGCGATCCATGCCTCGGTCACGGACGTCAGATCGGTGATCGACGCCCCGAAGGTTCCCTGCGAACGCGCCAATGCCGCCGCGAGCGACGCGACGGCTCGGTTGCCGTCGTCGAGCAGTACTGCGAGGCTGTCGTTGCTGCCGACCACCGACGTGCTCATGTCACGCAGTCCGGTGATCAGCTGTTCGAGTTGCGGTTGCCGGCGGTCGACCGAGGACATCAGCACATTCATGTTGGTGAGGAGTTGCTCGAACACACCGCCTCGGTCGGCGAGATCGGTGGTGAGGGTGGCGATCCGGTCGAGCAGCAACGAAACGGTGGCGCCCTGCCCGTCGAACGTCTCCACGAACCCGCGAGTCAGCGTGTTGACCTCGGCCGGGTCCAGCGCGTCGAACAGGGGCGCGAATCCGTTCATGAGCGCGGTGAGGTCGACCGGCGGGGTGGTGCGTTCGATCGGGATCACCCCGCCGGGTTCGAGGGCCTCGAAAGCGGCCGCACCGATCGGTACCACCGCGGACCCCTCCGGCAGGCCGAGCGACACGTAGCGCGCACCCAGCATGTCGCCGTACCGCACCGCCGCGGTGGTGTTCCGGTCCAGGGCGTAGTCCGACGACACCTCGATTCCCACGACGGCCTTGCTGGTCCCGCCCCCGGCGTCCGCGAAGGCTATGGAGTCGACCCGGCCCACCCGGACCCCGGACATCGTGACGGGGTTGCCCTCGTGGAGGCCCTCGACGTCGGTGAACTCCACCGTGTACCGCTGGCTGTCGCCGCGCACGGGAACCGAGAGGGTGTTGGCGACCAGCGACGCACACGCCACCCCCACCGCGCAGAATCCGATCACCTTCGCGATCGGGACCCATCCGAGCTTCATCGGATCCGCACCTCGGTTCCACGGACGAGCGGCCCCAACATCAAGGTGGACGCGGGGTTCTGCGCCGCTCCGGCCGCGTCACCGAGCAGTCGCTCCTCGATGACCCGGAGGGCCGGTTGCTCGTCGGCTCCACCGTCGACGGACGCGGGACCGCAATTGCCCGCCTGGGTGCCGTAGCCAGGGCAGTCGGCCGCGGTGTAGGGCATGGGGTCCGCGAAGGTGGGCACGGCGGTGATGTCGAAGTGACCGGTGGCGAAAACGCGTCCTCCCGCCGCACCGAACGTGCGCGCACCCTCGAGCGTGCCGACCAGGCCCGTCGGGTTCGCCGCGGTGGTGGCCAGGATCGTGCCGGCCGAATCGAGGACCGTCACCATGCGATCTCGCTGCTCACCGACGAACGCCGTGATCACCGGTGCGAAACTCGCTGCCGCCTCGATGGCCTCGTTCAGCGCCGTCCTGTTGTCGACCATGCTCTGCGACACGTTCGTGGCCGACGACAGCGTCGTGAGCACGTCGGGGGCGGCCGCGTCCAGCGCCTGCAGCACGGTCCGGAAGTCGGGGGTCGCGCCGAGGAACGTCTGCACTGCCGGCGTCAGCCCCTCCGACGCCGTGTCGAGCCGGTCGACGATACGGCCCACCGTTGCGCCGTGGCCGTCGAGCGCGTGTGACAACGCGGACAGGGCGACCTGCATCTGCTGTGGCTGCATCCGGTCCAGGATGTCCACCAGACGGGTGTAGACGGCGTACAGGGCCACCGCGTCCGGTCCGGTGTCGGCTCGCAGTTCGTCACCGTCGGCCAGGCTCTCCCCCGGGTTCCCGGCGGGATCGTCGACGAGCTGGATGTAGATGTCCCCGAAGAAGGTTCGGGGGACGACGCGCGCCATGACGGCGGCGGGAATCCGGTCGATCGAGTCGGCGTCGATCTGGAGACGGACCACCGACGATTCGGTACCCGAGTCGATTCCCGAGATGCGTCCGACGTTGACGCCGCTGTACCGGACCGGCGCCTCGCCGTTGACGAGACCCGCAGAGGCCGGAATCGCGACGGTCACCTCCGGATCCCGGTGCAGCTGACCGGTTCCCCGCAACACCATCGCCGTCCCGGCCACCAGCGCGACCAAGACGGCGACCGCACCGCGCAGGACGAACGCGGTGCGGTGGCGCGAGTACACGTCCACGTCAGACCCCCATCCCGGGAATCGTCGGGACCAGGCCCCACAGTGCGAACGTCATGAGCACGTCCAACACTCCGATCGCGAGGATCGCGGTGCGCAGCGCCCGCCCCGCAGCCTGCCCCACACCCGCCGGACCACCCGACGCGAAGTAGCCGTACGAACAGTGCACCAGCGCAACTACACCCGCGAACACGATGGCTTTGATCGCGGCGTAGACGAGATCCATCGGTGACAGCGCCAGGTGGAAGAAGTAGTCGTAGGTGCCGGCCGAAGCGCCGCCCCACACGACGATCACCAGGCGGGTCGACAGATAGCTGGCGAGTAAGCCGATCATGAAGATCGGGAGCACGCACACCATCGCAGCCAACACCCGGGTGCCGGCGAGGAACGGGATCGACCGCACTCCCATCGAGTCGAGCGCGTCGATCTCGTCGGAGATCCGCATGGCGCCGAGCTGCGCGGTGAATCCGGTGCCCACCTTCGCCGCGAGCGCGATCGCGACCACCACCGGGGCGAGTTCGCGGGTGTTCGCGATGGCCGAAAGCATTCCGGAAAGGGTTGTCATACCGACCAGTTCGAGGCCACGGTGGGTCTCGACACCGAGCATCATCGCGGCCGCCAACGACATCGCGAACACGATCCCGATGGTCCCGCCGCCGGACAGCACCGAGTTGGTCCCGAAACTGACCTCGCTGATCTGAGCCAGCACGTGCTTGCGATACCGCGTCGCCGCGTACGGCAGCGAGACCAGGGTGCGGAAGAAGAACGTGACGTGCCGGCCGATGTCGGCGAGCCCGTCGAGCACCGAGGACACCGGTCGCATCGCCCGGCGCAGACGCACCCGGGTGTCGAAGGCAACCATCAATACGCTCCCACGGCCGGGACGATCACGGTGTACAGCGCGGACAGAGCCGTGTTCACGATGAACACGAGGGCGAAGGCGATCACGACAGCCTCGTTGACGGCGTCGGCGACGCCCCGCGGGCCACCCTTCGCATGCAGTCCCTTGAACGTTGCGACCAGCGTCGAGGTGAGTGCGAAGATCGCGGCCTTGACGAGCGCCATCACGAAATCCGATGTGCGGCCGTACTGGCTGAACGTCGCCAGGAACGTTCCGGCGGGGAGATGCTGCACGAAGATGTGGTACAGGTAGCAGGCCATCACGCCACCGAAGGTGACCATCGCGCACAGCGCCACCGACACCACGACCGCGGCCAGCAGACGTGGGGCGACGAGGCGCTCGAGCACATCGATGCCCATGACCTCCATGGCGTCGATCTCCTCGCGGATCTTTCTCGAGCCCAGATCCGTACAGATCGCCGAACCGGCGACGCCCGCCATCATCAGTGCGCACACCAAAGCCGACGCCTGCCCCACGATGATGAACGCCACCACCGCGCCGGAATAGCCTCCGGCGCCGATCCGGCCGGCCAGTTCACCGACCGACACTGCGACGAACACTCCGATCGGGACCATCAGCAGCAGAGACGGTCCGGTGCTGACCCTGCCGATGAACAGGGTTTGTCTCACCGTTTCCTCGAGGGACAGTCGGCCGCGCAACACCGCCCGTACCAGCGAGACCATCGCCTGCACGGAGAAACCGATGAGATACCCGCCCTGGAGCGCGACGTCCTGCACCGGCCCCTTCGCGGTGGGCAATTCGTAGGTCATGTCCCGGCCCTCCCCAGTCCCGTATCGACCCTCGTCCTGACGGCGCGCCCCTACCGCGCGCCGTCAGGCCCCACTCTCACCCCTGGACGACGGACGACGCCCCGCCCCGCAGTTGCCCCTTGACGACCTTTCCACTTGCGTTGCGCGGCAGGGCCTCCACGCAGACGACGGCCTTGGGATGCTTGTACCGGGCCAACTGCTTGTCGAGGAACGGCTGTAGCTCTTCGAGAGTGAGGTCGCCGCCCGCGGTCGGTCGCAGCGCCACGACCGCGACCGGGATCTCGCCCCACTTGGCATCGGGACGCCCGATCACGGCCGCCTCGAGGATTTTCGGATGTGCGAAGAGCGCGTTCTCCACCTCGGCGCAGTAGATGTTCTCGCCACCGGAGATGATCATGTCCTTCTTGCGGTCGACGACGTAGACGAACCCCTCGTCGTCCACGCGCACCAGATCACCGGAATGGAACCATCCGCCGTGGAACGCGTCCGCGGTAGCTGCCGGGTTCTGCCAGTACTCGAGCATCATCGTCGGGCCCCGGTAGACGATCTCCCCCACTTCACCGGGGGCGACGTCGTTCATATCGTCGTCCACCACGCGCGCCTGGACCGTCGGGATCACGCGGCCGACCGAGCCCAGCTTGCGGAGCGCGTCCTCGCCGTCGAGCACACACGTGATGGGCGACATCTCGGTCTGCCCGAACACTGCGACGTTCGAGGCATCCGGAAAGGTGTCGGACATCGCCCGCAGCACCGTGTCCGATGCGGGCGCCGCCCCCCAGGAGATGCCGCGCAACTTCAGCTTTCGGGGTTGCGCCTGCTGAACCGCACACACCGCCTGCCACTGCACGGGCACGAGGAACAGCGTGGTGACCGCCTCTTCCTCGAGGACGTCGAGCAGGGTGTCGGGATCGAACGCACCGACCGGGTAGATCACGGTGGTGAGGCCGAGCATGAGGCTCGGGGCCATCGATCCCAGCGCCGCGATGTGGAACATCGGCGACGCGCAGAACCCGATGTCGTCGGGGCGGTTCAGCTGGAAGGCACGAATACAGGTGAGCGCCTGCGCTTCCATGTTGCTGTGGGTCAGCACCGCACCCTTGGGCCGGCCGGTGGTGCCGGACGTGTACATGATGAGCGCCGGGGTGTCGTCCGGAACATCCACCGCCGCACGGGGAGTGCCGGCCTCGGAGATCAGTTCCTCGTACCCGAGGGTGTCGCCCGTCGTCTCGGCGCCGACCGTGACGGAGAGTTCCAGACTGCCCGTCTCGGCCCGCACGGCGGCGGCGAGCGGCGCCAGTGTCGTGTCGGCGACGACGGTGCGGGCCCCGCTGTCGCGCACCAGGAACGCCACCTCGGGGACGGTCATGCGGAAGTTCACGGGAACTGCGATCGCGCCGAGCGCGTTGGCCGCCAACACCGTCTCGAGGTACTCGGGCCGGTTCAGCATCAGGATCAGCACCCGATCGCCGAACCCGACGCCGCGCCGGGACAGCGCGTCCGCGAGCCGCTCGACCCGGTCGTGCAGGGTGGACCACGTGATCGACGCGCCCTGGAAGCGCAGCGCCGGACGATCCGGAATCATGCGGGCGTGCCGAGCCACCTGGTTGTTCCAGTTGGTTCGACGGGATCGCTGCGCCTCGAGCAAGGCGGCGGGCACAGCAGCGGAAGTGACCATCGAGGGTTCCTCTCGTGCGTGGCGGGTCCTCCCGACGTGACCGGACCCATGGTTCGATGTGAGGCAGATTACATGCTTTGAGTGGTTTCGAGGCGCGATTTGTTAATTGCGATTCTCGGGCCGACTTCGATCCCGCAGAGTCTGGTGCGACGGCGCTCCCGCCTGCGCGGAACACGCTGTTTCCAGGGTCTTTTCGATCGCGTGCCGCCCCGGAATCGCCCTCCTGGCGGGTACGATCACGCGGTCGAAGTAGGCCGGGATTCCATTGCTACCGGTAACGAGGCGAACGCTTCTGCAACATCGCGGCGGCGCCTTCCGCGAAGTCGGCGGAGGCGAGCAGTTCCGACTGCCCCACTTTCTCGCGTTCGAGCGCGTCGTCGAGGGCCGCGAGTGTGCCGGCCGTGAGAGCGCGCTTGGTGAGTTCGAGGGCGCGGCGCGGACCGGCCGCGAGCCGGGCCGCCACAGCCCGGGCGTGGTCGAGCAGTTCGTCGTCGGGCAGCGCCCTCGACACGAGCCCCAGCCGATCCGCCTCGATTGCGGGCAACCGCTCCCCGAGCAGCGCCAGTTCGGCGGCCTTCGCCCGACCGATCGACGCAGAGACGAGGGCACTCGACCCGCCGTCGGGCATGAGCCCGATGCCGACGAACGCGAGCAGGAAGTATGCGCTGTCCGCCGCGTACGTGAGGTCGGCTGCGAGCGCGATGGACACCCCCACCCCCGCCGCCGGGCCGTTGACCGCCGCGACGACGGGAACGGGAGCCTCGACGATCGCTCGGATCACCTCGTTGGCGACGTCCATGACGACTGCGGGATCGGCCGGATTCGTCGCGGCTGCAGCCAGATCGGCACCCGTACAAAACGCAGTTCCCGAGCCGGTGATCAGGACCGAGCGCACACTCGGGTCGTGTCCGGCTTCGCGAATCGCCGCACCGAGCTCACGCATCGTGGGCATGTCGACGGCGTTCATCCGGTCCGGTCGTGAGATCGACAGTTCGAGAACGGATTCCCGAAGCTTCCGCTGCAGTCCCTCGCCCGTCGTCGCGGTCATACCCGAACCCCTTCCTCGATCGCGCCGGCGAGCCGGTCGCGGATGATCGCCTCGGCTTCTCCGATGATCCGCCGAACCAGTGCGGCGCACGTGGGAATGTCCTCGATCAGCCCCTGACTCTGACCGGCCGTCCAGATGCCCGCATCCAGGTCACCGTCCTCGAACACGCGCCTGCCCCGAGCTCCTGCCACCAGGTGCGCGATATCGGCGAACTCGCAACCCCCGGCCTCGATGTCGACCACTTCTGCGCTCACCGTGTTGGCCGCGACGCGCGCGGTGTTGCGCAGTGTCCGGAAGATCAGCCGTGTGTCCAGCTCGCTGTTCGCGACGATGCGCTCCTTGACCTCCTGCGCCACCGGCGCTTCCACCGTGCACATGAACCGAGTTCCCATGTTGATCCCGTCGGCTCCGAGTGCGAGCGCCGCGACCAGGCCTCGCGCGTCGGCGATGCCCCCGGACGCGATGACCGGGATGCTCAACCGGCGGGTGGCGGCCGGGATGAGCACGAGCCCGGGGACGTCGTCCTCCCCTGGATGCCCCGCGCACTCGAAACCGTCGATGCTGACCGCGTCGACGCCGATCCGCTCGGCCTCGAGCGCGTGCCGCACACTGGTGCACTTGTGGATGACCTTGACGCCCGCGTCCTCGAAGTGCGGCAGGTGGTCCACGGGATTTGCGCCGGCCGTCTCCACGATCTTGATTCCGGCGTCGATGATCACCTTTCGGTACTCCTCGTAGGGCGGTGGTGAGATCGACGGAAGGATAGTGAGATTGACGCCGAAGGGGGCGTCGGTGAGGCGCCGGGTCCGTTCGATCTCCTTCGCCAGATCACCCGGCGTCGGCTGCGTGAGTGCGGTGAGGAACCCGAGCGCACCCGCCTCGGCCACCGCAGCGACCAGCTCGGCGCGTCCCACCCACATCATGCCGCCCTGGACGACGGGGTGACGTACTCCGAACATCTCCGTGAAGCGGGTTCTCACATGGACCTCCTCGGATCCTTGATCGGGCGCAGGCGCCCGGCACGGAACTGTGACTGGAGAACAGCAGAGAAAACAGACGGGAGAGCAGACGCTGTACGGCTGTCGCCGTCGTGAGCGGTGACGCGTCCGACCTACGGGATCCGGTCGAACCAATCCAAGAATCGGCGTTAACTTTCGTGGCGATCGACTTGTTTGTCAACCCCTCGTCTGCAGGCGAATTGAATTGGCCGACGGAGAAATCCAGGTCGACAAGTCGGGTCACGACGCCTCACCTGTGAGCTATGCTTCCGGCACCAGTCCCCACGCGTCAGGAGGTTCGGTGACGGAGCGGACGAAGACCGGAACCCGCACTGGGCGTGTTCGCATCGACGTACAGCACGTGCCCACTGCCGAGGTGCGACGCCGGCCGAAGAACCGGAAGGCGCAGATCGCGGCGGTGGCCGCCGAGGCCTTCACCGAGCGCGGCTACCACGGCGTCAGTATCGACGAGATCGCCTCGTCCGTCGGCATCTCCGGGCCTGCCCTGTATCGCCACTTCCCGAACAAGTACGCACTGTTCTCCCAGGCCGCGACGGAGCTCGCCGCAGCCTTGGAGAGGGCCGTCGCGCAGGACGAGGCCGACCAGGATGTCACCGACCCGGTCGAACGGCTGGACCACCAGATCCTCGCGGCCATCAGAACCACCGTCGCCAATCGTCGGACGGCCGGGCTCTACCGCTGGGAGAGCCGCTACCTCGAACCGCCCGACCGTGCGTCGGTCCTCGGCGCGATCGAGGCGGTCAACCGCCGTATCGGCGCAACACTCGAGGAGATCCGGCCCGACATCAGCCACCGCGACTCGGTACAGATCTGCGTCGCGATCCTCGGCGCGGTAGGGAGCATCACGGTCCACCGGGCCGCCCTGCCGGTGCGACGACTCGAGCGGCTTCTGCTCGACGCGTGCCGATCGATCGCGCGCACCGATCTTCCCGCCGAGTCGCAGCCCGCCGACACCCACGCACGGAACTCCGGAATTCCGCTGTCCAACAAGCGGGAAGTGGTGCTCAACGAAGCGATCCTGCTGTTCCACGCCCACGGCTACCACGAGGTGAGCATCGAGGAGATCGGTCAGGCCGCCGGCATCAACGCCTCCGGGGTCTATCGCCACTTCGCGAGCAAGTCGGACCTCCTCGCCGCGGCTTTCCATCGAGCGGCGGAGCGTCTGGCCGTGGCGGTCAGCACCGCTCTGGGCGACTCCAGCACCCCGCAGCAGGCCCTGGAGTCGCTCGTCGAGGTCTACGTGCGCCTGTCGTTCGCGCAGTCCGAGCTCATGAGTGTGTACTTCGCAGAGATCGGAAGCCTGCCGGCGCCCCAACGCACGGATCTGCGAAACACTCAGCGGCTCAACGTTGAAGAATGGGCGCGACTTCTCGGCGAGGCCCGACCAGATCTGTCCGTGCCCGAGTGCCGCTTCCTCGTCCACGCGGCTCTGAGTCTGGTGCTCGACGTGGGCCGCGTCATGCACTTCGAGCCGACCGCGGCCAACGAAGCCCGGGTCCAGGAGCTCATGCTCGCCACTCTGTTCGGCGCAGCGAGCCGCACGTGACCGTGTCCGCCACCGCCGCGGTACTTCGCGCGCACCGCGAGCCTCTCCGCCTGGAATCCGTGCGGGTGCCGGAGATTCGCAGCGACGAGGTACTGGTGCGCATCCACGGTGTGGGTATCTGCCACACCGACCTCACGGCCGCGGACGGTGGTGTCCCGTTCCCGTTGCCGGCGGTGCTGGGCCACGAGGGGTCGGGTGTCATCGAGGCTGTCGGCGCCGCGGTCACCGGACTCGCCCCCGGCGACCCGGTGGTCCTCGGGTTCGACTCGTGCCGGGGCTGCCGCAATTGCGCCGACGGGCGGCCCGCCTACTGCGAGAACTCCGCCGCACTGAACTACGGGGGCGTCCGAGCGGACGGAAGCACCACACTGACCGACGTCCACGGTGATGCCGTGCACGGCAACTGGTTCGGGCAGTCTTCGATGGCGTCGTACGCGGTGGCCTCCGCCCGCAACGCGGTCCGTCTCCCCCGTGACGTGCCCGTCGAACTTGCCGGGCCGCTCGGCTGCGGCCTGCAGACCGGGGCCGGCACCGTCCTGAACGTGCTCCGCCCGGCGCCCGGATCCGCGATCGCGGTGTTCGGCCTCGGCGCCGTGGGAATGTCCGCGGTCATGGCCGCTCGTGTCGCCGGGTGCGAGACCGTCGTCGCCGTCGACCCGCTCCCGGCCCGCCGGGAGCTCGCTCTCGAGCTCGGCGCGACGGTGGCCCTGTCCCCCGTCGCTACCGACGATGTCGCGCGGGCGGTCCGGCGAGAGTCCGGCGGCGGCGTCGATTTCGCGGTGGAATCGGTCGGTACCGAACAGGTTGTCCGTCAGGCACTGTCGTCGCTGCGCCCGCCGGGAACCTGTGCGACGCTCGGCCTGCGACCCGGACGCAATCCGATGACGATCGACCAGGGTCACCTCCTGCACGGGCGGACGCTCACCGGTGTCATCGAGGGCGATGCCGATCCACTGGTCTTCCTGCCGATGCTGGTCGACCTGTGGCGTCAGGGTCGCTTCCCGGTCGAGAAACTGGTACGAACGTTTCCGATCGACCGGATCGACGACGCGATGTCCGCGACACGGTCCGGTGAGGTGGTCAAGGCGGTACTCACGTTCGCGGACAACGACACCGGAGGACGAACATGAACGTACGAGACGAGGTGGCGGCGCTGCGCGCGCGCACCGACCGGATCGATCCGCGGGAATTGGATGCGCTCTGGGACCGGCTGGCGCCGTGCCGTCCACGAGACCTCGTCGGGTATCGCTGGCGGGGATTCGCCTTCGCCACCGGCCACCGCACGAGCGCGCTGCTCGAGCGCGCCCACTGGTACGGCAAAGCGTTCGCGAGCGAATCCGACGTCCAACCGCTGCTGTGCCGCGGGGACGACGGGCAGCTGTTCTCCGACATCGGAACCGGTCACGGCGAGGCCAGCCTGTGGGAGGTCCTGTTCCGCGGCGAGGTGACCGCGACGATGGTCTACGACGGTATGCCGGTGTTCGACCACTTCAAGAAGGTCGACGACGACACCGTGATCGGCGTCATGAACGGCAAGGGCAAGCTCGTGTTCGACGGCGACGAGCACTTCTGGTTCGGACTGGAGCGGGACGTCGCGCTCTGACCCCGGAGCGCCCGAACGCGACGTCGACGATCAGATCAGGTGTCGGTGTGCCGCGAGCCGGCGGCGCATGTCGCGCAGGTAGAACGTGGCTGTGACCTGCCGGAGCGGCCGCGGCACCCGCCGGTAGACGGCGGGGAGCACCGTCATGAGACGGTCGAAGCGGCGCTGATCGCGGGGACTCCACGGCAGCGCGAACTGGTCCCGCACCCGGGGCGGCAGCAGCCCGATCGTGAAGAAGCGCTGCAGCGGCATCGTCAGACGGACGGGCAACGGCGCCCTGCCGCCGGAGAGCAGTCCGCGCACGTACGCACGCACCTGGTCGTCGACCTCGGCCGTCTCGATCATTCGGTCCCAGTACGCGTCGAACTCGGCGCGGGTGGCCGGCCACATGTCGTCCTTGACCTGCAACGCCGTCCCGTACACCGCGGACTGTCGGTACAGCCGCTCCGCGTCGGCATCCGCGACCTCACCGAAGAATCGCCGGTACATGTCGGAGCCGTTGCGGTACAACGTCGCCGCCACCCACAGCTGCAGTTCCGGATCGAACGCGTTGTACCGTTCGGACCGCACGGGAACGTGCGCCTTGTTCACCAGCCGCACCACCTCCTGCTTCTCCTCGGGCGTGCCGAGGGTGACGGCGTACACGTAGGTCATGGTGGTGCGCAGCCGATCCAGCGGGCGCTCGAGCGTCGTGCTGTGTTCGGCGACGCCCCTGCCGACCCCCGGCAGCGCCAACTGCAGCAGGACGGTGGCTCCGGCGCCGATCAACAGCATGGACTCGCCCACGAAGTCGGCGAGGTCAAGTGATCCGGTGGACGGGTCCACGGGCTCGGGCAGCGCTCGGCTGGGTCGAGCGGTGGCATCGATCGTCATCGTTCATCGCTTTCGTCGGGTGATGGACGGTTGTCGGTGATTCCCAGATCCCGATCCGCTCGAGGTGCGCCACGAGCCGGTCGGCCGCGTCGTCGAACTGGATCCGAGTGTGCCGCACGACGGCGGCGCGATCGCTCGCACCGATCGCCGCGATCAGGTCGGCGTGCGTCCGCACGGCGAGCGCTCCCCACGCGGCATCGGCCGCGTACAGCTGGTACGGGGTGTAGCGGGCCGCGCTGGCGAGGAACCATGCGAGCTTGGGGCCGCCCGCGATGCGACACAGCTCCCGATGGAACTCGTACTCGGCCTCGGCGATCCGCTCCGGGTCGGTCGCCTCGACCGCGTCGCGCAGCACCGTGTTGAGGGCCGAGAGTCGGGCCAGATCGCCGGCGTCCGCCGACCGGGAGGCACGGACTGCGAGTTCCACCGTGATCCGGCCCTGCAGCCAGAAGATGTCGTAGACGTCGTCCCGGTCCAACGGGGAGACGACGTATCCGCGGTTGGGGACCGACTCGATCATCCCCTCCCCCCGGAGCGTCAGCAGCGCCTCCCGTACCGGGGTGACGCTGACCCCGAGTTCGGCCGCCGTCTCGTCGAGACGGACGAAGGTGCCCGGACGGAGCCGGCCCGACATGACGGCGCCACGCAGGTGTGCTGCCACGTCGTCGGAGAGTTGGGTCCGGCGAAGCGGGGCCGTGGGCCGGGCCGGCGCAGCCATGTCGTCTCCCTACAGCCCGAACGTCTTGCCGATGATGTCGCGCTGGATCTCGTTGGTACCGCCGTAGATCGACGAGACCAACGTCCTGCGGACGTGGCCTTCCATGTCGAATTCGGTGGCGTACCCGTAGCCGCCCATCATCTGCATGCCCTCGAGCGCCACCTTCTTGGCGGTCTCGGTGGCCTTGAGCTTCACCATGGAGGCCTCGCGGGGGAACATCTTCGTCGGATTGTCGTCGACCAGCCGCGCCGTGTTGTACACCAGCAGCCGGGTGCACTCGATCTCCGTGGCCAGATCGGCGATACGGTGCCGCAGAACCTGGAAGGTCCCGACAGGACGCCCGAACTGCTTTCGCTGCGTGACGAATTCGAGCGCATCGTCGAACGCCCGCTGCGCGGTGCCGAGCATCATGGCGCCGAGGATCAGGCGTTCGATGTTGAGTCCGGTCATCAGCTGGGTCCACCCCTGGCCCACCTCGCCGACCACCGCGTCGTCGGGGAGCAGCACGTCGGTGAGGTACAGATCGTTGACCTCCTTGCCTCCCATCGTGGCGATGCCGCTGATCTTGAGCCCCGGCGTGTCGGCCGGGAGGTGGAACATCGTCAGTCCCTCGTGCTTCGAGCCGCTGCGGTCGGTCCGCGCCACCAGGAGGATGTTCTCGGCGATGTGCGCGTTGGAACACCACGTCTTCTGTCCGTTGATCAGCCAGCCGCCGGACACCTTCTCGGCCCGGCAGCTGAGATTCCCGACATCGGAGCCGGCCTCCGGTTCGGACATCGAGATCGACTCGGACGCACCCCGGACGATGCCCCCGAGCACGGCCTCCTTCTGGGCGTCGGTGCCGAACTTGGCGTATGCGGCGCCGGTGATGAGCGTCGGGCCGATACCGCCGATCGGCGCCATTCCACGGGCGGCCTGTTCCAACAGGATGCACATGTCGACCGCCGTACCGGCCGAGCCGCCGTACTCCTCGGGCACCGTGACGCCGAGCCAGCCCAGGTCGGCCATCTTCAGGTACAGATCCTGATTGTGGTTGTGCTCGCCACGGCCGGTGAGCGCGTCACGCTGCTCCCGGGTACCGCACTCCTTGCGGCAGAACGCGGCCACGGCCTGCGCGAAGTCCTGCTGCTCGGAGGTGAAGTCGATCGTCATCTGATGTGCTCCTGCCTGCGAAGAGTCGAGTGAAGCGGGGGCTCGAACGCCCCGATCCGGTGCGGATGCCGCGCGTGGGGGTTGTCCACATCTGCCGGGACCAATAGTGTGAGCGTCAACACAGTAAATCACATCACATATATGTGATGCGATCCCCGGCACGGAGGAAGCGTGACATGACCCGAGAACTGTCTTCGAGCGACGCTGCACCCGGATCACCCACCGCCCCCACCCGCGACGGCGCACCGACCACCTTCGCTAGCCTCGACCCCCGCACGGGTGAGACCTTGGCGGAGTACCCCGTCGCGACCGCACCGGACGTGCGCGCCGCCGTCGAGCGGGCGCGCGGTGCGGCCAGGTGGTGGGATGCGCAGGGCTTCCGCGGCCGCCGCGACTGGCTCCTGGAGTTCAAGAGGGCCATTGCCTCGGACGGTGACGGCCTGGCCCGGGTGATCTCCGCCGAAACCGGAAAACCGCACGACGACGCCTTGCTCGAGGTGATGCTCGCCGTCGAGCACCTCGACTGGGCCGCCCGCAACGCGAAGAAGGTCCTCAGGCCGCGCCGGGTACCGTCCGGGCTGGTGAGCGCCAACCAGTCGGCCACGCTCGGCTACAAGCCGCTCGGGGTCGTCGGCGTCATCGGACCGTGGAACTACCCCGTCTACACGCCGATGGGGTCCATCTCGTACGCCCTCGCCGCCGGCAACGCGATCGTCTTCAAGCCCAGCGAGCTCACGCCGGGCGTCGGCAAGTGGCTCGAGGACAAGTGGAACTCCCTCGCGCCCACCCAGCCCGTACTGCAGGTGATCACGGGACTCGGTGCGACGGGCGCGGACCTGTGCCGCGCGGGCGTCGACAAGATCGCCTTCACCGGGTCCGGCCCCACGGCCCGCAAGGTCATGGCGGTGTGCGCCGAGACCCTCACTCCCCTGGTCGCGGAGTGCGGCGGCAAGGACGCGATGCTGGTCGCCGAGGACGCCGACCTCGACAAGGCCGTGGAGTTCGCCGCGTTCGGCGCCTTCGGCAATGCCGGCCAGACGTGCGCCGGCGTCGAGCGCATCTATGTCGCCGAACCGGTGTACCGCCAGTTCCTCGACAAGTTCACCGCCGCCGTCGAGCGCGTCCGGCCGGGCGGATCCGACGCCGACACCTACGGCCCGATGACGCTGCCGCGCCAGGCCGACGTCGTCCGCAATCACATCGCCGACGCCCTGGACAGGGGCGCCCGGGCGGTGATCGGAGGAATCGACTCGGTCCACGATCGATTCGTCGACCCGGTAATCCTCACCGACGTACCGGAATCGTCGTCGGCGGTGTGTGAGGAGACGTTCGGCCCGACCGTCGTGGTCAACAAGGTCCGCGACATCGAAGAGGGCATCGAGCGCGCGAACGCCACGTCGTACGGCCTCGGCGCATCGGTCTTCACCTCGAACCGCAGCCGCGGCAAGGACATCGCGGACCGGTTGCGCACCGGCATGGTCTCGGTGAACTCGGTGCTCGGGTTCGCCGGAATCCCGTCGCTGCCGTTCGGCGGCATCGGCGAGTCCGGGTTCGGCCGCATCCACGGCGCGGACGGCCTGCGCGAGTTCAGTCGGCCCAAGTCCGTCACCGTCCAGAAGTTCTCGGCACCATTGAATCTGCTGACACTCGAGCGGTCCGCGCGCGACATGAAGATCTCCGCGTGGATGCTCAAGGCCCGGCACGGACGGTGACCGCGATGACCCTCACCAACGGTCGCCGCGCCGGAGTCTTCCCCGCCCCGGATCGCGACCCGCACCCCCGGCCGGGGCGGCAGGGATGGGTGAAGGTCATCGAGGGCCTCGACCCCGTGACCCAGCACCAGGACATCCTGCGCATCACCTCGGGATACGAGTTCCCGTGGGACTACCAGCGCTCCCTCGAGTTCGCACTGTTCCGGACGTACTGCGTACCGACGATCTCCGAACTACTGGCCCGCACAGGAGAGTTCGAGAAACGTCCCCAGAAGCGCTACGACGACACCGCGCTCCTGATGAGCGAACTCGTCGAGCACGGCTACGACTCGCCGCGCGGTCGGGAGTCTCTCCGCAACATCAACCGGATGCACGGTCGGTACTCGATCGCGAACGACGACATGCTGTACGTGCTGTCGACCTTCGTGTACGACCCGATCGACTGGATCGACCGCTACGGCTGGCGCCGGTTACACCCCCACGAGCGGCTCGCATCGTTCCACTTCTACCGCCAGGTGGGAATCCGCATGGGAATCAAGGACATCCCCGATTCGTACCAGGACTTCCAGCGGTTCAAGATGGACTACGAACGGGAGAAGTTCGTCTACAGCGACGACAACCACCGCATCGGCACGTACACGCTGACGCTGTTCCAGTCGTGGTACCCGAGATTCCTCGCCGCACCGGTCGCGGCGGCGGTGTACGCGTTGATCGACGATCGCATGGCGGCCGCGTTCGGGTTCCCGAAGGGATCTCCGCGCGTGCGCGCGGCGGCCGAGACGGGTCTGCGGGCACGATCGGCGGTGGTCCGGCTGCTGCCCAGGCGCCGGGTATCGGCAGCAGCGACCGATCCGAACAATCGGACGTATCCCGGCTATCCGGTGGGCTACTGCCCCCGCGACCTGGGTGTCGAGCACAGTCGGTCTCAGCGGGCGAACTGAGTTCCCCTGCGGCCGAACGCGTCCTGCACCGCGTCGATCCCCGCGCGCACGGCGGGGCCGGCGCCGTCGGCCCGCCAGACCGCGTAGATGTCGCGGTGTAGGCGCGGTTCGGTCGCCACCAACGCCACACCGTCCGGCGCCCGGTCGATCGCCAGACGGGGCACCAGCGCGGCGGCCAGTCCGGCCGCCGCGAACGCGAGGTGTGTCGAGACGTCGGACGCCTCGAAGTCCACCCGCGGTTCGAACCCCTGCCGACGCAGTGTGAGCACGAGCCACTCGTGGAACGCGGTGCCGGCCCCCCAAGCGACCCAGGGCATGTCCGCGAGACTCGACAGCGGCACCTCGGTGTTCCGGGCGAGCGGGTGGTCGAGGGGCAGGGCGAGGTCGGCGGTGTCGTGGTGGATCAGCCGAGACTCCAGGTGCCCGGGGATGTCGACCGGAGCCGACTCCCAGCTGTCGACGACACCGACGTCGATGCGCCCCCGGACGACGGATTCGAGGGTCACCTCGGTCTCGGCCTCGGTCACCGTCACGTGAAGCGGATACCGGGACAGCAGCGCCCCGACCGCCGAGGGGAGCACCAGCCGCGACGCGGTCACGAACGCCCCGAAGCGCAGAGGTCCCACCACCTCGCTGCGCATCGCGGCGATCTCCGCTGCGACTCCGGATGCGCGGGCCAGCAGTTCGCCGCCGCGCCGGGCCAGTAGCTCCCCCGCGGGCGTCAGGCGCACCCCGCGCCCCGCCGGCTCGAGCAGCGCGACGCCGACCTCGCGCTCGAGCTTCGCCAGTTGCTGCGACACCCCCGACGGCGTGACGTGCAGGACCCGCGCTGCCGCCGCGACCGACCCGCACTGGGCCACCGCGCACAGCGCACGCACTCGGTCGAGGTTCAACACGGAAGCAACACTACCGAATCTTGAGAAATCTTTCTTAGTTGTTGTTTATGCAGGTAGAGCCAACAATTGACCGCGTGCAAATCGTCGAATTCCGCAGCGCCCCGGCGGCGCCCCACCGGGCCCGCCGCCGGGTCGCCGACCCCCGCGCGCTCGCCGTCGCGGGCGCCGCCAGCATCTCGCTGACCGCGGTGTTCATCCGTCTCGCCGACGTCTCCCCCGCGACGTCGGTGTTCTTCCGCTGCGCACTGGCACTGCCGCCGCTGGCCGTGCTCGCATGGATGGAGTACCGCCGCGGCACGAGGCCGAGCCGCGGTGACACGGCGCGGTTCGTCGTCGCCGGCGCCCTGCTCGGTGTCGACTTCGCACTGTGGTCGCAGGCCATCATGCTCGTGGGCGCGGGCATCTCCACGGTGCTCGTGAACGTCCAGGTGGTCGTGGTGCCACTGCTGTCGTTCGTCTTCCTGGGCACCCGGATTCCGGTCCGGTTCGTCGCGGTCGTCCCGGTGTTGTTCGCCGGGATCGCGCTCACCGCCGGCATCGCGGACACCGGGTCGACGGGCCCCGACCTGCTGTGGGGTACCGCCCTGGCCCTGCTGTCGGGTGTCGCGTACGCGGGATACATCTTCGTCGTCGGCGGTCGGGGCTCCGCGGACACCGCCGGGACGCAGGTCCTGTTCTCGACCGCGGCGGCGGGTGTCGTCGGCTCCGCACTCGGATCGACGTGGGGCGGCGTCGACCTGACGCCCGGCTGGGCCGCATTCGGCTGGCTCGCGGCGCTGGCCGTGTCGGCGCAGGTGGTCGGCTGGATGCTGCTCGGTCGTTCCCTCCCCCGTCTCGCGCCCGAGGTCGGCGCGACACTGTTGCTCCTGCAACCGGTCCTGGCGATCGCGGCCGCCATGATCCTGCTCGGCGAACGGCCCACCGCCCTGCAACTCGTCGGCTGCGCGACCGTCGTCGCGACCGCGTGGTTGGTCGCGTCGCGACCGCACAGGTCCCGCTGAACGAGATTCTCGTTTCATTTACGCGACGCCCCGTCCACGCTGTGACACCGGACACGCGTCGAGTATCACCGTGCTGCCCGGCACAACGACTCAGACACCCAGGAGGCTTCTCTAGATGTACCCCGGATTCCACGCCGCGACAGCCCCCGATCGACCCGCGGTCGTCTTCGCGCCCACCGGCGAGGTCGTGACCTATCGCGAGCTCGAGGACCGCTCGAATCGACTGGCGCAGCAGTGGTTCGCGCTCGGACTGCGGAAGGGTGACCACGTCGCGATCCTCGCGGAGAACCATCCGCGGTTCCTCGAGGTGTACTGGGCTGCGGTGCGCTCCGGGCTCTACATCACGGCCGTCAACTGGCACCTCACCGCCGACGAGGCCGCGTACATCGTCACCGACTGCCAGGCACAGCTGATCGTCACCACGCACCGGCTCGCCGACCTCGCGACCGCGATCGTCGACGAACTCGCCGACCGGCCGCACCTGTTCATGATGGACGGCGTCGTCGACGGCTTCGAGTCGTACGAGGAGTCGATGGCGACATTCGAACCGGTGCCGCTCGCCGAGCAACCCCGCGGCGACATGATGCTGTACTCGTCGGGAACCACGGGTCGTCCCAAGGGCATTCGGCGCCCCCTCAGCGGCATCACGATCGACGACCCGCGCGGCATGAACGTCGGCTACTTCGCACAGACACTGCTGAAGATGACCGATCAGTCGACGTACCTCGTTCCCGCGCCGATGTACCACTCCGCCGCGCTGCAGTGGTCGGCCGGCGCGCACGCGGTCGGCGCCACCGTCGTGCTCATGGAGCGCTTCGACGCCCGCGAGTTCCTGGCGACGATCGAGAAGTACTCGATCACGCACACCCAGGTCGTACCGACGATGATGGTGCGACTGCTCAAGCTGCCGGAGGCCGAACGCACGGCGTTCGACGTGTCGTCGCTGCAGGACTTCCTGCACTCCGCTGCGCCGTGCCCGCCCGCCGTCAAGAGTGCGACCATCGACTGGCTGGGCCCGATCGTCAGCGAACTGTACTCGGGCACAGAGGGAATGGGCATGACGTTCCTGACCGCGAGCGAATGGCTCGAGCGTCCGGGTTCGGTCGGCCGCCCGGTGCTCGGCACGCCCGTCGTGTGCGACGAGGCCGGCGACCCCCTGCCGGCCGGTGAGATCGGCACCATCTACTTCGAGCGTGACGTCGTGCCGTTCGAGTACCACAACGACGCCGACAAGACCGCCGACTCCCGGCACCCGAGCAACCCGCGCCTGTCCACGGTCGGCGACGTCGGCTACATCGACGCGGACGGCTACCTGTTCCTCACCGACCGCAAGTCGTTCATGATCATCTCCGGCGGCGTCAACATCTACCCGGCCGAGATCGAGTCGTGCCTGTCGGCGCACCCCGACGTCGCCGACGTCGCGGTCTTCGGCCTCCCCGATCCGGAGATGGGCGAGTACGTGCACGCCGTCGTCGAACTCGATCCCGGTGTGCCGGCCGACGACGCCACGGCGGAAGCACTCCGCGGTTACGTCCGCGAGCACCTCGCGAAGTACAAGGTGCCGAAGACGATCGACTTCTGCGACCATCTGCCGCGCCTGGCAACCGGCAAGGTCAAGAAGCACGACCTGCGCGACGCCGCACTGCGCGCCCTCGCCTAGCCGAAACGGGCGGTTACTGCGCTCGGCACTCGGCCGATGTCGCAGTAACCGCCCGTTGTTCGTGAAGCTAGGCGGCGACCTTCGCGGGTCGGTCGTCGGCGGCGTGCGCATCGGGCGCTTCGATCGGCCCGATCTCCTGCGCGTAGTGGAAGTGCGGACGCCGGTGGCCGAGGAACGAACCGAACCACGACATCACCGCGACGTAGCGGTTGCGGAAGCCCACCAGGTACACCATGTGGACTGCGAGCCACAGCACCCACGCGACGAAGCCGGTGAGCTCGATGCTCTTGACCTTGGTAACGGCACGGAAGCGGTTGATGATCGCCATCGAGCCCTTGTCGCGGAACTTGAAGGGCGTGCCGCGCTTGGTCTTTCCGAGGATGGTGGCCGCGACGTGGCGTCCGCCCTGCATCGCGACGGGCGACTGGCCGGGCAGGTTGTTCAGCGACGTCATGTCACCGACCGCGAAGATGTCGGCGCGGCCGCCGACGGTGAGATCGGGGTTGACGAGCAGCCGGCCGGCGCGGTCGGTCTCGCAGCCGGTGCGCTCGGCGAGCGCCGACGCGAAGTCGTTGGCCTGCACGCCGGCCGACCAGACGATGGTCTCGGCGGTGCGGCGCTCACCGGTCTCGCTGCCGTGCGCCTTGAAGGTGGCGCCGTGCTCGTCGATGTCGGTGACCAGGGTGTTGAGGACGACCTCGACCCCCGACTTCTCCAGCGACTGCTTGGTGTACTCGCTGAGCTTGCCGCCGTACGCGGGCATCGCGACACCCGCACCCTCGACGAGGGTGACGGTGACGTCGTCGGCGGTGACGCCGCGGATCGACTGCTCGAAGTAGCGGCCTGCGAGCTCCTTGATCTGACCGGCCAGCTCGACGCCGGTGGCGCCGGCGCCGATGACGATGAAGCTCAGCAGGTTCTTGCGGCGCTCGAGGTCGGTGGTGGTGTGCGCCTCCTCGAAGCAGCGCACGATCTGGGCGCGCAGGCGTTCGGCGTCGTCGACGGTCTTGAGCGCGTAGGTGACCTTCGCGAACTCGTCGCGTCCGAAGTAGCTCTGCCGGGCACCGGTGGCGGCGACGAGCGAGCCGTAGCCGAGGGTGTGTCGCTCGCCGGCGGCCTCGTAGACGAGTTCCTTCTCCTCGGGGTGCACGTCGACGACGCGGCCGAGGCGGACGTCGGCGTTGGGGTACTTCGCGAGGATCGCGCGGACCGAGGGGGCGATCTCGCCGGCCGCGAGGACGCCGGTCGCCACCTGGTACAGCAGCGGCTGGAAGAGGTGCTCGGTGGTCTCCGAGATGAGGACGAACGGCTTACCGGCCTTGGCCAGCTTCTTCGCCGTGGCGAGGGCACCGAATCCGGACCCGACGATCACAACTTCGGTCCGATCGATCACTGCTTCGCTCACGGTTGCCTCCTTCTCGAGATATTCGAGAGACCTGGTCGAGATGTATGAGAGACACCGTAGGAGCGCTAACGACATTTGCGCCAGTAAACAGGGATATTCGGAAAACAGTTATCTCGATCGCTCATAAGTAGTATGGCGTCATGGACTTCCGTCAGCTGCGCTACTTCCTTGCGGTGAGCGAAGAGCTGAGCTTCAGCAGAGCGGCGGAACGCTGCTTCATCTCGCAGTCTGCCATCAGCCACCAGATCAACAAGCTCGAACAGGAACTCGGAGCGCCGCTGTTCGAGCGGTCCACGCGGGTGGTGAAGCTGAGCCCCGCCGGGTCCCGCCTCGTGCCCATCGCGCAGGAGGTGTTGAGCCTCGAGACCAAGGCGTTCGCGGTCGCGAAGGAGCCCCGCAACCGCATCCGGATCACCGCGAGCATGAGCTTCGCGCCGCAGAGCCTCGCGGCGATCGCAGACGTCCGGGAGAAACATCCCGGCCTCGACATCGAGTTCGTGATCAAGAACTTCACCGACCGCATCGACGCGGTGTCGGCGGGCGACGCCGACATCGCGCTCATTCGCGGCGAGGTGGACCGCCCCGGACTCGAGACCGTCGAACTGGGCGTCGAGGACCTGATGATCGCGACGTCCAATCACCATCCGGTCTCGGCGTTCTCCACCGTCGAACTGAGCGAACTCGCGCCCTATCCCCTGCTGCTGCCGCCGCGGCACAGCCAGGTCCTGATCCACACGGTGGTGGAGAACGCGTTCGTCGACGTCGGACGTCGAGTCCAGATGGGTCCACCCATCGCGCGGGACCACACCGCGATCCTCGATGTCATCACCAACCCCCGCGCCTGGACGGTCCTCTACGCGAGCACGGTCGCCGAGGCGCCGCGGATGGGGCTGTGCGTGATGCGTGAGCGCAACAACCGCCTGCGGGTGCCGGTGAGCGGCATCGTCCGCAGCGGCGCGGCCTCGTCGCCGGGCCTCGCGACCCTGGTGCACTCCCTGCGTCGGACGGTGACCGGGGAGAACAGTGTGCCCCCGAATCCGCCGCAGCACATCGGGGGCACACCGGAAGAGCAGTAGCTACAGCGTCCGCCGTCCGGACAGCGCGCGGCCGAGGGTGAGTTCGTCGGCGAACTCGAGGTCGCCACCCATCGGCAGGCCCGACGCCAGCCGCGAGACCGTCAATCCCGGGAAGTCCCGCAGCATCCGCACCAGATACGTCGCGGTCGCCTCGCCCTCGGTGTTGGGGTCGGTCGCGATGATCACCTCGGCGACGTCGACCCCGTCCTCCTGGTTACCGATCCGCGTCAACAGCTCCCGGATCCGCAGCTGGTCCGGGCCGATGCCGCTCAGCGGGTCGAGTGCGCCACCGAGAACGTGGTAGCGGCCCCTGAACTCGCGCGTGCGCTCGATCGCCTGCACGTCCTTGGGTTCCTCGACGACGCACACCATCGTCCGGTCCCGACGCGGATCGGAACAGATGCGGCACTTCTCCTCTTCGGAGACCGTGCCGCACACGATGCAGAACTGGACGCCGTCGCGCACCTTCTGCAGTACCGCCTGGAGTCGGTCGATCTCCGGGGGTTCGACCGACAGCAGGTGGAACGCGATGCGCTGGGCGCTCTTGGGCCCGATACCGGGCAGCTTGCCCAGTTCGTCGATCAAGTCCTGGACGGGACCTTCGTACAAGGCGCGCCGCTCAGAACGGGAGGCCGGGCAGGCCGCCGGCGAGCGGGCCGAGCTTGCTCGCCGCGATCTCCTGGGCCTTGTTCGACGCGTCGGCGATGGCGCCGATCACGAGGTCCTGCAGCGTCTCGATGTCCTCGGGGTCGACGACCTTGGGGTCGATCGTGAGGCCGACGACCTCGCCGGTGCCCTTGACCGTCGCGGTCACCAGACCGCCACCCGCCTGGCCGGTCACCTCGGCCTGCGACATCTCGGCCTGCGCCGCCATCAACTGCTGCTGCATCTGCTGCGCCTGCGCGAGGAGCTGCTGCATGTCGGGCTGTCCACCTGGTTGCACTGGACTGGTCCTTTCGTCGGGTCGGTTCGTCAGCGTAGTCCGTCGCCGCTAGGCCAGCTCGCGCTGCAGATTCGCGAGGGTGGCCTCCTGGATCCGGCGCAGACCCAGCGGCGCGAACGTGCGCTCGAAGAAGCCCCCGATGCCGCCCGCACCCTTCCACTCGGTGGAGGTGGTGACCGTGGACCCGGCGCCGGACGGCGCGACGGTCCAGGTCGTGACGAGCGACGAATTGGCGTCGCGCTCGGTGATCGTGTTGCCGGCTACCGTCACCGACGCCTTGACGTTGCGCGACCGCTTCTCGGTGGCCTGCAGCGTCCACTGCGCGACGGTCCCGTCCCCCTGCCCGCCCTCGAGCACCTGGTAGTCGCGGTACTGCTGCGGCAGGATCCGCGGGCGCATCGTCTCGTAGTCCGTGAGTGCGCCGAGTGCCTGCTCCGGCGTCGCGGTGAGGGTGATCGAACTGCTGGCGTTGACCTGTGCCACTGATACGTCTCCTTGCTCGGGGTTTCTTCCATCCTGCCTGCTCACCCGCGTGCACAGCCAGGGGTCCCGAAGTGACCCACCGCACCGTTTTCACTCACTGAGACCTGCGCCACAACTATGGGGCATTTGTCCTAATCTCCGCGTCGACACGACAAACAGCGAGGTGAGCTTTGAAGAACTTGTGGTTCCGGTCGGGCATCCGATTGGCTGCACTCGGTGCGGCGGCAGCCGTGCTCGTAGCCGGGTGCGCATCCGCCGACGGCCAGTCCAACGAAGGTTCTGCCGTCACGACCGGCCCGATCAACGTCGCGCAGGACGCCGGCGATCCGGTGCGCGGCGGCACCGTGACGTTCGGGTCGTATTCGTTCCCGAACGCGCTCGACCCGACCAAGACCCAGGCGGCGGGCTCGACCGGCGGCACCGAGATGGCGGCGATCTACGACACCCTGATCCGCACAGACGCCGAGTCGGGCACGTTCGAGCCGCAGCTCGCACAGGCACTCGAGCACAACGCCGACTACACCCAGTTCACGGTGACGCTGCGTGACGGCGCGACGTTCAGCGACGGCTCGCCGGTCGACGCCGACGCCGTCAAGTGGAGCATCGACCGCTTCGTCGCCGCGCGCGCCGACGTCTCGCAGGTGTGGGCGAATTCGGTGACCTCGATCGCCACCCCGGACGCGAAGACCGTGACGTTCACGCTCAACGCGCCGTGGAACGACTTCCCCGTGCTGCTGGCGATGGGCCCGGGCATGGTCGTGTCCAAGAACTCCGAGGCCGACGGGAAGTTCACCCCGATCGGCGCCGGCCCGTTCACACTGACGCGGTTCGCGCCCAACGAGGAGATCGTGCTCACCCCGCGCGAGGACTACTGGAACGGCCGCCCCAACCTCGACAAGCTTCGGTTCGTGCCGACCAACGGCGCTCGCGGACAGTTCGAGTCGCTGCAGAGCGGCCAGCTGAACATGGCGTACATCCTGCGCGACGAGGCGACGATCCGGGACACCGTGAACGCCGGCTTCAGCGGCTACCTCGACATCCAGGGGCTCGGCGCCCTCGGCATGCTCAACGCCCGCGAAGGCCGCCCGGGCGCGGACGTGCGCGTGCGGCAGGCGGTCGCGTACGGTGTCGATCCCCAGGCGATCAACCAGCGCGCCAACGACGGTCTCGGCATCGCCTCCTCGACGCTGGTTCCGGACAGCTCGCGGTGGTCGTCGGGCGCCGAGGGCGTGTCGTTCGACCCCGACAAGGCTCGGCAGCTGCTGAACGAGGCCAAGGCCGACGGCTACGACGGCAAGCTCACGTACCTGGCCACCACCGAGAAGAGCGCCGAGGCCGCCGCACTCGCTGCGCAGGCGTCACTCAACAGCATCGGCTTCGACGTCCAGATCGAGTACGTCAACAGCACGACCGACCTCGTGCGCAAGCTGTACGTCGAGCACGACTTCGACATGACCCGTGCGGCGTTCGCGTTCATGGACGAGGCGCCCTACCTGCGCCTGTACGGCGGCATGGGCAGCGATTCGCGCAACAACGCGGCCGGCTACGCCGATCCGCAGATGGACGCCCTGCTGGTGGAGGTCAAGACGGCGACCACCGACGACGCCAAGAAGGCCGCGATCGCCAAGGTGCAGGCGCGAGCCGACGAGACGATCCCGTACGCGGTGTGGGGTCCGAGCAAGGTGCTCACGGCGTGGGACGACAACGTCCACGGCGTCAAGCGCAACGCGGACAACATCATGCTGCTCGACCAGGCCTGGGTCGGACAGTGACCGATGCGGGGCGTTCCGGAAATTCCGGGGCGCCCCGCAGTCGTTAGCATAGCTATACATCTCCGACTCACCGGGATATCGATGGCCGACCGATCCGACTAGCGATAGCGTCAGAGGGTGGTCGACTCCAAGAGTGGTATCCGCGAAACAGGGCTCGCCGCGCATCGCGCGGGAGTCCAGCGCCTGCTGTCCAGCTACCGGGCGATCCCCCCGGACGCCAACGTACGCCTGGCGAAGAAGACGTCCAATCTGTTCCGCGCGCGGGCGAAGAGCAGCGCACCGGGCCTCGACGTGTCCGGGCTCGGCGGCGTCATCTCGGTGGACCCCGACGCCCGCACCGCCGACGTGCAGGGGATGTGCACGTACGAGAACCTGGTCGCCGCGACACTCCCCTACGGGCTCGCCCCGCTGGTGGTCCCGCAGCTGAAGACCATCACCCTCGGCGGCGCCGTGACCGGGCTCGGCATCGAGTCCACGTCGTTCCGCAACGGACTGCCCCACGAGTCGGTTCTCGAGATCGACATCCTCACCGGCAACGGTGAGATCGTCACCGCCACCCCGGACAACGAATACGCCGACCTCTTCCGGTCCTTTCCGAACTCCTATGGAACCCTCGGCTATTCGACGCGCATCCGCATCGAGCTCGAGCCCGTGAAGCCGTACGTCGCACTCCGCCACCTACGTTTCACCGACCTCGGTGAACTGCAGCGGACCATGGAACGGATCGTCCTCGAACGGGTGTGGGACGGCATCGACGTCGACTACCTCGACGGCACGGTCTTCTCCGCGACCGAGGCGTACCTGACGCTCGGCGTACAGACCGACGAGCCGGGCCCGGTGAGCGACTACACGGACATGGACATCTACTACCGGTCCATCCAGCACGAGTCGATCAATCACCCCAAGACCGACCGGCTCACCATCCACGACTACCTGTGGCGCTGGGACACCGACTGGTTCTGGTGCTCACGCGCTTTCGGCACCCAGAACCCGAAGATCCGGCGATTCTGGCCGAAGCGCTACCTGCGCAGCAGCTTCTACTGGAAACTCATCGGACTCGATCAGAAGTACGACATCGGCGATCGCCTCGAGGCCCGCAAGGGGCTGCCGCCCCGAGAGCGCGTCGTGCAGGACATCGAGGTTCCCATCGACAACTGCGAGCGGTTCCTCGAATGGTTCCTCGACGAGATCCCGATCGAACCGCTGTGGTTGTGCCCGTTGCGCCTTCGCGAACCGGCAAATCCGGATCACGAGACCGCACCGCGGCCGGATCACGAGACCGCACCGCGGCCGTGGCCCCTGTATCCCCTCGACCCGGGACGCACCTACGTCAACGTCGGCTTCTGGTCGTCGGTGCCGATCGTGCCGGGCGAACCCGTCGGTGCGGCGAACCGCCTGATCGAGAAGAAGGTCAGCGAACTGGACGGCCACAAGTCGCTCTACTCGGAGTCGTTCTACGACGAGGACGAATTCACGCTGCTCTACGGCGGCGACCACTATCCACAGATCAAGAAGCGCTACGACCCCGATTCACGTCTCCTGGACCTCTATTCGAAGGCGGTGCAACGAAAGTGACGACCCTCAAGGCGAAATCCGATCCGCAGAAACTCACGATCGCGGAGATCGTGGACACCGTCTCCGACGGCCGGATTCCGCTGCGTTTCACCGCCTACGACGGGAGCGCGACCGGCCCGGAGGACGCGCCGTACGGGCTGCACCTGAAGTCGACGCGCGGCACCACCTACCTGGCCACCGCGCCGGGCGACCTCGGCATGGCCCGGGCCTACGTCTCCGGCGACCTCGAGGCCATCGGCGTACACCCCGGTGATCCGTACGAGATCCTCCGCGCGATGACCGACCTGCACTTCCATCGCCCGTCGGCGAAGGAGCTCGCGGCCATCACCCGCTCCATCGGCTGGGACAACCTGCGTCCCATCGCGCCGCCGCCCCAGGAGCACCTACCCCGCTGGCGCAGGTTCGCGGAAGGCCTGCGGCACTCCAAGACTCGCGACGCCGAGGTGATCCACCACCACTACGACGTCTCCAACACGTTCTACGAGTACGTTCTCGGCCCGTCCATGACGTACACGTGCGCCGCGTACGAGTCCGAGGACCAGAGCCTCGAGGACGCCCAGGAGAACAAGTACCGCCTGGTGTTCGACAAGCTGGGACTGAAGGAGGGCGACCGCCTCCTCGACATCGGCTGCGGCTGGGGCGGCATGGTCCGCTACGCCGCCCGCAGGGGCGTCAAGGTGATCGGTGCGACGCTGTCCCGCGAGCAGGCCGAGTGGGCGCAGGCCGCCATCCGCGAGGAGGGGCTGTCGGATCTCGCGGAGGTCCGCTTCTCCGACTACCGCGATGTCCCGGAGACCGGCTTCGACGCCATATCGTCGATCGGCCTCACCGAGCACATCGGTGTGCACAACTACCCGGCGTACTTCGGGTTCATGAAGGACAAGCTGCGAGTCGGCGGCCGGATGCTCAACCACTGCATCACCCGCCCCGGTAATCGCGGCGGAGCGAAGGCCGGCTACTTCATCGACCGCTACATCTTCCCGGACGGCGAACTCACCGGCTCGGGCCGGATCATCAGCGAGATCCAGAACGTGGGTCTCGAGGTGCGCCACGAGGAGAACCTGCGCGAGCACTACGCACTGACCCTCGCGGGCTGGTGCCGGAACCTCGTCGACAACTGGGACAAGTGTGTCGCCGAGGTCGGCGAGGGCACCGCGAAGGTGTGGGGCCTGTACATGGCGGGTTCGCGACTCGGATTCGAACGCAACGTCGTTCAGCTGCACCAGGTCCTGGCCGTCAAGCTGGGGCCGAACGGCGAGGCGGATGTTCCGCTGCGCCCGTGGTGGAAGGGCTGACCCGACCGACACCCACGGAGGGGCCGCCGTCCACTCGGACGGCGGCCCCTCCGTCATGTGGTGCGGGAGCCTGCGTCGACCTGACGCGCGGCCTTCTCGATCGCGGCGGCGGCGCGCTGGACGGCCTCGATCATGCGTCGGTCCGTGGTGATCCGGTCGACCGGGCCACAGATCGAGATGGCGGCCGGCTTGGGGATCCCCTTCGACACGGGTGCGCCGACGCAGCCCAGCGACGGCGACAACGTGCCCCGGTCGTACGTCACCCCCTCGGAGACCGCGCGGACCAGTTCCTCGCGGAGCGCCCGGCGCCCGCCCACGACGCCGGTCTCGAGGTGATCGAACACGGGACCGTCCAGGGCCTCGGACGGGAGCTGGGTCAGCAACGCCTTGCCCACCGCCGACCGGTGCGCCGGGTAGCGGCCGCCGATCCGGGACGGCACGTTGGCCCCGAACGAACCCGACAGCTTCTCCCAGTAGACGCCGTCGGCGCCGTCGAGGAACGCGAGGTGGACGACCGCGCCGGTCGTGCGATGCAGTTCCTGCATGATCGGCAACGAGACGCGATGGAACCAGTGATTGCGGATCGCCCGCGAACCCAGTTCGAACAGACGAATCCCCAGCTCGTAGCGGGAGCCGACCCGGTTGAGCCACCGCATCGACACCATCTTCTCGAGCAGGCGGTGCGCGGACGAGCTGGGGATTCCGGTGAGCCGGGTGGTCTCGCTCAGCGTCAGATAACCGTTGTCGTCGAGTGCCTCGAGCACCAGTTCGATCCGGTCGAGCATCGACGTGGCCGGAGCCTGTTCACGGTCATCTGACACGGCCGCGTCCTCTCTGCTAGGGCAGCAGGTCAGACACCGAATCCACCTGACACCGAGATTTGCTGCCCCGTAATATAGTTGGCCTGCTCCGAGGCGAGGAAGACGGCTGCCGAACCGATGTCGGCGGGCTTGCCCCACCGCTTCAACGGAACCAGTTTGTGCACCTCACGGGTCCACTCCTCGTCGAACACGCCCTGCGCCTGGAGTTCGAGGAACATTCCGGCCTCGATCACGCCGACCAGCACCGAGTTGGCCCGGATCCCGTGGGCACCCTCCTCCTTGGCGATTCCGCGGACCAGGGCCTCGTTGGCCGCCTTCGGGATCACCGACAGACCGTCCAGTTCCGGGAACCAGTGGTCGCCGGCCGATCCCAGGTGCACGATCGAGCCGCCGCCGTGCTCCCGGAAGTGCGGCAGCACGGCGTGGACGGCCGTGTACATGCCGAGCGTCTCGATCTCGACGGACCGTCGGTACTGCGCCGGGGTGGTCTCGGCGACGGTGATCTGCTCCACCACCGGCCCGGCGCCCCATACGAGCGTGTGGATCCGGCCGTGCTCGGCGACGACGTCGGCGAGCACGCCGACGACCGCCGCCTCGTCTCGGACGTCGACCTGATGCACGCTCGCCTTCACCCCGAGCGCGCGGAGTTCGGCGACCGTCTCCTCGGCGACGTCGCGCTTGGAGTTGTAGCAGACGGCCACGGCCGTCCCCGCCTGTGCGAACTGCCGGGCGACGCCGCGGCCGATGCCGCCACTGCCACCGAAGACAAGGGCCGCACCTTCGGGAAAAGTCAACGCCAGCATGGCGATTCTCCGTTCTCCTGAGTGTCCGCGTCGACCGAAGGCCGGACGCGGCGCAGCACGGGACGAATGTGTCCCGCGCCACACCGGGGAGAAACTAGTTCCGGCTCGGCAATCCGCCCAGACTCTTTCCCGCCTCACGAGAAACGCCAGGTCACCTCAGGCACCGCGCGTCGGCGCACCCCCGTTGACGATCGTCGCCAGCAGATCCGCGATCCGCGCCTCGTAGAACTCTCGCTCGCCGTCCGGAATCTCCGACGACTGCAGGATCCCGCTTCCGAACAACGACCAGCCGGAGATCGCGGCGAGCACGGCCATCTGCCGGACCCGATCGTCGACGGAGACGTGCGACGTGCGGGTGATCGCTTCGAAGGCGTCCATGTCCTCGTTCGGAATGAGATCCGAACGACCGTGCAGATTCAGCCACGCCACGATTCGCACGTACTCGGGGTCGGCAACCCCCACCATGAACAACGCCCGTACAGCCTCCGGGACCGAGTCGACGCCCTCGACGATCGCCGCCGACTTCTCGTGGCTTCGCGCGAGCACCGCCCGGACGACATCGTCCTTGTTTCCGACATGCTTGTGGATCAGCCCGAGGTTCACACCGGCATCGGCCGCGAGCTCACGCATACTGAAGGACAGCCCCTTCTCGGCGATCCGTTTACGCGCCGCCAGCCGCACGGCTCGCCGGACTTCGTCTCTGCCCCACACCTTGTCGGCTGCCTCGACCTCACTCACCCCTTGACAGTAGACGGTCGTCTACTGTCAAATCAACCACAACGCGGCGCGGGTTCCGCATCCGGGACAAACCTTCCGCTCTCGCGATCACTTCTTCTGTATCCGAACGGAATTGGAATCCTCTCCCCTTCTCGGAGGAGCGGAGCAACCAAAGGAGAACCTGTGCCCATACGTAGACGAATCCTGACCGCCGGACTGATGGCCACCGCGGTCACCGTCTTCCTACCCACGATGTCGGGGGCGGGCCCACTGAGTCCTGCACCAGCGGGCAGCCTTTCGACAGGAAGCCTGTCCGGGGGACGCTCGGACAGCGGATGCGATCGCGACTTCGCACCGGGCGGTGCACTCGATTCTCGCTCGCAGTTGGACTTCGAGAAGACGGTCGGGGCAGTGGCGGCGCATCCCCTGGTCCGGGCGGCGAAGTCCGACGTCGCCTCGATGTACCGCGCCGATCAGCAGGGTGCCACCCGAGCCGGGCGAGACACCCTGGACGCAGCGGTCGATTCCATTGCGATGGCGGCGACCCAGACCGTGGTCACCGACAATCCCTCGGAACCACACTTCAACTGGGTCGTCACGGCCCCACACTGTTGGCACGGCCTCGACGTTGCCCGGTCGGGCTACGGAATCGACAACCCCGACAACGTGTATCGGCACACCGCCGTCGACGGCGAGTCGACCTTCGTGATCCACGGGCGTATGCCGGAGCGGCGGCCCGCCCAGTTGTCCTTCGTCCTGTACGGCGAGCTTCCCGGCACCGGAGCGGTGACGAGGGAGGGAGCACCCGTGTCGGGTTCGCTCACCTCGGACCGCATGCAGATCGCTCCCGACGGGTCGTTCACGATCACGGTGGGCCCGGACGCGGCGGACGGCCGGCCCAACCACATTCGCACGACGGCGCAGTCCCGACTGCTGATCGCCCGGGACTCGCTGAACGACTGGGCACAGGAGCAGCCGTCACACCTGACCATCGAGCGCACCGCCGGCCCCGCGGCCAGCGGCCCTCGCAGCGACCAACAGTTGGCCGCTCGAGCTGCCGACCTGCTCCGCACCATCGCCCGGTACTGGCTCGACTGGGACAACACGTTCATCTATACGAAGGCGGCCAACGACGTTCAGGCGCCTGCGGCACCGCGCGGCTCCGGCTTCGGATTCGCGACCAGCGGACATTTCGCTCTCGGCCCCGATCAGGCGCTGGTCGTCACCCTGGATCCGGTCGGGGCCCGTTACCTCGGATTCCAGTTGACCGATCCGTGGGGCGTCGCCCGGGAATACGTCCACCGATCGGGCAGCCTCAATCAGTCCCAGGCAACCCCCAACGCAGACGGCACGATCACCTACGTCGTCTCGTCGACGGACCCCGGCGTCCGGAATTGGTTGGACACTGACGGGATCGACAGCGGCATGTATGCCGTTCGCTGGCAGTCGACTCCCGCAGAGGTGGATCCGGCCCGCACGGTCCGTTCTGTCCGGCTGGTCGACCTCGCCGATCTCGATGCGGCGCTCCCCGCAGACACCGCACGTGTGACACCGGCCCAGCGGGTGACGCAACTCGAGGAGCGGGCAGCGAACTACACCGAGCGCTTCCTCGGCTAGAACTCGTAGCGACCTCGACAGATCGTCGTCAGGCCGATGACGACCTGTCGAGGTCGGCGAGGAACTCGAGCAGCACCTTGTTGACCTCGGCCGGGTTCTCCATCGCGAGCAGATGCCCGCCGCCCGGCACCGTGCGGACCGCACGAACGTCGGCGTGATGTTCTTTCAGCTTGTCGATGGGGTCGTCGCCGTGCCAGTTCAGGAGGTCGACGTCCGACGCACTGCACAGGAAGTAGAAGGGCGTGCGGGTGATGTTGTCGGCGCGTGACTTCCGGTATGTCCAGTTCATGTCCGCGGCGAGGTACCAGTTGATCCCGCCACCGAAACCGCTGCGCGAGTACTCCGAGACGTAGGTCTCGAGCTCCCATTCCGACAGCCACGACCACGGCAGGGCCGGTGGCTGCGGCAACGCCTGCCGGTAGGTGGTGCCCGGCGGGTGCTCCCACACCTGTGCGAAGTCGCCGTCGCCGGACAGGATGTGGAAGATCTTCATGAGGATCTCGCGTGGATGCGCGTCGAGATCGACGCGAGCCCCGTCCGGGTCGTCGAGGTAGTACGACATGTGGTTGAAGTGCTCGCGACCACGCTCGCGTTCGATTTCGCTGGGAAGCCGGTCGTAGGCGGCGTAGAACGGATTCTGCAGACCGATGACGCCCCGCACCCGCTCCGGGCGCTCGATCGCGATGTCGTATGCGATGAACTGGCCGTAGTCCAACCCGGAGAACACGGCGCTGTCGTGACCGAGATGGTCGAGCAGGCCGCAGATGTCGGCGACGACGTTGTCGACGCGATAGTCCTCGAGGCGGTCGGGAACATCGCTCTGCCCCATGCCACGCAGATCCGGCGCCACGACCTGGTAGCCCGCGTCGGCCAGCGCACCGATCTGATGACGCCAACTGAACCACGTGTGCGGGAAGCCGTGCAGGAGCACGACGAGCGGGCCCTCCCCCTCACTCACGTAGTGCATGTCGATCCCGTTGATTCGCGCGCGGTGGTGCGTCCAGTTCGCCAAGATGCCCTCGCTCTCCTGTGTCCTGCGTCACTTCCAACCTAGATCGCGTGCACGCGTTCTGCCTGCATTCATCCCGCTGGATGGGCCCGAATCCGGTGCACGGCGCGAAATTCAAGCGCTGCCGATACCCGACACCCCCGCCCGGCGAACCGGACGGGGGTGTGTCGTGGGTGGAGCTGTGGGACTAGCCCTTCAGCGACGCCGGCGGGGTGAACCGCTCGCCGTACTTGGCGGCGAGTTCCTCGGCGCGAGCGACGAATCCGGCCTTACCGCCCGGGTAGCCGGCGACGAATTGGCTGACGCCGCCCGTCCACGCCGGGTAGCCGATGCCCATGATCGAGCCGATGTTGGCGTCGGCGGTGGACGTGATGACGCCCTCGTCGAAGCACTTCTGGGTCTCGATGGCCTCGATGAACAGCATGCGGTCGATCAGGTCCTGCAGCGGCGGGGTGGCCGATCCGGACTTGAAGTGATCGCGCAGCCCCTGCCACAGGCCGGTGCGCTTGCCGTCCGTGTAGTCGTAGAACCCGGCACCGCCGAGGCGGCCCTTGCGGTCGTTACCCTCGACGAGGTAGTTGATGACGTCACCGGCCGGGTCGGCCGGAAGTTCCTTGCCCTCGGCCAGAGCGGCGGCCTTCGACTCGGCGCGGATCTTCTGCATGAGCGTCAGGTTCAGCTCGTCCGAAAGCTGCAGCGGCGCAGCCGGGTACCCGGCCTGCATGCCCGCCTGCTCGATGGTGGCCGGCTCGATGCCCTCCGAGACCATGCCGATGGCCTCGTTGACGAACGTGCCGATCACGCGCGAGGTGAAGAAGCCGCGCGAGTCGTTGACGACGATCGGGGTCTTGCGGATCGCCTGCACGAAATCGAAGACCCGCGCGAGGGTCTCGTCCGAGGTCTTCTCGCCACGGATGATCTCGACGAGCGGCATCTTGTCGACCGGCGAGAAGAAGTGGATGCCGACGAAGTCCTCGGCCCGCTTGACGCCGGTCGCGAGGTCGGTGATCGGCAGCGTCGAGGTGTTCGAGCCGAGCAACGCGTCGGGCTCGACGATGTCCTCGATCTCCTGGAACACCTTCTTCTTCAGGTCGGGCGACTCGAACACGGCCTCGACGACGAAGTCGACGCCGGCGAAGTCGGCCGGATCGGCGGTCGGCGTGATGAGGGCGAGCAACGCCTTCGACTTCTCCTCGGTGGTCTTGCCCCGCGAGAGCGCCTTGGCCTCGATCTTCTCGGAGTACGCCTTGCCCTTCTCCGCAGCCTCGATCGTGACGTCCTTGAGCACCACCGGGATTCCGGCCTTGGCGCACACGTACGCGATGCCCGCGCCCATCATGCCGGCGCCGAGGACACCGACCTTCTTGATCTCACGCTTGGGGTTGTCCTTGGGACGCGAGGCACCGGAGCCGATGGCCTGCATGTCGAAGAAGAACGCCTGGATCATGTTCTTCGCGACGCGGCCGGTGACCAGCTTCGTGAAGTAGCGCGACTCGATGAGCAGCGCGTTGTCGACGTCGACCTGGCTGCCCTCGACGGCCGCCGCCATGATCGCGCGGGGGGCCTCCATGGGCGCGCCCTTGAGCTGCTTGCGCAGGTTCGCCGGGAAGGCCGGCAGGTTCGCGGCGAACGCCGGGGTGGCGGGGGTACCGCCGGGGATCTTGTAGCCCTTGACATCCCACGGCTGCACGCCGGATTCGGGGTTGGCCTTGATCCACGCCTTCGCCGCCGGGACCAGATCGGAGACCTCGGCCACCACTTCGTCGACGAGGCCGACCTCCTTGGCCTGCTGCGGGCCGCGCTGCTGACCCTGGAGCAGGAACTGCGTCAGCGCCGTCATGATGCCGAACATGCGGACGGTGCGGACGACGCCGCCACCACCCGGGAGGAGGCCGAGCGTGGACTCGGGCAGGCCGATCTTGACACCCTTGACGTCGGCCGCGATGCGGTGGTGCGTCGCGAGCGCGATCTCGAGGCCACCACCGAGCGCGGCGCCGTTGATACACGTGACGACGGGCTTGCCGAGGGTTTCGAGGCGGCGCAGGTCCGCCTTGAGGTTCAGCGAGTGCCCGAAGATCTGCTCGGCGTCCTCGGGGCCGACCTTGATCATGTTCTTGAGGTCGCCACCGGCGAAGAACGTCTTCTTGCCCGACGTCAGCACGACACCGGTGATCGAGTCCTTCTCCGCGTACAGCCGGTCGACGGTCTCCCGCATCGACGAGATGTAGCGGTCGTTCATGGTGTTCGCGCCCTGGTTCGGGTCGTCGATGGTGAGCACGACGATGCCGTCGGCGTCCTGCTCCCAGCTGATGATGTTCTGATCGCTCACTGTTTCGTCTCTCCTGGTTGATTCGTGAGCGTCAGACGCGCTCGATGATGGTGGCCACGCCCATGCCGCCGCCGATGCACAGCGTGACGAGGGCCCGCTTGGCGCCGCGGCGCTCGAGCTCGTCGACCATGGTTCCGGTGATCATGGCGCCGGTCGCGCCGAGCGGGTGACCCATCGCGATGGCGCCACCGTTGACGTTGAGCTTCTCGTCCGGGATGTTCAGATCCTTCTGGAACTTCAGCACGACGGACGCGAACGCCTCGTTGATCTCGAACAGATCGATGTCGTCGATCGTCAGACCGGCCTGCGCGAGCACCTTCTTCGTCGCCGGCGTCGGGCCGGTGAGCATGATCGTCGAGTCGGCTCCCGAGGTGGCGGTCGCGACGACGCGGGCGCGCGGGGTCAGGCCCATCGCCTTGCCGGCGTCCTCGCTGCCGACGAGCAGCAGCGCGGCGCCGTCGACGATGCCGGAGCTGTTGCCGCCGTGGTGGACGTGGTTGATCTTCTCGACCCAGTGGTACTTCTGCAGTGCGACGGCGTCGAAGCCGCCCATGTCGCCGACCATCGCGAACGCCGGTGCCAGGCCCGCTAGGCTCTCGGCGGTGGTGCCGGGGCGCATGTGCTCGTCGTTGTCGAGGATCGTGATGCCGTTGATGTCCTTGACCGGGACGACGGACTTGGCGAAGTAGCCGCCGGCCCACGCCTTGGCGGCGAGGTCCTGCGAGCGAACCGCGTACGCGTCGACGTCGTCACGGGTGAAGCCCTCGATCGACGCGATGAGGTCGGCGCCGATGCCCTGCGGCACCACGTAGTTGTCGTAGTTGGTGGCCGGGTCGTTGACCCACGGGCCACCGTCCGAGCCCATCTTCACGCGCGACATCGACTCGACGCCGCCGGCGATGACCATCTCGTCCCAGCCCGAACGCACCTTCTGCGCGGCCATGTTCACGGCCTCGAGGCCCGAGGCGCAGAAGCGGTTGATCTGCACGCCACCGACGGTGTCGGGAAGTCCGGCATCGGTGGCCGCGATGCGCGCGATGTCCATGCCCTGGTCGCCGAGCGGGCTGACCACGCCGAGGATCAGGTCGGAGATGCGGTCCTCGTCGAGGTCCGGGAAGCGGGTGCGCAGTTCGTCGATCAGGCCGGTGACCAGCGAGATCGGCTTGACCGAGTGCAGCGAGCCGCTCTGCTTGCCCCGACCACGCGGGGTCCGGATGGCTTCATAGATGAATGCCTCTGTGGTCACGGTGTTCCTTCCTGTTCACGTCTGCGTGCCGTCGCGGCAAACCTGCCCATACGCGGCACACACCTCGGCTGCCCCCACCTTAGAACGTGTTCCAGTTAGCGGGAAGGACCGAAGCGATCCCCGTCTGTGACCGAGGCGATCACCGACACCCGCCCTGCCGGGGCTGCTCCCGCCGGGCAACCGCTAACCTCTCCACGGGAGATCATGCTCGAGAGGGGGCGCTTCGATGGGTGAACCCGCGATCGAGCGGAGAACCGGACTGTCACGACGAGGGTTCCTCGGCGCGGCCGCGCTCGGTGCCGCCGGAGCCGCGACGCTGGGCACGACCGGCACCGCTGCGGCCCGACCGGCAGTCCGTCACACCGGAACGTCGTCGCACACCCTGCCGTCGCCCGACACCGTCACGGTCTCCGATCCGGCGTTGCTCGGCGCGGTCGAGGCCGCGAGCCTCCTGCGATCCGGCCGCCTGCACCCCCGAGAACTGCTCGACGCCTGCCTGTCCCGAAGCGCCGCGCTCGACGGGGAGATCGGCGGTTGGATCCGGATCTACCCCGAGATGGCCTACGAGGCCGCGGACGCCGCGGCGCAGCGGCTGTCCGCCAAGAGCCGCAGCACCCACGGTGAGGCGCCCCTGGTCTGCGGAATCCCGTTGGCCCTCAAGGACCTGTTCGCCGTCTCCGGGTTGCCCCTGACCGCGTCGAGCCGGGTGCTCGACGGCAACATCGCGGCGGGCGACTCGACCGTGTGGCGGCAACTGCGGGACGCCGGCATGGTGCTGATGGGCCACGCCCACACCGACGAGTTCGCGATCGGCGTCGCGACCGAACAGGTGGGCAACCCGTGGAACACCGAGTTCTCGCCCGGTGGCTCCTCCGGCGGCAGCGCCGCGCTGCTGGCGGCTCGGTTCGTCCCGCTCGCCACCGGCACCGACACCGGTGGATCGCTCCGCCTGCCCGCGAGCGCGTGCGGCATCACGTCGATCAAGCCGACGTTCGGCCGCTGCAGCGCCTACGGCGTGATTCCGTTGACGTGGACGCGCGATCATCCGGGTCCGATGGCCCGCAGCATCGCCGACGCCTCCCTCCTGCTCGGCCACATGGCGGGCGCCGACCCCAACTTCCCCGCCACGTACGCCGCCCCCGATGCCCCGGCGGAGGGGTATCCCCTCGCCGCGAAGGGCGGCGAGCGGCCTTTGGCCGGCAAGCGTTTCGGCGTGGCCCGGCGCAGTGTCGACGTCCTGCCCGCGCCGCTCGGCACGCTGTTCGGGGAGTTCCTCGATCTCGTCCGACGCCTCGGCGGCAGCGTCGTCGACATCTCGCTGCCGATTGCGGCCCCCGACCTGCTGACCGGCGACTCCGCCGAGATGGGCAGCTACCACCGACAGTTCTCCGACCGGCTCGCTGACTACCGCCTCGACAACGGCGCGACGGTCGCCGCCACCCTCGCGGCGCTGGCCGTCCCGTCGATCGACTACATGACGTCCGCCCGGAACCGGATGGTGTACCAGCACGACTACAACCGGATGTTCGCCGACAACGACCTCGACGCCGTCCTGGTGCCGGGCTCCAAGATGGACGGAGCCAAGCGCCTCGAGATCGCCGGCGTCTCGGTCTTCGGCGGCACCACCGGCGACGTGCGGTGGGCCAATCTCACCGGCACCCCGGTGGTCTGCACGCCCGCCGGACGGTCCTCGGCCACCGGTCTTCCCTTCGGTGTCCAGATCGGCGGACGCCCGTGGGACGAGAAGGGGCTCATCGAGATCGCCCTGGAACTGCAGGCGGCCCGCCCCGACTGGCAGGCGGCGCCCACGATCCCTGCGGCACCGCGCGACATCCCGCGCGTGCAGGCGACCACCCCCGGTGCAGGGCCCGATCCCACCAACACCAGCAACGTCGGATTCGGTTTCCACTTCCTGCCGACGACGGCGACCGCTCCGGTCTGACCGTCGTCAGAGCCCCACACCGGCGTCCCGGGCCCGGACGATCGCCGACGATCGATCCGGCACACCCAACTTGGCCAGTACGTTCGAGACGTGGTTGCGAACGGTCTTGGGGCTGAGCACCAATCGACGTGAGATGGTCGCGTTGTCGTGGCCCCGCGCGATCAGGTCCAACACCTCGTGCTCGCGTTCGGTGAGTTCCCGGAACACGCTGGATCGCGCGCGTGGCGCCGCCACCACGGTCATCGCCTTGGCAGCGACGGCGGCGCCGACGATCATGTCGCCGTTCGCGACGGCGCGGATCGCCCGCTCCACCTCGTCCGGACCGGCACCCTTGACGAGGTAACCGCGAGCCCCGGCGCGGAGGGACGCGACGAGCGAATCCTCGTCCTCGTGCATCGTCACCACCAGCACCCGCAGGCCCGGGTCCCGGGCACACAGCGCCCGGGTGGCGTCGATCCCCGAACCGTCCCCCAGCTCCAGGTCCATCAGCACGACGTCGACGTCCTCGGTGATCGCGTCGAGCGCGTGCGCCGCCGAGCCGGCCTCGGCGACCACCTCGATGCCCTCGAGGGTCGACAGCAGCGCGACCATGCCCAGCCGGAAGACGGGGTGGTCGTCGACGACGGCGACGGCGATGCCGCTCACGACGCCACCAGCGGAAGGCGTGCCGTGACGACAGTTCCGGTGGGGCAACCGGATTCGATGACCACCGAGCCGCCGAGCTCGTCCGCACGCTCCCGCATGGACCGCGTCCCGACGCCGGCGGGCCCGGACGGATCGTAGCCGCGGCCGACGTCCCGCACCACGAGGGTGAGGACCGGCAGGCCGGCACCGTCGGTGCCGCACGACGCCTCGACGCGGCACCCCGGCGCGCCGCTGTGCCGGCGCGCGTTGGTGACCGCCTCGATCGCGATGCCGTAAGCCGCCGCACCGGTCTGCCCGCCGATGTCCGCCGGCACGTCGGCCACGACGTCGAGATCGAAGCCACTGCGGGCGTAGCCGGTCGCGAGCTCCTCGAGCGCGGCCGTCAGGCCGAGTTCGTCCAGGACCGGCGGGAACAGGTTGCGCGAGAGCGACCGGACGCCGTCGACCTGGTGGTCGAGTTGCTCCTGCAGCGACTCCAGCAACGCCGACGCCGCCGGTGGATCGGTGGCGAGCAGATTGCGAACACCCTGCAGTCCCAAGCGAATTCCCGCGAGCGAGGGGCCCAGACCGTCGTGCAGTTCGCGCCGGATCACCCGACGCTCCTCCGCCCGGACGGTGGCCAGCCGTCGTCGCGCGCCGGCGAGATCCTCGGCGGACTGGACCACGACGAGGCCCGCCGAAACCACGGAAGCCAACTCCGACAGCGACTTCCGCGATCGGATGCCGAGCGTCTCACCCGGCGGAGCGGTCACCGCGAGCATGCCGACCCGGGTGCCCCGATGCATCAGATCCACGAATTCGGCAGATCCCGTGGCCCTCCCCCAGTTCGCCACCTCGGCACCGTCGGCCCGGTGCACGACCACCGATTCGAGCCGCAGCCCCGATCCGACACCGGCGGCCAGGCCCTCGAGCAGCGCGGCCGGGGACTCGGCGCTGCCGAAGTGCCGGCCCAGCTCGCGCACGGCGTGCCCCGGGTCCGTTCCCGACCCGTACACGAGCCGCTGCACCCTGCGCTGCAGCCACATCCGTGCCGGTTGCACCGCGACGGCCACGGCGGCCGCGGCGACGAACTGGGCGCCGGTGGAGTCCCCGGCGGGCAGAAGGCCGGCCAGCGCGGTCGCCACCACGACGTACAGTCCGATCAGCAGCGCGGTGAGACTGCCCGCCAGCACGGCCCGGCTGACCACCAGATCCAGCCCCCACATGCGTTGCCGCAGTATCGAAACGAAGATGGCACCGAGGAAGAAGGGCTGCACCACCAGGTGCACGGCCGGGGTGAACATCCACAGCCCCGGCCAGGTCGACGGCAGCATCAGCGGCACGAAGGACAACGCCATGAGCGCGGTCCCCAACGCGAGCCAGCCCAGCCCGACACGCTCGTCGACCGGGCCCCGCCGCCACCGGCGAGCGGCGTCCGCGGCGGCCACCAACCCGACGCCCACGACGGGCGCGAGCAATGGCACCTGCGCCACATCGGTGAAGGTGCGCGCCCAGAAGAACCACGCGGTCACCAGCGTGCCGGCGACGAGCCCGATCCGGGCCGCGATGTCCAAGCGGTGATCGCGCACGAGCCACGGGATCACCAGGAACAGCGCCAGCGTCCCCGGGATCCACGCCGTGTTCTGCAACGGCGACAGGACGTCCACCCACGGCAGACCCGGACGCACCGCCGCCCACTGCGCATAGCCGTAGCCCAGCGCCGCCAGTCCGATGCCGATCGCCGCGGCCCCCAGAATGATCGGGACCGGATGCACCCGCCGCGCCAGCACGACGCCCGCCACCGTGCCGTAGACCGCCGCGCCCACGACGTCGACGAGGAAGAACAGCTGGTTCGAGTCGATCGTGGGGTCGGCGACGAGGAACGTCACGAGGGAGAGCACGACGAGCGTCCAGCAGGTGACCGCCACGGCGGCGGCCGCGGCCGGTGCCCCTCCACCCGAGATCCGCTCGGCCATGCGCCCTCCCGTGTCGTCCACATCCGCCCAGCAGTATGAACCGCTACTGCCGCACCCGGTCACCGAACGCGAAACCGGCGGCGACGACCAGCACCCACACCGGGCCCGTGAAGCCCGCCATGTACTGGAGCGGGGACACCCCGAACAGCGCGGTGAACCCGCCGAGCACCAGCGACGTCCACCCGATCCAGCGCGGGCCCGCGCCGTGCCGCAGCAACGCCGACGCCACCGCCAGCGCGCTGACCCCGGCCCCCGCCCACAGCCACGGGATGGTCCCCATCCAGTGCGCCCCCACCACCGCGTACTCGGGCACCACCTCGTCCAGGTGGCCGAGACCGAAGATCAGTTCGGTGGTGAAGCCCGTCCCGAGCAGGCAGGCCGCGCTGGTGAGGACCAGTCCGCCGCCCGCCACCGCGGGCAGGAGCGTGCCCTCCGGCAGGCGATCGGAGAGCCGGCGCGCCAGTCCCGCGGCGAACACCAGCATCAGCAGCGCCGCGATCATGAGGGATACGTGCATGACGACGACGGCCGCGCGCTGGTCGGCGAGACGGTTGGCGATCGCCACCGCGTCACCGGCGACACCCTCGGCGTAGGCGGCGTCGATGAATCCGCTGGCCTGGATGCCGATCACGCCGGCCAACCCCGCGACGACTCCCCCGTACGCCCACGTCCGGGGCCGGTTTCCGGCGGCGGCCGGTTCCCCGGCGGACGACAGTTCCGACAACTCGACTGCACTCACGGCTGCTCCCACAGGTCGCGGTGCGCCCACCCGGCCGGGCGGCGTCCACCGGAACACGGTGACCGCGTTCGCCAGTCAGGCTCCGTCGCCCGACGTCCCGGGAACCAGGGACCGGTGTCCCGAATACCCGGGACAGCGCTCAGCGCGGTCCGTACCCCAGTTCCGCCGCGGTCTGCTTGGCGGCGTCCGTGACCGGTACCGCGTACGCAGCCGTGCCGTACGCGCAGATCTCCGACCAGTTGCCGCCCAGGTCGGACGTCTCGAACCGCATTGCGACGATGACGTTGCCGCCGCGCTGGGCCGCCTCGCCGACCAGTCGGTTCATCGCCTCGTTGCGGCTCTCGGTGAGGTTCTTGGTCATACCCTGCAGTTCGCCGCCCACGAGCGACTTGAGGCCGGCCCCGATCTGGGACCCGATGTTGCGCGACCGCACGGTCAGTCCGAAGACCTCGCCGATCACCCGCTGAATCTCCCACCCGGGAATGTCGTTCGTTGTCACAACAAGCATGACGACGAGGCTATTGCATCGAATACCCGCCGGATCGAGTCCGGCTAACGCGGGTTCGATCCGGATCGCGCGGCAAACTCCCGCTGGCCGGCAGGAATCGCTGGCCACGCGGCGACCGGCGGCGTTCAATTGGCTCATACACCCGTGATGCGCACATCCGAACGCGGGTTTGGGAGGTGGCAGCGATGCCGAAGCCGGCCGGCGGACTCGCAACGCGAGACTGGGACGAGGTCTCGCAGGTGGTCGCGGACGCCTACTTCCCGCACACCCTCACACCCCACACGCCCTTCCCGATGGGCGACGCGTGCCTGCGCAACACCGGAACCGGTCCGGTCCGCATCGCGCGTCTCGCGTGGGGCGGGGAGGTATCGGTGCACTCCGATCACCCCGGCGCCTACGGCGTGAACATCCCGCTGACGGGCCGCCTGGACTCCGTGGTCGGCGGGCGGGAGGTGTCGTCGCTGCCGGGCACCGCGACCGTGTGCCCACCCGATGTCGCGACCCGGATGCCGCACTGGACCGCGTCGTGCGAAATCATCGGCGTCCGTTTCGATCACGAGTACCTGGAACGCGAGATGCACCGCATCCTCGGACGGCCCGGGCTGCCGCTGCCCGGCCAGGTGGATCTGTCCACGTCCTCCGGAGCGGCCTGGCTCCGTTTCGTCGAATCGCTGTCCGACCAGATGGACGGACCCCGGTGCCTGCTGCACAACGATCTGGTGGCCGGCCAGATCCTCAGCGCCGTCACCACCGCGTTCGTCCTCGCGGCCGTGCCCGACGACGCCGAGGGGTCGGCCGCGACGCGGCCTCGGATCGTCAAGCGGGTGATCGACGCCCTCCACGACGACCCGGCCCACGCGTGGACCGCCGCCGAGATGGCGGAGAAGGCCGGGGTGAGTGTCCGTCGCCTGCAGGAGGGCTTTCGGCAGTACGTAGGCCGCAGCCCCACCGAGTACCTCACCGACGTCCGCATGGTCCGTGCCCGCGACGACCTCCACCAGGCGGCACCGGGCGACACCGTCGCCGCCGTCGCACTGCGCTGGGGTTTCGCCCACTCCGGTCGCTTCGCCGCCGCCTACCGCACCCGTTTCGGCACGTCGCCCTCCGCGGCGCTCCGCAGTTCCTGACCCGCCCACCCGAAGGAATCCCAGTGCTCTTCGCGTCCCGCTTCCCTACCCGCGTGCCACCCGCCGTCGCCCCCATCGCATCGATCGATCCCGACGGCGGTCCGCTGGTGCTGACCGGTCGCGTCCTCGACGACGACGGACGACCCGTCCGCGGCGCCAGGGTCCAGGTCCGCCGCAGCGACGGCTCCGGCGCCGCGCACACCGGATCGGCGACGTCGTGGGCGACGACCGGCGGCGACGGCCGCTACTCGATCGCGACGACCACCCCTGTGGCCTACCAGATTTCGACGGACGGACCGACGGGCTGGTTCATCGCGAACGAGAAGTGGAGCCCGTGGCGTCCGGCCCACCTGCACGTCACCGTGCGGGCGCCGCGGATGCGCACCGCCACCGCCCGGCTGTACTTCCGACGGGACACCTGGACCCGGCACGACGCGCCCGAGTCCGTCATCCTCGACCCCTGCCCGGCATCCGATGGGATCGACAGGGCAATCTACGATTTCGCGCTCGCTACCGTGCCGCGGCGACCCGCCGTCGAGGTTCGCTGATCCACTCCTCGGCGCCGTTCTCCTGCGTACGCTGACGCGGGACACCACGCCCGAGGAGCGGTACATGACGGTCACGATTTGCGAGGCAGCCGAGGTCACCGACGAGCTGGTACAGGCGTGCACGACGCTCATACCGCAGCTGTCGACGTCGGCGCCGCCGATCACCGCGGCGTACCTCGAAAAGGTCCTGGGCTGCCCCACCAACACCCTCTTCGTCGCCAGGCTGGACGGCCGGATCGTCGGGACACTGACGCTGGTCGTGTTCCCCATCCCCACCGGCCACCGGGCATGGATCGAGGACGTCGTCGTGGACACCGCCGCCCAGGGTCGGCAGGTCGGCGCCGCGCTCACCCGGGCAGCCCTCGCCCGAGCCGACGAACTCGGTGCCCGCACCGTCGATCTGACGTCCCGGGGCTCACGCGTCGCCGCGAACCGGCTCTACCTGAAGCTCGGCTTCGAACCACGCGAATCCAACCTGCTCCGCTTCTCGATGGCCGAGACACCGCTGCCACGGGGATGACGCTCCCGGCGTCGTGGAGAAGCGGTCATCTCGCCGCCCCACTCGCGCCTCCGCAGGATGCGGGTGCGGTCGGGTGCGCGCAGGCTCCCGATGGATGGGAAACCCCGTAGTCGGTTCCATCGGTCAGCTGCTTCTGTGATGTTCGACACCCAGATGTCGGTTCTTCGGCATACCCGAAGTGGTGTCCCCCGACGAAAGGCTTTCCCACCCATGCGAATCCGACCTCTTCGACTATCCATTGCGGTGATGGCGACCGCGGTCGCGGCCACAACCGCTACCACCGGCGTCGCGTCCGCTGGTGTCAACTTCGGAAGTTCCGGCAGCAGCTTCGGCAGCAGCGACCGCGAAATGGTCATCACCCTGGTACGCCATGCCGAGTCCGCCGGCAACCTCTCCGGACTGGTCGACACCAAGGTGCCCGGACCCGATCTGACCCCACGCGGCCGGACACAGGCAGACAATCTGGCCACCCAGCTGGCCGGCCAGGACTTCGACTGCAGCTTCGCGTCCAACATGGTGCGGACCGAGCAGACTGCGGCACCGACCGTCGCCGACCAACACCTGAGCCTCGACATTCAGCCCGGTTTCCGGGAGATCGAGGCAGGCGACTACGAGGGCACCCCGGAGGCCGAGGCGCTGTCCGGCTACCTGCAGGCGCCGATCAAGTGGCTCTCCGGCGACCTGAACGCACGGATTCCAGGCTCCATCGACGGCAACGAGTTCGACAGCCGCTTCGATCAGGCACTGCTCAATGTGCAGGACCGCGGCTGCACCAATCCGGTGATCTTCTCGCACGGCGGCACCATCATGTTCTGGTCCATGATGAACGCCGACAACGCCGACATGAGCAAGCTCGGCACCGATCCGATGCGTAACGGCGGCCACGTCACCCTCGAGGGCAGCCCGCAGAAGGGCTGGACGATCGTCGAGTGGGTCGGCCACCCGGACCTCGGCTGATTCACCCCGTCCGCGCCCCGGATGTCACCGACACGATCGTGGCACCGGGGCGCAGTCGTGTCTCGAGCGCTGTTCACGGATTCCCCACCTGGGCGGGGTGCCGGACGCCCGTGTCCAGCCTCGGTAGTCAGCGGATGTAGCGCACTTCCGGGAACGCCTCGTGGCTGTATTCGAGGAGGGGTGAGGGCTCGTTGCGCAGGAACCGATCGAACATCGCGGCCACGTAAGTGCGCACGATCTCGTCCGCGCGGCCGGGCGCGATCGTTCCCAGATGAGGTCCGGTGACCTCGGCGGCAATCAGCGCCGGAAGCGGCGGCAGGAGGGCGGGTACGTCGGTGAAGCTGTAGTGTCCGGCGCCGGTCAACTCGAGTTGCCGCTTCCACCCGCTGCTCCTGTCCCACAGTGCGTTCCAGTACGTATCCGGTTCCCCTGGGGACAGGCTGCGGCTGGACATCAGCATGATCGGTCGATCCCAGCCTGCTGTCGCGTCGACCCCGGGGCCAGCGTCCGAGCCGACCGAACCGTCGAGGCTCACGCCGGCCGTGACGCGCGCGTCGCGGCTCATCACCTCGGTGGCGGTCACCCCGCCGAGCGAGTGCCCGACCATGCCGACGCGGGACAGATCGAGTGCCCCACCGAGCCCGTCGGGAAGAGGGCGCCCCTCGGCATCAGGATTGCCGCCGCCCGCCATCGCCGCCAGCTCGTCCAGTACCAACTCGCTGTCGGCCACCCGCGCGTCGAGGGCCTTCCGACCCCACTCTCCCGGTTCCTCGGGGCCGACCGCCGTGGCAGCGACCTCGAGCCGACCATCGGGGAACTCGACGACCTGCGCGTCGTACGTGTGGTCGATGGACACCACGACGTACCCCCTGCTCGCCAGATCTTCCACCAGGCTCGTTCCGAACATTCGGGGCACTCCGACCCCGGGCGAATAGAGGACCACCGGCAGACTCCGCTCGGGTGTCTCGGCGATCCGCGCGTCCCGGTGGGCGTGAGTCCGCAGACCGGGCAGGGTCTCCACATCGATGGGCAGACCGGCCTCGACGGCGACGGACCGCAGTGCGGCCGGCGGAAATTCGGCCGACAGGTAGCGCGCCAGGGGGGTGTCGGCGTTCGGGGCGGCCGGGTAGGTGACGGTGATCATCAGCTCTCGCGATCGTCCCGGGCTCCACGGGTCGGGCCGCGCCTCGTCCACAAGGTGCAGGGTCGTGCTGCCGACCTCGTGCGGGCCCGACGGCGCGGGCGCTGCAAACATCGGGTCCTCCGCGACCGGTCGCCCGTCACCCGTCGTCTCCGCGCCAGGCGCGGCGGCCGTCGCGACACTGCCCGAGGCACCTGCGACCAATATGGTTGCCAGGACGCACACGGCCCTGACCCACCAGGCAGTCATGAATTCCCTTTCGCGTCTACCGATACCATGCCCCGACCATGTCACAGTACGACCGGATACGGACCGAGCGAGCGCCGGGCCGCAGCCCCTTCGACTGGAACACTGACTGCCTCCAGACCTCGGGACACGGGGCTTCGAAAATGCCCGCCCCGACCGACTGCGGATCCCGCTAGCCTGGCGAACACACCTACCGAACGGAGGAACAACGTGGCATCAGACCTTTCCGTCGGCGATCACGTGCGATGGAACTCCGAAGCCGGCTACGTCGAGGGCGTGATCATCGAGAAACACACCCGCGATGTCGAGTTCAAGGGCCGCATACGCCGATGCAGCGAGAGCGATCCTCAGTATGAGATCGAAAGCGACAAGACCGGTCATACCGCAATGCACAAGGCGGAGGCGCTGACCAAGCTGTAGCGCGGGCGGGACGGGGCAGCCCTCCCCGATGAGGCACTCGCTTTCCCCGCTCCGCACCGCTGTCGTAGCCCGGCACGCACGGGCGCCGGTCCGTAGAATTCCGGTTCGTACGGGCGTGTGCCGAGAGGGGTGCGCTCGGCGAGCCCGTGATTCGTCGAAGTCGATGAGGAGCAGATATGTGGATGCTGTTCGGACGACCGGTGCGCCGATGGGTAGCGCTTTCGGTGGCACTACCCCTGATCACCGCTGTTCTGTCCTTCATCGGGCGAAAGATCCAGCAGCGCAAGGGCAGCCCGACGAAGACGTCGAAAGCCCTACTCGGCACGTCGAACTTGTTGAACCGGCGTCAGCGCAAGGGCAAGAGTTCCGAGCACTCCACGGACACGTCCGGACGCTGACCTGCCCGACAAGTGACCGGGGGAGCCGCAAGGCCGTACCACCGGCCGCGGCCCAGTGGTCTCCATGGCGATCGCGGCAGCGGTCGACCAGGTGCGCGAGCGCACCCACTGAGGATGCCCGCAGCTCCCCCGCTGTCAGACGGGTCGGCGCAGGTGCTGCGGCACAATTCGAGCATGACCGCAGACGCGGACCTCGCGAGCAGGTTCGAGGAGTGCCGAAGTGGCTGAATCGATCGACCGCTGGAACCCGCGGGTTCGAGGCGAGTCCATACAGTAGGAGCGGACCGACCCCGTTCACACGGCGTCGCGGTACAGGTACCAAAACCAGCAGATGGCGCCGCCCAGGCAAACGGCGCCCGATCCGAGTGCTCCGACCACCACCAGCATCGTTCCCAACGCCGCGAGTGCGGTGACACAGGCGACCTGCACTGCTACTCGGGTGGGCACGGCATACACGCTGCCGTAGATGGTCGACCGACACAACACCGACGACGCCAGGACAGCGTTCGGCGGACTTCACTGCACGCCTATCGGTCTATTAGCGCACGCACCGCGGATTCATCGCGCGAACACTGGGTACCCGCCGGGCACAGCGGGCGAGGTGCAGGTGCCACCCGACAGACGAAAGGCACAGGGTCATGACGAACGAAGAGACCGGATCGGTCACCGGCACGGCGGACAAGGACTACAACCTCATCTGGTTCGTCGAGGCATCACTGAGCAACGCCCTACGACTCGAGAAGTACATCCAAGACGCCGAGCGCGGCGGCGACACCGACCTCGCTGACTTCTTCCGCAGGGCTAAGGCCGCCAGCCGCAAAGGCGGCGAAGAGGGCAAAGCTCTGCTGTCCGAACGTCTTTCTCGTTCCTGACACGCGAGAAGACAGACGATCGCTCGCTGCTGGCTCCATCGCCGCCCCAGCAGCAGTGTCTCCGGGCGCGTGCGGATACGGCGGTCAGTGGCCGAGAGGATCTTTCAGGCGCCGGTGCTCCATGTGCTTCACGTGCGCGTGTTCGGCAACGACGATGCTCGCGCCGGCCATGAAGCACACCGCGCACACCGCACCCGCAATGACTGCCCATCCTTCGAAGCCGTAACCAGCGGCAACCAACGCCATCCCCAAAGTGGCGATGCCCAGCCCGATCAGACCGAATCCGGGCCAGTTCCGTGTGTCGTCGATCGATTCGCCCGAATGCTCACGTGTGGTGTGCGCCCGGTCGAGCGGCAGCCGATGAGTACTCATTGCCACTCCCTTCCCGAAAAGTGAGGGTTCCAGCATCGCTCTCCGGCGGGCACAGAGACATCACCTGTGGATCACGTTTGTCGCACAGGTCGCAGATACGCTCAGGGTGTCGGTGAAAACACCATGCATCGCTGCAGCGCCCTTCTGACTGTTGCGGAGCGGATTCGGGCACCGGCCCGAGGTCCGCTCGGATCCGAAGGCGCCGGCAGGTCACGGTGGCGACACGGGCGGGCTGTACCGGCCCGAGCAGACGACGTATCCGGGCGCAACTGCCTTCGACGGCACACTGCGCCGATTGGTCCCGCCCATCGACGTCGACCTCTCCCCGGTCCGGAGTCGCTGACCCGCGGTCAGTCGAGCTTCCGCGCCCCGAGCACCTCGACGAGCATTTCGCCCGCCATCTCCTCGGGGTCGCGTCGGCTCGCCTGATCGACGGGCACGGCGGCCTCTGCCATCATCTCTTCCTCGTCCTCCCTGGTCGTGGGAGGAGGCGGGGCGTCGTAGTCGAAGTCGGCCGGCGGCGGGCCGGGATCGTCCGGGTAGTCCGGCGCCTCGGGCGGCGGGATGTCGTCGTCGCGAGGGGCCGGCGGCCGCGGCGGCGCCGCCGGCGCGGACCGCCCCTGACTCGGTCGTGAGAACTTGGGTGCGGCAGGAGCTTTCACCTGCGGAGCCGCCTGGGTGGGCGCCTGCTGCGCCGGCGCCGACCCGTGCTCGCACGTCACGTCCCACTCGCCACCGAAGACGTCGTGCATGGCCGCACGGATCACCTCGGTGTTGCGCTGCTCGACGAGACGCTTCACCAGCGGAACGGAGTCGTGCGCGAGGACCAGCCGATCACCGTCGATCGCACGCACCGTGGCACCGGAGAGCATCACCTCGACGGTCCGGCTCCGCTCCCGAACCTTGGCGCGCACCTCGGACCACACCGCGCGGACCGCGGCAGCATCCGGGCGGCCGGACGAAACCGGGTCTACGGGAACGGGTTCCGGTTCGACGACGGCCGCATGCTCGGGTTCGGAATCGGGCACGGACGGAACCAGCTCGGACGGAACGGGCACGGGCGCCGGGGCCTGGCGGACCGGTTCGGGTGCCGCCGGCTCCGGCGTGGGCGCCGGTTCGCGGACGGGCGCCGGTTCGCGGACGGGCGCCGGTTCGCGGACGGGCGCCGGTGGTGGGACCTCCGCCGGGGGCTGCGCAGCCACCGGCTCGGGCTGGGGTTCGGGCTCGGGCTGGGGTTCCGGCTCCGGCCGTCGCGGGGGTTCCGGTTGGACCGGCTCCGGCGGCGCCTGCTGGGCGGACGGAGGGGCCTCCGCCTCGCGACGTTGCGACGGGCGCTGGTACACGGGGCCGGACGCCGGTTCTTCGGCGGCAGCCGGACGCGGCGCCGCGGCGGGTGCACCCGCGGGCGCACCGCCGGACGTCGGCGCGATCACGACGCCCTGCTCGATCCGCTCGAGTCGCTGCAGCACAGCCGATTCCGCGTCCGTCGCCGACGGCAGCAGCATCCGCGCGCACATCACCTCGAGCAGCAGGCGCGGCGCCGTCGCGCCGCGCATCTCACCGAGACCGTCGTGCACCAACTCGGCGTAGCGGGCCAGGGTGGCGGGGCCGATCCGCTCGGCCTCCTCGCGCATCCGGTCCAGCACGTCGCCGGGCGCGTCGACCAGCCCGCGTTCGGCGGCGTCGGGCACGGCCCGCATGAGGATGAGGTCACGCAACCGCTCGAGCAGGTCGACAGCGAAGCGCCGCGGGTCGTGCCCGGCGTCCATCACCTTGTCGACGGTGCCGAACAGACCGGCTCCGTCGTTCGCGGCGAGCGCGTCGACGGCCTCGTCGATGAGCGCGACGTCGGTGACGCCGAGCAGCGCGAGCGCCCGCGAGTACCGAACGCCCTCGTCGCCGGCGCCGGCCAGGAGCTGGTCGAGCACGCTCAGCGAGTCACGCGGCGAGCCGCCACCGGCGCGGATGACGAGCGGGTAGACCGCGTCCTCGACCGGGACGTGCTCCTGCGCGCAGATCTTCTCGAGCAGCCCGCGCATGGTCGACGGCGCGAGCAGCCGGAACGGGTAGTGGTGCGTGCGCGACCGGATGGTCGGCAGCACCTTCTCCGGTTCGGTGGTCGCGAAGATGAAGATGAGGTGCTCCGGCGGCTCCTCGACGATCTTGAGCAGCGCGTTGAAACCCGCCGTGGTGACCATGTGGGCCTCGTCGACGATGAACACCCGGTACCGCGACTCCGCGGGCGCGTAGAACGCGCGGTCGCGCAGCTCGCGGGTGTCCTCCACACCGCCGTGGCTGGCGGCGTCGAGCTCGATGACGTCGAGGTTGCCGGGCCCGCCGGGGCCGAGCGCGATGCACGACGAGCACTCGCCGCACGGCCTGGACGTGGGCCCCTGCACGCAGTTGAGCGAGCGCGCCAGGATGCGGGCCGACGACGTCTTGCCGCAGCCGCGCGGACCCGAGAACAGGTAGGCGTGGTTGATGCGTCCGGCGTCGAGTGCGGTGCTCAGGGGCTCGGTGACGTGCTCCTGACCCACCACCTCCGCGAACGAAGCTGGTCGATATTTCCGGTACAGGGCCACGGCGAAAGACTACCGGCGACCGGCGACAGTTCGTCGCAGGAGTGACGCCCCACTCGGATCCCGCCCGTCGGGCGTCGAGAGATTTCCGAAACACAGAAGCAACATGGACGCCCCGCCGCCGAAACTGCAGGACGCGATCGTCATTTCTCGCGTGCGGTGACACCCCGCCGGTGAGGAGAAGTTCACATGCTCGAGACGATCGATCCCGCGACGACCGCGTGGCTGCTGATCAGCACCGCGCTGGTTCTGCTGATGACGCCCGGCCTGGCCCTCTTCTACGGCGGCATGGTCCGGTCCAAGGGCGTCCTCAACATGATCATGATGAGTTTCGTCTCGATCGCGCTGGTCACGGTGGTGTGGCTGGTCGCGGGTTACAGCCTGGCGTTCGGCGACGACGTCGGCGGCGGGCTGATCGGCGGGCTCGAGCACCTCGGCATGGCCGGTATCACCCCGGACACCGCCCGCTCCGGGGTGCCCGAGTTCCTGTTCGCGACGTTCCAGCTGACCTTCGCGATCCTCACCGCCGCGCTGATCAGCGGCGCCATCGCCGACCGGGCGAAGTTCTCGTCGTGGATGTTCTTCGTCCCGGTGTGGGCGCTGCTGGTCTACGTGCCGGTCGCGCACTGGGTGTGGGGGCCGGACGGCTGGATCTCGAAGCTCGGTGTGCTCGACTACGCGGGCGGCCTGGTCGTCGAGATCGTCTCCGGCGCGTCCGCCCTGGCGCTGGCGCTGGTGCTCGGCCCGCGCCTCGGATTCCGCAACGAGCCGATGCGGCCGCACAACCTCCCGATGGTCCTGCTCGGCGTCGGCCTGCTGTGGTTCGGCTGGTTCGGCTTCAACGCCGGTTCCGCGATGGCCGCCGACGGCACCGCCGCCGCGGTGTTCCTCAACACCCTGGTCGCCGGCTGCACCGGCCTGCTGGGCTGGCTGTTCGTCGAGCAGAAGCGGGACGGCCACCCCACCACGTTCGGCGCCGCGTCGGGCGTCGTCGCCGGTCTCGTCGCGATCACCCCGTCGTGCGGATGGGTCGGCATGGTCGGCGCCGCCGTCATCGGTGTCGTCGCCGGCGCCGTCTGCTCGTTCGCGGTGGGCTGGAAGTTCCGCTTCGGCTACGACGACTCGCTCGACGTCGTAGGCGTGCACCTCGTCGGCGGCATCGTCGGCACCGTGCTCATCGGGCTGCTCGCCTCGGAGGTCATGACCGGCGGCGTCGAGGGCCTGTTCTACGGCGGCGGGTTCGCCCAACTGGGCAAGCAGATCCTCGCGGTCGCCGTCGTCGGCCTCTACGCCTTCGGGGTCACGTACGGCCTCGGCAAGCTCGTCGACCGGCTCGTCGGATTCCGCGTCACCGCAGAACAGGAGACGTCGGGCATCGATCTCGCCCTGCACGCCGAGTCGGCCTACGAGCACGCGGTCCTCGCCCACGGCGCGCCCACCGGGCCGTTCGCGCGGGAGCACGAGCGGCCGCGGCAGCGTCCGGAGCCGGAGTCCGACGCGGTCTGACCACCGCCTCCAGGGCGCCTGGTGTGTGACTCGCGGCGATACGGCGGCGACCCTTGTGGCACAGGCGAGACAGCTCCGCAACCCACCGACGGACGACTCTTCGACGTCGAGATTTCCGACATGAGTTTCCGGAGGACTCCGGCCCAGATGGCGCGGGTCGCGGTTGTCAGGTCAGAGTCGACTGCACGGATGTCAGTAGTGGTGCGCAGAGGCCGCCACTATGACCGGTCACAGTAATCGTGTTTTGGCAGCGTAGCCGGCTGCCGACGTGTCGAGTCTGGAGGACTCCTGCCGACTACGTCCTAGCCTGTGTAGACCTCGGTGTACTCGTACCAGGGGCCATCGATGAGGGTGGACGAGAAGTCGCCGAAACCTACGGGTTGACCGTTCGGCGAGTAGACCCAACCGCTGCTGCTTCCGAAGCCGAACCAAGACTCCTCGCGGAAGTAGACCGTTCCGTCGCTCCCCTTGAACGCCTTATCGATGTCGAACCTTCCGATCTCCAGGTTCTCCCGGGTCTGGTCGGGGCCTGCGAGCAGTTCCTGCGCCGCATCCTCGAACTCCGGCCGGACGTCCTCGAAAGCCATCGGCGGGACGAGATTGCCGACCGCGACGGCAACCAGCACGACGGCCGGAACCGGGAGAATCCACCACGACCATTGTCGTTCCTCGACGGCATAGATCAGCGTGCGGACCGCCCAGATCAGGCCCACGACGACGAGGACCAGCAGTGCCCCGAGAAAGAAAAGAAGGGGTTCGGCCCAGCTCGAGGTTCCGAAGCGCGATGGCCACCACCCGTAGTGCAGGCAGAACAACACCATGACCGCGAGAGCCGCAACAACAGGAAGGATCACGCCCGGCGGCCGGTACCGCTTGCGGGCACGGGACCGCTTCCCGTCCACGGACATTTCGCTCATCTGGTCAACCTAGCGTCGCACTCCGCGAGCCCGCACTGCATTCGTGCGACGGCCCTACATGGACACCTGCGGAGACGCGTGCGGTCGAGTTCCGAGGGGAGACCGATACATTGGGCGAATGTCGATGACCTGGCCGCGGGTACGCGGGTTGAGCTACAGCACGATGGGCCGATCGGTGCGCGCCGAGATGTGGGCCGACGGCACGCATACGGGCAAGGTATGGTTCCAGCCGCCGACCTCGTGGCGGATCGAGAACGCCTCCGGTGAGGTCACCTACATCGAGAACGCGACTGACGAGTACCGCCGCGGCGACGACGGAGTCATGGTGCATGTGGTGAAGTCCCCGCATCGGTGGGTGATGATGACCGGCGACGCGCCCCACCTCCTCCTGCAGGCGCATTCGATGTGGTTGCCACAGCGGGGTGTTCCCGCACAGTTGGGTTATCCCACCGCGCCGCGCCAGGTCGACGTGCGCGGCCGCACCGGCTGGGAAGTGCAGTTTACCGACCAGCTCACCAACCAGCTCACCAACCAGCCCGGTAGCACTATCACCTACGTCATCGACGCGGAAACCGGTGTCGCACTGTCCCGATCGACGTCCGGGACCGTGCTCGAACTCTCCAACCCCGTGATCGACGAGCCTTTCGACCCTGCGTCGTTCACCTGGACCGGACCCACCCGGGACGAGGAGGACCTCGCCAACGCAGGTCAGCGTGAGTACGAAGCGAAGATGCAGGCGCTGTCCCAGATTCCGGCCGCGGAGGTCACCTGGACCCCCGGAACTATCCAGGCCCGACCCATCGACGGCGATCCACGCACCGGGGCATTGAATCAGGAGATCATGCCCAGGTACCAGGATTTCACGCTGCGACAATGGGTGACCGAACTCGGCGATCCTGCAGGCGAATTGAGCACCCGTACCCCACTGTTGCACCGCGCCACGGTCGGCCCGTGGACCTACGAGATCCGCGGTCACACGCCGATCGACACCGGCGACTGCGAACGCATCATCGCCTCGATCATTCCCGCGGATCTGCCCTCCGCCCCGGCCGATCAAATTCGCGAGGCAATCGATCTGGAGGCCGCCGAACAGGCCGACGCCGAACTGACCCGGATGCTCGGGACCGGACGTCGACTCGACGACTACCTCGGCGGCGACGGCGGCGACTCCCTCCTGATTCGAACAGACTTCGGTGACGACTCGAAGTGGCGTGAAGCAGCCGCCGCCGCAATGGCACCGGGAGAAGGCGAGAACTCGGACTTCTCGGCGTGCCTCACCTGCATCGACAATCCCGAGAACAACGGCCTGTCGATCCCCGACCTACTCGAGCGCATCGGGGACCATCCGCCGTACTACGTCTTCCTCGCCGACCACACCACCATCACCGACCCCGAACACCCGATCCTTGCCGTCGACACCGGCCCCGAGGACTTCGGCAGCACGCGTGGCCAGACCGTCCGCGTCATCCCGTCTCAGATGTGGTCGATCGAAAACAACCTCTCCATCAGCAACATGGACTTCGACGAGTTCGTCGAGTCCGCCGACCAGGACGGCGTCCACCGAGGTTTCTGACCGAGGCCCATCTGCGTGTACGCCCCGGTGAGTGCCTTCACCTACCTCGTCACGGCATGCCGTTCGGTCAGCTCGGGCAACTACCCCACTGGCTGACGGAGGCGCTGTCGCATGGCTTCGTAGAGCACGATGGATGCCGCGTTGGCGGCGTTGAGGGAGCTGGCCGAGCCTGTCATGGGGATGCGTATCAGTCGGTCGACACCGTCGCGCCATCCCGCGCTCAGGCCAGTCGTCTCGTTTCCGACGACGAGCAGCGTCGGCAAGGTCAGGTCGACGTCGTAGACGTCGGCGTCGCCGTTCTCGTCCGTTCCGACCATCTGGATGGGAACGCCTTCGGCGCGATGGGACTCGACCCAGTCCCGGACGTCTGCTGGGGACGAGACTCGAACTGTCGGTACGGCGAACAGCGATCCCGTGCTCGCCCGCACGGCGGCACCGTCGTACGGATCGGCCGCGTGCCCGGTCACTATGACACCTGCCGCACCGAACGAGTCTGCGGATCGGATGACCGAGCCGAGGTTGCCGGGGCTAGTGGGCCGGTCGAAGGCAATACCGAGGAAGTCTTGTGCAACAGGGATGCGCCCCAGGTCGTCCCCGGGAAGGGACATCACTGCGAGGAGTTCTGGGGCGTCGTCAGTCTTCTCGCCGAGTTCCGCGATCAACTCGCGGGAGAGGGCGAAGCGCTCACCTCCAGCAATCTCCAGCACGTTCCGCGCCCACTCGGATAGTCGGCGATCTGGATCGAAGAGGATGGCCTCGACAGCCCATCCTCGGTCGAGCGCAACCGTGATGGGCCGCACCCCCTGTACGACGAACGCGCGCAAGCGCTGCCGCTTGTTGCGGTTCGACAGAAGCGACTGCCATTGCTGGAAACGGGCGTTACGCGTGGTGATCTTGAGGACCGGCGACATGCCGACACCCTATGAGCAGCCGTGCTGCATTGCAGCTCAGTTCTCCTTTGCTTGACCGACGCCACACAAGCAGCATCCACCACGAACGCAGGGCTGCGGCCAAGTCTGCCCAACTCGAGGCCCTTCGCGCCAAGCATGCCGCCAAGAGCGATGAGTTCGACGATCGCGGGCCGACGCCTACCTGACGAGAGGTATAGCGGCGGCAACGAACCATCCGTCTACCTACTGCCGGCCAGGCTGTCGTGCTACGTCTTTGCGCCTTGCCCAGCTCAACGTGATCGAGCCAGATTCGCGTCGTGAATCCGCCGCGGGATGCGCGCTTCCGATCGGCCCCATCCTTCACCTCGGAATCCGTTATCCCGAGCTCAGTCATCAAGGCGGCGGCATCACGACCGCCGTCTACGGTTCGGGCCTGCCCTCCCCCGTCCCGGACGACATCGCGCTCGAGTACGTCGCACCGCCCGGCTGACGCGTCCGCCGCTCACACGCGGCGCTTCTCCCCGTACTGCGTCGCGATCGCCATCTCGATCACCGATTGCAGGTCGGCGGGCGTGAGCGCGCGGGGCTGCCGCACCGCCGCGGCGCGGAGGTAGACCTCGCACAGCCACTCCAACAGCACGATTCGGTCGAGCGCTTCGGTCGGCGACTGGCCCACCGCCACGGAGCCGTGGTGCGCCAGGATCGCCGCGTTGTGGTGCGCGAGCGCCTCGACCGTCGACGTGGCGAGTTGCTCGCTCCCGAACGCCGCGAACGGGACCACGGGGATGGCGCCCCCGAGCAGCAGCTGCTGATAGTGCACCGGGGGCAGCTCGTCGGTCACCAACGACAGCGCGACCGCAGATGTCGAGTGAGCATGGACCACACTGGTGTTCGCGGTCGACCGGTAGATACCGAGGTGCATCTCGAGCTCGGTCGTCGGGCGCAACGCGCCCTCGATCAGCTGGCCGTCCAGGTCCACGACGGTGATGTCGTCGACGGTCGCGTCGATCAGGTGCACACCGGTCGCGGTGACCGCGACCACGTCGCCGTCCCGGGCACTGACGTTGCCGGCGCTCCCGAGCACCAGGCCGCGCGCGGCAACTTGCCGGGCGGTGTCGGCGACCGACGCGCGCAGCTCGGTGAACGCACCGGGGCTCGTCATCCGAGATCCTCGGCCGGGCGCCGCGCCGCGATGAAGGCGCGCACCGTGTCCGCGTCGTACGTCCCGTAGGCGCTGCCGAGCCCCTGCGCGGTGTGCGCGGCGGTGGCGTTGCCGAACTCTGCGGCGCCGACGACGTCGAGTCCGAGCGAGATGCCCCGCAGGAACCCGGCCGAGAACGCATCGCCGCAACCGCTGGTGTCGACGACGTCGACCGGGAACGCCGGCACCTCCGTGATGCCGTCCGCGGTGGCGACCACCGTCGGCTCCGCTCCTGCCGTGGCGACGACGCACCGGGCGCCCAGTTCCAGCAGGCGTTCGCAGCCCTCATGCAACGACGACGCCGCGGTCCACCCGATCACCTGCTCGTCGTTGGGCAGCAGGTAGTCGATGTGCGGCAGCGCCGCCCGGATGTAGTCGAGGACTCCGGGCAGGCCCTGCGCCAAGCTGTCCGCCGATGTGATCGCACCGTGCTCGTGTGCCCGTCCGAGGATCTGTGCACCGAGGTCGCCGCCGTAGAACTCCACGGCCCCCAGGTGCACGATGTCGGCCCCCGCCAGTTCGTCCCACGGAACATGTTCGCCGAGGAACTGATTCGCACCCACCACGTGGAGTGCGGGGCGTGAGCCGTCCGGACGGATGGGAAGTACCGAGGCCGACGTCTGCGCACCGGCGATCCGGTGCAGCAGTGAGGTGTCGACGCCCTCGCGTTCGAGGAGCATGGTGAGCATCTCGCCCACCACGTCGTCGCCGATCGCCCCGGCGGCGCGCACCTGCGCCCCCAGACGCGACAGGACGAGGCCCGTCCCACCCGCCGTGCCGGCCGGGGAGATGGCGATCTGTTCGACGAGGGCACCGCCCTGGCCCTCGGGAATGCTTTCCACCGGCCGGACCAGTGTGTCGAGCACATGCACGCCCAACATCATCGCCCGCACGGAATCTGCCGTCCTCGTTGTCGTCACCGGACTTCGTTCCCTTCCCGGAGTTCCTGCTGTGTCGGACGTTCTGAGAGGATCACCGTCTCGAGTGCGCGCATCGATTCGTCGAACGCGGCGGCCATCGAGGAGCGGAGGATCTTGTGGACGAGGGCGCCGAGCGGGGCCGGCCCCAGCGTGAAGTGGAACTCGTAGGTCATCGAGGTGGCGGCGTCACCGATCGGCTCGAACCGGAAGATGTTGACGACGTCGCGCAGTGGTGCGAGGCCCACCCCGGAATCGATTCGCAGCGTCTTGGGTTCGAGAGTTCGGACGGTCCACTCGGCGCGCGACGTCAGCGGACCGACCGACGTGACACGCTCGCGGTACGACTTGCCGACGGTCGCGGGGCCGTGGTGCTCGAGCACCTCCCGGACGCTCACCACCCAGTCGCCGCAGCGGCCGGTGTCCGACGTCAGTTCCCACACCTCGTCGAGTGTGGCGGCGAGAACGCGCTGTGCGCTGATCACGAAACGATTGGACATGTCACATCTTCCCCTCGGCCGCAACCACTTCGGCGGCAGTCATTTCACCGGAGCGGACGGCGCCGTCGAGGTACCCGTTCCAGTACGGCGAGTGCTCGGCACCGGCCCAGTGCACGCGCCGGAAGGGCACGTCGCGCCACATCCCCAGTTCGGTGAGGACGCCGGGCGCGAGCACCGATGTCGGGCCGCCGCGCGTCCACTCTTCCTTGGTCCAGTCCTGTTCGATCCAGTCGACGGGGGCGAGGGCCCGCTTCCCGACCACCGTGGCGAACGCCCGGAGGACCGCTCCTCGGCGCTGACCGGCGGGCAACGACACCCATCGCCGCCACTGGGCGCCGCCGACGAAGCCCATGAGGATGCCGGGGCCGCCGTCCGGTGGGGAGTTGTCGAACATCGAGCACACCGGCGAGGTCGGATCCCGAAAGACTCCCTGCCCGGACAGTCCTTCTTTGCGCCAGAACGGTTCCGAGTAGACGGCCTCGATCTTGCAGAGTGTGCCGAGTGCCATGCGGGAGAAGAGTGCGTCCTGCTGGGCCGGGAGCAGCGGATCCCACGAGATCCTGCAGGCGAGCGTCGGCGGAACGGCCACGACGACGCGCTTCGCACGCCACTGCGCGTTGTCGCCGACCACGCGCACTCCGTGATCGTCCTGCTCGATTCGCCGCACCGGGTGACCGAGCGCCACCGCATCGCCGAGGTCTTCCGCGAGCCGCAGCGAGAGCATCTGGGCGCCACCGTGGAATCGTGAATCCTGGGCTCCTCCAAGCACTCCGATCATCCGGTCGAGGGTGCCTGCGGTGTATTCGTTGCCTGCACCGGCGACGTACCACAGGCCGAAGAGGGCGGACGCGTCGGTGGCGGACCCACCGAAGGCCGAGCCCAGCAGGATGTTGAGAAGGTCCAGCCCCCCGTCGGTGACCGCGCCGCGCCGAATCCAGGTCGTCAGCGACTGGGAATCGAGAGCTTTGGCGCCGAGCGCCTTCCAGGGCTCGTCCACCGGAATCGACCGGGCCGTCCGGTTGGCGCGCAGCATCACCGCACCCACGTCTGCCAGCGCGGCCACGTCCGGGGGGACGTCACCGGTGAACCGTCGGGCGCTGCCGTTCTTGACGTAGGTACTCAGCCCCTGATCGTAGGTCGGGAAGGTCTCGACCTCGAGTTCCTTGGCCAGCGCCAGGACACGGTCCTGGGTCGGACCCACGAACTGGCCGCCGGAGTCGACGATCCGGCCGTCGCCCAGGTCGTGATTGAGCGTGCGCCCACCGACGCGGTCACGCGCCTCGACGACCTGCACGGTCAGCCCCGCGTCCATGAGTCGGCGGGCTGCCGTCAGCCCCGCCAGTCCGGCACCGACCACGATCACATCGGTTGTCGATGCCACGGTCACCTCCCCCACTCCTCGACTGCGAACAACTCTCGGCTCCGTCCGCGCCGGCTGTCGAAACGGATCCGACGGCCACACCGACCGACGGTCGCGTGGAGACACGTTAGGCAAAGTTTGGCCAAATGGCCAGACTTTGCCCGATCAGTATTCTCGTCCCATGAACCCCTCACGTCGCTCGCACTACGCACGCGGACGCGAACGACGCATGGAGCTCGTCGCCGCGGCAATCGCGGTGATCGCCGAGAAGGGGCTCGAGCGCGTCACCTTCCGAGCCGTCGCCGACCGGGCCGGGTTTCCCCCGTCCACCACCAGCTACTTCTTCGACTCGGTCCCCGACGTGATCGACGCGGCCATCACACAGATCGCGGACGCGGTCACCGACAAGGTGGCCACCCTGCTCACCGCGGCTCGGTCCGAGACGGTCGGTCGGGACGAACTGGCCGAGGCCCTGGTGGAACTCGTCACGGGGCAGGACAACGACGATTCCGTCGCACAGTTCGAGGCGTATCTCGCGGCGCGACGGCGACCCGAACTCGCCGAGGCGGTCCATCGCATCATGGGCGCAATCGAGGAGGCCACCGAACGCGCCCTGGAGATGTTCGGGGTCGAGAATCCCGCGCTACCCGCACGCCAGTTCGTGGCTCTGATAGACGGTTTCACGCTGCACGAGATCGCTCGGCCGGGCGATCCGGTGAGTCGCGTCGCCCTGCGGGACTCGATGATTCGGCTGCTCGAGTCCCATCTGTCGAGTCCGGCGACGTCCCGCTGAACCACCGACACGACGGCACTACCGCCGACCACCGCCGTCGCGCAACGGTTCAGGAGGCGCCGACGTGGGCGGTCCAGATCGCACCCGCGGTCGGCAGGGCGCCCTTCGGTATCCGGCGGTCCGGACGCCACAGACCCGACGCCCGCAAGGCGTCGTCGTGCTGGAGGTCGACCCGTTCGGCGTCGATCACCAGCGCAAGATCGGGTAACGCTCCCCCGCCCTGCAGCCGCGCGCGCAGGGCGGGGTCGGCGGTCACGTGGGCGGTACCGCGGACCTCGAGGACCCGGTCGTCTCCCGGGACGAGGGCGAGTACCGACACGGCGGGATCGGCGAGCAGATTGCGGAAGGTGTCGGTGCGGCGGTTCCCGGGGCGGTCCGGCAACGCGACCCGGTGGGCGTCCAGGGGGACGAGGAAGCCGCGGTCGTCACCCTTGGGGCTGACGTCGCCGTGGCCGCCGTCGTCGGTGGTCGACACCGCCAGGAAGGGCGCCGCGTCCAGGAAGGCCAGCACATCCGGATCACGGAAGTCACTGCCTGCCTTGGTGATCGGGGCAAGCTCGGACGGCTGATGATCGCGCCACAATTTCGAGCGCGTGATGCACCTCGCGCAGTGCAGGAAGGCCTCCTCGACGTCGAGGACGACGGACTGGCCGTCACGCCGAATCCGCCCGTTCACTCGCAGCGTCTCGCCGTACCCGGGTACCAGCGCCACCAGCCCTGCGGGCGCGCCGTCTTCGACGTCCGTCGGCGCGACCTCGTCGACCGACTCGATGCGCAGGGCGGTCGCGCGCTCGGCGGTCAGGAATCCGGGATCACCGCCGACGACCATCGAATGCTGGGTGCCCGAACGTCCCCGCACTCCCAGCACGGCGAAGGGGGCGTACGACAGGAACGCCGCGCAGTGTTCGTCGAGCACCGCGATCGACTTCTCGAGGGTGAGAGGCGGCTGCTCGCCGTAGATCGCTTCCAGCGCAGCAACTGTCGAGATCACAGACAAGGGGACGCGCCTAGCCGACAGCAGGAACGGAGGTCGCCGGATCGTCGTCGGACGCCGCCGCCAGCGCCGGAACGGTGGCGTCGATCAGGTACGGCAGGCTCAGCGGGCTCGCGAACCCGAGCGCGGCGGGCACGTCCGTGCCGAACTCGCCGAGGTAGACGGTGCGGTCCTCCTGGACGACGCGGAGTTGCGCGAACACCGGGTTCGACGCAAGCTGCTCCTTGGTGGCGCCGAGGACGATCAAGTTGTCCTGGTCGAGCAGCCCCAGCTGTTCGGCGCTGATCGACCCGGTCTGCGCCGGCGTCGAGAACCCGAGGTTGGTGAAGAAGTCGCCACGCGGATCGCCGGCCTCGAAGATGTAGAAATCGCCGTCCATGTACATGGCGACCGCGGCGGTGCGGCCCTGGAACTGCGGGTTCGCAGACTTCGCGTCCGCGAAATCCGACTCGACGGACTGCTGCAGTTCGCGCGCCTCGTTCTCCTTGCCGAGCGCCCGGCCGATCGTGGCGAGCTGGTCCTCCCACGAGCCGGAGCCACCTCCGGCGCCCTGCAGATCGCCGATCGTCGGGGCGAGCGCCGCGAGCGTGTCGTAGCCCGACTTCTCCGTCAGCGAGTAGGTGCCGACGATGAGATCCGGGTTCGCCTCCGCGATCTTCTCGTACTGCAGGTCCATCTCGCCGACCTCGGGGATGTCGCTGGCATAGCCTGCCGCCCACGGCCGATCCTTGTAGGCGTACCCGGAGTAGGCGCGGGTCGCGACCGGGGTCTCGCCGAGCGCCAGGACGAAGTCGAGATCGTTGAATCCGACCGTGACGATCCGCGTCGGTGCCTCCTCCACGGTCGTGGACCCGTAGGCGTGCTCGACCGTCACCGGAAATGCCCCGTCCCCCGAGGACGCGGCGCCGTCATCGGTCGCGGCGTCGGAACTGCACGCGACCAGAGAGAACGTCCCGGCCAGGGCGACGAGGGAGAGCGCGAGCGAACGCCGACGAACAGTCACAGCAAAGACCTTCCCAAGAGGTTAACTGACGCTAACCTAACTCGAGAGCCTCAGCTGGACCAACTCCACCCCGGTCGGAGCCCTGCGGCGATAGGCTTGGCCGCGTCAGCGATTCCCGAGGAAGGGGTCTCTCGTGGCACCGTTCCCAGCCCTCACCCACATCGCCGTCACCGTGTCCGACATGGCCGTCAGCACCGAGTGGTACACCCGCCTGTTCGGGGCGCCGCCGGTACTCGACGAGGACGAGGAATCCGGCGCCTTCCATCACGCCGTGTTCGTGCTCGGTGGCGGGACGATGTTCGGCCTGCACACCCACACCGGGTCGACACCCGACAGCGCTTTCGACGAACGACGCGTCGGCCTCGACCACATCGCCTTCGCCTGCACCACAGGGGAACTCGATTTCTGGCAGGCCCGTCTCGACGAACTCGGCATCGCCCACGGCGGCATCAGGACCGCCGCCTACGGCTCGGGCCTGTCCTTCCGCGACCCCGACAACATCGCGCTCGAGTTCTTCGCACCGCCCGGCTGAACCCGACTGTTCCCGAGTCGAATTGCGCGCGCTCGGGCGTCTTGGATGCCGCCTCCTGTGATTGATGAGATTCAGGAGGTTCATGAGAGCATCGAGGCGTGAGAGCACAGCCGGAGATGGATCCGGCGGGAAATCGGGCTCGATCCCGTTCGCGGAACGTCCCCAGTTCCACCCGCCGCGACAAGACGAAGACGACACCGAGAACCGGGGAGACCGGGCCGGTGCCGAGAACTCGGCTCGGCGTGTGGCTTGCGCGCCCGTTGTTCGACTTCCACGTAATCCTCAGCGTGACAGCCTTGTTGGTGACCGTCGGGCTGACCATGGTGCTGTCGTCGTCGAGCGTCGAGTCCTTCGTGACGTCCGGATCGCCCTATGCGCGGTTCCTTCCCCAGTCGATGTATGCGGCCATCGGGGCCGTCGCCTTCGTCGCCATCGTGCGCATCAGCACCAGGACGCTGCGCACGTGGGCGCCGTGGCTCCTCGGGATGGCCGGGATCCTCCTCGTCCTCGTCCTCGTTCCCGGGATCGGTGTCGAGCAGATGGGCGCCCGTAGCTGGTTCGTCGTCGGTGGAATTTCCTTTCAGCCATCGGAGTTCGCGAAGGTCGCGCTGGTGCTCTGGTGTGCGCATCTGATCGCCAACTACCTGTCGGCGGGTGCCGACGTGAACACCGCGCTCAAACCGCTGGCCGTGGTGAGCGTCGCGGTCATGGCGCTGGTCGTGCTCCAGCGCGATCTCGGCACCATGATCACGATCGGCATCATCTTGATGTCGATGCTGTGGTTCGGAGGGTTCCGCACCCGCACGGTCGCCACGATCACCGTCGCCGCGATCTCGACGTCGGTGGTCCTCGGCCTGACCGCGGGCTACCGGTCGGACCGGATCAAGGCGTTCATGAATCCCGACCTCGACCCGCAGGGGCTGAACTACCAGACCATTCAGGCCAAGTACGCCCTCGCCAACGGCGGGCTGTTCGGCAAGGGTCTCGGGCAGTCGGACGCGAAGTGGAGCTATCTGCCGCAGTCGCACAACGACTTCATCTTCGCGGTCATCGGTGAGGAACTGGGCTTCGTCGGCGCGGCCATGCTCATCGGGCTGTTCGTGGTCGTGCTGCTGATCGGCATGCGGATCGCTCAGCGCTCGACCGATCCGTTCCTGCGCCTTCTCGCGGCGGCATCCACCACGTGGATCGTGCTGCAAGCGTTCATCAACGTCGCCTACGTCGTCGGGCTCATCCCGGTGACGGGACTTCAGTTGCCGTTGATCTCCGCGGGCGGCACCTCGATGATCACCACGATGATGATCTTCGGGTTCATCGCGCACGCCGCGCTGCGCGAACCCGAGGCCCTCGTCTCGCTGCACAACGGCGGCGGGCGCTGGATGCAGGTGGTTTTCGGGCGTCCCACCCGGCCGGCGACCGCCCGAACCGTGCACCGGCGCACCACCGAGCGGCAGCCGTCGCGCGAGCGTGGCTCCCGGGAGCGGCAGCACGGGCAGCGCGCCGCGGACCGCACCGGCCTCCGCGAGCAGGGCGGAACCCGTACGCGACGACCGGGGCGCGGGGGCGTCAGCCGAACTGCTCGAACAGGGACACGATGATCCCCTCGGGCCCCCGCACGTACGCCATCCGCACACTGTTCTGGTACTCGCCGATGCCGCCGACGAGCCCGTACCCGTCCGCGGCGACCGCGTCGACGGCCGCCCGGAGGTCGCCGACCTCGAACGAGACGTTGCGCAGTCCCAGCTCGTTGGCCATCGCCGTCGGTGATCCGGGCGAGTGATCGGGCCGGACGAAAGCCGAAAGCTCCAGCCGGGACCCGGCACCCGGCGGGCGCAGCATCACGATGTTGCAGTGCGCACCGGGGATGCCGCACACGGTCTCGACGAACTCCCCCTCCACGGACCCGGTGCCCTCCACCTCGAGACCGAGACCGACGAAGAACGCCGTCGCCGCGTCGAGGTCCGCGACGGTGATGCCGACGTGGTCGAAACGTTTCACGTGTGTCATGGAGTTCATCCTGCGCTCTCGTCGCCCACGGCGGCGGTCGCCGGACGCCGCGCCACGACGGCGAAGTTGAGCGGAATCCGGGGCGCGCCCTGCCGCAGTTCCCATCCCTGCGGGCAGGGCACGAGATCGTCGAACGCCGGCCAGTCCATGTACGGCAGCTCGGCCAGGGCCTCGATCACGAGCCCCGCATCGAGCAGCGCGCCGACGACCTCGCCGAGATCGTGCCGCCACTCGTAGTTCGTGACCTGACTGATCCGACCGGCGGAGTTCTCGGTATACGAACCCGAATCGTCGTAGCTGCGGTACCCGTCCCCGCCGAGATAGTCGTCGCAGATCGACCAGGGTTCGTGGTCCATCGCTCCCAGGATCGGGTGATCATCGCGGATCATGAACACCCCGCCGGGCACGAGAAGATCGTGAATCGACCGCGCCCAGTCGCCCAGTTCCGGCAGCCACACGATCGTGCCCGCGCTCGTGACGACGATGTCGAAGCTACGGTTTACGAGGCTCGAGGCGAAGCGCACATCGCCTTCCACCCAACGGATTTCACGCCCGTCGACACCCGCGATCCGGCGCGCGTGTCGCAACGAGTTGGGCGACAGATCCACTCCGTGCACGTCCACCGCCCCCAGGCGTGCCCACGAGATCGTGTCGGTTCCGATGTGGCACTGCAGGTGGAGCAGACTTCGGCCGCGGACACCCGTCCCAGGCAGGTGCGGTTCGAGAACCGACAGGTCGTTGCGGACAACCGTCGAAACCGTTAGTGGGTCAGCGAGAAACCCCTCGACGTCGTACATCTGGGAGGACGCGTGGACGTCGGCCCGCTCGTTCCAGTTCGCACGGTTGGCAGCGATGGCATCGGCGATGTGCATGACGGATCCTCTCGGCAGTTCACGGACTTCGGTGTGTACCACACGACCGGTGCTCGGACGCAGCCATTTTCACCAACACCACCGATCGGAGCGGCTGGGATCATAGGGTCAGCAGAACCTTCGTGGCGCGGCGCTCGTCCATCGCCCGGTAGCCCTCGGCCGCCCGGTCGAGGGGAAGGGTCAGGTCGAAGACGACCCCGGGATCGATTGCGTCGCTCATGATCAGTTCGATCAACTCGGGCAGGAAGCGGCGCACGGGAGCCGGCCCACCGAGCAGGTTCACGGTCGCGAAGAACAGATCCATGCCGTCGAGTTCGACCCCGTGGGAGACGCCGACGTAGCCGACGTGCCCTCCCGGACGCGTCGCACCGATGGCCTGCATCATCGATTGCCGACCGCGCCGGCGACTTCCTTCCCGACTGGGACATGTTCGCCGACGTCACCGTCGCGATCCTCCGAACCGAAGCGATCCGCGACCCGCACAACAAGGAACTCCACGACCTCATCGGCGAAATGGGCACGCGATGGAAGCCCGAGCCCGCGGTCTACTTCTCCTTCGCCGCCTTCGCCGCGGCCTTGGCCGCCTGCTTGAACTCGCGCACCTCGAGCAGTGTCTGCCTGTCGACGACGTCGGCGATCGAGCGACGCGCGCCCTCGTCACCGTAGGCTCCGGCGGCCTCGCGCCACCCCGTCGGCTGCACGCCGATCTGCTTGCCCAGAAGCGCCAGGAAGATCCGCGCCTTCTGGTCGCCGTACCCGGGCAGCGCCTTGAGCCGCTTCAGCACTTCCTTGCCGTCGGGATCTCCCGACGTCCAGATCGCGCCGGTGTCGCCGTCGTAGTGCTCGACGATGTAGGCGCACAGCGACTGGATGCGCTCCCCCATCGACTTCGGGAACCGGTGCACCGCGGGCGGCTGCGCACACACCGCGATGAAGTCGTCCGGGCTCATCTCGGCGATCCTGTGGACGTCGAGGCCGCCGAGCCGGTCGTCGAGCTTCTTGGGCCCGGCGAACGCCGTCTCCATCGGCACCTGCTGATCGAGGAGCATGCCGATCAGCAGCGCGAGCGGGTCCGACGCCAACAGGGCGTCCGCCTCGGGGTCACCGACGAGATTCAGCGTGAGGGCCATGCCCTCGATCCTGCCATCCGCTAGGCGGTCGCAGGCACCATCGCCGTCACCGGCCGCGCGGACGCCGCCAGGCGACCACCACGACGACGACACCGGCAGTGATCGCGATCGTGGCCGCCAGCGCCTCGAGCCAGTGCCCGAACAGCGTCGGCTGATCCACCGCGGGCACCGCCGCGAGCGCGGCGAACACCGCGACCACCGCAATGACACCGGCGGCGACCGACCACGCCTGCGCGATCCTCGAGTGCCGGTGCCCACGACGTTCGGCGCTGCGCAGCAGCGCCCGCTCGATCACCCGCGTCGCCTCCCCCAGTTCGGCGTCCAGCGCCGCCATCTCCCCCGACAGCCGTCGGACCAGCATCGTCCGCAGCTGCGCGGGCGACATCCGGGGCAGCGACACCCCCTCGTGCCGCGCCTCGGCCACCAGCAGGACTCGCTCCATCCGCCGCGCCTGCACGGCGGCGACATCGTCGATCGCCGCCAGTAGCCGCGTGTCCTCGAGTGCGTCGTGCTCGCGCAGATGGTCGAGCACCATCCGGTAGTCGGCGGCGTGCCGCGCCCGGACCGCGACCCACGGGACGAGTGCCCGGATCATCTCGCTCACCCCGAACACGTCGTGGTCGTGATCTGCCGCGGCCGCCTCGAGGTCGAGCAGGATCGCGCCCGCATCTTCACGGACAGCGATCGCGGCGCCGTCCCGCACGGGCCGTTCCGCGAGAGCGAGGCGCTCCCACCGCCACCCCGCGACGTCGGTTCCGGGCCCGCCCACACGTTGCCGGATGCGGTCACCGCCGTCGCCGCGCACCTCGACGACCAGTCCGGCCGACGCGCGTTCGTGCCCGGTACCCGCCACCAGCTCGGACAGTCGCGCATCCGGCAGCGCCGGGTCCGCGTCGGGGAAGACCTCGCGCAGACGCGCGTCGGCGGCGAGCCCGAACGGCGCGAGCAAGCGGTCCACCGCGGCGTCGATGCCGCTCGCACGCCAGTCGGCGAGCCCCTCGACCGGATCGGCGGTCCAGTCCTCGCACGCGAGCACGGCCCCGTGGCCGGGAACCTCCCACAGCGACAGGCAATGCGCGGGTGGACCGACATGAAGTGGCGCCGAACCCTTTCCGAGCACCAGCGGGTCGCCCGTGACCTCGACGCACTCCCGCACCGCGAGCAGGCTCACCGGCAACGACACGCTCACCGGATCGGCATTCGACGCCGGAAGAAACGGTCGGGATCCGGCACTTCGGGGCGGCCCGGGGTGCGCGACCGAGTCGCCCGGCCTGTCCGGAATGTTCAGGGCCAGAAGGAATACATCCAGACTGCCTGCTCCACACGTCGAGGCCGACGACGCTCGACGCCCCTCGACAACGGCCGGGGTGGCCATGGCACTCACCACTTTCGAACCCGCCGCGACCGGCGCGGCGACCCTGGCCGGAGTATGTCAGCTTTCCGGTGGAACGGGAACCGATTCCGGGCGCGGCCCGCACACGTGGCCGGCATCGGCGCGGCCCAGCAGCGCCGACGCCCCCTCCACCAGCAGAGCCCGCCAGTGGACGTAGTCGTGACCGCCGCAGAACTCGCGGTAGCTGACATCGAAACCCCTGGCCCGCAGCAGGTCCCGAACCTCACGATTCTCCTCGATCAGCCTGGGCTCGAGCTCTCCCGCCGCCATCCAGAAGCGCGAACGACTCGCCTCGCGGTCCGCGAGCCGCTCCTGAATCGAGCTCCCCGCCATCGGGAGTCGCGGCCACCAGAACGATCCCGACAGGCTGACCGCCCCACCGAAGTGGTCGGGGGCCTGCAGCGCCGCGAACGTGGCCGCGAGCCCGCCGTAGCTCGAACCGCCCACCAGCACCGACGCCGGATCGCCGGTCGCGTCCCACCGCTCGCGCAGATACGGCAGCAGGTCTCCGGTGAGCGCGGCGAGAAACTCCGAGCTGCACGGCAGTTCTTGCGACCGCAGACCCGGGTCGATGCTGTCGATCATCACCACCAGCGGCACCCGGTGGCCGCGCTCGGCGAGCCGGTCGAGGGCCGGCGCGATCGGAATCTCGACTGCCGCCACACGGCCGTCGAACACGATCAGCACCGGCCGGTCCCCGTCGGCGATCCCCGGCGGTTCGTACACCCAGATGCTCCGATCCACGCCCGCGAGAGACCGCACCTCCTCGGTCATGCGCCCCCGCGGCGACACCCCGTGGATCCACCACCGCTGCGTGGGCGCCCCCGGCATCACCGCCTCCGACCGTGCGGGCAGGCCCATCGACGTCACGACGGGAAGCGGGTTCAGCTCGTCGGTCACGAGACCGGCGATCACACCGCGCCACCACTCCCATTCCGTCTGCCCCGCAGCCGGTTCGGCGATGGGCTCGATACGGGGGAGAAAGCCGTAGCCGCCGCGCCAGCGCTCGGGCACCTCGCGCGACAGCACCCACAGATCGCTGTCGGGCAACTGCCGTAGCGCGTTCGCGTCCGGGTCGCGGCGGTCGGTGATGCCGTTGGCCTCGAGGTACACGTGCCGCACCGGCGAACCCTCCGGCGCGCGCCAGGCGAACGTCGCAGTGACGAACCCCGGCCGGCCGGGGTCGATCAGCGGCGCACCCTCCACCGCCAGTCGACGCTGCAGGTCCTCCCCCGATGTGACCTTCGACATAGGTACCCCTTACTTAGGTGATGCTTTCCTAATAGTAAGGTCGGGCCACCTACCCCTCAGGAGGACCCCCTTGCTATCCACAACCCTGCGTCGACGCTCGGTCGGAACCCGGATCGCGGTCACCCTCGGCGCCCTCGCGATCGGGCTGACGACGGCCGCCTGTTCGTCCGACGACGAGTCCACGGACGCCGCGGCAGCCACCACCGCCCAGTCCGGTGAGTGGCCGCGCACCGTCGAGACCGCCGCGGGCCCGATCACGCTCGACGCCCAGCCGCAGCGCATCGTATCCACGAGTGTCACGCTCACCGGATCACTGCTGTCGCTGGACGCGCCGCTGATCGGCACGGGCGCACAGCCCAAGAGCACGGTCACCAACGACCAGGGCCTGTTCACGCAGTGGGCCGACGTCGCCGCCGACCGCGACGTCGAGGTGCTCTACCAGGGCCAGCCGAACGTCGAGAAGATCACCGCAGCCGCGCCCGACCTCATCGTCGTCTCCACCAGCGGCGCCGACTCGGCCGCGCAGCAGGTCGCCACCCTGTCGCAGATCGCACCCACGCTGCTCTTCGACTACTCCGACAAGTCGTGGCAGGACCTGACCACCCAACTGGCCGCCGCCGTCGGCAAGGAGGATCGGGCAACGGAGTTGCTCGCCGAGTTCGACGCCAAGGTCGACACCGCCAAGCAGGCCATCGCCCCGGCACTGCAGAACGGCGCGGCACCGGTGAACATCCTCACCTACAACTCGCCGGACGATTCGAAGATCTTCACCGCGGAGTCGGCGCAGGGTCGCCTCGCCACCCGCCTCGGCCTCACTGTCGCTCCGCTCCCGGCCACGATCACCGGCACGGGCGCCGCGGGCGGGCGCTCGGACATCGTCAGCGTGAACATGGAGAACCTGCCGCTCGCGCTGACCGGCCCGACGACGTTCATCATCAACGCGCAGCAGCCGGGCGCGGACAGGCTGAAGGCCGACCCGACGCTCACCACTGTGCCGTCGGTGCAGCGCGGCGCCGTCTTCCCGCTCGACTTCGACAGCTTCCGCCTCGACTTCTACAGCGCGAACAACGTCGTCGACCGGATCGTGGCGGCGCTGTCGTAGCAGCACCATCCGGGGGGAAACGCACAGTGGCCGGTCACCGCGAGGCGACCGGCCACTGACGTGTTCGACGACTACTGCTTGGTGAGCGCGTGCTCCGCGGCCGCCAGCAGGACACAGGTCGCGACGCCGTCCATCGCCTTCGCGAGCTCGTCCATCGACGGGAAGCTCGGGGCGAGGCGGATGTTCTTGTCCTCGGGATCCTGCTTGTACGGGAAGGCGGAACCGGCCGCAGTGAGCGCGATGCCGGCCTCCTTCGCGAGCGCGATGACGCGCTTCGCGGTGCCGTCGACGACGTCGAGGCTGATGAAGTAGCCGCCCTTGGGCTCGGTCCACGACGCGACCTTGGTCGCACCCAGCCGATCCTCGAGGATCTCGAGCACCTTGGCGAACTTGGGCGCCAGGATCTGCCGGTGCTTGTCCATGTGCGCGCGGACCCCGGCGGCGTCGCCGAAGAAACGCAGGTGACGCAACTGGTTGACCTTGTCCGGGCCGATGCTCTTCTTGCCCAGATGCTGCTGGTACCACGCCTGGTTCGCCGCGGAGCTACCGAAGAAGCTCACGCCGGCACCGGCGAAGGTGACCTTCGACGTGGACGCGAACACCAGCGGGCGGTTCGGGTTGCCGGCCTCGGCAGCCATCCCGAGGATGTCGAGGGCGGGCGCGCACTCCTCGACCAACGGGTGCACCGCGTAGGCGTTGTCCCAGTAGATGCGGAAGTCGGGGGCCGCGGCCGGCATCGACGCGAGGGCGCGGGCGACGTCCTCGGAGTACACCGCACCCGTCGGGTTGGAGTACGTCGGAACGCACCAGATGCCCTTGATCTGCGGGTCGGAGGACACCAGCTCGGTGACCTTCGCCATGTCCGGGCCGTCGTCGCGCATCGGGACGGCGATCATCTCGATGCCGTACGACTCGGTGATCGCGAAGTGCCGGTCGTACCCGGGCGCGGGGCACAGGAACTTCACCACCGACTCCTGCGACCACGGCCGCGGAGAGTCCGGGGTGCCGTGCAGCAGCGAGAACACGACTGTGTCGTGCATGATCTCGAGGCTCGCGTTGTTGCCGGCGATGAGGTTCGCCGTCGGGATGCCGAGCAGTTCGCCGAAGATCGCCCGCAGTTCCGGCAGACCCGTCAGGCCGCCGTAGTTGCGGCAGTCGGTGCCGTCGCCGTCCCGGAAATCGCCGTCACCCGGAAGCGCGAGCAGACCGTTCGACAGATCCAACTGTTCCGGCGCCGGCTTGCCACGGGTGAGGTCGAGCTTCAGCTTCTCCGCCTTGAGCTGCTCGTACTTCGCGGTCTGACGCTCGAGTTCGGCGCGAAGTTCTTCATGGCTCATCAACCCGATTTGGGTTTGCACAGGCATCTGGGCGGCCTTTCACCGACGCGATGGGTCGGGGACGGGAAGAGATAGGGGACCCCGCGCACCCGGCAGAGCCCGTTGACCCTTGCTGCCTTCCGGCCCTGGGGGAGTTCACAGGATGCGCGCCGCGCGGGATCCGCCTACGAGTGTAACCGGACGATCGGGAATCGCGGTGATCCACCCCTCCCCCGGACCCCGTTTGGCATTCCCACCCCTGCAACAGGTAGGCTCCCCCACGGAGGATTCGCCTAGTGGCCTATGGCGCTCGCCTGGAACGCGGGTTGGGTTAACGCCCTCAGGGGTTCAAATCCCCTATCCTCCGCCACGGGAAGCCCCCGACCTGTGAGAACGTTCGCAGGTCGGGGGTTTTTTCTTTGCTCCCTGCAGGTCGGCGGCGTGCGATTCTGCCCACTTTTTGCCCGCACTTGATCCGGTGATCGCGTCGAGCCTGCTCGCCACTGCTTCGAGAAGGACCAGGGCTATGACCAGGGCGGCGGTCCGTTGCCCCACGACTCGGCAGAAGCCGATCTCGGTCAGGCACCAAATTTCCCTTACGAGAGTGGCGAAAACGAGCGACCTGCGCGTCCCCAGGGACGCACGTCGCCGGGGAGCGCTCGCACTGCGCTGGGCATCGAAGTCGCGACACTCGAGCACGTCGATCCTGGTGCATTCCACATCCGTGAACCGCGAAACGCGGAATCAAGTCAGCTATCAGACGCTCGCCAGAAGGGTCGGCTCTGACATCAACCCCTCTGACTAGCCACGTTGTCGGCATCGGAAGCCGGACCGCAAAATATCGAACCGGGCGATAAGTCATCGCGAGGCCTCACTAAGAGGGTGCCCTTCTAGAGTGACCCTTTGACCAGCGCCTTTGTGTCGCTATCGAACAGTTGGGTCAAGACCTCGACTGAACCGAGACCGAGTTGCTTCGTGAGGTTAGCGTCCCGCCGAGACGAAGCACACCAGAAAGCTGAGCAAGCCGGCGGTGATGATGCAACTGACCAACGTGAACCACATGAGCAGCCTGTCGACCGCACTCATCTCCTGAAACTCGGCGCGGAAACTCTGCCTGGTGATGCCCCGGGCCGATGCGGTGCTGACGGTCAGCGCGAACGCACTGACTGCAAGACCTGCAGCGGAGGCGAGGAGGAGCCAGAGTCCCCAACCGATCGAAATGGAAAAGAAGGAGGAGAGTGCGCCAAGCAATTCATCGAGATTCGTGAGATCTGCGATCGCGACGACCAAGACGACAACCGAAGCAACCATCGGCACCGCAACCGCCCAAACATGCTGGCGTACGGCTCGGACGGTGAGAGCGAGCGCCGCAGCGATCGCGAGCGCCAATGTGATTCGACCATCACCCTCGGTGCCGGCCATGGAATGGCCACCACCGGTGGCCCACGGGCCGATACTGCCGACGACCATCCCGATGCACGACAACCAAGCGATTGCGTAGACAGGCAGATTCAGGCTGGGACTCAACGTCGTCTTCTCAGCCTTCTCGAGCGTGTATGTCGCCACCTTCTCAGTCCTCCCGTAGCAAAGCGTTCGCCCTGGCGGGCGGCAGAATCATAGTTGCTCCACCGGACGCCCGGCGTCAGTCGCAGAAGCCCCACCGTTGGGGTTAAAGGTGTGGACCACGTGCCGGCCCATTGTTGGGTGCCGTTCGCTGGAGGTAGGTCGGGAACGCGGACGCGGCCGGCGCAGCACTTACCGCCAACTCGCGCTCCCACACTTGGGCCGCCTGTCGTTCGAGTTCCGTAGCGCCAGTGTCCTCACGCACCACGCTCGTGAACATTTCCACATGACGCGAACCGTCGATCAAGCCGCGGAGCCTAACGAGGCGCCCGGCCGGGCATGCCGGTAATGTCCGTTTCTCGCTGGATGTCGTTTTCGGTCAGCCGTGGGTTTTCTTGAAGTGGTCAACCACGAGTCCCATGTAATCCTCCACGAACTTCATCCGCTCCTCGAGGCTGTCATTACGAATATTCGCTGAGACGCCCTTCCGGTGAGTGTCGCGGTACCAATCGATCGCCTCAAGATCGCAATCAACCCAAAGTTCAATGCCCGGTTCCTGATTGATCGCGTCGGCTTCCGAAGCGCAGCGCAATGTGCCCAGCAGGAGAGTTTCGCCTGCACCAACAACCAGCGGCGACTTCGTCGGGTCCTGCGTATCAAAGCCCAGCGGCTCGACACCCTGGACTCGGTGGACCGTCCCCTTCCAGCTCTTGATCAAGGTTCCCATTTTAAATGGTTCGCGGTGGCGGTCCATCCTCGCGAGGTCATGCAACCACAACAGGGCGTTGCCTTCGGCGCCATACTTAGTGTGGTACGGCTGCGTCGATTCGATCGCCTTGATGGTCTCATCGCTGAGTCCATAGAGCACATCGCTCCCACGTAGAGCTTCAAACTCGGCAAGGGTACGTTTGATCGGGAACTGTCGGCTGCCTTGCCGACTTGGCGGGTACTTCTTCGTGTCCTCAATTGCGAGCTGAAAGAAGAGGTAGTCCAGCGCGGCTCGGACATTCGCGAGCCAATCGCCGAACACGATGCCAAGCTCGGGTCTCAGATCGCATGAGGCGACTAGGTCGATGCAGCTCCCACGTCGTAATCGAGTGACGTTAAAGGATGATGCGTCCTCGTCCTTGCGGAGCGTGCCCATCTCGCCGCGGAACTTCTTGGCTCTCGCGATGCGAGCCTTAACAGCTCGAAAATCGGCCTTTGGAGTCACAGGCGCACGATTCCTTCCTCACTTGAAATCCACGGATGGCACAGAATTGGCCAGACCATACCCAGGTCCTGCGACAACGCCGATGGTCCGCAATCAGGTCGCACGCCCGTGGTGGTGACCTCGTCAAACCCGAGCCGGCCGACAACCGCCTCGTGTCTCGCGCTGACCACTCCGGCGAGCAAGACCCTCGACTGCGGCCGCGGCCGTAGCGAATCGCAGGGTTTCCGCGGGATGGTCGCCTCGTATGATCGACCGGGACTCCTAACGTGCCAACTCCTTCTCAGAGTCGTCTTCCTTTTGCGGCCTCCCGGCGTCTCACCCATCGGGTGGTGCAGCTCGACCGCGCCCAGTCGTGCCCACATCTTGACCACAATTTCGCCAGGGCGTCCGAGTGGCAGACGGTGTCAGTGTTTCTGGTGAGCGGTTTCTGGTTAGCGAAGGGTGCTTGACGAGAAACGCAACCTCGTGCCCACTCTCGGATCAGGGTTCAAATCCCCTATCCTCCGCCACGGAAAGCCCCCGATCTGCGAGAACGTTCGCAGATCGGGGGCTTTTTCTCTCTCGACCCCCGTGCAGGTCCGCCGTGCCGCCGACCCCGCGTCCCGCCGCCGCGCGTTTACTGCACGCACGCTTGGGGCATTACCCCAGGGACGAGCGACGGGGCCGCCGCCGGCGGCCGCACGACGGAGGGAGATCCTGTGGGCGACGCCGATGCCGACACCACGCGGACCGATCAGCTTTTCTTCCAGAATCCGGTGACCCGGTACCCGGCCATCGAGCCTCCCCCGCAACATCAGCCCGAACCGGGACTGGACAGCGACCTGTTGCCGCGAGCCGACATCGGTGAGTTCTCCTACCGCGGGACCGGTCGCCTCGAAGGTCGCAAAGCGCTTGTGACCGGAGGGGATTCCGGCATCGGTGCCGCGGTGGCAATCGCGTTCGCACGCGAGGGCGCGGACGTCGCGATCGCCTACCTCCCGGCCGAGGAGGACGACGCACGGAACGTGGCCCGCATCATCACCGAAGGCGGACGGAAGGCGGTCACGTCGAGCGGCGATCTGACCGATGCCGCCTACTGCCGACAGGTGGTCCACGACGCGGCCGAGCAACTGGGCGGACTCGACATCCTCGTCAACAACGCGGGCAAGCAGATCGTCGCCGACAGCCTGGACGAGCTGACCGACGAACAGGTCGAGCAGACGTACCAGACGAACATTCTGGCGATGTTCCGCACGACGCGCGCCGCACTCGAGCATCTCCCCGCGGGAAGTTCGATCATCAACACGACCTCCGTCGAGGCGTACATGCCGGCCGCGACGCTCCTGGACTACGCGTCGACGAAGGCCGCGATCAACAACTTCACGAAGGGCCTGGCGAATCAGCTCGCCGACAGGGGCATTCGCGTCAACGCCGTCGCACCCGGACCGATCTGGACGCCGCTGCAGCCCAGCGACGGCCAGCCGAAGGAGGCGCTGCCGCAGTTCGGGCACAGCACCCCGCTGGGACGTGCCGGCCAGCCGACCGAACTCGCCCCCGCCTACGTCTTCCTCGCCTCGCCGGAGTCGAGCTACGTCACCGGCTCCACCATTCACGTCAACGGCGGCATGCCGTCGCCGTGAGCCGTTCGGACCCGCAACGGAGGAGCCTTCCGATGACGACTCGCAACCCACTCGCCCTGGTCACCGGCGCCTCGAGCGGCATCGGACTGGAACTGGCGAAGCTCTTCGTCGACGACGGGTACGACGTCGTCGCCGTCGCGGAGCAGCCGGACCTCGAATCGGTTGTCGCCGAGATCTCCTCGGGACCCGGAAGGATCCATGCGGTCGTGGCCGACCTCCGCACACCCACCCGCCGGTGTCGAGACGGTCGAAAAGGTGTTGACCGCGGACGGACGCCCGCCGGCGGCCGCGGCACTGAACGCCGGTATCGGCCGCGGCGGCACGTTCGTCGACACCGATGTGACCGATCTCCTCGATATCGTCGACCTCGATGTGCGCGGCACCGTCCATCTCGCCAAGATCGTTCTCGACGCGATGGCCCGGGCGGGTGACGGCAAGGTGCTCGTCACCTCGTCCGTCGCGGCGACACTGCCGGGGCCGTATCAGACGGTGTACAACGCCTCGAAGGCGTTTCTGCAGTCGTTCTCCGCCGGGCTGTGGTCCGAGTTGTCCGGCACCGGGATCACCGTCACCTCGTTGATGCCCGGCGCCACCGACACGAACTTCTTCCGGCGGGCGCGACTCGACGACTCCGTGATGGGCCGCATGCCGAAGGACGACCCCGCCGACGTCGCGCGGCAGGGCTACGACGCGATGCAGCTGGGACGACGAAAGGTCGTGGCCGCGTCGCTGAGATCCAAGGCGCTCGCGGCCGCCGGCGCCGTCCTCCCGGTGTCCGTCAAGGCGGCCGCCCACAAGTTTCTCGCGAAACCCCGACCGTCGGGCTGACCCCGCGGCAGCGCGGCCGCCGACGAGGCACCGGAGGACGGCAGCTGTTGCCCAAATAGTTGACGTTTGTACTGCTACGGTTTTCCTATGGAGCCATTCGAGAGGAGGTCGACCTTGTCCTCGGATCGCTCGCGCGGGGTGTTCGGCATCTCGGTGACATCGGAGTTGACGGGCATCGGCCCGCAGACTCTGCGACTGTACGAACAGCGTGGCCTGGTGACACCGCAACGCACCGCGGGCGGCACGCGCCGCTACAGCCAGGCGGACATCGACGTGCTCGGCCGGGTCACCGAACTCGTGAACGCCGGCGTCAACCTCACCGGCGTGAAACAAATCCTCGAACTCGAAAGCGTCAATCGCACACTCCGAGAGGAAAATGCGATGCTCCGGTCCGAGCAGCAGGTGAGACGGGCGGGATAGCCGGACGGACGGTCGCTGCTCGACGACGCCGACCGCTGAAACCGACGCTCACCCACCGGGGGCGTTGGTGATCTTCTCTCCCGCCGGGTTGAGCGCCCACCACAGGTCGTCCATGCCCTGCCCTGCAACGGAACCCGGCCGCGGATCGCCCGCGAACAGGTACAGCGGCATCCCGTTGACGGTCACCTGTTTGCCGCCCTGCGGGCCGGGGATGGTGCCGATCACGCCGGAGACGCCCGCGATCTCGGGCCGGGACTCGTCGGTCGTGACGGGCGGCCACATCTGCAGGCACACGGCGTCGCACGCGCTGGCGTTGGTGCCGGGCTCGTCGCGGTCATAGGCGTAGACGGTCATGTTGTCGACGTTCACGACGACCTGACCGATGCTCGACTCCCCCGTCGTCAGCACGGGTCCGGCCGCCGGCACCGTGGACGGCATCGTCGTCGAATCGGGGACGGGACCGGAATCGTCGCTGTCGGAGCAGCCGACCAGCGCGGCGCCCACCGCTACCGCGGCGAGCGAGATCCCCAGGATTCTTCTCATGCAGTTACTCCCGTCCCTGTGTCCGATCCGGCCCGTTCCGGGCGCGGACTGTCGGTGGTCGCTCCTACCCTGAGCGTCATGGGGTGGTACACGCCGACGGCCGTGGCGCCGGACCTGTCCGGGGCGCTCGTGTGCGCGTGGTCCGCGCGCGCCGAGGGCCGGCACCTGCTGGTGCCGGACGGTTGCGTCGACGTGCTGTGGATCGCGGGTGTCGGCGTGCGGATCTGCGGACCCGAGACGTCGGCGTGGTCGTTCACGTTGCCGCCGGGCAGCGAGTCCTTCGGGATCCGGTTCCGTCCGGGTGCGGCGCCGCACGTACTGCGGACGTCGGCCGCGCAGATCCGCGACACCCGCGTCTCGCTCGAGGACGTGCTCGGCACGGCGGCCGAACGGGTCCTCGTCGATCGGCTCGAGCACGCGGTCGACACCACCGAACGGCTGACGATCCTGCAGGACACGGGCCGGCAGTGGCTCACCGCGCGACACGACCCCGACCCGCTAGCGGCCCGGATCACCTCGGCCCTCGCCGCCCGGTCGTGGACCGTCGAGAGCCTGGCGGATGCAGCGGCGATGACCAGCCGGCAACTGCACCGCCGCTGCAACGAGGCGTTCGGGTACGGGCCGTCGACGCTGCGCTCGATCCTGCGCCTGCAACGCTTCATGACGCTGGCCCGCGCCGGCCGCCACCGCGGACTGGCCTCCCTCGCCGCCGAATCCGGCTTCAGCGACCAGGCCCACCTGTCCCGCGAATGTCGCCGCATCGCGACGCTCACGCCCACCGCTCTGCTCGAGAGCGAGGCCCCCGACTGGCACGGAGAGGCGTCGGTGCTCGACGCCGGCGTCCGATCCGTACAAGACCTCACCACCGCGACGAACGGAGAATCGGCCGCATGATGACTACCGAATCCACCCCGGACCTGTACCGGCGCCTGGCCGCCACCTTCAGCGACCGCGTCGACGCGGTGCCGGCCGACCGCTGGGACGCACCGTCGCCGTGCGACGGCTGGACCACGCGCGACGTCGTCGCCCACGTCGTCGAGACGCAGACCCGGATGGTCGGCGTCGTCGGCCTGTCGCTCCCGGACGGCCCGTCCGTGACGGACGATCCGGCCGCGGCCTGGCGGCACACCCGCGACGCGGTGCAGGCGATCCTCGACGATCCCGCCAAGGCGTCGCTCGAGTACGACGGGCACTTCGGGCGCACCGATCTGGCGGCGACGATGCGCACCTTCTATTGCTTCGACCTCGTCGCCCACGGCTGGGACATCGCCCGGGCGGCGGGCCTGGACGAGACCGTTCCGGACACCGACCTGGACCTGCTCGACGCCGTCGTCGCCCAACTGGGTGACTCGATCCGCACGGACGGGGTCTGCGGCCCCGCGGTGGACGTGCCCGACGACGCCGATCGGCAGACCCGCACGCTCGCCACGCTGGGGCGCCGCGCCTGACCGCACCGGGCGCGGCCGCGTCATGTGTCGTCGCTGCGCCGGGACGGATGGCGGCGTTCCTCCTCGGGCGGCGGCTTGCGGTCGCTGTCGGCCTCCCGGTCGCTGCTCTCGGTCACTTCGGTCAGTTGCTGCTTGGCCATCCCCGGCCCGATGTGCGCCTCGGCCCGCATTCGCTCGATCATGTGCGGGTAGTGCAGCTCGAATGCCGGTCGCTCCGAACGGATCCGGGGCAGCTCCGTGAAGTTGTGCCGCGGCGGCGGGCAGGTGGTGGCCCATTCCAGCGAATTGCCGTAGCCCCACGGGTCGTCGACCGTGACGACCGTGCCGTAGCGGAAGCTCTTGAAGACGTTCCACAGGAACGGCAGCGTCGACGCACCGAGGACGAACGACCCCACGGTAGACACCGAGTTCAGCACGGTGAAGCCGTCGCTCGGTAGGTAGTCGGCGTAGCGACGCGGCATGCCCTCGGCGCCCAGCCAGTGCTGCACCAGGAAGGTGCTGTGGAAGCCGATGAACGTCAACCAGAAGTGCCACTTGCCCAGACGCTCGTCGAGGAACCGTCCCGTCATCTTCGGGAACCAGAAGTAGATGCCCGCATACGTGGCGAACACGATCGTGCCGAACAGCACGTAGTGGAAGTGCGCCACGACGAAGTAGGAGTCCGTGACGTGCCAGTCGAGGGGCGGGCTCGCGAGGATGACACCCGAGAGACCACCGAACAGGAACGTGACGAGGAAGCCGACCGCGAACAACATCGGCGCTTCGAACGTCAACTGCCCCTTCCACATCGTGCCGATCCAGTTGAAGAACTTCACGCCCGTCGGCACCGCGATGAGGAATGTCATGAACGAGAAGAACGGCAGCAGCACCGCTCCCGTCGCATACATGTGGTGCGCCCACACCGCGACGGACAGCGCGGAGATCGCGATCGTCGCGTACACCAGTCCGGTGTAACCGAAGATCGGCTTGCGGGAGAACACCGGGAAGATCTCGGAGACGATGCCGAAGAACGGCAACGCCACGATGTACACCTCGGGATGCCCGAAGAACCAGAACAGGTGCTGCCACAACAGGACACCGCCGGTGGCCGGGTCGTAGACGTTGGCGCCCACCACCCGGTCGGCGAACAGCCCCATGAGCCCCGCGGTGAGGATCGGGAACGCCACCAGGATCAGGATGCTGGTGATGAAGATGTTCCACGTGAAGATCGGCATCCGGAACATCGTCATGCCGGGGGCCCGCAGACAGATGACCGTGGTGATCATGTTGACCCCGCCGAGGATCGTGCCGAGGCCGCTGAGGGCCAGACCCATTATCCAGAGGTTGGCGCCCATTCCCGGCGAGTGGAGGACGTCGCTCAGTGGCGTGTACGCGGTCCAGCCGAAGTCGGCGGCGCCGCCGGGAGTGATGAAGCCCGCCGACGCGATGAGGGCGCCGAACAGGTACGCCCAGTAACTGAACGCGTTGAGCCGGGGGAACGCCACGTCGGGAGCGCCGATCTGCAGCGGCAGGATGTAGTTCGCGAAGCCGAAGACGATGGGCGTCGCATACAGCAGCAGCATGATCGTGCCGTGCATCGTGAACAGCTGGTTGTACTGCTCGTTGGACAGGTACTGCATCCCGGGCAGCGCGAGTTCGGCGCGCATGAGCAACGCCAGCAGCCCACCGAACATGAAGAACGCGAACGACGTGATCAGGTACATGATCCCCAGCACCTTGGGATCCGTCGTCGTGATCGCGCGATAGATCAGAGCGCCTTTGCGGGCGAACCTCGGCGGGTAGGGGCGAACGGCAACAGGTTCGGATGCGACGGTGGCCACCGGTCCTCCTGACCGCACGCCACGCGATGGGGCGCGCTCCCTCGTCCAGGCGTGACCGGCCACGGTCTGCTCGACGCTTCGACTGACAGGACGGCAACCGGCACAAGCTCAGCACTGTGGACGCTACGCCCCCCGGACCACCCTTGGCTACGGGATTCGTCCACCTCGACCGGACGCAAAGCAACCACCACGACCTCGATAAGCTGCAGCAATGCCGAAACTGGTCGACCCATCGACACAAGGGGGACGATTCGCTCCCAGCCCCTCCGGCGACCTGCATCTCGGCAATCTCCGCACGGCCCTGCTGGCGTGGCTTTTCGCCCGATCCACCGGTCGGCGCTTCCTCGTCCGCGTCGAGGATCTCGACCGGGTGCGGCCCGGGGCGGCGGACCGCCAGCTCGCCGACCTCGCCGCGCTGGGCCTCGACTGGGACGACGACGTCGAGTACCAGTCGGCCCGCCTACCGCTGTACGACGCGGCGATCGCCCGCCTGCAGCGCGCCGGTCTCACGTACGAGTGCTTCTGCACTCGCAAGGAGATCCTGAAGGCCGCGTCGGCGCCGCACGCGCCGGCCGGCGCCTACCCGGGCACGTGCCGGAACCTGTCCGACGAGGCGCGCGCCGAACGGAGGGCCGGTGGACGTCCACCCGCGATCCGACTGCGCGCGGGCACCGACGAGTTCACCGTCCACGACATCCTGCACGGCGACTACACGGGGACGGTCGACGATCTGGTGCTCCGCCGCGGCGACGGCATTCCCGCCTACAACCTCGCGGTCGTCGTCGACGACGCCGCGCAGGGCATCGATCAGGTGGTTCGCGGCGACGATCTGCTGTCGTCCGCTCCGCGGCAGGCCTACCTCGCCGGGCTTCTCGGGTTACCCGCGCCGACGTACGCGCACGTACCGCTGGCGCTCAACTCCGAAGGCAAGCGACTCGCGAAGCGCGACGGCGCGGTGACCCTCGCGGACCAGGCCGCGCTGGGGCACGGCCCCCAGGACGTGCTGGGCATGCTCGCGCGATCGCTGCACATGGCCGACGACGACGAGAACGTGACGCTGCCGCAACTTCTCGATCGCTGGGATCCGAAAGCCCTCTCGCTGGATCCCTGGGTTTACGACACGTGAATCTCCCCTGACCCACCCACCAAACAGACCATTCGCGACGTAGGGTCACGGACGAGAGATTCATCATCGCCGTGAGCAATACCCCGACGACGAGAACCAGGTACACACATGACCAGTGGTGGACAGGATCCGAACCAGAATCCGGAGGGCGGCAACAACGAGCCGCAGCAGGGCGGCACGCCGCCTCCTCCGGGGAACTACCCGCCCCCGCCCGGTGCCACGCCTCCCCCGCCGCCCGGCAACTACCCCCCGCCGCCCGGCAGCTACCCGCCGCCTCCGGGCCAGGGTGGCGGCTACCCGCCCCCGCCGGGAAATTACCCGCCGGGGAACTACCCGCCGCCCGGTCCGGGTGGTGGAGGTGGCGGCTACCCGCCCCCGCCGGGGAACTACCCGCCCGCCGGTGGCTTTCCGCCGCCGCCCGGCAGCTACCCGCCGCCCCCGCCGGCGTACGACTCCGGCTACGGACAGCGCCCTGCGGGTCCGCCTCCCTCCGAGGTGTCGGTCGGCGCCGCCCTTTCCTACGGCTGGAACAGGTACAAGGCCAATCCGGGCGTCTGGATCGGCATCCTGGTCATCGCCTTCCTGATCTCCGTCGCCGTGTCGCTGCCCTTCAGCTTCGGCAGCAACCGCGAGTTCGAGGACTGGAGTGATCTCGCGGCGTCGTCGTTCAGCGTGTGGCAGATCATCGGCAACATCGTCACCGCGATCGTCGGCTATCTGATCTCGGCCGCTCTCATCCGCGGCGCGCTCCACGAGGTCGACGGCCGTCCTCCCGCCTTCGGGTCGTTCTTCGAGTTCAAGAACGTGGGCGCGATCATCATCGCGAGCTTCCTGGTGGGTCTGATGACCGCGATCGGTTTCGTCCTGCTCGTCATTCCGGGTCTGATCCTCATGTTCCTGACCTGGTGGACGCTCGAGTTCGTCGTCGATCAGAACCAGGATGCGATCACCGCGATCAAGTCGAGCTTCCGCGCGATCTCGTCGAACTGGGGCATGCTGCTGCTCCTGGCGATCACGCTGTTCTTCCTCAACATCCTGGGCGTGCTGCTGTGCCTGGTCGGTCTGCTCGTGACCGTGCCCGTCTCGATCATCGCGTCCACGTACGCGTACCGCGTCACGGTCGGCGGTCCCGTCGCCCCGTAGTTCCGCGTTTTGCGCACTTATCGCGTCCTGGGGACCCCCAGCGTCGCGATAAGTGCGCAAAACGGGCGGGGCCGGGGTGCGGATCGGCGTCACACCGCCCCGGATGCTTGGATTGCGCGGTGACAGAGCCAGTACAGTCCCCGCCCCACGCGTCAGATCCGGCGTCCTTCGCCCCAGTCCACCGCGGCTATTACGCCACTTTGGTGGCCCTGTTCACGGCGACTCTGCTGATCTCCAATATCTGCGCCACCAAGGGGGTGGCGTTCTTCGTCGACCAGGATGTCTCGGTCGGCCCCTTCCAGGTCCTGCCGATCATCACCGACGGCGGATTCTTCCTCTTCCCGCTCGCGTACGTCGTCGGCGACGTCCTCAGCGAGGTGTACGGCTTCAAGGCCACCCGCCGCGCGATCTACATCGGCTTCGGCTCGCTGCTGCTGGCGGCGATCAGCTTCTGGCTCACCCAGCAGCTCCCGTCGGCCGACTTCTACGAGAACGAGGCCGCGTTCGACGCCGTCGTCGGCGTGGTGCCGCGCCTGTTGATCGCCGGTCTCGCCGGCTACCTCGTCGGCCAGCTATTGAATTCGGCCGTGCTGGTGCTCATCAAGGAGCGCACCAGGGAGAAGCACCTGTGGGCTCGACTGATCGGCTCGACCGTCGTCGGCGAGTTCGCCGACACCCTGATCTTCTGCTCGATCGCCGCCGGCGCCATCGGCATCTCCACGTGGGACGACTTCGTCAACTACGTGATCATCGGCTTCGTGTGGAAGACACTCGTCGAGATTCTCGTGATGCCGGTGACGTACCGCGTGATCGGGCACGTGAAGAAGCGGGAACCGACCTATGCGCCCGTCGAGGACGGCTTGCTGCCGTAGAACCGTCCCAGCATCTCCGCCTTGTACTCGTCGAAGTAGCCGCCCTCGATGCTCTCCCGGATCCGGTCCACCAGACGCACGGTGAACCGCTCGTTGTGGATGGTGCAGAGCGTCGAGGCGAGCATCTCCTTCGCCTTGAACAGGTGGTGGATGTACGCGCGCGTGTAGTTGGCGCACGTGTAGCAGTCGCACTCGTCGTCGATCGGGGTGAAGTCCCGGCGGAACCGCGCGGTGTTGATGTTGAAGCGGCCGTCCGGGTGGTAGATCGCGGCGTTGCGGGCCACCCGGGACGGGTTGACGCAGTCGAAGGTGTCGGCGCCGTTCTCGATCGCGACGAACATGTCGTCGGGTTCGCTGATGCCGAGCATGTGCCGCGGCTTGTGCTCGGGCAGTTCCTCGTTGACCCAGCGCACGATGGTGCCGAGGTTCTGCTTCTCGAGCGCGCCGCCGATGCCGTAGCCGTCGAAGCCGCGCCCGCTCACGCCGGTGATGGTCTCGAGACCGCGGGCCGCCTGCCGGCGCAGGTCCTCGTACTGCGCGCCCTGCACCACACCGAACAGCGCCTGGTACGGGCGGTGCGCGCGCTCGGCGGTGAGCTTCTCGTGCTCGGCGATGCAGCGCACCGCCCACGCCTGCGTCCGCTCGACGGACTGCTCCTGGTAGCCGCGGGTGTTGAGCAGCGTGGTCAGCTCGTCGAACGCGAACATGATGTCGGCGCCCAACTGGTGCTGGATCTGCATCGACACCTCGGGGGTGAACCGGTGCGCCGAGCCGTCGAGGTGCGACTTGAACGTGACGCCGTCGTCGTCGACGTGCGCGAGGCGCTGCTTGCCCTCGGCGATGACGTCGTCGGACTGCACGCCGACGGCCTCCATCGCGAGCACCTTCTTGAACCCGACGCCCAGCGACATCACCTGGAAGCCGCCGCTGTCGGTGAAGGTGGGGCCGTCCCAGTTCATGAACTTGCCGAGGCCACCGGCCTCGTCGACGATGTCGGAGCCCGGCTGCAGGTACAGGTGGTACGCGTTCGCGAGCACGGCCTGCGTGCCGAGGTCCTTCATCGACTCCGGCAGCACCGCCTTGACGGTGGCCTTGGTGCCGACCGCGATGAACGCCGGGGTCCGGATGTCCCCGTGCGGGGTGTGGATGGTGCCGGTGCGGCCCAACCGGTCGGGCAGGCGGGTGCCCACCGTGAAGAACGGGTCGGGCGGGGTCGGCACAACATCACTCACCTGGCCATGGTGTCACAGCCGAGGCGCGGGACCGCCCCTCCGGGTCAGGCGCGCTCGTGCGCGGTGAGCAGCAGGTACTCCCAGTCCATCGCGAACGACCCGTCCCCGACGTCGAACTGTCGGGCCAGGTCGGCGAGGTCCCGATCCAACGCCGAGACCTTGTCCGGATCGTCGGATATCGCCTTGTACACCGCGATCGTCGGCCCGTAGTTGGCCTTGAAGTAGTCGCGGAACGCCTCGGGTCCGTCGAAGTGGTCGACGTGGACGGTGTCGCGCTGCGCGACGACGTCGGTGACCCGGTCTCCGAGCAGTTCCCGCACGTGAGCTTCGTCGCCCCAGCGCGGCGGCGGCTGCGCCCCGGGCGGGGGCGGCGGCGCGTACGGCTTCATCGCGGCGAACATCCGGCCGATGAAACCGTCCGGTGTCCAGCTGAGCAGGCCGATGGTGCCGCCTGGCTTGCAGACCCGGACCATCTCGTCGGCACTGTCCTGGTGGTGCGGCGCGAACATGACGCCCACGCACGACAACACGACGTCGAAGTCGTCGTCGGCGAACGGCAGCGCCTCCGCGTCGGCCTGCTGCCACTCGAGGTGGGCGCCGCGTTTGGCGGCGAGTTCGCGACCGCGATCGAAGAGTTCCGGGGTGAGGTCCGACGCGACGACCTCGGCGCCGGCAAGCGCGGCGGGGATGGCGGCGTTGCCGGTGCCGGCGCCGACGTCGAGCACCCGCTGGCCGTCGTGGACGCCCGATGCCCGGGCGAGCACCGCGCCGAGTTCGGGGATGACGTCCTCCGCGACGGCCGCGTAGTCGCCCGCCGCCCACACCGCCCGGTGTTTGGCCTTGAGTGCTCGATCGGCTTCCTTGGCTACAAGTGATTCGCTCATGTTTCGAGCGTGCGCCGGGCCGACGGGCGGAACAACCCACCCCGGGGGAACGATTCCGCCACCCCCACCCTCGTGACGTGCGGTTCCGGTCGTCCCGGGCACGCGGTGCGGTGCGGCGATAGGCTTTTTCGAGTCAAGGACCACCGCACAAAGGGAGGCCTTCGCGTGACACCACGCACACCGGCGGGAACCGCGAATTCCGCCCAACACCCGGCCTTCGAGAAGATCGCTCGCGTCGGCCAGGCCGCGAGCGGGGTCGTGCACCTGCTCATCGGCTACATCGTCATCAGGTTGGCGTTCGGCAACGGTGGTACCGCCGATCAGTCGGGGGCTCTCACGACCCTGGCCTCCCAGCCCGGCGGGCGCGTCGCGCTGTGGGTGGCAGCCGTGACCCTGGCAGCCCTGGCCGCGTGGCGGGTGGTGGAAGCCGTCGCCGGGAAGCGGTCCGACGTCGAGAAGCCGTCCGCGCTGGACCGGGCGAAGACCGTGGGCGTCGCGGTGGCCTACCTCGCGCTGGCCTTCACCGCGTTCCAGTTCGCCCGCGGCGGCGGAAAGTCGAGTTCCGAACAGAACGTGGGCCTCAGCGCCCGGTTGATGCAGTCCGGCGGCGGCAAGGCAGTTCTCGTCGCCGTCGGCCTGGTGATCATCGGCATCGGCGGCTACCACGTCTACAAGGGCGGCAAGAAGAAGTTCCTCGACGACCTGCACCGGACGGGACTACCCCGGGTGGCCACACCCCTCGGCGTGGTGGGCTACATCGCGAAGGGCCTGGCGATCGGCGGGGCGGGTGTCCTGGTCATCGTGGCCACGTTCACGACCGATCCCGCCAAGGCGAGCGGGCTGGACGGCGCCGTCAAGACGCTGGGAACGGTCCCGTTCGGTCAGGTTCTCCTCGTCGCGGCCGGACTCGGAATCATCGCCTACGGCGCCTACTGCTTCGTCCTGGCGCGCTACGGGCGGATGTGAACCGCCAGGGCCCCGACCGGACTGGGCGCCGGGCTTCCACAGCCCGATGATCCGACGCCCCCTACGGCACGGCGAAGGTTCCGACACCCGGCGTGATCGGACCGGCCACGGAGAGGATTGCCACGGCGATCTGCCCGGGGCCGGTCTGCAGGGTCGCCGCGGCCGGAATTCCGTTCAGCCCGTCCGACAATCGGGCCGAGCCCGACGCCCCGGTCGACAGATTCAGCCAGTGCACCTCGGACGAGAGCAGGCAGCCCCACCCGCCGTCGTTGCCGCCGGTGACGGTCATCGTGCCGGGCTGTTCGCCGACCACGGCCACACAACGCACCGCGGGCGCGTCGAAGCTGCCGTTCGGATTCCCGTACGGCGCCGGAGCGATCTGGAACGGGACGGTCACCGCCGCGGACGCGATCGCGGTCGGCGCCAGCACCACACCGGCCCCGACGCCGGCGCAGACGGCCAGTCGGCGAACGATTTTCATCACAGGAGCGCCCATATCGGCAAGGATAGGTCCGAACCCGGCGACGAGAAGAAGGAATGGATGCGATGACGAAGTATCTGATCTCGTTCCCGAGCGGCGCACTGGTCCTGCCACCGGAGGAGCTGCAGGTCGTCGCGGACGCGGCGCACGCGGTGGTGGAGGAGGCCAAGGCGGCCGGCGTCTGGGTGTTCGGCGGCGGAATCGACGAGAGCGTGCCCCCGGTCCTGGTCGACGGGGACGGCGCGGTGACCGAGGGCACCTACCCGCAGACGACGCAGCTCGAGGGCGGCTACACCGTGCTGGAGGTACCCACCCGCGAGGCGGCACTGGACTGGGCCGCGCGGTTCGCCGCCGCCTGCCGGTGCGCCCAGGAGGTACGCGCGTTCGCGTACGACCCCGCCAGCTGACGGGGCGCACCGTTCAGTCGCGTCAGTCGCGCGCGAGGTGCGGCGGGAAGCCACCGGTGGCGATCGGACCCCATTCGTCGATGGTGATCCGGATCAGGCTCTTTCCCTGCTTGCGCATCGCGTCGCGGTATTCGTCCCAGTCGGGGTGCTCACCCGAGATGCACCGGAAGTACTCGACGAGCGGCTCGAGGGCATCGGGCATGTCGAGAACCTCGGCCGTGCCGTCGATCTGGACGTAGGCCCCGTTGAACTCGTCGGAGAGCACGCAGACGCTCACGTGCGGATCCCGGCGCACGTTGGCCGCCTTGGCCCGCTGCGGGTAGGTGGAGATGACGATCCGCCCGTCCTGGTCGACGCCGGACGTGACGGGTGAAATCTGCAGTCCCCCGGAACTTTTGTGCGTTATGAGCACACTGCGATGCCTGGGCCGGATGAATTCGAGCAATTGTTCACGGGTGACGGTTTCGGCGGTGGCGACGGCCATGACGCACGCTCCTGGTCGGACGGTCCGGGTACGTTCCCAGCCTATCGGCGGGGCAGCGGCCGGCTCATCGCACCGGTCGGTGCGGCGGCATCGCAGACAGGTTGTCGCGCATCGTCGCAAGCCACTCGCGGTAGCGCTCGTAGGTGGCATCGAGAGCCTCGGCCGGCCAATCGCCCGGGAGGAGTTCGGCCGGGAGGAGCGGATCGGTCTGGAGATGGTTGACGGCGGCGACCATGGTGACGAACCGGGTCGGTTCGTCGCTCGCGTCGTCGAGTGCCTCGAGATAAGCATGCCCGCGAGCCGACCACGCCGGCAGATCCCAGAGCCGCGCGGCGAGCGCGGCGGGGTCGTCGAGCGGCCGGGCCTCGAAACAGGTCGACACCGCGAGAAGGCTGTCCGGCCAGCGCCGACGGAGGTTGGCGGGCCGGGTCCAGACGCCCTCCCGTAGCTCGGCCACCCGCTGGCGAGCCATCTCACCGCGCAGCGCGACGCGGTCGGCAGCGCTCCGTCCCGTGGTCGTCACGACGGCGATCTCCCAGGTACCGGTCCACTCACGGCGGTCCGGAGCCGTCACGTCCCGTTGGCGGCGAGCGAGTCGGTCGGACAACGTGTACGTACCGTCGCGACGCGTCAGGTCGCCACTGGCGACCATCCGCGAGAGCGCAACCCGCGTGGTGGATTCCGAGATCCCGAACAGCCCCATGGCGCCCACGATCTCGCGACCGCTCAGGGTCGGCGGCTGCGCGCCGAGCAGCAGGCTCAACACCGCCGATCGGGCCGGAACGGGGGGGACGAGGGGTCTGGGCATCGAGTCCGGACGTTACACCAGCAGCGGTATTACACTCTTGCGTCACCTGATGAGTATGTGTAACGCTTCGTCCGTGTGGTCGCCGCTGCGTGACAGGGGATAGCGGACGGGCGGGGCCACACCTCGACCGTTTCGACCGCTGCGGGCGTCGCCCTGCACGCCGCCCATCCATTCGCCACGGATCCAGGAGCCACCATGACGGAAACGAATGTGACGCCGAGCGGCCTCGGCGTCGAACCACCTGCCGCACCGTCGCGCGCTCTCCGGGCAAGCCCCGCGAGCGTCACCGACGATCCGCTCGCCCCGGGGACATTCGGGCGGTGGATCGCCGGGCATCCACTCGTGTTGCTCTACGCGAACGTCCCCGCGCTGATCATGCCGACGCTGCACCCGAAGATCGCCCACGTGCTCAGCGAGAAGGACCGCGCTCTCAACGGCACGGACACCCTTCCCGACTTGCAGTCCAACGCCCGCCGATTGATCAGCACCTACGAGATGGTGATGGGAATCGTCTTCGCAGGTCCCGAGGCGGACGAGGTGGCACACGGGCTGCACGAACTGCACCGCCCGATCTCCGGGACCATGCCCGACGGCTCCCGCTACCACGCCTGGAACAACGATGTGTGGAACTGGACCTGGGGATCGATCCTCAAGGGCGGCATGGCCATCGCCGACGCCTTCGGATTGTTCCGCACCGATGACGAGCGCGAACAGGCCTACCGGGCACTCGACGAGATCGGTCGCCGCTACGGCGTGCGCAGCCTTCCCGATACCTACGCGGCCTTCGTCGAGTACTGGACACCGATCGTCGAGGAGACGCTCGTGGTGGGCCCCGAGGTCCGGTTCATAGTCGACCACGCGATGACCCTCGCGAAGCCGCGCGGTTGGAACCGCCTCCCCACGCCGCTGTGGCGGTTGATCTCCCTACCGGCGACCCGGACGATCCGCGTCGGCGTCCTCGCCGGGGTGCCGCAACGATTCCATGCGGACATGGGCCTGCGGGTCACCCGCCTCGACCGCCTCGAGCGACGGCTGCACGCCCTGTTCTGGCGCTGCGTCCCCCGCCCGATCTCGGGCGCGTTCGCGCCGGTGTACTTCGGACTCCGGAGGCGCTACGGCACGCCCGGCTGGCGAACATTCTATTCCCGCGAACGACTGGCCGCCGCCAGAGCTGCCGCCGACACCGGCCTTCCGAACACCGAGGCCCCGTGAACGGCCGCCGCGGTCCGAACGGAGCAGCCGTGACCGATGCCCGACCACCCGTAGCCGTCGACCACGACGGCCCCGTCACGATCGTCTCGATAGATCGCCCACACGTACGCAACGCCGTCGATCGCACCACCGCCGAGGCGCTGACCGACGCCTTCCGCATCTTCGACGAAGACGCCGGCGCCGATGTGGCCGTTCTTCACGGAAGAGGGGGAACATTCTGCGCTGGTGCGGATCTCGCCGCCATAGCCGCGGGACGCCCCAACCGTTTCGGGCCCGACGGGGATGCCCCTCTGGGGGTGACCCGGATGCGGCTCGCCAAACCGGTGATCGCCGCGATCGACGGCCACGCCGTCGCGGGCGGGTTGGAGCTGGCGGTGTGGGCCGACCTGCGGGTCGCCTCCGCGGATGCGATCCTCGGCGTCTTCTGCCGACGGTGGGGAGTACCCCTCATCGACGGTGGTACCGTCCGGCTCCCCCGTCTCATCGGCACGAGCCACGCCATGGATCTGATCCTCACAGGCCGACCCGTCACGGCGGACGAGGCCCTCCGGATGGGTTTGGTCAACCGCGTCGTACCCACGGGAGACGCGTTGACTGCGGCCCTCGCTCTGGCACACCAGCTCTCGGCCTTCCCGCAGAAGTGCCTCAGGCACGACCGCCTGTCGGTTCTCGAACAGGACGGGTTGGACGAAAGCGCCGCCCTTGGCAACGAGTACCGACACGGCGCCGTCTCGGTGTCCGCGGACGCAATCGCCGGCGCACAGCGTTTCGCCACCGGCTCCGGGCGCCACGGGGCCTTCACGAACCGATCGACGGACCACACGGAGAAGGAGTAACCGACGGTGCCTACTCATCATGTGACCAATCAGGTCCCACCGCTCGCGGATGTCGACGGGACCGACTCGCCGGTGATCGCCGACGTGCTACGCAGATCCCGATTGGATCCCGGTGCCGTGGAGGAGATTCGCGAGCTCGGCGAGCTCGCCGGTTCCGCGGAGGCGCTCGCGCTCGGTGACCTGGCCGAAGCCCATCCGCCGGTCCTGAACACCCATGACCGGTACGGCAACCGCGTGGACGAGGTGGTGTACGACCCGGCGTACCACCGACTGATGGAGCACGCGGTGCGCAACGGACTGCACGCCGCCCCGTGGGCGGATCCGCGCGCCGACGCGCATCTGATCCGCGCGTTGAAGTTCAGCGTGTGGGGGCACGTGGATGCCGGGCACGGCTGCCCGGTATCGATGACCTACGCCGTCGTCCCCGCCCTGCGCACCTCACCCGCGCTGGCGTCGCAGTTCGAACCACTTCTGTGTGCGCCGCACTACGATCCGGAGCTGCGCGAGCCGACGAGCAAACGCGGCCTCCTCGCCGGGATGTCGATGACGGAGAAACAGGGGGGATCCGATGTCCGGGCCAACACCACCGATGCCCTCCCCCGATCCGACGGCACCTACCGTCTCACCGGCCACAAATGGTTCACCTCGGCCCCGATGTCGGACATCTTCCTCGTTCTCGCGCAGGCGCCGAGCGGGCTGTCGTGTTTCCTCGTCCCGCGGGTCCTTCCCGACGGCACCCGCAACACCTTCAACCTGCAGAGACTCAAGGACAAGCTCGGCAACCGCTCCAATGCCAGCAGCGAAGTGGAGTACGACGACACGGTCGGCTGGCTCGTCGGCGAGGAGGGACGCGGGGTGAAGACCATCGTCGAGATGGTGAACCTCACCAGGCTCGACTGCGTCCTGGGAACCGCCACCGCGATGCGCGCCGGCCTCGCGCAGGCAGCGCATCACGCCGCCCACCGCTCGGCGTTCGGAGCGCCCCTGAACGAACAGCCGTTGATGCGAAACGTGCTGGCGGACCTCGCCGTCGAGGCCGAGGCCGCAACCACCGCAGCGCTGTGGCTCGCCGAACTCACCGATCGTTCCGTGCGCGGCGACCAGCGCTCCGCGCTTCTCCGCCGGATCGGTCTCGCTGTCACCAAGTATCACGTGTGCAAACGCGGTCCGATCCATGCGGCCGAGGCTCTGGAATGCCTGGGCGGAAACGGCTATGTCGAGGAGTCGCGGATGCCCCGCCTCTACCGGGAGGCGCCCCTGATGTCGATCTGGGAAGGATCGGGCAACGTCGCGGCGCTCGACGCCCTGCGCGCCTTCGCCAAGCAACCGGAGACGCTGGGAATCTTCCTCGACGAGGTCAAGAGCGCCGCGGGGGTGGACCGGCAACTCGACGACGCGGTGGCGCGACTCGAGAGGACCCTGGTCGGGATCGACCCGGCGGACCCGAACGCACTGCAGTACAACGCTCGTCGCATCGTGGGTGACATGGCCGCGCTTCTGCAGGGCTCGCTACTCGTACGTTTCGGCCATCCTGCGGTGGCGGACGCCTTCACCGCCACCCGCCTCGGCGGGGACCGGGGCGACGTATTCGGGACCCTGCCCGAGGGCCTCGACATCCGCGCCCTCGTCGCCCGCGCCACTCCGAAGACGGGAGCACACCGGTGACCGCGTTCGACGACGGCGCCGGCGACCGCCCCGCGGCATGGCGCGAACCCCTTACCGACAGAGAGCAGTTCGCCGATCGACCGCAGCCGACGACAGCACCGACTATCGAACCCTCACCTATCGAGTCACCGACCGAATCGCCCGGATCACCTTCGACCGCCCGGAACACGGAAACGCCATCACCGCTGACACGCCCGTCGAACTCGCAGCGGCGGTGGAACGTGCCGATCTCGATCCGCGGGTCCACGTCATCGTCGTGTCCGGACGCGGGAAGGGGTTCTGCGGCGGCTACGATCTGTCCGTGTACGCCGAGAACGCCGGCTCCCCCGCGGAACGTTCCGATCTCACCGGAACCGTGATCGACCCCGTGGTGCAGGCACGTAACCATGATCCCTCCGGCACCTGGGACCCCACGATCGACTACCAGATGATGAGTCGCTTCAATCGGGGCTTCGCCAGCCTCCTGTACGCGAACAAGCCGACGGTCGCGAAGCTGCACGGGTTCGCCGTCGCCGGCGGCACCGATATCGCGCTGTACGCGGACCAGATCATCTGCGCCGACGACACCCGCATCGGCTACCCGCCCACGCGGGTGTGGGGTGTGCCGGCAGCGGGGATGTGGGCCCATCGCCTCGGTGACCAGCGCGCCAAACGTCTGCTCCTGACCGGCGACAGCATCACCGGGGCCCAGGCCGCGGAATGGGGACTCGCCGTCGAAGCTCCACCGGCACACCGGCTCGACGAGCGGACCGAGGATCTCCTGGCTCGCATCGCCGCCGTACCGATCAATCAGTTGATCATGACGAAACTGGCCCTCAACAGTGCACTGCTCGCGCAGGGTGTGGCCAACTCCGGCATGATCAGCACCGTCTTCGACGGCATCGCTCGACACACCAGCGAGGGCTACGCCTTCCAACGCCGCGCCGCTCGAACCGGTTTCCGCAACGCTGTGGACGAACGGGACCGGCCGTACGGTGATGCGAGACGAGGCGGCGATCGCACGGGAGCGACGCGTGCGGACGCGACGGACGCGCCTGGAGTCGTCAGCGAAACGCCGCGTGACCCGTGAGCGCCCGGCCGATGGACAGCAGGTGCATCTCACTGGTGCCCTCGTAGGTGAGCACCGACTCGAGGTTGTTGGCGTGCCGCAGTGGCGAGTACTCGAGGGTGATGCCGTTGGCGCCGAGGATGGTCCGGCACTCTCGGGCGATCGCGATGGCCTCACGGACGTTGTTGAGCTTGCCGACGCTGATCTGGTCGGGGGTGATCTCGCCGCGATCCTTCATGCGGCCCAACTGGATCGCCAGCAGCATGCCCTTGCCGAGTTCGAGGGTCATGTCCGCCAGCTTCTCCTGCGTGAGTTGGTATCCGGCGAGCGGGCGATCGAACACCTCACGCGTTCCGGCGTAGGCGATCGCGGTCTCCAGGCTGTCCCGGGCCGCGCCGAGCGCGCCGAACACGATGCCGAAGCGGGCCTCGTTGAGACACGACAGCGGCGCGCCCAGCCCGCGCGCCTCGGGCAGCTGTGCCGATGCCGGCAGGCGGACGCCGTCGAGCACCAACTCGGATGTCACGGACGCCCGCATCGAGAGCTTGCCGTGCACGGTGTTCGCCGTGAAACCCGCTGTACTCCGTGGGGACGACGAAGCCGCGCACGCCGTCGTCGGTCTGCGCCCACACGGTCGCGACGTCGGCGAGACTGCCGTTGGTGATCCACATCTTGGTGCCGTCGAGGACCCAGTCGGAGCCGTCGCGGCGGGCGCGGGTGCGCATCCCGGCAGGATTGGAGCCGAAGTCGGGCTCGGTGAGGCCGAAGCAGCCCAGCGCCTCACCGGATGCCAAGCGCGGCAACCACTCCTGCTTCTGCTCCTCCGAGCCGTAGCGGTGGATGGAGAACATCGACAGCGAGCCCTGCACCGAGACGAAGCTGCGCAGTCCGCTGTCGCCCGCCTCGAGTTCGAGGCACGCGAGGCCGTAGCTGACCGCATTGGTACCGGCGCACCCGTAGCCGTGCAGGTGCATGCCGAACAGTCCGAGACCGCCGAGCTCGGGCGCGATCTCCCGTGGCAGCGTTCCCGATTCGAACCATTCGGGCAGCTGTGGACGCAGCCGCTCGTCGACGAGCCGCCGGACCGTGGCCTGGATGTCGCGCTCCTCGTCGGAGAGGAGGGCGTCGATCCCGAACAGGTCCAGCGGCTCCATCGTCATGTCAGTCCACCGCTCCCACGAATTGACTGTTGTACAGGTTGAAGTACGCGCCGCGCCGCTCGAGCAACGCGTCGTGGCTGCCCTGCTCGACGATGTGTCCGTCCTCCATGACGACGATCAGGTCGGCGTCGCGGATCGTGGACAACCGGTGCGCGATCACGAAACTCGTCCGGTCGCTGCGCAGTAGCGCGGTCGCCTGCTGCACCAGCAGCTCGGTGCGGGTGTCCACCGAGCTGGTGGCCTCGTCGAGGATCAGGATGGACGGCTGCGCGATGAACGCGCGGGCGATCGTGATGAGCTGCTTCTCGCCGGCACTGACGTTGCTGCCCTCTTCGTCGATGACCGTGTCGTAGCCGTCGGGCAGCATGTGCACGAAGCGGTCGACGTAGCTCATCCGGGCCGCCTCGCGGACCTGCTCGTCGGTGGCGTTCGGGTGCCCGTACGCGATGTTGTCGCGGATGGTGCCGCCGAACAGCCACGTGTCCTGCAGGACCATGCCGATCCGCGAACGCAGATCGTCACGGGTCATCTGCGCGATGTCGGTGCCGTCGAGGGTGATCCGGCCGCCGTCGAGCTCGTAGAACCGCATGATGAGGTTCACCAGCGTCGTCTTGCCGGCGCCCGTGGGGCCGACGATCGCGACCATCTGGCCGGGCTCCGCGGTGAGCGAGAGCCCCTCGATGAGCGGGGTCTGCGCGTCGTAGCCGAACCGGACGTCCTCGAACTGCACACGGCCGCGGGCCTGCGCGGGGGTGGCGGCGGGATCCGGATCGTCGGACTCCTCCTCCTCGTCGAGGACCGCGAACACACGCTCGGCGGACGCGATGCCCGACTGCAGCAGGTTGACCATCGAACCGATCTGCGTGAGCGGCTGCGTGAACTGGCGCGAGTACTGGATGAACGCCTGCACGTCACCCAGGCTCATGGTGCCCGAGGCGACCCGCATACCGCCGATCACGGCGATCGCGACGTAGTTCAGGTTGCCCAGGAACATGATCGCCGGCATCACCATGCCCGAGATGAACTGTGCCTTGAAGCCCGACTGGTAGAGCTGCTCGTTCTTCACCTGGAACTCGGCCTGTACCTCGCGGCCGCGGCCGTACGCGGTGACGAGCTCGTGCCCGGTGAGGGACTCCTCGATCTGTCCGTTGAGTTCACCGGTAGTCTTCCACACCGCCGCGAAGTGCGGCTTGGACCGCTTCGCGATCTTGGCCGCGACGATCGCCGACAGCGGCACGGTGAGCACCGCGATGAGGGCCAGCAGCGGCGAGATCACGATCATCATCGCGAGGATGCCGATGACGCTCAGCGTCGCGATCACCAGCTGGCTCAGCGTCTGCTGCAGGCTCTGCGAGACGTTGTCGATGTCGTTGGTGACGCGGCTGAGCAGGTCACCGCGCGACGTCGTGTCGAAGTACCGCAACGGAAGTCGGTTGATCTTGCGCTCGACGTCGTTGCGGAGCTGGCGCACCACACCCTGCACGATGTTGTTGAGCAGGTACGCGGCCGCCCACGACACGAACGCCGACCCGAGGTACAGGGCCAACACCAGCGCGAGCACCTGACCGACCTCGGTGAAGTCGATACCGACACCGGGCACGACGTCCATGCCGGACACCATGTCGGCGAACTGGTTCTGGCCGGCCGCACGCAGACCCTCGACCGCCTGGGCCTTGGTCAGGCCCTCGGGCAGCTGCCGGCCGATGACGCCGTCGAAGATGATGTTGGTGGCGTGGCCCATCAGGCGCGGGCCGATCACCGACAGCACGACGCTCGACACCGCGAGGATCAGGACGAACGTCACCGCCAATCGGTGCGGACCGAGCCGCCCGAGCAGGCGCTTCATCGAAGCGCCGAAGTTCTCCGCCTTCGCGGCGGGTGCCCCCGGGGCGCCGGGAATGGGGGGTGAGGATTGGGTCGCGGTGCTCACAGCGCCTCCTGAACCGAACGCTGGGACTCGACGATCTCCACGTATGTCGCGCACGTCTCGAGCAACTGCGCGTGCGTGCCGATGCCGACGGTCGCGCCCTCCTCGAGAACGATGATCTGGTCGGCGTCGGCGATCGTCGAGACGCGCTGGGCCACGATGATCACGCAGGCATCCTCGGTTTCGGGTCGCAGTGCCGCACGCAGCCGGGCGTCGGTGGTGAGATCGAGCGCCGAGAAGGAGTCGTCGAACAGGTAGACCGACGGCCGCCGCACGAGCGCGCGGGCGATCGCGAGACGCTGGCGCTGTCCGCCGGAGACGGTCGTGCCGCCCTGGGAGATCGGCGTCTCCAGGCCCTCGGGCATGGCGCGGACGAAGTCGGCGGCCTGCGCGATCTCGAGCGCCTGCCACAGCTCGTCGTCGGTGGCGTCGGGCTTGCCGTAGCGGAGGTTGCTCGCGACGGTGCCGGAGAACAGGAACGCCTTCTGCGGAACCAGGCCGATGTGGGAGCGCAGCAGCTCCGGATCGAGCTCGCGGACGTCGGTACCCGACACGGTGACCGCGCCCGACGTGACGTCGATGAGCCGCGGGATCAGCCCGAGCAGCGTGGTCTTGCCGGAGCCGGTGGCACCGATGATCGCGGTGGTCTTGCCGGGTTCGGCGGTGAAGCTGATGCCGCGCAGCACGGGCTCGTCGGCGCCGGGGTACTTGAACTCCGCGTCACGCAGCTCGACGAGCGCGGGACGGTCCATGACCGTGATCGGGTTCGACGGCGCCAGTACCGACGGCTCGGTGTCGAGGACCTCGGTGATGCGTTCGGCACACACCGCCGCACGCGGGGCGAGCATTGCGATCATCGACGCCATCATCACGGCCATGAGGATCTGCATGATGTAGCTGAGCATCGCGGTGAGCGAGCCGATACCCATGCTGCCGTTGTCGATCTCGTGGCCGCCGAACCAGATCACCGCGACGCTGGTGAGGTTGGCGATCATCATCACGAGCGGGATCATCAGCGCCGTCATCCGGCCGACCCGCAGGGCCGTCTGGGTGAGGGCGCCGTTGGCCTCGTCGAACCGTTCGGCCTCCGAGCGTTCCCGCACGAACGCCCGCACCACCCGGATGCCGGTGATCTGTTCGCGCAGAACCCGGTTCACCGCGTCGATGCGCGTCTGCATGGTGCGGAACGACGGCACCAGCTTGGTGATCATCACGATCATGGTCAGCGCGAGCAGTGGGACGCTCACCGCGAGGATCCACGACAGCCCGGCGTCCTCGCGGATCGCCATGATGATGCCGCCGACGCACATGATCGGCGCCATCACCAGGATGGTGGCGCTCAGCACCACCATCATCTGCACCTGCTGCACGTCGTTGGTGCTGCGGGTGATGAGCGACGGGGCGCCGAAACGGCCGAACTCGCGGGACGAGAACGACCGGGCGCGGCCGACGATCGAGGCACGCACGTCGCGGCCGAAGCCCATCGCCGCCCGGGCACCGAAGAAGACCGATCCGATGGAGCAGACGATCTGCACCAGCGTCACGAGCAGCATCTTGCCGCCGGCCGTCATGATGTAGCCGGTGTCACCGGTCGCCACTCCGTTGTCGATCAGGTCGGCGTTGACGCTGGGGAGATACAGCGCAGCGCCGGTAGCGACGAGTTGGAGGAAGATGACGCCGGCGAGGTCGCGCTTGTAGGGCCCCAGATAGGTGCCGAGGAGTCTGATCAGCATGGTTTGCGAAGGTTACCAATCGGAAGGACGAAAAAGGAGGGATCGAGCCCATATCCCGGGGCCCGATCCCTCCCTCTTCATCGAATGTTCACGGTCGCTTCTAGGAGACCGGGGTGTCTTCGAGTTCGTGCTTGTCCCGCGGTAGCGCGCGAGCCAGCTTCTCGCCCTCGATGTCGACGTTCGGCAGGATCTTGTCGAGCCACTTGGGCAGCCACCACGCCTTGTCGCCGAGCAGTGCCATCACCGCGGGGATGAGGACCATGCGGACGACGAACGCGTCGAAGAGCACGGCCGCGGCGAGCGCGAAACCGATCGACTTGATGAACGAGTTGGGCTCGAGCATGAAGGCGCCGAACACCGAGATCATGATCAGCGCGGCGGCGGCCACCACGCGGGCGCCGTGGCTGAAGCCGATCGTCATGGCGCCCTTGGCGGACGCGCCGTGCACGTACTCCTCGCGCATCCGCGTCACCAGGAACACCTGGTAGTCCATCGCGAGACCGAACACCACGCCGATCAGGAAGATCGGCATGAAGCTGACCAGAGGCTGCGGGTTGGCGATCAGCCCGCCCCAGCCCTCCTGGAAGATCGCGACGGTGGCGCCGAAGGTGGCCGCGACGCTGAGCAGGAAGCCCAGGGCCGCGGTCAGCGGCACCAGGATCGAGCGGAACACCAGCATCAGCAGGATGAACGCGAGCCCGACCACGATGATCAGGTACGGCACCAGGGCGTCGAGCAGGCGGTCCGAGACGTCGGTCTCGAGCGCGGTCTGGCCGGTGACGCCGTAGTGGACGCCGATCTGTTCGTTGAGCGCGCCCTCACCGTCCCGGATGGACTGCATCAGGTCGATGGTCTTCTCGTCGGTCGGGGCACTGCCGGGCGTCACCAGGATCTGTGCGGTGTCGCCGTCCGGGTTCATCGCCACGATCTGGGCATTGACGACGTCGTCCTGCGCCGAGATGGTCCGGACCACCTCACCGAAGGCCTCCGGCGCCGGGACGGTGGCGTCCTTGGCGTCGACGACGACGAGCAGCGGGGCGTTGCGGCCGGGACCGAACGCGTCCGACACCAGGTCGTACGCCTGCCGCGAGCTGGTGGCGGGGTCGCCGGTGCTCTCGGACGGCAGCGCCAACTTGAGCCCGGCCGCGGGCAGCGCCAGGGCGCCGAGGACGACGATGCCGGCGATCAGCGGGATAGCAGGCTTGCGTGCGACCCAGCGGGCGTAGCGGGTGGCCGGGCCGGGGACCGCGTCCTCCGCTTCCGGATCCGGCGCCTTGACGAACGGCACCTTGCCGGCAAATGCCTTGCGGCCCAGGAGTCCGAGGAAGGCCGGGAGGAAGGTGAGCGCGACCAGCACCGCGACGAACACGGCGAACGCTGCCGCCATGCCCATGTCGCTGAGGAACTTGATGCCGACGACGCGCAGCGCCACGAGCGCGATGATCACCGTCAGGCCGGCGAACACGACGGCCGAACCGGCGGTGCCCACTGCGCGGCCCGCCGCCTCCTCACGATTACCGCTGACGCTGACCTCGTGCTTGAAACGGGAGACGATGAACAGGGAGTAGTCGATGGCCACCGCGAGGCCGATCATCACCGCGAGCGTCGGGGTCATCGATCCGAGTTCGGTGAATCCGGTGGCGACGGTGATGCCGAGGCTGCCGATGCCGACGCCGATGATCGCGGCGATCAGCGGAAGGCCGGCGGCGACGAGGGACCCGAACGTGAGCAGCAGGACCACGGCTGCGACGGCGAGGCCGATCAACTCGGCGGATCCGCCCGGCGCTTCCGGAGCCTGGGCCGCGGTACCGCTGAGCTTGACGGTCAGTCCGGCGTCGCGGGCGACCTGCGCGGCGGCGTCCACCTTCTCGGTCAGTTCGGTGGTGACGTCCTTGAAGTCACCGCTGAACGGGACCTCGACGTAGCCGACCGTCTTGTCCGGGCTCAGCGGGGACAGTGCCGCCGCGTTCGCCAGCGCGACGTCGACGGGCGTGCCCGCCTCCTCGGCCTGCGCCGTCACCATCTGGGTGAGGCTGGCGTCGGCGACCACCGGATTGACCAGCGCACCCTGAGCCGCCTCGGGAGACGCGGTGGCCGGGTCGACCTTGGCGGCCGGGTCGACGAGGTCGATGCCGCGGATCTCGGCCAGGGTCTTGTCCATCGCGGCCTGGTTCTCCGGGCTGTCGAGGGTCTGGCCCTCCGGCGCCGCGAAGACGTACCGGGCGGAGATGGAGCTGAACGGGTCCTTGGCCGAGGCCGGGAACCGCTCGGCCATCAGATCCTGCGCCTCCTGCGCCGGGGTCCCGGGAATGGAGAACGAGTCGTTGGTCGGTCCCGACAGCGTCGCGGCGCCGACCCCCATGAGCACGAGGATGGCCAGCCAGATGGACAGGACCGTGCCTTTTCGCCGGTAGGCGAATCGGCCGATCCGGTAGAGATAGGTGGCCATGGAAGGCTCCTTCGTGATCGGGTGCGGGTCTAGCTGGTGGGCACTGCGAGGCCGGACCGCAGGTGGTCGAACGCTTCGTGGACGAGCTGCTCGGGTTTGTCGGCGGACGAGCGACCGCTCATCCACAGGTCGAGGGACGCCTTGACGGCGGCGCCGACCACCGTCTGCAGCAGGCTCGGGTACAGGCCGGTGGCGCCGGTACGCTCGGCGATGACCTCGTCGAGCATCGGCGTGAGTCGAACGTGCATCTCCATCTTCTTGGCGAGAAGAGTGGGACTCGAGTCGATGAGATCGGCCAGCGCCTGCATCTTCTCGAGTTCGTGGTCACCGGTGACGAGGGCCCGCACGACGATCCACTCGAGCGAATCGAGGATGGGCTCGTCCACGGGACGTTCGCGCAGCCATCCCGCCCACTCGAGAACCTCGGCCTCGAGATGATGGAGAACGGCTTCTTCCTTGCAGGAGAAGTAGTTGTGAAACGTGCGGACCGAGACACCGGCGTCGGACGCGATCATGTCCGCGGTGACGAGTTCGATGCCACGCTCCATCGCGAGGCGCGCGGCGGCCTCGCTGAGCGCAATGCGCGTCGCCGCCTTCTTGCGGTCACGGAGTCCGAGTTCTTCACCCACTCCATCGAAGGTACCGAAATTGCAGACCTCTGCAATGTTGCAGTCGAGTGCACCTTTGTGGGATTGAGCACACCGTTTCGAAGTGGGTGATCGGGGTCACAGACGCACCGCTCGCGGCCTACGCTGATCGGATACCCGGCGGACCACCGAACGGCGGCGACGATGCCCGATTGGGACGGCGAACAGTACGCACGGACCAGCGATCTGCAGCGGGCGATGGCGACCCGCGCGATCGCCGGTCTGGACCTGAAACCCGACGACCGCGTGCTCGACGTCGGCTGCGGGGACGGGTTCGTCACCCGCCTGCTCGCCGAGCGCCTGCCCGACGGCCGCGCAGTGGGCGTCGACGCGTCCCCGCGGATGATCGCGAAGGCGGGGACCGGCTCGCCGAACGTGCAATTCGTGCTGGCCGACGCCCGCGACCTGCCGTTCCGCGGCGAGTTCGACGTCGTGGTGTCGTTCAACGCACTGCACTGGGTGGTCGAGCAGCAGCGCGCGCTCGGATCGATCGCCGCCGCGGCCCGACCGGATGCCCGTGTGCTGATCCAGGTGGTGTGCGCCGGCGAGAGGCCCAGCCTCGAGACCGTCGCGATGGAGGTGGCCGGCTCTCCGCGTCGGGTGGACCGGTTCGCCGGGTTCACTCCCCCGTTCGTCCACGTCGACCCCGACGGCTATCCCGACCTCGCGGCAGCGGCGGGCCTACGCGTGACCGAACTGTCGGTGCACGACGTGACGTGGGACTTCGGCACGCACGACGCGTTGGCCGCGTGGTGCAGCAACGGCGCCGAGGCGTGGACGGGACGCCTGGCCCCCGAGGACCGGCCCCACTTCCTCGAGGACTGGGTACGCGCGTACGAGGAGGTGTCGGGCCGGGAGGGGTTGTTCCGGTTCACGCAGATGCGCGCCGACCTGCGCGTGCACCACTAGCGCCGGCGCCAGGCCCCGGGATCCGCGGTGAGGTCGTCGACGAAAGCGGGCAACGCCCCGGCGGCGACGTCGGCGATCGTGACACCCTCGAGCACCGTGCGCAGGTTGACACGGACCGCGATCCACACCTGCTGCAGCGACTCGGCGGCCCCGTCGTACGTGACGTCCTCCGGCCGCTCCCCGCGCACCGACGCCAGCGGGCCCTCGACGGTGCGGATGACGTCGGCGATCGTGATCTCGGCGGCGGGTCGGGTCAGCCGGTAGCCGCCGTCGGGTCCGCGCCGGCTGTCGACCAGGCCGCCGCGGCGCAGGTCCGCGAGCACGGCCTCGAGGAACTTGGGCGCGATCGTCTGCGACGCGGACAGCGCGTCGGCCTTCACCAGGGCCGGCGCCGCGGCCGCGAGGTCGACGAGGGCGCGCACCGCGCAGTCCACCCGTGCCGAGATGTGCACCCCGCCCCCCGATCCGATTCGACGCCGATTCGCCCCAGACGTTACCCACCGACGTCGCGGTGGTGACCCAGGTCACCGCGCGGAGTAGATTCCCGGGCAGGTGCGCTCGACATCTCGGAGGCAACATGTGGGAGACCCTCACCACGGCGTGGGGATCGCTGCTCGAACCGCTGGGGGATCCGGTCACCCTCGCGATCCCGGCGTTCGTCGTGTTCCTCGGGCTCGAGTGGTTCGCGGCCCGCAGGCTCGAGGAGACCGAGATCCGCGACGGCCGCGCCTACCCGCCGACGGCCGGTTACGAGTTCCGGGACGCGCGGGCGTCGATCTCGATGGGCCTGGTGTCGATCGCGACCACCGCGTTCTGGAAGTTCCTGGCGCTGATCGGCTACTCGGCGATCTGGGTCTACCTCGCCCCGTGGCACCTGCCGCCGAACGCCTGGTACACGTGGGTGATCCTGCTGGTCGGCATCGACTTGCTCTACTACGCGTATCACCGCATGGCGCACCGGATCCGGTTGATCTGGGCGACGCATCAGGCGCACCATTCGAGCGAGTACTTCAACTTCGCCACGGCCTTGCGGCAGAAGTGGAACAACAGCGGCGAGATCCTCGTGTGGATCCCGTTGCCGCTGATCGGCATTCCGCCGTGGATGATCTTCGTGGGGTTCTCGGTGAGCCTGGTTTACCAGTTCTTCGTGCACACCGAGCGGGTCGACAAGTTGCCCCGGCCCGTCGAATTCGTGTTCAACACCCCGTCACACCACCGCGTGCACCACGGCTGCGATCCCGAGTACCTCGACCGCAACTACGCCGGCATCCTCATCGTCTGGGACCGGATGTTCGGGACCTTCGCGGCCGAGCAGCAGCGCCCCACGTACGGGTTGACGAAGCCGGTCGGTACCTACGACATCTGGAAACTGCAGACGCACGAGTACGCCGCGATCGGACGCGACGTCCGGGCCGCGCAGTCGTGGCGCGATCGCCTCGGCTACGTGTTCGGGCCTCCCGGGTGGGCACCGTCAGGCGCGGGCCAGGCTCACCAGGAAGTCGACCGTGCCGTTGCCGTCGACAGTCACGAATCCCAGTGACGGCGGCGTGATCCCGTAGTCGGTCCACGTGACGGGGATGCTGCCCGACGCGACGAGCGTGTCACCGGTGTGCAGCACCTTCACGTCGACGCTCACCGGCCGGGTCTGGTCCTTGAGTGTGAGCGTTCCGTCCGCCTTCACGGTGGCGGCGGTGCCGTCGGTGGGCAGCGACGCGAGATCGACCGGCGTGGTGAGGGCGAACTTCGCGGTCGGGTAGGTCTCGGCGTCCATCACGTTGCCGCGGAACTGGCCGTCCCGACGCGCATTGTCGGTGGCGATGCCGGCGACCTGCACGACGACCTCGGCAGAGGTCAGCTTCTCGCCGGCGATGCCGACGTTTCCGTTGACCTGGTCCGTGGTGCCGACGACGGTGACCCGTGCGCCGTTGAGGATCTCGGACACCGTGTAGCCGGCAGCGGTCTTGTTGGCGCCCTCCCCCGGCCCGACGGCCCACTGACCGTCGACCGAACCGGTGGCGGCCTGCGCGCCCTCGGTGGACACCGAGGCGGCCGGCGCGTCGTCCTCGGCGAAGAACTGACCGTAGATCCAGGGGCCCGCGAGGACTCCCAGGAGAACCACGACGACCGCCCCACCGATGATCCACCACTTCTTCACCGGCACAGACTATGAGCGAGACGGTGGATGCGCCACAGCTACGATCCCGGCGCCGACGCCCGGCGCGCGGTCGATCCACCGCGGACGTCGGCGGCGATCTCGTCGAGCGCCGTCCGGATCATCGCTCCGTAGGGGTCGTCACCGAGCGCGTCGACGTACTCGGCGGCGGCGTCGAGATGCGCACGCGCGGCGTCGAACGAGCCGAGCCGTCGGAAGTTGTCGGCGAGATTGAGATGCAGCGACGGATAGAACCCGCGCACCGCCAGGCCCGCGTGGTGTTCCCGGACGCGGTCGTTCGTGAGCGCATCGGCGGCGTCGAGCGCCCGGACGTCCCACACCAGCGCCTGCGCCGGATCGTCGTGCAGATCGGCGAGGTAGTGCGCGAGCGTGCAGCGATGGAACGGATCACCGGTGGGGGTGATCTCGGCCCACAGGCCCAGCAGCGCGGATCTGGCGGCGGCGGTGTCGCCCTCGCGGCCGCGGGTCACCGCGGCTGTGATCGCGTCCATCGTCCGATCGGATGTCGTCATGAATCGTCCTGTCTCTCTATGTGCCCGACGCGGTCGGCATCGCGAGGGTGGTGAGGTCGCCGTCGGTCGCGGAGCGGATGACGACGGGCATGTCGGCGGCCGAGATGTCGAGCATGAGGTCGGGGCCGACAGCCGTCACGAGGGCCGACCGGAGGTTGTCGCGCCGGAAGAACAGCTCGGGGCCGGGGCCGGTGACGCGGGCATCGAGCCACCGCTCCGGGCCGGCCGACGTCCCGACCGCGATCCCGTGCGGGGCGACCACACACCGGATCGTCCCGGCGGGTAAGCCCTCGACGACGCCGAGCAGTTCATCGCGCGCGACCACCACGCGGGTGCTGGCCGGCGGCAGCGCGGCCAGCATCGCCGCGTAGTCGGGGAACGAGCCGGGCAGCACGGCGCACCGCCTCTCCTCGCCATCCACCGAGAGGACCACCGTGTCGTCCTGCCGCTCGAGCGCGAGATCCGCGGATCCGGCGAACCACGGGACGAGGGCGGCGAGTGCGCGCGCGGGGAGTACCGCGGACCACGGGGACGCGTTTCCGGCCACAGCGAGGCTGCGGGTCGACAGACGATACCGATCGGTCGCGGTCACGGTGACGGCGGCGCCGCTGAGTTCGACGAATATACCGGTCAGGACCGGGAACTCGGGATCCTCCGACACCGCGGGCAGGACCCGCTCCACCGCATCGGCGAGCAACCGTCCCGGCAGCGCCACGCGCGGGTGCCGCCGCCCGAGCGCGAGGGCCGCCTTCACCGCCTCGGCCTCGGCGGCGGCGTCCGCGGCCCGCTCCTGCAGGACCCGCACGTGCGCGTCGAGCAACTGCGACGCCTCGTCCGGGTCGGCGGCGAGGACGCGCGTCACCACGTCCAACGGCACGTCGATCGCCCGCAGCCGGCGGATCGTCGACGCCCGCGCGCGCTGCGCCGCGGCGTAGTACCGATACCCGGTCGCGGGGTCGATGTGTGCCGGGGCGAGCAGTCCGCTGTCGTCGTAGAACCGCAGCGCGCTCGGGGTCAGGCCGGTGGCGCGCGCGAAGGCGCCGATCGTGACCAGGTCGTCGGGTCCGGGGGCGTTCACCCCGCCATCATGAAGTCTCGACCAGGTCGAAGGTCAAGCCGCGCGATTGCGCGCCGCCGCCTCCGCAGGATCCTCCGACACCGCGGGGTTCTCGACGGTGTGCGCCTCCGGATCCTCGGTGATCGGCGTGGTCTGGGCGGTCACGTCCTTGCCGCGACCGATCACGATCCACGCGACCAGCGCCACGACGAGGCAGGTGATCGCGCCCAACAACAGTCCGGCGCGCCCGCCCCACTGCTGGCTGACCCAGCCGGCGACGGGGCCGCCGATCGCGGTCGATCCCATGAACGCCGTGGACCACAGCGCCATGACGCGGCCACGCATCTGCGGGTCGGCCTCGAGTTGGAGGGTGCTGTTGGTGGTGGAGTTGAACGCGATGCTCACCGCACCGACCAGGGCCAGCGCGACGAGTTCGAGTGCAAGAGTCGGCGCGGCCGCCGCCGCGACCAGCGTGAAACCGAACGCCGCCGCGGCGACGATCAACACCCGGGTGCCGGTGCGGCCCCACGTGGCGACGAGCAGACCGCCGCACACCGAGCCGATGCCCATCGCGGCCGTCATGAAGCCGTACGCCTGGGAGCCCGCACCGAAGGTCTGGTCGGCGACGATCGGGAGCACCACCTGGAACTCGAACGCGAGGCAACCGATGAACGCCATCATCAGCAGCGGCACCGCGAGGTTCCGGTTACCGCGCACGTAGCGCAGCCCCTCCCGCAGCTGACCGCGGGCCCGCTCCGCCGGAGCGGACCGATGCAGCGCCGAAGTGTCCAGCCGCAGCAGCGAACTGACCACCGCGACGAAGCTGGCGGCGTTGATCAGGAAGCACACGCCCAGGCCGCCCGCCGCGATGGTCACACCGGCCACCGCGGGCCCGACGATGCGGGACACGCTGACGAGCGTCGAATTGAGGCTGACCGCGTTGCGCAGATCCTCCGGGCCCACCATTTCGAGCAGGAACGATTGCCGCGCAGGGTTTTCGAAGCACTGATTCAGCCCGAGCAGCAGCGCGAGCACGTAGACGTGCCACAACTGCACGGTGCCGGTGATCGTGAGGATGCCGAGCAGCAGCGCCTGCACACCCATGATGGACTGCAGCCCGATCATCAAGCGGCGCTTGTCCGTCCGGTCGGCAATGACGCCACCGTACGGGCCGAGGAGCAGGATCGGCAGGGTCTGCAGCGCGACGACGACACCGATCGCGGTACCGGATCCGGTGAGCTCGAGGACCAGCCAGGACTGCGCGACGGTCTGCATCCAGGTGCCGACGAGCGAGATGCCCTGCCCGCCGATGAAACGCCGGTAGTTTCGATTGGCCAGCGCCGCGAAGGTCTGGCGCCCGAGTTTCGCGGCCGCCGTCATGAGCGGGCCGTGGCCCGGGCCTGACACATCCGTTCGCCGAGGGCCTCGAGGGCGGGTAGGGCGTCGAGCAGGTCCTGGGTCTCCGTCTCGGGAAGTTGGCCGAGGTAGTCGGCGAACAGCCGGGTGCGCTTGTCACGCAACTCGGTGTGCAGGGCGATCCCCTCCGAGGTCGCGGACACCACGACGGCACGTCCGTCGTCGGGGTGCGCCGAACGCATCAGCAGCCCGGCGGCTTCCATCTTGCCGATCATGCGCGAGAGCATCGTGGGATTGAGGGTCTCGATCTCGGCCATCTCACTGGCCCGGATCGGCCCCCGCCGCACCGCGGTCGTCAGGATCGAGAACTGCGTCTTGGTCAGCTCACCGCCCGACGTCTGGCGATCGACCTGCCGCGAGATGCGGCCGAGTGCCACCCGCAGCCGGGACACCTCGTCGTCGTCGAACAGGCTCGTCACACACACCTCCTATTTACTTGCTTATCGGCAAGCATACACCCTGGGGTGCGGATTCCCCACCCCTCACGGGCGGCACAGACGACAGGGCCCCTCCCGATCGAGATCGGGAGGGGCCCTTCGCGGTTTCGGTATCGGAGATCAGGTCAGCTTGACGGCCTTGCCGATCGGCAGGACGCGCTGCTGGTTGTCCACCCACTCGCGCATCACGACCATCTCCTCGCGGCGCTGCACCGAGTCCCACGTGGCCATCTCGATGTTGCCGACGAGGTTCTGGCTCTCCTTCACGACGCGTTCACGCTTGGCCTGGATCACCCGGTCGCGATAGCGCTTGACCGAGATCCGCAGATCCTGGATGGCGTCGATCTCGCTCTTGATGACCTCGAGCGGCCGGGCCACGTCCTCGTCGAGTTCGGCCGGGTCCTCGATGCCCGCGGTCACCAGGCGCTGCTTGAACAGGTGGATGCGGTAGACGTCGTTGTGGACCTTCCGGGCCACGTCGTCGAGTTTCTCGGGCGTGATCCGGATCGGTGCCACGTCGCCGCCCGCCCACGCGAGGAACGCCTTGAACAGCGCCACCTCGGTCGCGAGGTACACCAGCAGGGTGACCTCGGTGAGCACCTTCGGGTCGTCGGGGTGCGGCCGTGTCTTGACGCTGAGCAGTTCGCCCTTGACCAGCACCTCGTGCTTGGGGAACACCCGGTGCAGCAGGTCCAGGTAGACCCCGGGGCTCACCTTCTTGGCGCGGATGCGCTTGATCCCCTGCTCGTAGCGGGCGGTCCACTCGCCGCCGTCGTTGGGGATGTCGTACAGGAACACCCGGATGGGGTCCCCGTGCGAGTAGTCCGACGCCTGATCGGCCGCGCCGTCGGCCTCCTCGACCGCGGCGGGTTCGGACTGCGGGTCGACGTCGGGCGAATCGGCCGCCGCCTTCGCCGCCTCGTTGTCACTGACGGTGGTCATGGGTCAGTGCGCGGCCGCGAACGCCTCGGCGATCTCACGCGAGATGCGCCCGCGGGTAGAAACGGCAAAGCCGTTGCGGGACGCCCATTCGCGGATCTCCTGGGTGCTCGCACCGTCGGTCGCGGGAGTGGCCGCGGCGCGGGGCTTCTGGCGACCGCCCACTTTGGAGGCGTGCCGGATGTAGTAGTCCATCTTGCGATGGAACTCGGTGGCGTTCTTGTCGTTGAGGTCGATGGTGTACTCGACCCCGTTGACCGCGAAGCTGATCGTTTCGCCGCCCGCGTCGATGGGCTCACCATCAAGATCATCGATGAGCTCGACAATTACCTTCTGTGCCACGTGTTACTCCCGAGGTTCACCAACCAAGCTGCATCGGAAGCCTACGGGACAACCCCGCACACAATCCGACGCGGATCACGGTTGCCACGTCGTGGACCGCCGCGCGGCTTCGTAGACGGCGTCGACGGCTACGGTCGGGTGCACGTCCTTCCGCCGCAAGAGCCAACGCGCGAAGTGCATCCGCTGTACAACGTGGACCCCGTCCGGTGGGCTCTTCAGGGTGACCGCCTGGGCATTCACCGTGACGATGACGGGTTCGACGGGGACGTCGAACCCACACGCCGCAGTGAGCAGTTTCGCGGCCCGCGCCGCTTCATGACGACTGTTCCGGATGTATGGCTGCTTGGTGCCGTTCACCAGGAAAGCGTTGCCCGCTACCCAGATGTTCGCGCGCGGATGGTGCTTGGCGTTGACGGTGTAGACGCCGCCGGGCCCGACGACGAGATGGTCGATGTCGCTACCCCGGACGCCGACGGGAATCGCGTGGAGCACGTGCCACCGCGGGTCCTTGCGCACCACCCGGGCAATTCGGGCCGCAACCGCTTCCTCGCCGTCGGCGCCGATTCGCCAGGCCCGCTCCTCGGTGCGGACCCCGAGGAGTCGCGCGAAGAACGTCTTCGCCGGCGCCGCGTCGCGCGCGGCCCGGGCACGGGCACGGGCCGCTGCACCCGGCCTCGCGTCGGCGAGGTCCTGGGCGGATCGCACCGGTTCGACGGCTGCAGGTGCGATGTCACGGGCGCACCGAACCTCGTGTTGGTCGGACTGCCAGGCTGCGGCGGCAGCCGTCACCGCGTCCTCACGTTGCGGGGTCCGCGCGTGGGGCCGCCCGGCGTCGAGGTCCCACCACCCGAGATCGGTACCGTCGGGTGCGCGCATGTAAAGGCGATCGTGCCCGTACCGCCGCCACCGCGTCACCACCACATCCGCACCATCGCTCACAACGGACGAATATCACCGCGGACGGCGCCCGGTCCCCGGAATGGCCGAACTCGTTCCCGAGCGAGAACGCGCCTCCGGCGAGAGGGAGGTACACGTCCGTGACCCCTGCCGTGAAACCGAACCAAAAGGTTGATAAGTTTCAAGCCGTCCATTCGGTTCAGTTCCACTGTCAGACAGGGAGTATCGAAATGCTGAGTGTCAACGATCTCTTCGCCGTCATCCTCAATCTGGGTCTGCGGGTCGGCTCCGCCGGGTTCCAGCTGAACACCTCCGTCGAGAACCCGGTCTAAGTTTCGGGCTTCGGATTCACGGCACTGGGCCCCCGGCGAGATCGCCGGGGGCCCAGTCGTACCGGGTGGGTCAGTGCCGCCGCCTGCGTTTCAGCAAGGCCCGCAGGAGAAGCAGCGTGACGCCCACACCGGCCACGACGGCCAGCGCGGGGGCTCGTCGACGGGCGAGCTCGACCGCGGCATCGGACTTCTCGTGGACCGCAGCCTTGGTGCGCGCCGGCACGTCCACTCGGTGAGTGAGCTCCTCTACCGTTTCGGCAAGTTCGGCGCGCTGGCGATCGACGTCGAGCTGCGACTCGTCACTGCCTCCGGGTCCGGTCATCGCACTGTTCCTTTCACGGCTTGTACGTCGCGGCGGACGCTGTCGGCGGTGTCTGCGGGCACGGGTGGTGCGGCATTCTTCGCGCGGGCCGCGCCCACGGCGGCCAGGATCCCGCCGACGGCGAGCACCACCAGGGAGACGATCAGCGCGGCCAGCCACGGATCGAGCGCCGTGGCCAACCCGAGGATCGCGGTTGCGATCAGCGCCCCGACACCGAGGTAGACCAGCATCAGTCCGGCGCCGGAGATCCCGGCACCGATTCCCATCCGCGTGCCTTTCGTCTTCACTTCCTCGACGGCATTGGTGATCTCCGTGCGCACCAGCGCCGACACCTGGTTGGCGAGGCGCTCGGTCAGCTGAGCAGTGGACAGTTCGTGCGGGTCGGCTTCTCGGGGACCCATCGCGTCAGCCATCGTCACTTCCCTTCCCTTCTGCTGTCGATGTCGTGGAATGGGACAGGCGAAGACGGCGACCGTCCTCGACGTCCCGGGTGCGTTGCTTCTCGCGCTTCTCGATGTCACGCGTGTCGCGGGGCGGCAACTGGATGGACTTCTCCGCGGGCAGCCCCGCCTGCAGTTCCCGGCCCCGCTCGAGTTCTGCATCGAATTCGGCCCCGAACAGCAGCGCCAGGTTGGTGATCCACAGCCACAGCAGGAACACCACCGCGCCGGCCAGGGAACCGTAGGTCTTGTTGTAGCTCGCGAAATTCGACACGTAGACGGCGAACAGCGCCGACGCGCCGATCCAGACGACGATCGCGATCGCCGCGCCGGGGCTGATCCAGCGGAACTTCGGCTGGGACACGTTCGGTGTCACGTAGTACAGCACCGCCACGAGCACGCCGACCACGAGCAGCAGCACCGGCCACTTCGCGATGTTCCAGGCCGTGACGGCGGCCCCGCCCAAGCCGAGAACATCTCCGACGGAACGGGCGACCGGGCCACTGATCACCAGCATCAGCCCCGACGCCCCCACCGCCACGAGACAGAATGCGGTCACCACGAACATGAGGGGGCGCAGCTTCCAGATGGGCCGGCCCTCTTCGATCTCGTAGATCCGGTTCATCGCACGGGCGAACGCGCCCACGTAGCCGGAAGCCGACCACAGAGCACCGAGCACACCGATGACCAGGGCGATCCCCGCGGACGGAGCTGCGACGAGTTGTTCGACCGGTTCACGCAGCGTGTCCACCGCATTGGTGGGACCGAGCTGCCCGACCATCTCCATCACCGCGTCCACGGTGCGCTGCCCCTGCCCGAAGACGCCGAGCAGGGAGACGATCACCAGCAGCGCGGGGAACAGTGCCAGAACGGCGTAGTAGGTGAGGGCGGCGGCGAGATCCGTGCACTGGTCGGTGCCGAACTCCCGCGCCGTCTTGCGGAGCACGTACATCCAGGAGCGCTTGGTGAGATCGTCCGGTGAATCCGGCTCCACCGCCTCGTCTGCGCCGCGCTCCTCTGGGCGCGCGGCGTGTAGATCGTCGCGAGCTGTCATCTTCGGGAGTTACCCGGCGTCCCCGATGTGTAAACAGGCCGCCGCTACGCCACCGCAGCGGAAACCGGCATGGTACGAGGCGGTCCACCGAAGATCAAGCGGCGCACGGTGAACCGGTGCCGGTCCGGATCGTACGGGCGGTACGCCAGGTAGGCGCCGAGGTGGGTGAACCAGTGCAGTCGCAGGAGCCGGCGATGCTGGGGCGTCATCGCCCCGTGCCGCTCGAGGGTTCTGATCCCGGCCCGCAGGTAGTGCGAGAACTCGCCGGGCGGGGTCAGCGCCCGACGCGGGGAGACGTCCGCGCGCATCTGCGACAGCTGGGCGATCTCGGTGCCGGCGGCGCAGATGCACAGGGCCAGATCGGCGTCCTCGTGCACACCGGGATCGACGCTCGTCGCCGACTTCACTCGTTCCCACGTGGTTCGACGCAGAGCCATGTTGGCGCCGTGCAGATTCCGAATCCGTTGCTCGTTGCCGAGCAGGCCCTTCGACACCAGTCGGCGCATGTACCAGCCCTTGAGGCTGCGGTACGGCGAGTCGTACGAATTGCTCAGCCCGGTCACGGCGCCCACCGACTCGGTGTCGGTACGCCCGAAGTAGTCCAGAACGGTCCGCGCCCACCCTTCGCCGACGCGCGTATCTGCGTCGATGCGTCCGAGGATGTCGCCGGTGGCAGCGTCGAAGCCGGTGTTGCGGGCGTGCACCGCACCGGGAGTGGGCTCCCGGACCAACCTGACGGCAGGGTGGGAGACAGCGATTCGCTCGACGATCTCGACGGTGCGATCGGTGGAGTTGTTGTCGACGACCAGGATCTCGTGGAGGAGTTCCTCCTCCCTCAGCAGCGCCTCCAGGCAGGCGCCGATGTAGTTCTCCTCGTTGAAGGTGGGCACGATGACCGACAGCGCATGTGCAGACGTCATGCTTCCCGTATACCGGACCCGCCGAGGCCCTGCATGGCAACTCCTCGGCGTCCGACCGTGCCTCGGAATCCCCCGCGCTCAGTCGAAGCCGAACCACGAATCCGGGCTGAACACCTCGTAGTGGATCTTCTCCGGCACGACGCCCGCGACCACTGCGACCCGGCGGACCTGCCGCATGAACTTCGCCGAGCCGCAGAGGTACACCTCCGCGTCGCGGTGCCACTCGCGCTCCCGCAGCAGCGGAACCGCGGTCTCGGGCTCGTCGACGTAGTAGGCGTCCAGCGACGAGCGCCCGGCATACGCCGCGAGCAGCGCCTCGATCCGGCGCCGGTGCGCGAACCCGGTCGCGGAGCTGTCGACGTGGACCACGGTGACCGGGCGAGTGTCCCGGGCCGCAATCAACCGCTGCAGCACCGCGACGGTGAGCGCGGACCCGACACCGGACGAACCGAGCACCAGCGGATGATCGTTCGGGATCGGGTACGGCGTGCCGCAGGGAAACGACACCGTCAGTGGATATCCGACACCCACGGCCGTGACCAGTTCGGTCGACACCAGCCCACCCGGCATCGGATCGACCGTGATGTCCCACGTGTCCGGACGTTCTCCAGCCATCAGGGTGTACTGCCGGATCTGGCGGGCGCCGTCGACCAGCATTGCCACCGAAACATACTGTCCGGCAGACCAGTTCGCCATCGGAGTTCCGGCGCCGCCGGCGAGGGTGAACGTCCACACGCCCGGCGCGTCCTCACGACGTTCGACGACGGTGAGAATCTGCCACACCCGCCCGGAGGGGACGGGCGCGCGATCGTAGATCGCCGTCTCCTGCGCGATCAGCGACTCGGCCATCAACCAGTACACCTCGTCCCACGCCGCGGCCACCGCCGGCGTCACCGCATCACCCAGGACTTCGGGCAGCGCCCGGAACAGCGCCCGATGGACGAGGTCGTAGTGCAGGCGCACGATCCCCAGCGACGCGTGCTTGGCGGCAATCCGTGACATCACGCGATCGATGGCGGGGGCGTCCTCCGTGACCAGCAGGGTGGCGAAGGCCGCGATCGCCCCTGCCAGCGCCTTCTGCTGCTCCCCGCTCTCCTGGTTGGTTCGGTTGAACAGGTCCGCAGCCAGTGCCGGGACGCTCTCGAACAGATGCCGGTAGAGGCGTCGACTGATCTCCCCCAGGTGTTCGCCGACCAACGGGAGCGTCGCCTCGACGACGGTGAAGGCCTCCGGCGAGAGCGGGGAAGCGTGCGTCGGGGCGGGCTTCGCGGCGACGGTGCCAGGCATCACGGATACAGACCTTTCGAGACCAACCGGTACGGCCTACAGCATCACCGATCCGCGTACCGCAGGCAATCCGCTGGGCCGACCGCACTCAGTCCCCGGCACGCGGATCTCAGAGCAGGTGGGCCAACGGACTGCGATCGAGTTCGTTGCGCAATGCGTCGACGTCGTCACAGCAGTGATCGGCGCCCGCGTCGCCCAGTTCCCCGCGCGAGATCCCTCCGCTGAGGACGCCGATCGTGGGCAGTCCCAGTGCCTGGCACGCACGCATGTCCCACACGCTGTCGCCCACGAACACGGCCCTGCCCGTGTCCGTCCCGGCGCGGTCGAGTGCGATCTGCACGATCGTGGGATCGGGCTTCGCGGTGTCGACGTCCTCGCCGCTCGTCACCGCGTACAGCACGGATTCACTGTCGAGGAGCCGGCGCAGGATGGCCAGTTCGTCGGCCGGCGCGGACGTCGCCAACACCACTCGCAACCCGGCCTCGTGCAACTGGGCGAGGATCTCCCGGGCACCCGGCAACAGCCGCAACTGGTCGGCGTCGTCCTTGTAGAAGCGGGAGTGCAGTTCGTCCACACGGTCCGCAGTCGCGTCGTCGATTCCCGGGCACACGTCGCGGATCAGGGTGGACCCGTCCATGCCGATCGCGCGATGGATCCGCCACGTCGGCACGGTCAGTCCCGTCTCGGTGAACGCGCGGTGCCACGCGTCGGCGTGTAGATAGTTCGAGTCGACCAGGGTGCCGTCGATATCGAACAGCACCGCAGCAGGCAGGTTGGACATCGGAATTCGCACTCCTCAGGTCGTTGTGTCGTGTTCGGCCGGGTCGACGGTCGACTCGGCCACAGCGAGGAATCGCTGCAGATCCTCCGGGTGGAGTCCCGGTTCCGCGGCCACCCCGTCCACCAGCAGCCGCAACTGCCGGTCCAGGGCCGGGACATGTTCACCGCGGCCGCATTCGGTGACGTGATCGACGAGCATGCGCAGTACCCGAGCGAGCGCGACGGCGACGTGTATCTGACGTGGGCACGCCTGCCGTATCTGGTCGAAGGCGTGGTCGACGTACTCCGGCGGGGACAGCATCCACGGCCGCAGCAGCGTCCTGCCCTCCCGGCCCGACACCGCGACCGGGGGCGCGTCCGTGATCAGGAGCGTCCGCAACAGACTGCCCAGTCGCAGCACGACCTCGGTGGCGGTGGTGGGGTCGTTGATCGCCGCGCTCAGGGCGCGCAGCGCGATGTCGACCAGCTGACGCAGCGCGAAGTCGACGTCCTGCTGCATCGTGCGACTGTCGGCGATCTCGACCGCGGCCTCCAGCCGCCGTCGCACCCGGTCGTCCCGCCGTGGAACCGGCGACACACGCAGCAGCACCTCGCCGCGGTGGATGTATGCGCCGGTCCGCGTCTCCAGTCGTACGACGGTGGCGGCGGGCACGGCGGCGAGGATCTGCTCGGTCGGTACCTGCGTGACCCATCCGTCGCGAACCGCTCGAACGATCAACTGCGGCTTTCCTTCCGGAATGTCCGGGACCGCAGCCCCCGTGGACTCCCTCTGTGCGGCGTGGGAGGCGGCACCGATCACGCCGTCCGCCTCGGCGGCGATGGTGCGCACGACCTCGCCGACCTGTAGCCCCCGGGCGAGCCGCCCGAGGTACGCGACGATGAGGACGACGGTGCCGATCGTCAGGATCACCGCGGTCGTGAGCGGAATCCGCGGAGCCGGATCGGTTGCGTTGCCGCTGATGTGCCGCAACGTGAGTACGCAGAACACGAAGGTGGCCACCAGCATTCCGATGACCGTCTGACTCACGCGATCCCTGATGAACGAACGCATCACGCGAGGCGAGAACTGGCTACTGGCCAGCTGGAGGCTGACGACGGTCAGCGAGAAGACCACACCGGCGGTGGTGATCGTCGCGCCCGCCACGGTGCTGAGCAGCCACGTCGCGCCGTTGCTGTTCATCTGCACGCCCCACCCGACTGGGCCGTCGTCGTCCAGGGCGCGATCGAGATAGACGGTGGCTTCGGCGAGCGCCACCCCCACCACGACCAGCACCGTCGGTAACGCGAACAAGCTTTCCCGAAAGCGGTAGGCGGCGGCCAGACGCAACTGCACCAGTGGTCGCGTAGGCCTGTCCATGCCGTCCAAGGCTATCGGTAACGCGTCGCCGCCGCGCTGCACCGCGAGCCGTACGCGCGGCTCGAGACCGGACGCTGCCGACGTTTCCGGATCCGTCGAAGCCCCGGGCTACCCGAGCCGACCGGAGTGGACGTGCGCACGCACTCCGTGCACCCCGAACAGGATGAGCAGCTCGACCGCGCCGCCGTCGGCGCTGCCCAACCAGTGCGGTGACGCGGTGTCGAATTCGGCTGCCTCGCCGGGCGGCAACGTCAGGTCGCGGTCGCCGAGCACCAACCTGAGGCGTCCGTTGAGCACGTACAACCACTCCGTGCCCTCATGCCGCTTCGGCGCCGGCTCGGACGGTTCCGGTTGCGCCGGGATCACCATCTTGAACGCCTGCACCCCGCCGGGCCGGCGGGACAGCGGGACGAAGATCATCCCGGATCGTCGTATCGGCTCGAGATGGATCCGGGGGTCTCCCGTGCGCGGGGCGCCGACGAGTTCGTCCAACGGCACGTCGTAGGTGCGGGCCAGCGGGAGCAGCAATTCGAGGGTCGCCCGGCGCTGTCCGCTCTCCAGACGGGACAGGGTGCTCTCCGACACCCCGGTTTCCGCGGCGAGCTCGGCGAGCGTGATGCCGCGCCGGCGCCGGAGCGCGCGTAGTCGCGGTCCGACCGCGCCGAGTACGTCCTCCGTCACGGGGTCCATCCGATCAGGTTGCCAGAACCGCAAGTTTTCGTGCCGAACCGTCCGGCCCGCGGCGAGACTGGGCGTCCGAGTCCGCGACCAAGGAGACACCCATGCCGACCTCACGCGTCGTGCGCCGCGCCGACACCACCCCGCCGCGCACCGGGAACAGCGAGCACGAGACCCTGCGAGCCTTCCTCGACTACCTGCGGGCCGCGGTGGTCGCCAAGGTCGAGGGCGCACCCGAACCGCAGGTCCGGACCGCCGGGGTGCCGTCCGGCACGAACCTGCTCGGTCTGCTGAACCATCTGACGTTCGTCGAGCGTTCGACCTTCCTCGGTGAGCGAGTCACCGACTGGAAGAGGACCTTTCGTGCTCCACCGTCGGCCACGGTGGCCGACGTGGTCGCCGGTTACCGCGCGGCCGTCCGGGAAGCGAACGCCGTCCTGGACGGGTGCACCGATCTCGGTGCGCCGGTCCCGCGTCCGCTACCGAACGATCGCGCACCGAGTGCGCGGTGGGCACTGACCCACATGATCGAGGAGACCGGCCGGCACGCCGGCCACGCCGACATCCTCCGCGAGCTGATCGACGGCGCGACCGGGCGCTGAGAACCGGGCGCTGAGAACCGGGATCCGCCAGCGAGATCAGCGAGCAGCCAGGCCCGTCTTCGCGTAGTCGACGTCCTCGTCCGGCTGCGCGCCGCTGACGCCGATCCCGCCCACGACCTCGCCGTCGACGACCATCGGCAGGCCGCCCGGCAACGTCGTCAGGGGCTGCGCGGCCTGGCCGTCGATCAGTTCGACGAGCGCGGGATGCGCGTCGGCCAGGCCCGAGTAGGCGGTGGTGGGGATGCCGATCAACGCGGAGGTGGCCGCCTTGGCGCGCGCCACCCCGGCGGTGAACCACGCGGCGCCGTCGTCGCGGACCACCAGCAGGTCGTGGCCACGGGTGTCCACGACGGCGACACTCACCCGGTTGCCGCCCTCCCGCGCCGCCGCGATCGCCGCGTCCGCCGCACGCTTCGCGGTCTCCAGATCGAGCCGTGCCTGCTTGCCTGTCATCGAACGTCCTCCCACTGTCGGTCCCGTCGAACCTCGATCAAACACGACGGCCGAGCGCGGGCAGTTCGACGCCGGCCAGGTCGGCCTGGATCTGCAGCGCCAGGTACTTGCTGTAGTTGCGCACGAGCATGAAGTTGCCGCCGTGGATCCAGAACCGGTCGTGACCGGAGCGCCGCCACACCGAACGCAGTTCGCCCTCGTCGTCGAGCCCCCAGACCGGCCCGCAGGCGTCGGCCACCGCGTCGCCGAGCACCCGGCGAGCGGTGTCGAGGATGCCGCGGAATCCGGTGGCGCACACGATCGTGTCGGCCGGGACGCGAGTGCCGTCGGACATCACCAGTCCGTCCGCGTCCAGCCGGTCGATCGTCCCGGAGACGAGCCCGATCCGGCCGTCCACGATCATCGGCGAGGCACCCACGTCGATGTAGTAGCCGCCGTTGCGGCCGAGGAACAGCATCATCACGCCGGTCCCGTCCGGCCCACCGTCGTGCGAGAAGCCGCGGGCGGCGAGACCGTCCAGCAGTTCGCGATCGTGGTCGGCGAGCACGCCCACACCCATCCGCAGCCCGGCGACGAACTGCGGATCCCGGCGGGCGGTGGCGGCATCGAGCAGGTCCGCGACGTCGGTGTCGGTGTGCTCGGCATACCGGCGGCGCGCCTGCTTCGCCAGCGCCTGACCGCTGACCACGTGCGTGGGGCCACGCTGGATCAACGTGACCTCGGCACCTGCCTCGTGCAGATCCTGGGCGATGTCGTGCCCACTGTTGCCGGTGCCGATCACGACGGTGCGGGTGCCGCGGCGGGCGGGCTCGGTCCGGTACTCGCTCGAGTGCAGCAGCTCGCCGGCGAAGTCGTCGGCGCCCGCGAACGCGGGCATCACCGGTTCGGTGCCGCTGAGCCCGGTGGCCAACACCAGGTGCTGCGGGCGCAGGGTGCGTCGCGTCCCGTCCCGGTCCACGACGACGGTCCACCGCCGCGCGCCCGGGTCGAACGTCGACTCCACGACCTCGGAACGGTTCCAGACATCGAGTTCCATTGCTCGGGAGTAGATCTCGAGCCAGTCACCCATCTTGTCCTTGGGCGTGAACACCGGCCAGTTCGACGGGAACGGCAGGAACGGCAGGTGATTGGACCAGACGGCGTCGTGCAGCACCAGCGAGTCGTACCGGCCGCGCCAGTTGTCACCGACCCGATCGGCCCGGTCGACCAGCAGCGTCCGCACCCCCAGCACACCGAGCTGCGCCGCCAGCGCCAGCCCCGAATGTCCCGCGCCGATCACCAGAACGTCGGGATCGCCGTCGCGACAGTCGAGTTCACGCTCGCGGCGCGCCGACCAGTACTCGACCCGATCGGCGGGCATCTCGGTGCCCTCCGGCCGCCGAGCGCCGATCGCCGCCTCGCGCCCGGCCAGCGAGTCCAGCGCGGTGAGCAGGTTCCGGGCCCGCCAGGTGCCGTCGTCGCAGACGAGACGGGCGACGCCGCGCACGTGACCGAGTCGAGTGTCGAACCGGAACAGGAGCTGGATCGACCCCGGGCCGGCCGCGGCCGGAAGCAGGACCGGCGGCGCGACCGGCTCCAACAGCTCGTCGCGCACCTGCTGCCCGCGGGCGACGTCGAGCACGGCGCCGATCCGGTCGGCACCGTGCAGGGTGCGCAGGTCGCCGCTGAACGCCAGCAGGTCGCGCCACCACAGGTCGGTGTGCAGGACTGCCTCGGCGCCCGTGCCGGCGCGGAGCAACTCCGCGAACCCTGTCAGCCACTGCTGCGCCACCGCCGCGACGGCGGCGTCGTCCAGCGCCGGAGACTCCAACTGCATTGTCATCGAGACTCCTTCGCGTTCAACGGGTGGTGAATCCGGCGTCGACCTTCAGTTCGGTGCCGGTGACGTACCGCGCCTCCTCCGAGGCCAGGAACAGCACGGCATGCGAGACGTCCACCGGCTCCACCCACGGCACGGGGATCGCGTTGGCGCCCGCGAACAACGGGGCCACCTGTTCCTTGGAGGGGTGATCGACGCCCGGCAAGAAGAGCCCGAAACAGCGGTCGTTGATGATCATGTCGGTGTCCGTCGCGCCCGGATGGACGGTGTTGACCCGGATCCGGTGCCCGCCGAGTTCGCCGACGAGGGTGCGCATCAGGCCGACGACGGCGTGCTTGCTGGCCCCGTAGGCGGCGGTTCGGGCCGCACCCTTGAGCCCGGCGGTGGAGCTGGTGATGACGATCGATCCGCCGTCGCCCTGCTCGATCAGGTGCGGGATCGCGGCCTTGCACGTGTGCCAGACGCCCTTGAGGTTGACGTCGAGGACGTCGTCCCACTCGGCCTCGGTGATGCGGTGCGCCGGCTCCCCGCTGATGAAGATGCCGGCGTTCGCGACGACGACGTCGATGCGGCCGAGCTCCGCGACGCCCCGGTCGACGACCGCGCGCACGGCATCGAAGTCGCGGACGTCGGCCTTCTCGGCGACGATCCGACGCCCGAGCGCCTCGACCCCACGCACCGTCTCCGCGAGATCCTCGGCGGTGGCGGGCGGATACAGCGGAGTGACGGTGTCGATACCGTCCGCGATATCCAGGGCGATGATGTCGGCGCCCTCCTCCGCCAGTCGGAGCGCGTGACTGCGTCCCTGCCCCCGCGCCGCGCCGGTGACGAACGCGACCTTCCCAGCTACCCGTCCTGACATGACGCCCCTCTTCGCGAAACCGGCAATCCGGTCGGAAAGTAACGCCGATCACATTCGCCGCGCGGCGCATTCCCGGCCACCGGGACTTGCCGTGGCCTGGATCACAACTCGGACGCCGGGAGGGTGAAGTTGACGCGGCCGATCAGCACGTCAAGAGCCCCTAATCACCCGTTCCTTCACCACGCCGCGGCACGACAACCGAAGGTCGCGGCCGCTAGCTTCATCTGGCAACCTGCCGCGGCCTCGGAACGGTCAGCCGTTCGAACTCGGCATTCCTTGCAGTCCAACCGCATTCGTCCAAGGGGTAATCACATGGGATCTCTGTCCGCGCTCGACCTGCTCGGCTTCGCCTTCGGCAGCTTCGTCAACCTCTTCGTCAGCGAGAACGGTTCGATGAGCGAACTCAACCTGTTCGCAGCCCTGAGCTGACGCGCAGACGAGGAACGGAAACAAAAGAAGCCTCCCATCTGCAAGCAGATGGGAGGCTCTTTGGCGGTGGCGGAGGGATTTGAACCCTCGGTACGGGGTTACCGTACACAGCATTTCGAGTGCTGCACCTTCGGCCGCTCGGACACGCCACCGCCGAGAACTGTACCGGAGTCAGCGTTCAGCAAGAAATCGGCTGGTCAGCGCTACTTTCCGGTGAGTTTGTCCTTCACCGTGGAGGCGGCGTCCTTGACCTTTTCGCCCGCGTCCTTGACGGCGGACTGCACCTGGTCGCCCTTGCCTTCGTTCTTCAGATCCTCGTCGTCGGTCGCCTTGCCGGCGGCCTCCTTGGCCTTGCCGCCGAGGTCCTGTGCCTTGTTCTGGGCCTTGTCTCCGATTCCCACGAGTCACCTCCGTGAATCTGTGAATTGACCATGCGGTCCCGGTGCCACACGAGCACCTACCTCCACGCAACCACGATCTGCGCGATCTCGCCGGGGAACTCCGGCCACCACGGCCCACAAAAGCCGCATAACCCCTGGTCAGGGCTTCAGCGCTGCTCCAGAAAGAAACTTTCGAGAATGCCCGCGCACTCGTCCTCGAGCACCCCTCCGCGCACCTCGGGGCGGTGCGTGAGGCGGCGGTCGCGGACCACGTCCCACAACGAACCGACCGCGCCGGTCTTGGGTTCCCAGGCGCCGAACACCACCCGCTTGACGCGGGCGAGCACGAGCGCGCCCGCGCACATCGTGCACGGCTCCAGCGTCACCGCGAGCGTCGCGCCCTCGAGCCGCCAGCCGTCGCCGTGCACGCGGGCGGCCTCACGCAGGGCGAGGATTTCGGCATGCGCGGTCGGGTCGGCCGTGGCCTCCCGCGCGTTCGCGGCCCGCGCGAGCTCGACGCCGTCCGCATCGAACACCACCGCGCCCACGGGGACGTCGGCGTCCGACGCCGCGGCGGCCGCCTCGAGCGCGGCACGGATCATCCGCTGGTCGTCCTGCAGGGTCACGCGTCGCTACCCGGTGACGTCAGCGGGGCAGCTTGTCGAGCGTGGCGGACAGCTCCGATTCGAAGCCGCAGCGCTGCGCGATCATCGTCAGCTGCTCGTCCGGGTACAGATCGGTCTCGGCGAGGATCACACCGAGCACGGCGTCGGGCAGCCCGAGGTCGGACAGCAGGCCGAGGTCGCCCTCCTCCCACGGCTCCACGTCGTCGAGTTCGTCCGGGTCGATGTCCGGGATCTCGACGTTGAGGGCGTCGAGCACGTCGGCGGCGATGTCGTAATCGATGGCCGCGGTGGCGTCGGAGATGAGCAGTCGGGTGCCCGTCGGTGCGGGGCGGACGATGACGAAGAACTCCTCGTCGACGTCGAGCAGACCGAACACGGCACCCGAGCTGCGAAGCTCGAGCAGTTCCTTCTCCGCGCCCCGCAAACTGGTGAGCGCACCACCGGTCAGGGGGGTGCACGTCCAGCGCCCTTCCTCACGGACGACGGCGATGCCGAAGCCGTCCAGATCCTCCATCGACCCTGCGGAGGCGCTGTTGTCGTTCGCGCGCTGTGCACCCATGCGCGCAACGGTAGCCCGCGCGGTGCCACTAACAGAAGTCCAGCGACGAATGTGCCAACCTGATGTGGTGTCTGATGCCGTTTCCGCGCCCCCCGTCTGCATTCTCGGCCTGGGTCTGATCGGTGGATCGCTGCTGCGCGCGGCCGTCGCCTCGGGCCGTGACGGCTTCGGGTGGAACCGGTCCGCGCCCACCGTCGGCGCCGCCCGCGCCGACGGATTCGACGCCGACACCGACCTCGTCGCGGTGCTGCGCCGAGCGCAGACCGCGCGGGCCCTCATCGTGGTCGCCGTGCCGATGCCGGCCGTCGACGAGACGCTCGCGGCCATCGCCGAGCACGCACCCGACTGCCCCGTCACCGACGTCGTCAGCGTCAAGGCCGAGGTGGCCGCGGCGGTCGCGCGGCACGGCCTGCAGGACCGGTTCGTCGGCGGGCATCCGATGGCCGGGACGAACGAGTCCGGCTGGGAGGCCGGGGACGCCGAGATGTTCCGAGACGCTGTGTGGGTGGTGAGCGCCGACGACGGCGTCGACCCGCAGGTGTGGTCGCAGGTGGCGCGGCTGGCGCTCGACTGCGGGTCGGTGGTGGTGCCCGCCGAGTCGGTCGAACACGACGCCGCCGCCGCCCGGATCTCGCATCTGCCGCACGTGCTCGCCGAGGCGCTCGCGCTGTCCGGTGCGGCCGGCGGTGACCTGGCCCTGGGGCTGGCCGCCGGGTCGTTCCGCGACGGCACCCGCGTCGCCGGCAGCGCGCCGGCCCTGGTGCGCGCGATGTGCGAGGGCAACCGGGACGCGCTGCTCACCGCGCTGGACGAGACCCTCGACGTGCTGACCCGGGCGCGCGCCGAACTGGCCGATCGCGGCACCCTCGCCGGGCTCGTCGAGCCCGGCTTCGAGGCGCGGCGCCGCTACGAGGACCGAGAACGCTGGACCATCACCGGCATCGAGCCCGGTACCGAGCACTGGCGCGAGCGGCTGCGCGACGCCGGACGCCGCGGCGGGGTGTTGCGGCCGTGAGCATGCCGACCCTGCGGGACGTCGCCCAGCTGCTCGCCAGGAAGGAGATGACCGCCACCGAGCACGTCCGCGCGACGCTCGACGCCCTCGACGGGCTACTCGGAACACCGTGGGAGAACCTCGTCGCCGCCCGACACGACGACGCGGCACTCACGGCCGCCGCCCGCGCGGACGAGGCGATCGCCGCCGGCGACTGGATCGGACCGCTGCACGGCATCGCGGTGGCGGTGAAGGACAACATCGACGTCGCCGGGATGCCGACCCGCTGCGGCAGTGCGGTGCTCGCGGACGCGGCACCCGCCGCCACCGACGCCCGCATCGTCGCGCGGCTACGGGAGGCCGGCGCGATCGTCGTCGCCAAGACGCACCTGCACGAGTTCGCGTACGGCCCGACGGGTGCGGTCAACGCGTCCGGTCCGGCCGCACACCCGCACGACCCCGACCTGATTCCCGGCGGGTCGTCGTCGGGGTCCGCGGCCCTGGTCGCGAAGGGCATCGTCCCGGTCGCGATCGGCACCGACACCGGCTGCAGCACAAGAACTCCCGCGTCGCTGTGCGGCATCGTCGGGATGAAGCCCAGCTTCGACGCCCTGCCGACGTCGGGGGCCTTCCCGCTCTCGACGACGTTCGACCACATCGGGCTGCTGGCCGCCGACGTCCTGGACGTCTCGCTCGCGTGGGGCGCGCTCCCGGGCATCGCGCACGTGCGCACCCCCGTCGCGGGTCTGCGGGTGGGCCGGTTGCGGGGCGAGAACTGGGACGTCGCGGATCCGGCGATCGCGGCCGCCGTCGACGCCGCGGGGCGGGCGCTGACCGACGCCGGCGCCGAGGTGCTCGACGTCGAACTGCCCGAGACCGAGCAGTTCCTCGCGGCGTACCCGATCATCACGGGTTCGGAGGCGTACGAGACGCACCGGCAGTGGTTCGAGCAGGCCCCCGAGCGCTACCAACCCCCGACGGCGGCGCTGCTCGCCGCGCAGCGTGACCGTCCCGCCGTCGACTACCTGCACGCCGCCCGCACTGTCGAACGCCTTCGCCGTCAAGCCCTTTCGCGGCTGCGAAGCGAGCTGGGACTGGATGCGCTGATCACCGCGACCACTCCGCTGCGCGCGGTCACCCAGGAGCAGGCCCGCTCGTCGGACCCCGCGGTGGCGCGAACCCCGTTGCTGCGCATGTGCATCCCGTTCAACGCGCTCGGCATCCCGGCGATCTCGGTGCCGGCACCCGGCGTGGTCGGCGATCCGATCGGCATCCAGGTGATCGGCCTGCCGACCACCGCGGGCGGGCACGGATCGCATCCGGCGGAGTCCGCGGCGCTGGCCTGCGCGCTGGCGGTGGGCTGAGCGAAGTCCCGCTCACCGGGTGCACTCGCGGAGTGGCCCGTCAGATCCGTTCGGCGAGGCCCGGGTAGTCGAGCACGAAGCCGCCCTCGTCGACCTTGATGGACGACGACGACACGGGTGAGAGCACGTGGATGCCGTCGGCGCCGCTGCTGTAGGTGAGCGAGGCCTCCTGCACCGCGAGGTCCGGCAGGTTGACGTACACGACGGGGACCTGGATGTCCTCGGACTCGTGCTGCAGGCCGAAGCGCCGGATCGGCAGGGTGTTGAAGAACGGGCTCAGCACGACGTCGATGTCCTTGGCGCCGGCGAACCCGGAGCGCAGGTGCGTGGTGCCGGTCTCGACCATCCAGACGCCCTCCTCGTCGCGACTGATCGACATGTGCCGCTCCCCTGTCGCGAGGGCGGTGTGCAGCGACAGCCGGCGGGTGACGCCGTTCTCGTCGGTGACCAGGTCGTAGGACGCGCTGAACGCGGGATGTTCGGGGCACGCGCCGCCGACGATGCGGCCCGTGGCCTTGATCCGGTTCCCGCTCACCTGCACGCGCACGGACTCCATGCGGGGCGCGGAGTGGGCACGCCATGTCAGAACGGCAGGCCAGGGCGACGCGGGGATCGGGTTGCTCACGGTCTCTACGTTAGGCGACGACGGCCGTTCAGGCGGGGACGGCAGGTGAGATTGGTTCGCCCGCGTCGTCATTCGGACAATTCGACCGGTTCGCGTTCGAGCACCGAGATGCGCCGCGAGAACACCACCAGCGCGCTCAGGCCGACCGCGACGTTGATGAGGGCGCCGAACTCCTCGGCGACGAAGTTGAAGACCTCGGTCAGCAGGATCGTCACGAGCGCCGCGATCCGGAGCATCCGTACCGGCCAGGTCCGGCCGCCGCGCAGTCGGGCGATCGCGACCCAGCACAGCACGAACGCGGCGGCCGACCCGCACATCTGACCGATGGTGGTGATGTCGGTGCCGGTGCCGCCCTCGAGATCCTCGGCGAGCGTCACGACGGCGTTGACCACGCCGGCGGTGGAGAACAGTGCGAGGGCGATCGCCGCGACCCAGACCGCGCGGGGGCCGTCGAACACCCGGGACAGGTGCACCCGCAGCCAGGTGCCGGCCACGTCGAGCCGTCCGGTGCCGCGAGGCGCGCACCGCGACAACAGGTCCTCGACGCCGGCGATCGCCCCCGGGTCGACGCCCGCCTCCGCGGCCCGGCGCAACTGCCGGCGCGCCGTGGCGAGACGATGCGGGGTGAGGCCGTGGGTCAGGCCGTCGGCGGCGGTGCCGGCGGCGTTGGCGAGGTCCTCCGCGGCGGTCTGCGTCCGGGTGTCGTGGATCCATCGGTTGATTAGCAGCAGCGCCACCACGACGACGTACATGATCGCGACCGAGGGCTGGAAGAAGTAGTCGTTGGTCTTCGTGACGAACTTGCCGACCTCGTCCAGGAACAGGCCGAAACCGATGCCGCCCGCGACCACGGCGACCATCCGTGGCAGGGCGCCGAGGAACGAAAAGACCACCACGAGCGCGACGACCATGCCCAGTCCACCCCACAGCGCATGCGCGATGTGCAGCGTCGCGCCGCCGACCTGGGGATACCCCGTCGCGTGCAGGTAGGCGCGCGTGACGAGGATGGTGAGGATGCCGATGACGACGAATGCCTCGACCAGCGCACCGGCCTGTGCATCACGCAGCAGTCTCGGAGTCCGAGTCCTGGACGCCCGTTCGGGAGGCGTGCTGATTGTCGCCATGCGGCGCAAACCCTTTCGGTCGTCGTCGACGGCCGACGCCGGCGACGAGGTACGAAGACCCTTTACATTCCCCCACGGTGGCCGCAAGGTTGAGGGTGAGTCCACCCGAGAGTGCGGACGAGTCCGAACCAGATAGCTGTGTGCAGAGATTTGGAGGATAGGACATGACCGAAGGTTGGGGACGCATGGACAGCCCCTTCGACGACATTTTCGCGAGGTTCTTCGGATCGGGACTGTCGTCCCAGCCCCCGGTGCAACGCGTCGATCTGGGAAGGCTGCTCAACGACGACGCCCGCCGCTTGATCGCCGTCGCGCGCGACGCGGCGAGCGAATGGGGGAACAGCGAGATCACCCCGGAGCACCTGCTGTACGCGGCGGCGCAGAACGATCCCACCCGCGGCGTGCTCAGCAGCATCAATCTGGATCCGGACGAGTTGGCCGCCAAGATGGCCGCACACCTGGACAAGCACGGCACCCCTAAGACGACACCCGGTGCGCCGAGCCTCAGCCCGGCCGCGAAGCTGGCGCTGCGGACCGCGCAGCAACAGGCCAGCGAATCGGGCAGCAGCTACATCGGCCCCGAGCACATCCTCATCGGCATCGCCGCGAACTCGGAGAGCCCTGCCGGCAAGGCCTTGCTCGGCGCCACCCTCGAGGGCGAGAAGACCTCGGCGCCGCCGAGTTCCACGCCCACGCTCGACGAGTACGGTCGCGACCTCACCGCGGAGGCCCGCGCCGGCAACGTCGATCCGGTCGTGGGCCGCGCCAAGGAGGTGGAGCAGACCATCGAGATCCTGTCCCGCCGCCGCAAGAACAATCCGGTTCTCATCGGCGACCCGGGTGTCGGCAAGACCGCGATCGTGGAGGGTCTCGCGCAGCGCATCGTCAACGGCGACGTGCCGTCGACGCTCACCGACCGCCGTGTCGTCGCGCTCGACGTCGGATCGCTCGTCGCGGGCACCAAGTACCGCGGCGAGTTCGAGGAGCGTCTGACGAAGATCCTCGACGAGGTCAAGTCGCACTCGGACGAGTTGGTGCTGTTCATCGACGAACTGCACACCATCGTCGGTGCCGGGGCCGGGGGCGAGGGCGCGATGGACGCCGGCAATCTGCTCAAACCGGCGCTGGCGCGCGGCGAACTGCACGCGATCGGCGCCACCACGATCGACGAGTACCGCAAGCACATCGAGAAGGACGCCGCACTCGAGCGACGCTTCCAGCCCGTCCTGATCGCGGAGCCGTCCGTGGACGACACCATCGAGATCCTGCGCGGTCTCGTCGACAGCTACGAGGCGCACCACCAGGTGCACTACACCGACGAGTCGCTCGTCGCGGCGGCCGAGCTGTCCGACCGGTACATCACCGACCGATTCATGCCGGACAAGGCGATCGACCTCGTCGACCAGGCCGGCGCGCGAGTGCGGCTGCGCACCCGCACGCCCGACTTCGACACCCGCGCCGCGGAGGAGGAGATCGCCCGGCTCAAGCGCGAGAAGGATTCCGCCGTCGGGCAGGAGGACTACGAGCGCGCCAACGCGATCAAGCGGCAGATCACCGAGGCGGAGGAACGGCTCGGTGAGACCGAGGAGGAGAGCACTCCCGAGGTGACCGTCGACGACATCGCGCACGTCGTGTCGCGGCAGACGGGGATCCCGGTGTCCGACTTGACGTCCGAGGAACGCGAACGGCTCATGAAACTCGAGGACGTCCTGCACGCCCGGGTGATCGGGCAGCGCGAGGCGGTCAGCGCGGTGGCGGAGGCAGTGCGCCGGTCGCGAGCCGGACTGTCCGACCCGAACCGCCCCATCGGCTCGTTCCTGTTCCTCGGCCCCACCGGCGTCGGCAAGACCGAGACCGCGAAGGCCTTGGCGGAGGCCGTGTTCGGCGACGAGGACCGGATGGTGCGGTTCGACATGAGCGAGTTCCAGGAGAAGCACACCGTCTCCCGGCTCGTCGGCGCCCCACCCGGATACGTCGGTTACGAGGAGGCCGGGCAGCTCACCGACAAGGTGCGGCGGCAGCCGTACTCGGTGGTGCTGTTCGACGAGGTCGAGAAGGCGCACCCGGACGTGTTCAACGTGCTGCTGCAGCTGCTCGACGACGGGCGGGTCACGGACGCGCAGGGCCGCACCGTCGACTTCAAGAACACCATCGTGATCCTCACCAGCAACATCGGCTCCGACCTCATCCTCGGTGCCAAGAGCGAGGACATCGACGAGCTGGTGCCGACGCTGATGGAGCGCCTGCGGGCGCACTTCCGGCCCGAGTTCCTCAACCGGATCGACGAGACCATCGTCTTCCACCGGCTGGACCAGACGGAGCTGCGGCAGATCATCGAGCTGATCCTCGACGGCACCCGCCGCCAGTTGCACGCCCAGAACGTCGAGCTGGACATCACCGAGGAGGCCGTGGACTGGCTCGCCGAGAAGGGTTATCAGCCGGAGTTCGGGGCACGCCCACTGCGCCGGACCGTCCAGAAGGAACTCGACAACCGGCTCGCCGGGCTGCTGCTGTCGGGCGAACTCGAGCCCGACGACATCGTCCGGGTGTCCGCGAACGGCGGCCTCGAACTCGGCGTCGTGCATCCCGGCAAGGGTGAGGGTTCGTTGCCGACCGAGCCGGAGAAGGCGTCGTCGGACACCTGAGTCCACCCGCACAGGCGCGCGCTCGGCCGGGCCGCCCGGCCGAGCGCGACACTGTCACGGCGGCGCAGGTCAGGGTGCCGTGTCGCCCGAGTCCTGTTGCTCCTGGCGGAGTTCGGCGTTGATCCGCTGGGCTTCGCGGAGCTGGTCCTCGAGGATGATGATGCGACAGGCGGCCTCGATCGGAGTGCCCTGGTCGATCAGTTCGCGGGCACGGACGGCGATACGGAGTTGGTAGCGGGAGTAACGGCGGTGGCCGCCCCCGGATCGCAACGGGGTGATGAGTTTCGCGGTATCGAGGCTGCGGAGAAACGCCTGGGTGACGCCGAGCAGTTCGGCAGCCCGGCCCATGCTGTATGCCGGGTAGTCCTCGTCGTCGAATTTGTCGCCTGGCCCGCCGGCGTTCGGTGTCCCTGAAATGCGCGTGAGTCCCTTCGTGTACGCACGGACGAGGCCCCGGCGCCTGTTCAGGCGCCGGGGCGTGACGGAATTTACTTGACCAGACCAGCCATCAGACCGGTCTCCCAACCTGTTTTCCCGCATCGGCGGGGATACGCGATCGAGTAACAGCTAACCGTGCACCACCTCCTGGTCGGGCTCTTCCGATGTTCGGAGCAACAATCTCGCCGCTGCCCCGGCTGCGACCGACTAGCGCCGCATGTCTTGCAACTTCCCATTCCCAACACTGCCTGCCGGGCCGATCCAGCTAGCTACCCGGTAGGCGGCGGGACGCATCGAGTCTTCCTGGACACACATCAACACTCTTCTCGACGCGTCCCGCCCTACTTCACCAGTTCATTCCTTCACGCAGGTAGTTCGTCCTCTACCTGCCTTCTCGGACCTCTGCTTCATGTACGAATCGAAGATTACAACGCCCGATGGCGATTGTCTACAGCGGCCACTGGAGACTTTTCGGTGACGATGGTCACTCCGCGATTGCGCTTCCCGCAGACAGAAAACACGTCGGGCCCCGCCCCCTTGCATAGGAGGGGCGGGACCCGACGTGACCTCACATCCCCGCGAGGGGGAGAGCGGGGGTGGATCAGATGACGGTGATACCGGTCGCCTGGGGACCCTTGGGTCCCTGACCGATCTCGAACCGCACGTGCTGGTTCTCTTCGAGGGTGCGGAATCCGCCGCTCTGGATCTCCGAGTAGTGCGCGAAGATATCAGCGGACCCGTCCGAAGGTGCAATGAAGCCGAACCCCTTCTCGGAGTTGAACCACTTCACGGTGCCTTCTGCCATGTGTATTTCCTCTTCTCATACTGTGAAACTCTGCCGAAACTGGGCAGGGTCAGGCCGGTATCGCACCACGAGAAGATTTCCGAACAGGAGATACAACCGCCCGCAACAAGAATTTGCGAGCGTGGCGTACGCGAACAAAAACTACGACCATTTACAGTGAACCACATATCCGGCATGAAGTCACGAAAACGACCCGTGGCCCGCGCGGGCGGGAACGACAGGAACTACCACAAGCGTTGCGGCAGAAGGCTATCCGGCACTGAACAGTGCGCGATGTATCTCCTCGCTGCTCATCGGCGCCGGGCCGACGCCCGCGGCCGGCTCCTCGGTGGGAGTACCACTTCCGCTGCGGACGCATTCCGCCTCTGCCCGCGGATCGTAAAAAAGCCGTCCGTTGACCGGATCGTCATTGCTGTTCACACATGTCCTTATCTGTGACTGCGTGGATGAGAAAGCCCCGGACTCCCCACTGTACGGGTCGTCCCTGAGAGACGACCGCCGGCCGTCTGCGCCCCGGGCTCCGTCACAGCAACCCTGCCGTGGTCCCCTGGGCGGCCGGGGGCGTGTCGGGTTCGCGCATCATCCGGAACGACTCGAGCAGTCCGAGCAGTCCGGCCAGGATCGGCACCAGCAGTGCCGCCTGTAGCGCGAGGGGCCGTGCGTCGGTATTGATTCGGACGATCTCCTCGCGGATCGCCGGGGGCCGGCCGGCGAGCAGCTCCTCGAGTTGGGTGTTGCTCATGACCTCGGCGTCGTCCTCGAGGACCCGAGCCACGTGCTGCTGATCGGCGGGCGGGAGCACGTCGCTCGACTCCGCCATCGTGGTGAAGGCGATCGACAGCGTGGCCAGCAGGATCGCCCCGCCGAACGCCAGCCCGAACGAGAGCCCGAACGAGCCGGCCGCGGAGTTGGTGCCCGCGGCCTCACTGACCCGTTCCTCCGAGATCGGCGCGAGCGTGTAGTTGTTCAGCTGCGAGACGAGCAGCCCCAACCCGGCGCCCGCCACCACCAGCGGCGCCAGCAGCGCCCACCCGAACTCCGCCCGGGGGACCAACGGGACGAGTACCGCGACTCCGATGGTGACGAGGGCGAATCCCCACCGGATGATCGTGGCCGGGCGCCGATCCCCCGCCTTCTTCCCCGCGAGCAGCGCGACGGCGAACATGCTCAGCGACAGCGGCGCGAGGGACAACCCGGCCTGCATGGCGTTGTACTCGAGCACCATCTGCAGGTAGATCGGGAGCGCGATCATCGTGCCGCCCAGCGCGATCTGCTGCAGCATCTGCCCCGTGACACCGAGGCGGAACACTTTGGACCGGAACAGATCCGGGTCCATCAGCGCCGGTGCGCCCCGGCGCTTGCGCTGCACCAGCCAGTACCCGAGCCCGATCAGCGCGACCGCGCCGGCGAACAGGAGTGCCGCCACCGACTCGCCGCCCTCCTGCCACACCAGGATGCCCAGCACGATCCCGCCCATGCCGACGACCGACAACACGGCGCCGATCGGATCCACTCCCCGCGGTCCGGTGTAGGGGACGTCCCGGACCAGCCCGATACCGGACAGGACGACCGCGATGATCACCACCTCGAGCGCGAAGCCGACCCGCCACGACAGGTAGGTCGTGACGAAGCCGCCGAGCAGTGGTCCCACGGCGGCCGCGATCGCGGCCGCCGCGCCCACGAGTGCGTACACCTTCTTCTGCGCGGCCCCCTGGAAGTTGCCGTGCACCAGCGACTGCATCGCGGGCAGCAGCAGGGACGCACCGATGCCGCCGACCACGGCCCACAGCACGATCACGGCCGTCAAACTCTGCGCGAACGTCATCGCCGCCGCGCCGGTCGCGTAGCCGAGCAGGCCCAGCACGTAGGCGCGCTTGCGGCCGATCAGATCGCCGACCTTGCTGCCGATGAGGATGAACGCGGCCGACACCAGCGCCTCGAGCGCGATGGCCGACTGCACACCGCTCACCGTCGTATCCAGGTCGCGCACGACGGCCGAGATCGACACGTTCATCAGCGAGGTGTCGACCACCAGGACGAACATCGCCATCGCCAGCAGAACAGCGAGAAGTCGTCGCCTACCCGACAACTGATCGCCGTCCCCGGACCCCGCCCCGTCGTCCATGGCAGATCCACCACCTCGCCCGTCGTGAACCGGCGGCAACCCGACCGGGTCGATGCGGTCAGCCTACGACCGCCGTGGGCCGACCACGCCGCATTCGGAAGACAGCCGCGGCGCCGGTGTGACGCGGCCACGTCGGAGGACTCGAGTAACGTGCTCGTGTATCTGTGCGTGAGGAAGGGTGCCGTGACGTCGACGGGGAACATGGTGGGGCTGTTCGCCGGCATCGGCGGGGTGGAGTTGGGGCTGCGCAGCCACGGCTGGGAAACCGAGCTGCTGTGCGAGATCGACCCCGGTGCCCAGCAGGTTCTGCGTACCCGGTTCGCGGGCGTCGAGCTGCACGGTGACGTCACCCGGCTGCGCTCGCTGCCGCAGGCCACCGAACTGGTCGCCGCGGGTTTCCCGTGCCAGGACCTGTCCCAGGCCGGCAGGACCGCCGGCATCACCGGCGCCCGCTCCGGCCTGGTCGACGAGGTGTTCCGTCTGGTCAAGCGCAAGAAGGGGCCGCGCTGGCTGCTGATCGAGAACGTCCCGTTCATGCTCAACCTCGCCCGGGGCGCCGCGATGCGGCACATCACCGACGCGCTCGAGGACCTCGGCTACACGTGGGCGTACCGGGTGGTGGACGCCCGGGCGTTCGGGCTGCCGCAGCGCCGGCAGCGGGTGCTGATGTTGGCGTCGCGCACAGACGACCCCCGCGAGGTGCTGTTCGGTCAGGACGCGGGCGTCCCCGACGAGAGCGACCCGTCGCAGTACCCGTGTGGCTTCTACTGGACCGAGGGCATCCGCGGGCTCGGCTGGGCCGTCAACGCGGTGCCCACGCTCAAGGGCGGTTCGACGGTCGGGATCGCCTCGCCGCCGGCCGTGCGGCTGCCGTCGGGCGAGATCGTGACGCCCGGACTGATCGACGCCGAACGCCTGCAGGGTTTCGACCCCGACTGGACCGCGCCGGCCACCGAACTCAAGGGCATCCGCAACGGCCACCGCTGGCGCCTGGTCGGCAACGCGGTGAGCGTGCGGATGGCGGAGTGGGTGGGCGGACGCCTCGCCGACCTGCGCCCCTACAGCCCGGATCACGAGACCCCGCTGAAGCCGGGCGACGCGTGGCCCAGCGCCGCGTGGGGCCGGGACCGGCAGGCGTTCCGGGTGCACGAGTCGCACTGGCCGGTGCAGGAACCGTACGAGGATCTCAGCGGCTTCCTCGAGCACTCGCAGCTGCTGTCCGCGCGGGCCACCGCCGGATTCCTCAAGCGGGCCCGGACCGGCAGCCTGCGCTTCGTGCCCGGCTTCCTCGACGACATCGAGAGCCACCTCGACCGGATGGGTGGCTACCCGGAGGCGGTTGCCTGATCGCGGTGCGAGGATGGGGTCGATGCCCTCGACCGATCCCCTGACCAGCGCCCGCATGCGGGCGCAGCGCCGACGCGACACTGCGCCGGAGGTGGCCCTGCGCCGCGAACTGCACCGGCGCGGGGCCCGGTTCTTCGTCGACCGGCCGCCGCTGCGCGGGCTGCGGCGGCGGGCCGATCTGGTGTTCCCCCGCAAACGCGTCGCGGTGTACGTCGACGGCTGCTTCTGGCACAGCTGCCCGCAGCACGCGACCTCCCCCAAGAACAACGCGCAGTGGTGGGCGGACAAGTTGGCCGCCAACGTCGTTCGCGACCGCGACACCGACACGCGACTGGCGGCCGCCGGCTGGCGCGTGGTGCGGATCTGGGAGCACGAGAATCCGGCGGAAGCGGCGGATCGGGTGCAGGCCGCGCTGCAGATCAGCTGATCGGTCTCGAATCGGCCGCGAAACCGGTGCCGGCGCGCGGAGTTTCCTAGGCTCGTCGACATGAGGATCCTCGTCGCCGGCGCCGGGGGCGTCGTCGGACTGCCACTGACCCGGGAACTGATCGCGCAGGGCCACGAGGTGATCGGCACCTCCCGCAACCCGGACTCGCGTCCCGAACTGCGCGACGCCGGTGCCGGCGTGGTCCGAATGGACGCGTTCGACCTCGCCTCGGTGGAGCATGCGATCGCCGAGGCGCGGCCCGACGCGGTGATCCATCAGCTCACCGACCTGTCCGCCGTGGACCTCGAGGCCAATGCGGACCTCCGCATCGTCGGCACCCGCAATCTCGTCGACGCGATGCGGCGGTACGGCGTGCAGCGACTGGTCACCCAGAGCATCGCGTGGCTGTACGCGGACGGCGAAGGCCTCGCCGACGAGACCGTGCCGCTGCAGGACGCCACCGGGCCGGGCGCGCGCACCGTCGAGGGCGTGGTCGCGATGGAACACACGTCCACCGAGATCCCGAACCACGTGATCCTGCGCTACGGCAAGCTGTACGGCCCCGGTACGTGGTACTCCCCCGACGGCGACTTCGGCCGCGCCGCCCGGGACGGGGTGTTCAGTGGCAACGGGATCGAGAGCTTCCTCCACATCGCGGACACCGTCGCACCCACCGTCGCCGCCCTCGGCTGGCCCGCCGGCATCGTCAACGTCGTGGACGACGAGCCCGCCGGACCGGACACCTGGGTACCGACCTTCTGCCGCTGGGTGGGCGCCCAGGTTCCGAGCGGGCTCGGGCCCGGAAAAGGGCGGGGCGCGTCGAATGTCAAGGCGCGCCAACTGGGTTGGGTACCGAAGTACCCGTCGTGGCGGATGGGGATGTCGGGCTGACGAGTCTGCGCGCCGTGGCCCACTGTCAGCCGAGGGATCGCAGATAGACGAGCGTGGCCTGCACGCGGCGATCGCCGTCCTCCAGCGGCAGCTTCGAGAAGATGGAGCCGATGTGCTTGCGCACCGCGGCCTCGGACACCGTCAACCGCTGCGCGATGCCGGCGTTGGTGTGCCCCTCGGCGACGAGTGCGAGCACCTCCCGCTCGCGCGGGGTGAGGGCCGCGAGCGGACCCCGACTCCTGGTCGCCTTGACGAGTGCCCGCACGACGTCCGGATCGATGATCGCCTCACCCCGCGCCACCCGGGCCACCGCGTCGAGGAACTGGCGGACGTGTCCGACCCGCTCCTTCAGGAGGTACCCGACACCACCCTCGGCGTCCTCGTCGAGCAGCTCGTCCAGATACGCCACCGAGACGTACTGCGACAGCACGACGATGGGCAGCGTCGGCTCCCGTTTCCGGATCGTGGCCGCCGCCCGCAGCCCGTCGTCCGTATTGGTGGGCGGCATCCGGACATCGGTGACGACGAGGTCCGGCCGGTACGCCTCCCACGCGTGCAGGAGTGTCGGCGCATCGCCCACGGCGGCGCACACGTCGTGACCGGCCGACGCGAGCACGCTCTCCACTCCCGCCCTGAGCAGCGGGCTGTCCTCGGCGAGCACGATGCGCAGTGTCCGTTCCGTCGCTGTCACACCGGGCACTCCATTCGGATCGTCGTCGGCCCCCCGACCGGGCTCGTCACGGTGAGGGTTCCGTCGAGGGCACCGAGACGACCACGCAGCCTGCCGAGCCCGCGCCCGACCGAAAGCTGCGCGCCACCCACGCCGTCGTCGGCGACGCTCAACAACCACATACCGCCGGCGCGATCTCCGCGCACCGTGACGTGCCGCGCCTGCGCGTGCCGCACCGCGTTCGTCAGGGCCTCCGACACGAGCACGTACGACATGTGCTCGACGGGCGCGGGCAACCGTGGGCCGGACAAACCGTCGAGTCGGACGTCGACGTCCAGCGGAACGTCCGCGACCAGATCCGCGAGCGCGGGCGCGAGCCCACGTTCGATCAGTGCCCGCGGCGAGTACCCGAGCAGCACGGCACGTAGCTCCGCGAGTGTCTCGTCCACCTGACGGTGCGCGTCGGCGGCGAGCCGGCCCGCGGGTCCGTCCCCGTCGGCGGCCTCCGCCAATCCGAGACTCATCGACAGCGCGACCAACCGGTGCTGGACCCGGTCGTGCAGTTCCGATTCGAGCAGCGCCCGCTCGGATCCCTCGGCGTCGAGCAGCGCCGATCGGGTCGTCTCGAGGCGGGCCGCCTCGAGACGCCACGGGTCGGTCTCGACACCGAGGAGCAGCCGGGCCAGCCGCGACTCGAAGACCGCCCAACCGCCGACGACAACAGCGAGGAGCACCAGGAACACCACCCCGGATACCGCCAGAACCCAGGCACCCGAACTGGTTTCGACGGTCCACACCCCCAGATCGAGGTAGTCGTCGCGAATGACGAGAGGCGCGGCGAGGAGCATCCCGACGATGGTGACGGCGAAGACGGCCAGGAGGGCGGCGACCCCGCCGGACACAGCCGCTCCCAGAATGTATGCGACGTGCCGGACCGTGGGCAGCCGCTGCTCGTCCGCGGAGTTCCGAACCTCGGTATCCGCGCGTTCCGCGATCGACGGATCGATCATCCTCAGCCGCGCGCAGTGCGCCCGCAGCATCGGCTCCCACAGCGCCGTCCGCAGTCGACGCGTGAGCCCGAGCAACACGACCGGGACGATGCCGATCACGGTGGCGCACGAGAGGATGCCGGCGACGATCAGGCACGCGAGCGACCGCCACGGCCACCGGGTGCCGAGGTATCGCGGGCCGGTACGCAGGGCGGCGGCGACACTGCCCGTCACAGCGCCGCCCCCGCCTTCCGCTTCCGGCGCTCACGCATGATCGACGTCCCCACGATGCAGACGACGACGGGAACGTAGGCAGCGCACATGAGGAGCGTAACGGCACTCGCGTGACCACCCGAGCCCACGAAACGCTCGAGACCGACGGCCACCACGAGGTTGCTGCCGCCGTGCAGGATCGCGGACGGCCACACCGATCCGCTGCGACTCCACAGCCAACCGATCACGAATTCGAGCAGCACCGACAGCGGAAGCCACAACAACATCGCGATCACCGCATCGGTCGCGCTACCGCCGGCGCCGAAGTACCCCACCCACGGCAGCGGCCAGTGCCACACGCCCCAGATCAGGCCGGTCGCGAACGTCGTCGCGACCGGCCTGCCCGGCACGAGCCGGTCGCGCAGGTAGGCAGTCCAGCCGAATTCCTCTCCCCAGAAGATCGGCGCAGCCACCACCGGTACCACCAGTGCGATCGCCACGAACACCAGATCGTCTCGCCCGAACTGCCACTCGGCGACGTCCCACACTCCGGTTGCTGCCGCCAACGCCGACGCGATCGCGAGGATCCCGATCGGCAGCACCGCGGCGATCGCGTAGGACGTCCGGGCCGCGGACAGACGTGGCCGCATCCCTGCGTCGGCGAACCCTTCGCGGGTGATCCAGCGGCGGGTGACGACCGCGGCGAGTGCCGGCACGAACGCCGCGGTGAGCAGTTGGACGACCGGATCGTCGAGTGAGTATCCGGCCGCCCACACGATCGCCCACGGAACCCAGGATGCGCCGAAGGCGAGAGCGAGGAACCAGCCGATTCCGCGCCTGCGCTCGGCATCGTCGCGGACGGTCGGAGTCGAGACTGACGGTGCAGTTGTCATAACTCCACTTCACGGGGCCGGGCAGGAAAACGCGCTAGCCCACGCGACCGTCTCGGGGTGGCGTGCGCGCTACCCCGAGCCGGCCGCCGGCAGCTCCTGCAGAGGCGTCACCGAGCCGACGGACAACTGCCCGTTACGGATTCGTCCGTACCAGGGCGCCATCGGAGCGGACATCACCGGCGTGCAGGATGAGGTTGTCGTTCTCGTTCATCTCGAATCCAGTATCGATGGTCAGGATCCGAAGTGCCGCTGCAATCGGCGGTGCCGGTGCGCGAAGAAGCTCCGAACGATCGCCGTGAGCACGGGCGTCAGGGCCGCGAGCCTCGGCTCGAACGTGAGCCGGTCGTGCACGGCGGTACGGTCGGCGCCGACCGGGGTGAGTGTGCGCTCGTGCTCCCACCGCCGCATGGTCAGCATCGTCGACTTCTCGTGGAACCGATGTCCCGGTTCGATTTCCGCGATGGTGAGCGCGTCGTACTCGAAGGGGACGATTCCGAACAACCGCAGCCACGCACGACCGAGCTCGATGCCGACGGGCACGCTGTCGATCGTCACCGGGCCCAGCCGACGCGGCATGCTCATCGTCATCCACGGCCGCATCTCCTCGTTGATGCCCTCCGGAGCCACCACCCGGGTCCACACCCGCTCGGCGGAGGCTCCGACGACCGACTCACTCTCGATGATCATGTGCCCAATGATGCGGGAGACCCCCGTACGGCGCCGTGATTCTCGGTACCATCGATAACGGACTCGCCGCCTGCACGCACCACACCGGGCGGCACACGTCATCCAGGGAGATGGTCCGTGTGGATCGATCGTCGGAGCCGGAACCGATCACGACGCGTGCCACCGTCCCGCGCGCAGGCCGCTTCGCAGACGCTCCTCGGTGTGAACACATTCGTTCGTGGCAGCAGGGCGATCCGCTCACCGCGCCCGCTCACACCGCAGCCACTTCGCAAGATCGGTAGAGCGCCGAGCAGGAAAGGGAAAGTCCATGAACGCCGATGTTCCCCAGTCGACTCCCCCACCGAACGTGAACGATTTCGACGCACTCTATCGCGGTGACTTCGACGCCCTCGGCTCCGCCGCCGAGCCGACCGAGACCGCCCCGGGGTTCACGTTCGACCGCGTTCCGTGGGACATCGGCGAGGCCCAGCCCGTGGTGCGCGCGCTCGAGTCGAGCGGTCAGTTCGCCCGCGAGGTTCTCGACATCGGTTGCGGGCCGGGCGAGAACGCGCTGTTCCTCGCATCACGGGGCTACCGGGTGTGGGGACTGGACGCCGCGCCCGCCGCGATCGACATCGCGCGCGAACGCGCCCGGCAACGCGGGATGGACCGTGGGGTCGAGTTCGAGGTGGCCGACGCGACCGATCTGTCCGACTACGCCGGCCGTTTCGTGTCGGTCATCGACAGCGCTCTCTACCACTGTTTCCCCGAGGACCAGCGCCACCGCTACGTGGCGTCGTTGTTCGGGGCGTGCCGCCCGCAGGCTCGACTGCACGTGGTCTGTTTCTCGGATCGGGTGCCCGACGCCTTCCCCGGGCCCTACCGCATCACCGAGGACAATCTCCGGGACACCTTGACCTCCGCGGGATGGACCGTCCACAGCATCGAGCCGGCCACCTACACCACCGCCTTCACCCGGGCCGAGATGACGGCGCAGCCCGACTCCCCGGTCGCGGCCGCCGCAGCGGACATGGAGGTCGACGACCGCGAACGCCTGCTGGTTCCGGCCTGGCTTGCGACGGCCGAGCGCACTTGAGCGCCTTGAACACGGTGGCGCTGGAACTGGCTCCGCCCGAGCGGACCACGTCGGCGGCCGACGTGGCGGGCTCGGCGCGGACGATTGCCGACCGCTGTCGCGGACACGGGCTGCTCGACCGTCTCGGGCACGTGATGATCCCCGGCATCGTCCCGGAGGATTCGGAACGTCCGGTGCCGCTGACCCCGCGGATGGATGTCCTGGACTTCTGGCAAGGCCTACGGCCGGCGATCGGATCGTTGCCCGGGCTGTGTACCCAGGTGACCGTCTTCGAGACGGAATCCGATCTGGCCGCGAAGGTTCGGCGCCTGAGCGACGCCGGCATGGACGGTGTCATCTTCGTCGGCAAGCCACACGGACTGCCCGCCGACGACGCCTCGGGGCTCACGCCACAGGAGGCGCTCAGCCGGTTCCGGAGCGAGATCGCGCACCGCGGGGTGGTGCTGATCCCCACGCGCCGAGGCGAACTCGACCGGCTCGACGCCAAGTGCGCGCACGGCGCGACGTTCGCGCTCACCCAGTTGCTGTACTCCGATCGGATCGTGGAGTTCCTGCGCACCTTCGCCACCCGTTCCGAACATCGACCGGAGATCCTGCTGTCGTTCGGTTTCGTGCCCGGCGCCGAGGCCCGGGTGGGTCTGATCGACTGGCTTCTGCACGATCACGGCAACGACGACGTCTCCCGGGAGCAGCAGTTCGTCGCCCGCCTCGCCGCGAGTTCGCCTCGGCACCGCCAGACCAGCCTCGTCGACCTCTACCGCCGGGTACTCGACGGCGCCGGCGACCTCGGGTTCCCGATCAGCGTGCACCTCGAATCACCCTACGGCCTGTCCGATTCCGCGTGCGAGACGTTCACCGCGATGCTCGACCACTGGTCGCCCCGGCCCGCGGCGGTGCCGTCGTGACCGCGGACCCACTTACCCTCGACGACGCCCGCGCACACCTCGCGTCACAACCGTTCAGTGTGCTGCTCGGCGCCCGCCTGGTCTCGTTCGACGCGGACGGAGCCGCACTCGAGGTCGACGCCCGGCCGGACCTGCTGCAGCAGAATGGTTTTTTGCACGGCGGGGTGCTCGCTTACGCCGCGGACAACACTCTCACGTATGCGGCCGGCACCGTGCTGGGGGCGGGCGTGCTGACCGGCGGTTTGACCATCGAGTACGTCCGCCCGGCGCAGGGGCGGACACTGCGCGCCACCGCGCGAGTGGTCCACGCCGGCCGACGCCGCGCGGTGTGCACGTGCCGACTGGAGATGATCGCCGACGACGGGAGCGTGCGACTGTGCGCCGTCGCGCAGGGAACGGTGCTGCCGGTCACCGCTCCCTGACGCGAGAGCCGTTGTCGATCAGGATCGTTCGGGAATGCGTCCGGCGAGGATCGTGTCCACCACCTCGTCGCCGAGTTCCTGGCGCAGCCGCTGCTGCACGTCCGGTGCCCGGCGTAGGTGGGCGCCGCCGTCCACGGTGACGAACGTCCCGGTGGCCCACGACGATTCCGGCCCTGCCAGGAAGCGAATCGCCCCGGCGATGTCGTTCGGGACCCCGAGCCGACCGAGCGGTGTCTGCTCCAGGAACGCGGTCGGCCGATCCCCGTCGAAGCTCGCGGCGACCTTGGGGTTGTCGGGCGAGTTCACCAGCCCGGGACGGATGCAGTTGATCCGGATCCCGAGATGGCCGAATTCGTCTGCGGCCGTGCGCACGAGCGCCTCGAGACCGGCCTTGCCCGCGCAGTAGCCGCTCATGTACGGGAAGCTCTGCGCGGCGATCACCGACGACGTGAACACCATCGACCCACCACCTGCCCTCGCCATCGCCGGAACACACGCCTTGATCGCGACGAAGGCGCTGGTGACGTTGACCCGCAGCTCGTTCGTGAAGCTCTCGGCGTCGTTGAGCAGCAGCGGCGTGGTGCTGCCGCGGCCGACGGTGCTGACGCAGATGTCGAGTCCGGCGTCCCCGCTCGCGTGCGCGACGGCCGCGGTCACGTCACCCTCGACCAGCGAGTCGCCGGCGATGTGCCGGACCGTCGCACCGGCCGGCGCCTCGTGGGCGAGTTCGGCCGCGAACGCCGCGATCCGCGTCTCGTCGCGGCTCATGATCGTCACCGACGCCCCGTCGGCGAGCAGCGCCCGCGCGCCGGCGCCGCCGATGCCGCCGGCGCCACCGATGATCAGTGCGGTCTTCCCGTGCAGGGGCAGATTCTGGCTGGATGTCTCCGTCATGCGGCCGAAGCTAGGTCGCCGATGTCTCCGACGGAGCGCCGATCACCGTTGAGCGAGATATTTCGATCGGAAACTTCCGGTCACCGCGCTTTCGGCCCACCTGGTGGACACGACACCTGGCCTTCGCGTCGCGTCGGGGCCAGGATCTCGTGGTCAGTAGCCGGCCTCCGGATCGATCCGCGCCACCAAGTCCTCGCCTGCGACGAAGCGCCGCACGTTCTCGCCGACGTGGTCGGCGAACGCACCCGCCCGCACCGACGGCGGGTTCGAGTCGTGCGGGGTGACGATCGCGTTCGGCAACGTCCACAGCGGGTGCCCGTCCGGCAGCGGCTCCGGATCGGTCACGTCCAGTCCCACTCCACCGATCTGCTTGTCCCGCAATGCATCCACGACGGCATCGGTGTCGACCAGCGGCCCGCGCGCGACGTTGATCACCCACGATCGGGGACCGAGCTTCGCGAGCTGCGGGGCGCCGACCAGGTGCCGCGTGTCGGCGGTCGCCGGCGCCGCGACGACGACGTGGTCGACGCGCCCGAACACCTCGTCGACCCGGTCGGCGGTCACGACCTCGTCGGCCCCGGGCACCGGCCGACCGGAACGGTTCACCGCGATCACCACGGCCCCCACCGCGGTGAGCATCGGGATCATCGCGCGCCCGATGCCGCCGGCGCCGATGATCGCGACCCGGGCCCCGCGCAGTGTGCCGACCTTGGCGAAGAACTCCCGCTGTCGCCACGTGGTCGCGGCGAGGTGCTCGGGTAGCGCCCGCACACCCGCCAGCAGCAGCGTGAACGCGTGCTCGGCGACGGTGGCGGAGAACGCGCCGGCCGCCGACGTCCACAGCAGGTCGGGGTGCCGCCGGATCACCCCGGCGTCGAACCAGTGCTCCACGCCGGCCGAGTGCAGTTGCACCCATCGGATCGACTCGGGCAGCTCCGCCGGGAATCGCGCCGGGTCGTCGCCGGCCCACACCAGCGCCTCCGCGTCCGCCAGGTCCACCACCTGCCCGCCGCCGCGGACGACGGCGTCGGCGAGCAGGTCGTCCACCTCGGGCCCGAGGGCGATGCGCGTGGGCTGGGCGTGCGACGACGTCACGGATTCTCCTCACATTGCGCGGTCCCGGTGTCCGGAGACCTCGGTCCGAGGCTAGGCGTCCTCGCATCGGATCGCAGACCTCGGGAACCATCCCCATGGGTGATTCGTCCTATTTTTGTAGGACGTGCCCAGCAACAGAGAAAGAAGGCTATGAAACGCAGGCCGCGCAAACCTCGAAGACCCGTCGTCCGGCGTGTGATCATCACTGACACCACCACTGTGGAGGTGTCCACGTGCTGACCCTGCTCGGAATCGTCGCCGGTGTCGCCGTCGTCCTGGCGATCACCGCGCTGACCGGCTACTTCGTGGCCCAGGAATTCGCCTACATGGCCGTGGACCGGTCCCGGCTCAAGGCCCGCGCCGAGTCCGGCGACGCGGCCGCGGCCCGCGCCCTGGGCGTCACCCGCCGCACCTCGTTCATGCTCTCCGGCGCCCAGCTCGGCATCACCGTCACCGGCCTGCTGGTCGGCTACGTCGCCGAACCGCTCATCGGCCGCGGACTGGGCGACCTGATGGGCGGCATCGGGATCCCCACCGGCATCGGCATCGCCGTCGGCGCGATCCTCGCGGTGCTGTTCTCCACCGTGGTGCAGATGGTCTTCGGCGAGCTGTTCCCGAAGAACCTCGCGATCGCCCGCCCCGAACCCGTCGCCCGCCGGCTCGCGCTGTCGACCACGCTCTACCTCAAACTCTTCGGCTGGCTGATCTGGCTGTTCGACCAGTCGTCGAATCTGTTGCTGCGCGCGCTCAAGATCGAGCCCGTCCACGACGTCGAACACTCGGCGACCCCGCGCGACCTCGAACACATCGTGGCCGAGTCCCGCGACGCCGGGGAGCTGCCGCGCGAGCTGTCCACGCTGCTCGACCGCATCCTCGACTTCCCCACCCGCACCGCCGAGCACGCCATGATCCCGCGGGCGCGGGTCGACGTGGTCCCCGCGGACGAGCCGATCGCCGACGTCGTGGCCCGCATGGGCGCCGGACACACCCGCTACCCGGTCGTCGGCGCCACCAGCGACGACCTGCAGGGCGTCGTCCACCTGCACGACCTGCTCGGCGCCGACCCCGTCGGCACGGCCGGCGACCACGCCCGAGCGGCGGTGATCGTGCCGACGACACTGCCGCTGCCCGACGTCCTGGCCCAGCTGACGGCCGCGAAGGACGAGATGGCGCTGGTGATCGACGAGTACGGCGGGTTCGCCGGCGTCGTCACCGTCGAGGACATGGCCGAGGAACTCGTCGGCGAGATCGCCGACGAACACGATCCCGCCCACGAGGACACCGAGGTGCAGGCCGTCGACGGCGGCTGGCTGATCCCCGGCGGCGTGCACGTCGACGAGGTCGCCCGCGTGCTCGACGAGCACCTGCCCGAGGACGACGACTACGAGACGTTCGCCGGCCTCGTGATCGCCGAGTTCGGCGGACTCCCGAAGGTGGGCGACACCGTGACCGTGCGGCTGCCCGCCGACCCGGCAGATCTCGTCGCCGACGAACCCCCGCCGCCGACGTACCTGGACGTCGAGGTCCGCGCGATCGACAAGCACGTGCCGTCGGCGCTGTTCGCGACCGTTCGCACCGACCGGAAGGACGCTGTCGATGAGTAACCCGTGGATCGTCCTCGCCGTCACCGTCGTGCTCATCGCCGCGAGCGCGTTCTTCGTCGCGGTCGAGTTCGCCCTCATCGCCGCGCGCCGGCACCGCCTCGAGGACGCGGCCCCCGACAGCCGTTCGGCCCGCGCCGCGTTGCGTAGCGCGTCCGAACTGTCGGTGCTCCTCGCGGGCTCGCAGCTCGGCATCACCGTCTGCACCCTCGCGCTCGGCGCGGTGACGAAACCGGCTGTGCACCACTGGCTCACGCCGGCCTTCGCGAACTGGGGCGCGCCGCTGTGGCTGGCCGACGTCGCCGGATTCGTGCTCGCGCTGCTCATCGTGACGTTCCTGCACCTCGTGGTCGGCGAAATGGCGCCGAAGTCGTGGGCCATCGCCCACCCGGAGAAGTCGGCCACGATGCTCGCGATCCCGATGCGCGGATTCATGTGGCTCACAAGGCCGTTGATCGTGGTCCTGAACCGGGCCGCGAACTGGTGCCTGGTCCGGGTCGGCGTGCAGCCGGTGGACCAGGTGGCGGCGGGTCAGGACCCCGAGGCGCTGCGGCACCTGGTCGAGCACTCGGCGACCGTCGGCACACTCGACGAGCGCTATCACGGGCACCTGGCGAGCGCGCTCGAACTCGAGTCGCTCACCGTCTGCGACATCGTCCGGCCCAACGACCGACCGAGCAGCGTCACGCCCGACGCCCCCGTCGGCCTGATCCGCGAGGCCGCCGATCGCAGCGGGCACCTGCGCCTGCTGGTGCGCGACGGTGACACCGTCGCGGGTGTGCTGCACGTGCGCGACAGCCTGGGCGCGGCTCCCGGCACCCACGCCCGCGACCTGATGCGGGACGTGCTCACCGTCGAGTCGGCGACGCCGGTGTACGAGGCGCTCGCGACCATGCGGAACACCCGCAGCCACATCGCGGTCGTCCGTGACGACGCCGGCCACCTGATCGGGCTCATCACCCTCGCCGACGTCCTGGCGCGGCTGATGCCCACCGCGGGCACCGCGGCCTGACCACGGCGAAGGCGGAACCGGGAGTGGCGCCCCGGCTCCGCACGGTGGTGGTTTCCGCCCGCCGATCCGGGGGTAGTCCCTGGGTATGGAGATGCGTGTGACCCTCTCTGTGGACGGCGCCGAACGGACCTGCACCGTCGACACCCGCACGACGCTGCTCGACGCACTCCGTGACCGCCTCGGCGTCTTCTCGCCCAAGAAGGGCTGCGACCACGGCCAATGCGGGTCCTGCACGGTGCTGCTGGACGGCCGACGGGTGACCACGTGCCTGTCGCTCGCCGTGGCGCAGGACGGCGCCGACATCGTCACGGCGTCCGGACTGTCGGACTCCGGCCTCCACGCCGTCCAGCAGGCGTTCATCGATCAGGACGCGTTCCAGTGCGGTTACTGCACGCCCGGCCAGGTGTGCTCGGCGGTGGGGATGCTCGCCGAAGCCGCGGACGGGGCACCCAGTCACGTCACCGAGGACCTCACCTCCGCACCGGAGTTGACCGACGACGAGATCCGCGAACGGATGAGCGGCAACCTGTGCCGGTGCGGCGCCTACCCCAACATCGTCGCCGCGGTCCGACAGGTCGCCCACGAGCAGGCTGCGGACACGTGATCCCGTTCCGCTACGAGCGACCCGCCGACGCGCCCGCGGCGGTGGCGCTGCTGCACGAGAATCCGGGCGCGAAGCTGCTGGCCGGCGGAACCAACCTGGTCGATCACCTCAAGCTCGGCATCGCCACCCCCCAACTCGTCGTGGACATTTCGCGTATTCCACTCGATTCCGTCGAGCCGACCGACGACGGCGGACTCCGGATCGGGACCAACGTGCGCAACAGCGATCTGGCCACCCACCACGCTGTCCGCGAACGGTATCCGGCGTTGTCGCGCGCACTTGTCGCCGGCGCGTCACCGCAGTTGCGCAATCTGGCCACGACGGGCGGGAACCTGCTCCAACGCACGCGCTGCGTCTACTTCCAGGACGTGTCGACGCCGTGCAACAAGCGGCAGCCCGGCACCGGGTGTTCGGCGGTCGGCGGATTCACCCGGCATCACGCCATTCTGGGCGCCTCGGACGCTTGCGTCGCGACCCACCCGTCGGACATGGCGGTGGCGCTCGCGATGCTCGACGCCCAGGTGCTGGCGCTGGGGCCCGACGGTCAGCGCCGCATCCCGGTGACAGACTTCCACCGGCTTCCGGGACGCGACCCCGACATCGACACCGTGCTGGAACCCGACGAGATGATCGTCGCGGTCGAACTGCCGGCGCCGACGCCCGGTGCGGTGTCGACGTATCGGAAGGTGCGCGAGCGCGCGTCGTACGCGTTTGCGCTGGTCTCCGTCGCCGCGGAACTGGGACTCGACGCCGGAGTCGTCACCCGTGTCCGCATCGCCTTCGGCGGCGTGGCGCACAAGCCGTGGCGGGCCACGCGCGCCGAGGCGGCATTGCGTGGGCGCACCGCGGACGTCGACACGTTCGCCGATGCGGTCGACGCCGAACTGGCGTCGGCACATCCCCTGGACGGCAACCGATTCAAGGTCCCACTGCTGCAACGCACCACCGTTGCCGTGCTGCGGGAGCTTGCCGGGGAGGCGACACAGTGAATGCCATCGGCACATCCCTCGCGCGCATCGACGGCCCCGCCAAGGTCACCGGAACGGCGCCGTACGCGTACGAGCACTCGGTCGCCGCCCCGGCGTTCCTGTACCCGGTCACCTCGACGATTGCGCGCGGTTCCATCGTGGACATCGACAGCACCGCGGCCGAACGATCCGACGGCGTGCTGGCGATGCTCACACCGTGGAATGCGCCGCGCCTGGAGGACACCTCGGACGGTGAGTACCGCCTTCTGCAGGGCCTCGAGGTGGCGTTCCGCGGGCAACCGATCGGTGCCGTGATCGCCGAGACCCCGGAGCAGGCGCGTCACGCGCAGACGCTCGTGCGCGTCGAGTACGACGTCGGGACTCACGACACCACGTTTCGTACGGACGCAGCGGGCATGTACCTCCCCGAATCCGCCAACGGCGGCTACGAGACCTCCACGGAGGAAGGTGATCCCGACACTGCGTTCGCCCGCGCCCGCGCCGACGGGGTGATCGTCGACGGCTGGTACACCACCCCGGAAGAGCACAACAATCCGATGGAGCCGCACACCACCGTCGCGCTGTGGGCCGAGGACGCACAGGAACTGACGCTGTACGACTCCACCCAGGGGCCGCACGGCGTCGCGGACACACTCGGGCCGATACTCGGGTTGTCCCCGGAACAGATCCGGGTGATCGCGCCGCACGTGGGCGGCGGATTCGGCTCCAAGGGCGCCCCGCACGCGCACGACGTGCTCGCCGCCCTGGCCGCGATGACACTGCCCGGCCGAGCGGTGAAGTTCCCGGTGACGCGGCAGCAGATGTTCGTCTTCGTCGGCTATCGCCCACCGACGGCGTCGCACGTCCGGATCGCCGCGAACCGCGACGGCGGCATCACCGCACTGGTGCACGATGCGTACTCGCAGAGTTCGCACACCAAGGAGTTCGTCGAGCAGACGGCGGTCCCGTCGCGGTCGATGTACACGGCGCCGCATCGGCGCACCTCGCACCGAGCCGTGGCACTCGACGTCCCGGTGCCGTACTGGATGCGCGCCCCGGGCGAGGCCCCCGGAATGTATGCCGGCGAGGTCGCGATGGACGAGCTCGCCGAAGCCTGTGGGATCGATCCGATCGAGCTGCGGGTCCGCAACGATCCGCCCGTCGACCCCGAAAGCGGCAAGCCGTGGGCGTCGCGCCGGCTGGTCGACTGCCTGCGGGAGGGCGCCCACCGATTCGGCTGGGAGACGCGGCCGCGGCCGGCCGGGAGTCGGCGCGAGGGGAACGCGCTCGTCGGATTCGGCGTGGCGAGCGCCACCTATCCGCACATGATCAATCCGGGTTCGAAGGCAACGATCCGACTGCGCGAGGACGGTCGGCTGGGCGTGCAGATCGACGCCGTGGACATCGGCACCGGCACGTGGACCACGCTCACGCTCATCGCCGCCGACGCACTGGGTTGCGACCCCGAACGCATCGCACTCGAGATCGGCGACACCGCGTTGCCGTACGGGACCGTCGCGGGAGGATCGTCCGGGACGTCGTCGTGGGGTTCGGCGATCCTGACGGCCGCACGCGAGTTCCGCGCCAAGTTCGGCGACGATCCCCTCCCGGGAGCCGAGGTGACTGCGGAATCGGACACCGAACCCGACGACGACTATCGAATCGATTCCTACGGAGCGCATTTCGTCGAAGCTCGGGTCGACATACACACCGGCGAGATCACCGTTCCCCGCATGCTCGGGGTGTTCTCCATCGGCCGGGTGGTCAACCCGCGCACCGTCCGCTCGCAACTACTCGGCGGCATGACGTTCGGGATCTCGATGGCGCTGTTCGAGGAGAGCGTCCGCGACGGGCGGTTCGGGCACGTCGTCACCCAGGATCTCGCGACGTATCACTTCCCCACGAACGCGGACGTCCGGGACATCGACGCGATCTGGCTCGACGACGTCGACGAGCGCGCCACCCCGATGGGTTCCCGCGGCGCCGGCGAGATCGGAAATGTCGGCAGCGCTGCCGCCGTGGTCAACGCCGTCTGCAACGCGACCGGGACACGCGTGCGGGAACTGCCGATCCACGCGGACGACCTGCTCCCCCAGCTGCCGGACATTCGAGAGATCCGAGATTCATGAAATGAATGCTTCTCTGAACGGCCCGCACCGCGGCCGGTCGCATGGGCACACGGCCGCGTCGCGGCTGGCGGTGGCGGTGACATTCGTGCTGCTGTCGCTGATTCCCGGCGCCATCGCCTTCGGCCTCGGCCGGTCCCCCTTCGCGATCTTCTGGCTGGTCGTGTTCACCGCACTCGCCCTGGGCACCGTGGCGGCGGTCCTGCCCTCGAGCTGGAGTCGGTGACCCGTCGGTCCGGGCGGGCTGATATCCCGGGTGAATTCGCAGGGAGAGTCACACTTCCTCCATACCGTGGGGTAACTTGCGTGCGCGCGGTTCGCGCGATCAAACAAACACATGGATGGGAAGCAGTTATGGGTTCTTCCGAGTTCGCCACGTCCGTCACCGAAGTCAAGCCGGTCGTGAGCGGCATCGCCAGCACACTCACCGCGATCGCCACGATCCTCGGGGTGCTGGGAACGTTGGCTTCCTTCAGCTGATCCGCACGCGCGGCGCACAGACTCCCGCCTGACGGCGGGGCGCGGCCTCACACGGAAAGTCCCCCACCGGCGGTGCCGGTGGGGGACTTTCGTCGTGCGGTCCGGAACCACATGCGAAACACAAGGATCGACACGGACGCCGCGCGGGGCGAGGAAGTTTCGACCCGGTTCATCGACCGGCCACCCGGTCGCATTCTGCCGTTGTGGTTACCGGCATACCTTCCTCCCGACCTTGATCAACAAAAGGGAGGCCGCACCGTGCCCACGTCACCGCTGAATCGCCGCACGTTCCTCGAGCGCACCGCACTCGCCGGAATCGGGGTGACGCTCGCCGGGAGCGTCGGCACCCTGTTCCGACCCGCCGTCGCGGGTGCCGCGCCCGGCGGCGCGATCGGGTACGGCCCGCTCGTCGCGGACCCCAACGGCATCCTCGCCCTCCCCAAGGGATTCTCGTACTCGATCGTCTCCCGCTCCGGTGAGACGCTGCTCGACGGCGGTGTCCCCTTCCCGAGCGATCCCGACGCCAACGGCGTCTTCGCGAACGGCAACGGCACCACCATCGTCACCAACCACGAGGTCAGCGGCAGCGAGCCCTATGGTGTCCCGGCCGTCGACGGCCTCACCTACGATCCGGGCGCCCGCGGCGGCACCACCACGACCACGCTCGACCCGAGTGGGGCGCGCCAGGCCCAGTACGTCAGCGTCGCCGGGACGGTGAACAACTGCGCGGGCGGCATCACCCCGTGGGGCACCTGGCTCACGTGCGAGGAGACCGAGGCGCGTGCCGGCTCGAACGGCTTCACCCTCGCCCACGGCTACGTCTTCGAGGTCGATCCGGCGAGCCAGGCCGCGAACGTCGGCAAGAGCGCGATCCCGCTGAAGTTCCTCGGCCGGTTCGCACACGAGGCGGTGGCGGTCGACCCGGCGTCGAGCGCGGTCTACCTCACCGAGGACGCGGGCAGCCCCAACGGCCTGTTCTTCCGGTGGACGCCGCCGCAGGGCTTCGTCGGTGGCCCCGGCGCTTTCCACGCGCTCGCCCAGTCGGCGGGCGGCGACACCGCCGGCAGCCTGCAGGCGATGAAGTGCTTCCAGGACGGCAGCCACGTGCCCGATCTCGCGCAGGCCGCGGCGCCGGGCGTCAAGTACACGGTGCAGTGGGTCGACGTCCCCGACCGCGACGCGAAGACCACCTCGGTGCGCAAGCAGTTCACCAACGACCAGGTGACCCGCAGCCGCAAGCTCGAGGGGCAGTGGTGGGGCGACGGCGGCGCGTACTTCGTCGCCAGCTTCGCCCGCACCAGCGACGGCAGCGTGGCCGAGCACGACGGGCAGGTGTGGTTCTACGACCCCGCTACCCAGACTGTGGAACTGAAGACGCTGTTCGGCGTCAACCCGGATCCGTCCGTCGACACCGGTAACTACGACGGTCCCGACAACATCACGGTGTCGCCGCACGGCGGACTCATCCTCGCCGAGGACGGCGACGGCATCAGCCACCTGATCGGCGTGACCGAGGACGGCGAACCGTTCTCCGTCGCACGAAACGAGTTGAACGACAGCGAGTTCTGCGGTCCGGCGTTCAGCCACGACGGCAAGACGCTGTACGCCAACATCCAGAGCCCGGGCATCACCGTCGCGATCCGCGGACCTTGGCGGCGGTCGACGGGATCGTCCGCCGGCTCCTCCGGCTTCTCGTTCGGCTCGCTGGATCTGCCGTTCGGCTCGTAGACCGTCGGTCGCCCCACAGGCGCCCCCACCCGCACACCGCGGGTGGGGGCGTCCACACGTTCTCCCCCGGGTTTGTCCAGGACAAAAGCCCCTGGCGTGAGGGGGCGTTCTCCCCTACCCGGATGGGGACCTCTGACGGCATCGTCAGGGCACATTGGATTTCGATCGTGGCCCCGGGGTGAGGTGTGAGGAAATTCCTGCCGTATTTCTCGACGCGACGGCGAGCGGCGCGGGTGTTTCACAACTTCCTGGACTGCCCGTCCGGCATGCGGATCACCCGAACCGATCGGGAGCCGGGCCTCGGGCCGGAGGGCGTCGCTTACCCGCAGTGCAAGCAGTGCCAGGCGTGGGACGACGAGATCGAGCGGTCGCGCATCGCGCTGCACGAGTGGTTGGAGTCGGAGTAGGAGGCGAGATCTGCAGGCGCGCGGCGCTCACGGCGTGCTACCTCTCGACTTCGAAGTCGGCTGTCCACACTCGTTGCAGCATGTGCCAGTCGGCCGGGTGGGCGGCGATTCCGGTCGCGAATCGGCTGGTCATCACCTGAGTCGTGGGCTGCAGTCCACCGCTCGTGTCGATCGGCGTCCCGACGTGGAAGCCCCAGCCGCCGGGCGTGAACCAACAGTTGACCGGCAGCAGGGGCGCGCCGGTGTCGATCGCCAGCCGAGCAGGCCCGGCGGGCATGCGTGTCGGTTCACCGAAGAACGTGACCGGCACACCTGTCCTCGTCACATCGCGTTCGGCCATGAGCCCTACGATCCGCCCCCGTCGTAGATGTGCGGTCAGTTGTTCGAACGGTGGCCGGGTGGCGCCGGTGAGCGGGATGATCTCGAAACCCAGGCGCTCACGGAACCGCACGAACCGGCGGTACAGCGATTCTGGCCTGAGCCGCTCGGCGACGACGACAGGCGGACCCACCCGCTGCGCAATCCATACTCCCGCCATGTCCCAGTTTCCGCTGTGATGCAGCGCCAGAACCGCACCCTTGCCCCGTTCGACCGCCTCGTGAATATTGCCGAGCCCCGTGGCCGAGGACTCGATGCGCTCGGCAAGTCGCACCGGATCCATCGACGGCAGCCGGAATGCTTCACACCAGTAGCGGGCGTAGGAACGTAGGCTCGCGTGCACGAGGTCGTCGGGTACTTGCCCCGGCGTGGTGGACAGCACACGGGCCAAATTGCGCCGCAGCTGATCTGGGCCGCCGCCCCGCGCCGCCCGATCGGCCGCGTAGTCGAAGAGCCGCCGCGCCGACCCCTCGGGCAGTGCGCGCACCAACCGCCAACCTGCCGCGTACCCGAGATCCCAGACCCGCTCCCCAGGATTCATCGGTCACACCCGGCGACGTAGGCCACAGAAACATCGGCGATATACCTGCTGCGAGCCGGCGGGACGTCTGTTCCGGGCCATCCTTCGAGTGTCCCCCAAGGGAGACAGGGGAACGGCGAATTCGCCGCAACCGTGGTGTGAGGATCGCCGTCCAGACGGCGCGGCGGTCTCGCGCCGCTACTGGCCGGAGCCCGGCGGTTGCTTCCGACGGGGCGCGCCGCCCGTAACGAACTCGACCGGATCCACTGGGCCGACACCGCACGTGCCGAGCGACAGCACGAGACGCCGCCGTCACCGACCGAGCAGGGTGCGTGAATCCGCCTGCGGACGAGCAGCTCTCGGCACGTACCCGACATGATCATCCCCCCGCCTCGACGCCAGGTGTCTATGCCACCCGGTAGCCGTCGTCGACTACCGATCGCATGTCGTCGTAGGCGCGTTGCGGTTGAGTGGTCGGCGGAATCACCACCAGGAGCGTGCCGCGCCGGTCCGTGCCGATGAGGCACATCACCCCGGCAGGCTGCCCCGGCAGTGGCGCGGTGAACCGGATCCCGTCGGTGTTGTCGATTCGGCGTTGGTTGATGCTGAGCATGTCCCAATCGAACGCGATCCGCTCGATCGGCCCTGTTCGCGGTGTCAGCACCGAGATCAGGTCGTGCAGTTGGGCGGTGAGGTTCGAGGTCCACGGCCACCACGCACCGGCGATCTGCCCAGACCCCGAATTCTGACCGCGCAGGACCAGTCGCGGGGTACGAGTCGGGACGGGGAAAGGTTGTAGACCGTCCGCGGTCTCGACCTCATAGAGGAGTCCGTTGACCAGATCCGATTGTCGCGTCATGGCTGCCGCTCCTTCATCGGAGGACGAAACCGATCATTGTCCGACCGATGCACTGCCGTACGAGGACCGCCGGCGACCCAGCACGTCGATACCTTCAGCCTACGCGTCATAGGTCCCGGCGCGGGGGCTCGAGGAAGGCCTGTCCACATGAACAGCCGAGGTCGTAAGCCTTGGGCGTTCAGCAGACTCGTGACGCCCTGACGTGTACGGTCGAGTCATCGCAGTTATTCACGCATCGGTACGCCCGTGCGGGCCGCGTTTGGAAATCAAGGCCGATTCGCGGCCACACTTAGGAGCGTCTCGAAATGACGCGAACTCCTGCCCATTTCGACCTTCGCCGGGAATCCCCGTCGAAGGACGGAGGCCAGCCCTTCACTGCACCGACCCGCATCACCAGGCTGCTGTTCAGCACTGGAAGCCTCGGAGAGGTGGACGCCGTGTGGTGGCCGCGCACGCAAAACCTGAGCATCGAACTCCACGACCTCGTGGTCGGTCTCACTCCCAGGCTCGGACCTGTGCAAACCATCCGTTTCGACTGGAACGCGGTCAGCGCGATGCAACGCCACGTCGATTCGGACGACGGATTGGTAATCACCGGCCCCGAGCCGGGCCAGCCGTGCCGCGTCATGAGGGCTTTCGGCCGCAACGGAAGTAGCATCGACATCGCCATCGTCGAACCGGGCATCGACACCGCTTACGGCTACCGGCAGATGACCGCGCTCCTGGACTCTCCACCTGAGCCCGCCGGACAGGAGTGACCACGGCATGGCAACGAGAATTGTCGCCTTCGATGTCGTCGAACGCAGCGACGTAGGGGTAAACGAGATCCAGCGACTGGCACGCGACCTCTGGCAGGCAATGTCGTCAGGTCGCGAAGGTGCGAGTGATCGACCTCGGTGGATCAACAGTGGCGCAGTCGCCGACGCCGACGCCTACACGGCCCATCGATTCGAGGGCACCGTCGAGAGCGAGGCGTGAGCCCCGCCCTGGTCACCATCGGCGGCAGAGGCAGCCCCCTGCAAAGAGCAAGAAAGTCCCCCACCCGCATCACTGCAGGTGGGGGACTTTCCGATGTGCGCCCGAAGGGATTCGAACCCCTAACCTTCTGATCCGTAGTCAGATGCTCTATCCGTTGAGCTACGGGCGCATGTTCTATCTTCAGTTGTACTGGACCCACGAAAGGACCAGTGTGGCGGAGGCGAGAGGATTTGAACCTCCGGTCCCCTTTAAGGGGGACAACTCATTAGCAGTGAGTCCCATTCGGCCGCTCTGGCACGCCTCCTTGGGGGCCGGCCCTTTCGAACCGCCGGGCGAAACATTACACAGAGTTCGCCAGCAAACGCAAAACGGCTGGTCAGCGTCACCTCCTACCTCAGATTGCCGTCGAACCAGTCGAAGATCCGACGTTGGGCGTCGAGCATCGCGACGACGAGCGGATCGTCGTCGTCGGCCGACGGCTCCGGGACCGGCGGTTCGTCGGCGCGGTGCGCGAGCCCCACGTAGCTGACGATGTTCGTGGGCGCGTCCGCCTTCGCAACGGCGTCCCGCAGCCGCTCGACGTGCTCGGGCGGGGTACGCGGGTCGTCCTCGCCGTACAGGCCCAGCCACGGCGCCCTGAGCGCCGGCGCCGCGTCGACGAGTGCGGGGGTGTCGTCGGTGAGCGGTTCCACGATGCCGTGCGCCGACACGCTCACCGCGGCCCCGACCGGACGGTTCGTGGCGACGAGCATCGCGGCGGTGCCGGCGTCGTCGAAGCCCAGGACGCCGACGCAGTCCCCGTAGACGCCGCGGCCGACGAGCCAGTCGAAGGTGGCGTCGAAGGCGGCGAACAGGGTCTCCCCGAACACCTCGCTGTCGCTGTGCGCGGGCTCGTGGTGGAACAGGTGCGGGGCGGCCACCACCCAGCCCTCCGCCGCGAGCGCGCGCATGAGCTCGAGCAGGGCTGGACCGAAGTTGCGGGACTCGTGCAGGAGGACGATGCCGCCACGGGCCGGTCTATCCGGCTCGACCGCAGTGAGCGGCACGCGATCCCGCGACTCGGCGGGGGCGTCGACGCCAGAGCGCAAGGGGGCGTCGTCCCGGAAGATCCCCGGCATGAATCAACCTTGGCACGACCACGGCGACAGCGCACGCGATCGCGGGGCGCATAATCGCATCGTGACCCCCGTGACCCGCGCAGACCTCGAATCCATCCCGACCTACGTGCCGGGCCGCAGCTACCCCGGGGCCATCAAGCTGGCCAGCAACGAGACCACCCAGGGTCCGCTGCCCGGCGTCGCGCAGGCGATCGCGGACGCCGCCGCCATCGCGAACCGTTACCCCGACAACACGTCGGCCGCACTGATCCGCGCGCTGTCCGATTCGCTCGGGGTGCCGACCGAGAACATCGCGACGGGCTGCGGCTCGGTGGCACTGTGCCAGGAACTGGTCCAGGCGACGTGCAACGAGGGCGACGAGGTCATCTACGCGTGGCGCTCGTTCGAGGCGTACCCGGTCGTCACCAAGGTCGCCGGCGCGGTCTCGGTGGCGGTGCCACTCACCGCCGAGCACGGCCACGACCTGGACGCGATGCTGGCCGCGATCACCGACCGCACCCGCCTGATCTTCGTCTGCAATCCCAACAACCCCACCGGCACCGCGCTGGGCCGCGAGGAGCTCGAGCGCTTCCTCGACGCCGTCCCGGCCCGCGTCGTCGTCGCGCTCGACGAGGCGTACTTCGAGTACAACCGGTCCGGCGTCGACGGCATCGACCTGGCGCGCACCCGCCGCAACGTCGTGGTGCTGCGCACGTTCTCCAAGGCGTACGGCCTGGCCGCGCTGCGCGTCGGCTACGCGGTCGCCGACCCGGCGATCATCACCGCGCTGGCCAAGGTCCACATCACGTTCAGCGTCAACGCGGTGGCCCAGTCCGCCGCGATCGCCTGCCTGGGCGCGCGCGACGAACTGCTGCACCGCACCCATGACGTCGTCGCCGAGCGGGACCGGGTCCGCGACGCGCTGCGTGCCGCCGGCTACGACGTGCCCGAGACGCAGGCCAACTTCGTGTGGCTGCCGCTGGCCGATCGCTCCGCCGCATACGGCGAGGCCAGCGCCGAGGCCGGCGTGCTGCTCCGCCCCTACGGCGTCGACGGCGTGCGCATCACCATCGGCGACCCGCACGAGAACGACGCGTTCCTCGCGTTCGCGACGTCGGCGGCGGCGCAGGAACTCGCCGGGGTCCCGGCGGAGTCCACCACGGCGTAATGCAACCGTTATCGGTCGACGGCTCCTCCGTCACCGATTCGTTGGCAGACTCTTCCCGGTGTGCCGACCAGGAAGCGACTCGTCCGGACGCCGCCGACGCGGCTCCGCGATCGTCCTCGCGGCGGCCCTCGGGACGTCGCTGACCGTCGGCGCCCACACCGCGGAGGCGCGTCCGTCGGACATCGAGAAGGTGCCCGTCCGCCTGCTCGCGATCAACGACCTGCACGGCAGCCTGCAGCCACCGCAGGGGGCGCGGGCCCAGATCCTGCGCCCCGACGGCCCGCCGGTCGACGCCGGGGGCGCCGCGTACCTCGCGTCCTACATCCGCCAGTTGCGCGGGCAGGCGCCGAACTCGCTGCTCTACTCCGTGGGCGACAACTGGGGGTCCTCCCCCATCGAGTCGGCACTGTTTCACGATGAACCGACCGTGAACCTGCTCAACATGATGGGCGTGGACGCCGCGTCGGTCGGCACCCACGAACTCGACGAGGGGTTCGGCGAGTTCCGGCGGATGCAGACCGGCGGCTGCCACACCGTGGACGGCTGCCAGTTCGAATCCGAGTACGCCGGGGCCCGGTTCCCCATGCTCGCGGCGAACATGACGTTCGCCGACGGCACTCCGGCGACGCTGCCGTTCGCGGTGAACTACGTCGACGGGGTCCCGGTCGGCGTGATCGGGGTGATGCCGTCCGACGCCCCGGCGAAGGTCGCGGTCGACGGCGTGGCGGGACTCGAGTTCGGCGACGAACTCGCCACCATCGATCGCACCGCCGCGACGCTGGACTTCCTCGGCGTCCACGCGATCGTCGTGCTGCTGCACCGCGGCGACGAGCAGCCCACCGGCGGCCCCAACTCGTGCGATCTCGCCGACGGTCCGGCCCGCACCATCGCGACCCAGGCGACGCCACTGGTGGACGCGATCTTCACCGCCGACAGTCACGCGCAATACAACTGCAGCATCGACGATCCCGCCGGCAATCCGCGCCCGGTGATGCAGGCGGCCTCCCACGGCCGAATCGTGTCGGTGGTCGACATGATGCTCGACCGGGCTACCGGCGAGGTGGACCGGCCGAGCATCCAGGCGTTCAATCAGATCGTCACGCACGACATCCCGCCGGATCCACAGGTCTCCGATCTCGTCGACCGCGCCGGCCTGCAGTCGGCGGAGGTGGCCCAGCGGCCGGTCGGTTCGGTCACCGCCGACATCACCCGGGAGCCCGGCCCGAGCGGGGAGAGCCCGCTCGGCAACCTCGTCGCCGACGCCCAACTCGCGGCCGCCCGCGGCCGCGGCGCACAGCTCGCCCTCACCAATCCCGGCGGCGTGCGAACCGACCTGCTCCACGGCGCCGACGGGACGGTCACGTTCGGCGACGCCTACCAGGTGCAGCCATTCGTCAACCCGCTCGAGGTGCGCACACTCACCGGCGTGCAGCTCGAAGAGGTTCTGGAACAACAGTTCCAGACGCGCCCCGACGGCTCACCCCTCGAACTGATCCTGACGCCGTCGGCGTCGTTGACCTACCGGATCGACCGCGCCGCACCCGCGGGATCACGCATCGCGGACCTCCGGGTCGACGGCACCCCCGTCGCGCCGGACGGCCGCTACCGAGTGGCGGTCAACAAGTTCCTCGCCGACGGCGGCGACGGCTTCACCGCACTGCGCGGTGGAACCGAGCCCGCTTCCGCCGGAAACGATCTCGAAGCCCTCACGTCCTATCTCGACGCCCACTCCCCCGTCGCACCGCCCGCACCCGACCGCATCGCGACCGCGGCCCCGAACTGACCTCCGCCGGTTCCGTCGGATCTGCCAGAAGACTGCCAGAGCCAGTCAAGGGTGCACACAGGTCCGCGCCGCACGATGGCAATTGCGCAACCGCGTAACCCCGTACGACCGAAAGGTTTTGTTCCCATGGACCTCGCAACCGGACTCCGAGGTCACCGCACACATGGGTCACCGGTTCACCTCACAAGGAGATCGCGGAGCACGGCGACGATCTCCTGCGGCGACTCCTCGGCCATGAAGTGCCCCGCGGCCGTCGTCCGGTGAACCAGGTCGGGCGCCCACGCCCGCCAGAGCGCAGCGGCGTCGTAGCCGAGAGCATCACCCCAGTTCTGCTGGACGACAACCACCGGCATGGCGAGTCGTCGCCCCGACTCGCGATCGGCGCGGTCGTGTTCGACGTCGATGCCGGCCGAGGCCCGGTAGTCGGCGACGATCGACGGCACGGCCTCCCGCGAGGCCCGAAGGTATTCGGCGCGAACATCGTCGGGAATCGCGGCGCGATTCGGCGACCACATATCGAGGAAGTACCCGAAGAACGCGTCGGCGCTCGCCTCGATCATCCGTTCCGGCAGTCCGGGCGGCTGTGCCATCAGGTACAGGTGGAACGCCACGGCCGCGTCGGCCCCGTGCAGCACGTCCCACATGTCGAGGGTGGGCAGCACGTCGAGGCTCGCGAGGTGCGTGACGGTGCCGGGATGGTCCAGCGCGGCCCGGACCGCGACGAGCGCACCCCGGTCGTGGCCGGCCAGGGCGAAGCGGTCGTGGCCGAGCGCGGCGGCGACGGCGACCACGTCGGCCGCCATGGTGCGCTTGGAGTACACGTCACGGTCCGTCTCCACCGGCTTGTCGCTCGCACCGTAGCCGCGCAGGTCGGGGCAGATCACCGTGTGGTCGGAGGCCAGCGCGGAGGCGACGTGACGCCACATGAGGTGGGTCTGCGGGAACCCGTGCAGGAGTACGATCGGGGCGCCCGTCCCGCCGGTGGCGACGTCGAGTTCGACGCCGTCGGCCGCGGTCACCCGCTGGTAGTCGAAGCCGGGAATCGTGGGCCCGGAGTGCACTGCGGACATGTGTCGGTCCTTTCGCTGTCGTCGATGCACCGTCCACCCTGGCCGGACCGGATGAGCATTCGATGAGCACGCAGCGAGGAAGGGAAGCACCGATGTCGACGACGTTCGGCGTACTCGGCCCCACCGCCGCGTGGGACGACGGTGGGCGTCCCCTCGCGTTGAAGGGGCCGCGCCACCGTGCCGTCCTCGCCCGCCTGCTCGCGGCCCGGGGCCGGATCGTCCCGCTGAACGTACTGATCGACGACCTCTGGGACTCACCCCCGGACGGTGCGGCCGCTGCCGTCCGCACGTTCGTCGCCGCGCTGCGCAGAGCCCTCGAACCGGACCGGCCGCCGCGTGCCGCCGCCACCCTGCTCGTCACCGAGGGGCCCGGGTACGCGGTACGCGCCGCCCCGGATGCGGTCGACGCGTGGACCTTCGAGCGGATGGTCGCCGAGGCGGTCGGCATGCCGCCCGCCCGCGCCCGCGAGGTCCTCGACATCGCGCTCGCGTCGTGGCGTGGGCCCGCCTACGCCGACTTCGACGAGATGGATTGGGCGCGAAGCGAACGCGCACGCCTGGAGCAGCTCAGGCTGGTGGCCGTGGAACGCCGGGCGGAGGCCCTCCTGGCGCTCGATCGGGGAGCCGACGCCGTCCCGGAACTCGACGCGCACGTCACCGAGCATCCGTGGCGGGAGGAAGGGTGGCGGCTGCTCGGTCTCGCGCTCTACCGCTGCGGCCGGCAAGGCGAGTCGCTCGCCGTGCTGCGCCGCGCGCGAGCACTCCTCGCGGACGACCTCGGAATCGATCCGTCCCCCGCGCTGGCCCAACTGGAAATCGATGTTCTACAGCAGAATCCGGCGTTGGCTCCGCCTCGCGACAGCACCGGCACGGAGCAGGTCTTCACCGCCGCGGCCGCGGCCTACCACCGGGTTTCCGGGGCCGGCTCCCGAGCACGGCTCGAGTCCGCGGTGAGCCTGCTGCGCAGCCTCGCGGTCACCGGCGGCGCCGGGCTGACCGCAGCCCGTGAGCAACGGCTCGCAACCATCACCGCCGCAGAGCAACTCGGCGATCCCGTACTCACCGCCCGGGTGATCGGAAGCTACGACGTGCCCGGCGTGTGGGCGCGCTCCGACGACCCCGAGCAGGCGGCCCGCGTCGTCGCGGCCGCCCGGCGCGCACTGACGGCCCTGCCCGACGGCAACGACAGTGTGCGCTCCCGACTGCTCGCGGTCATCGCGATGGAGTCGCGCGGCGCCCGCGACGCGGCCGCGGGTCCGCGCGGCCGCGGAATCCGAGCGCCTGGCCCGCGATCTCGACGATCCCGCCCTGCTGGCCCATGCCCTGAGCGCAGTGTTCATGCAGTCGTTCCACCGCTGCGGCCTTGCGCGCGAGCGCGATTCGATCGGTCAGGAGGTGCTCGCGCTGGCAAGTCGGCACGCGCTGGTGAACTTCGAGGTCCTCGGTCACCTGATCCGCATGCAGGCCCTCGGCGGGCTGGGGCGCTTCGGCGACGCGGACCGCGAGGCCGACGCGGTGGCGGCGCTCGGTGCGCGGCACGAGCGTCCGCTGGTGGCGCCGTTCGTCGAGTGGTATCGCGCGATGCGCCGGGCAGCCGACGGAACACCCTGGGCGGAAGCCGAATCCGGGTTCCGAGCCGCCGCACGGAGCCTCGAGGGCTCCGGCATGCCGGGCGTCGACCGGGGCATCCTGCCGCTGGCCGTGCTGTGCCTGCGCGTGTGGCAACGACGCCCGATCACGGTCGACCCCGACACCGACTGGGGCCCGTACGAACCGTGGGCACGCCCGCTGCTCCTCCTGGCCGACGACCGCCCCGAGCAGGCGGCGGCCGCGGCGCGGTCCCTCCCGGATCCACCCGCGGACCACCTCGCCGAGGCGCTGTGGGCACTTGCCGCGACGGCGGCGGTCGCCGTGGACGACACCGCGCTCATGAGGCGCAGCCACGACGCTCTCGCTCCGGCGGCAGGCCAGATCGCGGGCGCGTCGAGCGGACTGCTCACCGTGGGACCGGTCGACCACTACCTGGCGCTGCTGTCCGACGCGCTCGGCTGACGGCCGACGGTCACAGCCCCAAGGCGCGGGCCAGCGTCGGCCATGCGGCCCGCAGGTCGTCCTGCCAGTACGGCCACGAATGAGTTCCGTACGGCCGGAACAGGAAAGTCGCGGGTATCCCCAACTGGTCCAGCCGGGACTCGAACAACTGGGTGCACGAGTTGGACGCGGCCTCGAGCGGTCCCCCGACCACCACCTTCTCGACGGCATCCGGTGCGCCCAGTTCGTACGGTCCCGCGAGCCCGTTGCCGGTGGAGACGAAAATGTCCTTCCCCCGCAGACTTTCCGCGTTCACCGTCGGATCGTGCGCGGGCCAGGCCGGATCGGCGCCCGGGCCCCACATGTTGTCGGCGTCGCCGCCCTTCGACGCGACGGTGCCGCGCACCGCCGCCTGCGATTCGATCCGACCGGTGTCCATGCAACCGCTCAACGCGGCGACACCCCGATAGAGGTCGGGATTGCGGGCGGCCAGCGTCATCGCACCCTGCGCACCCATCGACAGTCCGGCGATCGCGTTGGTGCCGTCACCGTGGAACTGTTCGTCGACGATCGGCGGCAGCTCCTTGGTCAGGAACGTCTCCCACCGGTTGTTACCCAGCACGGGATCGGTTCTTTCCCAATCGGTGTAGTAGCTGGCGGTGCCACCGACCGGCAGCACCACGTTGACGTTCTTGTCGGCGAAGAACTCCACCGCGTCGGTCTTCTGCGTCCAGGTGCTCTCGGTGTAGTCGGACTCGGAGCCGGCGCTGACGCCGTCGAGCAGATACAGCGACGGCCGCTTCGCCGTCCCGGTCGGGTGCAGGATCTGTACCTGCACCACCTTGTCCATCGCCGGCGAGAACACGAACAGCGCGGTGCGCCGATCGCCCATCTGCTCCACGTGGTCGATGCGCGCGGCGGCCTCGACCACCGGCGGTGTCTGGTCGGCGGGCGTCGCCTGTGCGACGAGCGCCGGTCCGGACATCGACAGCGCGAGGACGACCCCCGCTACCGTCATTGCTGATCGACCCATCGTTCCTCCGCCCTCCCCCTGGGTATCGGTGGACACCCACGGTACGTACGGATCCGAGGCGTCGCCGGGCAACGGCCGAGGGGTGGCCTACATCACTATGATCCCCCGGAATACCCCCGCAGGGGGCGGCGTTGACCTGTTCGGATCGATGCGCTCCGTGTCCCCCGGGCTCAATTATCTGCCTTCGCGGAGTTCCGTTCGGCTGGAGCCGCGTTGCGCCTTTCGCCGTGAGGCGACCGAGCGCATCGGTCCGCTCTACTTCTCCCCATCACGCGCGTGCATGGAGGTTCATCGATGTCCGTTCCCGATCCCCGCGCCCGGATCGCCGCCGAGCGTGCCGACGTGGAACGACGCATCGAGTCGCTTTCGGCCCGGTTCACCGCGATCGTCGAGGGCTCCGAGTTCACGACCGACGACGACGAGCACGACCCCGAGGGCTCGACCATCGCGTTCGAACGCGCCCAGGTCGTCGCACTGCTCGCCGACGCGCGCCACGACCTCGACGAACTCGACGCGGCGACGCAACGGCTCGAGCACGGCACGTACGGCGTCTGCGCCCGCTGCGGCAAGCCGATCAGCGAGGCCCGGCTCGACGCCCTGCCTGCCGCCCGCGCGTGCATCGACTGCGCCGGCTAGCGCTGCGCGGATGCCGCGCCCCTCAGCTGTTCATCCAGCTGCCGGCGCTTCGGCCTAGGGAGTGTTCAGGTACGTTTCGATGGCCTGCTGGGCCTTCGGGTTGCCGTTGCCGATGCCGATGAGGCCTCCGATGACGGCGCCGGTCGGGCCGCCGATGATGCAGCCGGCGAGGCTGCCCGGGAACATCGATATGCAGCCGATGCCGAGACCTATGGCGGAGCCCGTCGCGGCCCCCTCGGCACCGCCTTGCTCCCAGCCGATACCCAACTCGTTCAACATGTTGTCGTATGCCTGCTGTTTGGTCAGTGGCTGCTGGGTGGTCGGCGGCGGGTCCGCGTGCGCGGTCCCGGCTCCGACGAATAACGCTGCGACGACCAGCGCCGATGCTGCCACCGTTTTGATCAGCTTCATCGCGATCCCACCTCGGGGTCGAAGGACGAGTCCGGCCGACTGTAGTCCCGCCGTCTCCCGGCCGTCCGGCTAACGGTCCGCACTGTTACCCGGCTGCTGCCATGGCGATCGGCCGGGCTCCATTGCTCTTCGGTGCCAGCTCACCGGGAACGAAAAAGGCCCTGACCTGGCGATCGAAACCAGATCAGAGCCTTCTTCCATCGGCGGAAGCGGAGGGATTTGAACCCCCGGTGGGTTTAACGCCACGCTCGCTTTCAAGGCGAGTGCATTCGGCCGCTCTGCCACGCTTCCGTGGGGGATCCTAACCGCACGGACGGTGGCGCGTGAAACCGCTCAGCCGACGGCGCGGTCCCCAATGGCGGTGTCGACCTTGTCGAAGACGTTCGCCAGCACCCGCATCTCCTGCTTGTCGAGCAGGTTGATCAGGTAGTGGCGGACACCGGCCAGATGCGTCGGCGCGGCCTCGGAGAGCCGGCGCCGGCCCTCGTCGGTGACGACCGCGAGCACACCGCGGCCGTCCTCGACGCACTGGCTGCGCTCGACCATGCCCTCGGTCTCCATGCGGCGGATCTGGTGGGTGAGCCGGCTGCGCGACGACAGCACGCCGTCGGCGAGGTCGCTCATGCGCAGCGATCCGTCCGGCGACTCCGACAGCATCACGAGGATCCGGTATTCGGCGAGCGACATGTCGTGCGCGGACTGTAACTCTCGGTTCAGTACGCCCATAAGTCGTTGACTGCCGTCGATGAAACCGCGCCACGCGCGCATTTCGTCGGCACCGAGCCACGCCACCCCGGCACCCGTGGTTACTCGAGCATCTGCTGTCACCAGTGCATCGTAGTGCTAACGGTCGTTCGACAGTGTGCAGCACGCTCGCACGGGTTTCGTGAGGTTCGTCAAACCGGTCGACCCCTTTCGCCGGATCCGCACCCACCAAGGGCATTCGTGGGGGCCCCGCCCATCTCGTTCGCAGACAACATCTTTCGGACGAAAAGAGGAGACTGGTCCGGTCTCGCCTGCGATGACCCACGGAACGCGAGTTCCGTTGGCCACCAAACGTTGTCCGCGGCGCATCCGCACCCCGAACCGCGCCGCGTACCGGCACGGGGAACGCTCGTGCGGTGCCGAACGCGCGAGCCGACTAGCGTCGGGACCATGTACGCGATCACAGTTTCCGAGCCCGGGGGACCCGACGTGATGTCCTGGTCCGAGGTTCCCGATCCGACTCCCGGCCGCGGCGAGGTCCTCCTCGACGTGGCCGCCACCGCCGTCAACCGTGCCGATCTGCTGCAACGGCAGGGTTTCTATCCGCCGCCGCCCGGCGCGAGCGAGATCATCGGCCTCGAGTGTTCGGGGGTGATCGCCGAGATCGGCCCCGACGTGCACGGCTGGAAGGTGGGCGACCGCGTCGCGGCGCTGCTCGCCGGCGGCGGCTACGCCGAGAAGGTCGCGGTCCCCGCCACCCAGCTGCTGCCCGTGCCGGAGGGCCTGGACCTGCGGGCCGCGGCGTCGCTGCCGGAGGTCGCCTGCACCGTGTGGTCGAACCTGGTGATGGAATGCGGCCTGCACGCCGGCCAGGTACTGCTGGTCCACGGCGGCGGCGGGGGCATCGGCACCCACGCCATCCAGGTCGGCAAGGCCCTCGGCGCCCGCGTCGCCGTCACCGCGGGATCCGCGGACAAGCTCGAGCGCTGCGCCGAACTGGGCGCCGAGATCCTCATCAACTACCGCGAGGCCGACTTCGTCGAGGTGCTGCGCGAGGCCACCCGCGGCCGAGGCGCCGACATCATCCTCGACAACATGGGGGCGTCGTACCTGGATCGCAACATCGACGCGCTCGCGCCCGACGGCCAGCTGGTGATCATCGGCATGCAGGGCGGCCGCAAGGGCGAACTGGACATCGGCAAGCTGCTCGGCAAGCGCGCCCGCGTGCTCGCGACCGGGTTGCGGGGACGACCGGAGACCGGGCCGTCGAGCAAGGCCGCCGTGATCGCCGCGGTGCGCGACAAGCTGTGGCCGCTGGTCGGCGACGGGATCGTCGCGCCTGTCGTGTCGGCGGAACTGCCGATCACCGAGGCGCCGGCCGCGCACGAGTTGCTCGACTCCCCCGACACCGTCGGGAAGGTGATCCTCAGCATCCGCGAGGACTGACGAGCCGCGTCAGCCCAGCGCAGACAGGTGCTTGACGAGCTGGTTGATCTCGTAGCGGGTGGTGTAGGGCGCGAGGCCGACGGTGATCGCGCCGCCCTCGTCGTTGACACCCAGCGCGTCGAGCAGGCGGCCCCCGTTCTGGGGGCCGCTGACGGTCGCGATCCGGTTGTCGGCCAGATGCGCCGCCACCTTGTCTGCGGGCACGCCGGCGACGGTGAAGCTCAGCGTCGGCACCCGGATCGGCGAGCGGCCGATCACCGTCACCTGCGGCAGCGCGTCGAGCGAGCGCAACAGGTAGTCGAACAGTTGGTCGTGGTAGGCCTGCAGCGAACAGATCGACGTCTCGAGTCGCTGGCGGCGGCTACCGGTCGCGGTCTCCTCGAGCCCCGCCAGGAAGTCGATCGACGTGGTCAGCCCGGCCAGCAGCGCGAACTGGTGGCCACCGACCTCCATCCGCTCGGCGCCGCGGGCGTACGGGTTGAGCGAGACCGCCGGGATGCGGTCGAGCAGCGTCGGGTCGCGGAACACCAGCGCCCCCACCTGCGGGCCGCCCCACGACGGCGCGCTGACGGCGATGACGTCGGCGCCCAGGTCGTTGATGTCGAGGTGCGCGTACGGCGCGGCGCCGACGGCGTCGACCACCAGCAGGCCGCCCACCTCGTGGATCCGGTCGGCCGCGACACGGACGGCGGGCGCCGACCCGACGATCGGCGACGCCGCGGTGAGCGCCATCAGTCGCGTCGTGGGCTGGACCAGCTCCGCGAACTGCCAACTCGGCAGCTCACACGTCTCGATCTCCACCTCGGCCCAGCGGACCTGCGCGCCGTACCGGCTGGCGACCCGCAGCCACGGGGCGACGTTGGCCTCCTCGTCGAGGCGGGAGAGCACCAGTCCGGTGCCGAGCCCCAGCCGCGAGCTGAGGGACTCCGCGAGCCACGCCAGCAGCACCGCCCGGTCGGCCCCGAGCACGACGCCCGCGGGATCGCCGCCGACCAGATCCGCGACGGCCTCGCGGGCGGCCGCGACGATCGCCGCGCTGCGCCGCGACGACACGTGCCGGCCGCCGGCCGACGACGCGGAGGCCCGGAACGCCGTCGACACGGTGCGTGACACCGCGTCGGGGATCTGCATGCCGGCTTGAGGATCGAGGTGGACCCATCCGTCGCCCAATGACGGGATCAGTCCCCGTACCCGGGCAACGTCGAAAGCCATGCCCGACACTCTAGGACCCGATGTCAACACCGTGTGATTCAGATCCGACTTTTCGGAATGCGCGCTAGCACACGACACTTTCGACACCACCGACCCGCCCTCGCCAATTCGACACGGAACCGTACAAGATGGAGCCATGACGCAACCGGAGAACGAACGAGTGCTCGTCATCGGCCCCGACGGCCACCCCGTGCCCGTTGCCGGGCGCACCCAGGACGCGGGCGCCCAGGCGGCACCCACCGGCGACGCCGACGGCGATTCGCTCACCGACATGGTGGAGCAGCCGGCGAAGGTCATGCGGATCGGCACGATGATCAAGCAACTGCTCGAGGAGGTGCGGGCGGCACCGCTCGACGACGCCAGCCGCACGCGGCTGCGGGAGATCCACAAGTCGTCGGTGCGCGAGCTCGAGCAGGGGCTCGCCCCCGAGCTGCGGGAGGAACTCGAACGCCTCACGCTGCCGTTCACCGACGACTCGGTGCCCACGGACGCCGAGCTGCGGATCGCGCAGGCCCAGCTCGTCGGCTGGCTCGAGGGACTGTTCCACGGCATTCAGACCGCCCTGTTCGCGCAGCAGATGGCGGCGCGGGCGCAGCTCGAGCAGATGCGGCAGGGCGCCCTGCCGCCCGGCATGAGCATGGGACCGCAGCACCGGCTGCAGGAGCCGGACGACGCCGCGCACCCGTCGGGCACCGGGCAGTACCTGTAGAGATACGACGGTCACGCGGGCAATTCCGACGCGAGCGGTAGGCTCGGAACTCGTGTCAGCAGCAGCCTTGGATCACGGACCGGCGTCGGACGCCGACACCGGCCCCGTCGTGTCCGATTCGCAGACGTTCCGTCGTGCGTTCCAGGACCTGCGGGACGGTTTCGCGCAGCGGGAGCTGTGGCTCAACCTTGGCTGGCAGGACATCAAGCAGCGGTACCGCCGGTCGGTGATCGGTCCGTTCTGGATCACGATCGCCACCGGCGTGCAGGCCACCGCGATGGGCATCCTGTACTCGGCGCTGCTGGGGATGTCGATCAAAGAGTTCCTGCCGTACGTCACCGTCGGCCTGATCGTGTGGGCCATGATCAGCGCGTCGATCCTCGAGGGCTCCGAGGTGTTCATCGCCAACGAGGGCCTGATCAAGCAGCTGCCGTCGGCGTTGAGCGTGCACGTCTACCGGCTGGTGTGGCGGCAGATCCTTTTCTTCGCCCACAACCTCCTGATCTACGTGATCATGCTGGTCGCATTCGGGGTGTGGCGGAACCTGACGTGGCCCGACCTGGCCGCGATCCCGGCCCTCGCCCTGCTGGTACTCAATGCGCTGTGGGTGTCGATCGTGTTCGGCATCTTCGCCACCCGCTACCGGGACATCGCCCCGATCCTCGGCAGCCTGACACTGCTGCTGTTCGTGCTCACGCCGATCTTCTGGTCCACCGAGGCCCTCAAGGCCCAGGGCGGCCAGGTCGCCGACCGCGCGAAGATCGCTGAGCTGAACCCGCTGTTCCACTTCCTCGAGATCGTCCGCGCGCCCATGCTCGGCAAGGACCAGCAGGCCTACCACTGGTACATCGTGCTGGCCATCACCGTCGTCGGCTGGGCGATCGCGCTGTTCGCGCTGCGCAAGTACCGGGCCCGCGTGGCCTACTGGGTCTAGGGGTCCGAGGAGTAACTGACATGACCGACAACGTGAGCATCGAGACGCGCAATGCGTGCGTCGACTTCCCGATCTTCGACGCCAAGTCGCGCTCGCTGAAGAAGGCTTTCCTCGGCAAGGCCGGCGGGTCCATCGGCCGCAACGACTCCGACGTCATCGTCGTCGAGGCGCTCAAGGACATCACCCTCTCGCTCAAGGAGGGGGACCGCGTGGGACTGGTCGGCCACAACGGCGCCGGCAAGTCGACGCTGCTGCGACTGCTGTCGGGCATCTACGAGCCCACCCGCGGCAGCGCCCGTGTCCGCGGCCGCGTCGCCCCGGTCTTCGACCTCGGTGTCGGCATGGACCCGGAGATCTCCGGCTACGAGAACATCATCATCCGCGGCCTGTTCCTGGGGCAGACCCGCAAGCAGATGCTGGCGAAGATGGACGAGATCGCCGACTTCACCGAACTCGGCGAGTACCTCAGCATGCCGCTGCGCACCTATTCGACGGGCATGCGCGTGCGCGTCGCGATGGGCGTGGTCACCAGCATCGATCCCGAGATCCTGTTGCTCGACGAGGGCATCGGCGCCGTCGATGCCGAGTTCATGAAGAAGGCCCGGATCCGGCTGCAGAAGCTGGTGGAACGCTCCGGCATCCTCGTGTTCGCCAGCCACTCCAACGAATTCCTCGCGCAACTGTGCGACAGCGCGATGTGGATCGACCACGGCCAGGTCCGCCAGCACGGCGAAATCGAGGACGTCGTCCGCGCCTACGAGGGCGACGACGCCGCCGACCACGTCCGCCAGGTGATCGCGGACATGAAGCGAGAAGAGGACGAGGAGCGGGCGTCGTGACCGAGACGATCGTCGGCGTCGTCGTCACCCACAAGCGCCGCGAGCTGCTCGCCCAGTCCCTGAAGGTGCTCGCCGGGCAGACACGCCCGCTCGATCACCTGGTCGTCGTCGACAACGCCGACGAGCCCGACGTCCGCGAACTGGTCGAGGGCGCCGACGTCCCCACCACGTACCTGGGCTCCAAGCACAACCTCGGCGGCGCGGGCGGTTTCGCGCTCGGCATCCTGTACGCACTGTCGCTGGGCGCGGACTGGGTGTGGCTCGCCGACGACGACGGTCGCCCCGAGGGCCCCGACGTGCTGGCGACGCTGCTCGCGTGCGCGCAGCGGCACGGCCTGGCGGAGGTCTCCCCCGTCGTGTGCGACATCGACGACCCGGACCGGTTGGCGTTCCCGCTGCGCCGCGGCGTCGAGTGGAAGCGGCTGCGCTCCGAACTGGGCGACGACGACCTGCTGCCCGGGATCGCGTCGCTGTTCAACGGTGCGCTGTTCTCGGCGTCGGCGATCGACTCCGTCGGTGTCCCCGACCTGCGCCTGTTCGTGCGCGGTGACGAGGTGGAGGTGCACCGCCGCCTGGTCCGGTCGAGGCTGCCGTTCGGCACCTGCCTGCAGACCGCGTACGTGCACCCCAACGGCGCCGACGAGTTCAAGCCGATCCTCGGCGGCCGGATGCACACCCAGTACCCGGACAACGAGACCAAGCGCTTCTTCACCTACCGCAACCGCGGCTACCTGATGTCCCAGCCGGGGATGCGCAGGCTGCTGCCGCAGGAGTACGCGCGCTTCGGCTGGTACTTCCTCGTCGATCGCCGCGACCCCAAGGGGTTCGCCGAGTGGATGCGGTTGCGCGGGCTCGGGCGCCGGGAGCGGTTCCGCCGCCCCTAGTGGGAGCGCCTTGCCGGTACGGACCCTCACCCGGCAGTCGCGGCGAACGGGGCATCCGACGACCCCGGTTCCGCGCGGGCCGTTCACCCCGCAGTTGACCCGGCAGCGGGCACCGAACCCTGGCAGCATGGGAACGAACTCGTCCACGCGAGAGGGGTGCCTACGCATGTTCGATCAGTTCCGGAAGTCGGCCAGGCTCAAGATGCAGCGGGCGGTCGCCGAGGTGGTGCGGGAGTCCGACCGCAAGACCCGGATCGAGCAGGAGAACAGACACGACCAACTGCTCGCGGAGCTCGCGGCGAACAACGGCGAGATGAAGCGGGTCCTCGACGAGCTGGCACACGCGCGCGGGCAGGTGGCCGCGGTCAGCGAGCGCCTCGACGTCCTCGAACAGCGCACCCGACGCGACATCACGCACGCCCTCGACATCCGGGCCACGGCGGAGAGCGCGCAGTTCGTCCTCGACCACATGCGGACGGCCCCCGCGTTCCGGCACCCGCACGACACGCTGCGGTACGCGCTCGAACTGGTGAAGCTCGACGGTCTGGCGCTCGAGTTCGGCGTCGCGGGCGGCACCACACTGCGGATCGTCAGCGAGTCGCTGCGCGCCACCGGGCACGAGGTGTGGGGTTTCGACGTGTGGACGGGCCTGCCCGAGACCTGGCGCACCGGGTTCCCGGCCGGCGAGTTCGCGCAGCAGGACGTGCCGTCGGTGCCGGGCGCGCAGCTGGTGTCGGGGCTGTTCGAGGACTCGCTGCCCGGCTTCCTCGCCGAGCATCCGGGCCCGGTCGCCTTCGCGCACCTCGATGCCGATCTGTACTCGTCGACGCGGACGGTGCTCGATCTCCTCGGAGACCGACTGGTCCCCGGGTCGGTACTGGTGTTCGACGAGTACTTCAACTATCCGGGCTGGCAGGAACACGAGCACCGGGCGTGGACGGAGTTCGTCGACCGCACCGGCGTCCGGTTCGACTATCTCGCCTACACCGCGGACCACGAGCAGGTCGTGGTCCGCATCCGCGAATAGTCCTGCAGCGGACTACTTCTCGTACAGTCGAGCCCAGTTCTCCCGACTGGTGAGCTGCGGGAAGGCGTGGCGGTACGCCTCGGCGACGGCGGGAGCGTCGGCGCGGAACCGCTTCATCACGCCGACCAGGCGGCCGGTCATCTCGGCCGCCAGGTCGCGGTCGAAGCGCCGCTCACGCACTCCGGACTGCGATGCGTCCGTGACGAACACGTGCGCGAACCGGCTCACGTGCCACCACTGCGCGTCCTCGAAACTGACGGTCACCGGACCCGGTTCGAGCCGGCCCCGGGCCTGGGTGACGGCACGCTTGGCGAGGATCGCGTCCTCGAGTGCCGGGTTCGGCGGCGGGTCCGCGCGGCGCACCGGTACCGGGGGCAGCTCCGACGCCCGGCGGGTAACGGTCTCCCCGAAGCGCTTTCGCTCCGCATTGACCGAGGCCAGCGCCGCCTGACCGCCGTCGGCGAGACCGTCCGGGCCCTCCAGGAAACCCTCGATCGCACGCAACTGGGTGTGCGCGAGGCCGTACTGGAGGCTGACGATCGACCGGCTGATGTCGCGTGCGAGGTTCTTCACCAGGAGCTTCGGCGCGAACCCCGGGTCGAGAGCGGCCGTGACGAGCCCGTTGCGGGTGCTGAAGTAGTGGGCGAAGCCGTCGACGTCCTTCCAGTAGAAGTCCGCATGCCACACCGCCGCCCCCGGCAGCGTGATCGTCGGGATCCCCGCCCGGCCGCAGCGAAGGCCGAATTCCACGTCGTCCCACTGGAAGAACACCGGCAGCGGGAGCCCGACGCGGCGCAGCGCCTCGGCCGGGATCAGGCACGACCACCAGCCGTTGTACTGCGTGTCGACGCGGCGCTCCGGCAGCGACTCGAACAGGTCGTGGTTGTGCGTGCTGTACTTCTCCGTCGGCAGGCCACGGCGCAGCGTCGTCAGGTCCACCCGCTCGGCATCCGCCAGCAGGTAGTTGGGGCTGTAGAGGAACAGCATCTCGGCGCCGATCAGGGCCGGCTCGACGGTGCAGTTGGCGAACGCACTCAACCGCAGCACGGTCTCCGGTTCACACAGGATGTCGTCGTCCATGAGGATCACGTCGGCGTCGCCCCCGGACGCCGACGCCTCGAACAGCCCGCGCGTGAAGCCGCCCGCACCACCGAGATTCGGCTGTCGAACGTAGTGCAGCCGCCCACCGAACGTCGGCACGACCTCGCGGAACAGCTCACGGCCCTCCACCGGGTCGGTGCCCTGATCCACCACGTACACGGCGTCGAGCCGGTCGACGACGCGGATGTCCGACGCCAGCGCCGCGACCGTCGTCGCGCAGTCGTCGGCGCGGTTGAAGGTGCAGATCGCGATCGCGAGCGGACGCGGCGCGGACGGCGCCTCCACGCTCCACTCGATGCTGTCGAACGTGACCTCGGCGTCGAGCGCCTCGAACTCGAGCCACAGCGAACCGCCGTCGACGAACTGGTCGAGCGTGCTCGTGAGGGTCACCGCGCCCTGACCGGCGGGGGTGGTGGCCGCGACGATGCGGCTGTGGCCGCCGATGTCCGACGCGACCAGCAGCACGCGGCACGAGGTGGTCGACAGCACCCGGACGCTGACGGACACCTCGGTGACGGCGGTCCAGCGCTGCCAGTAGCTGGCCGGGAAGCGGCCGAAGAACGTGTTGGTGTGGGCGCGCGCACCGGCGTGCAGGCTCAGCGAGAAGCGGTCCCGCGTCGACCCGCCCTTCTCGACGACGGCATACAGTTCCTCGTTCGCTATCGGCGACGTTCCGGCGAACAGGGTGCGTTGCGCGACGAGCCGGCCGATCGTCTCGCTGTCGGACAGGGGCTGAGCACCGGACGAGTTCGCTGGATCCACACCCGGCAGGGTATCGCGAACGGACCCGGTGGCGCGCCTCGCGCCCGACCTGTCCGAGAAGTCGATCAGGCGGCCGCGAAGGCCGCCGACCGCAACGTCGCGCGGCGGCGGCGCAGCGACAGCAGCCCTTTCGCCATCTGCACGACGTCGCCGACGGAGATGCGGCTCGCGTGGGCGCGATGGTCGTCGCTGAGCCGGATCGGCACCTCGACCGGGCGGATGCCGGCGGATTCGACGGCGTAGTCGAGTTCGGTGGTGAACAGGAAGCCGGACTCGGTCAGGTGCGGGGCCAGGGCGCGCAGCAGGTCGCCGTCGACCACGAACGTGCCCTGCGGGTCGCCGGTGCGGGTGCCGAGGATCGTGCGCCGCAGCAGCGCGAACCCGCGGGTCATGACGGCGCGCGCGAGTCCACGGTCGACCACCGAGTCCGGGTGCGCCTTCGAGCCGATCACGACCGCCGGACGCTGCCCGGTCTCTTGCTCGACCCGGTCGGCGCCGACGACGTCGTCGAAGCCGAACGGCAGATCGTCGGCGGTCAGCAGCACCCGCGCGCCCCGCGAGGCCAGCGCACCGGCCCGCAGCGCATTGCCCATGCCCTTGTCACTGGTCATCGGGACGAAGGCCACACCGTCGGTGTCCCAGTCCGCGGCCAGCGCCGCGCAGATCGCGGCAGTGTCGTCGGTCGAACCGTTCTCGACGACGATGATCTCGACGGAGCTGCTCGCGAAGTGCTCGGCGAACCGGCGCACCGTCTCCTCCAGCACCGCGCCCGAATTGTGGGCCGGAATCACCACGGACAGGTCGTAGCCGCCAGCTCCGCGCCCGGCGCTCGTCTCCACCCGATGACCTCCGAACCACTCGATTTGCTTTGGTAACCGCGCGGAATATTACGCTCCGACGACAGGGATGCTGCCGCCGCGCAATCCGTCCGACGACGAAAGCCCGCCGTGAACTCTGATCTGCCGCTGGTCAAACGCGTGACGCCGCCCGCTCTGCTCGCCGTGCTCGTCGCGGTGGTCGCAGCGATTCCGCTGCTGTCGAATCGGTGGTTCTACTTCTGGGACGACAGCGCGGCCGCCTTCGCTCCGGGCTGGCACACGATCGGCGAGCGACTCCTCGACGGTTCGTGGCCCACGCTGTTCCCGGAGATGTGGGCGGGCGGCAACATCACCGCCGAGGCGCTGTACGGCACCTACAACCCGGTGCTGCTCGCGCAGGCGGTCCTCGTCGCCGTCGTCCCGAATCTCGCGGTCGGCATGACGCTGGTGAAAATGCAGTTCCTGGCGCTGCTCGCGGTCGGCGTCTACGTCCTCGCGCGTCAGTACGGCGCGTCGCGGTCGATGGCGTTCGTCGCCGGCTTCGCCATGCCGTTCGCCGGGTACACGCTCTACTTCGACGCGTCGACGTGGGCGTCGGGCCTCATCGCGTTCGCCTGGATCCCGCACGTGTGGTGGTCGACGCGCGCGAGCGCGATGGGCCGCGTCAACCCGCTGGTGCCGATCGTGTTCGGTGTCCTGGCGATGACGACCGGCAACCCGTACGGCGCCGTCGCGGTGGCCGTCGTCTACCTGGCGGTGATCGCCGAGACCGTCGCCCGCAACCGCGCCGCCGACGCCGAACGCCCGTTCCCGGGTATCCGGTCGCTGCTCGTCAGCGGCGTCGCGATCGTGATGATGTCGCTCATCGTCTACCTGCCCCTCGCGTTCACCACCGGCGTCTCGGTACGTACCCAGACCGGCATTCGCAACGACGACGCCCTGCGCCCCGGGCTCGGCGACCTGATCAACCTGTCGGCGCTGTCGAACCGGCCGTACGGGCCCATCTTCGAGTCGACCGCCGCCAGCGTCCCCCTGGTCTACCTCGCGTGGTTCCTGGTGCCGCTGGCGCCGTGGATCCGCTGGGGGTCGCTGCGCCGGCTCGGCCGGAGCACCGTCTCGTTGGCCGTGTTCGGCGGCATCTACCTGCTCCTGCTGCTGGGCCCGTCGAATCTGTGGCTGTTCCGCTGGCCCGCCCGCCTCATCGAGTACGGGCAGCTGCCGGTGGTCGTCATCGCCGCCGTCGCACTGTCCGCGGGGCTCGCCCGCGACCGGTGGAAGATGCGCCTCGGCATCACCGCCGCACTGATCGTCGCGCAGTTCTACCTGTCGTGGGCCGAGATCCCCGAGGACATCGGCATCCACCTCGCGGCCCTCGCGATCACCGTGGCACTCACCGCCGTCGCGCTCCTCGTGTCGTTCCGCAAGCCCCGCCTGCTCGCGGGCGCGCTCGTGGCCGGCACCGTCGTGGCGCTGGCCGCGCAGACCAACCTGTGGTTCACCGGCAACTACAACGTCACGCCGTGGAAGTTCCCACGCCAGGAGTCGTTCCTCGAAGAACACTTCGAGCAGCGCTATCCCGGAACGACCTTCGTGATCGCGGACAGCAAGAACATCGATCCGACCGATCCCACCGGGCAGTGGGGCGACGTGCTGTTCGGCAGCCTGTACCAGGCCGCCGGGGTGGAAGCGGTCAACAACTACGCCGGGATCAGCTTCAACTCCTTCGTCGACGACCTGTGCATCAACTACTACGGCGGCGTCCCCTGCGGCGACGGCGTCGGACGCCTGCTCGCCGAATCCCCCGGCACCGGGGTGCCGTGGATCGACGCGATGCGCATCGACACCGTCGTCGTGCAGAACAGCGGTCCGTACGGCGGCCCGAACGCCCTGGACGCGTTGCCCGCCGATCAGTGGGACGTGCGCGTGGAGCACGGCGTCACCGTCGGCACCCGCACCCAGCCGTACCCGTGGCCGGACGGCAGGGTGTCGGCGGTCACCCCGGGCCTCGAGATCACCGGCGACTCCGCGTCCACCGACACCCACGAGACCGTCACCTACACCGGTTCCGGCACCGCCACGTTCGCGCTCCTGGCGTGGCCGGGCTGGACGGCCACCGTGAACGGAGAACCGGTCGACGTCATCGAGAGCCCCGGCGGACTGCTGCAGGTACAGCTGCCCGACAGCGGCGGCGCGGAGTCGACACTGACCCTGCAGTTCACTCCGCCCGCAAGCGGTCTCGGCTGGGGACTCGCGGGCGTCGGACTGGTCCTCGCCCTCGGGCAGGGCGCGTGGTTCGTGGTGCGCAAGCGCCGGACGCACCGGCCCACGATCCTCGCCGGGAACGTCAGCTGATCGCCGAGACCGTCGCCTCGTGTACCGCGCGGTGCGCGGGCAGGATCGAAGCACGTTCGGCCGCAACGTCACCGGTCCCGTTCAGCAGACCGGCGAAGTGCGCGAGCTGCGCGGAGAGCGGCTCTTCGCTGTAGCGGATCGTGGGGATCTCGATGATCGTCTGCTGGTGGTAGCTGCTGCCGTCGGCGGTGATGTCCTCGTCGATGTGCCGGTAGATCGTGATGTCGCGGCGGAGCAGATCGATCTCGATGAGACGCTCCTCCTCGAGCAGTGACAGCTGACGGACCTTCCGCTGGCTCAAGCGGCTCGCGGAAATCGTTGCCACGGCACCGGACTCGAAGCGCATGACGGCGTCGGCGCTGTCCTCCGCGCGATTCTCGACCGACGTCGGATGGAAGTAGCCGAACTCGGCGCGCGCCTGCACCGGCTCCGAGCCGACGAAACCGATCGCGAGATCCAGATCGTGGATCAGCAGGTCGGTCGCGACACCGGTGGGGATACGGGACACGAAGGGCGAGTGGCGCATACCCGTCACCTGCCACACCTCTCCCGCGAACTCGCGGGCGGTGCGGACGGCGGGGTTGAAGCGTTCGAGCAGGCCGCACATCAGCGGCACGTCGCCGCGCTCGGACCGCTGCACCAGGTCGACGCTCTGCTCGTACGTCGCGGCGAGCGGCTTCTCGACGAGCAGCGGCTTACCGAGATCGAGGACGCGGCCGGCCAGTTCGTAGTGCGCGGGCGTGGCCGCCGCGATCACGACGGCGTCGACCTCGGCCAGATCGGTGAAATCGGGGGCCCACTTCGCGCCGCACCGGTCGGCCACCGCCCGACCCTGCTCGGCGTGGGGTTCGACGACGAGCGCGAGATCGGTCAGCGGCGACTGCGAGATCACGCGCGCGTGCAGCGAGCCCATCTTGCCGGCGCCGATCAGGGCGATCTTCGGGTTGCTCATGCTCACGCCTCCATCGCGCCGCGCACCGCGGCGATGATCTGCTCGACGTCCGACTCCGACAGCCGGGCGTGGACGGGGATGCTCAGGCAGCGGGCCGCCACCGACGTCGCGACCGGGGTGTCCTCGATGACGACGCGCGGGTGCTCGCGGTAGCACGCGTAGTCGTACACGGCCTTGGGGTAGTAGATGCCGCTGCCGATGCCCTTCTCGGTGAGCCGCGCCGCGAGCGTGTCGCGGTCGACCGGCGCGTCCTCGTCGAGCAGCAGCGTGAACTGATGCCACACGTGCTCGCGGCCGGTCATCTCGCTCGGCAGGCGCAGCCCGGCGACGTCCTTCAGGCCCGCGTGCAGCGCCTCGGCGTTGCGGCGCCGGGCCTCCACCTGCTGCGGGTACGACGCCATCTGCGGCAGCGCCAGGCTCGCCTGCAGATCGGTCATCCGGTAGTTCTGGCCCGCCATCTCGTACACGTACCGCTCGCGCATGCCCTGGTTGCGCAGCACCCGCAGGCGGTCGGCGATCGTGTCGTCGTCGGTGGTCACCATGCCGCCCTCGGCGGTGGTGAGGTTCTTCGTGGCATAGAAGGAGAAGCAACCGACACCGAAGCTGCCGGCGCCGCGGCCGTCGAAGGTCGCGCCGTGCGCCTGGGCGGCGTCCTCGACGACGGACAGGCCGTGCTCGGCGGCGAGCGGCATGAGCGACGCCATGTCGGCGGTCTGGCCGTACAGGTGGACCGGCAGGAGCACCCGGGTGCGGTCGGTGACCCGCGCGGCCGCAACGGCCGGATCCAGGTTGAAGTCGGTCTCGCCGATGTCCGCGAAGCGCGCGGTGGCACCGGCCTCGAGAATCGCGTTGAGAGTCGCGACGAACGTGAACGGGCTGGTCAGCACCTCGTCGCCGGGCTGGAGGTCCTGCACCTGGAGGGCCGCGATCAGCGCCGTGGTGCCGTTGTTGACCGCAACCGCGTGCCTGACGCCGACCAGCGCCGCGAACTCTTCCTCGAGCCGCTTCACCTTCGGTCCCTGCGCCACGATCCCGGACCGCAGCGTGTCCAGGACCTCCCGTTCGACGTCTTCCCCGAACGAGATGCTCGAGATTGCAATCACTGAATGACCCTCCGATAGATTCAGTCCAGACACCCCGAGAACGAACGGGGGCAACCGCCTGAGGGTAGCGAAGTGCTGCCTCCCGCCCCCGGAAGGATTCCCGCCGGACCATGTCGATCGGACAGAACTGTCACATCCACCCCACCGCCGTGATCGGCGAGGCCGTCGTCATCGGCGACGACGTGACGGTCGGGCCGCATGCGGTGCTGACCGGCCCGCTGACCATCGGTGACCGGTGCTGGATCGGGGCGGGTGCGGTGCTCGGCGCGCCGCCCGAGATCCTCGGTGCCGCGCACCCGCAGACGTGGTCGGAGCCGGCGCCGCACCGCGGCATCGTGATCGGCGCCGACACCACGATTCGCGAACTGACGACGGTGCATCACGGCAGCGAGCGGGAGACGATCGTCGGTGCCCGGTGCTTCGTCATGAACCGGGTCGCGATCGAGCACGACGTCCAGGTGGGCGACGGGTGTGTCGTCTCCGCCGGGTCGACGTTCGCGGGCCACGTGAGTGTCGGTGCCGGCGCGAACATCGGCATGCACACCGTCGTGCACCAGCGCCGCGTCGTCGGAGCCGGCGTCGTGACCGGGATGGGCACCGTCGTCGTCAAGGACGTGCCGCCCTACGCGAAGGCGTTCGGCAACCCGGTCGAGTTGCACGGGGTGAATCGGATCGGGATGAGCCGGTCGGGCATCGCGGATGCCGACATCGACGCCGTCGATCGCCTGTACGCGCCGGGCTCGGCCGACGGATCCGTTCCGGACGCGCTCGCGCCGGCGTTCGACTGGTGGCGGGAGCGCGCTGTCAAGCCGCTCGCTCTCCCGCCGAACGCATGACCGGTTGCTATCGTCGAGAAGCCCTGACGGACCACACGAGGAGCGCACTCGGATGACGTCCGACACCGATTCCGCCGCCGAGCGGCCGGAGTCGCCACCGAACACCAAGCGGACACTGCTGGTGAACGGCTTCCGGGTCGTCGTGACCGTCGCGATCATCGTGGCGATCGGGTTCGCGGTGAAGTCGCAGTGGTCCGAGGTGCGTGGCACCATCCACGACCTCTCCTGGTGGTCGCTCGTCGCGTCGACCGTCTTCATCTTCTTCGGTATGGGCGCCGCGGTGCGGGCGTGGCAGCACACCCTCGGCGCCCTCTCGCAGCCGATTCCGGCGTTCGACGCGGCCCGCTGCTACCTGGTCGGGCAGCTCGGCAAGTATCTGCCGGGCAGCGTCTGGGCCTTCGTGCTGCAGACCGAGTTGGCCCGACGGGCCGGGGTGTCCGGCGCGGCCGCGTTCATCACCGTGCTCGTCACGGTCGGGTTGAGCACGACGTCCGCACTGCTCGTCGGCCTGCTGGGACTGCCCGCGCTGTTCCAGATCGGCACGCTGGCGGCGGTCGCGGTGATCGCGCTGGTGCCCATCGCCCTCGTCTGCGCCTACCCGCCGGTGCTCACCAAGCTCGTGAACCTGGCGCTCAAGCTGCTGCGCCGCGCCCCGCTCGAGCGACCGCTGACCATGCACAAGATCGGGCTCGCCCTGATGTGGTGCGCGATCAGCTGGATCGCGTACGGCGTGCACCTGTGGATCCTGGCATCGACGTTCGGCGGGTTCGGCACCGACCGCCTGATCGCGTCGATCGGTGCGATCGCGCTGGCGATGTGCGCGGGCGTGCTGGTGTTCGTCGTCCCGTCCGGGATCGGTGTCCGCGAGGCGGTGATCGTCGCGGCGCTCGCACCGGTGGCCGATCCCGGACCCGCCCTCGCGCTCGCCCTGACCTCGCGGCTGCTGTTCACCCTGTGCGAGGTGCTCGCGGGGACGGTCGCCGCGCTCGCCGGGTCGCGGTCCCTGCGCAACGCGTTGGTGCACGAACAGTCCCGCGTCACGCTGCCCAGCAAGGCGTGAGAGCGTCGGCCGCCGTCAGCTCAGCGTGCCGATCCCGAGCGAACCCGCGGCGATCGACCCGATGCCGGTCTTGAGCGAGCCGTAGGTGAACGACCCCGTGTTCGCGGACCCCAGATTCCCGGAACCGGTGTTCGCCGACCCCACATTGCCGGAGCCGGTGTTCGCGGACCCGACGTTCCCGGATCCGGTGTTGGCCGATCCGATGTTGTTGGAGCCGGTGTTGGCCCATCCGACGTTGAAGGAACCGGTGTTGTCGGGACCGATGTTGTTCCAGTCGATGCTGCTCGCGGCGAGCAGCCCCAGGCTGCCAAGCCCGGCGGCGACGGCCGAGCCGATCGCGCCGGCCTGGATCTCGGCGGGCCCCACGTAGCCGACCCCGACCGCGTCCTGGCACGGCACGGGTAGCTCGAGGCCCGGCGCGACAGTCTCGGTGACGTTGGCCAGCAGCCCCTCCACCCGGAAGGGCGCGCATGCCGGCGCACCCGCGACCGGGTCGGCGGCGGCGGTACCGGCCGAGCCCAGCGCCACCGCGCCGAGCGCAGCCGCGGCAACGAGTGCCCGGCAGGCGTGACGCCGTCCGTGCGCAGTGTTGATCTTCTGTCCGGCCCCCATACGAGTGCCCCCTCCGATTCGACCCCCGAGCGACAGATCCCGACGCGAATGCAGGCCACGCTACCGCGCGGGCGCCGGCGTCGTGGCCGGATCGAGGAGTTCGCGCAGGCTGCGGCTACTGCCCGGTGCGCGCGTATCCGGCCTCGGTCGCGGCCTTCGCCGGGCGCCACCACTCGGGGTGCTCGCGGTACCACTGCACGGTCGCCTCGAGACCGCTGCGGAAATCCCGGTACCGGGGTTCCCACCCGAGTTCGGTGCGCAGCCGGGTCGAGTCGATCGCGTACCGCAGGTCGTGGCCGGGCCGGTCGGGCACGAACTCGAAGTCGTCGGCGGGTCGCCCGAAGAGCTCGAGCAGCATCGCGATCACGGTGCGGTTGTCGACCTCGCCGTCCGCGCCGATCAGGTACGTCTCCCCGATCCGCCCCTTCTCCAGGACGGTCCAGACGGCCCGGTTGTGGTCGTCGACGTGGATCCAGTCGCGCACGTTGCGTCCCTGCCCGTAGAGCTTGGGGCGGACACCGTCGAGCAGGTTGGTGATCTGCCGCGGAACGAACTTCTCGACGTGCTGGAACGGGCCGTAGTTGTTGGAGCAGTTCGACAGCGTCGCCCGGATCCCGAACGACCGCGTCCACGCCCGCACCAGCATGTCGCTCGACGCCTTGGTCGACGAGTACGGGCTGGACGGGTTGTAGGCGGTGGCCTCGGTGAACCGGGCGGGGTCACCCAGCTCGAGGTCGCCGTACACCTCGTCGGTGGAGATGTGGTGGTAGCGGACGTCGTGGTCGCGGACCGCCTGCAGCAGCGTGAACGTGCCCACGACGTTGGTGCGCACGAACGGCCACGGGTCGGCCAGCGAGTTGTCGTTGTGCGACTCGGCCGCGAAGTGCACGACGGCGTCGGAGTCGGCCACCAGACGGTTCACGGTGTCGGCGTCGGCGATGTCGCCGTGCACGAAGTCGATCCGGTCGGCGACCGCGTCGAGCGAGGCCCGGTTTCCGGCGTACGTCAGCGCGTCGAGCACCGTGACCCGGACGTCGGGCCGTTCCGCGACGGTCTGGTGGACGAAATTGGCACCGATGAACCCGGCGCCACCGGTGACGAGCAGCCTCATACCGGGGAGACTACCGACGGTCGCGGGCCGCTCATGCCCGCACCGGTTCCGGCGTCTCCTCTTCCTCGCCCGGAATCGAGGTGCCACGGAGGGAGACACCCGCGGTCTCGCGGAGGAAGGCCACCGAGACCAGTCCGATGACGCACGCGCCCATCATGTAGATCGCCGGGAACAGGCTCCAGCCCGTCGAGTGGATGACCGCGTCGTTGACGAGCGGGGCGGTGCCGCCGAAGATCGCCGTCGAGACGTTGTAGCCGATCGCGAAGCCGGCGTAGCGGACCTGGGTGGGGAACATGGCCGGGAACGTCGCGGAGATGGTCGCCAGCTGCGGCAGGTAGAGCAGGCCGAGCACCGCGAACGCGAGCAGCGCCCACCCGAATCCCTGCGCCATCAGCCAGTACATCGGCACGGCGGCGATCAGCAATCCGATCAGCGAGCCCCACCACATCGGCTTGCGGCCGAGCGTGTCCGACCAGCGACCGAAGAACGGAATGCACGCCATCATGACCAGTTCGCCGACCAGGATGATCACCGTCGTCGACTGCGTGCTCAGGCCGAGCGTCGACTCGAGGTACGTCGGCTGGTACGTGAGCAGCGTGTAGTTGACCACGTTCAGGGCCACCACCATGCCGGTCAGCACCAGGATCGGGCGCCAGTAGTTCTTCAGCAGATCGGCGAGCCCACCCAGGATCGAGTCCTGGCTGTCGCCCTGCGCGTCCACCTCGTCGAACACTGGCGACTCGTCGAGCTTGCTGCGCAGGAACCAGCCGACCAGACCGAGCGGCAGCGCGATCAGGAACGGGATCCGCCAGCCCCACGACGCCATGTCCTCGTCGGAGATCATCAGCTCGCACAGCATCACCACGGCGGTGCCGGCGGCGAACCCGCCGAGGGTGCCGAACTCGAGGAAGCTGCCGTACCGGCCGCGCTTGTCGTCGGGCGCGTACTCGGCCATGAACGTGGCCGCACCGCCGTACTCGCCGCCGGTCGAGAAGCCCTGGACCACGCGCAGCAGGATCAACAGGATCGGTGCGGCGATGCCGATCGACGCGTACGACGGAATCGCGGCGATCAGCGCGGTCGCGCCCGACATCAGCAGGATCGTGGTCGCCAGCACAGCCTTGCGGCCGAGCCGGTCGCCCAGCGGACCCCAGATCATGCCGCCCAACGGGCGGAGCACGAACGAGACCGCGAAGCCGAGCATCGTGCCGATCGAGCCGAGGTGCCCCGGGAAGAAGTTCTGGGTCAGGTAGGTGGCCGTCGTGGCGTACACGCCGTAGTCGAACCACTCGGTGGCGTTGCCCATCGCCGAACCGGCGATGGCCTTGCGTAACGTGCGACGATCCACATCCCGGCCGGCGTCGGTAGAGCTCGCCGCCGACCGTTCTCCGGGACCGTACGTCGTCGATTCCTGCATGCGTCCGGTCCCTTCAGACGGGGAGCTGCGAGAGGGCAGGCTTTGGTCATCGGTCGATTCGACGCTAACGGGACATGCACGACTCTGCATGGCACGAGGTGGTGGAGCAGCCACGATTCCCACGATCGACGAGATCACGACGATTGTGCCGATTTGCGAACCATTCGGCCGGTATCCGGATAATGTGGCCACTTCGTTCCGCGCCAGTCCCACCACGGAGGATGCATGTCCCACCCCGGCCCTGAGGGCTACCCGTCGACGCCGGGCCAGAACCCGCAGCAACCGCTGCCGCAGGGCCTGCGGCCGGAAGGTCCGCCCACGTACGGACCCCCGGTGGGCACCGCGCCGAAGCACCGTCCGATGCTGATCGGCGCTCTCGCCGCAAGCGCCGGCATCATCATCGGCAGCATCGGACCGTGGGTGACGTTCCTGGGGATAAGCGTGGGTGGCACCGAGGGCGACGGAGTGATCACGCTGATCCTCGGCGCACTCGCCGCGGCGGCGCTCGGCGTGCTTGTCACTCGGACCGCGCCACCGCGATTCGGCCTCCAGTGGGCGGGCACGGCGGTCGGCGCTATCTGCCTGCTGGTCGCGATCTACGACATGGCCAACCTGTCCACCGAGGACGAGGAGTTCTTCGGGCAGATGATCGGCCCCGACATCGGATGGGGGCTGTGGTTGCTCCTGTTGTCGTCGATTGCACTGTGTGCGACTGCGACGATCGCGGCGATTCAGATGCGTAGGAGCTAGGTCTTTCACACTCCACCGCGCCCGTGCGGCTACCCGTGAAACACTGCTCTACATGCGCGGAATCATTCTGGCTGGCGGTACCGGCAGCCGGCTGCACCCGATCACGCTGGGTGTGAGCAAGCAACTGGTGCCCGTCTACGACAAGCCGATGATCTACTACCCGCTCTCGACGCTCATGCTGGCCGGGATCCGCGACATCCTCATCATCACCACCCCGCAGGACGCCGGCCAGTTCCAGCATCTGCTGGGCGACGGCTCCCGGTTCGGCATCTCGTTGAGCTACCAGGTGCAGCGCGAGCCGAACGGTCTGGCGCAGGCGTTCGTGTTGGGCGCCGACCACATCCGCTCGGATTCGGTGGCGCTGGTGTTGGGCGACAACATCTTCTACGGACCCGGCCTGGGCACCACGTTGACCCGCTTCCACGACGTCAAGGGCGGCGCGGTGTTCGGGTACTGGGTGTCCGATCCGGGCGCGTACGGCGTCATCGAGTTCGACGACTCGGGCGCCGCGATCTCGCTCGAGGAGAAGCCCACGACGCCGCGGTCGAACTACGCGGTGCCGGGGCTGTACTTCTACGACAACGACGTCGTGTCGATCGCGCGGGAGCTGACGCCGTCGGCGCGCGGCGAGTACGAGATCACCGACGTCAACCGCACATACCTCGAGGCCGGCCGGCTGCAGGTGGAGGTGCTCCCCCGCGGCACCGCCTGGCTCGACACCGGCACCTTCGACTCGCTGCTCGACGCGTCGAACTACGTGCGCACCATCGAGCAGCGGCAGGGCCTCAAGATCGGCGTCCCGGAGGAGGTCGCGTGGCGACGGGGTTTCATCTCCGACGACGAACTGCGCGCGCGGGCCGAGCCGCTGGTCAAGTCCGGTTACGGCACGTACCTGCTGGGGCTGCTCGACCGCGGCCGAGAATGGTGACCATGGACTATCGGGAGTTGAAGGTTCCGGGGGCGTGGGAGATCACGCCCCGACAGTTCGGCGATCACCGCGGGGTGTTCCTCGAGTGGTTCAAGGAGCCCGGCTTCTCCGCGACCGTCGGTCGCACTCTCGACCTGGCCCAGGCCAACTGCTCGGTGTCGGCGGCCGGGGTGCTGCGCGGCATCCACTTCGCCGACGTCCCGCCCGGCCAGGCCAAGTACGTCACGTGCGTCCGGGGCGCGGTCCTCGACGTCGTCGTCGACCTGCGGGTGGGGTCCCCGACGTTCGGGCAGTGGGATTCGGTACTGCTCGACGACGTCGACCGCCGCGCGGTGTTCATCTCCGAGGGGCTGGGCCACGGGTTCCTGTCGCTCGAGGACGATGCGACGGTGATCTACCTGTGTTCGACGGGCTACGACCCGGATCGCGAGCACGAGGTGAGCCCGCTGGATCCGGGCATCGGGGTCGAATGGCCGGTGATCGGACGCGACGGCACCCCGCTGCAGTGGACGCTGTCCGACAAGGACCTGGCGGCGCCGACGCTGCTGCAGGCCACCGACGCCGGCCTGCTGCCCCTCTACCGGGAGGGCCACGAGTGAGCCGATGAGTGCCTTCGGGGTGCGCCGCGTCAGCGCTGCGATCGCAGTGCTCGCCGCGGTGGGCCTCGCACTCCTGGCGATTCCTCTCGAACACGGCACAACCGACGCCTCCGCACCGGCGCAGGTCACGACATCCGTCGTCGCCCCGCCGGCGCCCCCTCCGGTCGTGCCGTTGGCGCCGGAGCAGATCTCGGAACGCGTCGTCCCGACGATCGTCACCATCACGGCGCGCACGGGGCTCGGGATGACCGCGGGGACCGGAATCGTGCTGCGCCCCGCGGAGTCGGCGGCCGTCGTCCTGACGAACCACCACGTGATCGACGGCGGGCAGGAGATCACGGCGAAGAGCATGCGCGACGGCGCCGCGTACCCCGTCGAGGTCCTCGGCTACGACAGCTCCCGCGACCTGGCGGTGCTGAGGCTGCCCGGAGGGGCTGCGCTGCCGACCGCCGCGCTGGGGTCGTCGCGCACCGCGCGGGTCGGCGACCCGGTGACCGCGATCGGCAACGCGGAGGGTGGCGGCGTCCCGCAGTCGGCGCCCGGGGCGGTCACCAGACTCGGGGTCACGGTGCTCACCCGCAATTCCTCCGACGGATCCCGCAACGAGCTCGCCGGGCTCATCGAGGTGAACGCCGACGTCCGGCCCGGCGACTCCGGCGGCCCGCTCGTCAACGCGTTCGGCGAGGTGATCGGCGTGAGCAGTGCGGGTAACGCCGTCCAACGGGACGAGCCGTCCGCGCCCGCCCCGCAGTCGTACGCGATCCCCATCGACTCCGCGATGGAGGTGGTCGACCAGATCCTCGCGGGGCGCACCTCCGATTCGGTGCACATCGGCCCCACCCCGCAGCTCGGTGTGGGCGTCCGCGATCACGTCGAACCGCAGGCGGGGACGCCGTCCGGCGCGCAGGTCGTCCAGGTGAGCTACCGCTCCCCCGCCGAGGGCGTGGGGCTGGCACGCGGCGACGTGATCGTGCAGTTCGGCGGTGTCCCCATCCGCACGGCGTCCGACCTCACGATCCGGATGAACGCGCTGCACCCCGGCGACCTCGTCGACGTCTCGTGGGTCGACGCCGCCGGCGCGCAGCGGTCGGGCTCGATGGTGCTGACGGAGGGGCCGCCGCGCTGATCAGGCGCCGATGCCGAGCTTTCCGGCCAGACGCTCCAGGTAGGTGACGACCTGGTCCTCGTCGGCGTCGGGCATGCCGAACAGTGCCTCGCTGACGCCGAGGTCCTGCCATCGGGCGAGCTTGTCGGCGTCCGGCTTGCCCGCCAGGACGATGATCTCCGGCTGCCCGGTGCGGCCGGCGTCGGCCCAGATCTTGCGGAGCAGCGTGACGTTGTCCTCGATGTCCTGCTCGATCGGGGTGGTGATCCAGCCGTCTGCCGAACGCGCGATCCATCCGAACGTCTTCTCCGACGCGCCCGCGCCGACGAGGACCGGCGGGCGGGGTTGCTGGATCGGCTTGGGCCACGCCCAGCTGGGACCGAACTTCACGAACTGACCTTCGTACGACGCCTCCTCCTGCGTCCACAGCGCCTGCATCGCCTCGAGGTACTCGCGCAGCGCGGTGCGGCGCTTCTTCGGATCGACGCCGTGGTCGGCCAGCTCCTCGGCGTTCCAGCCGTAGCCGACACCGAACGTGACGCGGCCGCCGGACAGGTGATCGAGCGACGCGATGGTCTTGGCGAGGGTGATGGGGTCGTGCTCGAGCGGCAGCGCGACGGACGTGCCGAGCCGGATCCGCGACGTCACCGATGCGGCGGTGCCGAGCGCGACCCACGGGTCGAGGGTGCGCATGTAGCGGTCGTCGGGCAGCGCGTCGGTGCCGGTGCCGGGATGGTTCGACGCCCGGTTGACCGGAATGTGGGTGTGTTCGGGCACGTAGAACGCGTCGAACCCGCACTTCTCGACGGCCTGCGCGGCGGTCGCGGGAGTGATGCCTCGATCACTGGTGAACAGGCTGATGCCGTAGCGCACGATCTGACTCCTCCGGGGTGGTCGGTATCAAGAAATGTAACCGGTTCCACCGCGGATCGGAAGACTCTACAGACAGGTGTCCAGACAGCTATCGGATCCGGAAGATGACCGCACGCTGGACGATGAAGTTGATGACCGTCGCGGTGCCCTGCGCGACCACGAACGCCAACGGGATGCGCCACCACTCGTCCGGGAACACGTGGGCCATGAGGCCGTTGAGTCCCACCTGCACGGCGAACGTGATCGCATACAGGACGACGACGGCAACGAACCGAGCTCGACTCGGCTCGGCCTTGAACGTCCAGCGCCGGTTGATCAGGTACGCCGTCGTGGTGCCGGCGATGAAACTGATCGCCTTCGCGACGTTGAGCGGCAGCCCCACCGCGAGCAGCAGCAGGTACAGCCCGAAGTCGACGACCGCCGACAGTCCGCCCGTGAGCACGAAGCGCACGATCTGCGTCTTGAGGTCCAGCGACTCGTCGGCGATCGAGTCGGTGACGGGGATCTCGACCGGCAGCGGAGCGTGCGGATCGTGGGCGTGGGGGCTTCCGGACACGCAACGAGACTAGGCGACCCGCTCCGACCGCACCGGCGTGACGTCCCGCACACGCGGCTGGACCTCGAGTGCACTCGAGGTTGCAAGATCAACGTCATGACCGTTTACACGCTGCCCGATCTGCCGTACGACTACGCCGCCCTCGAGCCCCACATCTCCGGCAAGATCATGGAACTCCACCACGACAAGCACCACGCCGCCTACGTCGCCGGCGCCAACACCGCCCTCGACAAGCTCGCCGAGCTCCGCGAAGCCGACGCCCTCGCCCCCGTGGTCAACCTGCACGAGAAGAACCTCGCCTTCCACCTCGGCGGACACACCAACCACACCGTCTTCTGGAACAACCTCAGCCCCGAAGGCGGCGACAAGCCCGAAGGCGAACTCGCAGCCGCCATCGACGACCAGTTCGGCAGCTTCGACGCCTTCCGCAGCCACTTCTCCGCCAACGCCAACGCCATCCAGGGCTCCGGCTGGTCCATCCTCGCCTGGGACTCCATCGGCCAGCGCCTGATCATCGTCCAGCTCTACGACCAGCAGGGCAACATCAGCATCGGCCTCACCCCGCTGCTCATGCTCGACATGTGGGAACACGCCTTCTACCTCGACTACCAGAACGTCAAGGGCGACTACGTCAACGCCTTCTGGAACATCGTCAACTGGGCCGACGTCGCCGACCGCTTCGCCAAGGCACGCACCCAGACCACCGGACTCATCGTCCCGGCCTGACCCGAGGCGCGTCAGCGCTCCGCCCGTCCCCCACTCCCCGCGTTTTGCGCACTTGTCGCGCTTCCCGACCCCGGAAAGCCGCGATAAGTGCGCAAAACGCGGGTAAAGAAGATGTGGATCGGCGCACTCTTTCCGAGGGTCGTCCACTACCGCCAGGTAACCTCGTACCCGATGTCCGAGACAGCAGAAGAGACGGCTCACGAGCCGCTCCCCACGCAGACCCGCACCCTCACCGGATGGGGACGCACCGCGCCCACCACCGCGCAGGTGTTGTCCACGCCCGACGTCGAGCTGATCGCCAAGGCGGTCGCTCAGGTGGCGGAGCAGAACGAGTCCAAGCCGTCGCACCTGCGCCGCGGCGTCATCGCGCGCGGCATGGGCCGCTCGTACGGTGACCCGGCGCAGAACGCCGGTGGACTCGTCGTCGACATGAACGCACTGAAGCGGATCCACACCATCGACTCCAACAGCCGTCTGGTGACGGTGGACGCCGGTGTGAACCTGGATCAGCTGATGCGTGCGGCGCTGCCGTTCGGCCTGTGGGTCCCGGTGCTGCCGGGCACCCGCCAGGTCACCATCGGCGGCGCGATCGCGTCGGACATCCACGGCAAGAACCATCACAGCGCGGGCAGCTTCGGCAATCACGTGCGCTCGATGGATCTGCTCACCGCGGACGGCCAGATCCGCACCCTCACCCCGGCCGGCCGGAACGCGAAGCTGTTCTGGGCCACCGTCGGCGGCATGGGTCTGACGGGCATCATCCTCAAGGCGACCATCGAGATGACGCCGACCGAGACGGCGTACTTCATCGCCGACGGCGACGTCACCCACACGCTCGACGAGACCATCGCGCTGCACAGCGACGGCAGCGAGAACAACTACGACTACTCGAGCGCCTGGTTCGACGCTATCGCACCCGAGCCCAAGCTGGGCCGCGCGGCGATCTCCCGCGGCAGCCTCGCGAAGCTCGACCAGTTGCCCGCGAAGCTGCAGAAGAACCCGCTGAAGTTCGACGCGCCGACGTTGCTGACGTTCCCGGACGTCTTCCCGAACGGCCTGGCCAACAAGTTCAACTTCTCGGCCATCGGCGAGGTCTGGTTCCGCAAGGCGGGCAACTACCGCGGCAAGGTCCAGAATCTGACGCAGTTCTACCACCCGCTCGACATGTTCGGGGAGTGGAACCGCGCCTACGGCTCCAACGGTTTCCTGCAGTACCAGTTCGTGGTGCCGCCGGAGGCCGTGGGCGAGTTCAAGCAGATCATCCGCGACATCCAGTCGTCCGGGCACTACTCGTTCCTCAACGTCTTCAAGCTGTTCGGCGAGGGCAACAAGGCGCCGCTGAGCTTCCCGATGGCAGGCTGGAACATCTGCGTCGACTTCCGGATCAAGCCGGGCCTGAACGAGTTCGTCACCGAACTCGACAAGCGCGTGCTCGAGTTCGGCGGCCGCCTGTACACCGCGAAGGACTCGCGGACCACGGCCGAGACGTTCCACGCGATGTACCCGCGTATCAACGAGTGGATCAAGGTCCGCCGATCCGTCGACCCCACAGGCGTTTTCGCCTCCGACATGTCCAGAAGGTTGGAACTGCAGTGATCAACGCCGTCGGAAATCCCCAGACCCTGCTGCTCCTCGGTGGCACGTCCGAGATCGGGCTCGCGATCTGCGAGGAGTACCTCAAGAAGTCGCCGCTGCGCGTGATTCTCGCTGCGCTGCCGAACGATCCGGGCCGTGACGCCGCCGTCGCGCAGATGAAGGCCGCGGGGGCCACGGAGGTCGATCTGATCGACTTCGACGCGCTCGACACCGAGGGCCACCCGAAGATGATCGACGAGGCCTTCTCCAAGGGCGACGTGGACGTCGCGATCGTCGCGTTCGCCCTCGACGGCGACGCCGAGGAGCTGTGGCAGAACCAGCGCAAGGCGGTGCTGGTCGCGAACGTCAACTACACCGCGTCCGTCTCGGTGGGCGTGCTGCTCGGCGAGAAGATGAAGGCGCAGGGCTTCGGCCGTATCGTCGCGATGTCGTCGGTGGCCGGCGAGCGCGTCAAGCGCGCCAACTTCGTCTACGGCTCCACCAAGGCGGGTCTCGACGGCTTCTACCTCGGCCTGGGCGAGGCGCTGGCCCCGTTCGGCCCCAAGGTCACCGTCGTGCGACCGGGCATGGTGCGCACCAAGTTCAGCGCGCACGTCAAGGAAGCCCCGCTGACGGTCAACAAGGAGGACGTCGCCGCGCTCGCGGTGGCCGCGTCCGACAAGGGCAAGGAAATCGTCTGGACGCCCGGCCCGTGGCGGTTCGTGATGATGGCGCTGCGGCACGTCCCGCGCGCGATCTTCCGCAAGCTGCCCATCTAGGTACGGCATCACGAAGCGGCCCGCCACAGTGCACTGTGGTGGGCCGCTTCGTGTTCCGAGGTACCTCGGTCCTACATCGCCGAGCGGGGCTGAGCGGGGACGGCCCGCATGTCGTTGCCGGTACCCGACTTGACGCGCAGCCACGTGCCGTCGCTCTTGCACGTCTGGTAGGTGCCGTCCGGGTGGTAGACCTTGCTGCCGACGCTGTAGTCCTTGCCGTCGTAGACGCACACGGTCGTCTGGGTGCCGTCGGGAGCGGTGCGGATGTCGGCGTGGGCCACGGCGGCCTGGGCGCCGATCACGCCACCGGCGACGAGAAGCGAAGCGGCGAGCGTCTTTACGGTGCGAGAGATCATCTGAGGGGTCCTTCTGTGTCGGGTCCGGGTGGACACCTACAACAGTGGCGTCCACCCGTGACCGTCACCAGGCACCCGAGGGGTTCGATTCGCCCACCCCCGACGTCTCGGCGCTACGCCTCGTCCCGCGCGATCCTCCGCATTCCGCCGATCCAGTCAGGTCCCGGACTTCCACGCCGAGTCGAACAGCATGATGTCGGTGACGGTGCGTTTGACGCCGTGCACCGTCGGTTCCCACGCGGTCAGGACCGCCGCCGGCCCCCAGAGAACGTAGGGCACGGTCTCGTTCGCGTACCGCTGGACGTCTCCGATCGCGTCCCGCTTGTCGTCGTCCGTCGGCGCCGTCTGCACCGCGAGCAGCAGGCGGTCCATCTCGGGGTCGGCGAATCCGGTTGCATTGTTGCGGGAGTCGCTGCCCATGCTGCCGTAGAGATTGAGGAAGGGCGCTTCCTCGCCGATCGGCGCGCCGCCTCTGGTGAGGTCGAAGTCGTGGTCCCGGTACACCTTTCGGACCAGATCGGTGGTGTCCGTCGCATAGTCGACGGTGACATCGAATCCGATCGACTGGAGCGAAGCCTGCACGGTGAGCGCCGTCGCCTGTTGGCCGGGATCGTGGGTCGTCAGGTATGAGATGCGCCCGTCGAAGCCGTCCGCCTTCGCGGCATCGAGAAGCTGCCGGGCCCGTTCAGGGTCGAACGGGATTCCTTCCGCGCCGCTGTACCACCGCGAACCTTCCGGCACGAGTTCCGAACTCGCCGTTCCGAGTCCGGCATTCGCGCGCTGATTGATCGCCTCGGGGTCGACGCCGTACGCGACGGCCTGCCGCACCCGGAGGTCCGCGCCCGGCCGGCCCGGTCTGCTGTTGATCACACCGATGCCGTTCTGCCCGGTGGGGCTGAGATACCCGGTGTACCCGGCGGCGAGGACCTGATCGATGACCCGTTCGTCACGGAGGATGTAGGTGATGTCGAACTGGCCGCTGCGCATGGATTCGTACTGGGCCTGAGCTCCTGCAGTCGGTACGAAACGCACCGCGTCCAGTAAAGGTTTCCCGCCCACGTAGTCGGAGCGGCCGGAGAGCAGCAACTCTTCGTGGGGCGCGAACTTCGTCACGGTGAACGGTCCGGCACCGACCGGCGAGAACGTCCCGTCCTTCTCCGAGCCGGCTCCGACGATCATCCCCGGACCCAGGCTGAGCAGGGCGGGGAAATCACCCCACGGCCGCTTCAGCCGAAAGACGACGGTCCGCTCGTCAGGGGTGTCGATCGAGTCGACGACGCTCGTCCACGTCTGGGACGCATCGGCCTTCGCTGCCACGAATCGTTCGATACTCCACCGCACGGCGGGGGCGTCGAGGACGTTCCCGTCACTGAACCGGGTCTCGGGGCGCAGTGTCACGGTGTAGGTCTCGAGGCTGTCGTCACGCTCGAGCGATTCCGCCAGCTGCGGTACGAAGGTTCCGTTCTCGGAGTCGTAACGGACCAGGGTGTCGTAGATCGCGGCCATCTCGGTCCCGCCCGTCGAGGCGGCCGCCTGTGTTCGCGCCGGATCGAGAACCGTCGGCAGCGAATAGGATCCGAAGGTGAGCGAACCACCGGCGACGGGTGCGCCGTCGTCGGCCTGTTCGCCGACGAAGCCCGACTGCCGCTGTTGCGTCCCGTCTGCCGTGGCGTCGGCGTCCCCGGACGAACATCCGGCGAGCAGAACGGCGAGCGCGGTGATGCCGCCCGACAGCAGTCGCGAGGGCCGGAAGGCCGGGTTGTGCACGGTGTCCTCCGTTGTCGGGTCGGTCGACCTGTGGGCACGGCCCGCCCGCGGCGAGCGGCGCGGGCGGACCGTGGGGAAAGCTTTGCGACTCAGATCTTCACGACCTTCGCGGTCGGGATGGGATGCGAGTCGGCCTTGATCCACCGCATCGCCCACGTGCCTTCCGCGTGACCGTCGGTGCTGATCCAGTTTCCGTAGCCGGGGTCCTTGGCCGCGACGACGATGGTGAGAGTTCCGTCGTCGTTGAGCTTGGCGGTGTGGTTGTTGATGTAGATGTTCGAGCGGTGGTAGTCGAGGGACTCCACCCAGAAGTTCTGGAGCACGAAGTTGTAGTACTCGCAGTTCGGGATCTCGGTTTCGATCACCCACGCTTCGTCCTCGGCGAGCTTCCAGTAGCCGTGGAAGTAGAAGATCGTCGGGTCGCCACCGGCGTTCTGGAAGTAGTCCTGGCCCCAGTCGAAGATCTCGTTGGCGTGCGGCATGAACTTGCGCGACCACTCGAGGAAGGTGCCGGCGGTGCCACGGAACATACCGATGGCCTTGTCCAGTCGCTGGCCGATCTCCTCCGGCGCCAGGGGGACGAACTCGCCGTCGGGATTCAGGCACTCGATGGACAGTTCGGCGATCACCTCGTTGCGGCGGTCCTTGTACGTCTGCCGGACGGAGATGAGGTTGCTCTCCGGATCCATCGGCAGCCAGGCGGTGCCGTCCGCCGGCTTCTCCGAGCTCGCGATGAACTCGAACCGACCGTGCTCGTCGACCTCGAGATCGTGTATATGCAGGTCACCGGTCTGCATCATGGTGCCGTCGATGTGGTACCGATTGATCCGTGACCCGAACGTCACGAGCGGCACCGTGCCGCGGGTGCCCGTGATCCGATACGTGTACTTGCCGGAGATGTTGGCGCGCATGTAGACGTTGTCCGGGTTGTCGGCGCCGATCTTCGTCATCATGTTCGGGTTCGGCGCCGACGTGAACTGGGGCCAGCGCGGATCGGTGTACTCGACGCAGTTGATCGTCGAGTAGCGAAGCAGACGTGAGAGGTAACGCACGCCCTCAGCCTGCGTCAGCGGATCCTGCGGCACGATCGGGTCCGACAGGATCTCCCCGACGTCGAGCAGGTCGTTGCAGAACTTCTCCCAAGTGGCGTTCATCGTGAATTCCTATCCGTGGCAATGGGTCAGTGAATGGCGAACTTCGCGTCGACCTCGGCGGCAGTGACGCCGAAGTCCTCGAGCGAGTACTTGTGCGACGGCCGCCGGTGCTCGGCGAGGCTGGCCTCGTGGGCATCGGCGATCGCGCGGCGCGCCTCGTCGGAGAACGGCATGGCGAACTGTGTGTAGACCTTCTCGGCCGTCCCGATCGGGTCGGCCACGAAGTCCCGGTAGTCGATGTCGATGAACTGCTCGGGGTTGTGGCGCGCCCGGGCCTCGTGGAAGTTCGCGTTCCCGCGCGCCCACAGATCCAGCTGGGTCCGTCCGATGGTCTTGCGGTCGAAGGCCTTCGACATGCCGTGCCCGCCCTGCTCGGCGAGGCTGAAGGTCGACGCCATCGAGGTGTGCGGGTCACGGAAGGTGCGAACGAACAGCGCATCCGGGAAGACCTTCAAGATGTCGTCGATGGCGAAGACGTGGCTCGGGCTCTTGAGCACCCAGCGGCGATCACGATCGTTCATACCGATGAGCTGCAGGTTCTTCTTGTACCGGGCATACGTCTCGGTCCAGTCCTGCTTCGCCAGCCATTCCGTGTACGACGGCACGTACGCGATGGTGTCGAACGAGGTCGACAGCATCGTCTGCTGGAGCAGTCGCCAGCATTCCTCGACCTCCTCGGCGCCCATGAAGTGCACCTTCATCAGGTCGGCCTCGTTCGCCTGACGCGCCCGGTAGAAGGCGTCACAGCGGAGGAAATCGGGGTTCTCGGACCAGCTCTCACGAGCGGGACGGGGCTGCGGCGCCTCGGCCAGCCACATCTCGACGCCCTGGTTGGCCGGGTCCGCGCTGAGGAGGCGATGCAGCGCGGTGGTGCCGGTGCGGGTCAGACCGCACATGAAGATCGGGCGCTCGATCGGGACGTCCACGTGCTCGGGGTGCCGCGCGAACCTGGCCTCGCTGGCCAGCCGCCCGGAGAGGGCGCCGACGATCATCTTGCGCGCGATGATCTTTCCGTGCGGCGTCAGATCGGCCTCGTTCTCGAACGAATCGAGGAGGACGCGTAGACCCTCCAGGTATTCATCGCTGCCGAAGTCGTCGTACCCGGTCGCCTGCCGGGCCTCAGCGTGCAGCTCCTCGATGGAGCCGACACCGTCGATCTGCTGTGTCATCGATGTTTCCTTGTCGTTGGTAGGTCAGTGGTGCGTGTGCCCGCAGTTGACGTCGACGCACTGGCCGGCGATGGCCCGCGCGTAGTCGGACGACAGGAACACCACGGTGTTGGCGATGTCGTCGGGTTCGGGCAGTCGGCGCAGGTCGGTGTCCGCCGCTACCTCGTCGTAGACCTGCTGGAACGGAACGTCCCGTGCCGCTGCCTGCTTCTCGAACATCCGCTTGACGGAGTCCGCCCAGATATAGCCCGGAGCAACCGAATTCACCCGGACGCCGAGCGGACCCAACTCCACCGACAGGCCGCGGGCGAGAGCGAGCAGGCCGGACTTCATGATGCGGTAGGCGCCCATGCTCGGGAGCTGATTGCGCAGCACCACCGAGTTGATCATGACCACCGAGCCCTGGGACTCGATCAGGGCGGGCGCGAGCTTGCGCGTCAGGTCGAGTGCCGCCAGCAGGTTGATGTCCATGCCCTGACGCACCGAGTCGAACTCCGCGTCGAGCAACCGCTCGTGGGGCGGCTGGACGAAGGCGTTGTTGACGAGCGCGTCGACCCTGCCGAACTCCGACAGTGCGGCGTCCGCCAACGCGGACACCGACTCGCCGTCCGTGAGGTCCGTCGGGACGCACAGCGCGGTGCCGCCCAGCGCGCGTACCTCGTCCGCCACCGCGGTCAGTCGGGACTCGGTCCGGGCCGCCAGGACCACCTTCGCCCCGGCCAGCGCGCTGCGCACGGCGATCGAACGCCCCAGCCCGGGGCCGACTCCCGACACCACGACGACCTTGTCCTCGAGCATGGGCAGCGGCTTCGGCGTCGCGCTCACAGTAGTCTCGGCGGTCATACCAGCGCCTCCGGATCCAGCACCACACTGAGCGACACGATCTTGCAGTTCTCGTCGAACTCGAAGAGATCCGTGGACGCGAAGTCCGGAATGCCCTCGCGGTGGACGCGCAACTGCATCGCGGCGAACCGCCCGGTCACGGTGATCGGTGACAGCAACGTCACCGTGAACGGAACCTGCGCGTTCTTCTCGTCGAACGCCCGGATCTCCGCGAGGCCCCGGTAGGTCCTGGCCCCGAGGGGTTCGTGCTGCACGGCTCCCTCCGCGAACAGGTCGACGAGCTTGTCGACGTCGTGGTTGCCCAGGTGTTCGACGTACGACTGCACCACTGCGCAGATCTCAGATCGGTTCGGCAAGAATCTCTCCTTCATGTTTCGGTGGAACACTCGGTAGAACTCTCTGTGGTGCAGTGCGTTTCGGAGTCAGCTGATGACGCCTCGTTCGCGGAGCACCTCGACGATGCGGTCGGCGGCCTGCTCGGGCGCCAGGTCGGTCGTGTCGATCCGGACGTCCGGCGACGCAGGAGTCTCGTAGGGGGAGTCGACGCCGGTGAAGTTGGAGAGTTCACCGCGCCGGGCCTTCCGGTAGAGCCCCTTCGGGTCGCGCTCCTCCGCGACCTCGATCGGCGTGTCGACGAACACTTCGCAGAATCGGTCGGATCCGATCAGTTCGCGGGCGGCATCGCGCTCGGCCCGGAACGGGGAGATGAACGACGCGAGCACGATCAGGCCGGCGTCCGCCATCAATCGGGCCACCTCGGTGACCCGGCGGATGTTCTCCACCCGATCGGCCTCGGTGAAGCCGAGGTCGCGGCCCAATCCGTGCCTCACGTTGTCGCCGTCGAGGAGATAGGTGTGGCACCCGAGGGCGTACAGCCGACGTTCGAGCGCGTTGGCGATGGTCGACTTCCCCGACCCCGACAGCCCCGTGAACCAGACGATCTGCGGGCGATGACCCTTGAGCAGCGAGCGGGCCTCGTCGTTCACGTCGACGGACTGCCAGTGGATGTTGTCGGACCGGCGCAGGGAGTGCGCGATCATTCCCGCGCCGACGGTCGTGTTGGTCAACCGGTCGATGAGGATGAAGCCGCCTGTGTCGCGGTTGTCCACGTAGGGGTCGAACGGCACCGGCCGGTCGAAACTGATGTTGCAGACGCCGATCTCGTTGAGTGCCAAAGTGTTGGTGGCGGTCTGCTCGAGCGTGTTGACGTTGACCTTGTACTTGGGCCGGGTGATCCGCGCCTGGACCGTCATCGTGCCGATCTGGCACACGTACGGACGCTCGGGCAGCATGTCGTGCTCGCCCATCCACACCAGTTGCGCCTCGAACTGGTCGGCCACGCACGGGAGCGCGTCCACGCCGGCGAGGACGTCGCCGCGGCTGACGTCGATCTCGTCGGTGAGGGTGATGGTGACGGACCGTCCGGCCACCGCCTCGTCGAGATCCCCGTCCATCGTCACGATCCGCTCCACGGTGGATTCGCGCCCGCTCGGCAGCGTGCGGACACGATCCCCGGGGCGCACGACCCCGCTCACGATCTGGCCCGAGAAGCCTCGGAAGTCGAGGTCCGGCCGATTCACCCACTGCACGGGCATCCGGAACGGAGCGGTCTGCACCGCATCCTCGATCTCCACCGTCTCGAGGTGATCGATCAGTGTCGGCCCCTGGTACCAGGGTGTATTCGGACTGCGGTCGGTGAGGTTGTCACCCATGTACGCGGACATGGGGATCGGAACGACGTGGTCCAGTCCGATGTCCGCGGCGAACGCCGCGTACTCGTCGACGATGGTCTCGAAGACCTCCTGCGAGTAGTCGACGAGGTCGAGCTTGTTGACGGCGAGGACCACGTGCCGGATACCCAACAGCGAGACGAGATACGAGTGCCGACGGGTCTGCGTCAGCACGCCCTTGCGCGCGTCGACGAGGATCACCGCGAGGTCGGCCGTCGAGGCACCGGTCACCATGTTGCGCGTGTACTGCTCGTGTCCGGGGGTGTCGGCGACGACGAACTTGCGTCGTTCGGTGGTGAAGTAGCGGTAGGCGACGTCGATCGTGATGCCCTGCTCACGTTCGGCCGCGAGACCGTCGACCAGGAGGGCGAAGTCGAGTCCCTCGCCCTGAGTGCCGACCTTCTTCGAATCGCTCTCGAGGGCGCTCAACTGGTCCTCGAACACCAGCTTCGATTCGTACAGCAGACGTCCGATCAGTGTGGACTTGCCGTCGTCGACGCTGCCGCACGTGATGAAGCGCAGCATGGACTTGGTCGCGTGGCGTTCGAGGTACTGCTCGATGTCGTCGGCGATCAGATTGGATGCGTGGGCCATCAGAAGTACCCTTCCTGCTTCTTCTTCTCCATCGAGGCACTGCTGTCGTGGTCGATCACTCGTCCCTGACGCTCGGACGTGGTGGTCAGCAGCATCTCCTGGATGACGTCGGTGAGGGTGGCGGCTGTCGACTCGACGGCGCCGGTCAGCGGGTAGCAGCCGAGCGTCCGGAAGCGCACACTGCGCATCTCGGGAACCTCGCCGGGGCGCAACGGCATTCGATCGTCGTCGACCATGATGAGCGTGCCGTCCCGTTCGACGACGGGACGCTTCGCAGCGAAGTAGAGCGGGACGATCGGAATGTCCTCCTGCCGGATGTACTCCCAGACGTCGAGCTCGGTCCAGTTCGACAGCGGGAACACCCGCAGCGTCTCTCCGGGCGAACGTCGGACGTTGTACATCCGCCACAGTTCGGGTCGCTGCTGCTTGGGATCCCAGCGGTGCTCCGCCGAACGCACCGAGAAGACCCGTTCCTTCGCGCGGGACTTCTCCTCGTCACGGCGCGCGCCGCCGAACGCCGCGTCGAACTTGTGCAGATCGAGGGCCTGCTTGAGCCCCTCGGTCTTCCACATGTCGGTGTGCGTCGACGAGCCGTGCGTGAAGGGATTGATCCCCTTCTCCACACACTCCGGATTCTGGTGGACGAGCAGATCGAAATCGCCTGCGGCGGCAGACTCGTCGCGGAGCTTGTACATCTCCTGGAACTTCCACGTGGTGTCGACGTGGAGCAGCGGGAACGGCAGGCGAGACGGGTAGAACGCCTTGCGGGCAAGGTGCAGCATCACTGCGCTGTCCTTGCCGACGGAGTACAGCATCACAGGGTTCTCACTCCCCGCGACGGCCTCGCGCATGATGTGGATGCTCTCGGCCTCGAGTCTCTCGAGGTGGGTCAGCGCACGGGTCATCGTGCAAGTACCTCCAGTGCTTTGCCCGCCCACTCGGGGCGGCAGATCAGTAGATCGGGCAACCAGGGGTTCTCCTGGTTGTAGACGAGTTCGGACCCGTCGATACGTGAAACATGAAGTCCGGCAGCGCGGGCAACGGCGACCGGGGCCGCCGAATCCCACTCGTACTGACCACCGGCGTGGGCATAGACGTCCACGTCGCCACGAACCACCGCCATCGCCTTCGCGCCGGCCGAGCCCATCTCGACCAGTTCGGCGTCCAGCGCGGCGGCCAACGCCATCACCGGTTCCGGACGTCGGGTCCGGCTGACGACGACGCGCGGCACGTCGCGCAGCGGCGGCAGGTCGACCGGACCGTCCAGCGTCGAGTACGTGACTCCGGCCGCCGGCATCGCGACTGCTCCGACGGTGAGTGTGCCGCGTTCGACCAGGGCGACGTGCACTGCCCAGTCTGCGCGGTCGGCTTCCCCGAACTCGCGGGTGCCGTCGAGCGGGTCGACGATCCACACCCGCTCGGCGCCGAGGCGGGCCAGATCGTCGGCACCCTCCTCGGAGAGCACCGCGTCGCGCGGGAACCGCTCGGCCAGGGCGCCGACGATGAACTCGTGGCTCGACCGGTCGCCCGCCGCACGAATCTCCGCGGCGTCGACACCGGGCATCGCCAGACGCTCCCGCAGCTCGAGCAGCAGTTTCCCTGCCTCCGTGGCAATTTCGACTGCCGATCGCGCGTCCGACCCGGCCCGGGAGACGGCGTCGGAAGTGGTGGGGGTCACGGCACGAGTGGTCATGGGAGTGACTGTAACCACAGAATGAACCATGTTCAATCCCAAAACGAACATTGTTCATTCTTGGTGGCGGAACGGGGACGCGGCTACGGTGTTGCGGTGGGTGAATCGAGCGGAGGATCGATCTACGGCGATGCGGAGGCTCGGCGGCGCCGCACGCTCGACGCGGCAGCAGCGCTGTTGGACGAGGGCGGGTATGCGGCGTTGACGATCCGGTCGGTCGCGAAGCGGGCCGGAACGAGCACCGGCCTCATCTACCAGTACTTCGCCGACAAACAGGACATCTTCATGGCGCTCCTCGACGAGAGCATCGTCGAGTCGACGCGGGCCGTCGCCGCGCTGCCACGCGACCGCGGCGTGGCCGCGCTGATCGCCGCGATCATCGACGAGTCCGCTCGCCGATGGGGACGTCTCGGACGCATGTCCCAGGTGTGGCGCGACGCCGAACGTGCCGCGGACGCGGGGCGCGAATCACTTCGCGCGGTGCATGATTCCGGAGATCGCTACGACGAGACCGTCTTCGAGGCTCTCACCGAGGCCGCGGCGAAGGAGGGTCGCGTTCTGCTGGACGAGACCGCGGTGCTGCCGTTTCTGCTGTCCGGCATGCAGGGCGTGGCCGCCAGCATCGTCAACGACTGGGCGGCCTACCTCGACTCCGACGAGTTCGCCCGGTTCTCGGCCGCCGCCCTCACCCGCGCGATCACCCGCACCGAGCCCTCCCCCTGACCCCGCGCTTTGCGCACTTGGCGCGCCCCGGACGGCCGGATCTTGACGACAAGTGCGCAAAACGCGGTCAGGAGGCGGCGGCCCAGGAGGCGAGGACCGTGCGGATGCCGGTGATCAGGGCCAGTGGCTGGTCGATCATCGTGTGATGGCCCGCGTCGGGGATCTCTGAGACGATGGCCGACGGGCCGAACCGCTCCCGCATCTCCTCCATCAACTCGTCGGGGACGATGCCGTGCTGCGCGCGGAAGTACGCGATGGGGCAGCGCGGCTCCGCGACCGCCAGCGCGTCACCGCCGGATCGGGTGAACATGGTGGGATCGAACTTCCATGACCAGCCACCGTCGACTGCCGTGAGCGACGTCTCGGCCACGTGCTCGCGCACGCACGGCACCGCCGCGTCCTGCGGCGGCACGAACCGGAACCGGGCGAGTGCCTCCTCCCGCGTCGGGTAGACCTTCTTGGGCCCGAAGGCGGCCTTCCGGCGGGCGGCCTCCTCCTCGGGCGTGCGCTGACGGATCGGCGAATCGACGATCTGTACGCCGGCCAGCCGATCGCCGTGCAGGTGCGCCGCGACGAACGACACGATGCCGCCCATGCTGTGGCCCACCACCACCGGAGCGCCCTCGATGCCCGACGCCGACGCCACCGCCGCCACCTCGTCCGCCCACTGATCGAGCGAGTAGCGCTCGCGGGTATCGCTGTCGCCGTGTCCACTCAGGTCGAGAGCGACGACGCGACGATCGCCCGCGAGCTGCGGCCCGATGTGGTCCCACCACCGCGAATGCGCAGCCCCGCCGTGCACGAGCACGAGGCCCGGCAGCCCCGGCGCGCCCCAGGCCCGGAATCGGATCATGGCGCCGTCGACGGCAACCTCGCCGATCTCCACCGGCGCGGCCAGCGCCTCCCGGAACCACCGCGGCGCCTGCGCGTGCTCGTCACTCATTCCTCGAACCTACTGAAGCCCGATCCCGGACCCGCGCCCAAGTAAGCTCGGGCCGTGTCGCAATCAGGTGCAGCCCCCCTCGCAGCGTCGCGGGTGTCCCCTGCCCGGCTGGCCGGCGGAACCGCTGTCGAGATGATCCTCGGGGCCGTCGTGGCCGCGATCGTCGCGGCGGTGGGACTGTTCGCCTTCGGTCGGGTGTCGTGGCCGGCGTTCCCGTCGTCGAACGTCACGCAGGCCGTCACGACGGTGGGACAGGTCGTCACGATCGCCGTACTTGCGTTGTGTGTCGTCCTCTTCCGCGCACGACGGTGGACCCGCGCGGCAACCGTGCTGTCGTGGGCCGGACTGTCCGGATTCGTGACGGTGACGCTCGGCATGCCCCTGAGTGCGACGAAGCTGTACCTGCACGGCATTTCGGTCGACCAGGAGTTCCGCACCGAATACCTCACGCGCCTCACCGATTCCGCCGCCCTGCACGACATGACGTACGCGGACCTGCCTCCCTACTACCCGGCCGGGTGGTTCTGGATCGGCGGACGCGTCGCGAACCTGCTCGGAATGGACGGCTGGGAGACCTTCAAGCCGTACGCGATCGCCTCGATCGCCGTCGCCGCGGTCCTCGCGCTCGTGTTGTGGACCAAACTGATTCGTGCCGACCGGGCCGTCGTCGTGGCGCTCGCGACCGCCGCACTGGTGATCGCGTACGCGTCGGCCGAACCCTACGGCGCGGTGATCGCCGTCCTCGTCCCGCCGGTCCTGGTACTGGCGTGGAGCGGACTGCACCGACCCGGCGAGACGGGTCGAGGCGGCTGGGGAGCCGTCGTCGGCACCGGCGCCTTCCTGGGTGTCGCCGCCGCGTTCTACACGCTCTATCTGGGGCTCTCGGCGTTCGCGATCACGCTCATGGCGCTCGTCGCGGCGGGACTCGCCGTCCGCGCGCAGGGTTCGTGGCGCGGTGCGGTCGATCCCTTGGTACGGCTGGTCGTCATCGCGGTGATCGCGGTCGTGATCGCCCTGACCGTCTGGCTGCCGTATCTGCTCGAGGCGCTCCACGGCGTCCCTGCCGACAGTGGAACCGCGACGCACTACCTCCCGGACGCCGGTGCGCGCCTACCGCTTCCGATGCTCCAGCTCTCCCTCGCCGGGGCGCTGTGCCTCCTCGGCACGATCTGGCTGGTGTTCCGGGTGACCTCGTCGCGTCGCGCGCAGGCGCTCGGGATCGGTGTGGTCGCGATCTACCTGTGGTCGCTCATGTCGATGGCGTTCACCGCGGTGGGCGGCACGCTCCTGTCGTTCCGCCTCGAACCGGTGCTCATCCTGCTGCTCGGCACCGCCGGCGTGTTTGGCTTCTTCGACTTCGCGCGCTGGCTGTTCCTCGCGACGAGCGAGAACCCACGGGTGAAGGCATCGATGGTCGTGGTCGGACTCGTCGGCCTGTTCGCCTTCGCGCAGAACATCCCCCAGGTGCTGTCGAACGACATCACCGTCGCCTACACCGACACGGACGGCGACGGCGTCCGCGGCGACCAACGCTCACCCGGTGCGGCCTCGTACTACGGCGACATCGACCGGACCATTCTGGAGCGACGCCCCGGCGAACGCCGCGACACCGTCGTGCTCACATCGGACACGAGCTTCCTCAGCTTCTACCCGTACTACGGGTTCCAGGCCCTGACGTCGCACTACGCGAACCCGCTGGCCCAGTTCCGGGAACGTTCCGCGGCGATCGAGAGCTGGACGGAGTTCGAGACACCCGACCAGCTCGTGGCCGCGCTCGACGAACTGCCGTGGCGCGCACCGAACGTGTTCGTCTTCCGCAAGAGCGCCGACGGCTACACCTTGCGCCTCGCCGAGGACGTGTACCCGAACGACCCGAACGTCCGCCGCTACAGCGTCTCGTTCCCCAAGGCACTGTTCGACGACCCGCGCTTCACCGTCGACGAGATCGGCCCGTTCGCGGTCGTGACGCGCGTCGGCTGATCCGGGACGAGGTGGTGACGGTCGGCCCGGCTGACCGTCACCGCTGCGACGATCACGCCCACGACGACCCCGATGAGGGTGTCGAGAATGCGGGTCATGCCGGCCTCCGGCGTGATCGGTGACGTGAACCCCGTGAGCAGAAGCGCCATCGGCGTCACGGCGAGCGACGTGAGCGCATAGTTCACCAGCACCAGGAGTTCGGCGGCAGTCTGCAGGACGATGACCGCGACCACGGCCTGCCAGAATCCCAGTGACGCCGCGATGAGCCCAGCCGCGATCACGGCGCCGCCGATGTTCCCGATCAGCCGCTGGATGCCCCGCTGGACGGTGTGGGTGAAATTGAGGCCCTGCAGCGCGGCGATCGCACCCATCGACGCCCACAGCGGGTGCCCGAGCCCGCACGCCCATGCGAGCCATCCCGCGGCCGCGGACGCCGCAGCGACTCGAATCGCGGTATGCCGCAGCGTGGCCGAGCGAACATTCGCACGCGCCACCTGGAGCAGCCGGGCGGGCACGGGAAGTTCGGTGCGACCGCTCGGTCGATCCCCCACACCACCGAGGCGCCCCGACCGCCTCACCTTCCGCAGTTCCCGCTCGTGACGGGCGATCTCGCGGATACGGGCGGCGTCGCCGTCGACGACCCAGGCATCGATCGCATCGTCGGCGGCATCGAGCAGCAGCGCGAGATCGTGGCCGTGACCGCGTCGTGCCCGCGAGTGTCCGCTGGCCGCCAGGACGTCACGTGCCCGCCCGAGCGCTGCCCGCGCCGCCGAAACCCGTTCGGCTCCGCGATGTTCGAGCGATCCGACGACGACGAGTGCCCGGGCCGCCGCGAGCCGCGCCGGGCCGAGCGGCAGGATCACACCCGGAAGCATCGCGGCGATCCACCCGACCACGACGCCCACCGCAGCGGCCGCCGTCACGGCCAGAACGTCGCTGGACGACGTCGAGTAGCCGGCAGCTCCGGTCGCCGCGAAGATGAGGATCACCGGGCCCGGCCCGGTCAGCTGGAAGGCGTTCATGAAGACGGAGGCGACGCCCGCAGCCAACGACAGGACGCCGATCAGCACGGCGGACGGTAGCGCCGCCGCACCCAACAGACCGCCGAAGGCGACGAAGCCGACGACCGCGACACCCACGAGCGCCAACTTGCCCGCCAGACGCGGATACGGTTCGTAGCGTCCGAACGCCGACGCCAACGCCCCCAGCGCCGCGAAGCCGGCCAGTTCCCGATAGCCGAGGAGGCTGGCCGCGACGAACACGACCGCCGTTGCGAGACCGACCCGCATGGCCGGCGCGATCGTCGCGTCCGCGGCGCGCAACTCGAACGCCCGGCGCCACGTGCTCGACGCCACGGTGTGCGCGAGGGCACCCCGGGTGTGGTCGAGTCGAGTGGCGTCGGAGGTCTCGAGTTCAGTCACTTCGACCAGTGTACGCGCATTAGTTCACGGGTAAAATACTAATGAAACGAAAAGTGGGCGTGGCTAGGATGAGGAAGTGGATCCGACCGTCAGTTTCGAGCCCGACTTCATCGACAAGGTCCGACAGGAGTGGGCGTCGACCTATCCGGACGTCGACACGTCCCCGATCGAGGTCCTCGGACGGATCACCCGGATCAGCTCGCAGGCACTGCACCGACTCGACCGGGCCCTGGGCCCCAGCGGGGTGTCGCGGGCCGAGTTCGAGGTGCTGTGCGCGCTGGCCCGCAGCGAACGCCCCCTGCGTGCCAGCGAAGTGACTGCGGTGACGATGGTGAGCGGAGCCGCGACGACCAAACACGCCGATCGGCTCGTGAAGCTGGGACTCGTGGAAAGGCAGCGATTCGAGCGCGACGGTCGCGTCGTCCTGCTCCGGGTGACGGATGCCGGCCGCGCGATGGTCGACGAGGAATTTCCGCGCCGGGTCGAGCGGGATCAGCAGTTGCTGCACGGACTCGACGACGACGAGCGAGCGGTCCTGGCCGGCCTCCTGCGACGGATCGCCCGGAACTCCGACGACGCCGAACGTCCGTAGACGTTCGCCTCGCCCCGGATCCAGTCGGCGACGGCGCTGAAAAAGGGGACGGAAATGCCGAAGGCCCCCACCAATACTGGTGGGGGCCTTCGGTTAACGGGTGTTCGGCGGTGTCCTACTCTCCC